>NZ_CP058981.1:2632500-4141347 GCF_019278425.1 Winogradskyella sp. HaHa_3_26 | reverse complement strand
TGATAATCCTTTAGTTGTTAATGCACCAAATGTTATATTTTACGGAGGTGTCACTCTAAAAACAGATAGTGGTTTACCGCTAGGTACACTTTGCGTTATAGATTCTAAACCTAGAGTTTTAAGTGCTAGCCAGAAAGAGGCTCTTGATGCGTTATCGCGACAAGTCATAAATTTATTAACCCTTAGAAAACGTAACCTTGAGTTAAATGACTTGGTTGGAAAATTAGAGGAAAAAAATTTAGATTTAGAGCAATTTGCATATGTTGCCTCACACGATATTAAATCCCCGCTTTCAAATATTTCAAATCTCGCAGGTATGTTTTTAGCGGATTACAGAAGTAAATTAGACAAGGAAGGTGTGGGACTTATTGAGCTTATCTTAAAATCAACGGAGTATTTATATCTTTTTTTAGATCGCCTAATGGAATATAGTACAAAACTAGATCAATTAGAGCATTCTAAAAAAAACATCACCATAGCAGAATTCAAAGACAGTCTAAATGTTTATTATGCGAGTAATACCACATTAGAATTGACATATACAACGGCATTAGAATGTTTACAAATGAATCCTATTATTGTGAGTCAGATATTAACCAATCTTATAAATAATGCTGAAAAATATAGTGATAAAGCCATTGTAAAAGTTGATGTCGCTGTAACGGAAACACCAACGCACTATAAATTTAGCGTTAGTGATAATGGTCCAGGAATTGATGAAGCCTACCAAGACAAGATTTTTGACATATTTGTAAAATTATCTAAAATAGATAAACATGGAAATGAAGGGTCTGGCTTAGGTTTAGCAATTGTAAAAAAATTAGTGACCCGTTTAGGTGGTGATATTTATGTAAAATCTAAACCAAATGAAGGTGCTGAGTTTTCATTTACAATCCTTAAATAGTACGGTTTAAGTGATTTTATAAAACATATGTTTTTACTCGTAAATTTATAGAAGGGAGTCTAACTTTAGTTGAATCGGATGACGTAATATTTTATTAAGAAAAAAATGCGTCATCCGATAGGTGAATTATTTAACTCACTTCCATAAACTTATACACGTCTTCAGATTTAATTTCTGGGTTTGCCCCTTCACAACCTGCTACTAAAGCACCCATAGCACAAGCAAAATCTAAGGCTTCTTGTGGATTATCTTTTTTAAGAAGCTTATTAATTAAAGATGCTAAAAAGGAATCGCCAGCACCAACGGTATCTACAACATCAATATGGTAACCGCTATTGTAATAAAACGCATCGTTATAATATAAAATAGCTCCATGTTGTCCTTTGGTAACACAAATCGTTTTAGTATGGGTTAGCGTAGCAATAACTTTTATATTTTGTTCTAAGCTATTAGTGTTTGTATTTAATTGTTTGCCTATTTCTAAAATTTCATCATCATTAAATTTAATAAAGTCGGCTTCTATCATTAAATGATTTAAGATCTTTAAGCTATAATATGGAGCTCTTAAATTGACATCAAATATTTTATATTGGGCTAATTTTAAAAGCGCATATAACGTTTGTCTAGAGGTTCTTCCTCTAGTTATTAAACTTCCGTATATAAAAGCATCTGCCTCTTCAACTCCTTTTTTTATGCTTGGGTTTAATTGTATATTATCCCAAGCACGAGGAAATTTAATGCTGTATGACGCCGATCCTTTTTCGTTAAGCGTTACTTTTACTTTTCCTGTTTTTAAGGTTTCGTCAACTTGTAGGTTGTCGAGGTTGACGCCCTGATCTATAATATGGTTTTTAATTTTATTTCCTTTTTTATCCTTGCCTATACGGCTAATTATAGACACGTTATTACCTAAAGATTGCAAGCGTAATGCTACATTTAAAGGCGCCCCTCCTATTTTTTTGTGTGTAGGGAAAACATCCCATAATACTTCGCCAAAACAAACTATATTTTTCATTTAAATCTCGTTTAAAACGTTACTGTTAATATCCTTCACTGCTTTTTCAATACCATTTTTAACAATGTTCTGATAAGCACTAATGTAGGTATCTACAAAGGTTTTATTGTTTTTAAGGGTACCAAAAATAGATTCTATTTCTAAAAATGCTTCAGGAGTATTTCTAGCTATAATCGCTTTTTTGTTTAATTCGGTTTCCATCGCATCTTTAACAATAAGTTGCGTACCAAATTCGTTTTGTCCTAAACTATAAATTGCAAAAGCAGCAATGATAAAAGCGGCATGGTCTATGGCTCCTTTTTGCTCTAATTGTGCATACACCGTTGGTAAAATAAAGATGGGAATTTTAGCAGAACTCTGTGAACAGATTCTGTCTATTTGGTCTTTGATATAGGTGTTTCCAAAACGTTGTATTAAGGAGAATTTATAATTTTTTAAGTTAATGCCTTCTAAATGCCCTAAAGTTGGCGTCACTTCATTACCCATATAGATTCTTAAAAAAGAACTTATATCGGCATTGCTAGCCGCTTCATCTATAGTAGAATAGCCGTATAATGCACCAAGAATTCCTAATACAGAATGTCCGGCATTAAGTAAACTTAATTTCATTTTTTCATACGGAACAACATCGTCTACAAATTGTGCGCCTACGGTTTCCCAAGCAGGTCTTCCCGCTATAAAATGGTCTTCAATGACCCATTGTTTAAAAGGTTCGCATACCACAGGCCATGCATCATCAATATTCGAAGTGGTTTTTAAAGTTTCTATATCTAATGCAGATGTTGCCGGTGTTATACGATCTACCATAGCATTAGGAAACGATACGTTGGTTTCTATCCAAGCTAATAATTCTGGTGCAGCTTTAGCAACATAACTCTCTAACATACGTTTAGCCATGTGTCCGTTACCTTGGATGTTATCGCAAGATTGAATGGTAAGGCCTTTTAATCCGCGTTCTTGTCGGAGTTTTAGGGCTTGTGTTAAATAACCAAAAATGGTTTTTGGTGTATTAGGATGCTCTAAATCATGTTGAATTAATGGGTTTTCAAAATCAAATGCTTTAGTCGCTTCGTTGTAATTATAACCGCCTTCAGTTATGGTTAATGATATAATTTTAACATCAGGACTTGCCATTTTTTCGATCACCTTATTGGGGTTTTCTGGCGCAAACAAAAACTCTGTAATAGCCCCAATAACACGTTTGGTGTGTGTACCATCGAGTTCTTTAATAATTAACGTGTATAAACCATCTTGTGCTTTTAAGGTGTTATAGATTTTGGTATCATAATCTAATAAAGCCACACCACAAATGCCCCATTCTGTTACAGATTGGTCCTGCAATAATTGATCGGTATAAAACGCTTCATGTGCTCTGTGAAAACCACCAATCCCCACGTGTACAATCCCTGTTTTAAGGAGACTTCTGTTGTATGTTGGGCAAGGAATTTGGTTTGCAATTTCAGCCAAATTCTTTTGATTAAGTTTGATTGTATTTTTCATGATATTTAGATGTTTTTAATTTTCCCTCGTTTAAGTGCCCAATAGGCAGTTACAAAATAAAGTAACGTACAAATAAATGCGTATTGATAAAATAATTCACGATTTTGTATGTACATGTTTTCATCTGAGCTTCCAAATAAAACATTACAAGCTAAGATTACAGTGATAAGTAAAACGAATAACGAAATAGTTCTTAATATTTTTGTGAAAAGCGTTGTGTCTTTAACATGTATATGCTGCCCTTCTGCTTTTTGTTCTTGAAATTTAGAGATGTTTATATTACGTAATCTTTCTTTTTCTTCAGCTTCGGGGTATTTGTTTTTAGCGCCATACCGTCCAGCTATAAGGGTATAAATTATTATAGTGAATATCCAAGTGGGTATAAATAAGTAAAAGAAAGACATCACATTTAAGGCATTGAGCCCAAAACCAAATACAAGCCCAAGTGCCCAAGCAGCAATTGCAGGTGTACTAAAGGTTAATTGGCGGTAATGCAACCAATATCTTGTATAGCCAATTTTAGGAAATATTTGATGTTCTGCAAATACAATAGCGCCTACAGGAACCACTAATAAACCCGCATAGGTTAATAAAGGTAATATTTGCGAAAACACAAAAGGAAAACAAGCCACTATCATTGTTATTAAGCCTACAATTATTGTTGTTTTTTTACGCGAATGGTTTTTAAATATCGCCTGTGCTGCTAAACCCGCTCTGTAGAGGTTCGCTACCGCAGTGGTCCACCCGGCAACAATTACAATCACAAAACCAGACCATCCTAAGGCATAAAAAGCCACATCACCTGGATCTAGTTCTACGATAGTTTTACCGATAATAACCGCAGCACCAGCGCCCATAATTCCTGCAGAAATCCAAGCAACATAATGCCCAAACATCATTCCGGTACTTGTTGCTAGTCCGTAAGATTTCTTTTTAGCAAAACGCAATAGCGCCATGTCAATAAGTCCAAAATGAGTAATGGTATTAGCAGCCCAAGCAAAGCCAATCACTTCTGTTAAACCAATACCAGGCTGTCCATCACTGTTTACGCCTGTCCATATCGATTGGTTACCTAAGGCAATGAAATCGTTCCAACTGCTAGGTATGGTTTTGTCTAAGACCTCTAAAGATAATGCCGGTAGCATAACAAAGGCCCCACAAGTAAACATCACAAATAACCATGGTGCACAAATACCAGCAAACTCTGAGACGGCTTTAAAACCGTAAATAGCAATAGATACAACAACAGAGCCTACAATTAATACAATGAGTACAAACCATGAATTGGTAGGGTACCAATTAAGTTGTGGAGGGATGTTAAAGGCAAACCGAACTGCAGTTGCAGAAACGGTTATCATAGCCGCAGAAATGACTGTGAAAATAATGACATTAGCCCAATTATAAAGTTTAGTCATGGTGTCACCTGCTATTTTATTAAGGTAGGTATATAGACTTAATCTTGTCTCTACTGCAATAGGTGATGTAATCAACGTCCAGCTTAAAACAGCAAGTATGTTACCAATTAATAATCCGAGTAAGATATCTTTAGTTGTGGCTCCCAAAGCAACAAAGGTTGCTCCGATAACAAACTCGGTTGCAGCAACATGCTCAGCGGCATATATCCCTGCAAAATGTGTCCAATTGTGTAATCGCTGTTTTGCAATTGGTAATTGTTCTTCGTCTAAGTTTTCGAACTGCTGGAATTCATTGCTTGCTCCCATGGTTTTTTTTTGAAATTAGCTTTTATTACAATAAAAGTTTTTTGTTTTATTATATTTTAAATCAACTTTTATAAAATGATCAACTTTTAAATCTTAATAATCCAAAATAGGGCTCTATTTATAAACGTCAAAAATACGTTTGCTATTCAAATGTATTATAAAAAAACAATACAATCCAACTATTTTAAATAAAATGTGTGTTATATTATTTATTATGTGTGCTATATTGATACTTTAAGTCTTTTTTAAACCATGCCTTAATCTTCAATTATTAAACCGTATATGACGTTTAATATTTTTTTTAATATATTGGTTACAAACAAAACAAAGCCTTATTTTTGTCATAGAATGAAGTTATGGAGCCCGAAAAAATATTAAATATATCTGTAGATTGTGTTGTTTTTGGATATGACACAAGTACTAAATCTTTAAATGTTTTATTAATAAAACGCTATTTAGAATCTGAAACAACTAAAGACATATTGGTTGACGATTATGTACTAACAGGGTATCATGTTTATAAAACAGAGACCTTAGATGAAACAGCGACAAGAGTCTTAAAAGAGTTAACCGGTTTAACAGGGCAATACAAAAAACAATTTAAAGCCTTTGGTGATCCAGATCGATTAATGAATCCGAAAGATCTTATTTGGATAAAAAATGCAGAATTTCATAAAAGAACCACTACGATAGCTTATTATTTTTTACTAAAAACTGAGGATGTAGATTTAAAAAACAATAAAAACAAAGCACAGTGGTTTCCTGTAAACGCTTTACCAGAGTTAGGGTTTGATCATAAACAAATAATAGTAGAAGCATACGAGGATTTGAAAGTGAAATGCTTATCTGAACCCATTATCTTTAAACTACTTCCTTATAAGTTTACGATTAATGAGGTGCAAGATTTATATCAATCTATTTTAGGCATAGAAATCGATAATAGAAATTTTAGACGAAAGCTAATTAACAAAAAATACATTATTGCACTAGATGAAAAACAAGTTGGTGTTTCTAAAAAACCGGCGCAACTTTATATGTTTAGCAAAGAGGTTTATGATACGGTATTTCAAAAAAATTATTTAATTAGTATTTAATATTTAGATTTGTATTAAAATTAACCATCACGACGCTATTACTCTAATTATGAATCCTCTTATACCCTCCATTACCGTTTTAGATTTAGATGGTGTTGCAGTAGATTTAATGCAACTCTATAGTAACAAGACGTTATTACTTATTATCTATAACAATGATTGCTTAGGTTGTACGGGCCGCGCGATTCCTTTGGCTTATGAGTTTCAGCAGGATTTTCCTAGTATACAGGTGGTTGGGATTCATGCGGATTTTGTAGGTAGAAAAGGAAATAAAGCTAATATTAAAGCCATTTTTACAAGTGGTGAGCTTCCGTTTCCTATTTATATTGATCCTAATCACCAAGTTTATGATCAGTTGGCGTCTGAAGGCACACCACAATGGGTTTTGATTTCTGAGAAAGGTGAATTGTTTCGTTCTGTATTTGGGTCTCAAGACAATGCTAAGAACCGTTTGTTTTATGCTTTAGAGAGTCTTGTGGCAACCGATATGTCGTCTTAATTTATGTGATTTAGATCACAACGATATATAAGTGATCTGTTTTTTGATGTAATCCCTACTCTGGTGTCTGTCCTATTCTTAGGTATTAGTGTTCTCTAAGATCTTTCTAATGTGTTCACTATCCCAATGGTTATCAAAGTCTACAATACCACGTTTAAAATCTTCGTTTAAGAATCTTTCTTGTTGTTCTAATTCTTTCTTCGCCTTAAAAATATAATCATCTTTTCGTTGTGGATTATAATTCGTTTTAGACTCTCTTTTACGCCCATGGATCACATCGCTAAATCACAAAAAATGATATTAGTTGGTTTTGGGAATTTTGGAAGTACTATTGGACGTTTTATGCGTGTACTCGTTTAAACGCTTTGTTTTGTAAACAATTTCTTTGTTTTAGAGCGTATGTCATATTTACTGAAAAAAGAGTTAAATAGTTTGAATCGCTACTCTAACACTATAGAATAAACTAGTTTTGCCGATCTAAAAAATAGCACTAATTTTTTAAAATAGTAGCTCTAACCTATCGATAGATTAATAGACGAAACGCTATTTTAAATAGAGCTGTAATTTAGAACTATTGTTATTAAAGCAAGATGGGAAAATGAAGTTAAAACAACGTAGAAAATTAGTCACTTATTTAAATATTTTAGACCAACCAGTCCGTTTTAATCCTTTTGTTTTTAGTAGAACGTTTTTATTATGGGCTTTAACGGGCTTATTAGGAGGTGTTATAGCAGGAGTATATTGGATTGGAATTGAATTTTTAACCCATCAATTAACTTTTTTTACGGGTTGGCAGGTCATTCCCTTAATGGCCACTTGTGGCCTTATGGCTGGTTTAATCATTCACTTTATTGGAGATCCAGGAGAAATACATTTAATCGTCAACAATATTAAATTTAATAAAGGAAAATTAGATCCCAAGAATAATCCGTCGATGGTACTATCATCGTTACTATGTATTGCTTCCGGAGGTAGTTTAGGTCCAGAAGCCCCACTAATACAAGTTACAGGTTCTACAGGTACGTGGATAGGAAAACTGTTTCGACTTAAAGGAGAGGCTTTACGATCTTTAAGTATTGCTGGTATGGCCTCAGGTTTTACGGCATTATTTGGCGCGCCTTTAGGGGGGAGTTTATTTTCTTTAGAAATACTTCATCATAAGCACGCTGTAGAATATTATAAGGCTATTATGCCTGCATTTGTTGCCAGTTGTTTTAGTTATTTGGTCTTTGCTTTAATTGTTCATTTAGGACTTGGGCCCATATGGGATTTGTCTGCCTATGAATATTCGGGCCTTTTTGATTTTGGTTATGCTGTTCTTTTTGGTAGTGTAGGCGCTGCTTTTGGATGGGCCTTTATTTTTTGCACTAAGTTTTTTAAAACACTTTTTGAGAAACGTCCTATTCCTATTTACATTAAAACACTTATAGGTGGGGTTTTACTAGGCGTTATAGCCTTTTATTTTCCAATAACGAGGTACTTTGGGCATCATGAAATTAATACTTTACTTAAGGGAGAGTTTTCTTTGACCTTATTATTTTCTATTTTGTTCTTTAAGATTGTTGCCATTTCAATAACAGTGACATCAGGCTGGCGCGGTGGATTTATTATTCCCTTATTTTTTGTAGGTTCTGTTTTAGGTTTAATTATAAATCACCTATTTCCTTCGGTCAATGTTACTTTGGCCATAGTAAGTTGTATGGCTGCAATTAATGCTTGTGTTACACGTACCCCAATGAGTACCACTATTTTATTAGCTACTTTAACAGGATTTGGACACCTTATCCCTATATTATTTGCGAGTTTAACAGGCTATTTTTTAGCACCAAGACGTCCCTTTATAGCCTCTCAAATGGAAGAAGAATAATTAATCTAACACACTATTGAGGTTATAAAGCGAAGGCTCAATTCATTTTTTTACTTGCTTTTTTTTAAATACTCAGGTAACTCTTTACTTAACCAATCTTCACGTACAGGAACATGCACATCTAAATCTACGGTTTCTTCTAAAGCCCAAAACTCGTGTGGTACATTTTCTGGAAACACAATGACTTCTCCTGCTTTAACTTCGACAAACGTTTCTATACCATCAATCATTGTTTTGATTTTAACTTTTCCAGACATAATGTATGTAATCTGTTCGTTTGGGTGCTGGTGCCAAGGAATATGAGCTCCTTTTTCTAAATTAAAAATGGTCATTTGTCCTTTTTCGCCATGAAACCATTTACGTTTGATTCCTTCTCCAATTGTTTCAGATTCCATGTCATCAAAATTGAAATGTTGCACTTTTGAGGTTGCTATAGAATCTTTAGTTGTTATTTGTGCATTTGCAGTATGGCTAACAAACAATGTTGCTATGCCTAATGCTGCTATAATTGATTTGAAATTAGTCGCAAGTCTGAAATTAAAAGCGTTTAAGATGTCTGCTTTAGCGATGTTTGGTACTGTCATATTATATGGTTTTATAAAGTGGTTGATTAATGTGATACAAATTTAGAGGTATCCTTCTTCTTTCTTTAAGTACAAGAGAAGGTTTTGATGCTTTTTTAAGTATGAAATTCTCTTAATTTAAGTGAAGTCATCCTTATGTATATGATTTAAAATCATGTGAATCTTTATTATTACAATTATAAATTTACTTTATCCATCTAAAAGTGAGATTAATTCTAGGCTGAATTTGTTTTGAGGTTTTTGGTATTTTGTGTTTCCAATTATCTTGCGTTGCACCTTGCATAAGTAGTAGGCTTCCATGCGCTAACGGAATAGAAATCCGTTTTAAATCATGACGTGTGGCGTGTTTTAATTGAAACGGTCTTGTGGCTCCAAAAGTCACCGAACCAATAACGGTATTTTTCCGTTGACTTTCTTCATAATCTTGATGCCAATCGACACTATCCTTTCCGTCTCTGTAGTAATTAAGTAAGCAGCGTGTAAATTTAACATCGACCTCCTGCTCTATGCGTTCCTTAATTTTTATTAACTCCGCAGTCCAAGGACGTAGCTTTGCTTTTTTTCCAACATAAGCGACTTCTAAATCCGTATCGCCATACCATGCCGTAAGTCTTGGTAAATTTACTTGTTTGCCATAAATGGTCATGGCATCTTGCTCCCAAGCGGTGTGGTTTAAGAGAGCTGTATATAGCGCATTGCTTTCTGCTTTAGTGAAAAAGTTTTCAAATAACGTTACATCAGCACCTGGTAAATCAAATGTTGTTTTACGAATTTCATCAGTAGAAAATAAATCGGTTTGATGCAATAGATCCATGTTAATACCCTCCAAATAGTTGGTCTGTTAATCGCATAAAAAGTCAAAACCTAACAGAAAAGAGGTGTTATTTTCTTTCTTGAACGTTATGTGTCCTAAGATCTTTAATAAAAAAGGCAAACATAATAATGATAAAAAAGGCAAAAGGTAATGAGGTTATAATTAAGAGGCGCTGTACAGCTTCTAAAACATTAATATTAGCTTTTACATTTCCTAATAAGACTAAAGCTATGGTAGCTAACAAAATGAAAATAGACCAAATGATACGATGTGTTTTACTCGGGTTTTTAGCTCCCTTATCCGTAAACATACTTAATACAAATACGGCAGAATCTACTGAGGTGATTAAAAAACTGATTAATAAGAAAACCGATGTTATGTTTAAAAAGGTTGCATACGGGTAGTGTTCAAAAAAGACAAATATGGAAGAAAATACGTTACCGAATTCATTGTTATAGGCTCCCCATCCTTCAATTAAATTAAAAGCAGCAGTCCCAAAAACAGAAAACCAGAAAAAGGTGCCTAAACAAGGGATAATTAAAACCCCTAATAGCAACTGCCGTATGGTGCGTCCTTTAGAAATGCGAGCAATAAAAATGCCTGTAAAAGGTGCCCAAGATAACCAGAATGCCCAATAATAGAACGTCCAACTTGTTAAAAACTCTGTTCCGGGATTATAATCGCCGATCGCCAAACTCATAGGGGTAAAATCTATGATGTAATAAAAAGTAGCAGTAGCAAAAGACGTTAAGATAGCGCTCATATCGCTGGTAGCAAAAATAAATATGAGGATGGCAAGCGTGACTATAATATTTAATTTAGAAAATATTTGAATCCCTTTGTTAACCCCTTGCCAAGCAGAATAACAAGCCACAGCAGAAATAAGTACACAAAGTAAAATAGTTGTTGTTAAGCCAAAGTTGGCATCAGTTATATGATTAATACCTCCTTTTATTTGCGTTGTTCCCAAGCCTATGGCGGCAATTAGGCCAAAAACGGTTGTTATAATAGTGATGACATCGACGGTATATTTAACAGTATTACTTTTAACATGATCTTCTATTGTGGCACTGATGCTTACTTTTCTTTTTTTAATATACAAGCCGTAACCAATAATTAAGGCAAAAAGACCATAAAAGGCCCACGCAGTTAATCCCCATTGGTAAAACGTAAACTCTAGTGCTAACGTATCTGCGGGTAAATTAGAACTGTATGGTGAGTTTTGTTGCATATAAACAGGCTCTTGTACGGCTCGCAATAAAATACCAGACCCCATGCCCGCACTGTATAACATGGCCGTCCATGCCCAAAGCGAATATTCAGGTTGGGCTGTAGGTTGACCTAATTTTAGGTTTCAGTAACGCGAGCAGGCTATTGCTAACAAAGCTAAAACACAAGCAAAACCTAAGTAGAGGTAGAAATATCCAAAATAATTCCGTACCCATAAGGATGCAATATCTATGGCGTTGTAACTTGCTTCAGTAGCAAAAAATACCAATACAGTGCAGGTGAAAATAATGGCTATTGAAAAGGATAAAATGGAGTGTTTTTGAATGAATTTAAACATTAGAGATCCGTTGTGTTTTTACAAAAATAGGAATTAGAATGTGAATTTTAAGTTCAGAAGAATACATTATAAAAACCAAACTTAAATTATTAGAAGTCCGTTTATTAAATGTCGTTTTTACATTATCCCACATTACAATTACCATCCGTAAATTAACAATAAATTATTAAAAAGATTTTTTGAATTGTTATCTTTGCAGTACGTATGAAACAAGCTTTCCATAAAATAATGTCTTTTGCAATGGCTTTTGTAGTGTTATGCTCTACGATGTCGTTTACTTTGAACATGCATTATTGTGGAGATACTTTAGTAGAGACAGTATTATTCCATAAAGCAAAAGGTTGTGGCATGAAAATGGAAAAACCTTTAGCTGAAGGTTGTGCCATTACAAAAAAAGATTGTTGTAAAAATGAACAGTCTGTCGTTGATGGTCAAGATGAACTGCAACTGTCTTTGGAAAAGGTGACTTTAGAACAACAGCTTTTTATTGCTTCATTTGTTTACACTTACATTAATATTATTGAAGATCTTGAAGAAAAAACACCTTCTTACAAGACTTATAAACCGCCATTGGTCCGAAAGCAACTCTTTAAGCTAGACGAGACTTATTTAATCTGATTTTTTAAACAATAGACTGTATTATCCTGTGATGTATTTCATTAGGATGATGTCGCTGTATTCGGTGTTTTTCTAACACTACTTTCTAATTGTTTTAAATATCAAGCGTCATGCTAAATAAGATTATTAAATATTTAATAGAACATAAAATCGTATCAGTTTTATTATTGGTCCTTTTTATTGGATGGGGAACTGTAAACGCTCCTTTTAATTGGGATACTGGCTTTTTACCAAGCAATCCCGTAGCTGTAGATGCGATCCCAGATATTGGCGAAAATCAACAAATTGTATTCACAAAGTGGGATGGTCGTTCTCCACAAGATATAGAAGATCAAATCACCTATCCGCTCACCACTTCCCTATTAGGAATTCCAGGAGTTAAAACCATTCGTAGTTCATCGATGTTTGGCTTCTCTAGTATTTACATCATTTTTGAAGAAGACATCGAGTTTTATTGGAGCAGAAGCAGAATTTTAGAAAAACTAAACTCCTTACCGAGTAATTTATTACCAGAAGGAATAAATCCTGCTTTAGGGCCAGATGCCACAGGTTTAGGACAGATTTATTGGTACACTTTAGAAGGTAGAGATAAAGACGGAAACGTAACTGGTGGTTGGGATTTACAAGAATTACGCAGCATACAAGATTATTATGTAAAATATGGTTTGTCTTCTGCTAGTGGGGTTTCTGAAGTGGCTTCTATTGGTGGGTATGTACAAGAATATCAAATTGATGTGAATCCAGAATTGATGCGCCAATACAATATTGGGTTAAACCAAGTTGTAAAAGCGGTTAAGGATAGTAATACAGATATTGGTGCACAGACATTAGAAATTAATAAAGTTGAATATTTAGTTCGTGGTTTAGGTTATGTAAAATCAATTGAAGATATAGAAAATGCAGTCGTCACTTCTAAAGATTTTACGGCTATTAAAATTAAAGACATTGCTAAAGTTTCTTTAGGACCTGCCGCTAGACGCGGGATATTAGACAAAGAAGGCGCAGAAGTTGTTGGTGGTGTTGTCGTAGCAAGATATGGCGCAAACCCAATGGAAGTGATTACGAATGTAAAAGCCCAAATAGAAGAATTAAAAGATGGTTTACCTTCTAAGGTTTTAGCAGACGGACGTACATCGCAATTAACAATCGTTCCTTTTTATGATCGTTCTGAACTGATTGTAGAAACCTTAGACACGCTTAGTGAAGCTTTAACCTTAGAAATTTTAATTACCATTTTGGTGATTATTGTAATGGTCTTTAATTTAAGAGCTTCTCTTTTAATTTCTGGCTTGTTGCCTGTGGCTATTTTAATGGTGTTTGTTACCATGAAACTCTTTAATGTGGATGCCAATATAGTGGCATTATCTGGTATTGCCATCGCTATTGGAACCATGGTTGATGTTGGCGTCATACTCGCCGAAAACATGATTCGCCATCTCGACGAGGAAAGTGAAAAGTGGAAAGTGAAGAGTGAAAAGGTAAAAGTGGAAAGTGAAAATGAATACGATAATGTCATTCCGACAGAACGAGGCACGAGCGACGAGGAATCTCAGAACAAGAAATTATCCACAAACGAAGTTATTTACAATGCTACTGCAGAAGTTTCTGGCGCTATTTTAACAGCGGTTTTAACTACTATTATCAGTTTTGTGCCTGTATTCACAATGATTGGTGCAGAAGGTAAATTGTTTAGACCTTTAGCGTTTACAAAAACGATGGCATTATCAGCTTCTTTAGTGATTGCTTTGTTTATCATTCCGCCTTTAGCAGCTTTTTTATTCCGTAAAACAACCCTAAAAAACGCGTTTAAATACATTGTAAGTGCTGCTTTAGTTCTTGCAGGAATTGTAATTGTGATCAGCGGATTTTGGTTAGGAACTATTTTAATCACCTTCGGAATTTTGTCTTTATGGAGTTTGTATTTTAATAAAACTGAAATTAACTTTTCATTTTTCACTTTTCATTTTTCGCTTTCTAAAAACTTTGTAAATATCATTATCTCATCAATTGCCATTGTATTTCTATTGGCAGAATATTGGAGACCTTTAGGTTTTAATCGCAGCATCTTTATCAACCTTATTTTTGTGTCTATTATTTGCTTCGGAATTTTAGGAATATTCTCTGTTTTCAGAAAATATTACGGCCGAATATTACAATGGGCTTTAGCGAACAAAATGTTGTTTTTAATGATTCCGATAATGGTTCTTATTTCTGGAATATACATTATGAACAACACAGGAAAAGAGTTTATGCCTTCTTTAAATGAAGGTTCTTTTCTACTCATGCCTACTTCTCTTCCGCATGCTGGAGTTGAAGAAAACAAACGTGTGTTGCAGCAATTGGATATGGCGGTTGCGACCATTCCAGAAATTGAAACAGTGGTTGGAAAAGCGGGTAGAACAGAATCGCCTTTAGATCCTGCGCCTTTATCGATGTACGAAAACATGATTCAGTATAAACCGGAATACATGCGTAATTCCGAAGGAAAAAGACAACGTTATAGAGTAAATACTGATGGTTTGTTTGAGTTGAAAAACGGAATGTCATTGCGAGCAGAACAAAGTGAAGCGTGGCAATCTCTTAATGCAAAAGAACAACTTATCGAAGATAACAACGGTGAATATTACAGAAACTGGCGACCAGAAATTAAAAGTCCAGATGATATCTGGAAAGAAATTATTAAAGTTACCAAGTTACCAGGTGTTACTTCTGCTCCGAAATTACAGCCCATAGAAACACGATTGATCATGTTACAAACTGGTATGCGAGCGCCTATGGGAATAAAAGTAAAAGGACAAGATTTAAAACAAATTGAAGCTTTTGGTTTAGAGTTAGAACGCTTTTTAAAACAAGCGGAAGGTGTTAAAGTAGAAGCTGTTTTTGCGGATAGAATTGTTGGGAAACCTTATTTATTAATAGACATTGATAGAGAAAAAATAGCACGTTATGGCATTTCTATAGAGGATGTACAAAGTGTGCTAAAAGTTGCTATTGGTGGTATGGATTTAACCCAAACGGTTGAAGGCCGAGAACGTTACGGCGTTCGCGTACGTTACCCAAGAGAATTACGTGGCAATCCAGAAGACATTAAAGATATTTATATTCCTGTAGAAGAGGGAAATCCTGTTCCTTTAAGCGAGTTAGCGACGATTAAATATGAACAAGGTCCGCAAGTGATTAAAAGTGAAGATACTTTTTTAGTAGGTTATGTTTTGTTTGATAAAATAGATGGTTTTGCAGAAGTAGATGTGGTAGAAAATGCGCAAGCTTTGTTTCAACAAAAAATAGATTCCGGAGCATTAACGGTTCCTAAAGGCATCAGTTATAAATTCACGGGTACTTATGAGAACCAATTGCGAGCAGAAAAAACACTAGCAGTTGTAGTTCCTTTAGCATTAGCTATTATTTTCTTGATACTGTATTTTCAGTTTAAATCGGTAACCACTTCTTTAATGGTATTTACCGGAATTGCGGTTGCATTTGCCGGTGGTTTTATTATGATTTGGTTGTACGGACAAGATTGGTTTTTCAATTTTAGTGTCTTTGGCGAGAATATGCGAGATCTTTTCAATATGAAAACCATCAATTTAAGTGTGGCCGTTTGGGTGGGGTTTATTGCCTTATTTGGTATTGCAACAGACGATGGCGTTGTCATGGCAACCTATTTAACGCAAACTTTTGATCGTGAAAAACCATCAGATAAAATGAGCATTAGAGTTGCTGCTTTAGAGGCTGCTAAGAAACGTATTCGTCCGTGTTTAATGACAACGGTAACTACTATTTTGGCATTATTACCCGTTTTAACATCCACAGGAAAAGGAAGTGATATTATGATTCCGATGGCAATACCGATTTTTGGAGGTATGGTAATTGACATTACCTCCTACTTTATCGTTCCGGTGTTATATAGTTGGAGAGAGGAAATGAAGTTAAAAGTGAAAAACTAATAATGAAAAGTTTAAAGTGAAAAATTAATAGTAAAAACTAAAATTATGGCTAAAAGTATTTTAAAAGATAAAAGTTATGCCTTTGCTATTTTAATTGTGAAATTATCTCAATTATTAGTTACAGAAAAAAAGGAATATGTGTTAAGTAAGCAACTTTTAAGAAGTGGTACTGCTGTTGGTGCATTAATTCGTGAAGCGGAATTTGCACAGAGTAAAGCCGATTTTATTCATAAAATGAGTATCTCTCTTAAAGAAGCGAATGAAACTTTGTATTGGATAGATTTATTAAAAGACACCAATTATATTGATAAACAACAACATGAAAATCATTATCAATTAAATAAAGAATTGGTAGCTATGTTGGTGAGTTCCATAAAAACATCAAAATCTAGATTGTAATGACGAATTCTATAAAAAAAGTACTGTATTTCATTATTGTTAGTTTTTCACTTTTCATTATTCACTCTGTAAATGGTCAAGAACTAGAAACCTACATTAATATCGCTTTAAAAAACAATCCTGAAATTCAAAAATTCGAGTTGCAATATAGCATTGCTTCAGAAAAAATAAATGAAGTCAACACCTTACCAAACACCGAATTTAGTGCTGGGTATTTTGTATTAGAGCCAGAAACACGAACAGGAACGCAACGTTTTAAAGTATCTGCAAAACAAATGCTACCTTGGTTTGGAACCATTACTTCTCGTGAAAATTATGCGAGTGCTTTGGCAGATACCAAGTACGAAGACATTGTAATCGCCAAACGAAAACTGATGGTTTCCGTATCACAATCATACTATAAATTATATGTAAACAAAGCCAAACAAGCTATTTTAGTTGAAAACAGCAAACTCCTTAAAACCTATGAAGCCTTAGCATTAACATCGATTGAAGTCGGTAAAGCCTCCGCAGTAGATGTTTTAAAATTACAAATGCGTCAGAATGAATTAGAACAACTCAAATTGGTTTTAGAACAACAGTATTTAGCAGAACAAACTGCTTTTAATAAGCTTTTAAATAGAGAAAATACGATTAAAATTGATGTTGTAGATGCTTTGTTAATGTCTTCTAAAGATTTTGACATCAACACTAATAATTTAGACTTACACCCTGAATTATTAAAATACGATAAACTGTTTCAATCCGTAGCACAATCCGAATTAATGAATCAAAAAGAAAGTCAGCCTTCCTTTGGTTTCGGATTCGATTACATCAATATTAATGCAGGACCTGACATCACTTTTAGTGAAAAAGGAAAAGATATTTTGATGCCAACGGTGTCGTTATCCATTCCGCTTTTTAATAAGAAATATAAATCGAAAACGAAGCAAAACGAATTACAACAACAAGAAATTGAAGCGCAAAAAAAAGAACGTTTAAACACTTTAGAAACCTTTTTAGACAAAGCAATAAACGATAGAATTTCGGCAAGAATTAGTTATAATACACAAGTTAAAAACTTACAACAAGCTAAGGCCGCAGAAGACATTTTAATTAGAAGCTATGAAACCGGAACGATTGATTTTAATGACGTTTTAGATATTCAGGAATTGCAATTAAAATTTCAAATGAACCAGATTGAATCCATCTATAATTATTATATTCAAACCACAAATATTAACTACTTAATTCAGTAAAAATGGGACATACATTACTTATAAAAAATATGGTTTGTGCAAGGTGTAAATCAACAATTGTAGACCTTTTAAAACGATATAATTTTGATATTGAATCCATCGAATTAGGAAAAGTGGTTGTAAAACAAGAGTTGAAAAACAACTATGATGCGATTAAAACGGGACTTAAAGATTTAGGCTTCGAATTGATTGAAGAGGAATCTAAAGTTTTGATAGAAAAAGTTAAACTAGTGGTTATTCAGTGTATTTCAGAAAATAATGTCGACCATATTATTTCAAAAATCACAAAAGAAATTGGCAAGAATGATTCGGCTATAAGCAAGCTTTTTAGCAAATCAGAAGGCATCACACTTGAGAAATATATCATCAATTTAAAGATTGAAAAAGTCAAAGAATACATTCAATTGAATCAATTAAACTTTTCTGAAATCGCATACAACCTCAATTATAATACGAGTAGTCATTTAGCAAAACAATTTAAATCAGTAACAGGAATGTCGATGTCTGAATATAAAAAAATACAAAATTGGGATCGGAAAGAGTTAGACCAAATTGTATAAAATATAACCAGAATTAGAAAAACTTATGCTTTAAAACAGCAATACATTTGTTGCTAAATTATAAAGAACACATAAAATGAAACATACATATCACATACACGGAATGACTTGTAACGGTTGCCGCGGTCATGTTGAAGAAACACTTTCTAAAATCAACGGTGTTGTAAAAGCAACCGTAGATTTAGACAAAGCAGAAGCGACTATAGAAATGGAATCTCATATTTCTTTAGAAACCTTCCAAAACGCGTTAAAAAACGATGGTGACAGATATAGCATTCATAAATTAGGCGATCATAAACATATCGAGAAGAAAGTTTCCACTTCCGAAGAAACCGGAATGAAACACAGCTATCACATACACGGAATGACTTGTAATGGCTGTCGCGGTCATGTTGAAGACATCCTTTCTAAAGTCAATGGTGTTATAAAAGCAACCGTAGATTTAGAAAAAGCAGAAGCGACTATAGAAATGGAATCTCATCTTTCTATTGAAAAATTTCAAGACGCGTTAAAAAAGGATGGTGACCGATATAGTATTCATAAATTAGGAGAACATCACCATATTAAAGAAGTAAAAAAAGAGCTTCCAAAAGGAAAAGGAACCGGTGTATTTTATTGTCCCATGCATTGTGAAGGTGATAATACCTATGACAAACCAGGCGATTGTGCCGTTTGTGGAATGGATTTAGTGGAAGAGCAAAACTTAGCCATTAATACTGCAGAACAATACACTTGCCCCATGCATCCTGAGGTTATTAAAGACGAACCTGGGGACTGCCCTATTTGTGGTATGGATTTAATACCTATGAAACCAGATCTTTCTGCTGAAGAGAAAACCTATAATAAGTTACTAAAAAAGTTCTGGATAGCAGTCGCATTTACATTGCCCATATTTTTAATTGCGATGAGTGAAATGATCCCTAATAATCCATTGTATACCATATTAGAACAAAAACAATGGAACTGGATTCAGTTTGCACTCTCTATTCCAGTAGTGTTTTATGCCACTTGGATGTTTTTTGAACGCGCTTACAGAAGTATCAAAACTTGGAACCTAAATATGTTTACCCTTATCGGAATTGGTGCTGGGATATCTTGGCTATTTTCGGTATTCGGCATGTTTTTCCCTGATGTTTTTCCTGCGCAATTTAAAACAGAATCAGGTGCTGTACATGTTTATTTTGAAGCAGCAACGGTGATTTTAACATTGGTGCTTTTAGGTCAATTATTAGAAGCGCGTGCGCATAGCAAAACAAATTCAGCAGTAAAAGAATTGCTAAAACTAGCACCTAATAAGGCGATAAAAATAGTAAATGGAGAAGATGTAGCGGTCAGTATTGATAAAATAGAGTTACACGATATTCTAAAAGTAAAACCAGGAGATAAAATTCCTGTAGATGGAATAATAACTGAAGGAAACACCACTATCGACGAATCTATGATTTCTGGAGAACCGATTCCTGTAGATCGCTCAGTAGGCGATAAAGTAAGTGGCGGAACCATTAATGGAAATCAAGTTTTTTTAATGAAAGCAGAGAAAATTGGTAGCGATACCCTACTCTCTCAAATTATTAAAATGGTAAATGATGCGAGTAGAAGTCGTGCACCCATTCAGAATTTAGCCGATAAAGTCTCTGGTTATTTTGTACCAGTTGTGGTTTTTATTTCAGTAATCACTTTTGGAGTTTGGGCCATTTGGGGACCAAACCCTGTTTATGTGTATGCCTTTGTAAATGCCATTGCGGTATTAATTATTGCCTGTCCTTGTGCATTGGGTTTAGCAACGCCAATGTCTATAATGGTTGGTGTTGGTAAAGGCGCACAAAATGGTGTATTGGTTAAAAATGCCGAAGCACTAGAAAGAATGGCAAAAGTAGACACCTTAATTATTGATAAAACAGGAACTATTACCGAAGGAAAACCTACGGTAGAAAAAGCAACTGCTTTCAATACAATTTTAAGTGATAAAGAAGTGCTGCAATATATTGTGTCTTTAAATTCTAATAGTGAGCATCCTTTAGCTGAAGCTACTGTAAAATATGGGAAAGCCCAAAATGTAACTATTTTAAAATCGGAAGAATTTAGTGCCATTACAGGAAAAGGTGTTGAAGCGACTATAAACAGTAAAAAAGTTGCCTTAGGAAACCCTAAAATGATGGCTTATGTCCATGCAGAAATCACTTCTAAAATGGAAGAAGAAGTTAAAGCCTATCAAAAACAAGGTAAAACGGTTTCTTATTTATCAGTAGATAAAAAAGTTGTTGGTTATGTGGTTATTGGTGATAAAATTAAAACAACGAGTGCAAAAGCAATTAAAGCGCTTCAAGATAAAGGCATTGCGGTAATCATGCTTACTGGTGATAATTATGATACAGCACAAGCTGTTGCAACAGAATTGAATCTTGCCGATTTTAAAGCAAGTATGTTACCCGAAAATAAACTAGAAGAAGTGACCAAATTACAACAACAAGGAAAAGTAGTTGCGATGGCCGGAGATGGCATTAACGATGCCCCAGCATTGGCAAAAAGTGATGTTGGTATCGCTATGGGAACAGGAACAGATGTCGCTATTGAAAGTGCCATGATTACTTTAGTTAAAGGCGATTTACACGGTATTGTAAAAGCACAACATTTAAGTGAAGCGGTTATGAAAAACATCAAACAAAACTTATTTTTTGCCTTGATTTATAATACCATAGGAATTCCTATTGCTGCCGGTGTTTTATTCCCAATTTTCGGTATTTTATTATCTCCAATGATTGCAGCTTTAGCCATGAGTTTTAGTTCGGTGTCTGTGATTTCGAATGCCTTACGATTAAGAAGAATTAAAATATAAATAATGAAGAAATATAGCATTTACATAGCCATTTTAGCTATTGGTTTACTTTTAGGTTGGATGCTTTTTGGTGGGACATCAAAGACTCAAGCAGCACATCATCATGAAGCTGTTGAAGGTACAAGTCAAATGTGGACCTGTTCTATGCATCCACAAATTATGCAACCAGAGGCTGGCCCCTGCCCTATTTGCGGTATGGATTTAATTCCTGCTGCAAGCAGTGCAGAAGGATTATTGGTAGATCAATTTAAGTTATCTGAAAACGCGATGGCTTTGGCAAATATTCAAACATCCGTTGTAGGTAAAAGTGTTTCGAATGAAGATTCTGGTGTTATTTTATCAGGAAAAATTACCGAAAACGAAAATGAAACAGCCACTATGCCTGCCCATTTTGATGGAAGAGTTGAAAAACTATATGTGAATTCCTTAGGAGAACGTGTTAACAAAGGACAAGCGATTGCGCAAATATATTCACCAGCTTTAATTGCAGCACAGCAAGAATTAATTACAGCCTATAAATTAAAAACATCACAACCTCAATTGTATAATGCAGTTAAAAACAAGTTTAAGAATTGGATGATCCATGGTAAGCAATTAGAGGAAGTGGAACAAACCGGACAAGTGAAAACGAGTTTCACAATTTACTCCCATGTATCTGGTGTGGTTACCGAAATTGCTATCAATGAAGGGTCGCATATCATGGATGGAAAACCAATTTTTAAGGTTTCAAATCTAAATACGGTTTGGGCAAATTTTGATGTCTATGAAAATCAAATTAGCCAATTTAAAAAAGGACAAGATATCATAATCAATACAAATGCCTATCCAGATAAAACATTCAAAGGAAAGGTCGATTTTATTGATCCTATTTTAAATACCAAAACAAGAACGGTAAAATTAAGAGTCGTATTGAATAATAAAAACGAACTTTTTAAACCAGGCATGTTTGTAGAAGGTAAAATTAACGGCGTTGATCCTTCAATTAAAAAGCAAGTTTTATCCATACCTGCTTCTGCAATTTTATGGACGGGAAAACGCTCTGTAGTGTACATAAAAACAAATCCAAATGAACCTGTTTTTCAAATGCAAGACATAACATTAGGAAACCAATTTGGAGATAATTATCAGGTTTTAGAAGGTCTAAATAATGGAGATGAAATTGTAACCAACGGAACCTTTACTGTAGATGCGGCTGCGCAATTACAAGGCAAAAAATCGATGATGAATAAAAAAGGAGGCAAAGTAATGACGGGGCATGAAGGACATTTAGGTATGGAAACAAATACGACTGATTTTAAAAAAACGTTAAATAAAAATGAGCGAATAGAAGTTTCTAAAGAGTTTCAAAATCAATTAAATACCGTTTTTAATAGCTATATTGAATTGAAAAATGCTTTGGCAACAGATAATACTCAGAAACTTAAAACACAATCTAAACAATTAATAGCTAATTTAGGGAAAGTGGATATGAAGTTATTAAAGAGTGAAAATGCACATCAGCATTGGATGCCATTAGAAAAGGAACTAAAAACAACTACTAATTTGATTTCAAATACAGACGATATTAAAGTTCAAAGAACCTATTTTAAGCATTTATCATCAAATATGGCCACCGCGTTAGAAGTGTTTGGTGTCCATGAAAAAGTATATCATTTATACTGCCCAATGTCTGATAATAACAAAGGGGCTTATTGGTTAAGTAAAGAAGAAAAAGTAGTGAATCCCTATTTTGGAGGCGCCATGTTAACCTGCGGAGAAGTAAAACAAGTCATAGAATAATTAAAAACCAAATCATAATAATTAAATTTTAAAAGAATGAATAAAGTAATTTTAAGTCTAATAGTAATAGCATCGATAGGTTTTACAAGTTGTAAAAATGAAGACAAACAAAAAACAGAAACAGCAACGACAGAAGTTTCTAAAGAAACAGCTACCGCAGATATTTCTTTTGGAGTAAGAGGAAACTGTGGTATGTGTAAAAGTACCATTGAAAAAGCGGCTAATAGTGTCGAAGGTGTTGCTAACGCAACCTGGGATGTCGATAAAAAGAAAATAGATATATTTTTCGATGATAGCAAAACAGATGCTATGGAAATTCATAATGCCATTGCCGCATCGGGTTATGATACTGAAAAGGTTGAAGGAAGCGAAGATGCTTATAAAAGTTTGCCTGAATGTTGTAAATATGAGCACAATATGGTCATGAATCAATAAAGTGTGATAAAAAAGTCAAACGATTTAACTTGCTGTTTATGAAAAATAATTCATTAAAATATGTGTTATAATGGGGTCTTCTTTGTTGAAAGCATGAGCATATATTTTTATTTCAATACACTTAGTGCACTATTTTAAGATTTATCATTTCAAAATAATAGTATCATTAGGTATGTTTATCTATCACCTCTACCCTATAATTTCTAGTTTAATGAACAAAACCCTATATTTTTTTATTATAAAAGTGCGTAATTTTGTACCTTGGTATAATAATTGTTTTATAAAACATATAAAACCATAACATTATGAAAAACACCATTTATACTGCCATCTTATTTTCTTTAGTAAGTTTTATTGGCACTGCACAGGTTAACGAGGAATTAGTACCAGATCAAAATCCTAATTATAAAGTAAGTTTAGATAAATATGCAACAGCAAATAACGTTGATAATCTTACGTTAAAACAAGGGACAACAGTACAGGATACTTATACAGCCATTGATCCTATGGAAGCTAAAAGAGAACGTAAAGAATTAAGACAATACTACAGATCTCAAAGACCCTTATGGAGACAAGAAGTGAGGCTTGAACGTGCTAAAAACACAAGATATTATAGCGGAATTAGCAGCAACTTTGGTGCAAACTACTATAATAACCTTCATAGTAACTATCATAGATCGTATTACAACCTTAGCAATAGAAGATTTTACGCACGGTCTTTATTTAACTTTGGCATAGGAGGATCTTTTAGATTTAGATAATTTAATCAAAAAAATAAAATACATATATAATAGAAAGATGAGAAAACAAATTATTATTCTAGGGTTAATTTTAGTAGGTACAATGAGTTTTAATTCTTGTGCACGAAAAATTACACGTGTAGAGTCTGACACACAAATAGATATTAGTGGACGATGGAATGATACGGATTCTAGATTGGCTGCAGAAGCACTTACAGAACAAATTTTATCTGGAGATTGGTTAACCGATTTTATGCAAGCTAATGATGGTGAAAAACCCGTTTTAATTGTTGGTTTGGTAAGAAACAAATCTCATGAACATATTGAAGCCGAAACCTTTACAAAGGATATAGAAAAAGCTTTGATTAAAAAGCAATTAGCAAGAATTGTTTCTGGTGGAGAAATGCGAGAAGAGTTAAGATCTGAACGTGCTGATCAGCAAAACAACGCATCGAGTTCTACTATAAAAAAATTCGGTTTAGAAACAGGTGCAGATTATATGCTTCAAGGAAACATTAACTCTATAGTTGATGCTTACAAAAAAGAAAAAGTAACTTATTATCAAATCGATTTAGAGCTAACTAATATTGAAACCAATGAAAAGGTTTGGATTGGAGATAAAAAGATAAAAAAATACATTAAAAACTAACAAGAGTCAAAGCTTCCCTAAAATAAAAGGACGAAAACGGAATGAAAAATATCTTTTATTGTGTCTATACATTTCTAATCCTTTCCTTATTTAATAGTTGTGCGACTTATAATACCAAAGCACAAAAATTTCAATCTGCTATTCAACGAGGAGATTTTAAGGAAGCTTCTACTTCTATAGAATCGAATAAATTTTTACACAAAAAAAGAAATCTTCTTTTATATTATTTAGAAAAAGGTAAAGTCGCCTACTTAAATAAGGATTATGAATTAAGTAATTCTTTTTTTAATAAAGCAGATGTTATTATTGAAGATAATAAAGCTAATTTAGGAGGAAAAGCTTTGGGTGTACTTTTAAACCCGGAAGCAGAAACTTATACTGGTGAAGATTTTGAAAAAGTAGCCATTCATTATTATAAAGCCTTAAATTATATATTTCTTAATAAGTTTGATGATGCCTTAGTAGAAGCAAAACGAATTAATTTACAATTACAAGCTATTAATGATAGCTATCCTCTAGGTAAAAAGAACCGGTATACTTCAGATGGATTTGCTTTAAACCTTCAAGGTTTTTTATACGAAGCTTCGGGCGATATTAATAATGCCTTTATTTCTTACAGAAATGCTGTTGATCTCTATTTAGAAAACCAAGGCTCTTTCTTTGGTGCACCTCTACCCGATCAGTTAAAGCAAGATGTATTAAGAACTGCTGCTGTTTTAGGTTTTACAAATGAACTTGAACGCTACGAAAAGCTATTAAATACAAAATACATTGCCCCTCAAACAACTCATGAAGGAGAACTTATTCTTTTTTGGGAAAATGGTTTAGTACCTTATAAGGACCAAACATTTTTTAATTTTATTGTGTTGCCAGGGAGCAATAACGGAATTGTATCTATTTACAATGAAGAATTAGGATTAACATTGCCCATCCCTATTCCTAGTGGGAATGGAAATAAAAATGACTTTTCGGATATTAATGTTTTTAATGTAGCCTTTCCTAAGTATGTTGAAAGATCTCCAGCTTTTTCAAAAGCTACTATTAGCTCTGATGCTATTGGTCGTACTGATTTTCAATTGGCGCAAAACTATGATGAAATAGCTTTTAAAACCCTAAGAGACCGTACACTACGCGAAATAGGAAAAGCAGCGATAAGGTTAGGTACTAAAAAAATATCAGAGTCTTTAGTTAAAAATCAAAACGCAGATATAGGTGCTGCATTAGGTCTATTTAATGCACTAACAGAACGTGCTGACACACGTAATTGGCAAAGTCTTCCTAATCGTATTTACTATGCTCGTATCCCTTTAAATAAAGGAGAAAATACCATCCGTGTTTCTATACGTTCTTCTAATAATACGTCTAAAGAAGAAGTGATTACTATTCAAGGTAAAAAAGGCATACAGTTTAGAAACATATCAACTTTTCAATCTTTATAATCTTATTATCATAATATCTTTAGTGATAATGGGGTGTAATTCTATTCAATTTATTCAGAATAGAGTTTACAGATCAGATCTAAGTAATTCCTCTTATTTCACAAGTAAATTCTTCATTTAACTCATTTAATAGCTTGAAGGCTATTATTTTTTTTTACTAAATATGAAACAAAATAAGTATTTTTGTTAACTACCGATATATGAGTTATATAGTATGAAATTATGCTTTGTTCCTCATAATCAGACTTTTTAAAAAAGAATACATTGCTTTAGTTTTATATAAAACTGAATAATTTAGGGCTATTTAATAATAGTTCTATTTGTGGTATAAAAAATAATAAGTCCATTTATTGGTGATTATCTTTTTTTATGTCAATTTTTTTAATAATATTTGAAAAAAATAAACTAAAAAATAACAAATTGATAATTATGAAACAATTAATATTATTATGTGCAGCCTTATTAATCGGCTCTGTGTCTTACGCTCAATTTCAAATTTCGGCTAGTGGTGGTTATGCTATTGGTAGTGCAGGAATGAAAACAGGAGAAACAATAAGTACTACACAAACAGAAAATGCTTACGGTAGTTACGGAGAAGGTTTTAATGGTCAAATTAGAGGAACTTATTTCTTTAATGAAACTTTTGGTGCTGATTTAAGTCTTGGGTATTTACATGGTTCAGATCAAACAATCTCTGAAGTTAATGTACCAGGAACAGAAATAGATGCTGTTGCTAGAGCTCGTGCTTTTGGTGCAGCGATATCTTTAGTATATAAATTTAACAATAACATTTATGGTCGTTTAGGGGCTTTAGTAAAATTAGGAGGTAAAACAGAAGCTGTTGTGAGTCAAAAACAAACGTTATCAGATGGAGAAGCTGCTGCTTTTGGTTTAGATCCAGGAGCTTATTCTCAAACTAATTATGTAGAAGATTTTCATGGACAATTTCCTTTAGGTTTTGTTGCTGCTATTGGTTATGAATATCCTATAAATGATAATTTTAGTGTTTTTGCTGAAGCAGAATATTATGGAATTAGCTTAAAACGTAAAGATTCTGAATTACAAGAGTTCAATACTAATATCGTTGCAGCAGACGGTACAGTAGCTTTTGAAGGTTTTTACTCTTTAGATAATTTACCAGAAGGTAGAAACAAAAAAACAACTTATGTTGATGAATTGTCTCATGCAAATACAGATGATTCAAAAGAATTAGCCGTAAAAGTACCTTATTCTTCATTCGGTATTAACTTTGGAATTACTTACAAATTCAAAGGTTCTAGTTCTAAAGACATGTAGTACTAAAACAAGTTTTATAAAAAAGCTCTCATTTTATTATGAGAGCTTTTTTTATGTTCATTTTATAACTGATAAAGCAATCCTATAACGGAAAAATAGGTCTATTTCGTCTCCTACTCAGTGCTGTAGTTTCAATAATAAATTATATATTTTTCCGCTTATTCGATGACTGACACATAATTGTTGCTTAAATTGTTATTTTTGTTAGACTTAACCTACAAATCAAAAATAATGAAAGCAAAAATTGTACTATTCAGTTTAGCGGTCGGCTCCTTATTTGCAAATGTTACCAATAATTTGGAAGCCCAAACATCCCCAATTAATCCAACGGTAGCAGCAAATAACTTTAATGTCTTTACCTCTGGCGATGCTATAGCTATAAAAACAGAATCGGAAGGTTCTTGGGCCGTTGGTGGAGATTTAACTTTAGACGGTACCCTAAATATTTTTGGCGGTATAAATTATTATAACGGCGACTCACAAGCAACTGCTCTTGTTGTTAACGGAAAAGTAAATTACAACTCAGGTAAATTACAGATTCTACAAAGCAATTATATTAAAATAGGTGATCTATCTACAAGTGCTGTTTTTGAGTTAGACCAAAACAATGTACTTAGTAATACTAGAATTACTCCTATTGATGGTAATTTTGATACTAACCCTAGGATTGAATTATCTACAAATCAAACTATCACTTCAATTTCAGGAAATCCTCAAATAGATTTTAATGAAGCTTTTAATCAGTTTGAATCTATTTCTAATTATTTAGGAAATCAAATCACCAATGTAACTTGGAATGCTGATGAGTTTACTCAAGGAAAGTTATGGATCAATTTAATTCCAAATACAACTAACGTTATTAATTTAACAGTTGCAGAATTCAATGGATTTAGTGAAATAAAATTCAATGACTTAGTGCCTTCAGAAACAACTCCATTAATCATTAATCTTACAGATATTAGTGTTACTCCAGATGTTGTTTCAATTCATAGCTGGCCAAATATCGTTGGAAGTTCATTAAGTTACGCGCCTTATATCTTATATAATTTTGCTAATGTAAGTTCTACCATTAATTATACTGGTGGTGCTCAAGTTTATGGAACTATTTATGCACCAAATGCTCGTTTTAATAACCGAAGTAATTTTAATATTGATGGACAAATTATTGCTGAAGTATTTGAGCAAAACTCAGGGGAAGTTCATCCTTATTTATTTGATACGACTATAGATTTTCCACCAACACCTTCAGAAGAAATTTGTGATGGTATCGATAATAACGGTAACGGTGTTATAGACGAAGGTTTTACAGATACAGATGATGATGGTGTGGCTGATTGTATAGATAATTGTCCTGAAGTTGCAAATCCAGATCAAGCAGATTTAGACGGAAACGGTATTGGTGATGTTTGTGATGAACCAGAAGTTGAAGAAATTTGCGATGGTATCGATAATAACGGTAACGGTCTTATAGACGAAGGTTTTGCAGATACTGATGGTGATGGTGTTGCAGATTGTGTAGACAATTGTCCTGAAGTTGCGAATCCAGATCAAGCTGATTTAGACGGAAACGGTATTGGTGATGTTTGTGAAGAACCAGAAGTTGAAGAAATTTGCGATGGTATCGATAATAACGGTAACGGTCTTATAGACGAAGGTTTTGCAGATACTGATGGCGATGGTGTTGCAGATTGTATAGACAACTGTCCTGAAGTTACAAATCCAGATCAAGCTGATTTAGACGGAAACGGTATTGGTGATGTTTGTGAAGAACCAGAAGTTGAAGAAATTTGTGATGGTATCGATAATAACGGTGATGGCGTAATTGATGAAGGTTTTGCAGATACTGACGGAGATGGTGTTGCGGATTGTGTAGACAATTGTCTTTATTATTACAATCCAGACCAATCAGATACTGATGGTGATGGTATTGGAGATATTTGTGGAGGAGCAGGACCTTCTTACAGAAGTAGTTTAGGTATGGATGTATATCCAATCCCTTTTAGTGGTACAGTAAATGTAAAATATACCACTAGCCTAGACACTAGCAATGCGACTATAGAAGTATTTGATATTAGAGGAAGTATATTAAAACGTGTAAATAAAAAGATTAGTAAAGATGATGAGAACTCTGTTATAGAGCTTGATTTATCTAGAGAATCTAAAGAAAATAAAATCTTATTTGTACGATTTATTACAAGTGAAGGAACTATTGTAAAACAAATTATGTCTAAGTAATACGAGACTTATTATTTTATAATATAAAAAGCCAGATGAAATCTATTCATCTGGCTTTTTTGTTTCATCTACAGCGTCGTTTAATCTGTTTTGTAATTTTTCAACATCTAAGTTTTTCAAAAGAATTAATAAATGCGGATACATCTTAAAATGATAACCTAAGTTGTCATTCTGAAATTCTTCAATAGCAAGTTCCTTAGACCAATTCTCAACAACCATTCTATAAGCTGCTATAATGGTGCCTGTTCTATCAGAGCCATGCCAGCAATGGACTAAAACAGGTTGTTCTGAATTTTGAATAACCAGCAAGGCGTTTAAAATATCGTCTTTATTAAGTGCTTTTGTTTTAATAGGTTGATGCACTAAGTTAAAATTGAAATCTTTGGCTTTCTTTTTATTATTCCAACGGCGTCTTAAGTTTAAGATGGTCTTCACTCCTATTGAATCTATGTCCTTAAACCCTTTTTTACTAGGCTGTTCTGATCGATACAAAACAGAATTCACTTTATAAAGATTTTTAAAATGTTTAGATTCTATTTGCTTTAATGCTACTTCTTGTGCATAATTAAAGCTTATAGCACTTAAATAAAACATTATGAATATAGTTGTTCTTTTCATTTTGTTAGTTTCTAAAAGTTAATCAAAAGTAATATTATATAATATATTAATGATCTACTTTTTCTTATTATAAATGCATAAAAATGCATCAGTTTATTAGCGAAAGCTTATATCATTCATATTATAAATTTATCTTTAATTGTGACTATATTTACAATAAAATAATACCAATATATTTTGTTTTTATTCTTAACAATAAGAAAAGATAATCACTCAATATTTAAATGAAAGTTTTTGAATAATATTGTCATAAACATCAGATTTAACGAATAATTCAATGTTAAAACCTCTAAAAGTAATTGTGTTTTTAAAACCCTTTCTATTAATTTTATTAATGATTGGAGTTTCTCCAATTTTTGCTCAAAATAAAAAGCCTAAAGTTGCTTTAGTTTTAAGCGGTGGTGGCGCCAAAGGTGTTGCACATATCCCTACATTACAAGCCTTAGATTCATTAGGTATTGTACCCGATTTAATAGTTGGTAATAGTATGGGGAGTATTGTTGGTGGTTTATATGCCATGGGATATTCTGGTGATAGCATTGCAAGCATTGCTTTAAATGCTAAATGGGATGAGCTTATTGGTGGAGGTGTTTCTTTAAAAGATGTTAGTGTTGAAGAAAAAAGTGAATACAATAAGTATTTAATAAGCTTAGATTGGAAAAAAGGAAAAATTAATCCAGGAGCTTATTTACTCAATGATCAAAATATAAGAGAATTTATATCATCGCTCACCTACCCTAGTTACAACATTAATAATTTTGATGATTTATCTATTCCATTTAGAGCCATAGCAACCGATATTGTAAATGGTAAAGAAATCATATTTAACAAAGGTTCCTTGGCTTTTGCTATGAGAGCGAGTATGTCTATACCCGGAGCTTTTTCTGCAGTTCCATACCATAATACACTTTTAGTAGATGGTGGCTTATTAAACAATTTCCCTGTAGATGTAGCTAAAGCATGGGGAGCAGATATTATTATAGGAAGTGATGTAGGAAGTGGTATGGTAACCAAAGAAAAACTAAATAATATTAGTGCTTTACTTTTTCAGGCTGGTATGATGGGAAGTAATCTTAAAACACCAGAAAATCGTAAACTGTGTGATATTTTAATCGATCACAGTAATAATTTAACTTATACTACCGGAGATTTTTCTAAAATTAATCCAATATATGAAGAAGGTAAATTAGCAGTCAAAGAAAATATTGCTGCTTTATCTGCTTTATCAGAGCGCTTAAAGGGATTTAAGCAAAGGACACATGAATTACCTGAAATAAAAGATGAATTTGTTTTAAACAATATTACTTATGGTGGAATAAGTAAAGAAAATCTCGCTCTTGTTAAAGCAAGAATGAATATAAAAACGAATAAAAAATATACACGTAAAGAAGTTGTTAGTGGTGTAAACAGAGCAATGGGAACGACTATTTTTAGTCAAGTTACTTTTTTACCTATAATTAAAGGAGATAGTTTAAGGTTAAAAATTAACGGTCTTGAAAAATCGAAGCATCAAGTTAAAGGATCTCTTCATTATGATGATACTAATGGCGTTGGTCTTATTCTTAATTATACAGGAAGAAATATTATAGGAAATGCTTCTCGATCACTTGTTACCATTGATATTGCAGAACAGCCAAAGTTTCGTTTACAACATCAGAAAAATTTCAGTCACGATAGAGATTGGTGGTGGCGATCTGAAGCTTTTGGGCAACAATTAAAGCAAAAGGTATTTATTGGAGGTGAAAATGTAGATAATTTAAAATATCGGTATTTCGAATTTGATAATCAAGTCAATAGAAACATCAATTCTTTAAAAAACTATATAGGAATGGGTGTTAAATATCAAAACATTACTTTGAAACCTACAATTGATCCTGAATTTAACGAAAATATATTTAGCCTAGAAAAGTATAATTTTAATGATTTTGAGGTTTATTTTCATTATGTCTATAACACCTTAAATGCTGTTTATTATGCTTCAGATGGAAGTTTTTTTAAAGCAGCTTTAAATAGATCATTAAGCAATAATATAAATATTAATTTTTCAGATGAAAACATTTCTGATATTAATGGCTCTACCAATAATTTCACGAAAATAAATTTAGATTTTGAAAGAAGATTTCAACTAACCCCTAAAACTGTAGGTATCGTTGGCTTTAATACTGCTTTTATTATTGAAGATGCCGTTAGTGCTAATGATATTACGCTTTCTGAATTTGGTATCGGTGCTAATTACTTTCTTGGTGGTAACATCTCTAATCCAAGAAATGACAGTTACATTTTCCCTGGATTAAACGAAAGTGAGTTAAATGCAAGTCAATTTATGAGAGTAAATTTAGGGTTACAAATAAATACTATGCATAAATTTTATGTAACCCCTCATATAGATATTGCTTCCGTTGGATTTGGTAATTTTGAAGATTATGCAAAAGAAGCTTTTTTATCTAAAGGAAATTGGTCTGATTCTAATGAAGCTAGTATACTAGTCTCTGCGGGTACTACATTCTCTTACAATTCAATTTTAGGACCTGTAGATTTTGATGTTTCTTGGGTTAATAATACTAATAAAGTTCGATTTTTTATTGGTATAGGCTTACATTTTAATCGTACTAATTAAGCTTAAAATAAGATTTTTATATCTCTTTCCTTTTACTAAGAAAGCTATTCTGGGGTTTCAGAATAGCTTTCTTAGTAAAAGTACATGTCTTTATAAATTGATATTATTCATTTAGCTCATTCATTATTTCTGCAAACAATTCATAGGATCGAATACGACTATCAATATCGTAAATATGTGCTACAGCTATTAATTCATCCGCTTTAGTAAGTGCTAAAAATGATATAATCTGATTTTTCACAGAGGCTTTAGTTCCAATAAATGCATATTTAAGCATTTCACTAACCTGTGGATTTCTCATAATATCTTTTAGATCCTCGGTCATCTCTGTTGGTGGTTGTACTTTTGCACGTCTACCTGTAAATATACCAACAATCATTCTTATTAAAGAGGTTGCTAATCTTTGTGCTTCCTCGTCTGTTTCTGCAATAATAATATTAACACCAGCCATAACATATGGTTCTTCTAATATTTTAGAAGGCTTAAATTCTTGGCGATAAGTTGTTAAAGCTCTCCATAAATGTGTCGTTGCAAAATGACTTGCAAAAGCGTAAGGCAAGCCTTTTTTTGCTGCTAAATGTGCACTGTCTGTACTAGATCCTAAAATGCAAAGTGGTACATCTACACCTTCTGCAACTGTAGCTCGTATTTGAGCATCTTCATTTTCTATAGAAAAATAGGTTTGTATTTTTTCTACTTCATTCGGAAACGAATGTGCAGCTTGCATAAAGTCAGAACGTATTGCTTCGGCTGTTTCTCTGTCTGTTCCTGGAGCTCTTCCTAAGCCTAAATCGATTCTATTTGGGTATAATACTCCTAAAGTTCCAAACTGTTCAGCTACAATTAATGGCGAATGATTTGGTAACATAATACCTCCGGAACCCACACGAATTGTTTTTGTGCCTTGAGCCACATAACCAATCAATATAGAAGTGGCGTTACTTGCTATGTTTTCTGCATTATGATGTTCTGCTAGCCAATAACGTTTGTACCCATAGGTTTCTGCGTGTTGTGCTAATTTTAAAGTATTACCAAAAGTTTGCTTTAATGTATGTCCTTCAGAGACTAATACAAGGTCTAATATGGAATAAGCAGTCGCTTTGGTTTTCATGATTATCTGTTATTGAGAAGTTTAAATTAAACTAAAGAAGCTTGTAGTTTCTTAGTCGCTTTTCTTAAAAGATTTTTACAAAAATACAGACATTTCTGAGATAGAGGTTCGTTATAATAATAAAAAAATAGTGCCAATTAAAAAAGATTTTATTAAACGCACTTTGATTCTTATAATTTGGTTTGGGGTAATAATAGCACAAAAAAAGACGATCTGAAAAGATCGTCTTTTTTATAATTTATTTAAAAAACTATTTAAACATGTAATGCTCTATCATCTGTAGCAGCTAAAGCAGCTTCTTTTACAGCCTCTGCAAATGTTGGGTGTGCATGAGACATACGTGAAATATCTTCTGCAGATGCTCTAAATTCCATAGCAGTAACTGCTTCTGCAATTAAATCAGCACAACGTGCGCCAATCATATGTACACCTAAAACTTCGTCTGTCGTTTTATCTGCTAAGATTTTTACAAAACCATCAATATCTCCACTTGCTCTAGCACGACCTAAAGCTCTAAAAGGAAACTGACCAACTTTGTATGCAACGTTATCTGCTTTTAATTCTTCTTCTGTTTTACCAACAGCAGCAACTTCTGGCCATGTATAAACAACTCCAGGAATTAAATTATAATCAATATGAGGTTTTTGTCCGGCTAAAGTTTCAGCAACAAATGTTCCTTCTTCTTCTGCTTTATGAGCTAACATGGCTCCTTTAATAACATCACCAATAGCATAAATATTAGATGTAGAAGTTTGTAAATGATCATTGACATCTATTTGGCCTCTATCGTTCATTTTAACGCCAGCAGCTTCAAGATTTAAACCAGCTGTGTAAGGTTTACGACCAACTGAAACTAAACAATAGTCACCTTTAAATTCTACAACTTCACCTTTTTTGTTTTCAGCTTTAACAACAACCTCTTCACCATTACGCTCAACAGATTGTACTTTATGAGAAAGCATCATTTTACATTTTGCTTTCTTAAATACTTTATTTAATTCTTTAGACAAACCAGCATCCATAGTTGGTATAATTCTGTCCATATATTCAATAACAGTAACTTCTGCACCTAAACGACGGTACACTTGTCCTAACTCTAAACCGATAACTCCACCACCAATAATAATTAAGTGTTTTGGAATTTCTTTAAGTTTTAAGGCTTCTGTAGACGTAATAACACGTTCTTTATCTAAAGTGATAAATGGTAAGTTAGAAGGTTTAGATCCTGTTGCAATAATAATTTTCTTTGCTTCAATATCTTGGGCATCCTTCCCTTCTATCTTAATATGTGTAGCATCTATAAAAGATCCTAAACCTTCAAAAACATCAATGTTGTTTTTTTTCATTAAGAAATCAATTCCTCCTGTAGTTTGATCTACAACAGCTTGCTTACGACCAATCATTTTTTCTAAATTCACTTTGATCTCTCCAGGAATTTCAATTCCGTGATCTTCAAAATGTTTTGTTGCTTCTTCATAATGATGAGAAGAACTTAGTAAAGCTTTACTAGGAATACAACCTACGTTTAAGCAAGTTCCACCAAGTGTAGAATATTTTTCAATGATTGCAGTTTTCATGCCTAATTGTGCGCAACGTATTGCTGCTACATATCCACCAGGTCCAGAACCTATTATTGCTACATCGTATGATTTCATGAGATTTTTTTTTCGTTGATTAAAAACGCTAACAAAAATACAATTTAGATTAATATTTTACGAATTTTAAAACATTATTAAGTCAATCATTACTCACTTTTTTGATTTAAATCTTCTAAAACCCATTCTAATTCAGGATCGTTACCATTTATTCGGTCTTTATAAGTCGGTATAATTTCAATATCAGGCTTTACACCATAACCATCTGGTGTGCTTTTATATTGTGCACCAATATGTGCGAGTCCTATTCTAGCTACTACTTTGGTATTTGGCATTTCGTAGGTTTTATAAAAACCAGCGACTGTACCATTATAGGCTCCACCTGTTTCTTCTCCAATAAAAGTAGCACGGTGATTCCCTTGTAATTTTGTAGATAGTATTGAAGAGGCTGAAAATGAATTACCATTAATAAGAACATATATTTTACCTTTAAAGTTTAAAGGTTTAGGCTCTTGTTCTTTTGATGATTTAAATTTATAATATAGTTTTCCGTCGTGCTTACTTGTCTTTAAAATATCTATCGTTGCCACAACAGGTGAAAATAAACCTAATAATATTTTAATCCCCGTAGGTGTTGTATTAGCCATAGAACTTTTTAAAATTGGAAATCTTCTATTAATTTCACTGCGATCAATTAATGTAAAATCTTGATCTGTTAAATACGAGTATAAATAGGTGATTTCATTCAATCGTCCTCCAAAATTATTTCTTAAATCAATAATTAAAGCTTTTGATTTTAATGAATCTATTTTTTTAAAACTCTCGTCATAGAATTCTTCATAACTCCCTCTAGAAAAACCTCTGATTTTTAATAAGGCAACAGTACTATCTTTTCCTATAAAATTAAGATTTCTGGTGTATTCTTTTCTAATATAATCATAACCATAATTCCAATTATGTTTTCGCTTCGCTTTTGATTTCTTTCTTTTTGCTTTGCGTTCTGCCTTGGTTAATTTGGCAATTTCCTTGTTAACAGTATTTATGGAATCTTTTCTCAGAGAATCTTTTTTTATTGCGGCAGCAGTGGTATCTTTTTTTAAAACACGTCTGTACATTTTTACAAATGTTGAATCTGATGTTTTCAATTTTAAATTAATACTGTCAAAACGACCTTTATCTTTTACGTAATAATTCATAAAACGGAAACCAGCCACTCTTTTATGAAAAGTGGTATTATAACCGTCTGATGCAATTATTTTAGTGTATTTATTAATTAAATTTTCTGTCTTTTCTCCATCAACTTCAAGAACTTCTGCATGGGTTAAAAGTGAATCTTTTCCTCTAGCATTAACTATTAAAAGTTTATTATTTACATATTCGAAATCAAGATTGTTAATCTCAAATTTGGTTTTTAAGAGTGCTTTTCTTTCTTTTTTGTTGAATTTTAAACTTGGTGGAGATACTGACATATGGCCTTGCCCAATATACTTAGTTACAGCAGCTAATTGCTTGTAAAATGTACGACTATCCATAGGTTTAGTAATGGATTTTTTTAAGCTATCGAATTTAAAATCTAAAACTTCTTTTGAAGTAAACTGATATAAATGTGGGTGATTTTTTTGCAATTGTTTATAAACATCATCGATATCATCTTGTAAATCTTCAATAGAATGCAATTTTGTAATTTGCTTATTATGCTTTTCTACTGTAGCACATGATACTAATAAAAATGAAAGACCTAAAACAAATAGTAGACTTTTGTTTTTAATAAAGTTGTGTAATTTAAGGTGTGTGTAATTTTGCAATTTCATCCAAATATTAATTAAAGGTTTATATTAACAAAGACGTAAAAATATTAAGAATGGTTGCTTATGCGTTATAAAATATCTTTTATTTATTGAATTTCAGGACTTCAGAAATAGAATAAAAAACTATTATAAACATTAAAAATAAACTTATTCATTTCATTTTATGGCAAAAAAAACAGACTAAATTTAGGCGTTGTAATTAAACAAATATAAGAATGGACATACACTATCTTCTAAAGTATAATAGCAGTTCTAAATTGCGATTTAATTAATAGATCGATCTACAGTACTCAATTTTAAGTATTTCTTGTTGCTTTAAGATGTTTTTTCAATGTGTATCAACAGTATTAAGGTATATGGTTAATTTATAATGAAATCTCTGTGGTGTGTTTCACTTCATTGATCATAAACATACTGTGTGTGCTTCCTATATGATTAATTTTAGTCAATTTCTCGACCATAAAAATCCTAAAAGCTTTTATATCTTTTACTAAGACTTTTAATAAATAATCGTAATCGCCACTGATATGGTAACACTCTAAAACTTCGTTAAGTTCATTTACTTCCCGCTCAAAACGTATCACATAATCTTGTGTATGCTGTACTAATTTAACATGACAGAAAGCTACAAAATCCTTTTCTACTTTAGTCTTATCTACCAAAGCAACATAGTTTTTTATAATCCCACTTTTCTCGAGCTTTTTAATACGTTCATAAACCGCAGTAACAGATAAATTTAAATGGTACGCTAAGGCTTTGTTCGTTTGTTTACTATCGGTTTGAAGTAAGTGAAGGAGTTTTTTATCAATAGCATCAAATGTCATACTTATATTTTTTCGGAATAAACTTAATTATGATCAAAATTAAAGAATTAAAAACTATTTAATTAATAAATAATAGTTATATAATCTAAATATTATGCTTAGTGTTGATTATAAGTCTAAATCTGTCGAGATTTGAAAAACAAAAATCAATAGAACATTATGGCATTTAAACCTGCAAATAATATACAAGACTTACAATATTTTGGTGAATTCGGAGGTGTTAACCCTTCAATTTCAGACTCATCAACTTATACTTTTTTATCCGCAAAAACTATGTTCGATACTTTTGAGGGGAATGCCGAAGGCTGTTACCTGTATTCGCGTCATTCATCGCCTTCAAATTTATATTTAGGTGAAGCTTTAGCTGCTATGGAAGGTACAGAAACGGCAACAGTTACAGCATCTGGTATGGGAGCAATTACAGCTGTTTTACTTCAGCTTTGTAGTGCTGGCGAACATGTTGTTAGTAGTAGAACAATCTATGGCGGAACTTATGCCTTTTTAAAAAACTTTACACCGCGTTTAGGTATTAACACCACATTTGTAGATATCACGCAACTTGATGTTGTAGAAGCAGCTATTACTCCAAAAACTAAAGTTTTATACTGCGAATCTGTTAGTAACCCTCTATTAGAAGTTGCTGACATAAAAGGTTTAACGGAATTAGCAAAAAAATACGACCTTAAACTAGTGGTAGATAACACCTTTTCTCCATTATCTATTTCACCAATTATTTTAGGTGCCGATGTTGTAATTCATAGTTTAACTAAATTTATAAATGGATCTTCTGATACCGTTGGCGGTGTGGTTTGTGGGACTAATGAATTTATTAATGACCTACGAAATGTAAATAATGGTGCTGCCATGCTGTTGGGGTCTACAATGGATAGTTTACGTTCGGCTTCCGTATTAAAAAACTTAAGAACATTGCATATTAGAATGATGCAACACAGTTATAATGCCACGTATTTAGCTGAAAAGTTTGAAAACGACGGTTTAAAAACAGTGTATCCAGGGCTTGCCTCTCACCCATCACATGAGTTATTTAAATCTATGATGAATGACAAATATGGTTTTGGTGGAATGCTAACCATTGATGTAGGATCATTAGATAAAGCCAATGCGCTAATGGAATTGATGCAAGAAGATAATTTAGGCTATTTAGCGGTGAGTTTAGGCTTTTATAAAACCTTATTCAGTGCTCCAGGAAGCTCTACATCTTCAGAAATTCCTGAAGACGAACAAAAATCAATGGGATTAAGTGATGGCTTAATTCGTTTTTCAATTGGGTTAGATGCCGATATTGAACGTACATACATGATGATGAAAGCTTGTATGAAGAAATTAAATATTTTATAATTTTAATATTTTAGTGTTAATTATATTGAGGGTTAGGTTTTTCAGAAATGAAAACCTAACCTTTTTATGTTCAAAAGTTATCAAGCAATCATAATCAATTTGCAAATGAGTTAACAAAATCGTAACATTACGACACTAAACTCAACTAAAATGCCAGATAAGCCCGCTCAAATAGACTTAGAAGATCAAAACATAATAGATAATAAAGAACTAAATCTACTTGAAGCCCTTATCCCAGTGATTATTTTAATGGGGATGTTGGCTTATAATATCTTTTTTGTAGAAAGCCAAGAATGGTTTGGTGCTTATACCAATCAAATTATCTTATTATTAGGAGGTGCTGTTGCTGCAGGTGTTGGTTTCTTTAATAAAACAACATTAAAAACCATGCTTACAGAAGTATGGGAAAACCTTAAAACGGTTTTTGTTCCTGTACTTATTTTATTTTTAGTTGGTGCACTAGCAGGTACTTGGTTAGTTAGTGGGGTTATTCCTGCAATGGTTTATTACGGATTACAAGTTTTAAGTCCTGCAATATTTTTACCAGCCTCAGTGATTATTGCCGCTATTATTTCGATTGCAACTGGAAGTTCTTGGACAACTTCTGCTACCGTAGGTATTGCTTTAGTGGGGATCGGTACTGCCTTAGGAATTAATCCAGGTATGATAGCAGGTGCTGTTATTTCTGGTGCTTATTTTGGAGATAAAATGTCACCTTTAAGTGATACAACAAATTTGGCTCCGGCAATGGCAGGGACAGATTTATTTACACATATTAAATACATGGCCATTACCACAGTGCCAACACTTATTATCACTTTAATATTCTTTGGGATTTTAAGTGCAAATATTGATACCGCTGGTAATTCTGATACTGGTTTTATTTTAGATACTATAGATAATTATTTCAATATAACACCATGGTTATTTTTAGTTCCTGTAGCTGTTGTTGGTCTTATATTATTAAAAACTAAACCATTAGTAGCTTTGGTTTCAGGTGTTGTTTTAGCAATTGTGTTTGCTTTTATCTTTCAACCAAAACTTATAAACTCTATTACAGACTCTCCAGTTAATACAATAACGACCTCAGTATTAACGGATATAAATATTACGATTTCAGAAGACAAATATCTTACGGCTTTATCTAAAGCTGATATAGAGAGAATAAATAATGATGAGAATAGATTAGAAAACCTATTCTCTGATGACGATTTAAAAGGAATATATACTAAAGACGATTTAAAAAAGTTTTTCGCAGCAACATATACTCAACCTGAAATTATTAAAACTAAAGTTGATAATTTAGATAAATTAATCACCATTAAAAGACTTAAAAAATTATTTAGTTCTACAGGTATGAATGGTATGCTTTGGACAATCTATTTAATATTATGTGCCATGATTTTTGGAGGTATTATGGATGGCATTGGTGCACTTGCCAGAATTACTAAAGCCCTACTCTCTATTGCAACTTCTGTGTTTGGATTATTTGCAAGTACTGTTGCCAGTTGTTTAGGTTTAAATATTGTAGCTTCAGATCAATATTTAGCCATTGTAATTCCTGGGAAAATGTTTAAACAAGCTTTCCATGATAAAGGCTTAGCTCCAGAAAACTTAAGCCGTACCTTAGAAGATTCTGGGACAGTAACTTCAGTTCTTATTCCTTGGAACACTTGTGGTGCTTACCAAAGTGGTGTTTTAGGTGTTGGTGTTGGCGAATATTTTATCTACGCAATTTTCAATTGGTTAAGTCCAATTACAACCTTAATTTTTGCAGCTTTAAACTTAAAAATAAAGATGCTTAAGGATAAATAATTTTTATTTTTTAATCTAAAAACTTTTACCATAGCTAAAGTCTATTTACTTATAAAAAATTAGAATTTGATTAACGTTTAAATCTACTAATGAGAAGTATCTTTGCCATAGAAATCAATTAATAATCTTAAAAATTATAATAACATGGCATTAGTAGGAAAACAATTCCCTGATTTAGACGTAAACGCAATGAACGATATGGGCGACACTTTTAAAGTGAACGTTCTTGAAGAAGCGAAAAACAATAACAAAAAAGTAGTTTTATTTTGGTACCCAAAAGATTTTACTTTCGTATGTCCAACAGAATTACACGCTTTTCAAGCGGCTTTAGGTGAGTTTGAAAAAAGAAATACAGTTGTAATCGGTGCTTCTTGTGATACTGCTGAAGTACACTTTGCATGGTTAAGTACGTCTAAAGATAATGGTGGAATTGAAGGTGTAACTTACCCAATATTAGCAGATTCTAACCGTAATTTAGCTTCTGCATTAGGAATTTTAGATATTTTTAATGAGCAATTCGATGAAGAAACAGGACTTGTAACTGTTGAAGGTGATAACGTAACGTTTAGAGCAACTTACATCATTGATGAAGAAGGAACTATTCAACACGAAAGTGTTAACAACATGCCATTAGGTAGAAACGTAAATGAATATTTAAGAATTGTTGATGCTTTAACTCACGTTCAAAAAAACGGTGAAGTTTGTCCTGCAAACTGGGAAGAAGGAAAAGATGCAATGCAAGCTAACGCTAAAGGTACTGCAGCTTATTTAGCAACGCACTAAAATCTTAACGTCATTGCGAACAGAGTGAAGCAATCTCAAGAAACCGACAGATTACGGTGCTTTGATCGCAATGACTTATAAAATACAAAACTTATGATTCAAGAATTAGAACAAGACAATCTACAAGAGATTATTAATAGTAATGATACTGTTGTAGTTCAGTATTCAGCGACATGGTGTGGCAATTGTAGAATTATGAAGCCTAAATTCAAGAAATTAGCAACAGAAAACGAAGGTGTTTCTTTCGTTATTGCAGATGCTGAAAAATTTCCAGAATCTAGAAAATTAGCAACCGTAGATAATCTACCAACATTTGCTACTTTTAAAGGTGGAAAATTAGTGAAGCAAGTACAAACTAACAAGTTCGATGTTCTAAAAGAACTTGTAGGAGAAGCTATATAATACAAGTTGAAGACCTTTCCGCGAAAGCGAAACAAAAACCTATAATAATGAAATTACCAGTAATAAAACATTTAACTCAATTTATTGAAGATAACGACGAAGATTACGTTGTTGAAACTATTGAAACATTAGAAGCTTTAACCGAGGTTCCTTCTCTAAAAGATGAAGAATTAGATGTTATTGGTGAGCTTATTTCTAATATGTACGGCGCTATTGAAGTGACTAAAATGATAAAAGAAGGCACACCTAAGAAAGAAGCCGTAAATGGTTTTATGAAACGTGTTTTAGGGTCTATCGACAAATAAAAAAGAAAAAGAAAAATTACCAGAAAAAACCACTTTGCGAAAGCATAGTGGTTTTTTTGTTTATAGAAACTGATGTCTTAATTGAAGCGCTATTTGATGACCTCTATAAATAGCGCCTTCCATATAACCTCCATAACTTGGAGACGTTTCAGAACCTGCAACAATAAATTTACCATTCAAATACGCCTTTTGAAAAATAGGATGGCCATTATTGGCATGCGGCGTTAAATACGTGTCAGTTGCTGTAGTCGTTAGTCGCTCTTGACTCCAAACCTTGTCTTCGTAAGACAAGTAGTTTTCACCATCGTCTCCAAAAAACTTTAATAGCTGGGTTTTAACCAGTAATTCCCTTTGAGCTTTGGTTTGTGCAGCTAAGTTCCCATTCAAAAACCCCATGAGGGCAAACCTTTTATGTTCTATATCAGAATGATCGTAAATTTCTGTAAACGGACCAACATGACTAAAGCCAGTGCCAGATAAGTCTTTCGTTTTCCAGAAGGGTGTGTTATAAACGACTGCAAATTTTATAGAATCTTTCATCCAAGTATGGCAGTGGTTAGCTACTTCTACAAGAGCTTTATCTAATGCTACAGGAAAATCAATAGAATGCACTAAAAGCTGAGGCGGTATTGTAGATACCACACAATCGGCTATAAATGTCGATTGTGCCGTAATAACCTCAATACTGCTACCCTGCTCCTTAATGGTATTTACGGTGGCATTCAGTAGGAGTTCGTCTTCAGAAAAATGAGCCGCTAATTGCTCTAATAGCACTGCCGTACCTCCTGCAATTCTATAACTGATGTCCTGATTTTCAGGAAGCTTAAAACGTTGCACAGTAGCTGCTACTGTGGCCTCAAACAAAGCTTCTCCAGCCATAGCTTGTTCAAATAGAGTCAGCTTTAACTCCTGGCACAACGCCATTAAATCCTTGTTATACCTCCAAAGCCAAGTGGCTCCTAATTCCACAGAGGTGTCATGGGGCTTTTTTGTAAAAATACGGCCACCAATGCGATCATTTGCTTCTAATATTTTAATAGTAAAACCTGCTTTTTTAAGAAGATAACCTAAGTATAATCCCGAAAGCCCTGCTCCTATGATAACGATGCTTTTATTCATTATATCAAAGATAGATAAGTTAATGGCAATCCATCAATAATTTTTATGGATGAACGTCTAGTCGTATGCAACCTAAACCTTATATATCAAAAATGTCTGGTTGAGCGCAGTCGAAACCTCTATAACAGGTTGAACACAGTCGAAACATATATGTCAGGTTGAGCATTAGCGAGATCAAAATATATTTTGAGTGAAGATAGCTTACAACGTAAGTCGAAACCTCTTAATAACACAAAACACCATCAACAAAGAAATGACCTGCAATCAAACACCTAAGATAATTCATAGAAAACACTTACAAAGACTATAGTATTGAAGCTACTAAAACGACGTTGCATAAACAAGATGAGTTTTAGTTTTTATAGGGTTTCTATTTTTATGAATTAGCTATTACGGGTTACCGTAAATGATTTAGAATAGAAGGTATTAACTTAGCCATTGACGAAGCGCAACTGTACGTAACCTTGCGTATAGATTTTTTTAGAAATAGAATTAACTTTGGGACTCGTGACTTTAAATATTTAAAACACTTGTTATTACGTGATTAATTTGTGGGATATGAGTGATAGAAGTTATAATATAACACGTTGTATGCAATTAAAACAAAAAATAATAATATGAAAAAAACAATTACAATTATCACAATGATTTTACTCTCTATGGGAATTTCTGCTCAAGAGAAAGCCGTAACTATGAAAGGAGATACAATTATTGTTTATGAAAACGGAACTTGGGAAAAAATAAACAAGGTAGAAAAAGTAGTTGACATTGAAAGTACAGTTGAGGCAACTGTAGAAGTTGACGAATTTTCTAAATCAAAAAAAACCAGAACTGAAAGTTGGACAAAATTTGGAAAAAATAAACTTGGCAAAACAATTAACGGAAGTTTAATAAAAGTTGACGACATAACTGTATTTACAATCTCATATTATGGAGATTTAGGTTGTTTATCAAAATATGATTCTACAATGAAAGTAAAACTTACAAACGGAGAAATAATAGAATTTTCTCAAATAAGTGATACTGACTGTGGAGATTATCCGACAGCAAGTTTTATTCCCATAACAAAAGAACAAACTAAAGACCCGAATTTTAAAGATTTACTCGCAGATAATATAGAAATACTAAAACAGTTTGATTGGGAAACAATAAGAATACAAGGAACAAAATATTATACAGATATTATTCCTAATGTTTCTCGAAAAATGGAAAAGCCTGAACAATTTTTTAGACAACATTTAATTTCAGCGGATAAAAAATAACTGCATACAACACCGTATATTATTTATTGCTAGTTCTAGCCTACTTACGAAAATCCTCGCGGACTTCATTTTCTATTCAGTTTTTATTTACTAAATTAGGTGTTTAAACCACGCAACAAACCATATACAAACACGGTAACAATAATTCCAAATGAATCTCAATAACGACATATTTAAAGCAGATTGCATTCATTTGAAAAATGAAAATTACTTACACATTATTCAAATTGATGAAATCAATGTAAGAATAAAGAAATTTATTGACGACAACATTTCAAAAATTTGTAATGGAGATATTGATGAAAACATTTCAATTACAAAACAAGAAATAATAAACTTCCTAGAAACTAAAAAAAAAAGTAATACCGAAAAAGGAGCTATTGCAGAATTTTTTATCCATTTATATCTTAATCAAAAAGGATTTAATCAAGAATTTCTATATTTAAACTTAGAGGAAAAATCTATTAAGAAAGGTTTTGATGGCTACTATACTTTTAATAATAAAGAATGGGTTTATGAAAGTAAATCAAGTTCAATTTCTACAAAGAATACATCTCATAACGCAAATGTTAGTGAAGCCTATAACGATTTAAAAAATAAAATATCAGGAAACTCAACATCTAAAAACAATCCATGGAAAAATGCATGGCAACATGCAAGAATTGTAAATACGGAAAAAGATGTATTAAACAACATCAAGAAGCTATCTGATTCTTATGTTAAAGGTATCTATCACAAAATAGATGATTTTAATATAATACCTAGTTCAACTATATTTTTAGAAAATACATTTATAAAGAATGATTCAATTGAGTTGAAGAAAAAAATTGAGTCACTAATTACAAGGTATGCTTTCAAAAACATGAACATTATTTGCTTAAATAAAAAATCTGTCAATCTATTTTGGGAATATTTAAAAAAAAATAATTAATGTTAACAGAAGCTCAAAAAAAATTACTCCATGTTGGAAAAGACAAAAAATTTAATTCTGTCTTTAAAAAACTATGTATAAATGAGGATTTAAAGTTTGAAGATAAATCTTATATTTTATCTACTGGCATTTTATTTTTAAAGCATTTTCAAAAAGATAATAGACATACGACATATGCCGATTTAGCATATTTTATAATCTTGAAATACTCTTTAACATATAAGGACTTCTATCCATTATATGATTTTTCATTAAATTTTGGCTTCTACCCTATTTCAAATTCGTTAATAAAAGAAAACCTTATTGAAATAGAAAATATTCAAAATGCTATTTCAAATTCTAACATCATAAAGTTTAAGAATAAAAACAATTACATAGAAACTCTAGAGCAAAATCTTATAAGTAATAGCTTTTTAAATGATTCTATTAATGAAAAAGGGTACTTAGCTCCTACTTCTTTTGGTAAAAGTAGTTTAATCTTAGATTATATAGAAATAGAGAAAAGTAATGAGAAAATTGTAATTATTGTTCCTACCAAATCTTTGTTAATTCAAACTTATCAAATGATTAAAGAATCTAAAATTAAGAGGAAAATAATTATTCATGAAGAAATGTATAATGATGAGAAAAATTTCATAGCTATTTTCACCCAAGAAAGAGCTTTGAGATTATTAAGAAATAAACAAATTCATTATGATATCCTTATAATAGATGAAGCACATAATATCCTAAAAAATGACAATAGAAGTATTTTATTATCTCGTTTAATTTCTAAGAACAAAAACAGAAATCCAAATTGCAAGATAATATACCTTTCTCCATTAATAAATAATATTAATAACTTGAAAATTGAAAATTCTCAAAATTTATCTTCACATATTATACATTTCAATATTAAAGAGCCTGAAATATTTGAATTTACACTTAATAATGAAAAACGTTTATATAATAGATTTATCAATTCATTTTTCAAAATAGACACTTCAGAAAACATCTTAGACTATATAATATCAAATTCTAATCACAAAAATTTCATTTACAATTATCGCCCAATTAAAATTGAAGAAACTGCTAAGAGAATTTCGAGTAAATTAAAAGACATTGAAAACTCCCAGAATATAAATTCTGTTATTAGAATACTAGAAAAAGAAGTTCATCCTGATTTTTATGCAATTAATTATGTAAAAAAAGGACTTATATATTTACATGGTAATATACCAGAAATAATAAAAGAATACTTAGAACATAAATACAGAACTTTAGATGAGTTTAAATTTATTGTGGCTAACTCTGTAATTTTAGAAGGAATAAACATGCCTATTGATTCTTTATTTATTTTGAACACATATAATCTTCATGGTAAAGAATTAATAAATTTAATTGGTAGAGTAAACAGGTTAAATGAAGTTTTCACACAAAAAGGAAGTAATCTGGAAAAATTATTGCCTCATGTTCATTTTGTAAATAACAAAGAATATAATGGTGAAAAATCAGATATGTCAAATAAAATTCAAATTCTAAGAAGCAGAATATTTGAAGATAAAATTGACAATCCTACACTAGATTCATTTGATATAAATGACTTAAAAGGTAAAGAGGAAGAGTTAAAGAAAAAGAAAACAAAAATTGAAAAGATAATTGAAAATGAAAATTTCATTTCTAAAACTCATACTAATCAAATTGATTCTTTAAAACAGTATTTAATCGAATCAAATATCTCTGATATTTATAATAATATAGATAAAGCTGCTAATGAAATTCAGCAAATTCTAAACAGAATTGAAAAGAGTGAGGATTGGAATAATAATTCAGTTCTAGAAAAAATTAATTTATTGTTTCTATCTAATATAGAGAATATTAATGATTTTGAAATAAAAAGGCTGAACTCAATTGAAGCAAGGAATTATTATCAAAATTATATTTTGGTAAGTCAAAAAAAATCACTTCCAGAGAATGTTGAAGATTTAGTAAGCTACTTTAATTCTCGTATAGAATCAAATACTGCATTATTTTATATCGGGAGTGCATATGGTGAAATCACAAAGGAAACGAATAACTACAATAAATCAAAAAGACCAAATAAGGTATATATCAATTTAAGCGACAATAAATCAAAAACCGAATTAGTTAATTTAGCAATTGTAAAATTAAAAATGGAAGACAATTTTATTAGCTTTAAATTGAATAAGTTTATTGTAATGTTAATGGATTTTAAATTAATTACAACTAATGAATATAATGAATATATTTATGGTACAACAGATGAAAAAAGAATTGCATTAACAAAATACGGTATGAGTATTAATTTAATCACAAGAATAATAAAAGATGCACAACTAGAAAATATTTATTTTGACGAGTATAATAATTTAAAAGGTAATGACAAATTTAAACACTTTTTAACTACCATTGACGACTTCTATAAATTTGAAATTAATAGACATCTAAATTAACAAAAGCACAACACCGCATATAATCCATTCCTAACCCTAGCCTACTTCAAAAAAACCTAACAGATTTTCTATTCTAGTCATATGCGCTCTATTCTTTTCAAATATGATTCACTAAATTAGAGCTTTACAAAAGCAGCACGTTCTAAACCAACCCACACAAAAAAATGAATATCAAATTAATAACAATTCTTTTCTTTGTATTGCTAACATCTTGTAATTCAAATAAAATAACAAGCATAGATTTTCATTACACGGAACCAGGAATATCATCACCTTCCCAGACTTCTTGCAGTAGTAATCTATTTGTGGACTTGGAAAATATACGTTACAAAAAAATCACCAATGAAAACTTTTTAAATAAGTTTGAACAACAACTGAATGAATTAAAAAAATCAAACGAATTTTCTATTAACAGCAGAATATTCGCGCTGATAAATTATAAAGATAAAAACATAGATACGCTCTGTATTGGAGAATATAGAGGAATATGTTTGAATGGAAACATTTTATCCCATAATGACGATTTTCATAATCTCATAATGGATGAAATTGATTTTTATGACAAGAAATTATACCATGAATTACGTCGGAATTAAAACGTTCGCAATTATAGTAAACTAAATATAGCCTTTTGCCAACACCATATACAATCCAATCCTAGCTCTCGCTCACTTCCAAAAATCCACACAAATCCCCTATACCATTTTTATTTACTAAATTAGGTGCTTAAATACACAACACCCGAGCGTAGCGAACAGACGAAATAAACCACATACAACAAATTCACACACAAGCTGATGACAGAAATATTTACAACAAAAAAACTAGAAAAGTTAATAAAAAAAAGAATTGAAAATAAAACTCTGAATGTTGAAAATATTTTCGGTAAATGGAATGCTTCTGTATTATATATTGCAAGAAAAAAATGTTTAATTTTTGTTAATTCTAAAAGTTTCTATTCTGTTATAATTCCGAGATTTTCGACGACTGAACTAGATAAACTTCATTTATTCTTCCTTGAAAATTTTTACGCACAATTAGATTTTGAAAAAATTAAGACTGATGCAGAATTTCTTGTTGATAATGTTGGAGAGTTAAAATTCTACGCGACTGATAACGATAAAAAAATGACAGGAATCATCAACTATAATATTTCAAAGATAGACTACCTTAAATATGACTATGAGGCTATTAATTCTACTGTGATTAGAGAATTAACTGAGAAATTGAATTTGACACCTTTTAAACAGTTGAATTGGAATCTACCGAAACAAGTAATGAGTGAAATTATAGAAAAAGCTAGTGTGTAACACGGTATATAAATTAGGGCTAGTTCTGGCCTACTTACAAAAATCCTTGCGGATTTTCTATCTGTGATTTATTTACTGAAGAGTTAATTTAAGTCCTAGCCTAATTTCAAAGTGCTATTCAAATATTATTCACTAAATTAGAAGCTCAAACACGCAACCCATCCTAAACCAACCCACATGAAAAAAATAATCGCCATCATCATCCTAGCAGTCCTACTCGTTGCTTTCAAGGATCAAGAGCTAAAAGGCTACATCACCTTGTTTGAAGATGGAAGCAGCGCCAAATATTACAAATACGGGGACAGCCATTATTTCGAATCGTTTGCCAACAACAAAGAAACAATTGGAGACAAGGAATACTATGTACGATACAGAAAATACGGTTGGGGAACTGTAGATACCACCTACTACAGAAAAGGCTCGGAAAACTACTACCATATAAATAAAAAGACCTTGGAAGAATCAATTATACTCCCTGTCAACCCTAAAGTGGGCGATCAGTGGCTAGAACATGATAACAGCTGGAGCTACGAAGTGATTGCCGACCAACAAAAGTTTAAAACACCAGCCAATAAATACAAAAACTGTATTAAAGTGCGCTGCAAACAACTCACCAACAAGGATAAAAGAAAAAATAAAGAATACCTACTCTACTATTCACCAGAATATGGATTTGTGGGTAATGTAGACAGCAAAGGCAAAATTTTAAGCTATCTGAGCGACGTAAAACTGAACGCCAAAGAAGGAGAGGTAATTGGAGATTTCAAATAGACCTTATAAACGCAAACAAAAAATAGGCAAAGTATGGTATAGCTTATATCTTATTTAATTAGCGGAATATGGGTGATGTGCAACACTGAAAAAATATGGAAAATTAAACAACAGTATATGAAAAAAATGACTAAAATTCTGTTTTTAATAACAGTAATTGGAATTACAAGTTGTAGTCCAAAAATCTCTTCAAACTTTATTAACCCACAACCAAAATTATCTATTGATGAAAAAGTGGCACTTTTGGATATAGAACACAATTTACCCAAAAATAATATTATTAAAGTTGGAGAATTAAGATTTCAAGATTCTGGATTTTCTACAGATTGTAGTTTTAACAGTTTAATGACTCAAGCAAGAAATGAAGCAAGAAAAAATGGAGCTAATATTGTGAAAGTTGTAGACAAAAAGAAACCCGATTTATGGAGTACTTGTTACCGATTAAAAATTGATCTTTATAAATACGATAAAGATGTTTCATCATTACCACAATACCAACTAAAACTGGACTAAACCATAAAAACAAATCAATGAAAACTATTTTTAAATCTATCCTATTTTTTTCTGTTCTATTACTTTCAAGTTGCGCAACAATTATTTCAGGTTCACGACAAAATGTTGAGATTACTTCAGAACCAAGTTCTGCGAAAGTTTACATAAACGAAATTGAAATAGGACAAACACCAGTTCAAAAAAATCTCAGAAGAAACCAAGAGTATCAATTAACTCTAAAACTCGATGGATACAAAACATACGAAACCAAATTAGAGAAAAAATTTAATGCTTGGTACATTGGAAATGTATTAATTGGTGGAATAATCGGACTTGTAATCGACCCAATTACTGGTGCAATGCACAAACTGAAACCCGAAGAAATTGATGGAAATTTAAAAAGTGGAACGACTTATGAAACGAAAAGTGGAAACATTTTTATAAAGATAAGTATGGAAATTGACAAGAATTCAGAAAAAGTTGGACAATTAGAAAAATCGAAATAAAGCCTGCATAGAACACCACGCATAATTAATTGCTTTAGAAAAAGCAGATTACACCTTATAGAACAAAATTAAACATAGAAATATATTAAATAGGCTATTTGAGAAATGAGCCTAATTGTTATCAGAATTTTAAACATGAAAAGTACAAAGCATTACAAAACGAATTGTAAATAATTATGAGAAGAATAATAACAATCATTCTACTAGTGTTTACGGTCATTTTAAATGCGCAAGACAATTCCGAAAAAGCAAAAGAATGGCTTAATACCCTAAATTCAGACAAAATAATTACCGAATATTATAACAACTACAAGAATAAGATTCTTAAAGGAACACATCTAGTTTTCGATGATTATGATTTAGACATAACAGATACGACCACCTTAAAAGCCTATAAAGAAGCGCTTAACAAAAATTTTAAGTTCTATATTCAAGAAGCCAAAGACAGAACCTTACTAATATATTCCAACTACGACATGGAGCGATTAGATAAATTTATCAACCTCGCAAAATCAGAACCAGATTTCAACAAAGTACTAGTGGAAACCAACTTTGCCAAAATTTTAGAAACCATTATCGAAGAACATAGCGAATACATCGTACACGATATACCTTTTATTGTAAGAAACATAAAAGCGCTGTCTCAACCTTTAAGGTTAAGGCTAATTATTGATAACGATACAATAGCCAACATCAGTAAAACGGACTTGAATTTAGTATTAGTGACAACCAACCAAAACTATAAACAAATACAAATTCTAAACAGAGAAACCTCAGTTATTGAGGTCCCAAAGGACCTTAAATACGAAGAAATGGAATATGTAATTTTAACCTATAACAATGAACAATATCCTTTTTTCGAAAATCACTATGAGAATTTACCGAAAGAATTAAGAGCCGTTATGAACGAAGAAGTAAAAGAATTACACAATCCTCTGGCTAAATCTTGTTTCGAGAACTTATTGTATTGGGAAATTAGGATTGACAATGACCCAAATACCAATCTAGACTACGAGTTAATAAAAAGACCAGGTGATAATAATAAAGGTTTAATAAGTTTTAAAACACGCAGCACATCCTTTGGAAGAATAAACTAACAACATACAAAGTATATAATTTAGGAAAAATACTAGCCTACTCACAACGTCTTTAATCTTAGTAGCCGTTATGGCACTTTTTACAGCATGCTATGATGATGATATTGAAAGTAGCGATATGGATACTACAAGAGGAACAGACACCTATACCTGTATTTTGGTAGTGGACCAAACAGGGCAAGGTGCAGATATAATTAATCATAATGGTGACGAAATATTTAGTTAGGACTTTGATGCCGCAATAGGAAATGATGCCAGTCTACTAGATGACGGTAGTATGGTTTAGACTCTCTGGAGGGTATTATATCCGGCATATTTCCATAATACTTCACCGCTATCGGAAACTTCCTAAACGGTGCCGTCTCTACCTTCTGCAATAAGCGTATATCACTTACCAGAAGTTGTTCCCATACCGGGAATATTATATTTCCATTAGATAAGTAATCTACATCATGATGGGCTGTTTGCGTGGTGGTGCTATAAGCTACCTCCCAATCTGTTGTTTGGTCGGCATTTATTTTTTGAAATACACCACCATACCCTTCAAAGGTAATGGCAGCATCGTAGACTTTTAGACATACCAACATACCTGTAGATGACGGGGTGCTGGTAATGTAAATTCCGAACAACGCACTCAACACTTTCCATATATAAAAAAACAATTTTCATTTTTTTTGTAACAATTTTTTGTTTCCAATACTTACCTAACGAATTAAAAAAAAACAAAATAATGAAACATCTTAAATCAATTATCGCAATATTAGTATTTACATTAACTTTTAGTTTTTCTCAAGCTCAAAATAAAGTAAATTTGGAAAATTCTGTGTTGTGGAAAATAGAACATTCAGAACTGAAAGAACCTTCTTATGTTTTAGGAACTTTACATGTGATGTGTAAAGACGACTTTGAAATTTCTAAAAAAATAACTCAAACTCTTCAGAATGTTGATGCATTAGTTTTAGAAATAAATTTATCTGATCCAAAAGAGATAAAAGCAATGCAAGAATTAATGAAAAATCCAAAGAAAATATCTCAGGAGCTATCTGAACAACAATTCGAAGAACTAGATACGCTTGTAACGAATGTAATGGGTGTACCTTTATCAAATTTTGACTCATATGGGCTATCTATTCTAAATACCATAATGATTCAAAAAATGCTACCCTGTAAAGAAATAAAATCTTTAGAAATGGAGCTTATGACATTAGCGACAGAAAAGCAAAAGTCAATTTATAGTTTAGAAAAGGTTGCAGAACAGATGGAAATAATGAGAACGGCTTATCCGACAGACTTTGCGTTAAAACAAATACTGTTATTTGAATCTTATAAAAAAGATTTTGGTGAAGCCATAATCGCCTATAATAATGAAGATATTACAACTGCAGTAGATTTAGTTTCTAAAGATATTTATATGGACGAGAATGCCACAACTATTATGCAAATAAACCGAAATAAGAATTGGGTAGAAAAAATGCCAGAAATGATGACCGAAAGAAGTAATTTATTTGCTGTTGGAGCCGCTCATTTAACCCACGATTATGGCATAATTCATCTTTTAAGACAAAAAGGGTATACTGTGACACCAGTATTTAATTAGACGGAAATTTATGCAATTAACGGAACAAGAATTTTTAGCTGCAATCAATACTCATAAAGGGATTCTTTATAAAGTATCTAGAATGTACTTTGATAATACTGAAGACCAGCAAGATTTATTTCAAGAAATCATTCTGCAATTATGGAAATCGCTAAGGACATTTAAAGGGAATAGTGCCTTTTCTTCTTGGATGTACAGAGTGGCATTAAACACGGCAATTGTATACTTTAAAAAAGAAAAAAGAAAACCAGACAACTATAATTCTAAAAAAATTGATCCTATTGCACATGAAGATTATAATAATGAAAAAGACCAACAGTTAGCAAGTTTTTATAAAGCAGTAAAGGAATTAAATAAAATTGAAAAAGCATTAATTATTCAATTTATAGATGGTTTATCAGGTAAAGAAATAGCAGATAACCTAGGGCTCTCAGAAGTTAATGTTAGAGTAAAATTAAATCGAACAAAAAGTAAGTTACAAGACATAATAAAAAATCAAGGATATGAATTTTGAAAATATTAAACAAAAAATGAATTCCGAAAGTATGGATGACAGTAAAATTCCAGTAAGTATGAAAGATATAGAAACTAGCAAGATGCCTATCCAAAAAGTAAGGAAGAGTATGAAAAGTGAAATTATCACACAACTCGTTTTAATTGTAATCTTTTTTGCCGTCCCAAGTTTTCTGGAAATGCATCGATTACCAAAAACTGTTTACTACATATTTATGTTCATAACCAGTCTTATTACTTTGGGGTATTTAGCAAAAATGAGTTGGTTTTTAACCAAATATATCAGTTTAAACAATAATAGTAAAGAAACTGTAGTAGCCTTTATTTATGACCTCAAATTAACACTAGAAGTATATAAGACCGCAATAATTTCAGGGAGCCTGTTACTTCCACTAGCTATGGCGAGCATATTTCTTGGTTCGGTAAAAATTGATGAGAAAGTATATAATGATTTAATTCTATTAAATATGTCAATTACAACACTTCTTCTTTATATTTTTGGATATATAGTAATAGCTATACTTATATATTTAATGACAGTATCTTGGTCAAATAAATTGTATGGTGTGCATATTAAAAACCTTGAAAAAATCTTGAAAGAATTTGATGTTGAATAATAAAACACCACCTACAACGAAGTACTGTGGTAAAAAACACGGTATATAAAAAATAGCAGTTAAGAGCTAAACCAAAAGTTTTGTTCTTAACTGCTACTTGTATTAAATCCGAAAAGCTACTGCATTTTAACTTGCTACTTCTCATATACGGAGACGTTAAACACCCCTACTCTATAAAATAAAAGGCCTAAAAAAGCCTTTGGTTATTTGTAAAAAAGGCATCTATTGTTTTAGAGCTTTAACTAACTGCTCTTTTAGAGGGTAATATGGCTTAAAAAGTGTTGTTTGCCTTTGGGTATTGAGGGGTAATTGCTATTATTGTTGTTGTATAACACGTTAGCACACATATGAAAAAACAAACTTTAGTCATTCTATTTTTTATCTGCTTCTCGACTTTTGGTTGGTCGCAGAATTACAAAAAAGCAGACTCTTTAGTTTTGACTTATCCTTCAAGATTCAGTTCTGCGACTAAACTTGCAAAAAGAATTTCTTCAGATTTTTCAACTGATTTTGATAAGGTTCGAGCAATTTATACGTGGATAGCGAATAATGTCGCTTATGACCCAGCTGAATATGGTAAATACAGTTTCTCATATTCCACCAAATCGGAATTTGAGAAAAAGGAAATCAAATTTGAACAAAAATTATCTTCAAGAGTTACTTCAAAAACTAAAGCAGTTTGTGAGGGTTATTCAGTCTTATTCAAAGTCTTGTGTGAAAATCTGAATATCGAATCAAAAATAGTCAAAGGCAGTTCTAAAACAGTCATTAACGATATTGGAAAAAGATACTATTCAGACCACGCTTGGAATATTGTAGAAATTGAAAACCAGAAATATTTAGTTGATGTTACTTGGGGAGCAGGAACTTATAGAAATGGTTTCGAGAAAAATATAAATTATTTTTTCTTTTTAACCGACCCGAATCAGTTCATAAAAAAACATTATCCAGACGAATATGAAAATTCACTTTTAACAGAAAAAATTAAAAAAGAAGATTTTCTAAATGGACCTCTGATTTACAACAATGATATTGAAGTAAGTAAACCAATTAGCGGAATAATAAAAAAAGAAGAAGTAAGTAATGCTAAATTTAGTTTCAAAACTGATATGGAAATAAATACTTTAACTTACTATATTGGAAAAGAAAATCACCGAGTAGATGTTTTTAAGAAAAATGGGAATTGGGAATTTGAGATAGACCTTTCGGAGTTAAATAGACAAAAGTCTTTGATTTTTTATTTTGACTATAAGCCAATAATCGGATTTAAAATAAAATAAATACGTGTGCTAACAATGTGTATAATTCATTGCTAGTTATAGCCTACTTACGAAAGTCCTCGCGGACTTTCTATCTGTGATTTATTTGCTAACTTTAGTGCTTAAATACGCAACGAAATCATACACTAGACCGTTAGCCACAATGACCTGGACTTTTATCTTAATTGCATTTATTTTATACATCTCTCTTTTCATTTACAACAAACACTCTAAAAGAAAATTTAATAGTTGGCAAAAAAATAGTAAAGCAGAATTTGTAAATAATGTTCGTGAAAACTGGAAAGAAATCAGAATTAAAACAGATGACTGTATTGTTATAAACTTTGATACTAAAGTGAACAAAAATTCTCCGACCTATTCATTGACAAACGAAAATGAAACTCTTTACGAATGGATAGAGAGAGATCCAAAAAGGATTGACCTAATTGATTTGTCAAGAAGTAAAATCTTATGCAAATACAAACTTAATGGTAAAACAACAACGGAATTTTCTACAACTGTCGATATGGATAAAACTGTAGTAGAATTTAAGCTAAGAATGAGAGATTTTGTAAGTGTATATATTTCGGAGGAATTTGATAAGGAAAACTATTTTATTGATTTAGAGTTTTTAAATGAAGAAATTGATTTGACTAAATTTAAATAACTGTGGCTAACAAAGTACTGTGGTAAAAAACACGGTATATAAAAAATAGCAGTTAAGAGCTAAACTAAAAGTTTAGTTTTTTCTGCTACCTTTTTTTCTAAAAAAAAAAGTAAAGCATTTTTACTCTACAACTTTCCATACACAAAACCGTTAAACACCCCCTACTCTATAAAATAAAAGGCCTAAAAAAGCCTTTGGTTATTTGTAAAAAAAGCATCTATTGTTTTAGAGCTTTAACTAGCTGCTCTTTTAGAGGGTAATATGGCTTAAAAAGTGTTGTTAGCCTTTGGGTATTGAGGGGTAATTGCTATTATTGTTGTTGTATAACACGTTGTAGATAATATTTAGCCTAAAATGAAGAAACATACTAATCAAATTATCGTATTACTATTTTTAATTTTTAATAACACATTATATTCTCAAAATATAGTTGACGACTGTTTTAATACAGTAACATCTGTAGCTTCTGGTGATTTTAATTCAAGTTCAGATTTAGCTAATATATTTAGCTCAGATGTCATTGAATGGGATGGAAATAATTGGATTGGTGGATATCCAGCCACTAATATTACAATTCCTCCACCATCAAATCAGATATCATGTAAAGCTATTTTTCTAGGTAATGGAACTACTTGGACAGCTGGGGGTGAATCTGTTGGGCTAAGGCTGGACGGTCCGCTTGTGGAGGGAACTACATACACATTTGATATTACGTATATTAGCCATGGTTTTGGCAGTAACGGTGTTTTTGAGCCTTCTTTTTATACAAACTCATCAGCTACATTAAGCAGTGCTACTTTAGTTGGTACTTTGATGCCTGTTGGCTTTGTTTGGGAAACAAATAGTTTTTCTTTTGTAGCTAGTTCAAGTCAAGATGGAGACACTTGGGTTATTTTAAAAACAGAAAGCTCTGGCACATCTGGTCTTATTAACTCTTTTTGTCAAAATTGTAATATCAACGTACCTAATTGTAGTGTTTCTGTAAATAGCGAAACGATTTGCGAAGGTTCTTCTGCAACTATTGCGGCTTCTTTATCTACACCAGGAAATTATACATTTCAATGGACTGTACCAACTGGTTTGCCTAATCCTGGTAATGTCAGTTCTTTTTCAACCGATATAGATGGTATCTATTCTGTTATAGTAACTAATGTTGATACTAATTGTAATGCAAACGCCTCTGGAGCCGTTTCTGTTAATCCTATTCCTATTGTCTCTGTAAATAGCGAATCGATTTGCGAAGGTTCTTCTGCAACTATTGCGGCTTCTTTATCTACACCAGGAAATTATACATTTCAATGGACTGTACCAACTGGTTTGCCTAATCCTGGTAATGTCAGTTCTTTTTCAACCGATATAGATGGTATCTATTCTGTTATAGTAACTAATGTTGATACTAATTGTTCTAGCAATAATGCTTCAGGAATGTTAGATTATTTTTCTGATTTTGATTTTACAATTGAACAATATTGTGATCAAAATGATTTTATTTTAGAAGTTGTACCTATAAATAATTCCTTTAGTATTCAAGATTCAAGTTTTATTTGGCAGCTAAACAATTCTAATATTATTGAAAGTGATTATATGATTAGCCTAAGCTCATATTTAAATTTCACTTCAGAAATTGAAGAATTACCTTTAAACATAAGCGTAAGTGTAACCACAAAAAATAATTGCACAAAAACTGGCTCTTTATTAATTGAGCAAGTTTTTTGTTCAATACCACAAGGTATATCACCAGACGATAATGGAAAGAATGATTTTTTTGATTTATCGTTATTAGGTATAAAAAAACTAGAAATTTTCAACAGATGGGGGACTAGTGTATACCAAAAGAACAATTATACAAATGAATGGCATGGACAGTCTAATTCTGGAAACAAATTACCAACTAGCACATATTTTTATATAGTAGAATTTAAAAATAACTCTAAACCTATATCTGGTTGGGTTTATTTAAATAGATAATGAATTAAAAATAATCGCGAAAATTAATACTATTTACAACACCGTGTATAATTAATGGCTAGGTTCTTCCCTACTTGCAAATATTCCTGCAGAATCTTCACGGGTTCGTAAATGTTTATTAACTTAATCGCTAAACCACGCAACACCCGAGCGCAGCATACAGACAAAGTAAACCATACACAACAACGTTAACAACAATTTGACAAAAATATGAGAATAACACTTTTATTATTATTTATATTAAATTCAATTACTGTAAAAGGTCAATCTAGTTATTCTGGAAGTTTAGGAGATTATCCAATAAAAATAATAATGTATCATTATAGCGATGGAGTTTCGCTTGCATACTATGTTTATGACAAATTTGACACACCTATCACAATAAATGGAAATTTAAAAAATGGAAATTTAAATCTTTTTGAAAAAGATAGTACTGGAAAAATTCTTGCTAATTTAACTTTCAATAATTTTAAAGAAAGTAATAAAAAAATTAACGGGAAATGGGTAAATGCTGACAAATCAAAAACTTATCAAATAGCATTAAAAAAAGATTTTGATATTGATTACGGAGATAATGTTGAGTGGAAATCTAAAGAATTAATTCAATCAAAATCTACAAAAGAACATTATTTTAAAACTATAATTACAAAAGAAAAAGGACAATTCTACGGAAGAATATCAGGGGTTAAAATATTTCAGAAAAAGACAGATAAGTTAATACAAACCATTGAATTAGATGCGCAACTATTCGGAATAGATAATGTTAGTATTGGAGATTATAATTTTGACGGAATAGAAGACTTTTCTGTTTTTGAATCTAGTTATGCTGGTCCAAACACTTCTAGCATCTATATTTTGTGGAATTCAAATTCTCAAAAATATCAAATAAGCAATTTTAGTGGAACTTCTTTAGACTTTGACTATGAATCAAAACTAATTTATGAACATAATCAATGTTGTGCTGGTAGAAGTCATATGAATGCTACTTATAAAGTAGTAAATAATAAAATGGTTTTAATAGAACAAAAATGTCTTGAATATGATGAAAAAAAAGAGGATTATATAGAAACAAAATGTGAATAAAAACGAGTACTAACAAAGTGTCTAATTAATTGCTTGGTCACTGCCTACTTACAAACATTCCTGCGGAATATTGCTTCGCTAGTTCGCTGCCCTCGGGTCTATCTGTGATTTATTTGCTAAATTAGTGGCGCAACCATGCAACACCCAAGCGCAGCATACAGACGAAGTAAACCATACACAACAACGTTGCCACCAATTATGAAACGAACTTTCTGCTTTACATTTTTCATTGTGTTTTTCGCTAATTCAGTTTTCTCTCAAACAGAAAAAATAAAAGAATTGGTTGAAAAAACGAGTGAATTGAATCTTGATATGTGGGATTTGACAACTTATGCAGAAGAAAATATCAAAGACAAAGAGCAACTTGCAAGATTTTTTTACTATTGGATTGGTTCAAATATTGAATATGATAAAGGAACATATCAGAAAATTGTAGATGGAACTATAGATAATGAAATATTTTGGAAAAGTCAAGAAGAGTCTGTTGTATACAACACAAGAAAAGGAGTTTGCGCTGGATATGCAAAATTATATCAATGGTTTTTAGACTGGATGGATATTGAAACAGTAGTTATATCTGGACACATTCGTGACGAAAGAAATCATTATGTTGAATTGGCATCTGATGACGTTCATAGACACGCTTGGAACGCCATAAAAATAAATAATAAGTGGATGTTAGTTGACACGACTTGGGGAACTTCAAATGAGGAATCACAATCTGAATTTTATTTTGATATTAAACCCGAACATTCTATTATTACTCATTATCCTGAAAATAGTGAATGGCAATTACTTAAAAAACCTTTGTCATTAGAAGAATTTAATAATTCAAAATTTATTAAACCAATTTGGTTTTTTTCAGGTTTTTCAGATATACCAAAATTGAAATCTGATAAAGATTATTACTATTTTGTATTTAAAAATAATCCAAATAAAGACTGGACAGTTGGGTTACAATTTAGTATTGATAATATCAATTTTAAACCTATACCTTTTATTAAACCTATAGTTCAAGATGGGTATACATATTTTCGATTTAAAAAAAGTCTAATACCAAAGACCGCTTTTTTTAAAGTTAAAATAGCTGAATTTAAAAACACAGAAAACTCATATTCATCGAAAGAATACAAAGATGTAATTAATTTCAAAATATAAATAACTGGTGGCAACAAAGTACTGTGGTAAAAACCAAGTAAAAACTTATTAATTTATGGCTAGCTTCTTCCCTACTTGCATAAATCCTCGCCCCCGCGTATAATTTATTGCTTAGTTCTAGCCTATTTATTAAAGTCCCTGCAGACGTTCTATCTGTGATTTATTTGCTAACTTTAGTGCTTAAAACAAGTAACACCCTAGCGCAGCAAACAAACAAACAAACAAACAAACAAACAAACAAACAAACAAAGTAAATCTTACACCTAACCTTGTGTGCAATCAAAAGAAGAAGTAAATGAAACAAAATTTAGCATTAATAGTCATGGCAAGTCTTGCTCTGCTGATTTGCGGATGTTCTCAATCGGAAACAACAGTAACAACAGAAAAAACAACAGTAACAACAGAAAAAACAACAGCAATAACAGAAACAACAGCAACAACAATTGAACTCAAAGACAATTGGTACTACCTTAATGGAGAAAAGTTTTTTATTAAAGCCATCGGTTACGAAATAGGTGCACGTCCAGGACAGCATCCTTATGAAGATGAAAAAAAAGAGCACTTGGACTTAATGAAATATGATCTCGAGAACATTAAAAAAGGAGGTTATAATACCATAAGAACTTGGAGTCAATTTTCTGAAGCACAATTAAAATTGGTACAAGAATCGGGTTTAAAATTAATTATGGGTTTAGAAGTTAATCCAGAAGAAGATTATGGAGACCCTAAATTTATAAAGCATTGCAAGACACAGCTCGAAAACATATTGAAATACGCACCAAACTATGATTGCATAATTACGTATCTAGTGATCAATGAACCGCAAACAGATCACATTCATAACGTTTCTGCCAAGGCATTTAAAGACTTGATGAAAATGATGATAGATATGATTCATGAGAGTCATCCAAATATACCTGTAACACTTTCTGCAAATGCTATGATTAGCGATTGGATGGATGAAAGTATGTATGATGTATACGCTTACAATTGTTACGGTTACAATGAAGGCCAAACAGCAACAATGGGATTTAGAGATTATATTAAAGGTTTAAATGAATTAAACGGATTAGATAAACCATTTATAATTACTGAGTTTGGACATTCCGTTTCTCCAAAAGGAGGCTTTGGTAGTTTTGGCTCACGAACCTTAAAAGAACAAAGTGAAGGACTAGTCTCTAATTACCGAGATCTTATAGATGCTGGAGCTGTAGGAATGTGCCCATTTTATTATGCAGATGGTTGGTGGAAAGGTGGAGAAAAAAACATACATAATAAAGAGCAACCCGAAGAATGGTTTGGTTTCTGGGGGTACAAAGATGTAAACGATAAATATGGTTCACCTCGTCCAGTTTGGTTTGCAATGCGAGATTATATGAAAGGGCTTATTATAAGTCCTAAAAACAAAACAGTACACACCAATACAACGATACCTATAGAGCTTTATAATGATGCAACGATTAAAAAAGTCGTTGTAAAAAACCGTGATGAAATTATCTATTCTAAAAACATAACGAAAGAAGGTTATTTTGCAGACCAATTAACCATTAACCCAATTGGCATAGAAGCAATGGAACTTGCTTTCGAGTTTTATGATAGTGAAAATAATGTAATCAAAAACGAATCTATTATAATCCTGGCTTCTAAAACAGCTATCGACTTACCAAAATTAACAATAGAAGTCACACCTGAAAAAGATTTAAACGACGCAAAAACGGGAAGCATTAAAACAACAATAGAAACCAATGAAAATTTTAAATTCATTGGTGATTTAATAGTCAGCTATAACACACATCTTGGATGGGATGTCGGTCCACAACAATCTGTTTCTGTTAATGATCAAAGCGATAAAAACATAATTACTTCTGAAAATTTATTTACCATTCCAGATAATTGTTGGGTTGTAAATGCCTCTGCCGGAATAGCTGTTAGGTATGGCAAATTCACCTTTAAAATTCATGACCAAAAAATAATTTACAGAGGAGATTGGGCTAAAGAAATCAGCAGATAGGAAACTAACACACAACAAGATGCATAAGTAATGGCTTTGTTCTTCCCTACTTGCTAAAATTTCTGTAGAATTTTATCGCGTTCGTTTTTGTTTACTAAATGAGTAGCACAAACACACAACATCCAAACGCAGCGAATAGCCCCAGCAAAACAAAAACGTTAGTAAACATATGAGCCAAACGCTATGAGAATATTTAAAAAAGCATTGAAATGGTTTATATATTTCTTAATCATCCCTACCGCTTATAGTATGGTTGCTTTAATTCTAACTGCAATAACAGTTGACCGAAAAGTAAGTGATGAGAAATTTAATAAAGTGGTTTACTTAACAACAAACGGAGTTCATTTAGATATTGTAATTCCCAAAAAAAATATGGACAGTCTATTATTGAATGGAATACATCAAAACGAAAATGAACAATATTTATCTTTTGGTTGGGGTGATGAAAACTTCTATATAAATACGCCAACTTGGGGAGATTTAACGGTTGAAAACGCCATTAAAGCTATGTTTTTGAAAAGTTCTACATTAATGCACGTAACGCGATATCAAAATAAACGTTCAGATTGGATTGAAATAAAAGTGACAGAATCTGAATTACAAAAATTGAATTTTTATCTGTTAAATACATTTGAGACAAACGAAAACGGAATGAAAATCAGTCTTGAGAATAAAGGTTATACTTCAACAGATGATTTTTATAAATCAAAAGGAAGTTATTCTTGCTTTAAGACTTGTAACAGTTGGGTAAATATCGGATTTAAGGAAAGTGGATTAAAGTCTTGTTTATGGACACCTTTCGATTTTGGATTAATGAATAAGTATCAATAAAACACGTTTGCTAACACCGTGTAGAATTAATGGCTTTGGTCGTTTTCCTTACTAAATTAGTGGCACAACCACGTAACACCCGAGCGCAGTAAACAGACGAAGTTAACCATACACAATTACATAGTAAAATAGCATCTAACAAACAACAATAATTAAGCGTTTGTCTTGTTGGCAAATTTAAAAATGACGAGACAGCGAAAAACGACACGTAAGCAATTGAAAAGTAATGACTAAGAGTTTCTATTTATAGGTGTTGCTAATATAAAATAACCGAAATTTGTGTAAGTAGATGACGAGCCAACTTATTTATAATTAAGCTAGTCGTTAGGATATAATTAGAGTCTTAAAAAATTGAAATATGCGTTTACGTACAAGTTGTGACCTAAAGTTTGAGATTTTTGAGCCTACCCCATTTATTCTCATGTTAAGGCCACGCAGTGGTAGCCAACAATGGGTAGAAAGAGAGGACTATAAAATAACGCCAAGTACACCGGTTTTTGAATTTACGGACAATTATGGCAATCTGTGTCAACGCTTAATTGCCCAACCTGGAATATTCTCAATTTCTACCGCTTCAGAGGTTATAACCTCTAATTTTATAGATCAAGGCTTTGGTGCTCCATTTATTGAAATCCAGAATTTACCAGACGCCGTACTAAGTTATCTATTACCAAGCAGATACTGTGAGTCAGATCGTTTTAATGAAATGAGTGCAACGATTACCGAAGGTCAATTAATGGGCTACAACCAAGTGTCTGCAATTACAAATTGGTTACGCCAAAATATTGAGTATCTGCCTGGCAGTAATAATCAACCCTTATCAGCCATTCAAGTTAATGATAGACAGTTTGGTGTATGTAGAGATTTGGCCCATTTAGGTATTGCGCTTTGCCGTAGTTTAAGCATCCCAGCGCGTATTGTTGTGGGTTATTTACACAACTTGGAACCAATGGATATGCACGCTTGGTTTGAGGCATATATTGGTAACCGGTGGTATACGTTTGATGCCACTCAAATAGGCTCTCCAGGAGGTTATGTTATTCTTGGTTTTGGTCGTGATGCTGCCGATGTTGCTATTTTTAATCAATTTGGCGCTTTGGTGAATCCATTTGAATATCTTGTTAAAGTTGAACAGCACCCTTAATCTAAATGCGAAAAGTAACGTAACGATTAGAGTGAAACAATAGAACAAACGATAATAGAAGTCAAGAATGATTTTATAGATTTCGCAAAAATAATACGCTGCACAACAATGTGTATAATTTATGGTTAGTTCTTGCCTACTTACAAACATTCCTTTGGAATATCTATCTGTGATTTATTTGCTAACTTAGTTCCTTAAATCTCGTAGCTAAACATACATAACAACGTTAGCATACATATGAAAAAAGGCATTCTAAATATGAAATTTACTCCATCTCAACTAATGGAGGTGTCAAGAAAACTTGAAACGAAAGCAGCCTTAGATTATACTGCACATGAGACATTAAATAAAGCACATGTAAATCTCAAAGGCATACAAATGGCTTTTGAGGCTACTAAATTTCAAATAGAATTAATTAACGCAAACATACATTAGACATAGTTCAGCTTAGATCCTGTTTAATTTGCGAGATATGGGCTATAAAATCTGTTTTATAACGAGTTACCTGCAAGCAAAACAAACTGAAATGAATAAAAAATATTACAGAACGTATTACATTTTAATTTTGGTGATTCTTTTTGGCTGTAGTTCAAATTTTGAAGCTGTTAATGAAAAACAAGACATTGAAAAACAAATTGAGTTAATACCTACTTCTCAATCTTTGAAATTGACAAATAATATGGATTTAACTAAGACTTATGATTCTATATTAGAAATAAAAATAGGTTTTGGGTTTAGAAAAATTTATAATTTATCAAAGTCTTATTCTGTATTCCCAAATATTATTCATATTGATATTGATTTTTCTTCTGAGCAATTATCGGAAAATAAAGAAAGAAGTAGTATCATAAAAGAACTATTATTTTTAGATTTTACATCCTATAAGAACTTAAAAGCAATTACCATAACATGTTTTGATAAAGAGTTTTTGGAGGTTTTAGTAAAAAAAATGGCTGAACTTCCAAAAATTGAATTATTAACACTTAACTTAAATCCTAGTTCTCATTTATTTTGGGATAAAGAGAATAAGGTTACAGAATTATATGCACTACCAGACGATTTTTGCTTATTAAAAATTAACACATTAAAAATTACAGGTAAAAGAAGTAATTTCGCGAATCCTTATCAGTTATTTTCTTATACAATTCCTTTTTATACAAGTATAACACTACCAGATTGTTTTACAAATGAGTTACAAGTCTCTAGAATTATTTACGAACAGGACATTCCAGAAAAATTAAAAGAAAAAGATTTTAAACAATTCAGATTACATAAAAAGAATAAAACAAGTATAGATTCATCTATTGTAATCAATCAAAAGGGGTTTTACGAATTAAAAACTAAGCAAACTAAAACTTTACATGCAAAAGAAACTAGTCAATTAACTCATAATAAAGTAGTTGAATCTATAGATAGTTATACAGCTTTTATACAGCAACTATTAAAAGTGAAATCTGCTGAAGAAATAATTTTAATGAATGCTTTTGTTGATAGTATACCAAATTCTATAGGAGAATTGAAAAAACTAAAGGAACTGTCTATTCTTAATGGAGAAGTGAGTTATTTTCCAAAAAGTATTAGATCTTTAAATGAATTGGAAACTATAAAAATTTTAAATAATAGTACAGATGTGTATTTCGATAAAGAAGTTTATGGACTTAAAAAGCTTAAAAATATAGCCATTATAAATACAGGCTTATCTAATGGATTTCCGGATTTTTTAGAAGCAGAAAAAATAGAGAAACTAATTTTTTTGGATAAAAATACGGTAGATAAAATGCCTAGTTTTTTAAATAATCAACAATCTTTAAAAACGTTAATTTGGCGTTATACTAATATAGATAAAGTATTAGACGGATTAAACAATATAACTCCCAATGTTGTAAATATCGATAATAATAAGGTTACACAAATCGATAATATTTTAAACATGGCAGAGAAGGCTTCTTACTTCTCTTATGATATAAATAACATATCTTTTGAGAAAAGAGAAGCATATAATAGCCGTATATATCCTAGTGGTCTTTTACAAGAATCAGCTAACCTTAAAAAAAAGATTGATGCTTTATATGAGATTAGAGCGATTCCATTTGTTATTAAAGAAAATATTTATATTAGAGAATATTCTGGGAAACAGAACACTGTAATTAATAAATTTAATCGAATAAATGAGTATACATCAGTAAGGCGTAGTGATTTAAAAAAAGATAAGCTATTCAAAGCTATTAAAAATGAAGAGCGTTACGGTACAGTATCATTTAAAGTTGGAGCAGAAGGTTATAAAGTGTTTTCAGAGAAAGAGCTAAAAGAACTTGAAAGTTATTTTGATTTAATAGAGGAGTATAAATTAGAGCCATTACATATTTTTAAATACAATAATTATAACGGTCTTGATAGTTTAGAACGCATACCTATAGAAGAATTTACTACAAAAAATGTTGAAAAAATGGGTTCTTATATAGCAAATTACAACGGATACGAATACCTAGACTATAGTAATAGAAGCGTGAAAGGAAACTTTGATTATGGTAAATTAAGACATTTAAGAAAAGCTTCAGTAGCTAATCAAGAAGAGCTTAAGAATATTGCAAAAGTAAAAGGGCTTCGTTTTCTCGAAATTAAAAATATTGAAAAAATTAAGAATATTCCTGAATGTTTTTGTGAGTTAAAGGAGTTAGATTCTATATACGTAAGAGACTCTAAAAGAGATAAATTTAAAAACGAATATGTAGATATACGTGATGGGATTTTGGGAAGCAAATCTATTCAATCTCTAGAAAGTTTTAGAAAAAAAGTAGAACAGATAGAAGACTTTACTCAAGTAGAAAAAAAAGAAAAAATAAAAGAATTTATAGAAAGTGAAGCATTAAGAAAAGAAATCAAAGTTTTTCGAGACAGGACTTTATTTGAATATAAGCATATAAAAATTCCTGATTGCATGAAGGAAATGAAATTTAAACAAGTAACTTACTCTGGAATGGTAGAAAAATAATTAATCAAAAATGCCAGCAGGAAACACCGTGTATAATTAATTGCTGTTTTCTTCTCTACTTGCGAATATTCCTGCGGAATATTCACGGGTTCGTAAAAGTTTACTAAATTAGTTGCTTAACCACGCAACTAACCATACATAAATACGTTGCCAGTAATATGAAAAAACTAATTTTAATTTTGTCATTTCTAAACCAAACAACTTTTGGTCAAGAAATTGTCATTGCTGGAAATGGTTTAAATGTTAGAAAAGAACCAAATAGTAAATCTGAAAAAATTGGAAAATTACATTTTGGAACTAAAGTTAACGTAATTGAAAAAACAGGAAAATTACTTGAAATAAAAGATGGTAATGAAATTGTAAAAGGCGAATGGGTTAAAATAAAGTTTGAGAATTCTCAAAAACCTAGTTCTAAAAATAATTCAGGTTATGTTTTCAACGGTTACATAAAAAGTGAAAATGAATTTAATTCATACCTTGAAAAAGAAATTACAAAATTTGAAAAATTTCAGAATTTTAAAATTCATTCAAAATCGAGTCCATATTTTATAAAAGGAGACTTCTTTGGAGATGGAGTTTCAGATTACGCAGTAAAAGTGAGTAAAGAAAAAAACAATGTTGAAATTATTATTTTAGACATTGGAGGAAATAATACTCAAGTTTTGAAACCAATTGAAGACCTCAAAGATGAAAATAATGAAAACAGGGTAATTGAAGAATTTGGTTGGGCTGAAATATTTGAAAAAGTTGAATCTGGAACTATTTTATGGTCAAATTTTATAGATGACTTTAGAAGTCTTGAAGAAGTTCCAAATTCTGAAAGAGTAATATTGAATTATGAAGCGATTTATGTTCACGCATCCGAAAGTTGTGGTGGTGGATTTATTTTTTGGAAAAATGGAATTTTTAATTGGCTTCAGCAGGAATAATGAATACTACTGGCAACACCGTGTATAATTAATTGCTTGGTTCTAGCCTACTTGCGAAAATTCCTAAGGAATATTCACGGGTTCGTAAAAGTTTACTAATTTAGTGGCGCAACCACGCAACGTTCCTTACACAAAACCGTTAGCATACATATGAATAAAGGTATTCTAAATATGAAATTTACTCCATCCCAACTAATGGAGGTGTCAAGAAAACTTGAAACGAAAGCAGCCGTAGGTTATACTGCACATGCAACATCAAATAAAGCACATGTAAATCTCAAAGGCATACAAATGGCTTTTGAGGCTACTAAATTTCAAATAGAATTAATTAACGCAAACATACATTAGACATAGTTCAGCTTATATCCTGTTTAATTTGCGAGATATGGGTTATAAAATCTGTTTTATAACGAGTTGGCAGTAATTTAAAAAGTCCGTTAACTAAATGAAGAATAGTGTTTACTCATTTGGACTTTTCTATAAAAACTAACCGAATTAGATTTGAATTGAATTTTAAATAGAATGATTTGAAAAAAATAATACTTCTGACTTTATTACTCAATTGCGGAATTGGAATCTCGCAAAATGAATTTCCAAATGGACAAAAAAACGAGAGTTTTAGTTCCTATAATGAAAATTGGGAGTTTTTCGAATTAGATGAACCAATCGAAGTCCGAATATTACTTCATTTACCATCTTCAGGATTATGTGGGCATTTAGCATTTGCATCTGTATCAATAGTACAAACTAAAGACGAAAAAACATTTAGAATATTAGATTTGTGTAACACCAAAGATATTCCTGAAAACAAAATCGTGAAAATTATTCCTTCTAAAAAACCTGAATTTTCTGTATTGTTACCTTCTCGGACTTTTATAAACCCAAAAACAGGAAAAGTTGAAGCGTTTGAATTGGATAAAAAAACTTTAAAAACAACTTATGGAAACATTGAAACCGAATAAAAACTACTGCCAACACCGTGTATAATTAATTGCTTTGGCAAGTGCTTATCTGGAAAATTCCTTCGGAATTTTCTCGCGTTCGTTTTTGTTTACTAAATTAGTTGCTGAACCACGCAACTAACAATACACAAAACCGTTAGCCACAATATGACAAACAAACTCAGAATTGAAAATCCTAATGGAACAATCTAAAACTATATTAACTACCATTGTTGGAATACTGTGCTATTTGATATTTTCCAAATTCATCGATTTGTTTACTCGTCTTTTTTCTTGGATAGATGTGGAATTTGAAATAGATAAAGTCTCACATTTGATTTTAGCTTATTTAATATTCGGATTTTTATCTGTTGGGCTTTTAATATTTCTCTATAACAGGTATTTAAAAAACGGGAATATCAAAATTCGTTTTTTATATCAATTAATTCCTATGTAAATTATATTGACGATTGGAATAATCGGAGTTGAAAAAGGTTATAATGATTATCTTATTAATATTTCACAAGGAAGAAGCGATATACCGAATGTAGAATTTAGGATTAGATTTTCGAATATCGTCTTTTCGACAATTGGACTTATATTATTCTTGAGGAAAACGAAAAACAAATAAAAACAGTGGCTAACACCGTATATAATTTATTGCTAGTTCTAGCCTACTTACAAAAATCCTTGCGGATTTTCTATTCGATTTTTATTTGTTAACTTAGTTGCTTAACCACGCAACACCCGAGCGCAGCGAACAGACGAAGTAAACCATACACAAAACCGTTGGCAATCATTTACTCACTCAATCGAAAAATCAAATTTTATGAAAAAAATATTTTATCTACTAAGTATCTTAATCCTATCCTCTTGTGCGAAAGAAGAAAAAGAATATGCTGAAATCACTATAAATTTAGATAACACCGATTTTATTGAAGTAAGCAACCCTTTGGAGGACATATATATTTGGGATATAAAAAATGACACTATTTATCCAAATGAAAAAAATGAATTCTTATTCAAAAAAGAAATAGAATCACCAGAATATATAATAATAAAAATTGGAGAAAAACGCTTAAAATCCGTTCTTATTCCTAATGCTAAAATTGAACTTGCTTATATTGATTCTTCTTTTGTTTTCAAAGGTAAAAACAAAGCAGGTATGAATTTACTAAACGAATTCAAAAGACCTTACTTCGATGTAAATGAATCTAGTAAGTACCAATCCGACACTACATCTTTTCAGATTACACAAAAAATAAAAACACAAAAAGATGAAGAATTAAACAAATTACAAAACCTCATTGATAGTACTAAAATTGAAAAAAGGTTTGCCAAAGTTTTGGAAGATGAAATAAATTATTTCTATGCTTTAAAAACTCAACAGATAATTTTAGGTAAACAATACCAAAAAATTCCGATTAAAAAAGATTTGCTTGAATTGTTCAATAAAACTCTTGAAAATTATCCTTTAGATAATGAATACAAAACAAGTGTTTGGCTAGATTATGCTGATAATGTTTTACTTCAAAAACCTTTATACGAATTACAAGCTGATAGTTCAATTACAAGAGATTCTATCCAAAAGTGGTATAAGAATGACAAATGGATTCCGTTTCAATTTGACTTAATAAACAAATATCAAAACCCTAAAATTGCAGAGAAAGTTTCAGCTAATTATATTATGAACGCTTCAAAGCAAAAGCATTTTGAAAAAAGTCTGATTTCAACTTTTAATAATTTTAAAGACATTTATCCTAACAGTCTTTACTCAAATTACCTTAAACCTGAAATTCAAATAATAGAAGATTATTATCGAAAGATTTCAGGAGAAATGCCAAATGGAGTTGAATTTATAGATGGAAAGAATATTTCATCTATGGAAAAACTTTTAGATAAGCTTCAAGGTGATAACTATTATGTTGATGTTTGGGCAACTTGGTGCGGACCTTGTAAAAAAGAATTTCAACACAATGAAGACCTGAATGTTTTATTAAAATCTAAAGGTTACAAAAAACTTTATATCTCATTAGATAAAGCGGAAATTGAAGATAAATGGAAACAAGACATTAAATATTATGACTTAAATGGATTACATATGTTAGCAAGTCAAGAATTCTTCAAACATTTTGCAGAAAATTACACTCTTCAAAAAGGGTATGTTAGTATACCTCAATATCTGATAATAGATGAAAATGGAAATATAGTAACACATAATGCGCCACGACCAAGTAATTTGACAGAACTTGAGAAAATACTAACTGAATAAAAACGTATGCTAACTTAAGCCCTGTATAATTAATTGCTTGGTCACTGCCGACTTACGAAAATTCCTGCGGAATATTCACGGGTTCGTAAAAGTTTACTAATTTAGTGGCGCAACCACGCAACGTTCCTTACACAACAACGTTAGCATACATATGAAAAAAGGCATTCTAAATATGAAATTTACTCCATCTCAACTAATGGAGGTGTCAAGAAAACTTGAAACGAAAGCAGCCGTAGGTTATACTGCTCATGCAACATCAAATAAAGCACATGTAAATCTCAAAGGCATACAAATGGCTTTTGAGGCTACTAAATTTCAAATAGAATTAATTAACGCAAACATACATTAGACATAGTTCAGCTTATATCCTGTTTAATTTGCGAGATATGGGCTATAAAATCTGTTTTATAACGAGTTGGCAATAATTATGAAAAACATTAGTTACATAATAATTACATTAGTGTTTTGGTCTTGCCAAGGTCAAAATAAAGATGTACAAAAAACAGTAATTAAGGATTTCATCTCTAATTCTGAAAAAGAATCGAATAATATAAAAGTATTATTTTTAGCATATACTACAGCCGAAAAAGGACTTAATTATCGTAAAGAGCCAGATATGAATTCTGAAGTTTTAGGTAAGTTAAATTACGGAACTAAAGTAGATGTTGTTGATGATAGTAATCGCTCATTATTTTGGGTTGATGATTTAGAACGTGGCAGTTTATATGGAAAATGGGTCGGGATATACAAAGATTCTTCTATTGTCTACGTTTTTAATGCTTACTTATATAAGTCTTCCCCAAAAATTGAAAAGAATATTAAATTAGTTAACAATAAGCTAGAAGTCATATATATTAAGTCAGAAAATATTGATTCAAACCAAAAAATGACAATTGAAAAACATATTCAAATTTCAAATCATTTAGAGGATTATGTGATAATAAAACTTTTACAAAAAGAAAAAACGATTTTTGAGTACAAAATTAATTATCTTTTAAAAGAGTATTACACTTTGACTAAAACCAATGATAAAATTCCAACTTATAATTATTTAACAATTTTTGATGAATGTCCGAGTAGTGAATACAAACAAACATTTGCCATTAAAGAAAATAAAATACTAAAAATAAGTGAAAAATATACCGAAGCCGACGAAGAAGTGCAAGACCATAATTAAATAATTATAGTCAATTTTTTTATTCCATTATTCTGTTATTGAACGAACAGCCAAAATGAAAAATCTATTAAAAAAAATATTAATTATTATTCCAATCATAGCATTGATGATTTTTGGATTAAGTTATGTCAGATTTGGACAATCCCAGAAATATTATAGCCAAGATGGACAATATAGTATCTATTCCAAAAGAAGTATTGCAGGTATATCCCATTTTAATATGCCAGGAGATGGAGATACTGGAGGAGGAACTATTTACATCTATGATGAAATAGAAAAAAAAGTACTTTCCCGATTCGAATCCTCTTGGATAAGGTCAGATATGGAAATGTGTGAATTCAGCAATTATGATGGTGGTATTTTTAGTTGTAAAGCAGAATTTCGGTATAATCTTCCAAGACCTCTTAAAAACATATCGCCTAAAATAATAGATAAAAACATAAAATCCGGATATAACATTAAAGTAAATACGGATTTTAAAATGGCACAAAAATTAATGCATTTTTCTAAATCTTCCTTAAATGATTGGTTTATATATAATTTACGAATTCCAGATAAAAAACTTCTTATTACAACATCAATTTTTGTTGAAGAAACAGAAACTACAATTTTAAATATAACCTTGGATAGTATTTTAAATATTATTATTAGAGGGAATACAGTCGGATATTATAGTAAACCCAAAAAAGATAATATAGATTTCGCTGTAAATTTGACAAAACAAGAAATTGAAAATTTATTTAAAGAACAGGTTTATAAACAAATTAAAGATAAATAACTATTGCCAACACCGTATATAATTTATTGCTAGTTCTAGCCTACTTACGAAAATCCTCGAGGATTTTCTATTCGGTTTTTATTTGCTAAACTACGTGCTAAACCACGCAACAAACCATATACAAACACGTTAGCAAACATATTATGACGAAATCAACTTGTAAACTTTGCAAAGAAAAAAAGTCATTAATAAAAAAGTCTCATATTATATCGGAATTTCTTCATAAAGAAATATTCGACGAAAATCATAAGTTAATTGCTTTTGACCCAAAAGAATTACGAAAAACTAATCCGAGTATTTCAAGACCTTCTTCTGGAGCATATGAAGGTAATTTGCTCTGTAAAAAATGTGACAATGAAATTATTGGAAAATACGAATCTTACGTATCCAAACTTTTGAACAAGAAACTAAATAAGAACGAAAAAATTAAATGCAATATAAAGCACTCAAAAGATAAAGGAACAATAATAGAATTATCAGATTTAAATTATAGCTCTCTTAAATTATTCTTACTTTCCCTTCTTTGGAGAGCTCATATATCGAGTAGAGATGAATATCAAAATGTTGATTTAGGACCTTATGCTAACAAAATTGGACAATCAATATTAAATGAAAATCCTGGATCAGATGATGATACTATAATTACAATAAGTAAATTAGACCCAACAGCAGGATTTTCAAATTTTATTGCACAACCTATTCGATATAAACTTGATAATTCGACTTATTATATAATAATCATAAATGGTTATATAATAATTTATTTTCTTAAAGAAAATCATCTTTCCAAAAAAATAAAGCATCAAAGATTAAAAGAAGATGGAACATTGGAAATGGTTGAAATTCCAAAAGACAAAGTGAGCTCATTGATAATGAATTATATTGGCGTAACAAAATAAAAAATACGTTTGCTAACACCGTATATATTTTATTGCTAGCTTCTTGCCTACTTTCGAAAGTCCTCGCGGACTTTCTTGCTCGGTAATTATTTACTAAATTAGTTGCTTAAAACACGCAACACCCGAGCGCAGCGAATAGACGAAGTAAACCATACACACCAACCGTTAGCTAACATTTAAAAAAAATGAGAACACAAAGAATAATTCTGTTAGTAATTATTGTATTTACTTCTAACATAATTTTGGGGCAAGCCACTGATTCCCTGAAAAACGCTATGTTAGAAAAAATAAAATCTAGTGAAGTTTTTAAAGAAACTATTTATGAATTTAAAGGAAAGGAATTGCCGAAATTTGAATTGCCTCTCTTGAGTGGAAAAAAAATCAATTCGGAATCTCTAAAAGGCAAACCAACCATAATAAACTTTTGGTTTAGTAATTGCGCACCTTGCATTGAAGAAATGCCACTTTTAAACGAAATTAAGTCTGAATTTGGAAATGAAGTAAATTTTATATCAATGACCTTCCAGAATCAGAATGAAGTTAATGAATTTTTAAGAACACATGATTTTGACTTTACTCATATTGTAGATTCAAAAGATTACATAAAAACTTTTGGAACGTTTGGTTATCCAAAGACGCTAATTTTAGATAAAGATTTAGTAATCGTTGAAATTGAGAAAATGATTCCAAAAGACACTGAAAACGAAGAAAAAAATAAAGCGGAATTTAAAGCACAATTATCAGAAAAACTGAATGAATTAAAAAAACGTTAGCTAACAAAGTATATTATTTATTGCTAGTTCTAGCCTACTAACAAAAATCCTAACGGATTTTCTATTCGGTTTTTATTTGCTAAATTACGTGCTAAACCACGCAACACCCGAGCGCAGCGAACAGACAAAGTAAACCATACACAATCACATTGGCATCCATTGAGCAGAACCGTCAAAAATAAAATTCATGAGTAATTTAAAAGACATTAAATCAAAAATTGAATAATATGCGAAACACTCAAATCTGACTGAATTACAAATTGTTGAGAAACTCGAAAAATACTACTTTAACAAAAAAGTAAATAAAAATTTAAAGTGGTATAAAGAGAAAAGTGGGTAAAATAACAAAAGACCTAAAAATCTCACCACGAAAATTTTATGGAATTTTGGAAAAGAAAAATATTGAACATAAGAAATATAAAAAAGAAGGATTTAAAACAAAACGTTTGACTTTTAGCTCGTTTCCGGAATCGGAAACTGAACTGAAAAGCAAAACCCAAATGGATTGCGGAATTTAGCCCGTTGCACAATTATTCACTCAATCAGAATTAATAAAGTTTGCGGAATAAATCATCAACCAAATTTAATAGCAAAATGAACAAAAAAACTAAAACAATAATAATCGGAGGCTTAATTGGAGGAATAGCGTATGCCAGTATTATGGCTGGATTTGATTATTCTGACGGACTAGATTTTAGAATTTGGAGATTTTTATTAAATGCAATAATATTTGGAATATTTATGGCAATAATGAATATATACAACATTAAAAAACAAACGGAAGAAAATAAAATAACGAATAGCAAAAACAACAAAATGCCAACAAAGTAATGTGGCTCAAAATAAAGTAAAACAAAGTCGCAATCGCTTAAACGCTACAAACATTTCAAAACCGCAATACCCACACTATCTTTAGCATTTAAGACATATAAAGCACCAGCCACCTCTTGGTAAAACCGAACACCAAGCACACATAGCGCAGTACCAAGCCCACTTGGCAAAGTAGCAGGTTCTAAAGTCAAAGTAGAACCAGCATAAGAACGATCTAAAACCAAAGGAGGAGCTAAATGCAAGGCATAATTCAAATGGTCAAAATCAAAATCCAAAACACCATACGTTAACGCCATATGAGTAGCACCTTCCACAAAACCCACCTGCGTCCCTTATAAAATGGATTCAAAGCAGATCTAAACGCTCTATTCACCGCAGAACAATGCCCAAACTCATTGGCATTTTCGCGCACACGCTGCATACTAGCCTTGCTCTTTATTGCTTTTCTAGTAAACCCACCACCCGCTTTTCGTGCAATCGGTTTACCATTCAAATAATAAAAATTAATACCATTTAACGTCCCTACTAAAGGGATAATTCCGGTCTGTTTTGCCATAACATCACATTTTAAGTTAAACACCTACAATACAGCAATATACAAAAAATTATAATACAGGTTATAGCGTGGTTATAGCATGCTTATAAAATACTTAAAACAAGCTTATAGTATCTCAGAAGTCAAATGAGACCAAAGCATACAACTTATAGTAATAAAAAATTAATTTATTGACTTACGTCAAATAATCTGACTTCAAACAATATTAATTTTGCTTATCGAAAAATTAAACATAATTTAAAATGGAATTAGCAGAATTAGACACCATACAAACAATTAGTACTAAAAGTCAAGAACGCTTAGAAAAAGCATTAGTACACCTTAGAAATGGTAAAGGAGTTATTTTAATAGATGATAAAAACAGAGAAAACGAAGGAGACTTAGTATTCTCTGCACATAACATGACCAATAAGGATATGGCACTTATGGTTAGAAATTGTAGTGGTATTGTTTGCCTATGCTTAACTAATGAAAAAGCAGATGCATTAGATTTACCTTATATGGTAAAGGAAAACACCAGTAGTTTTCAAACCCCTTTTACCATTTCTATAGAAGCAAAAGAAGGTGTAACTACCGGGGTTTCTGCCAAGGATAGATTAACAACCATCCAAGTAGCTTCCCATAAAAATGCTAAAAGCCATCATTTAGCAAAACCTGGACACATTTTTCCTTTAAGAGGTAGAAATAATGGTGTTTTAGACAGAAAGGGCCATACAGAAGGAAGTATTGATTTAATGAAATTAGCAGGCTTAAAGCCTGAAGCGGTTCTTTGTGAATTAATGAACGAAGATGGAACTATGGCAAGAATGGACACCATTACAAAATTTGCTATGGAACACGATTTAATGGTCTTATCAATAGAAGATATTATTCATTATCGTAAATTTGTTAGAGACTTTATATAAATGACAAATTACATAGAACTCACTGATTTTATTAAAAAAAACATTGAAATTGGAGATGAAGATTTAAAAATCATTCTGTCTTATTTTAAAATTATAAAAAAAAAGAAAAATGAGATTTTACTTTCCACAGGAAAATTTAGTCAAGTTAGTTATTTTGTAAAAAAAGGGTGCCTAAGGTTATTTTTTATTGATGATAATGGAAAAGATGTTACCCGTTATATTGCATTTGAAAATCAATTAGCAACAGAACTTGTTAGTTTTATAACCAAAGAACCTGCCCAAGAAACAATTCAAGTTATTGAAGATAGTGAGCTCTTATACATCACGCACAATGATTTTAGGCATCTTATGAAAATCATACCTAAATGGAAGGATTTTTATAATATATATTTAGAAAAAGCATATGTAAATAATTTAAAAAGATTAACATCTTTTACGACTTTAAATGCTTCAGAACGCTATAATCAGTTATTTAAAATAAACCCTAATATAGTTAAGCGGTTACCTAATAAAATTGTAGCGTCTTATATCAATATATCACAAGAAACCTTAAGTAGAATAAAATCTAATTAATTATTAGTAAAAAAATAAAGAATAAAAACACCGAACACCAACGGCTATTTTTGAAAAATAAACATCCTATACAATATGAAATAGATAAAAAAAATGCAACGGAAATTGTTCAACCTCAATTAAAAGTTCAGATGAATGATCTGGACTCAAAAAAGAAAAATATACCAAAAAAATAATTTAAAAGTATTTATTATGAGCAAATTAAAAATTATAGCTACAATTATTGTAAAACCCGAATTTAGGGAAGATGTTTTTAATATATTGAAAACTGTAACGGATGCCACACGGAAAGAGGAAGGTAATATCTCGTATATATTACATGAAGATATTAATAATAGCGCAAAGGTTATCATTCTAGAAGAATGGAAATCTCAGGAAGCGATTGACTTTCATAATCAAACAGATCATTTTTTAATATTAAAGAACGAACTCGGAAAAAAGGCCGATAGTTTATCGATAGATATAATAAGAGCCTCTTATTAATTTTATAACTTAAAAGTATACAAAATGAAAAAGTCAATTTTTGTAATACTGTGTATCGCAGTATCTTTTTTAGCAAATGCTCAATTAAATTCTGAATTGTACACTTACAAACAGATTGGTAACAAGTATGTTATAAGTATTCAAAACCATGCTGAGATTACAAAAGCAATCACTGAGTTTGTGAAAGAGCATGATATAAAAGCAGGAACAATTGTAGGTCTTGGGGCTGTTAATGAAGCTACTTTAAGATTTTTTGATCCAGCTACTAAAGAATTTGTAGATAAAACGTTTTCCGAACAAATGGAAATTACCAACTTAACAGGCAATATATCTCAACAAAATGATAAGCACTACATACACATGCATGTAACTCTTGGACGTAACGATTACACGGCATTAGCGGGACACTTGCTTACAGCCAAAATTAATGGTGCTGCAGAATTTGTTATAGAAAGTTTTGATGGAACCGTTAATCGTTATCATGATGAGGACACGGGTCTAAACTTGTACGATTTTTAGACGTATAGAAGAGTAGACAACTAATAAACATAGCCAAATTGCGACCTTCATAGCCTTATTAAAGTGTCATCTAAATGCAGGAATGAATGACCACGGAACAATGACGAATAGCAATACTATTATGGAATTTTCAAAAGAACACAATTTGATCGTTTATCAATTAAATGATAAACAATCCAGAACTTGTTAATGGCATTACACTATAAAATAATGACTTAAAGATTATTCTGTCTTATTTTAAACAAACATCTAAAAATTAAAAACATGAAATACGCAGTATTACTCCCATTATTCTTACTACAAATGATTGTTCATGCACAACCGACTAATACCCTTAACAGCTCTGAAAAAGTGGATGACAAGTTGTTACTAACCATCTTCCTTAAACATGATCAAAGTATGACTTTGAATGAGATTGAAAAGATAAGAACGGATCAAGGCTTTTACGAAAACCTCCCTCCAGAAGGTGTTTCTGTAGTGAATTGGTTTGTGGTTATGGGACTTGGTCAAGTGGTGGTGTTAGAACTTCCTGCCTCAAAATTATCAGCCGTAAATTTAGCAATTGAAAGAACCGCATGGAAGGCTTTTACAACAGAAATGTATGCAACTTACAATTTGTATCCTATCATAAAACACAAATTGAAAAACAAGTCAAAAGTGACGCTAGATGCAAAACCCAGTTCTAAAAAAGAAGATGACAAGTTGCTATTAACCATCTTTCTTAAACATGATCAAAGTATGACTTTAAATGAGATTGAAAAAATAAGAACAGATAAAGGCTTTTATAAAAATCTCCCTCCAGAAGGTACTTCTGTAGTGAATTGGTTTGTTGTTATGGGACTTGGCCAAGTGGTGGTGTTAGAACTTCCTGCCTCTAAATTATCTGCTGTAAATTTAGCAATTGAGAGAACGGCATGGAAAGCTTTTACAACAGAAATTTATCCAACGTACAACCTATACCCTATCCTAGAAAATAAATTAAAGAATAAGTCAAAGGTAGAATACTAGAATTTTAGTGACCATAAACAGTCAAAAAAATAGAATAAAACCGTTGGTAATACTAAAACACGCAAGAGATGAAATCGAGAAAATTATTAATGATTCCTGGCCCAATAGAATTTGAAAGTGAAGTGATGCAATGTATGGCAGTACCAACTCCTAGCCATGTGTCGCCAGATTTTATAGACTGCTTTGCCAATAGTTTAAAACTAATGAAAGACATTTGGCAATGCCCTTCTGGTCAACCATTCATAATAGCAGGAACAGGTACACTGGCTATGGACGTGGCTGCTGCAAATCTAATAGAAACCGGTGATAAAGCCCTTGTAATAGCTACAGGCTACTTTGGTTTACGTTATGCCGAAATCTTAAAACGATATGGCGCTCAAGTAGATATCCTTGAAGCTGAAGTCGGTAACATTGTACCCTTAGAACTTATAGAAGAACAACTAAAATCTAAAAGCTATAAACTTTTAACTTTTACACACGTTGACACATCAACAGCTGTTTTAAATGATGCTAAAAATATTGGTGCCTTAGGCAAAAAGCACAACGTATTAACCATCCTTGACGGTGTTTGTTCTGTTGCGGGTGAAGAAATTAAACAAGAAGATTGGGGAATTGATGTTGTACTTACGGCTTCCCAAAAAGCAATAGGCGTTCCTCCAGGACTTGCGCTTTTAGTGGCTTCTCAAAACGCAATGCAAACATTTGAAAAACGAACAAGTCCTGTGGCTAATTACTATGGCGATTGGACCAATTGGCTACCAATAATGAAAGCTTATGAAAATAGACAAGCTTCTTATTTTGGGACACCTGCAGTGAATCTTATAATCGCTTTAGAAAAAAGTTTACAACTCATTTTAAAGGAAGGTTTAGACCACCGTTTTGACCGACACAAAAGAGCAGGAAAAGCCATGCGTGCCGCAATCAAAGCTTTAGGTTTAAACTTATTATCAAAAAACGATGCCGTTTCGGCAAACACCTTATCAGCCCCCTTATATCCTAGTCAAATGGATACTAGCGCTTTTTTAAAGTCAGTAAACCAAGAAGGCGTGATATTAGCTGGAGGGCTTTTGCCTCAATTGAAAAATAATTACTTTAGAATTGGACACATGGGATCGTTAAACAAAAATGATTTACTCGCAACGGTTGGAGCCATTGAATCAGCGTTGAAGAACAATAGCTACTCACATGAATTAGGATTAGGAACAGCTCAAATATTAAAACACTTCTAACTAGAATAATGAAAACATCACATCAACATTATGCCATTGAAGACACCACGCGTTCACCGCAAGAACATTGGCTATCTCTCTTACTTAATGGCGCCTATAAATTACCTGGTTTAGAAGGGAAAAGAGGTGTTTTGTTTTCAAATTCCGTTTTAGAAAAACACATTGAAGAAGAAGATAAACACGATAATTTTGAGTTAACATCAGGAATAAATAGAAGCCTTAGAACATTATCTTCTGGTGAGCAAAAAAAAGCATTGTTGTCGTATCTCCTACAACAAAACCCAGATTTTATAGTCTTAAATAATCCTTATGAAACCTTAGACAAAGCGTCTGTGACTGCATTAAAACAACAATTAATAGCCTTGTCTAAAGATTTACCAATCGTTTTTATTTTCAACAGACAGGATGATGTATTACCTGTAATTACACATGCCATTACATTTGAAAAAACGGAGCTTAAAGCAGTTGTACCCATTGAAGACTATACTTTAAAAAAAAATGCGTTTGTTTTTGATAAAGACATCCCTCCTGCGATAACAACATACACCAATATTCCAGAAGTGCTCGTAGAGCTTAAGAATGTCAATGTTAATTATGAAGATCGTTCTATTCTAAAAAATATTAATTGGACCATTAAGAAAAAGGAATTTTGGCATTTAATTGGCCCAAATGGCTCTGGTAAATCCACGTTACTATCTATGATTTATGGCAACAATACCAAAGCTTATGGCCAAGACGTATACCTCTTTGGTAACAAAAAAGGGAGTGGTGAAAGTGTTTGGGACATAAAGCAGAAGATTGGATATATTAGTCCTGCGATGTTAGAATTATTTAAAACAAGCCATACCGTAGAACAAATGATTATTTCGGGCTTTTTTGATAGTATTGGCTTATACCAATCACCATCTACCGCACAAAGACAGACGGCAGCTCAGTGGATGGAGGTCTTAAATTTAGGTAAAGAAAAAAATACCTCTTTTCTTAAATTATCACCAGCTATACAACGCTTAATATTAATAGCAAGAGCTATGATTAAGCATCCGCCTTTGTTAATCTTAGATGAGCCATTAATTAATGTTGATGATGAAGGGAGAGCGCTTATTTCGGCTTTAATAAACAAAATAGCAAAGGAAAGTGAGACCAGTATATTGTTTGTTGCACATCGTGATGAGGCTAACATTCATCCTGATTTCACTTATGAGCTTCACCCCTCACTGAATGGTTCTGTTGGGCTACAGAAATAGCATATAGAACGGTTTTACTTTGCTATTCTACTATGGTCTAGCCTATTTTTTATTATCTCAGAATCGCAACAATTTCTGTAAGTTGTTTGTCTTCTGCATAAGCTAAAGCTGTTTTACTAGTATTATCCACTATAAATTTATCTGCATTGTGCTCTAACAAGAGTTTTACAATCTCTATTTTGTTATACTGAGTCGCAAAGCTTAATGCTGTAGTACCATCTTTATTTATGGCATTTACATCAGCGCCACTAGCAATTAAAGTATTTGCTAATACTGTATTTCCTTTAAAACTAACACCTATTAATGCTGTATTTCCTGAAGCATCTTTTTCATTAACTTCAGCATTATGCTTAATTAAGATGTCTGTTATTATTTCATTATCAAAATAAGTAGCTAAGATAAGAGGCGTAAAACCACGCGCATCTTTTTCTTTAATTAATTTGGGATTTATATTTAGTAAAGCTTCAATTCTATGTTTATCACCAGTACGTATGGCTTCAAAAAAAATGTCTATATCTTTCATATATTCTTTTTTTAATAAAAAAGGAATGAGTTATTAAGCTCATTCCTTTTATTACTATTAATCAATTTTTATTATTTTAAATCGAAACGATTAGCATTCATCACTTTAGTCCAAGCGGCAACGAAATCTGTTACAAATCTTTCTTTACTATCATCTTGTGCATACATTTCTGAATACGCACGTAAAATAGAGTTCGAACCAAATACTAAATCTACACGTGTTGCAGTAAATTTAACTTCACCTGTTTTACGGTTTTTAATTTCGTAAATCCCGTTATCTTGAGATTTCCATTCGTAAATCATATCGGTAAGGTTTACAAAGAAGTCGTTTGTTAAAGCCCCTTCATTTTCGGTAAACACACCATGTTTAGTTCCACCAAAGTTGGTTCCCATAACACGCATCCCTCCTACTAAAACAGTCATTTCAGCAGCCGTTAATCCCAATAATTGTGTCTTATCTAGTAACATCTCTTCTGGACTTACTACATATTCTTTTTTCTGGTAATTTCTATACCCATCTGCAAGAGGCTCTAAAGACTCAAAAGATTCTACATCTGTCATCTCTTGCGTAGCATCACCTCTACCTGAAGTAAAAGGAACACTAACGTTAATACCTGCATTTTCAATTGCTTTTTCTACACCAACATTACCAGCTAATACAATAGTATCTGCAAGGCTAATTCCAAATTCAGTTGCAATAGGCTCTAAAACAGCTAATACTTTTTCTAATTGAGCAGGTTCGTTACCTTCCCATTTATTTTGAGGTGCTAAGCTAATACGAGCTCCATTTGCACCTCCTCTAAAATCTGATCCTCTATACGTTCTTGCACTATCCCAAGCCGTAGACACTAATTCTGAAAGACTTAAATCTGTACTTGCAATTTTGGCTTTAACTGCAGCAACATCATAATCGTAGTTTCCTTTAGGAATTGGATCTTGCCAAATTAAATCTTCTTGTGGCACATCTGGTCCAAACCAACGATCTTTTGGCCCCATATCACGATGCGTTAATTTAAACCAAGCACGAGCAAAGGCATCTGAAAACGCATCAAAATCTTCTTTAAATTTTAATGAAATCTCGTTGTAAATAGGATCCATTCTCATAGCCATATCTGCATCGGTCATCATTGGATTTAATTTTGTTGTTAAATCCTCTACATCTACAGGTTTATCTTCATCTTTAATACTTACTGGTTCCCATTGTGTAGCGCCTGCAGGACTTTTACGTAATTCCCACTCATGGTTATATAACATTTCGAAAAAACCATTATCCCATTTTGTTGGGTTTGTAGTCCAAGCTCCTTCTATACCACTTGTAACGGTATATCTTCCTTTACCCGATTTTGTTGGATTTGCCCAACCTAAACCTTGCGCATCTACATCTGCACTTTCTGGATCTGGTCCTAAAATATTTGCATCTCCATTTCCGTGTGCTTTTCCAACGGTATGTCCACCAGCTGTTAAAGCTACAGTTTCTTCATCATTCATAGCCATACGCTTGAATGTTTCTCTAACTTGTAATGCTGTTTTTAAAGGATCAGATTTCCCATTTACACCTTCTGGGTTTACATAAATTAATCCCATTTGTACAGAAGCTAATGGATTTTCCATGGTTTCAGGATTATCTACATTATCATAGCGCTCATCACTTGGTGCTAACCATTCTTTTTCAGCTCCCCAATACACATCCTTTTCTGGATGCCAAATATCTGTACGTCCAAATGCAAAACCATAAGTTTTTAAACCCATACTTTCATAAGCAATGGTTCCGGCAAGAATTATTAAATCTGCCCAACTTACTTTATTACCATATTTTTTCTTGATAGGCCAAAGTAAACGTCTTGCCTTATCTAAACTCACATTATCGGGCCAAGAATTTAACGGTGCAAAACGTTGATTTCCTGTACCACCACCACCACGTCCGTCAGCTAATCTGTATGAACCTGCTGCATGCCATGCCATTCTAATCATTAATCCACCATAATGTCCCCAATCTGCAGGCCACCAATCTTGACTATCTGTCATAAATGCATTTACGTCTTTTTTTAAAGCTTCTACATCTAATTTTTTTAATTCTTCTTGATAATCAAAATCTGCTCCTAAAGGATTTGTTTTAGAATCCTGTTGATGTAAAATATCTAGATTAAGGGTATTGGGCCACCAATCTGTTACTGATTTTTCAGTTGTTGTAATTGCGCCTTGCATAAAAGGACATTTACCTGAACCAGAACCTCCATGTGGATTTAATTCTTGATTTTCTGCATGTATTGAATCGGCAGAATCTTTAGCTGAGTTTTCCATATATAGTAATTTTTGTTTTAATTTTTTATAAAAATATAGAATATTAGCGTTTAAATTTAATTTATCTTATTTTATTATTATATATTTCAATAGCTAAAAGCTATAACTAAATAAAACACCATTGGCTAAATGTATTAAAATATGGGTTTTTAAAGAATATATCTATAAAAATTTCGTACCTTAATTTAAAATTTAAAACATACAATTATGAGCACTTCAGAATATACAAAAGTTTACTACGGTAATTTTATATTGGTTACACGTGTTAAAGATGAATTAGAACATGCAGGAATTGTTCCTATTATTAAAGACGAAGGCGAATCTCAAAGATTAGCGGGTTATGCTTCTATGAACCAAGGTTATCAAGAAGTGTTTGTAAATAATGAGGAATTAGAAAAAGCTATGGTTATTGTTAACCGTGTAAAGGTAGAAATGGAGGCTTAGTTTTTATAGCGTAATTATTTCTATTTATTATAACCTCTTTTTACATAAAAAAGTGCTAGTATTTTTAATACTAGCACTTTATAATTTTATAATAGTTAATGTCAGAAATATAATTTCTTATAATGCAACACCATACATTTTTTCACGTTGTTCTTTAATCTTTTTGTCTCCCATATAATCATCAAACGTCATGTAACGATCAATAACGCCATTTGGTGTTAATTCTATGATTCTATTACCAACAGTTTGAGCAAATTCATGATCATGAGTCGTTAACATAATAGTTCCTTTAAAATTAGTTAAAGAATTGTTGAATGCTGTAATACTTTCTAAGTCTAAGTGGTTTGTAGGCTCATCTAATTGTAAAACGTTAGCTCTTGTCATCATCATTCGACTTAACATACAACGTACTTTTTCTCCTCCAGAAAGAACATCTGATGTTTTTAACGCCTCTTCTCCACTAAAAATCATTTTTCCAAGGAAACCTCTAATATTCACTTCCTCACGCTCCTCTTCTGTTTGTGCCCACTGACGCAACCAATCTACAAGAGATAATTTATTATCAAAGAACTCACTGTTATCTAAAGGCAAATAAGATTGTGTCGTTGTAACTCCCCAATCAAACTTACCGCTATCAGCTTGTTCTTTTCCATTTAATATTTGATAGAAAGCTGTAGTTGCTCTAGAATCTTTAGAATAAACAACAACTTTATCTCCTTTATTTAAGTTAATATCAATGTTGCTAAATAAAACATCATTTTCTAAACTTGCCGTTAAGCCTTGGACATTTAAAATCTGATCTCCAGCTTCACGATCACGTTCAAAAATAATAGCAGGATAGCGACGACTAGAACGTCTTATCTCTGAAATATTTAATTTATCAATCATCTTCTTTCTACTCGTTGCTTGTTTAGATTTTGCAACGTTAGCTGAGAAACGACGAATAAAGTCTTCTAATTCTTTCTTTTTCTCTTCTGCTTTTTTATTCTGTTGTGCATGCTGTCTTGCTGCTAACTGAGAAGACTCGTACCAGAACGTATAGTTACCAGAAAAGTGATTAATTTTTCCGAAATCAATATCAGAAATATGTGTACAAACTGAATCTAAAAAGTGTCTATCGTGAGAAACCACAATCACACAGTTTTCATAGTTTGCTAAGAAATTCTCTAACCAAGTAATAGTTTCGTAATCCAAATCATTGGTAGGCTCATCCATGATTAACAAATCAGGATTTCCAAATAAAGCTTGTGCTAGTAATACACGTACTTTTTGCTTACCATCTAAATCTTTCATTAAAGTATAATGGTAATCTTCCTTAATTCCTAAGTTAGATAACATGGCTGCAGCATCACTATCAGCATTCCAACCATTCATTTCTTCAAATTGCACTTGAAGTTCTCCGATTTTTTCAGCATTTGCATCTGTATAATCAGCATAAAGTGCATCAATTTGAGACTTTAATTTATATAAAGGTTTATTTCCTTTTAAAATGGTTTCTAAAACCGTGTCTTCATCATGTAAATTGTGATTCTGCTCTAAAACAGACATACGTTTACCGGGTTCTAAATGAACACTTCCTGAAGTTGGGTCCATTTTACCTGCTATAATCTTTAAAAATGTAGATTTTCCGGCACCATTGGCACCAATAATTCCGTAGCAATTACCATTATTGAATGTGGTGCTTACTTCATCAAAAAGTATACGTTTTCCGAATTGAACCGAAAGATTAGAAACTGATAACATGTTTTAAAATTTTAATCTGTTAACCTTATATATTGAAGGCGAATTTTTTGAGATTGCAAAAGTAGAAAATTAAAAGCAGAATCTATTAGATTACTTCATTATGAATATTAAAAACCTTATGTTTTAGTACTTTTTAGTTTAACTGAGATTAATTTAAACCATAAAATAGCTTTGAACAATATTTGTAATGTGTTAATTTACAAATAAATAGATTTTATCAAGATAATCTTCTATCTATTTTTATTCTAATTAAAAGGTGTAATGCTAAGTTTTAACGAGGTATTAACAACAGTTAAGATAAGCTTCTTCTATTTTTGTGTCATATCATTATATATTAATATCTTATGCTAAACCTACGTATAGTCTTTGCTATAATCATTATGTCTTCTGCTTTTAGTTGTCAATTTAAAGGCGAAAAGACCGGTGACTATGCTTACATAGGTGGTGAAATTATTAATCCAAAAAATAACAGTGTAGTTCTTTTTAATACGAGTGGTAAAATTATAGATTCTATTAGTTTAGATAAAAACAACAGATTTATATTTAAGGTAGATAATCTTCATTCTGGCTTACATTCTATTACACATGGTGGAGAATACCAGATGTTTTTATTAGAACCTAACGATAGTATTATGTTTCGTTTAAATACGTTTGACTTTGATGAGTCTTTAGTATTTACAGGGCATGGCGCTAAAAAAAATAATTATTTACTTAAAACTTATTTATTAGGTGAAAAAGAAGCTAAAAAATTAGTTCGCTATTCTAAAATGGAACCTGAAGCTTTTAAAGCTTTTGTTGAAAAGCGAAGACAAAAACAGCTTGATGACTTTAATAAATTTTTAGTAAAAAACGAAGAATCAGAATTCTTTAAATCTATTGTTGAAGCAAACATTAATTATAATTCTTATGCTGATAAAGAGATTTATCCTTTTGCATATTTTGGAAATAACAAGCTTATTCATATTAAAGATCTTCCAGAAGATTTTTTTAGCCACAGAAAAAATATCGATTATAATGCGACTTACTTAAGTCGTTTCTTTGCCTACAATCGTTTCTTATTTTCTAATATAGATAATTTAGCAATTCATAAATTTTATGAAAATCATCCCTACCACAGTAAATTTGATAGGCATGCTATGGACTATAATAAATATAAATTAGATTTAATTGATAGCATTGTTTCAGATCCTATTATTAAAAATAATCTATTAAAATATAAAGCAAGAGAATATATAAGTTATAATCATACTGAAGCTGAAGCCAATGAATTGCTTGAGCATTATTTAACTAAAAGCACCAACGAGGAAGATAAATTATATATGAATGACTTGGTGTCTTCTTTAAAATTATTACGCCAAGGTAATCCACTACCAAATATTTCTATTGTTAATTATAACGATACGGAACACTTTATAAATTCAATTATTACCAAACCAACGATTATCTATTTTTGGTCCTCTAACTCTAAATCTCAGTATAGAAATAGTCATTATATGGTAGATAAGTTAAAATCGAATTTTCCACAAATGGATTTTATCTCAATTAACGTGAATGACAATAATGATAAGTTTTGGAAGAATATTATTGAAAATTATGACTTCCCTACCATTAATGAGTTCAAGTTTAAGAATTCTAATCAAGCAAGGAAAACATTAGCTGTTAACTATTTGAATAAATGTATTATTGTTGATGAAAACGGTATGATTTTACACTCTAACGCTAGTATTTTTAATTCAAACTTTCAATCAACACTTGATGATTTATTACAAAAAAAGCATCTTATTGTTACACAAGATGCTCTTTAATATATTTTGTTGAAATTGATTTAATTTCCTTTCTTATAATCTGCTAAGAATTTTTCTAAACCACTATCTGTTAATGGGTGTCTTAATAAACCTGTAATAGAACTTAAAGGACCTGTCATTACATCAGCACCCAATTTAGCACAATCTATAACATGCATTGTATGACGTACAGATGCTGCTAATATTTGAGTTTCAAAAGAATAATTATCGTAGATATGTCTTATTTCAGCAATAAGATTTAAACCATCTGTAGAAATATCATCTAAACGACCAATAAAAGGAGAAACATAAGTTGCACCTGCTTTAGCTGCTAATAATGCTTGACCTGCAGAAAATACTAAAGTTACATTCGTTTTAATTCCTCTGTCTGAAAAATATTTACAAGCTTTAATACCATCTTTAATCATTGGTAATTTAACTACAATCTGATCGTGTAATTCAGCTAAGGCCTCACCTTCTCTTACCATACCTTCAAAATCTGTAGAGATAACTTCTGCAGAAACATCACCTTCTACAATGTTACAGATTTCAACATAATGTTTCATTATGTTATCAGTTCCTGTAATACCTTCTTTAGCCATTAATGATGGGTTAGTTGTAACACCATCTAATATACCCATATCCTGAGCATCTTTAATCTGCTCTAAATTTGCAGTATCAATAAAAAATTTCATAAAATTTATTTTTAGTTGTTGTGTATAAGTCGCGACGAATTTACAACTTTAAGCTTATCAATACAATGTATCAATTATAATTTATAATGATTCATTAACATCTTTTCGTATACTGAATCTGGAAGAATTCGTTTTAAAACAATAGAGAATTTCTGAAGAAAAGCACCTACTTTGTAATGAATCTTTGGGTTTTTAGCTTCAATAATTTTATAGATAGCTTCTGCCATTTCTTTAGGATCTCCACCACTATCTACGTGTTCATCCATTAGACTTAATGTTTTTCCGTACGTATCTTTATAAGGAGAATCTTCTAACGCTGGTGCATGATAACGACCCGCAGCAATATTAGTTGCAAAGTCTCCAGGTGCAACATTAGCCATATTAATATTAAATACTTTTAGCTCCATTCTAAAAGCTTCGGTTATTAACTCTAAAGCGCCTTTACTCGCACTATAAACACCTCTATAAGGTAAACCCATATAACCAGCAATAGAAGTGACATTAATTACAAGACCTGAGTTTTGTTTTCGCATACTAGGCAAAACGGCCTTTGTTACGTTGATAGGTCCAAAAAGGTTAGTTTCAAAATTTCGCTTTATTTCTGCATCAGGGATTTCTTCAATCGGTCCCGTAATTCCTGCACCAGCGTTATTGATAAGGATATCTATTTTAGATTCGACCTTTAAAACTTCAGCAACACATGCAGAGATGGTTTCAAGTTTTGTAACATCTAAAGCTACAATAGGAAATTTACTATTTGGATAATTATTAGGACTTCTACTGGTACCGTAAACTTTAAATCCTTTTTCTTGAAGAAATTCGCCAACAGATTTCCCTATTCCAGAAGAACCACCTGTTATTAATACAACTTTAGACATACTATATTATTAATTATAATTTCGAAAATACAAATTCTGAAATTGGTAGAATATTTTATAAAACCCTAAACCTTTAATTAGAAGGTCTATAAACTAAAAAAATCTCGATTCGCCGAGGCTTTCAAGATTTGAGTTTTGGGTACAAAAAAAAGGCAAGCTACCTACATCACACTGCTACAACCATTTACCTTTGCTGCGTTCCCGCCCTGGAGGATTCAACAGGAGCTAGTTGTGTAGGACTTGCCGGGTGCAAAGATATAAACTTTAATTAGTTTTACAATCATTTATTTAAAGATTTTTAAACTGAATTTAATTTAATAACTTGCTAAAAATTCTAATAGACCTCATGAAAATTTATAAATATTTCATTCTTACAGCCTTAAGTTTACTTCTTACAAATTGTGGAGATACAAATGGTTCAAAAAAATCTAGTTTATCTATAAATATAGAGGCTAAATCTTTAATGTTGGGAGACAAATTAACCCTTTCTATCAATAATCCGCAGCAACAAGAGATCACAAATGTTAGTTATGAGTTAAATGGTAAGGCTATTGAAAAGCAAAGTGTTTTAGATCATATAACTTTAGGTCAAAAAACAATTACCGCTAAAGTAACGGTTGGTGATAAAACGGAAACACTTTCTAAAACCATTCAAATTTATAATAACGAAAAACCTTCTTATTATAAGTATGAAGTCATTAACACCTACCCTCACGATATTACATCTTATACTCAAGGATTAGAGTTTTATAATGGTGAATTATACGAAAGCACAGGGCAAAGAACAGAATCTAAACTTAGAAAAGTGAATTTTGAAACTGGTGAGGTTTTAAAAAATATCAATTTAGATGATGCTTATTTTGGTGAAGGGCTAACAATATTGAATGATAAGATTTATCAATTAACATGGCAAGCTAAAAGAGGCTTTGTATATGATTTGAATACTTTTGAAAAGCTTACTACTTTTAATTACGGAACAAGTAAAGAAGGTTGGGGAATTTGTAATGATGGAGAAACACTTTATAAATCTGATGGAACAGAAAAAATATATCTTTTAAACCCTGAAAATTTAAATGAAAAAAGTCATATTGAAGTTTATACTGAAAAGGGTAAAATTCCTAATTTGAATGAAATGGAATGGATTAACGGTAAAATTTTTGCTAATATTTATCAAAAAAATGGAGTTGCCATTATAAATCCAAAAACAGGAGGTGTTGAAGGCGTGATAGACTTTACTCCTTTAAGAAAATTAGTAACACAACACCCTCAGTTAGATGTTTTAAATGGAATAGCTTACCACCCAGAACGTGAAACTATATTTGTAACAGGAAAAAATTGGGATAAGATTTTTGAAGTTAAAATTAAAAAGCAATAACAACATCATGCAAGTATTTGAAAAAACAATTACTGTTTGCGAAGATGATATAGACGATCTTAACCATGTTAATAATGTACGTTATGTGCAATGGGTTCAAGATATCGCAAAAGATCATTGGGCTTCTTTTGATACTTCAGAAATCACAAAAAAATATGCTTGGTTTTTAGTTAACCATTTTATAGAATATAAAAACCAAGCTTTACTTGGCGACAAGTTAATTTTAAAAACTTATGTACCTTCTGCAGAAGGTGTCGCTTCTGTAAGACATGTAGACATTATAAATGCTACAACCAAAAAAATAATAGTAAAGTCTAAAGCTAAATGGTGCTTAATAGATTCTAAAACATCTAGACCTGCTCGTATAACACCCGAAATAGCTGCGCTTTTTAATTAACATTTATTTAGGTTAAAGTTTTTTTAACACCTTTATACTTTAAATATTAAAACCTTTTCTTTAACGCATCAATCAACCTTGACTATGCGTAAAATTACTATTGCTAGCTTTCTTTTCTTTATTCCCTTTTTACATTTCTCTCAAACTTTAAACGGAAAAGTGTACCATACCAAAAGTGTCCTAAAAAACATAAAAGTCTTTAATAAAACTCAGAAGAGAGTCACTTTAACTAATAATGAAGGTGACTTTACTATTGAAGCGAAAGTAAATGATAGCATCTCTTTTGAATCTTTATTCTATCATAAAAAAACAGTAGTATTAAAAGATTTTCATCTTAAAAGTACTTCGGTATTTGAACTTAAAGAAATACTAACGGAGCTTGATGAAGTTGAAGTAAAAGCAGAAGTTGAGCAGCCTATATTTGTTGAAGAAACCTATAATTTAGAACTTCAAAATATGATACAAAATGATATAAAAAATAATCCACAAAAATATGCACCATTAGGAAACAATCAAGGTGTGGACTTTGTTTATTTATCTCGAAAGCTTTATGATTTATTAAAATCTAAAAAGCCTAAAAAGGTTGAAGAAGAAGAGAAAACAATAACTTATAAAAACTTCACTAAACTTATTGAAACTAGTCCTTTTTTTAACAGTCAATTATTAACCAAAGACCTAAAAATTCCTGAAACACATAAAAATCTTTTTTTAGAGTTTTGTGCAGCAAAACAACTCAGTCTAGCATTACTTAAAGACGAAAATAAAATGCAATTGTTAGAAGAGCTAGTAGTAAGTAGCCAGTTATTCTTAATTTTATTAGAAGAATACGGAGAAGAAACCTTACAGAAAGATTAATTGCTCTTTCTTAGTAATGAAAAGTATAACGTAATTTATCGTTAACTATAATAAATCCTAACTTCAAAAGTTATATTTTTAAGGCTTAATTATATTTATCATTTATGAAGCGATTGCTATCCTTTTTACTTTGTTTTGGAATCTTATTATTTTGGAGTTCTTGCCGTAACGATTTTGAATTTTCACCAAGCAAGGGACAATTAGAATTTGCTAAAGATACTATCTATTTAGACACAGTTTTCTCTACCATTGGTTCTAGTACTTACAACCTAAAAGTGTATAATCGTAGTGATGATGATATTGTAATCCCAACAATACAACTAGAAAACGGAGAAAGTTCACTTTACAGAATGAATATTGACGGCTCTACAGGAGTGGAAAATGATGATCAAGTTGGTAAATTCTTCGAAAATGTAGAATTATTAGCCAATGATAGTTTATTCATATTTATTGAAACAACAATAGATATTGCCTCTCCAGATTTAGGAATCTTAGAAAATCAATTTTTATATACCGATAGAATTTTATTTGATTCTGGGAGTAACCAACAAGATATAGACGTTATTACTTTAGTTAAAGATGCCGTTTTTATATATCCGAGTAGAAATGAGATTGATGATGATATTGAAGACAATTACATTACTGAAACTCTAACTTTTGATGTTGATGGAGATGGTACACAAGATGAAACTACGCTTCAAGGCCGTTTTCTTACAGATGAAGAACTTACATTTACCAACCAAAAACCTTATGTTATTTATGGTTATGCAGGTGTTGGTTCAGGTAAAACCTTAACAATGGAAGCTGGTGCACGAGTTCACTTTCATGCAGATTCAGGTATTATAGTAACCGATAATGCTACACTTAATATTAATGGAGCATTGAGTTCTGATCAAGAAGCTTTAGAAAACCAAGTTATTTTAGAAGGTGACCGTTTAGAACCTTTATACGAAGATGTCCCTGGGCAATGGGGAACCATTTGGTTATATAGTGGAAGTGAAAATAACATCATTAATTATGCGACTATAAAAAATGCAACTATTGGAGTTCTATCTGAAGGAGATCCAAATGCAACAAATGATAAATTAACGATCACAAATTCTCAAATTTACAATACAAGTAGTTTTGGTATTTTAGGTAGAGCAACGTCTATTAAAGCAGAAAATCTTGTTATAAATAATTCAGGACAGTCTTCTTTTGCTGGTACCTACGGAGGAAAATATAATTTTACACATTGTACAATTGCGAATTACTGGAATAGTAGTTTTAGAGAGTATCCTGCCCTACTCTTAAACGATTATATTGTAGATGAAAATAATATTGTTTTCGTTAATGATTTAACGGAAGCTAACTTTAACAACTGTATTATTTACGGAAATGATAATCCTGAATTTTTATTAGAAAATGAAGGTGATGTTTTTAATTATAAATTTTCAAATTGCTTATTAAGGTTTGACAACAATAATCTAGAAGGCATTGGAAATTATGATTTTGAAGACACTACATTTTATGTCGATAATGTATTTAATGAAAATCCAGATTTTGAAGATGCTTTTGAAAATAAGATGAGAATCGGTGCTGAATCTGGAGCTATAGGAATTGGTAGTTCTAGTTTCTTAGTAACAAATGATATTCTTGGAGATCCTAGAACAGGTTCTATTGATGCAGGGGCTTATAATAATACTTCTTTTGAAGATTAAGTAATGTTAAATGAGAAAAATATAAAAATCATAAAATGGAGTTCTATAGTTTTAATAATTCTTGGATTCTTAATTATACATTTTTTTGTACCTCGACTTATCTCTGAAATTAGAAATCCTGTTGTTAGCTTAATAAAACGGAACAAAAATGTTGGCTTTGATGTATCTTCAACTAATGCGTCAAAATTAAACCAAAAAGAATTTTATTTTAATTCGTTTGATAGTCTCAAATTATCAGCACGATTAACCTACTCTAGTTTAGATTCAGCAAAAGCAACCATAATTCTATTACATGGCATTCGCTCTAATAAAGATCACTTTAAAGAATTAAGCAAGTTTTTAGCAGAAAAGGGGTTCAATTCGGTAGCATTAGATTCTAGAGCTCATGGTAAAAGTGAAGGTAGTTTTTGTTCCTTTGGTGTCAATGAGAAAAAAGATGTTAAAACTCTTATTAATTATTTATCCAAACATGAAAATCTGAATCATTTTGGAGTTTGGGGACAATCCCTAGGTGGAGCAATTGGTTTGCAAGCCATGGGTTACGACGAAAGAATTAAGTTTGGTATTATTGAAAGTGCATTTTCAGATTTTAGAACTATAGTTAACGATTATTTTGACCTTCATGCAGGTTTTAGTTATGTTCCTTTTTCTAATTATCTAGTTAACAGAACTGGACAAATTGCAGAGTTTGATTCCAATGATGCCAAGCCCATTGTATATTGTGAACATGTAAATCAGCCAATCTTAATCGTTCATGGAAATAAAGATGAACGTATAAATATAAAATACGGGAGAGCTAATTTTTCAAGAATTCCAAGTGATAAAAAACAGTTTATTGAGGTAGATTCTGCCAATCATTCTAATGTTTGGAAAGTGGGTGGAGATGCGTATTTTAAACGTGTACTAGCTTTTATGAATGAAAACAAAAGCTCTTCCATCTAAATATAATTTTATTCAGACTTATATTCCCATTGTTTTATATAACCTATAACTGAAGCTCTAAAAGCTATTAATTTTTAGATTAAAAAATTAGCTTTGGAATAATTATTGATGAATTTTAATGAGTAAACATTTAAATCTTAAAAGTCATGATCTCAAAAAAAATACACTCCTTTTTATTAATATTTCTTTTAATAGTTTACTCCCATAATATAAAAGCTCAAAATTTAGAACTTATTAATGCAAGTCTGCAATTATTAAATAGTATAAACAATAGTTCTAATTGTGAATGTTCACAAACTCTAAATATTGACAGACCTCTTTATGATGGTAAAATTATCCTAAAAGATTCTACTATTTTGACAGGGAGAATAAGTGTAAATCACCATTTCGATAATAAAATGATTACTGTTCTTAATGAAAACTATGCGTATAAACTCATAGATAATGAAATGATAAAAGAAGTTGAAATTATCAATCATGAAAATGAAATAACAGTAGAAACCAAATTTATAAATTTAAATAAGGATGAGAAACTATACCGATTAGTTTATCAAAAAAATTCTAAAATCAGTATTTATGACTCTTCTGATAGTCCGCAAAATAATTCCTTAGTTGGGAAAGTTTTTGTTAAAGAAAATAACATTATAACGGATACCTGGAACTTCTGGACTTCAGGTCCAAAAAAAGATCTTATAAATTATTTGAATGATAGAGAAGGAACAAATTATAAAATACGAGATTTTAAGTTTTTAAATGACTTATTTGTTAAACTCTAGTCACATTTAGTATTATATCTAAAATTTTAAAACCATACTAAAAAGCTTTAAGATGCCATAGGTATCGAACGTTTGTAACAAAATTTACCGCTAATAATTACGACTCTAGAGGAGTCGAACTCATAAAAGTCGCAAACACTTTTTATAAACGTTGAATCACTTTGGGATTATATCAAAGACTTGTTTAAAAATTTCAATTAAACAACTATTCAAATTTCAACGTCTTATTTTTCTTTGCAAACTTTTAGAAAATTATCTCGACCCAAATAAAATCTATACTAAAAAGCCTTTCAAACTAAATTGAAAGGCTTTCTATATTAATATATAACAGGTTTTGACTTCGACTATTCTCAGTCAAATACCTGATAAGTTTAGGTTTATTTAAAACAATTTTTTATAATAATCATCTGCCATTCTAGTCGTTGTAAATTCAGGAATAACGCCATACATAGCTTTGAAAACAATATCTTGCCATTTTTTAGGCTTATTATAATAAGTTGGAATTACCTTATTTTCTAATATTTCGTACAAATTACCGGCATCAACATTATCTTGATCCCAAGCTGGTAAATACTGATCTAATTCTGGTAAGACAAAACTATTTTCTCCATCTATTTCAAATTCAGGAATCCAGCCATCATTGGTAGATACGTTTACAGAACCATTCATAGCAGCAGTCATTCCACTAGTACCAGAAGCTTCACGAGTAATTCTTGGTGTATTTAACCAAACATCAGATCCGCATTTTAATTTTTTAGATAAGCCTATTTCGTAACCTATTAATACAGCTAAATTACTATTGCCTTTTGAGTGATTTACAAGGTGATTAAATGTGTCAATTGCATAAAAATCATAAGGATAAGGCTTACCTGCCCAAATAATTTGAACTGGATATTTTTCGTTAGAAATTAATTTTTCAAAACGTTCTAAATCGTGTAATAATAAGTCTGCTCTTTTATAGCCTGCAAAACGTCTTGCCCAAACAAAGGTTAATACATTTGGGTCAAATCTTTTTCCTGTTTGTTTATAAACTTCTTCAAATAACTCTTTTTTTAATTCTATTTTTCTAGTCTTATATGTTTTATCGTCTTTGGCTAACCATGATTTCTTGATTTCTTCATCTTGCCAAAACTTCTGATTTTGTGCATTTGTTATCGGTATAATTTCACTAACGCCTTCATACTCTTTCCACATGTCATTTGCCACGATTGCATGTAGTTTAGATACTCCATTTGCTTTTTTTGCCATTCGTAATGCAGAAATGGTATAATTTAACATACCACCATTAACTGTTTCTTTTTGTAATTCTTCTTCAGAAAGTGATCTACCAAAAAATCCACATCTATTCAAATGTCTCGCTTCTCGTTCTTCATTACCAGCGCGTTCTGGTGTATGCGTTGTAAAAACCATCTGATTTTTTTTCACCCCCTGATCTCTTAAATAATAAAAAGCAGGTAAAGCATGCCCTTCATTTAGATGGTATGTATCTGCGCCACCTAAAGCTTCTACCACTTTTGCACCTCCTATACCTAAAATAATACTTTGAGAAACACGAGTAACTTCATTATTATCATATAAATAATTGGTGATCGTTTTTGATAAATAGTCGTTTTCTTCAACATCAGTAGTTAAAAAGTACATTGGTACGGTTCCAAAAACTTCAGGTTTTAAAACATAAGCTCTAACTTTTACATGTGGATTATCATGAAGCTTTACCTCGACTTCAATACCTGTATCTTCAAGAAAATCAAAATGCTTTTCGTTAAATTCAGTTTTCAAAGTTTGATCATCATTTCTTGCTTGATCGTAGTAGCCATATTTCCAAAGTATCCCAATACCAATCATATTTTGTTTAAGTTCTAAGCCAGAACGCATATGTGAGCCTGCTAAAAAACCAAGTCCGCCAGAGTAAATATTGAAAGATTGATCGATACCAAATTCCATACTAAAATAAGCGACTTTCTTATTGTATTCTATTGCTGGTTTATAAGGATGATACCATTTATCATATTCGTTTTCCATTGTATTCTATTTTGTGTCATAAATTTACAAATAAAGTTGCATTAGCTTATATGATATATGTCAGTATGCTAAATTTCAATATGATGCAGCTAGAAAATAAAAAGCCTTTCAAAATAAATTGAAAGGCTTTTAGTTTTAAACCAGACTATATTAGTCAAGTTAAAATATATAAAAATGATATTTAAGCATTAAATAATTCGCGTCCGCTCATTAATTCATTTACTTTTTTAGCAACACCCTCTAAAACAGTATCGTTGTCATAGTTAGTAATTACTTCGTCTATTAAATCTACAACGTAAGGCATGTCACTTTCTTTTAATCCTCTAGTAGTAACAGCAGCAGTACCAATTCTAATACCAGAAGTTACAAAAGGAGATTCTGTATCAAAAGGCACCATATTTTTGTTTACTGTAATATCTGCTTTTACTAAAGCATTCTCAGCATCTTTACCTGTAATATTTTTATTTCTAAGATCAATTAGCATCATGTGGTTATCAGTTCCGCCTGAAATTAAATTGTAATCTTTTGCTACAAAAGCATTAGCCATTGCATTTGCATTATGTTTTACTTGTAACATATAATGCATAAAATCATCCGTTAACGCTTCACCAAAAGCAATTGCTTTAGCAGCGATAATATGCTCTAATGGTCCACCTTGATTTCCTGGAAAAACACCAGAATCTAATAAACTAGACATTTTACGAAGTTTACCATTCTTTAAAGTAATTCCGAAAGGGTTATCAATATTTTCCCCCATCATAATCATTCCACCTCTTGGTCCACGTAATGTTTTATGTGTTGTTGTTGTTACAATATGACAATGCGGCATTGGGTCATTTAAAATACCTTTAGCTATTAATCCTGCAGGATGTGAAATATCTGCTAATAAAACAGCACCAACACTATCTGCAACTTCTCTAAATTTCTCAAAATCAATATCACGAGAATAAGCAGAAGCACCAGCGATAATTAATTTTGGCTTTTCTTTTTTAGCTTGGTCAGCTAACATATCGTAATCAATATACCCTGTATCTTTCTTTACCCCATAAAATGTAGGGCGGTATAATTTACCTGAAAAGTTTACAGAAGAACCATGTGTTAAATGTCCACCATGAGACAAATCAAAACCTAAAATAGTATCACCAGGGTTTAAACATGCATGATAAACCGCAGTATTTGCTTGACTACCAGAGTGTGGTTGTACGTTAACATAGTCAGCACCAAATAAAGTTTTAGCACGCTCAATAGCAATATTCTCTACTTCATCAACAACCTCACAGCCACCATAGTAGCGTTTACCAGGATAACCCTCAGCATATTTGTTGGTTAATACAGAACCTGCAGCTTCCATCACTTGGTTGCTCACAAAGTTCTCTGAAGCTATTAATTCTATACCATCAATCTGGCGTTCTTTTTCAGCTTGAATAAGTTCAAATATTTGTTCGTCTCGTTGCATAAATAAAGTGTTTGTTAAATCGATACAAAAATAGTGAATACATTAGTTTAAATATCAAAAATTATGTAGGTTTGAATGAATTTAATGAACATTTAATCAACAATAATATATGCCAATATCTGCTAACAATCCAGATCGTGCCTCATGGTTACATGTAGGTAAAGACTCAGATTTCCCAATTCAAAACATTCCTTTTGGTGTCTTTTTAACCAGAGATGATATTATTACTATAGGGTCTAGAATCGGTGATACTGCCATTGATCTCGGTGCTTTACATCAATTAGGTTATTTTAAAGACATACCACTTACTGATGATATTTTTCTTCAAGATACGCTAAATGATTTTATTGCAGACGGTAGAAAAACATGGAGATTGGTTAGAAATAGAATTGCAGAGATTTTTGATGTCGAAAATGATACCTTAAAAAATAACATTCCTCATAAGGAGATTATTTTATTTCGTTTAGATGAAATAGAAATGCAACTACCTATACAAGTTGGTGATTTTACAGATTTCTACGCTAGTAAGGATCATGCTACAAATGTTGGTACTATGTTTAGAGATCCAGAAAATGCATTGATGACAAACTGGGTACACATGCCTGTTGGTTATCACGGCCGTAGTTCTTCTATTATTCCTTCAGGAATTCCTGTAAATAGACCTCAAGGTCAAACTTTACCAGAAGGAGCTGATAAACCTGTTTTTGGACCTTCAAAATTAGTAGATTTTGAATTAGAAATGGCTTTTATTACGACTGCTGCTAATGATTTAGGAGAACCAATTCCTATTGAAGAGACAGAAGAATACATCTTTGGATTGGTTTTATTTAATGATTGGTCTGCTAGAGATCTTCAGAAATGGGAATCTGCACCACTAGGTCCCTTTTTAGGGAAAAGCTTTGCGTCTTCAATGTCACCTTGGATTGTAACATTAGATGCGTTAGAGCCTTTTAGAATTGAAAGTCCAAAACAAGATCCTAAACCTTTGGATTATTTAAAAATAAAAGGAAAAAAGAGTTTTGATATTAATTTAGAAGTTGCTATTCAGCCAAAAGGAGCAAAAGAAACTGTTGTAAGTAACTCTAATTTTAAGCATATGTATTGGAACATGGCTCAGCAATTAGCACATCATACAGTTAATGGTTGCCCTGTTAATTCTGGTGATGTTATGGGAAGCGGAACAATTTCTGGTCCTACACCAGATTCTTACGGATCTATGTTAGAAATTAGCTGGAACGGTACTAAACCTGTTACTATGAAAGATGGTACAGAACGTAATTTTATTAACGATTACGATACTGTAATTATGAGAGGTCATTGTGAAAATGATGGTACTCGTATTGGTTTTGGAATGGTAAAAACTCAGTTGTTACCTATTTTTAATCCGAAGAAAAAGAAATAATACAAAGCTTAAAGCGCTAAGCTATAAATTTTAAAAATATAAAGAAGGCTGAAGTTTAATTACTTTAGTCTTTTTTTTGTTTAATTAGAAATCAAGCCCTTCTACTTTGACTCTCAATCATTTCACGGAGTTTATTAGAGTTGGCACGGAGATACTCAGAGCGGTTTTATTTCTTTGAGACTTTGAAGCTAAGACACACTCAACGATACTCCATTATTATTTCACGAAGTTTCTTAGAGTTTACATAGAGATACACAGAGCGGTTTTATTTTATAATTAGATTTTGAATTCTTTGTGATGAATACACTTTATTTTCTTGCTTAGCTACTGTGAAACTTAGAGACTTTGTTACTATAAACAAAAGAAAACTAAAAAGGCGCTTTACAAGTAAAACTTACCCACTCCTTCTTTATTGGATGCTCAAAACTTAAGGTTTCTGCATGAAGATGTAATCTATTTGAAGGCATTCCATATAAATCATCACCAATAATTGGTGTATTTAAGCCTTTATAGTGTGCTGCGTGTACACGGAGTTGATGAGTTCTACCTGATATAGGGTAAAAATGGATTCTTGTTTTATTGTTTTTAACCTCTATAACTTCATATTTAGTCATTGCTTTTTTACCATGTTCGTAGCAAACCAATTGTCTTGGTCTGTTGTTTAAATCTACTCTAAGGGGCAAATCAATAATTCCTGTTTTAGATTCAATAACACCATCTAATAAAGCAACATATCGTTTTTTTATGGTGCGATTTATAAATTGCTTTTGAAGGTTTTTATGTGTCCTTTCATTTTTAGCGACTAATAATAATCCTGATGTTGACATATCTAAACGATGCAATAATAAAGGACCTGTGGCATCTGGTAGATATTTTTTCATTCGTGTTAAAACAGAATCTATTATTGTTTTTCCTGGCACGGACAAAAACTCATGTGGTTTATTAAGAACGAGTAGAAAATTATCTTCATAAATAATTTCTAATTCACCATTAAATACACCTGCCGTTTCAATAGGATTAGGCTCAACATCTAAACCTTGCATCATATGCCCTAAAATAGGTTCGCATCTACTGCGGCAAGATGGATAAAACTGCTCATGACGACGCACTTCCATGTTTGGAGAAGTTCCCCACCAAAATTCAGCCATTGCTAATGGTTTTAATTTATTTTGAAATGCAAATTGAAATAATTTTGGTGCTGCACATTCTCCTGCTGCAACTGGAGGATATCCTAAATCTGTACTATTAAAAATTGAAATTAAATCTCTAGTCTCATTATTTGCATTCAAGAATTGATACTGCTCATGAATTTGTTTTTGAAGTTTTGCTGATAACGTTTTACGTTCTAATTTTAAAGTTTCAATCGGTTCTACTAATTCAGATAATTTACGTTCTGCCAATTCTAGCTCAGCTTCACATTTCAACTTTAAATATTTAAGATCAATATTACTTTGTATACTTTGTTGTTTTAAGTCTTCAAAAAACAAAAGTTTATCAGCATCCGTTAATTGCTGTTCTGCCTCTGCCCTTTTTTGTTGTCTTTGCTTTTTTTCAACTTTAGCATTCTTCTTAAAATCTTCAAGTTTCTGACTATTATCAAGCTTCTTATGTTCTAGCTTTAATTTGGTTAGCTCTAATTCTGGATTTTCTTCTAATATTTCAATTTCAACTGTCAATTTATTCAAATAAGCTTCACCTTCCTTATAAAACCCCTGTTGATTTAAAGTATCAAATATTGGCGGTACAAACCCTTTTAAATGATTGCTTTCAGCTAATTTACCTGAAAAAGAAGCAATGTAACCAATTTGTCCTTCAATGCTTTTAACAATCATAACACCAAACATTTTACCTATTTCTAAACCCTTTTTTGTGGTATCTAAACCAAAGTTATGTTCAAAATCTTTTTGAGTATTTAAATAAGCTTTAACTTCATTTGCAGCAGCAATACAAATTGAATGTGGTACATATAAAAACGGAAACGTAAACTGTTTTGGTAGCTTAACCGAATCACTTAGTTCTAATGGATGAAAATATCTATTTTCCGTTTTAAACATATCTTACTTTTATTGACTTGCAAAGAAACGAAAATATAAATGTCCAGTAATCGTCTGTTTGTATTGAATACCTTTTAATATAATTTCTTCGTCATTCAAAATCAATTGAACTCATATATTTTTATTTACTTTGGCATTATAATTGGAATTGCTAAAATAGTAACCTTTTAAAACTCGAGATTATGAAACAATTTTTACTCTTATCAGTATTTTTTTTAGCACTCGGATCATGTAGTGCAAAAAAACAAATTCAAAGTGCTATTAGCACTGGTAATTATGACGTAGCTATAAATGATGCTCTCGAAAAATTAGAGAACAACAAGGATAAAAAAAGAAAGCAAGAATACATTGCCTTACTTGAAGAGGCTTATTATAAGGTTTTAGATGAAGATCTACGCGCCATAAAGTCTCTTAAAAGAGATGGTAATCCTGAGCAATATAAAACCATTTATAATACTTATGTAGATTTAGAAGCAAGGCAAACAGCTATAAAACGAGTAATGCCTTTAGAGATTGATGGGGAAATTATAAACTTTAAGTTTAATGATTATAGCAAATTCCTTGTTGAATACCGTTATAAAACGTCTGATTATTTAATTGATGAAGGTATTTCACTTTTAGATACTAATGACAAATATAAGGCTAGAGAAGCGCATGATATTTTTAGCTATATAGAAACTATAAACCCAAATTTTGAAGAAAACAGAAGCTTAATTTCGGAAGCCCACCAAAAGGGAATGGACTTTATTTTCGTATCCATTGAGAACCAAACACAGCAAATAATTCCACAGCGCTTAGAAGCTGAATTATTAGATTTTAACACTTATGGTTTAGATCAATTTTGGACCACTTATCATGCTTCGTTAGATAAAAATTTAGATTACGATTATGGTATGCAGTTACAGTTGAAGCAAATCAATGTTTCACCAGAGCGTATTAGTGAGCGACAAATATTAAGACAAAGAGAAATTGTTGATGGTTGGGAATATCAATTAGATCGTTCTGGAAATGTTAAAAAAGACAGTCTAGGAAATGATATTAAAATTGATAAAATTAAAAATATAAAAGCACGTTTTACAGAAGTCTTACAAACAAAATCTACACAAGTATTAGCAGATGTTGTTTACACGGATTTAAAGCAAAATAAAATTATTGATACATTCCCCATTGATAGTGGTTTTATATTTGAAAATGTCTTTGGAAGATACCAAGGTGATAGACGCGCATTAAATGCAGATGATAGAACTATTTTAAATCAAAGACAGGTGCCTTTTCCTTCTGATGAAGATATGGTTTATGATACAGGAGAAGATTTAAAGCTGAAATTAAAATCTATAATTGGTTCCTACTCTATTTGAGTAAAAAAATCTTCTCAGTAAAAGACAAAATCCTCAAGAATAAATTATTCTTGAGGATTTTGTCTTTTATAAATTTAGTTAAGCATGACGTTCTAAATCTACTTCATTTATAGCTCCATGAGAGGTGTGTGATACCACGACTCCATTCTTTATTATAATAAGCTGAGGAGACTGATGCATTACTTGAAATTTATAACCAATCTCATCAGAAACATTTCTGTAACTTAACAAATCTAAATAATGTAAATCAATATTTATATCTAAATTGTAATCAGATACAAATTGCTTCATCACCATGCTACTAATGCCACAACGCGTAGAATGTTTAAAAATAACTTGTGTTTTTGATTTAGATTTCTCTGCAATGGTATCTAACTGAGAAATATCTGTTAACGCTTGCCAAGGCAATATTTTTTCTTCTTTAGGTTCTGACGAACCGAATAATTTCTTAAACATAATTTTTATTTTTATTTATCCTCTAAACTGATCTACATCATTACATGAGTCGTAATAAAGTATTAATCTTACAGTGTCAAAAAGTCATTTAAAAAATAATCAAAACAGACTATTTGTCACTTATTTCTTACAAATTTATATTGGTAAGATATTTGTCTAAAGATAGTCAAACACAGTTATAAATCATAAAGGTGTTGCACAATACTAAAGTATAAATAGTTTCAATTTAAAAATATTTAAACAGCAGTATTAGTGAATAAATTAAGTTGAACATAAATAAGATACCTACTTTTTGTAGGCACTATAAAGATGAATTTTAATAATTACACTATTAAATCGCAAGAAGCCATACAGCAAGCGCAGCAGCTAGCTCAAGGTTTTGGTCATCAGCAAATAGAAAATGAACATGTTTTTAAAGCACTTTTCAATGTTGATGAAAACGTATTACCATTCCTCTTAAAAAAGTTGAATGTTAATGTATCCATGCTAGAACAAGTATTGGACAAAGAACTCGAAAGTTTTCCTAAAGTTTCAGGTGGAGATATTATGCTTTCTCGTGAAGCAAGTAAAACTTTAAACGAAGCATCTGTTATCGCTAAAAAGATGAATGATGACTTTGTATCTATTGAACATTTAATATTAGCTATTTTTAAATCTAAAAGTAAAATTGCTCAAATATTAAAAGATCAAGGTGTAACTGAAAAAGGCTTACAAGCTTCTATTGACGAATTAAGAAAAGGAGATAGAGTGACTTCTCAAAGTCAAGAAGAAACTTATAACTCTTTAAATAAGTATGCAAAAAACTTAAACCAGTTAGCTCGAGATGGCAAATTAGATCCGGTTATTGGTCGTGATGAAGAAATTAGAAGAATCCTTCAAATTTTATCTCGTAGAACAAAAAACAATCCAATTTTAGTTGGTGAACCAGGTACTGGTAAAACAGCTATTACAGAAGGTTTAGCACACAGAATTATAGATGGTGATATTCCTGAAAATCTTAAAGACAAACAAATTTTTGCCTTAGATATGGGATCGTTAATTGCTGGAGCTAAATACAAAGGTGAATTTGAAGAACGATTAAAAGCTGTTATCAAAGAAGTAACCGAAAGTAATGGAGATATTGTATTATTTATCGATGAGATTCACACGCTTGTTGGTGCTGGTGGTGGCCAAGGAGCTATGGATGCTGCAAACATTTTAAAACCTGCTTTAGCGCGTGGCGAATTAAGAGCCATTGGAGCAACCACTTTAGATGAATATCAAAAATATTTTGAGCAAGACAAAGCTTTAGAGCGACGTTTTCAGAAAGTAATTGTTAACGAGCCTGATACAGAAAGTGCGATATCGATCCTTAGAGGGATTAAAGAAAAGTACGAAGCACACCATAAAGTACGAATCAAAGATGAAGCAATTATAGGCGCTGTAGAATTATCGGAACGTTATATTAATAACCGTTTTCTTCCAGATAAAGCTATTGATTTAATGGATGAAGCTGCAGCTAAATTACGAATGGAAATTAATTCTAAACCCGAAGAGTTAGATGTTCTTGATCGTAAAATAATGCAATTAGAAATTGAACACGAGGCTATTAAACGTGAAAAAGATGAAACTAAATTAAAAAGCTTAAAAGCTGATTTAGCAAATCTTAAAGAAGAACGTAATGAACTTAGTGCTAAATGGAAATCTGAGAAAGAAGTTGTAGAAAACGTTCAGAATACAAAGCAAGAAATTGAAAACTTTAAAGCAGAAGCAGAACGCGCAGAACGTGATGGAGATTATGGGAAAGTTGCAGAAATACGCTATGGAAAAATAAAAGATGCCACTGAGCAATTGGAAAAATTCCAAAAAGAATTAGACGCACAACAAGGTACTTCATTAATTAAAGAAGAAGTGACTTATGAAGATATTGCTGATGTCATTGCTAAATGGACCGGAATACCAGTAACAAAAATGCTTCAAAGTGATCGTGAAAAATTACTAAAATTAGAAGATGAGTTACACAAACGTGTTGTAGGACAAGAAGAAGCTATTGAAGCTGTTAGTGATGCTGTACGTCGTTCTAGAGCAGGACTTCAAAACCCAAATAAACCCGTAGGAACCTTCCTTTTCTTAGGAACCACAGGTGTTGGTAAAACAGAGTTAGCGAAAGCCTTGGCAGAATATCTATTTAATGACGAAAATGCTATGACGCGTATTGATATGAGCGAATATCAAGAACGTCATGCTGTAAGTAGATTGGTAGGAGCTCCTCCGGGATACGTTGGTTATGATGAAGGTGGTCAATTAACCGAAGCTGTACGTAGAAAACCTTATTCTGTAGTATTGTTAGATGAAATTGAAAAAGCACATCCCGATACATTTAATATCTTATTGCAAGTATTAGATGAAGGACGTTTAACAGATAATAAAGGTCGTGTAGCAGACTTTAAAAATACTATTATTATCATGACTTCAAACATGGGAAGTCAGATTATACAAGAGCGTTTTGAAGCGACTAAAGATATTCCTTCAGCCATTGAAGCTGCCAAAGTTGATGTTTTAGCTTTATTAAAACAAACGGTAAGACCAGAGTTTTTAAATCGTATAGATGATACTATAATGTTTACTCCTTTGTCTAAAGATAATATTATAGACATTGTAGGTTTACAATTAAAAGGAATCACTAAAATGATCGCTAAACAAGGAATTACGTTCGATGCAACACCAGAAGCCGTAAGTTATTTGGCTAATAAAGGTTATAATCCTGAATATGGAGCAAGACCTGTAAAACGCGTGATACAAAAAGACGTTTTAAATGAATTGAGTAAAGAAATATTATCAGGTAAAGTCACCACTGACAGTATTATATTACTAGATGCATTTGATGCTCAATTAGTCTTTAGAAATCAAGGTAATTTAGTTGCTGAAGAGATCTAATAAACTAAGGTTATATGATAGTTAAAAGCAATAGATTCAAATATTTTTGAATCTATTGCTTTTTTTGTTAATTATTTTTACTAACTTAAACAGTTTAAAAACAACAATTTATGAAAGCAGTTAGATATTATAATTTAGACATTTCAGAGGTTTTTTTATTTGATAATTATATTATCGACCAAATTAAAGAAGGTGTCCATGTAGAACCTTATTTTAACGATTTAATGCAATATATAATTCATAAGTATTATTACAATAAACCGTTTGTTTATATCACAAATAGAGTTTTTTCGGACTCAATAAATCCCTCAGATTATACTGAAATTAAAGGAATAAATAACCTTATCGCTTTTGCTGTTGTTACTACCGACAAAATTGTAAACAAGAATACTAAAGAAAAACATTTTTTTAATAAAGCTTATAAGATTTTTAATACAATTGATGAAGCTATGTTCTGGTCAGATGATATATTTTTAATTAAGCAAGCTGAAATAAACAGATGTTAACATTTATTTTTTTAGATAAATTATATATCAAAAAGTGCATATTGAAATTTCGACTATGATAAATACTTAATTCAATTTTAAAACGTTACTCAAATAAACGTGAAATACTTAGTAAGGTAAATCATTATTATCGGTAATAAAAATAACATTTCTAATATTATTATATTAAGAAATATTTCTTAAGAAAACATCAATTTATTCTACTTAAAATAAACAGGTTATATTTTTATTAACAACTTTATTGAATAAATTGATGTTAAAAACTAAAATAAAACACGCTTTTTATCGGTAAAACACTTAACTTTGTCGAACTATTTAACCCAAACCCCTCAAACGTTTTATAACTATTTTGCAATCCCCCATCTACTTGTAGATAAAATTGCATTAAAAAATTTATATAATAACCCTACTTATTTGATCAATGAATTTAAATAGATACATAGACCACACTTTATTAAGTGCCTCTGCTACTGAAGCAGAAATTTTACAACTTTGTGATGAAGCTTTAAAATACAATTTTTATTCTGTATGTGTAAACAGCAGTAATGTTTTACTTGCTAAACAAGCTTTGGGTAAATCTGATGTAAAAATCTGTTCTGTTATTGGTTTTCCACTCGGAGCAATGTCTACAGAAGCAAAAATATTTGAAGCCAAACATGCTATAGATCAAGGTGCTACAGAAATCGATATGGTGATAAATATAGGAAGACTTAAGAGTAAAAATCACCTTGCAGTATTAAAAGACATTAGCAATGTTAAAAAAGCTATTGGTAACATTACACTTAAAGTTATTCTTGAAATAAGTGAACTTTCTAAAAATGAAATCGTAAAAGCTTGTGAAATCTGTATTGATGCAAAAGCTGATTTTGTTAAAACATCAACCGGATTCTCTAAAAGTGGAGCAACACTTACAGCTGTGAAAATTATGCGTAAAACCGTAAGAGATCAGTTAAAAATAAAAGCTTCAGGTGGAATTAGAGATGCTGAAACAGCTCAAAAATATATTGCTATTGGAGTCGATAGACTTGGTGTTTCTGCAGGAGTTGCTATGATGAATAATATACCTTCAAAGGCTGTATATTAATTAAAACACTTTGCTTAACTTTGTTACATGAGTGTACATATAGGAGCCAAAAAAGGCGAAATCGCAGAAACAATTTTATTACCAGGAGATCCTTTGAGAGCTAAATGGATTGCTGAAACTTTTTTTAAAAACCCAGTTTGCTTCAATGAAATTAGAGGCATGTATGGTTATACCGGAACTTATAAAGGAAAACGTATTTCTACAATGGGAACTGGTATGGGAGTGCCTAGCATATCTATTTACGCTAACGAACTTATTACAGAATATGGTGTAAAAAACCTTATTAGAGTTGGTAGCGCTGGTTCGTATCAGAAAGATGTAAAAATTAGAGATATTGTTCTGGCGATGTCTGCCTCTTCTACTTCTGGTATAAATGAATTACGTTTTGGTGGTGCAGGCTACGCTCCTACTGCTGATTTTGGTTTATTTATGAAAGCTATTAACGCTGCTAAAGCTAAAAATATTCCGGTTAAAGCTGGTAATGTTTTATCATCAGATGAATTTTACGAAGACGATAAAGAATCCTTTAAAAAATGGTCTAAATTTGGTGTGCTATGTGTAGAAATGGAAGCTGCAGGTTTATATACTGTTGCTGCTAAACATAAAGTAAATGCATTAGCAATATTAACTATTTCTGATTCTTTAGTTTCAAACGAAACGACTACAAGTAAAGAACGCGAAACGACTTTTAAAGGTATGATTGAAGTGGCTTTAGAATTAGCTTAATATACATCATTTAAAATTTCAACATGAAACATCTCATTCTAATTACTTTTTTCTCTTTCTTCATATTTGCATCTTGTAAAGAAAAATCAGAAAAACAAAGCGATGAAATATCTACATACTATTTAATTAGACATGCTGAAAAAGACCGTTCAGATAACACTAGCAGAAACCCTAATTTAACAAATGAAGGTTTAAAACGTGCTGATAATTGGGCTAAGCATTTTAAAGATATAGACTTTGATGCTATCTATTCTACAGATTATAACAGAACTAAGCAAACTGCAATGCCAACTGTAAAGTCTAAAAATATAGAGCTTCAAATTTATGATCCATCTGATTTAAAGATTGAGGCATTTTTAGAAAAAACAAAAGGTAAAACAGTTCTTATTGTTGGTCATAGTAATACAACGCCTAAGTTTGTAAATGAATTATTAGGCGAAGAAAAATATGATGATATTGCTGACGATAATAATGCGAATCTATACCTGGTTACATTAACAAAAGACATCAAAAGATCTAAAGTATCAGTTGTTAACTAATTCTACTTTTACATTTTTAAGTTCAATTTTAGAAAGTAATTCTAGCTTATCGGCTTCAAAAGCTTTTCCTAAATTTTCTAATGCAATAGTCTGGTTGTCTCCTGTTTTATAATTATTATAATCTACAAACCTTAATCCACCACGGTAACGCTCATTATAGGCTTCTCTAAAACGCATTCCTATACCTTTTTCTTCAGCATAAGAGTAAGCTAAATACTCCAATTTAAACGTTTCTTTATTGATCCAGTATATATATTGATCATCAAAATCTTCTCCTCCACCATCTTGATCAAAAGTGACTTTTATTTTATAATAATCTTTATTCTTTATTTTTTCGCTTCCTAATAAAGATTTATTTACAGCTTTATCATTTAAACCATAAGGTAAGACGGAAAAATAATGTACAGAATTAACTGAAGCTTCATATGCTTGTGCTATAGAGTCTTCAAGTTGAACAAATTCTGAGTTATTATAGCGTTCGTACCCGACATTACTTAACATATCGAATATAGAATCATTATCTTTTACTGTTAACCTAACGAGTAAATATTCGTGATTTTTACGTAATGCTTGGTAATAGACATCTCTAAATTCAAACTTAAGACTAGAACTTGTAAAACGCTCACCACCAGAAACAGCAATAGATTCATCAATAATATCGTTAGCCGTTAAGGTCTTTTTAGTTGTTTCAATAACTTTAGTGTTTTCTAATTTTGAATTTTCATTCTTACAAGCAAAAATGGCTACAAAACTGATAAGTAAAAGGTAATTCTTCATCTTAAATATTCTTTTTATGAATAGTTATGTCGCAAAATTAAAGATTTGATTACAGAAATATCACAAAATCGACTTAAAGGAATATAATCTGTGAGATAAGCAAACGATTTAGATCTTAAATTTTTGTTTACTTCTAGCTTCAAACTTCAAACTTACTTTCTTATCTTTGCCGTCCATGCAAAAGAACATTAACATACTCAATAGAAAAGCCAAGTTTCAATATGAAATTTTGGACAAATACACAGCAGGTATTGTACTCTCTGGTACAGAGATCAAATCTATTAGATCTGGTCAGGCTTCCATTGCTGAAGGTTTTTGTGAGTTTAATGAGCGAGGCGAACTCTTTGTTATTAATATGACAGTTGAAGAGTATAAATTTGGTAGTTATTACAATCATAAAGCTAAGGCTGAGCGTAAATTATTATTGAATAAAAAAGAATTAAAAAAGCTCGAAAAAGAAGTTAATATCAAAGGAAACGCCATTATACCAATGCGTTTATTTCTTAACGACAGAGGCTTAGCTAAACTTGTTATTGCACTAGGAAAAGGTAAGAAACTCTACGATAAACGCGAAACGATTAAAGATCGTGATAACAAAAGAGATTTAGACCGCGTTAAGAAAAATTTCTAAGAATTTACAATTCTTTCACAACTCCACATTTTATATTAGCCTAAGTTTTATTTAACTCAGGCAACCATTTGCTTTAAACTTTCGTCTATATTTATAAAGTCCTTATTCATGATATTAAGGATTAATTTAAATTAGATATTTTTAAGGCATAACTTTTGATGCTCTCATCAGAATGATTCGTGCCTTAACGTTTCTATAAAATTCATCAATCAACATAACACTATGCAAAAACAACTACTCAGTATTCTTTTTCTTGTTTTTACCACACTTGTTTCCGCTCAAATAAAAGGAAATATTACAGATCAAAACAATGAGCCACTTCCGTTTGTAAATATTTTGATAGAAAACACCTATAAAGGGACAACAAGTAATGACGATGGTTATTATGAGTTAAATATTTCGACACCAAAAACATACACTATTGTTTTTAGCTATTTAGGTTATAAAACGGTAAAACAGGAAGTAAACATTACTAAGTTTCCATATCAATTAGATATGTCTCTAGTTGAAGAATCTGTTTCTTTAAATGAAGTTGTTGTTAATTCAGAAAACGATCCGGCAAACGACATTATGCGTCAAGCCATAGTTAATAGAGAAGCTAATCTGGCAAAAATAGAATCCTTTAAAGCCGATTTCTACTCAAGAGGATTGCTTAAAATTGTTGATGCTCCCAAAAAAATAATGGGTCAAGACATCGGTGATTTAGGTGGTGTATTAGATTCTACACGTAGTGGGATTATTTATTTATCAGAAACAATTTCTAAAATTCAATTTTTGAATCCTGATAAGTTAAAAGAAAAAATTACGGCTTCAAAAGTTAGTGGAGATAGTAATGGCTTTAGTTTTAATAGCGCTTTAGATGTTGATTATAATTTCTACAAAAGCACAATTAGCTTGGGTAACGAAATTATTTCACCTATTGCAAATAACGCGTTTGGTTATTATAAATATAAGCTTGAAGGTATGTTTTATGACGATAGAGGAAACCTTATTAATAAAATAAAAGTGATTCCGAAACGTAAAAACGATCCTGTTTTTTCTGGTTTTATTTATATTATAGAAGATCAATGGGATATTTATGCTGTTGAATTAGATATATCAGGGTCTCAAGCCAAAATCCCAATGGTAGATATTATTTCTTTACAGCAAAGTTTTTCTTATTCTGAAGCCAATGATATTTGGGCTGTTATATCACAAAGTATGGATCTTAAATATGCGCTTTTAGGTATTAAAGGCGAAGGTCGTTTTACAGCTGTTTATAGTAATTATGAATTTAATACCGGACTTACTAGAAAAGATTTTACCAAAGAAATCGTTTCTTATGAAAAAGAAGCCAATAAAAAAGATTCGTTATTTTGGAATGCTATAAGACCTGTTCCTCTTACTTATGAAGAGCGTACAGATTATACAAAAAAAGACAGTATACAGACTTTACGTGAGTCTAAACCATACTTAGATTCTATAGATGCAGTAAGAAATAAATTTAAAGTAGGAAACATACTTGGTTATACTTATCAAAACTCTCATAAAGATTATCGCTTAGGATTCAACATCCCAATTCTTAGTGCAGTTCAATTTAATACGGTTCAAGGTTATACTGCAAATGCTAATGTATTCTATTCAAAAAATTATGATGACTATAACCGTTACTTTAGAGTTAATGGAGATATTCAATATGGGTTTTCAGACGATCGCTTACGTGCAAAAGGTTCATTAGTTTATAAATTTAATAGCATTAGTAATTCGTTTTTAATGTTATCTGGTGGTGTTTCAGCTGAACAATTTAGCCCTTTTAATCCCATTAAACCAATCATTAACTCCGTTAGCACCCTGTTTTTTGAAGATAATTACATAAAGTTATATGATAAAAGTTTTGTAGCATTAAATTATTCTGAAGAGCTTTTTAATGGATTTAGGTTATATGCCGGACTAAGTTACGAAAGACGAAAAACACTTTTTAATACTACAGATCAAACCTTTTTTAATGATGAAAATGATGCTTACACAAGCAATAATCCTTTAAATGAAACTGCCTTTGGTGTTGCTACATTTCAAACTCATAATATTATTAAAGGAAACGTTGATGCCCGTATTAATTTTGGACAAGAGTATTTAAGTTATCCTAACGCTAAATATAACGTGAGTAATGATGATTATCCAACACTTTACTTAGGTTACGAAACAGGTTTTGGTGCTACAAATAGTGATTATGATTTTAGCCAAATTAAAGCAAGTCTTACACAAGCTTTCAATGTAAAAGATAAAGGGCGTTTGATCTATAATTTAAAAGCAGGAACGTTTTTTAATGCTGAAAACATTGCATTTATGGACTATCAACACTTTAATGGTAATCTTACTCATGTAAGTACAGAAGGTAATTACACCAATGTTTTTAATAATTTAGATTATTATTCTGCAAGTACAAACGACACTTATTTTGAAGGACATATAGAACACGATTTTAATGGTTTTATACTCGGAAAACTACCATTGCTTAACAAGCTGAATTTTAATTTAGTTGTTGGAGCACACCTTTTAGCTAAGCCAGATTTTAAACCTTATCAAGAATATTCTATTGGTATAGATAATATTGGTTGGGGTAAATGGAAATTCTTAAGAGTTGATTATCTTCGTTCTTATCAAAACGGATTTCAGAGTGATGCCATTGTATTTGGTTTGAAATTCTTTTAATTTTACATTATGAAAAAAATTGTATTTATAATAAGCCTATTTTCTATAGGTTTATTTGCCCAAGAGAAAAAAGATTATTCTGCAAACGTAGCAACTTTAGATAGCACTATTGCAACGTTATATACTGTAGTTTCTGGTGAAAAAGGGGTTAAACGTGATTGGGTTTTATTTAAACATTTATTTCATAATAATGCTAAATTAATTCCGGCAGGCACTTCAAGTGAAGGTAAAAAAGCGGTTCGTTATATGTCATCAGATGATTATATTACAACGTCTGGTAATTGGTTTGATAGAAATGGATTTTACCAAAAAGAGACTCAAAGAACTGTAGAAACTTTTGGGAATATTACACACGTGTTTAGTAGTTATGAGTCTTATAAAACTAAAGGTGATGAAACACCTTTTTTAAAAGGTGTTAACAGCATACAACTGTTTAATGACGGAACTCGTTGGTGGATAATCAATTTGTATTGGGCACAAGAATCAAAGAATAAACCGATGCCTAAACCACATTTACGAAAGAAGGAATAAACATCAATTAACACTTTTTTTGAAAATTTTAAAAAACGAATCTTCATATTTGTGAAATGAAAAGACCTAACCACATAAAACAAGCAACTTCTGCCCTATCTATTATAGGGTTAGTTCTGTTGTTGGTATTTTCACCTTGTAAGGTTAGAAATTCATTTCAAAATATTTTTGAACTCCCTACAACGGAGGTTTCTAACAAAAGCATTTCATCTTTAAAAAATAGAGTTTGTGATGTTTCTATAGATGCAGAAATTGTTATTTCTAAATCTTATAATAACCTTCAGATTTCTCAGGCAGTATTATCTAAAAAATCAATTTTTAATACTTCTGTAATTGCATCTTCAAAAAAACAAATATCTCAAAATTATAGTGCTAGAGGAGAAATTCCGCCTTTAGCACCTTACTATATTCTCTATCAAAATAACAAAGCATATCTATAATTAATTTTCTTCAGACTTAAAACCTAGCAATCTCTGCTAGTAGAAAATTATTAATTACTTTTTATAGATATACATAATGAATTTAAATATTAAAAACGACTCGGGCTTTCTTGCCCTTGCACTTCGTATGGTTGTCGGTTGGACATACTTTTCAGCATTCTTTAGACGTACCATTTTAGCTGATAAACTAGACCCAGAAACTGCCGGCTATATTGGTGAAAAATTTAATCACTTTCTTCCAAATGCCTTAGGCATAAAACCAATTATTTTATATTTAGTTGAAAATCCTGATATCCTTTGGTACAATATGGTTGCTTTTACCATAATTGAAGGTATTGTTGGTCTCTTTATTATCTTCGGATTATTTACAAGATTAATGAGTATTGGTGTCTTTGGATTGGCAATGGGCATTCTTCTAGGTTCGGGATGGATTGGTACGACTTGTTTAGATGAATGGCAAATTGGAGTGCTTGGTATTGCCACAGGATTTGTCTTATTTTTAACAGGAAGTGGACGATTTTCATTAGATAATTATTTAATGACTAAAAATGTCTCTATCACTAAAAAGAAAATATTTGCTTGGCTTGGTTCAGGATTACTGCCTATTAGAGATCGTATTTTTTCAAAAGTTGTTATTATTGGTTCGTTTTTCATATTAGGATTAACGCTGTATACCAATCAAGTATTTCATGGTGGTCTTTGGGGAACTTTACATAATAAATCTGTAAAACCTAAACTTGAAATTACTGAAGGAAAAATAGACAATAATACGCTATCATTTGATGTATTTAGAGTTGAAGGTGTAGATGTTTATGGCGCATGGATTATTGGTGTAGAACTTAAAGATTCAAACGGCAAAATTATTTTAAACTATACTCAAAATAAATTAGCAACCTTACCAAAACAGAACATTGCTAATTATTACATTGCGAAAATTAAACCTGGAAAACATAGTTTAATTGTTCCTTTAGGAGCAAAAGCCAAGATGAATTTTAATGATCCTGAAATTCAGAATTTACCAAGCGGTCAATACACCTTAAAAATGACTGATATTAGTGGTGTAAGTTGGGAGCATCAAATAACCAAAAACTAGCAAAAAAAAACTCCTAAAATTGTAATTATGAATTACATTTTTAGGAGTTTAATATAAAAATAAATTTAGTCTCTATCTCTTAATTTTTGTCTTCTAGCATAGGTACAAATCTAAAATCACCAAATTCGTGCTTTTCAAATTCTTTAGGCCCTTTTCTAATAAATAAAGTCATGACTTGTACTTTATCACCAACAGGAATAACTAAGCGTCCGCCAATTGCTAGTTGACTTAATAATGGATTAGGTACATATGGCGCACCTGCTGTAACAATAATACTTTGAAACGGAGCTTCTTCTGGTAAACCTTTATAACCATCACCAAATATAAGTTGCTTAGCTCTATAACCAATTTTAGGTAGAAATGTAGACGTTTTTTTGTAAAGCTCTTTTTGGCGTTCTATACTATAAACTTTAGCTCCAAGTTCTAAAAGTACAGCAGTTTGATAACCGCTACCTGTTCCTATTTCTAAAACTTTATCTTCTGGTGTTATTTTTAATAATTCAGATTGAAATGCTACAGTATAAGGTTGAGAAATAGTTTGATCTGCTGCAATAGGAAACGCCTTATCTTGATATGCATGGTCTATAAACCCAGAGTCCATAAACAAATGTCTCGGAATTTTACCAATGGCTTTTAAAACGTTTTTATCTTTAATGTCTTTATTGATGAGAGTTTCAACAAGTTGTTGGCGCATACCCTGATGCTTAAATGTATCTTTCAAAGCGTAGTTTAGTTTCCGCTAAAATAAAGCAAAGAAAAGCAAAATACAACCTCTAAAAGTTCAAATTATAAAAACTGAACATCAAAAATAACTTCATAATTCCTATGAATATTAAGTATAACGACTTACACAGATGTTCTTATATTGATGCTTAGCAATTTCACAGGAATTTATATTTTCTTATTTCAATTTCTGAGCGAAAACGCCTATTTTTGTTAAAAACAGAAAATATGCTCAAAGTTGGTGTTCTTGGTGCTGGTCACCTTGGTAAAATTCATTTGAGATTGCTCAACCAATCTAACAAATATGATCTTGTTGGTTTTTACGACGCAGATGCTGAAAATGCAAAACGTGTGGCTGAGGAATTTGGTTACAAATATTTCGATTCTATTGACGACTTAATAAATGCTGTTGATGTTGTAGATATTGTAACTCCTACTCTATCTCATTACGATTGTGCAAAAAAAGCCATTAAACAAGGCAAACATATATTTATAGAAAAACCGATTACAAATACAGTTGAAGAAGCTGAAACCCTTAGAGCCTTAGTTGCAGAACATGGAGTTAAAGGACAAGTAGGACATGTAGAGCGTTTTAATCCGGCTTTTACAGGGGTAAAAGATCAGATTAAAAACCCGATGTTTATTGAATGTCATAGACTTGCCGAATTTAATCCTCGAGGTACTGATGTCCCAGTTGTTTTAGATTTAATGATTCATGATATAGATATTATACTTAGCGTGGTACAATCTACGGTTAAACATATTTCTGCAAGTGGTGTTTCTGTGGTAAGCGAAACACCAGATATTGCTAATGCACGTATTGAATTTAAAAATGGCTGTGTTGCAAATTTAACAGCAAGTAGAATTTCATTAAAGAACATGCGTAAAACTCGTTTCTTTCAAAAGGACGCTTATATCTCTGTAGACTTTTTAGAAAAGAAATGTGAGGTTGTAAAAATGAAAGATGCTCCAGAAAGTCCTGGTGATTTCGATATGATTCTTCAAAATGCTGAAGGTATTAAGAAACAAATCTATTTTGATAATCCTGAAATAGCAAATAATAACGCCATTTTAGATGAATTAGAAACGTTTGCTGAAGCCGTTAAAAACAACACAAAACCAGTTGTTACACTTCACGATGGAACTGAAGCTTTACGTGTTGCAAACATGATTATTAATCAGTTTTAATTCAACTTACTTATACTAAACGAGATTCTTTTTTAAATTATAAAAAGGAATCTCGTTTCAAATATAATTTCAACTAAATAAACGCTCATCTTTAATATAAACTGAGCATTAACAAAATTCTTATTTTGCCCACGTAAGAATTCCTTCGCTCTAGGAAGGCTAATTTGGGCTTTTTTATTTATGAAAAATATAGCTGTAATAGGTGCAGGAACTATGGGTAATGGAATTGCTCATACATTTGCACAATCTGGATTTAAAGTCAACCTTATTGATATTAGCGATGCTTCATTAAAACGAGGTATGGATACCATTGCCCGTAATTTGGATCGCATGGTTGCTAAAGAAAAAATAAGTGAAGCTGATAAGACTGAAACTTTAGGTAATATTTCAATATTTACAAATACTGAAGAAGGTGTTAAAAATGCTGACTTAGTTGTTGAAGCCGCTACAGAAAATTTAGATTTAAAACTAAAAATATTTAAACAACTCGATGCTGTATGTAGTGAGCATACTATTTTAGCGACTAACACGTCTTCAATTTCTATCACACAAATTGGAGCAGTCACTTCTAGACCCGAAAAGGTTATTGGAATGCATTTTATGAATCCTGTGCCAATTATGAAGTTGGTAGAAATAATAAGAGGCTACAGTACAAGCGATGCCGTTACAACAACGATTATGGAGTTATCTAAAACTCTAGGTAAAGTGCCAACGGAAGTTAATGATTATCCTGGTTTTGTTGCCAATCGTATTTTAATGCCAATGATTAACGAATCTATTGAAACACTTTACAATGGTGTTGCTGGTGTTGACGAAATTGACACGGTTATGAAATTAGGAATGGCACACCCAATGGGACCTTTGCAACTCGCCGATTTTATTGGTTTAGATGTTTGTTTGTCTATTTTAAATGTGATGTACAATGGTTTTAAAAACCCTAAATATGCACCATGTCCTTTATTAGTTAATATGGTTATGGCCGGAAAACTAGGTGTAAAATCTGGTGAAGGTTTTTATGATTATGCTGAAAGCAGAAAAGCTGAAGTAGTTTCTAAACAGTTTTCTAAGTAAAAAATGGCAAAAATAATTCCATTTAAAGCTGTAAAACCAACAAGAGCTATTGTTGGCCTTGTTGCCGCACGCCCTTATCAGAGTTATACTTTAAATGAACGAAAAACGAGGATGGCGTATAACCCTTTTAGTTTTCTTCATATTGTAAATCCTGGTTATAAATATGATCAGGAAGTTACAGGGAAAGAGCGTTATCGTTTAGTGAAGAATCGTTATTCTGAATTTAAGGAAGATGGAATTTTTATTCAAGATGAAAAGCCTTCATTTTATATTTATAAAATAGTTAACAGACATGGCCATGAATTTAACGGAATCATTGCCACGACAAGTGCTGAAGATTACGAAAAGGATGTTATAAAAAAGCATGAAGATACCATTGCTAAACGCGAAGAAACCTTTAAAACTTATATCCAAACTGTTGGATTTAATGCAGAACCAGTTTTACTTACCTATCCTGATAATGCTGTTATTTCTGAAATTATAAAGGAAACACAAAAGGGTTATGCGGAGTTTGAATTTACAATGACCTATAGAGACACTCATTATTTATGGAAGGTAGATAATGAAGATACTATTGCTATTATTGAAGAGGAATTCAACAAAATGAAAACCATTTATATCGCCGATGGTCATCATAGATCTGCATCCTCTTACCTATTATATAAAGATGAAAAGGCAAAGAATCCCAATCATAATGGTAGTGAATCTTACAACTTCTTTATGTCTTATTTAATTCCGGAATCTGAATTGGTTATTCAAGAATTTAATCGATTAATTAAAGATTTAAATGGCTTAACCAAAGAAGCTTTTTTAATTCAGCTAGATGAAACATTTCGTATTGAAAACAGAGGTGCTATCCCGTATCATCCTAAAGATGCTCATCAATTTAGTATGTATTTAGACGGTGAATTTTATTCTTTGTTTTTAAGAAAATCAGCTTTTAAGTTTCATACCGCTTTAGATGAATTAGATGCTCAAATATTATTCAAAACCATTCTTCAACCCATCTTAGGTATTGAAGATTTGCGGAATGATAATAGAATTTCTTATGTTAATGGTCAACACGAAATGATAACCATTAAAAGCAGTGTAGATAGTGGCGAATTTAAAGTTGGTTTTGGCATGCCTCCTTCAAATGTAAACCAGATGAAGCAAATAGCAGACGAAGGTTTAACCATGCCTCCAAAAAGCACCTATATTTTACCAAAATTACGAAGTGGAATAACCATATATGAATATTGAACAATTTAATAAATTATTGAAATGAGTATCATAGACAACTTAAATCATATAAAATCTACTTTACCAGAACACGTTACTTTAGTGGCCGTTTCTAAAACAAAACCCGTAAGTGATTTAATGGAAGCTTATAATGCAGGGCAACGCATTTTTGGAGAAAATAAAATCCAAGAAATGGCTGAGAAACACGAAGAAATGCCAAAAGATATAGAATGGCATATGATTGGTCATGTTCAGCGAAATAAGGTAAAATACATGGCTGAATTTGTAGATTTAATTCACGGTGTAGATAGTTTTAAGCTACTCAATGAAATTAATAAACAAGCCGAAAAATACGGCAGAACTATAAACTGTTTATTTCAAATTAAAATTGCTGAAGAGGATAGCAAATTTGGAATGTCTGCAAGTGATGCTTCTACTCTACTACAATCTGAAGAATTTTTAAATTTAAAGAATATTCACATTGTTGGTCTCATGGGAATGGCTACATTTACAGATGACCTTAAACAGGTTGAAAAAGAATTTCAATTCTTAAAAAATACTTTTACAGAACTAAGAGCTTTTCATTCCGAACTTAAAACAATAAGTATGGGTATGAGTGGAGATTACCAGTTGGCAATAAAAAATGGTAGTACTATGGTCCGTGTTGGAAGCAGTGTTTTTGGAACTAGAAATTATAATAATTAACTTACTTAATAATACAACGTTATTTACGCAATAGTAGACATAGAAACCACCGGCGGAAAATTTAATGAAGAGGGAATTACAGAAATTGCAATTTACCGCTATGACGGTCATGAGGTTACCGATCAATTTATATCTTTAGTTAATCCAGAGCGCGAAATTCAGCCTTTTGTAGTCAATTTAACAGGCATAAACTCAAGTATGCTTAAGAATGCACCCAAATTTTATGAGGTTGCAAAACGCATTGTAGAAATCACTGAAGATTGCATTATAGTTGCTCATAATTCTTCATTTGACTATAGAATTTTAAAGACTGAATTTAAACGTTTAGGATTTCCTTTTAAACGAAAAACGCTTTGTACTGTAGAGCTTTCTCAGCAACTAATTCCAGATATGCCTTCTTATAGTTTAGGTAAACTAACACGATCTTTAGGAATTCCTATTAGTGATAGACACCGTGCTAATGGAGATGCAATGGCAACCGTAAAGTTGTTTAAAATGCTACTCGATAAAGATTTAGATAAGGTCATTGTAAAGAATGCTATTAAAGTTGAACAGAAATCTAAAATTTCAACTAATTTAAAAGATATCATTGATAAACTCCCCGCAGATACTGGTGTTTATTACATTCACAATGCTGATGGTGAAATTATTTATATTGGAAAAAGTAACAATATAAGAAAACGAATTATTCAACATTTTACGGGTACAAATTCAAAATCTAAGAAAATTCAAAAATTTGTAAGTACTGTTACTTACGAAAAAACAGGAAGTGAATTAGCTGCTCTTCTAAAAGAAAGTGCTGAAATTAAGGCTAATAAACCTATTTTTAATAGAGCATTACGCAAAAGTATTTTTACACATGCTTTATATCAATTTACAGACAAGGATGGTTATATCAATCTAAAGATTGACACATCTAACAGGGAAGAAATGCCTATTACTACATTCACCACAAGATTAAGTGCTAAAAACTTTTTATTTAAAGCTGTTGAGACTTATAATCTTTGTCAGAAATTAACAGGCTTATACACTACAAAAACAAACTGTTTTAAATATGATGTAAAAGAATGCCAAGGTGCTTGTGTTAATGAAGAATCTGCAGATTCTTACAATAAGCGTGTACAAGAGTTAATTGAAAAATTCAGTTACCAGAATAAAGACATGCTTATCATTGATAAAGGACGAACTATTGAAGAAAAAACTGTGTTTTTAATTGAAAATGGTATTTTTAAAGGTATGGGGTTCTTTGATTTAAATCATCAAATAAATAATAGAGCCATTTTATCTTCAATTATCACTCCTATGGAAAATAATAGAGATGCACAGCATATTATTCAAAATTATATGAGACGTAATAAAAGGTTAAAAATAGTAGATTTAAATTAGATTTTATGAAATTAAGATTGTGTATAGTTGTATTTTTTATCAGTATTATTGGTTTTTCTCAAGAATATAATACTGCTATGTCTGTTTTTAAAAGTGATTTAGAACTAACCTCTTACAGTAAAGACTCGACTGCAAATGCTCTAGTTATATACGATTATGGTAAAAGTTTTGTGGATAAAAATACATTTTGGCTTAGGGTTCAAAATCAAAAAAAAATAAAAATTTTAAGACCAGAAGGAATAGAACGAGGCCAATTTGAAATTAAACTCTATAAAGGAAAATCCTCTGAAGAAAAAATTGAAAATATTAGCGCTACAACCTACAATTTAGTTAACGGTAAAATTGTTAAAAGTCATCTATCTAAGGACGCTATTTTTAAAGAAGAAAATGAAAAGTATACTTTAGTAAAGTTTGCTTTGCCACAAGTAAAAGTAGGGAGTGTTTTAACTGTTAGATATGAAACTCAATCTAGGTTTATGTCTAAATATCAGCCGTGGTATTTTCAAGGACCAGATCCTGTGATGTACAGCGAATACAATACTAGTATTCCTGGTAATTATGAATATCATGTAAAACTAGTTGGTGGTGTTCCTTTAGAAACCAATGATGTTAGTTTAGAAAAAAGATGTTTAGAAGTGGGACTTAACGGGTATTCTGACTGTGGGATTTCTAAATATGTAATGAAGGATATACCCGCCTATAAGTTGGAAGATTATGCCACTACAGAATTAAATTATATTTCTAGAATAGAATATGAACTAAGTGTTTTTCGTGGCTTTGATGGTGTGGTTAACAAAATAGCCAAAACATGGAAAGATGCTGATAAAGAATTAGAGACAGATGGAGATTTTGGAAGACAGATTAGTAAAAAGAGTCTTGTAAAAAATATATTGCCAGAGTCAATTTCTCTAATTTCAGATAAGCTTACCAAAGCGAAAGCTATTTATCAATTTGTTCTTGATAATTATAAATGGAACGGTAAATCTGAAAGGTATGATGTTTCAATAAAAACGTTAAATAAAGAGAAAGTAGGAAGTTCATTTGAAATTAATTTACTCTTAGAAAATTTATTAAATATTGAAGGTATCAAAGCCTCCCCTATCTTAATATCGACTAGACAAAATGGTTTAATTACTAAAATTTATCCTGTACTTAGCGACTTTAACTATGTAATACTAAAAGTTATAATAAATGAAGAAAACTATTATTTAGATGCTACTGATCCTTATATCTCTTTTGGAGAATTACCTTTTAGAACTTTAAATCAATATGGAAGACTTATAGATTTTGATAATGGAAGTTATTGGGAACCTATCATTGTTAATGATGTCTCTGCTAAATCACATAGTATAGAGTTATCTTCATATGAAGATGACCATTTTATAGGAAGAATAAAAAGTAAATCTAAAGGTTATTATTCGTACAAAGAAAAAAAACAGTTTGATGAAGATTCTTTAAACTATAAAGAGAATACCATTGACGATTACACTAATATTAAAATTAATGATCATAAAGTTATTGATTACGATAAAACAAAGTCGGAATTTAATGAAACTTTAGATTTTTCTATGGAGCCTGAGATTATAGGGAACAAAATTTATTTAAATCCCTTTATTTTAAAATTTTTTGAAAAGAACCCTTTTCAATTACAAGAAAGAACATACCCTATAGATTTTGGCTACAAAAGCACTTTTAACTATAGATTAAAAATAGATCTGAATGATAATTTAAAAGTTGTAGAAATGCCTACTTCTGTAAATTATGCATTACCTAATAATGGAGGACGAATATTATTTAATACAAATCTGAGCGATAATGTATTAACGCTTTATTTTAATATAAAATTTAATAAACCAATTTATTTACCAGAATCTTATCCTTATCTAAAAATATTTATGAATAAGGTTGTAGAACTTCAAAACAATACAGTAATTGTTTTAGAAAATCAATAGTGATACTTTTTTGTACTTTTAATGCCTATGGATTCTCAACAAAAACAGAAATGGAAACATAAAATTCACGAAGTTATCTACGAAGCAGATACGCCTTCTGGTAAACTTTTTGATATTCTACTTTTAATATTTATCATTTTTAGCATTGTTTTAGTGATGCTAGAAAGTATTGCTAGTGTTGATAGAGAATATCATCAACTTTTATACATATGTGAATGGGTTGTTACAGTTTTATTCTCAATTGAATATATTTTAAGAATAATTTCTGTAAAAAAACCACTTAAATACGTTACTAGTTTCTTCGGAATTATAGATTTATTATCCACAATACCAATGTATTTATCATTTGTACTTGTTGGCTCACAGGCTTTGGTAACATTAAGAGCATTGCGATTACTAAGAGTTTTTAGAATTTTAAAATTAGCACGTTATTTAGGTGCTTCAAACCATCTAAAAGCATCTTTAGTTGCCAGTCGTGTTAAAATTTTAGTTTTCTTATTTGCCGTGATTATCACTTCCGTTATTTTCGGAACTATTATGTATTTAGTAGAAGGTGAAGCTAATGGTTTTGATAATATACCTAAAAGTGTTTATTGGTGTATTGTAACATTAACTACAGTTGGTTTTGGTGATATTGCACCTCAAACGGCTCTCGGACAGTTAATCACTTCTTTTATAATGATATTAGGTTATGGTATTATTGCTGTACCTACAGGAATTGTTTCTGCAGAGTATGTTAGAGCGGGTAAAAAATCTGATGAAGAAAATGAAGCTTTAATCGCTCATCATAATAATCAACAGCAAAATGTAACTAAAGAAGATATCATTGTACATTTAAATTCTCAACATTGCTCAAATTGTCATGTTTCTAATCATCGAGATAATGCTGAATATTGTTATAATTGTGGAAACGAACTCCATCCTTAAACTGCAAACTTATATATGGTGATAACACCTACTAATTTTATAATTGCTATTGTTGGACCAACAGCGATAGGCAAAACAGCGCTAAGTATTAAGTTAGCCAAGCATTATAATGCCGAAATTATTTCTGCAGATTCACGTCAGTTTTTTAAAGAAATGACTATCGGAACCGCTGTACCTTCATCTGAAGAATTAAGTGGAGCAACACATCATTTTATTCAAAATAAATCCATAAACGATGCTTTTAACGTTGGAGATTTTGAGCGTGAAGCTATTTCTAAAATTAAAAAACTTCATAAAGACCATACTTTTGCTGTTATGGTTGGTGGTTCTGGATTATATGTGAAAGCTGTTACCAATGGATTAGATTATTTTCCTGAAGTAGATCCAAAGATTAGAATAGAACTTAATAAGAGATTTGAAACAGAGGGTTTACTTCCTTTACAGAAACAATTAGAAACGTTAGATATTGAAACTTATAATACAATAGCCATTGATAACCCTAAGCGTGTTATTAGAGCTTTAGAAATTTGTATTGGTACAGGTAAAACATATTCTTCATTTTTAACAAGACCAGAAAAACAACGCAATTTTAAAACCATACAAATTGGCTTAAATGCTGAACGTTCTATTATTTATGATAGAATTAATCAACGTGTAGATATAATGATCGCAAATGGTTTATTAGATGAAGCTAAAAGCCTTTTGCCTTTTAAAGATCTTAATGCTTTAAATACTGTAGGGTATAAAGAATTGTTTCAATACTTAGAAGGGAATATAACTTTAGAGTTTGCAATTTCAGAAATTAAAAAAAATACGAGACGTTTTGCAAAACGACAATTAACCTGGTTTAGAAAAGATGAATTGATAAAATGGTTTGATTACGAAACTGATTTAGATACTATTGTTTCGTATATTAACCAACAGATATAAAAAATCCAGCTCAAAATGAGCTGGATTTTTTACTTATATGGATAATTCTTTTACTTATTTATTATTAATTACCAATCTAAATCCTTCACCATGTATGTTTAAAATTTCAACATTTGGATCTGGTTTTAAATATTTACGCAACTTAGCAATGTAAACGTCCATACTACGAGATGTAAAATAGTTATCATCTCTCCATATTTTAGTTAAAGCTAACTCTCTTGGCATTAAATCGTTTTCATGTAAAGCCAATAAACGTAATAATTCATTCTCTTTAGGAGATAACTTAGAAGGTTCTCCTTCATCAAATTTAAGGAAACGCAATTTAGAGTTTAAATCAAAACGACCTATTTTAAATTCAAATTGTTTGCTTTCTGCAACCGTATCTTTAGCCTTACGTTGCATAATAGCTTTAATTTTCATTAATAAAACTTCGCTATCAAATGGTTTATTAAGATAATCATCAGCACCTACTTTGTAACCTTTAAGTACATCTTCTTTCATGGCTTTCGCTGTTAAGAAAATAATTGGCACATCTTCATTTTTCTCTCTTATTTCTTTTGCTAATGTAAAACCATCTTTATAAGGCATCATTACATCTAGGATACAAAGATCATAATCATCTTTTTTGAACTTTTCAAAACCTTCCATACCATTTTTAGCATGTACAACTTCGTAATCGTTCATCATTAAATAATCTTTTAAAACAGTTCCAAAATTTGGATCGTCTTCTACCAAAAGAATTTTTTTATTTTGCTCTTCCATAATTCGTTTTTTATGATATTAACGGCATTTTTATAATAAAAGTGCTGCCTTTTCCTTTTTCACTTTCTACTGATATATGACCTTGATGGTCCTCTATTATTTTCTTAACATAAGCTAAACCTAGCCCATGCCCTTTTACATTATGTACATTTCCGGTGTGTTCTCTATAAAACTTCTCAAACACTCGTTTTGCAACAGCTTTATTCATTCCGTTACCTTGATCTACTACTTTTAGAATAATACTGTTTCCTACATTTTCTGAGTATACATCTATCTTAGGCGCATCGTCTGAATATTTTATAGCATTATCTAATATGTTAACAACCACATTTGTAAAGTGTGTGTCGTTTGCTAAAATTGAAGTATGTTCTGCTTCTAAATGGCTCTTAACATATCCTTGTCTATCTTCTACAATTAATTCTACATGTGTAATTGCGTCTTCAACTAAGTCGTGTAAGTCTAGACGTTCCTTACTAATATTAAGTTCATTTTTATCTAACTTAGAAATACGTAATACATTTTCTACTTGTGCATGCATACGTTTATTCTCTTCTTTTATCATTCCTAAATAACGTAAAACCTTTTCTTGGTCATTTATTATTTTAGGGTTTTTAATAGAATCTAGAGCCAAATTAATAGTCGCAATTGGTGTTTTAAACTCATGCGTCATATTATTTATAAAATCTGTTTTAATCTGTGAAATTTGACGTTGTCTAATTAACTGATAAATGGCACTTGTATAGGCTATAATGATAATACCTGTAAATACAATAGAAAGTACTATCATCCATAATATAGTTGATATTAAATACTTTTTTCTACCTGTAAAATCTACCCAAAGATTATAACTACTTTGATTATTACTATCTAAAAACACAGGAACACCAAATGCTTTACCTTTAATTAATTCAAAATTTTCAGACCTCACTTTAGTCGCTAAATCATCATCATAAATACCAAATTCAAAATCAAGATCTATTCCTTCAGATTTAAGTTCTCTTCTTAAAAAAGTTTCTACTTGTGTCGCTGTAATTCGTTTATAAACAGGCTTATCTTTTAATAAAGTTTGAAAACTATCTTCATAAAATTGTTTATCTAAGTTACTTAAAGAAGAATACTCTCGTAATTTTGTTTCTGGATCTATCCTTCTATTACCATCAATGGTTGTGTTATTGTAAACTTCAGTAACACGTTCACTAGATAATTTACTAACATTAAAACTATCTGCATCTATTTCAAAAAATAGAGAAGGCACTCTAAAACGTTCTTCTAAAACCGTATTTCTGTGAATAATAGTTTTATCATTAACGTCATCTTCTGTAGCAATAAATAATTGTTTTATTATAGATGAATCTGCTTTGTTATCTGGACTTAGATAAGGTTGAAGTTTCATGAAATAATCACGATACTCATAATCTTCAATAGCTTGATTAACTAAACTTAATGAACGCCTAACGCTAAACGTAAAATTTTTGTTTTCATTTTCTAAACTATTGTTTATAAAAAATGCTTGCACAAAAATGATTCCAATGAGAGATAAGCTCATTAAAATTATCAATATCACAAATAGTTTTTTGTTCATTTCCCAAATTTAACATTTTAACATTTAGTGTAAATTAGGTTTAACCTAATGTTAACAAAAGTTATCCCACAATTAGTGATTTAACTTTTCTAATATGGAATTATGAATTTTAAGGGCTTGTTCTTTTGCTTCTGATAAATTATTATTATAAATAATGAAGTCAGATGCTTTAATCTTATCTATATCAGACCATTGATTTTTAATAATTGATTTTATTTTTTCTTCTGAAGATCCATCACGTTGCATTACTCTTTCTATTCGTAAAGACTCATCTGCAATGACAGTTATTATTAAGTCGTAGTATTGCTGCTGATTGTTTTCGAAAATTATAGCAGCTTCCTTAATAACATATGGTGAGTTTTGTTTTTTATGCCATTTTTTAAAATGCTCAGCAACTTTAGGATGTACAATCGCATTCATTTTGGCTAATAAAGCCTTATCATTAAATATTTTTGAAGCTAAATAAGGTCTATTTATTGTATTATCAATATATGCTTCTTCTCCAAATAGTTCTATTAATTTTCGTTTTATAATCTTAGAACGATGCATTAAAGCCTTGGCTTCATCATCTGCAATATAAACAGGAACACCTAATGATTTAAAGTATTTTAAAATCGTTGTTTTCCCACTTCCTATTCCACCGGTTAATCCTACAATCATATTACAATTGAATAAAATCTATTTGTTTTTGTCTAATATTAACATGTTTAACAAATTCTGATGATTTAACTACTTTAGGAATTAAGAATGTTTGATTGTCTTCTAATTCTGAATAATTACATTCAACCTTAAAATCTAATGCTTTTATAGCATTGTAATTATCTAAATCTACATAATATGAAAGTGTAACCGTTTTAGGAAAGTAATTAATGGTTACATTTTCGGGTTGGTTTGTAACTGTAATAGGGACTTCAATAATACCTTCTGTAAATCGACCTATTTTACCTGTAACCTCTATAGATTTGGGAAATATTTCAATATTACTATAGTCTGAAATATCTAGATTTACAGTGCTCTTAATATCACTTTTTGTATCTGTTAATATTAATGTTTCTGTACTTATTGTATTAATTTTATTGACTTCATCTAAAGACCCAACAATTTTTACGCTGTCTATATCTAAGCTAAATTCTCCTTTTAAATCATAACCCACAGCATAAGCAATATCCTTTTTAAATTTTATAGGTACTTTTTTTGAAGCTCTTTTTGCATACGGAATTAATAAGGTGTCTGGTATTACAGAAATTAAATCATAAGAACTCCCCAATTGACTTTCTATCAAATATTGGTGTTTTATAACATCAAAAACAAAATAACGTGAGTTTAGTGCAACATCAGTTTTAGCATTCACCGTTAATTCTTTAGAATTATCAAAAGCGAAAGGCATCAATGAAAATCCTTTAGCTTCTACATAAACCTGAATATAATTTGAAGTATCATTTTTAATTAAAACTTCATCATCAACATGTGTTAAATGCACATTTAACTTTATGGTTTGCTTATAATCGTTAGATAATTTTGAAAAAATTAGAAACACAAACGCAAATAAAAAAAAGAGACAGAACCTTTGAAAGTTTTTCTTTTTTAAATAATTAATTATGTTATTCGTGTTTTTAGAGTTCATTTGTTCGTTTGAAAAAATAGATGAGGAAATGCTTTTTCTGGATTCTTTTTTAAAATCACCATATTAAAAGTAGATTTTAAAAACCCAAAACCATATCCGAAAAATTGAATACAAATTGCTAATAATGCTTGAGTAGCAACGCTTAAACTTCTATTTGAAATTAAAGCCAATACAAAAGCTACAGCAAAATAAAATCCATATAAATATAGTGGTAAATTAATTTTAAACAATGCCATTATTACAGCAATTATAAAACCTAAACTAAATAAAGTAGGAAACCAATAAACGATGCTTTTAGAATTTGGATGCCATTGGTTAAGTATCGGTCTAACCATACCAAATTTATTAACTTGGGTATAAAATTTAGACCAAGAAATGCGTCTTTTATGATACACAAAAGCACTTTTTATTAAAGTAGTTTTAAACCCTAACTCGTGTAAACGCAACGATAAATCAGGATCTTCACCGGGATGAATTTTACCAAATCCGCCAGAAGCCAAGAATGCTTTTTTAGACAAGCCCATATTAAAACTTCGGGGTTGAAAATCATCAACCTTCTGCTTTCCTCCTCTTATACCACCGGTAGTTATAAAAGAGGTCATTGCAAAATTAATTGCTTTTTGAAGATTAGAAAATGAGCTATGTGCTGCATCTGGACCTCCAAAACAATCATAATAAGATGCTGATAAAAACTGTTTTACTTCATTTAAATAGTTTGAAGGTAAAATTACATCAGAATCTAAAATGATATAATAATTACCTTTCGCTTTTTCCATGCCGTAATTCCTAGAATCTCCAGGACCAGAATTTGGCTTAAAATAATATGAAATATCAAGTTGATTGGCAAATTGATTAACAACGAATTCTGTAGTGTCTTTAGAACCATCTTCAACAATTACTATTTCATAATTATGCTCACCTTCAAAATTCAAAAAACTGTTTAAGAGTTCTTTGATTTCATCAGGTCTATTATAAACAGGAATAATAAATGAAAAATTTATAGTCTTCATAGACCACAAAGGTAAAAAACCTAAGCAAAGAATATATGGTTACACTAGCTTTAAGTTAATTATATTCTTATTATTTCTTTTTTTTATAAAAGTCCTGTAAAAATTAAAACATAATACAAGCCTGTTACTATAAAAACAACACCTGCAACAGTTCTCATTACCTTTTCAATTTTTGTTATTTTATTATAAAAGACACCTACTTTACCAGCAGTAAAAGCCAGTAAATAAGTAAAAAGAATAACTGGAAGTCCTGTTCCGAAAGCAAATACTATAGGCAAATAAAGTCCGTCTGCAGATGCAATTGTCATAGGAACTAACATTCCAAAAAACAAAGCTCCACTATAAGGACAAAATGCTAAAGCAAAAACAACACCAATTAAAAAAGAACCTAACAAGCCTTTATCTTTAAATTTATCAGATAATTTTTCTTGAAAATTAGATTTCTCTAAAAAATTTAGCTTAATAACATTCAACATTATTAATCCGATAATAATTAATAAAGGACCTAAATATTTTTCTCCATTTTGATTAAAAAATCGGGCTATATGAAACTTACTTGCTCCAAAATATAAAATTAGTCCGATTACAGTATAACTAAACCCGCGTCCTAAAGAATACAATAAACCACTTAAAAACACTTTTCGTTTGCTCGATATGTTTTTAGATATAAAAGCTGTTGCAGTAATATTGGTCGCTAAAGGACACGGACTAATGGCTGTCATTAATCCTAGTATAAATGCTGATAAAATAGGAATATTATAGTTCTCTATAAGAGATTGTAAAAAATCCATCTAAAGCATTTTTAATTCAGTATCTAGTTTCGATTTTAATTCTTTAGAAAAAGTGTCTTGATCAGTTCCATTCATAAAAGCAAAGTCAGTTAAATCTATTTTAGTTTCTTTACCATCTTTAATTACATTTAAAATTAAAGCAGTCCCAGCAGCTTCAAATTTTTCGGCAATAGATTTGTTTTCTTTTTTATCTACATTAATCACTTGAAATGTAATTTTATTGTCTTTCAATTCATTTGAAAAATAAGTATCTAGTGTAAATTTTGTATTGGCTTCAATAGCATTACAAGTCATACATCTGTGTGTAGAATGAAAATCGTAAACCTCAATTTTAGAGACTGATTGATCTAAAGATACTTTTTCACTTTTGTTTTGTCCGTTACAAGACGTTAGCATTAAGCTAATTGTTAATAGGGCTAAAAATTTAATTGTTTTACGCATAGTTTTTAATTTTAAATTGATTTCGTGAATATTTAATTGTATTATTTATTCGATTCACAGAAGCATATTAAACAGATATCCAGATAAGATGATGCAAAGTGTTACGACACTAAAAAAGATAGCAATAAGTTTTAAAGACATTACTTTTTTAAGTAAAGTTGCTTCGGGTATAGATAAGCCTACGGTTCCCATCATAAAAGCAATAGCGGTACCAAGCGGAACGCCTTTTGCTACAAAAACTTGAATTACGGGTACAATACCAGCAGCATTTGCATACATTGGTACGGCTACAATTACAGCAAGTGGAACTGTCCACCATTCGCCACCTCCTAAATATTGATTAAAAAAGTTTTCTGGTACAAAACCATGCATGGCTGCCCCTATTGCAATCCCAATAATTACATATACGATAACACCTTTTACAATATCCCAAGCAGCTTGTGTAATTTCGGGTAAACGGTCGTAAAATGTTTTCTTTTTTTCTTCAAATTTGGCTTGTTCAATTTTATTCTCAAGGATCTTTTTTACCCAATCGGAAAGTAAAGGTTCAAGGTTAAATTTACCAAGTACCCAACCACCAATAGTTCCTAATAAAATACCTGAAGCGGCATAAATTAATGTTGCTTCTACTCCAAACATCCCCAAAAACATCGCTACTGCAACTTCATTAACTAAAGGCGATGTAATTAAAAATGAAAAAGTGACTCCTAATGGAATTCCGCCTTGTACAAACCCAATAAATAAAGGAACTGATGAGCAGGAACAAAAAGGTGTAATGGCTCCAAAAATTGAAGAAAAAAAGTATTCTAAACCATAGAGTTTTTTCTTATTTAAATAATCTTTTAATTTTTCTATAGGAAAATATGCATTTACAATTCCCATTATAAATACGATAACAAATAATAAAATGAGAATTTTAAGTGTATCGTAAATAAAGAAATTTAAAGCAATACCTAAGTGCGTTTCTGCCCCAACATTAAAGACATTGTATATGAGCCAATCGGCAAAATGTTGTAACCAATCAAACATTTTAAATCTTATTTATAGTTCCCGAAATGGTACATGATAATTTTACGGTATTGTAAATAGTACCAAACTTTTCAATATTCTTTTTAAGTAAGTCTAGGTTTAATTTATCATCGCTACTGTAAATTGTTAAGTTATACTCTAGATGATCCATCCGTGGTGGATTTTCTAAACGTGTTGCATTAACATCAACCGTTGCTTTTGTATAACTAAACTTCATCATAGTCGAAAAACGTTCTACATTTTTTAGCATACAAGCCGAAAATACACCTAGGAATATTTCTGCCGGATTTGGTAAAATTTCAGCAGACATTGAAGTTGTACCAAAATCTATATGAGATTTTTTAATATGAATAACAGCATCTTCATTTAAGATAGATGACGCTTTTATAGTGTAATTCATAACATTACTTTTTAATTTAACAATGCTAAAACTTCGGCTTTAGAAGGTACACGTCCTTTAATCGTAATAACATCGTCAATAACTAAAGCCGGTGTAGTCATTACATTAAACTTCATAATCTCCACGATATCTTCAACTTTTTCTATTGAAGCTTCAATATTGTTTTCAGAAACAACTTCTGAAACAACCCCTGTCATAGATTTACATTTTGGACAACCTGTCCCTAAAATTTTAATTACTTTACTCATAATATTAATATTTAGTTAATCGCAAATAGACGATTGATTTATTTAAAAAAAAGCTAATCAAAAAAATCTTGAAACAATTTTTTTGCAACATTCCAATTCTCCTGATTAATACAATATTTTATTTTGGGAGGATTTAATTCTCCTTGAATAAGACCTGCGTTTTTTAATTCTTTAAGATGCTGAGAAACTGTAGATTGTGCTAAAGGAAAAACATCTACTAAATCTCCAGTATGACAACAAGTTGCAGACTCAAGATGTTTTAAAATAGCAATACGTGTCGGGTGACCTAAAACTTTAGCAAATTTAGCTAAGGCTTCAGTATCTTTCTTATACACTATGGTTTCTAAACTTCTTTTCAAAATTATAATATTTAATAAGTTAACATTAACTTATTAATTTCTTATCGCAAATGTACGATAGGTAAATTAAACAGAATGTAACATTTGTCACATTTTTAAAATTAAATACGGAAAATTAACCTAAAACTTTAACTAATAATTCTTTAAGTAAATCTCCTTGAGGAACTGAATTAGATCCTACTCCTTTGCTTTTTACATCAAACTCGCGTAATACACCTATAATGAAACTTACTTTTTTCATAGGATAATTCCTGGCAGCCTCAATATATTCATTAACAAAATAAGGGTTGACTTTTAATGCCGTAGCTAAGCTTCTTGGATTTTTATCAGACATACCATGAAGTTGTAATAATTGAGAAAAGAATCCAAACAAAAGTGCTACAGTAACCACCATAGGATTATCTTTTGGGTTCTCTGCAAAATACTTCGCTATTTGATGTGCTTTAATAATATTGCGCTGTCCTACAGCTTTTCGTAATTCAAAATTATTATAATCCTTACTTATTCCTATATTTTCTTCAATATGCTCTGGTGTAATTTGAGTCCCTTCTGGTAAAACAATTTTAAGTTTATTAAGCTCATTATCAATTTTACTTAAATCAGTTCCTAAAAATTCAACTAGCATTTGAGCAGCTTTAGGAGAAATTTCATAATTTTTTCCTGCTAAAGTCCTTCTAATCCAATCTGACACTTGGTTTTCGTACAACTTTTTACTTTCGTAAACGACACCAATTTTCTTAATGGCTTTGTATAAAGCTTTTCGTTTGTCTAGCTTTTTATACTTATAGTTAAAGACTAAAACTGTTGTAGGCTGCGGGTTTGCCGCATATTTAGCCAATTGCTCAATTGTTCTACTTAAATCTTGAGCCTCTTTTACAATAACAACTTGACGCTCTGCCATCATTGGGTAGCGCTTAGCATTACTCACAATATCATCTATAGTGACATCGCGACCATAAAGCACCATTTGATTGAAACCTTTTTCAGTTTCCTCCAAAACATTGTCTTCAATATAATCTGAAATCTTATCAATATAGTAAGACTCCTCCCCCATTAAAAAATAAATAGGTTTAAGGTCTCCCTTTTTTATTGCAGCAACTAATTGTTTTATCTCGTCCAAATTGTAAAAAATTCCAAGTTAAAAATTCCAAATTCTTACTATAATCGTTTAGGTGAATCCTAAAAAATTAGATTTTGGGAATTGAAAATTGTGATTTGTAGTATTCTGCTTTAACTTTGACAAAAATTAGCCATTCTAAGTCTTGCAAGAACTCAACTTTCCAAAGTTTGAATACCGCTTCAAAAGTACAGAAAATAAAGTTTCTATTTTTGATGTGATTCGTAAAAAATTTATCATTCTTCAACCTGAAGAATGGGTAAGACAGCATTGTGTTCATTATTTAATGAACGTAAAAAACTATCCGAAATCGTTGATTAATGTTGAAAAAGAACTGAATCTTAACGGCTTAAAAAAACGCTATGATATTGTTATTTTTAATCCTGATGGAAGTATTTATTTAATTGTGGAATGCAAATCGCACAGCATAAAAATAGACCAAACTACTTTTGATCAAATTGCACGTTATAATCTTGTTTTAAACGCCACTTATTTAATGGTTACTAATGGTTTAAATCATTATTATTGCGAAATGGATATGCAAGCAGAACAATATTCGTTTTTAAAAGATATACCAGATTATACCCAGAAATAAATGTTTCAAACTAAAGATATTGCCGTTGTTATTTTAAACTGGAACGGAAAAGCCTTGCTAGAACAGTTTTTGCCTTCTGTAATAGAATTTTCTGAAGATGCTTTAATTTATATTGCAGACAATGCATCAACAGATCATTCTATTGATTTTATAACAACGAACTACCCTTCTATTAAAATTATTAAAAATGACACAAATGGTGGTTACGCAAAAGGTTATAATGATGCTTTAAAACATGTTGAAGCTCCACTACTCTGTTTATTAAATAGTGATATTGAAGTAACTGAGCATTGGCTTCAACCTATTATATCTGAATTTAATTCTGATGAAACTACAGCTATAATTCAACCTAAAATTTTAGATTACAAAAATAAATCTAAATTTGAATACGCAGGTGCTGCCGGTGGTTTTATAGATAAGTATGGATTTCCATATTGTCGTGGTCGTGTATTTGACACGGTTGAAGAAGACCATGCACAATACAATGATAACTCAACTATATTTTGGGCTTCTGGAGCTTGTTTTTTTGTAAAAAATGAGGTCTTTAAAGACTTAAAAGGTTTTGATGAATCTTATTTTGCTCATATGGAAGAAATTGATTTGTGCTGGCGTGCCTTCAATAAAAATTACAAAACTAAATATATTGGAACTTCAACTGTTTTTCACGTTGGAGGAGCAACATTAAATAGTACAAATCCCCAAAAAACATACCTTAACTTTAGAAATAATCTGTTTACTTTATTAAAAAATGTAGATTCTAATGTGCTCTCTATTATATTAGTTAGAATGTTACTAGATGGTATTGCTGCTATAAGATTTTTATTTCAACTTAAACTTGCATTTTTCTTCGCTATTTTAAAAGCACACTTCTCTTTTTATGTCAATTTACCTCGACTTATAAAACAACGAAAACAACTACCAAAACGTTCTGGATATTATCAAAAAAAATCTATTGTTTGGTCTTATTTTATAAAAAAGCAAGTTCAATTTTAAAAGCATTTAAAACTGTTAAAGTTTTTGTTAATCCATATAGCAACCTCTATTCTTTTGCATAATTTTGTTAAGTTAAAATAAACTATTTAAACAAGATTTCAATTATGAGAAAAGTAATGTTATTAAGTGTTTGTTCCCTATTATTTTTAGCATCTTGTGTGTCTAAAAAGGAATTTACAGCACTTCAAGAAAAACAACAAGAAACCCAAGATTTATTAAATACAGCAACTGTAAAATTAAATAGTTGCTTATCTGATGCCGCTGCAGCAAATGCAAGAGTAGAAACGATGAAAGATCAATTATCTGATTTACGTAAATCAAATCAAGATTTAATTGACACTAAAGGTGATTTAACTATCCTTACTAAGAAAGGATCTGAAAATCTTGAAAAATCTTTAGAAAGCTTAAAAGAACGTGATTTAAAAATTACACGCTTACAAGACGCTTTAACTAAAAAGGATAGTGTAACACTTGCTGTTGTAACGAGTCTTAAAAAAGCGGTTGGTATTAACGATCCGGATATCGAAATTAATGTAGAAAAAGGAGTTGTATTTATTTCTATTGCTGATAAATTATTATTTAAAAGTGGAAGTTATACTGTAACAACTAGAGCTAATGAAATTTTAGCTAAAGTTGCTAAAGTTATTAATAGCAAGCCTGATTTTGAAGCTATGGTAGAATCTCATACAGATAATGTACCATACAACAAGCCTCCATTAGTAGATAACTGGGATTTAAGTGTAAAACGTGCAACTGCTGTTGTTAGAGTTTTAGAGAGCTTAGAAGTAAACCCTCAACAATTAATTGCTGCAGGTCGTAGTTCTTACGTTCCTTTAGTTGAAAATGATACAGCTGAAAATAAAGCAAAAAACAGACGTACTCGTATTGTTGTAATGCCTAAAATTGACCAATTCTATGAAATGGTTGAAAATGAAATGAAAAATTTATCTGAAGAAAAATAATTCTGACAGATTAGATTATAAATAAAGCCCAATGCATTTGCATTGGGCTTTTTGTTTTTACACATATTTTACTGTAAATTATTATACGATTTAACCAATCTAATAAACTCTGCTCTAAAACCGTCAACATCACCTCCTCTTCCGTTTTGTGCTAATTCAATGACTTTATCTGTAGAAGCACCATTAAAATACTTAGAGTTTCTTAATTGCATTCCAAATAAAGCCACGGCTGAAGAAAATTTCATATCGTTTGAAGCTAATGCTATTTTGGTATCTTGAACATGAACCATCTCAATACTCTTATCTTCATTTGGTTTTTTGTATCTAAATTTTACTGTAAATAACTCATCTTCATAATTAGAAGCTACTTCTTGTTTTGTATATTTTAAATCAGGTACTTTTTTAAGATATTCACTTGTGATACCTGTTGGAATAATTTCATACAAAGCAGTTACAGTATGTCCGCTACCTAATTCGCCAGCATCTACAGTATCATCTACAAAATCTTCATCTGCTAGTAATCTATTTTCATATCCTATTAAACGGTAAGCTTGTACTTTTTTAGGGTTGAATTCTACTTGAATTTTTACATCTTTAGCAATAGTATATAGTGTTCCACCAAATTCTTTTCCAAAGACCTTTTGTGCTTCTTGCATATTATCTATATAGGCATGGTTTCCGTTTCCTTTATCTGCTAAAGTCTCTAGTTTCGAATCTTTATAATTACCATATCCAAAACCTAAAACAGATAAAAACACACCCGATTTTCGTTTCTCTTCTATAAGTGTTTGCATATCGCTATCACTTGAAGCCCCTACATTAAAATCACCATCAGTAGCCAAGATTACACGATTGTTTCCATTCGTTTTAAAATTCTTCTCAGCAAGTTTATAAGCTAATTCTATACCTGCTCCTCCTGCTGTAGATCCGCCTGAGTTTAAATAATCTAAAGCTTTTAAAATAGTTTCTTTTTGATCACCTGATGTTGGTTCTAAAATAACACCAGCAGCACCAGCATAAACAACAATTGATACTTTGTCTTTTTTACGAAGTTGATTCACTAATAATTTAAAAGCACTTTTTAGCAATGGTAATTTATTCTGTGAGCCCATTGAACCCGAAACATCAATTAAAAATGTTAAGTTAGAAGCAGGTAGCAAATCATTTTTATAACTTTTACCCTGTAAACCTATTCTTACTAACTGAGTTTCTTTATGCCATGGAGTTTGTACAACCTCTGTATTTATAGAAAAAGGATGTTTATCTGTTGGTTGTTGATAATTATAATTGAAGTAATTAACCATTTCTTCAATCTTTACTGCATCTGTAGGAATGTTTTCTCCATTATTAATCATGCGTCTTATATTACTATAACCTGCTTTATCTACATCAATTGAAAACGTTGATAAAGGATCTAATTCTGTAGTTTCAAAATTGTTTTCTGTAATATTTGCGTAATCTTCATCATTTTGAATGCGGTAATTTCCCTTTTTAGTTGTTATAACTATACAACCATCTTTTGCAGATTCTCCAAACATATCAATTGCTTTAGTTGATTTATAAACATTGATATGCTCAATTACATCTGGTTCTAATTTATCTATTAAACCATTGTAGTTTTTCTGAATAGGAACACCATCAACGATATATAATACATTAGTTGCACCTAAAGTATTAGTCCCCTTAATAGTAATAATTCCGTTAACTTTTCCTGCTAATTGATTAGAAATTTGATTGTGAAATCTTTGTTTTTCTCTCTTTTTTAACTGCGCTTTACTTACTCTAGCACTAGTAACTGCACCAAGAATAGATACTTTTTTTTGAGTACTATATGCGACAACAACAACTTCATCTAAAGTTATATCATCTTCTAAGGAAACATCTATGATTGAAGTTTCGGCTACAATTACGCTTTTACTTTTTTGACCTATATAACTAAATACTAATATATCTCCAACTTGTGCTTTAATAGTATATTGACCATCAAAGTTTGTTTGAGTACCATTAGTACTTCCTTTAATTATAACATTTGCTCCTGGTAGTGGTAAACCATCAGAAACTGTTGTAACAGTACCGGTAATTGTTTTTCCTTGTGCTATTAACTGCCATGAAGAAGACAGTAACAAGCATAAAATAATTGTAAGATTTTTCATAATAGCTGATTTATAAGTTTATGTAAACCTATAAACAAACACTATTATGAAAAATCTACAATGAGTGAAGTACGTATTTCAGTGAGTTAACTCTCTAAAACAGTTTTTATAGTTTTTTTACGCTGAATTTTTCCATTTACAGTTTCAGCGAATTTTTCGATGCTATAGATTTTCTTAGGAACTTCAAATTTATCTAAAGATTTTAAGCCTTTAAGAGTTTCTAAAATTTCGTTTAAAGGATCAATAGGATTTTCAATAATAAGAATTAGTTTTTCACCTAAAGCTGCATCATCTTCACCTGCTAAAATAAAACGCTGAGATATGAATGGTTGAAGTTTATCTTCAATCTGTTCTGGAAATAATTTTACACCTCCAGAATTAACAACATTATCAAAACGACCTAATAATTGAAAGCTAGTATCTGATTTTAACTCAACAATATCATTTGTTATTAAATCTTCATCCACCAATTTTGGAGCATGGATTACTAAACAATTTCTTTCATCTGTATTAAAACTTACATTTTCTAAAGCTTTAAAATACACTTCTTTTTCTGCAGATTTAGATTTTAATTGTCTAATAGCAATATGAGTTACAGTTTCTGTCATACCATAAGTTTCATAAAACTTAGGCTCGCAATTTTTAATTTTTTCTATTAATGGCTTTGTAACTTTTGAGCCTCCCACTATAATATTTTTCATATTATGAACATGACCAATAATATACTTTAATTGTAATGGTATCACGGCGCAAAAATCGTAACATTTATCATAATCAAAAACAGGATGTGCTAACGGCTCTACAAAGTCAATTTCTAATCCTAACACTAAAGCACGAACAAACATCATTTTACCCGCTATAAAATGGCTAGGTAAGCAATGTAAAGCTTTATCTCCTGGTTCTAATTTGAAAAAATTACCTGTAGCAATGGAAGAGTTTACCATCGCTTGTTTCATTAGTTTAACTTCTTTTGGTTTCCCTGTAGACCCAGAAGTTTTTACATACATATAATCTCTATGATCTAACCAATCCATTAGAAAATCACCAGTAATCCTCTCATAAGGTTCCCCTTCTTTTATAAGACTATAAGCGACTTCTTTTAACTCATCATAACTAAAATGGAGTCCGTTAAATTTAAAACGATTATGTACTTTGTCGTAAGTTGGTGTCATATCTACTCTATTATTTTATAATCTTCTTTTGGTGGCTCAATTACTTTACCTGTTAATTTTTCTTTCCAATTGGTCCAGCCATATTTCTTAGAAAGAATTAATAACAATATAGGATAAACAATTAATACTGGTGCTACAATCTCTGAAACAGCCATTTCTGTTGGATCAGCAATAGACGTTAACAAAGCGTCTGTTTGTAATGCTGACCAGTCTGAAGTCACTAACAATGCTGTAAAAATATTGTTTGCGGCATGGAAACCTAATGCAAGTTCTAATCCGTCATCCATTAATGTCATTATTCCTAACAGTAATCCTGTACCAATATAAAATACCATCATAATTGGTCCTAATTTATCTACCTCAGGATTTAATCCGTGTAATAAACCAAAAATAACTGATGTTATTAATAATGGTGCCCATCTGTTTTTTAATATAACCCCAAAACCTTGCATAAGATATCCTCTTAATAAATACTCTTCAAAACTAGTTTGTAATGGAATAAAGAGAATAACAATAACGCAAAGAATAATAAACGGCTTTAGGTTTAAACTAAATATATAATCTTCGGGTGCTAAATAATAAGATATAAAAGTAGTCCCTATTGAGAATACTCCCCAAATAATAAATACAAACCAAAAACGCTTCCAATCTATTTTAGGTCTTGCCGTTGTTAAGTTTAAAAACGATTGTTTATGAAGAAATTTTGAAGTAAAAATAATACCAGCTAAACCGACGGCAAATGAAAATAGCATTAAAAATAAAAATAGATTATTCCCTAATAAAGATGACATTTGCGTCATATCACTTACAGCTGATGCATCTGCTCCATTTATGATTTCTATTCCTAAAAAGATCAGCAAAGGAATCATTCCTATAACTTGCCAAAAGATAAATATGATCATTAAACCTATTAAATATCTCCACCAATCATGTAATACAGAGAAGGCTTGTTGTATATAATTCATACTATAAATTAAATTTCCAATTTTGTTTTAAATCGTATTGCAAAGTACCATTTTTTACCACTAATGGCGAAGAAAAGTTATTAGTAAATAAACTTCCAGTTCCTAAACCTTGTGGCATGTTACTATTTAGTTTAAACGTCCATTGCGCAATGGCATTAAGCCCAATGTTACTTTCTAAAGCACTTGTAATCCACCATTTAATATTTAAGTTTTCTGCTATTTCAATCCATTGCTGACTGCCTGAAAAACCACCAACCAAACTCGGTTTTAAAATAATATACTGTGGCTTTATAGTTTGAAGTAGTTTTAGTTTCTCTTCTTGCTCAAATACACCAATTAACTCTTCATCTAACGCAATTGGTAAAGGAGTTGTTTCACAAAGCTGTGCCATTATTTCAAATTGCTTCGCTTTTATGGGTTGTTCTATGGAATGTAATTGATATTCTGATAATTGTTTTAATTTCTCTAAAGCATCTTCAGGAGAAAAAGCGCCATTAGCATCTACACGTAATTCTATATCTGAAACAGAAAACTCTTTACGAATAGATTTTAAAATGTTCAATTCAGTTTGAAAATCTATAGCTCCAATTTTTAATTTAATGCAATTAAAACCAGACTTAATTTTTTCTTTAATCTGAGTTCGCATAAAATCTTCACTTCCCATCCAAACCAAGCCATTAATCGGAATATTAGCTTGACCTGTTGTAAAATTTGAAGGGAATAATTGGAATTGATCTACACTTTCTAAAGATTTAAAGGCCGTTTCTAATCCAAATTGAATACTAGGGAACTCTTTAAGTTCAATTAAAAGTTGCTCTAAACCTAAGCTAATATTTTTGCATGTCCACTTTAATTTGGCTTCATAATCGGGTCTATCATCAATAGATAAACCTCTTAATATACCACACTCGCCTACGCCTTTTTTACTCTCATTTTCTAAGAGAATAAACCAAGTCTCTTTTGTAGTCATCACACCTCTCGATGTTCCACTAGGTCTTTTAAAATCTAAAATATACTTCTGATATGTTGCTTTCATAACTGATATCAAAAATATCAATTATTTTTGTATAATTCATCTCAAAAAGCAATTGATAACACTAAATTTTCTTAATATAATACCTTATTGTTTTGGTAATAAATTTTAGAATTATATTATAATTTAGTGTTCAAAATCCAAATTAAAGCTTTTTCTTTTGTTGCTCTAAAGATTGTATTATGTTTTTCATTTGGTTCCTCTGAATACTTCCAAATTAAGTGCTTTGGATTTAATTTCTCTAATATTTTAGCGAGATTATTAGTATGAATAGAAATATCTTCTACATCAGAACCTGCAAACCAAAGTCTTTTAGTGTTATTAGGAAGGTGTTCTAAATAATTCTCTGTGTTTTTGACTAAATAATGATCATTCCACCATAAAGAAGGATCCATGGCAATATAAAAATCGAAAGTTTCTGGTTGTAATAATAAGGTTTCAACAACAAAGAGTCCTGCTAAAGATTCTCCAATAATACCTTTTTTACGCGTTGTTCTATATTTTTTATCTATTTCGGGTATTAATTCGTCTGAAATAAATGCCCTAAAATATTTAGCACCATCAGTTAATGGACAATATTGTTCATCTTCTTTAACCTCTGAAAATCCAGATAAATCTTTTCTTCTATCGATATTAGCAATTCCGACAAGTATAATTGGAGGTATACTTTTATTTTCCGCCAATTTTGAAATTGTATTTGCTATATGTGGAAAATCCTCCCGAACAATAGCTCCATCTGGCATATATAAGACAGGTAAAGAATCATTACTAGTATTATAATTTGGAGGTGTCCAAACATTAATAGTTCTTGTTTCTTTTAATAATTTAGATACTATCTCAAAACTATCATGAGCAGGAATAGGATCGTTATATTGAGGTGCGTTAGAACAACTAAGTAATACGATAGACAAGATTATAAAAGCTATAAATTTATTCATTAATTTAGTTTTTGAGTTAAAGTAAAACATTAAAAACTAAAGGTAATAAATTAAATTACAACTCCATAGACTCGCCAATTTCTAGCAACATTAAATCTTTTTCTTTATCAAAGAATTTGCGTTTGGCTTCTTCATGATCAATTTCAATATACCCAAAAGTATCGTAATGATAGCCTAGAATTTTATCACATTCTATAAAATCGCTCGCAATAATAGCATCGTTAATTCCCATAGTAAAATTATCTCCGATAGGCAAAATAGCTAAGTCGAGCTTAGTCTGCATCGGAATCAATTTCATATCCATTGTTAAAGCTGTATCACCAGCTATATAAATGGTTTTACGCTCTCCTTCAATGATAAATCCACCTGGTTGACCTCCATAAGAACCATCAGGAAAAGAAGAAGTATGAATTGCATTTACATATTTAAGATTTCCAAATTCAAAATCCCAAGAACCTCCGTGATTCATTGGGTGACCTTCTAAACCTTTATTTTGATAATAGGTAATGATTTCAAAATTAGACACAATAATTGCACCTGTACGTTTCGCAATAGCTTCAACATCTAAAATATGATCTTGATGCGCATGTGTAACCAATATATAATCTGCTTTTAGTGTTTCTATATCAATACCAGAAGCTTTTTCGTTACCCGTAATAAAAGGATCAACTAATATATAAATATCTTTAATTTGAATACCTAATGAAGCATGTCCGTAGAATGTAATTTTCATGTTATAATGATTAAAAAAGCGATACTAAGCTTAAAATTAATATAAAATATACCCAACTCCTAAAAGTATAGCGATAAGAAATGTAGACAATGCCACTACTTTAAGTTGGCTATCAAAATCATCTGCATTTTGTGCTGCTTTTACCTTTTTAAGATGAATGATTAGAGGTATAAAGCCAATTATATATATAAAGTTATAAGGCTCTACATAATACAAAATTGAAAATACAACAATCAATAACATTGCACCAACAATAAGCGCAAAATGATATTTTTTAGCACCTTCTTTTCCTAATTTAATTGCTAATGTAATTTTCCCTGCATTAGTATCTGACTTAATATCTCTCATGTTGTTTAAGTTTAAAACACCAACACTCAATAAACCTAAAGCAATTGCGGGTAATATAACAACATGATCTAGAGTATGCATATAAAGAAAGTAACTCCCTATTGTACTGACTAGACCAAAAAATATAAAAACAAAAATATCACCAAGTGCACGATAACCATAAGGTGAATCTCCCATGGTGTAATTTAAGGCTGCATAAACAGAAAGACCACCTAATGCTATAAATAATATGGCATAAAGTAAACTATCGGTACCAAAAGCAAGCCAAATAAGTAGCATTGCAGCTATAATAACTACGAGAATATTAAACTTAATACCCTCTAACATTTGTTCTGGAGTAATAGCACCACTTTGAATAGCCCTTTGTGGTCCTAAGCGTTCGTCATTATCAGTGCCTTTAACACCATCGCCATAATCATTTGCTAAATTAGATAGCACCTGAAGGCTGATCGTTGTTAGTAATGCTAAGATAAAAATTAGCAAACTAAAACGACCATTATAATAAGCAAAGCAACTCCCTAAAATTATCCCTGACACAGAAAGTGGCAAGGTTCTTAATCGCATGGCAGAAAGCCATGGTCTAATTTTGTTCATTTAGATTAAATTAAGGAATCCATTTTTTTGGAAAATTTGGTTTTCTTTTTTCTAAGAATGCATCTCTACCTTCTTTAGCTTCATCTGTCATATAAGCCAATCGTGTAGCTTCACCTGCAAAAACTTGTTGCCCAACCATACCGTCATCAGTAAGATTCATGGCAAATTTCAACATTTTAATTGAAGTCGGTGATTTTGCTAATATTTCTTGAGCCCATTCATAGGCCGTATCTTCTAATTCTTCATGAGGAATAACGGCATTAACCATCCCCATATCAAAAGCCTCTTGTGCAGAATAGTTTCTTCCCAAGAAAAAGATTTCTCTTGCTCTTTTCTGTCCAACCATTTTAGCTAAATAAGCTGATCCATAACCACCATCAAAACTTGTAACATCAGCATCTGTTTGCTTAAAAATTGCATGTTCTTTACTGGCTAAAGTTAAATCGCAAACCACATGTAGACTATGACCACCACCAACAGCCCATCCTGGTACCACAGCAATAACAGCTTTTGGCATAAAACGAATAAGACGTTGTACTTCTAAAATATTTAGACGGTGATAACCATCTTCTCCAACATAACCTTGATGACCTCTTGCTTTCTGATCTCCACCAGAGCAAAAACTCCATATTCCATCTTTAGAAGAAGGCCCCTCTGCACTTAAAAGTACAACTCCTATATTTACATCTTCACCAGCATCATAAAATGCATCGTAAAGCTCTGATGTTGTTTTAGGTCGGAATGCATTTCTAATATCAGGTCTATTAAACGCTATTCTAGCAACTCCATCACATTTGTGGTAAGTTATATCTTCATAAGACTTTGCAACTTTCCAATCTATATGGCTCATATTTATCAATGTTTAAGCAACAAAAGTAAGAAATTAATAATAATATTTTTAGCGTATTTTTTTATTTGATTTTATAAATTATACGAAATATATTTGCACTCCAAATTATTAATTAGCAATGAATTACATCCCTCAAGAAAATCATAGACCTTATAAAACGTATACGTTAAAAGTTGGTAAATTATTTCTTTACGAAGATTTTATTATTACTGAGTTTAACGAAGGTGTTGAATTAAATTTTGAATCCTTTAATGAAGTAGCTGAAATAATTCTATTAACCTATAGAGATAGACCCTTTGGATTTATTGCCAATAAAACAAACCCATATTCCATAAAACTTAAGGACGCATTTACTTGTAATAAAGCTTACAAAAACCTAAAAGCATATGCTATAATAACCTATAGTGAAGTTACAGAAGACATTATTGAAATTGAAGATCAATTCTTCAATTTCAATAGAAAAGTATTTTATGATTTTGAAAATGCAATAAACTGGATTGAAAAAACTATAGAAAAAGAAAAGAGTACGTTTGTCTTATAATAAATAAATACCGTCTCCTTTAATCTCTATTTGGCGTTCTTTATATAAAGATCCAACAGCTTTTTTAAAATTCTTTTTACTCATTTGAAGTAAGTCTTTTATCACTTCTGGATCCGATTTATCATGTACAGGTAAAAAACCACCATTATCATGTAACTCGTTTAGAATATGCTCTGCATTTGGTTCTATATTTCTATAGCCAATTTGATTTAAAGAAATATCTAATTTATTATCAGGTCTTACTTTCTTCACTAAACCTTTTAATCGGTCACCTACACTGATATCTTTAAAAATATCATCGTTAAAAATTAAACCTAAATGTGTTTTGTTTACAATAACATTCATTCCTAATTCTGAAGGATGAGAAACGATAAGATCAACTTCGTCAAACTGAGCAACTGTTAATTCTTTATTATCTAAAAAACGATTGGTTTTACTAGATGCTACTAAACGTTGTGTTTCATCATCTAAGTAACAATGTACTAAATACCAACCACCAGATTTCATTTTAAATGCTTGCTCTCTAAATGGGCAAAATAATTCTTTTACTAGTCCCCAATCTAAGAAAGCACCATATTCAGTAACTTGATTACAACGTAATAAAGCGAAGTCTCCATTCTTAATATAAGGTTGGTCTGTAGTTGCAACCGGACGTTCTTCATTATCTAAATAGACAAAGACTTCTATTTTTTCACCAATTTCAAATACTTTAGGTACATATCTATTTGGTAAAAGAACTTCCCCTTCATTTCCATCTCCCAAAAATAATCCTGGTTCTGTATCTCTTAAAATCTCTAACGTATTGTATTCACCTAAATATATCATGCAGCAAAGGTAAATATATTTTTATGAGATTTAATAAGAAGTTTATATGATAATGAATAAATTTAGTAAAAAAAAAGCGTCATAAATATAAATTTATAACGCGTGTATGTAAAAAGTTAATTCTAATTAAGAATAAACTGATTCTTTTTTAAAATGTGTTGTCAATAAATAATAAATAACAACTCTATATTTAGATCTGTTAGAACGACCATATTTTTCAATCACAGCATCAATCGCTTTATCTAATTCTTCACTATCTGCTAACCCTAATTTCTTAATTAAAAAATTATTTTTAACTGTAGCTATTTCTTTAGGGTCAGAACCAGAAACAGTTGATGAATCTGCATTATATATTGAAGGGCCTAAACCTACGGTTACTTTAGTTAGTAAGTCCATATCTGGAGTTACACCACATTTATCTTTTAAATCTGCGGCATACTTCACAATTAAATCATCTCTTTTGCTCATTTTAAGTCGTTTTTAATTAATTATCCCTTTAAAGGTACTAATTTTTAGACACAATAAAAACGAAAGAGTCACAACTTAATATTTTATGATTGATTATTTAATATATTTAAAAAAATCTATAAGTGCCTTATCGTTAGTTTGAGACGGCGTAAATATTTCTAATAATTTAGGTTGTTTACTTTCGTTATAAAATGAATCTAATTGATCATCTAGCTCCTTTTGATCTTTAGCTAAACCATACTCAAAGTCATACATGTTGCATAATTGTTTTGCACTTAAATGATGTTTAGTTTCAAAATACCGGTCAAAATTTTCGGTATCCTTATGTCCTGGTAATATTCTAAATATCCCACCACCTTCATTATTAACGACTATAATTCTAAAATTATTAGGTATATAATTATTCCATAATGCATTACCATCGTAGAAGAAACTAAGATCACCCGTAATGAAGGTAATCCGTTTTTCTGATACAATAGAAGCTCCTATTGCTGTGCTTGTACAACCATCTATTCCGCTAGTTCCTCTATTGCAAAATACCTCAATACTTTTTGAAAATTGAAACAATTGTGTATATCTAATTGCAGAACTATTGCCTACTTGAAGCTGACTCTGTTTTGGTATGTTTTTTAATATGGAATTAAATACTGTAAAATCAGAAAATGGAAGCGACTGCAAATATTCTTCTTGCAATTTTCTTCGTTTCTGGCGTATTGCAAGCCAACTACTTTTATAAATACTCTTTGTATGATGTGTTACCAGTGGTAAAAATGAACTTAAAAAGGTATTAGGACTTAGTTTTATATGCTTATCTAAACAGAAAAAGGTATCATTTGCACTATACAAATCAACATGACAATGAAACTCTGGCTTATAAGTTCTTAAAAAAGCTTTTATTTTTTTTGAAACAATTAAACCTCCAAAAGTCAGTAAAACATCGGGTTGAAGCGCTTTAAAATCCTCATCTTCTAGAGGAGCAATCATTTTATCTATACCAGGAAAAAAATCTGGATGATGTACGTTAGAAGTCGTTTCTGTTAATACAATAACACTATCATCATCAGCAATTTCTTGTATCCACTGCGCTTCTATAGAATTAGGTTGTAAAACACCTATTAAAATCATTTTTCGTTTAGCATTGTGCCAAACATCTAATAAACTTTTCACTTCAAAACCGTCAACTTTTTCTTCTTTATTTTGAATTTTGAAAGGCTTCGGATTTATTGATAATTCTTCTACTCTTTCGTATAAAGGTTCATCAAAAGGACAATTAATATGAACCGGTCCTGAGTTTAATTTGGCTACTGTTAGCGCATCATGAATTTCTGATTCATTATGAGATTGAATATCTTTTTGAAATCCTAAAAAACGCTCTAATTTATTTTCTATACTTTTTAAAATAGCACGTTCTTCTTCTACATTTTCACGTTCACCTTCTTTAATATCTAGCTTTAAGTTCGCATTATGTAAAACATGCTCACCATAAACATTTTTTTGTTTTATGGTTTGTCCATCTCCAATATCTAATAAATGTTTTGGACGATCAGCAGAGATAACCACCAGCGGAATATTACTGTAATAAGCCTCTGCAACTGCTGGATAATAATTTAATAATGCACTACCAGATGTACAAACAACTGCAACGGGCTCTTGTAATTGTTGCGCTATTCCTAATGCAAAAAAAGCAGCACAACGCTCATCAACGATACTATAACAATTAAAAAACTCATCGTGTGTAAAGCCAATTGTTAATGGCGCATTTCTACTTCCTGGAGAAATTACAATATGCTTTACATTATGTGTTTTGCATAGCGTAACTATAGTTTGTGATAAAGGTATTTTTGAATGTATCATAAAATCTATGTTCCTATTTATAATAAATCGGAACTTTTTTAGTCATTTAGTATTTCAGTTAATCTAAAACAGAACCGATAGTTCGTGATTTATTAACGGTTTCTTCCCATTCGTTTTCTGGATTAGAATCCTTTGTAATTCCACCGCCAACATAGATTAACGCTTTAGAATCTTTAAGTTGCATACAGCGTAAATTCACGTAAAAATTAGAATGCTTTCTCACTACAGCGTAAGCATTGTTTTCAACATTACGTCTGTTGGTATTTCGTGTCCTTGATTGCTTTAAGTTTAATTCACCTAAAAAACCCGTGTAATATCCTCTAACATAATTTTCATTTTGAAGAATAAAATCTTTAGCTTCTTGTTTTGGAAAACCACAAACTGCAGGTGTTGGATGCAAAGCTTCAATTATAGATTTTAAATTAACTGTAGCGTCTATAAAACCTGTAATTTTAGATTTAAGATGAAGTAAATTCCCTGCTCTAGCCGTTTCTACTTCAGAGATATTGACTTGTTTAGAATATGGCTGAATTTGGTTCGCTATATAATCGGTTACAATTTGTTGTTCTTCAAACTCTTTTGTGGTCCAATTTACATTAGAAGTTGAATTATAAGGCTGTGTACCTGCTAAAGAAATAGTTGTTAATTGCTTGCCTTCTACTTTTAGTAACAACTCTGGCGTTGCTCCCAACCATAAACCTACCTTGGGATGATACCAACAATACACCATGGCATTTTTGTAGGTATTAAAAAGCTTTTTGAAAATTGAAAAAGGATTTTCATTACCTAAATCCTTAGATTCACATCTTGATAAAACTACTTTTTTAAGACTTCCGCTATTTATTGTAGCTATTCCTTTTGAAACTAAATTTATATGAGCTTCTTTTTCGGAAGCTTCTATCGAAACATTTTTAGAATTATCTTCAATATCTAAATGTTCTATTTCTAAAGTAGAATATTTACAATCTGCTTCTGGCAGTAAAATACTTTGTTCTTTAAAATCGAAAGGCGCAAACACAAATCCACTTTCCCCAAAGCTTTCTGTTTTATGTAATGTAGTATCGTTTTGTAACCAACTTTTTATAATTGAATTGATTGGCCTACTGTAAACGACAAAGGGTAATTGCTTAGAGTACTGAGTTTCTAATGCTTCAAAAAATGAATCTTCATTCATCATTTATTTACTTTTTTTTGGAAGTGAGATTGTTGATAAACGACAAATAGAAATAAGATTATCTTCTTCGTCTGTGACTCTAATATCTAAAAGTTGTGTAGTTCTACCTTTGTGCAAAAATGTTGCTTTTGCATAGATAAACCCCTCTTTTACACTTTTAAGGTGGTTTGCCGTTATCTCTAGACCACGGACAAACATTTTTTCTGTATCTATAAATATATGCGAGGCAAAACTTCCTACACTTTCTGCTAAAGCTGCTGTTGCTCCACCATGTAAAACGCCATCGGGTTGATGCACTCTTGAGGTTACAGGCATTCTAGCAACTAAGAAATCATCACCAAAATCCACCATAACAATCTCTAAGGTTTCCATTAAAGTATTTTTGCTTGCTGCATTTGCTTTAGCTAAGATATCCTCTCTAGTCATTTGCATATAAAAACAGTATTTTTGAATCTATTACAAAGATACAGAAACCACCTAGAATAATGAATTCGCAAGAGAAAGAAATCACATATACAACACGTAACTCCTACTCTACTTTAAATACACTTACTGAACAAACTAAAACCGTTTGGCTTGTTTGTCACGGTATGGGTTACTTAAGTCGTTATTTTTTAAGGTATTTCAAAAAATTAAACGCTGCAGAGAATTACATCATTGCCCCACAAGCGCCGAGTAAGTTTTATATTCAACCTAGAATGCATGTTGGTGCCAACTGGCTAACAAGAGACCGAACCGAAACAGGTATGGATAATATTCTTAATTATATGGATGCTGTTTTGGAAGCAGAGCAAATTCCGAAAGCTATTAATCTTGTCGTTTTTGGATATTCACAAGGTGTTAGTGTCGCTATGCGTTATTTAGTTAGAAGGCAATTAAAATGTGATCAATTAGTGCTACATTCTGGTGGCATACCAGTAGAATTAACAGCTAATGATTTTACTTACTTATCTAAAGCAACCAAAGTAAAATTAATTTATGGTACCGAAGATGAATACTTAAACGAAGCTCGTATAGAGATAGAATCTAAACGTGCTATTGAATTATTTGGAAAACAAGTTGAGTTTCTTCCTTTTGAAGGCAAACACGTTGTTAATGTTGCTTACATTAATAGCTTAGTGTAAGCTACCATTATTTTCAAGTCCAGCCATAATAGTCCTTAACTGTCCTGCTTTTATAGGTTTTATAATGTAATCTGACACATCACTTATCTCTTTTGCTTTTGCAATATCCACAGGATCTACAGAAGATGATACCATATAAATAACAATCTTCTTATTCAATTTATGTTTAATCTCTACATACTCTTCCATAAATTGAAAACCATCCATTATGGGCATGTTGATATCTAAAAAAATAACATCAGGTAGCACGTCGTCATTATATAGATTATTTACCATAAAATCTAGAGCCTCTTCACCATCAGAAAAAAGAAGTATTTTCTTACTTAATTTTATAGACTCTAATATTTTAGTAATCGTGAATTGGTAGATGTCATCATCATCAATTACACAGATATTGTAGTGGTTATTCATATCTATTAAAAAATTATTGTAAACGTTGTTCCCTCATTAACTTTACTTGACACCAAAATAGTACCTCCCATAGCTTCTACTTGAGTTTTGGTCATAAACAAACCGATACCTCTAGCATCTGGGTGGCGATGAAATACTTTGTTTAAACCAAATATTTTTTCACCATGTCTATCTAAGTTTATACCTAGTCCGTTATCACTAATCTTCAATCTTATTTTCCCTTCTAGATTTTCAGATTCTATAATAATATTAGGTATTCTGTCTTTTGACTTGTATTTAATAGCATTGCCGACTAAGTTAAGAAAAATACTTTCTAAATAAATTTTATCGTAATTAATTTTTGAAACTTTTGAAAAGTCAGCTTTAATTACGGCATTCGTTTTTAATATTTCTCCACTTAGTATCTCTGTTGTCTTTTTTAATACATCATTAAACAAAATTTCTTCTGTATGCCTTGACTTATCACTTTTAATTTTAATAGCTTTAACTAATGTATTTAAGGTAAATGTTAGATGATTAATAACTGTTTCAAATTTTTGAAATAAAATCTTTTTGTCATATTCATCTTCAGATGCAACATATAAGCCTAAAAGTGAATTTAGATTACTTACCGGCGCACGTAAATTATGAGACGTAATCTGAGCAAAATCTGCAAGCTGACTATTTTGAATAATCAACTTTTTTGTTATAACTTCTAAATCTTGTTTAGCATCTAAAATCCTTTTTTGTGCTAATCTCTGTACAGTGATATCTCGTATAGCAGCAGAGACTAAAATCCCTTCTTCTGTTTGAAGTGGACTTAAGCTTATTTGAATAGGGATTTCTTTACCATCTTTATGTTTAGCAAATAATTCTTTTGCGTTTTCAACCCCCATTTCTTTTATACTAGGGCTAGAGAAAAATTCATTACGATAAGTTGAATGATCACCTATAAATCTTGAAGGAATAAGTATTTCAACAGATTGATCTAATAATTCTTCTGATGTATAACCAAATAACTTTTCTGATTGTTTGTTTATGAGTTGTATTTGACCTTTTTCATTTACAATTACCATAGCATCTGGCGCAGATTCTAATAAGCCTCTAAACTTATTCTCTTCCATTTTCTGTTCAGTAATATCTTGGCAAGATCCCATCATTTCAATAATTTCTCCTTGCTCATTAAGGATTACTTCACCTAAAAATTGAACAGTTTTTATAGTTCCTTTACCTGTAATTATACGGTGTATAAAATTATTAGAAAACTTTTTTTCTACAAATGATTTTTTTATGAACTCTGAAATATATTCTTTGTCCTCTGGGTGAACATGGGTAAAGAAAGTATCATAAGTTAAATCTTTTATGTTTTCATCGTACTCAAAAATTCTATATAAATTAGATGACCATTTTAAAGTATCTGAGGCAACAACCCATTGCCAATTTCCAATCTGAGTAATTCTTTCTGCAAAATTTAATAAATAATTTTTTCTTAAAAGTTCTGTTTCTGTCAATTTTTGAGCTGTAACATCTTGGCAAGTACCAATGACTTCTATAACATTACCTATACTATCCTTTATTACTTGCCCTAAGAGATGTACATTTTTAATGGTGCCATCAGTTAATTGAATTCTGTGTATAATATCTGTAAAAATACCTTTTGTAAGGGTTAAGTTCATATGATCTGAAACCCTATCTTTATCTTCAGGGTGTGTATAATGAAGATATGTTTTAAGAGTTGTTGCTGTAGTTTCTTCAAGCTGAAAAATTCTGTAAAGATTAGCTGACCATTTTGTGGTATTTGTAATGACATCTACTTGCCAATTCCCCATTAATGTAATTTCTTCTGCAAAATTTAAAATTTGATTTTTTCTTAAAATTTCATTTCTTGAGGATACTCTTTCTGTAATATCAAATGCTACACCTAAAAATCCTATTTTATTACCTTCTTCATTTCTAATAGCTGTTAAGGTTAATTCTACAGGAAAAGTAGAACCGTCTTTTCTTTTGTAAGTCCACTCACGAGTATCATACTCATTTCGTTTTGCTAATTCTAAATAAGGATCAAATCCTTGAGGATCTATACCATATTTTGTAGCTATATCAATTCTAAAGTTATCTAATTCTTCTTCTAAATGATAGATTTCTGGCTCTTTAAATCCTATCATCTCTGATGCTGAATACCCTAATAAAAGTTCCGCTCCGTGATTAAAATGATTCAATATTCCGTTATTATCTGTGGAGACGATAGCTATAGGTCCAGAATTAAAAATAGCTTTTAATTGTATATGTGCATTATTCAAATCTTTTTCTGCTGCAACAGCTGCAGTAACATCTTGGCTAGCACCACTTAATTCAATGATGTCTCCTTGATCGTTGGTTATAGCTTCACAAGAGACTCTAATCGTTTTTTCCGTACCATCTTTTAATACAATTCTATGCGTAAACTTATTGATACGCTTTCCTTCTCTTGCATTATTTTTTATATCATTATAAAATTTAATTAAATATTCTTTATCATCTGGATGAATATAACTTAGATAAGTATTGACATCAACATTTGTCCCCTTCTCAATTCCATAAATATTATAAAGGTTATTTGAGATTTCTATTTGACCAGAAGTAATGTCCCACTCCCAATTCCCCATTGAAGTAATCTCTTCTGCAAAATTTAATAGGTGATTTTTTCTTAAAAGTTCATCTTGAGCTATTTTCTTTTCCGAAATATCGGTAGAGACACCTAAGTAACCTATAAGTTTACCTTTTTCATCTTTTATAGAAGTTAAGGTTAATTGTACAGGTACAAGAGATCCGTCTTTTCTTTTGTAAGTCCATTCACGAGTATCGTAATCATTGGTTTTTGATAATTCTAATTGTGCACTAAACCCTATAGGATTCTTATTATATAATTTAGCTATATCTAGATTAAATGCATCTAGTTCTTCTTGTAAATGGTAAAGTGTAGGCCTTTCTAGTCCTATTACTTCTGAAGCTGAATAACCTGTTAAAATTTCAGCTCCTCTATTAAATTGATTTATAATACCATCTGTCCCAGCAGATACAATAGCTACGGATTTTGAATTAAATATAGCCTCTAGCTTTGTAAGCGCCTTATTTAGAGATTTTTGAGAAAGTTTTATTTTACTTATATCTTGAAACACACCAAAAACACGTACACATTTATCATCTACAATCTCTGCTTGCCCAATAGAACGTATCCAAACAGAATCTCCTTTATTGTTAATAATTTCTAATTCTACATCATAAGGAGTTCCATGTGTTACAGCTTCATTAAAAACTTTTCTAATCGTATCTCTACTCTTACCTTCTTTATAAAAGTTAATTCCTTCTTCTATATTTACTATATAGTCTTCTTCTACGCCATGTATTTCACAAACAACCTTGCTCCAAAAAGTTTTATTTTCTATTAAATCTACTTCCCAAGCACCTATTCTAGCAATTTCATTTGTTTTATCTAATATTTTTTCAACACGAATTCTTGCGTCTTCTTTTTCTTTAGCTTCAGTAATATCTCCTGTGTGAATAATTATCCCCCCTATATTTCCTTCAGAATTATACCATGGTCTTGTATCCCAATATACCCATTGTGTTGAACCATCTTCACGTATAAAAGGTGCTTCATTACAAATATCAATAGCGCCTTTCAAACATGCTTTATGCTTGTTTTTCCATCCCTCTCCAATTTCCGGAAAAACTTCATAATGAGAACGCCCAAGAATAGCTTTACCTTCTAATTTAAAATCATTTATCCAACGTTTTGATACAGATATATAACACATATCATTATCAAACATAGCAATAGCAGTTGGTGCTTGATCAATAAAAGCTTTGTTAAAAACTTCTCTTTTTTCTAACTCTGATTTTAATTTTGTTAGTTCTAATAAGTTGGATTTTAACTTATTCTCAGATATTGCTAAATTTTTATTTGAGTCTAATAATTTCTGGTTTCTTAGAAATAATTGTTTTAAACCTGGAATTACAATATATAGAAGCTCTATTAAAATAATAATGAAGGCAATAATTGCGAACACATATACTATTTTTCTTAAAAATTTTAGATGTTCTTCTGTCACTTTCTGATATTCATATACTAAAATATCAGTGTTATTTAGATAAAGCCTTTCTAATGAAGAAATAATAGAAATATTAGGTTGTATACTACTTAAGGTATAGCTATTGACAATGTTTTTCCCTGCAGTAAATATTTTATTTTGATAAGATTCATTAATATTTAATAATGAATCTATTTTGTGATTTTTCCAATTTTGAGTATTATTTAAATGAAGGTATTTATGTTGTTTATCCCATTCTTCTAAAAGTGAATCTAATATTTTAATTTTTTCAGTATTTGAACCTGAAAGATTATTGTAACCAATATCGTAAGTTAACTTTGTAATATTCTGACTTAACATTCTCTGCCTACCTGACACATTAATTAAGTGTCCATCAGAAATTTGAGAATTAATGCTATGTTGAAAAAGAAATAACAGAGCTAGAATTATAATGATGAAAGTGGATACAAATAATATGTATCTATTTTTGATTGATTGATGTAATATCTTCATTAAAAGATTATCTATAATTTAATAATAAAACATTTTTTTCAAGCCTATTATCTAAAATATAGAAAAGTAAATATGACTTGGGGGCTTACTTTATTTATTGTAATAAAATGTTAAAATACAAAAAAAATCTTATTACAAATGCATTTGGTCGAATAGTTGAAATTAGTTATAAAGTATTTATTACAAATAGATTAAGAACGACAAATAAAATATTTTATCCATCAATACCTTATTAAAATAAAAGCACTTAATTTATATAAAGACCAATTCTAAATAAATAAAAAAGACCTATATAATTTGAAGAATAAACTGTAATTAATGGTTAATGATAAATGAATATACGTTTCATTGAATATCAATGAGATACTTTTTATATATTAAAAAATGATAATTATTTTAAGTCGTTAATTTTGAAACAATCATTTTAACAGGAAGAATTTCTGTAGTGTGTTCTATACTTGGTCCCGCTACCCAAACCGTTTTGTAAGTTGCTTTTTTAGCCGCATTTTCTGTAGCTTTCATACCAATTGAAAAACGAATCATTTTAACCCATTTTTTTAAACTTTTATTCTTGTTTAATAAACTTTCTATCCAAGTGGTTTTAGTACCAATTTTCTGAACATAAGGCGTATTAATAACGGTACAAGGCGTACCAGAAATACGTTCAGTCATTATAATATCTTTAGCTCCGTATGCTACGCAAGCTTTCTTATAATCGTCTGTAACACCTGCTTCAACCGATGCTATAAAAGGACTACCAACAGAAACACCTTCTGCACCATAACTCAACATTTTATCGATATCAGCTTTACAACCAACGCCTCCTGCAGAAATCACAGGGATATTTAATTCTTTACTTAATAAATTTGTTAACGCTTTTGGCGATAAGTTTCCTCGGTGTCCACCAGCTTCATTGTTTACAGCGATAGCTGCATCTGCACCCAATTGTTCTACTTTTTTAGCAAATTTTAAATCGGTAACATCACAAAACACTTTAATACCTGCTGCATGTGCTTGTTTAATTGTTGCTTCAGGACTTCCTAATGAGGTAATAATAAAATCACAACCTTCTTCACAGAGCACTTCTAATTGTCCTTTATACTTCACATTAGATTTATTCACAATTAAATTAAATCCAAAAGCACCACCTTCAACTTTAGATGCTTTTAACGCTTTAATAGCAGACCTTAATTGATCTAATGTTCTGTAATTTAATGCAGGAATACAACCTGCAATACCAGATTTCATAGCTTCTGAAACCATAGCTACGTTAGACACCAAAAACATTGGTGCTTGTATAATTGGAAATTTTAAGTTGAGAATCTGAGTAAGTTTCGTTTGCATATTATAATCGCTTATAGTCACAAATATAATGTATTTTATTATGCGCGCATAACACCATATTACGAATTAAGAACTTTAATATGTAAAAAATTAAGATAACAGCAATTTTATGCTTTATAAATATTAAATATACATGAAATTAATGTTTTAAAATTTAACACGAATAAGACCTAAGAGCCTGTATTATTCTAAAAATCGATAATAACCGCATTTTAAATAAGCGCCTTCTGTAAATGCTATTGGGTGATCACTATCGTGTTTTGTTTTAAGTTCTACCTCAAAAAGCCTGTGTTTAGAATTTAAAACTTGAGCGTTTAAATCGAAAAATGCTTGTGCCAATACTCGAGAAGAACAAGATGCTAAAACTAAAAGGCCATTTTTAGAGGTAAGCTTCTCCCCTAACTCTGCTAATTGCCCATATTTCTTCTTCGCTAAATCAATTTCAGATTGTTGTTTGGCAAAACTTGGCGGATCAATAACAACTACATCAAAAGTTTTTCCTTTTGCAATTAAAGCCTTCATTTCTTCAAAAGCATCACCGGAAATGGTTTTATGCTTGCCAGAATAAGCATTTAATTTTCCGTTTTCGCGTGCCATATCTAAGGCTTGCTTACTTATATCTAAGCTTGTTACTTCCGTTGCTCCATTTGCTAAAGCATGTACAGAAAATCCACCTGCATAAGAAAACACATCTAAAACTGTTTTTCCTTTACTCATTTCTCCAACACGTTTTCTGTTGGCTCTATGATCTAAGAAATAACCTGTTTTATGACCTTTAATAACGTTTGCACTAAATTTTACGTCATGCTCAACAAACTCCACAACTTCATTTTCTAGCACACCATATATAACTTCTCCATCTTTTAAATTGTGTTTATCACTATTTTGAAGACCTCTACTCAAACGCATTACAACTGTTTTGGCTGAAGATATTTGTTGTAAACTTTCTAAAATAGGTTTTAAATACGGCAACCATATTTCTGAATATACTTTTACAACTAATACTGAATCATAAACATCTGCTATTAAGCCCGGAAAACCATCATTCTCACCAAATAAAAGTCGGTAACTATTGGTATTCGTTTTAAGTAATTCTGAACGTTTCTCAAAAGCTAATTCAATTTTATGTTGAAAAAATTCAGCATTAATCTCAACTTTTGTTTCCGCATTATGAATCATTTTAATTCGGATTGGTGATTCTGCATCGTAAAATCCTAAACCAACCACCTTGTTTTTATTCTTACTAAAGATAATAGCCAAATCACCTGTTGCGGCATCATCATTTATTTTAGTAATACTATTAGAAAACACCCATGGATGTCCTTTAACAACGAATTGCTCGCCTTTTGCATTAAGCTTTACGGCTAGTCGTTTAGGTGTGTAATTAAAGTGAATATGATCTGAAAAAGACATGCTTATATTTTAGGCTTCGAAAGTACGAAACTTAAATATATTGGCATTCTTATGTTGGTAGTAATATTGCTTTATTAGCTAAAACTTCTAATTAATGTCTAATCGTAAACCTATAGAAAGCTTATTAATATCTTCAGGGTTATTTTTAAAGATTGGGTTTACATTGTATTTAACATAAAGGCTTACATCTCGATATCCCATATAAATACTTGGTCCAAAATTAAAGGTATGCATATTAAAGTCATCCTTTTCGGTTAACCTAAAATTACTTCCATCTTGTTTATATCTAATAAATTGTGAAGTATGTAACCTCACAGAAAAATACCCACCTAATCCTGCTCTAAAACCACGTTGAGAACGCAAATAAGTTTTTCCTGTTTTTTCATGATATTGTGGCTTAGAGAAATCTATTTCTAAATGCACTGGTAAACCTATAGATAGGTTATCTAATCTAGATCTTTTTAGGTCATAACCAATATCTTGATACGTTGTTTCATCTCCATTGGTTACCAATATATCATTATCATTTTTTGGCCTTATATCATCAACCATCATAGATAATCCAAATTTTAAGTTCCAAAAGTTTGTTTCTTCCTTAAATCTATATTTAAACGTAAAACCTAACTCACTATTTCCTAATAGATTTGACTTGAATCCATTACCGTAATAACCACTATTATCGTTTAATATTTTATTAATCCCAAAAGCTAAAACAAATTGCGTTGTAAGGCGTTTTTCTACTTTTAAACCACTAATAGAATCCTTATAAAAGTTTTCTTCTTCAAAAACAGATATTAGTGGTGTATTCCATTCATTATCATCCTCATTCAATTCTAGTTTACCACTAACTTTATCTTGAATTAAAGCTTGTAATTTTTGTTCTTGACTAAAAACACCACTATTAATTCGGTCTGCATGATATGCTGCTAGTTTCTTTTTTTCTAACACAGCACTTTCTAAAGTTATCTCTTTATTTTCTACTTTTTTATCAAGCTTCTTGATTTCCTTTTTTAAAGTACGCTTTTCAGAACTTGTAATAGAATCAATTCTAGAGGCTATAATTGCTGCTTTTGCTTCAAAAGTATTGGTTTGTGCCATTAAATATGAGGTACAACATAACACGGCAATACATAAAATTGTCTGCTTCATAATAAAATAATTTTAATTGATTAATGGTTGTGTTCGTAATTTCTATTTGCAACTGCTTCTTTTAGTTCTTTAAGCTGCTTACCTGCTTTTTTAAAAATACTTTTATTTTTTTCGTCAAATAACTGTGTTTCCATCTTAACCAATAGCTCTTCAGATTCTAGGTAAGTCTTTATTTGCTTATTGTGATTTTTATGCAATTCTAAACTACTATCTGCCATTGTAACTTGCAAAAGTTTTTCAGCCGTAATATATTGAAACGGTTTTATTTTACTATCGTTTGCTAATCTCTCAACCCCTTCCTCTTTTATTGAATCTTTTTCTTTAAATAGTTTTACTCTATTTTCAACAAGAAAATCTTGTTTTTTTTGAAAGGGAAACTCTTCTTGAACAAGCTCTTGTTTTAAGGTTTTAACTTTTGAATTAGAAATTAATTTCTCTTTTTCAATTCTTGTTTTTATGGACTTCAATTCTTGTTGCTCTTCTAACACAATAGCGTTATTTTGATCCTTTAAATCTAGCGCATCGTTTTGTTTAAGTTGTGGTTTGTTTTTTTCGAAACCTATTTTTACTGGCTGTTCTATATCTTGATTTTTCAAAAAGAATTGACTACCACCTAAAAACAATCCTATTATAAAGGATGCCGCTACAGCATAGTTTAACCATAGTCTTTTCTTCTTTTTAGGTTTTGTATTTAATGCTACAATTAAACGATTTCTAGCCTCAAAAGACGGTTCAATACTTCGATCCTTAAAATTCTCTTTAATTAAGTTTTCTATATTATTTAGTTCCATTCTCTTTCAAATTTAACTGTATAAGACTATTTTTTAAAAGCTTTTTAGCGTGTGCTAATTGCGATTTTGAAGTTCCTATACTAATTTTTAGTAGTACTGCAATTTCTCGATGTTTATAGCCTTCAATGACATAAAGGTTAAATATGGTTTTACAACCTATAGGAAGTTGGTCTACAGCTTTCTGAATAACATCTGAAGTTGAATCTTCAGTTTTTGAAGCTGGCTGTATAAAATGGTAATCTCCTATTTCTACAACGTTGAATTTATTTTTATGAATTCGTAAATATGAAATACATTCACGAACCATAATCCGCCTTAACCAACCTTCAAAACTTCCATAGGGTTCATATTTTTCTATATTTTGAAATGCTTTATGAAATGCTGTAATCATAACATCTTCTGCATAATGTAAATCCCTAATGTATTGCCTACAAACCCCAAGCATCTTTTCTGAATACTTATCATATAGTGCCAACTGTGCTTTTTGATTGAACGCCTTAGCGAGTTCAACAAGCAAATCTACACTTTGGTTTATAGTTCTTAATTTTGACATTTTTATATGCTAGTCTTTTATATATTTTCTTTAATTTTTAATTTTAAAAATTAGTGTGCATATCAATAATCTTTATTGATTTTAAATGTTGTATCTAAATATTATTCCTGCATTTAATATACCACCTGGTGAAAAATTACTATAAGTTGAAACGACTCTTAAGCCATAGTTAAGTCTATTGTTTAAATTAAAAACTGTTTGAATTCCTAAATCTATGCCAAGTCCATTATTATCATCTTCAAGAATTTTTTCATCAAAATTAACGTATGAAAATCCAAATAAGGATTCAAGTTTAGTGTTTTCAGATTTTAAAAAATCATAAGTTACTTGAATTGCATATTTATCTAATTCATAATTTGTATCTAAGGCTTTACTTCTCATCGTTGCATTTGCAGCTGACAAATAAATACTCATATTAGAATTAATAGAGTAACCTAAAAATCCTTCAATATTTTCTCCAGTATCTTTACCTACGAATTGTTCATTTAATGCAAAACCCATTGAAAATTTTGATGTATCTGAATCTTTATCTTGAGCTGCAGCTAAATTGATACTAAATGTTAGGACTAAAATTAAAATGTAGTTTACTTTTCTCATAATAAGTATTTTAAATTTGTTATTAATTTTTATTGAAGTACACTTTCAAGTTGGCCTTCTATTAATAAAAACGCTTTTAAATAAACAATGGTTGGATGAGAATTAAAAAAAAGTTAAAATAAATGTAAAAAAAAACGCAATCAAATTAATGATTGCGTTTTTTATTTATTATTTAGTCTTTAACTTTTTAAAGTTTCCAACTTTAAGCTTAATGCTTATTTCACTTCTTCGAAATCTACATCTTCAACATCGCTAGAATCATCAGCTGGTTGCTCTGCACCTGCTTCTGGTCCACCTGCTGGTGCTCCTTGTCCTTCAGCTTGCGCTTTGTACATTTCTTCACTTGCTACTTTCCATGCTTCGTTGATTTTCTCTAAAGCTGGTTCAATAACTGCGATATCTTTTGATTCGTATGCTGCTTTCAATTCTTCAAGTGCTGCTTCTATTGGTGCTTTTTTATCATCAGATAATTTATCACCAAATTCTGTCAATTGACTTTCGGTTTGGAAAATCATAGAATCCGCTTCGTTTAATTTCTTAGCGTTATCTGCTGCTTTAGCATCTGATTCAGCATTTGCTTCAGCTTCAGCTTTCATCTTTTGAATTTCCTCTTCTGTTAATCCTGAAGATGCTTCAATACGGATATCTTGCGTTTTGTTTGTTGCTTTATCTGTAGCAGATACTTTAATGATACCATTGGCATCAATATCAAACGTTACTTCAATTTGAGGTGTTCCTCTTCTTGCTGGTGGAATACCATCTAAATGGAAACGACCAATTGTTTTGTTATCTGCTGCCATTGGACGCTCACCTTGTAAAACGTGAATTTCTACTGATGGCTGATTATCTGCAGCTGTTGAGAATACTTGCGATTTCTTAGTAGGAATCGTTGTGTTAGCCTCAATTAAGTTTGTTTTAACGTTACCCATAGTTTCAATACCAAGAGATAATGGTGTTACGTCTAATAAAAGAACGTCTTTTACATCACCTGTTAATACACCACCTTGGATACCTGCTCCTAAAGAAACAACTTCATCAGGGTTTACACCTTTACTTGGTGTTTTTCCGAAGAATTTCTCTACTGCTGATACAACTGCAGGAATACGTGTAGAACCACCTACTAAAATAACTTCGTCAATATCAGACTTAGATAAACCTGCTGCTTTTAATGCAGAAGCACAAGGATCAATAGTACGTTTGATTAAATCGTCAATTAACTGCTCAAATTTAGAACGTGTTAATGAACGCACTAAGTGTTTTGGTCCACTAGCTGTAGCTGTAACGTATGGTAAGTTAATTTCTGTTTGTGCAGAAGAAGATAATTCAATCTTCGCTTTTTCAGCAGCTTCTTTTAAACGTTGTAAAGCCATTGGGTCTTTACGTAAGTCCATATTTTCGTCAGCGATAAATTCTTCAGCTAACCAATCGATAATACGTTGATCAACATCATCACCACCTAAGTGTGTATCACCATCTGTAGATAATACTTCAAATACACCGTCACCTAATTCTAAGATAGAAACATCATGTGTTCCACCACCAAAATCAAATACAACGATTTTTTGGTCAGTACCTTTTTTGTCCATTCCGTAAGCTAAAGCTGCAGCTGTAGGTTCGTTAATAATTCTACGAACTTTTAAACCTGCAATCTCACCAGCTTCTTTAGTTGCCTGACGTTGTGCATCGTTAAAATATGCTGGAACTGTAATTACAGCTTCAGACACAGACTGTCCTAAATAATCTTCAGCAGTTTTCTTCATTTTTTGAAGAATCATAGCAGATAATTCTTGAGGTGTATATAAACGACCATCAATATCTACACGTGGTGTGTCATTATCACCTTTTACCACTTTATATGGTACACGTTCTGCTTCTTTTGTAGACTCAGAATACTTATTACCCATAAAACGTTTAATAGAATAAACTGTTTTTGTTGGGTTAGTAACTGCTTGTCTTTTTGCTGGATCTCCAACTTTAATTTCACCACCTTCAACGAAAGCGATAACTGAAGGTGTTGTTCTTTTACCTTCAGCGTTTGGGATTACAACTGGCTCATTACCTTCCATTACAGAAACACAAGAGTTGGTTGTACCTAAATCAATTCCAATAATCTTACTCATAATATTTATTTGTTAATAGTTTTTCGCTCTCACGAAAATTATAATGTTATTATTTTTTATACTCGGTTAGTATTAGTCAATGATTATGCCATGACAAAAAATATGACATGATGTCACTTTAATAAATTGTTATGTAATAATCTCATTTACTAACGTTAACTATACCTTCACTTAACATTATTGAAAATTTCTTCATCCTTTTATAACATACTGTGAATACTCACGAAACTTTTGATTAATAATTTCACGCAAAATTAAAACAATCAAAACATGAAACACATTTTACAATTATTCTTTATTTTTTTTACATGTGCCATAAGTGCACAGTTAGAGACTGGAAATATGTCCTTTACAGCTTTTAATGCCGATGGTGATGATGATTTTTCAATGGTCACTTTTGTTGATATTGCTGCAAACACAACAATTTATTTTTCTGATAAAGAATGGGAAGAAACTGAATTTAATTCTGGCGAAGCTAATTACGAATGGCAAACTGGTACTGACGTAATTACTGCAGGAACTATAATTACATTTTATACCATTAGTTCAACTCCAAATGTATCTCACGGAACTATTATTGGTTCTCCAGGTGGAATGTCAGCTTCCGCTGAAGCTATCTTTGTTTACCTAGGTACAGATGTAGATACACCAACAACCTTTATTGCTGCTGCTTCTAATTCCTCTTCTGCTTATGATGATGGCGCCGGAACAGGTTTAATAGGAACTGGATTAACTGAAGGAACAACGGCTATCACTTATACTAACGGAACTGATATTGCTCAATATAATGGACCAAGAACTGGTTTTACAGCTAACGGATATTTGGTGGCTTTAAATGACATGACTAATTATGACTTACAAGATGGCAGTGGTGATCAGGGAATTGATGGTATTGCACCAGATATTCCTTTTAATACTACTGCTTTTGTTATTTCTACTTCTGACACCAATGCACCTAATGTTGCTAATGTTGAAGCAACAGATCAAAACACCGTTGAAATTACATTCACAGAAGCCGTAACAACTACTTCTGCTGAAACGCTAAATAATTATGTTTTTAATCCTGCGTTAACCATAAATACTATTGTTTATGATAATAGCTCTTTAAAAGCAACTATTACACATTCAGGTTTTACCGAAGGTACAGCTTACAAAGTAACTGTTAATAATTTAGAGGATGTATCATCTAACATGCAGACAACTGCTTACGAAAGTGACGATTTATTTTACAATGGATTAACGTCTGGATTAATCATCACGGAGATTATGTACAATGCACCTTCTGATGATTCTGATGCGCTTGAATTTTTAGAAATTTATAATAACGGAACATCTTCTATCGCTTTAGGTGGAATTACCGTAAACGATGAAGGTAATTTCAACTTCACTTTCCCAGAAATGACGCTTGCTGCTGGTGAGATTGTATTATTAGCAACAGACAAAGCTTCAGCAGATGCTTTTTATGGTGTTTCTTTTTTAGATATGCCACAAGCAATTTCTAACGCTATGGGTAATGGTGGTGAATTATTAGAGATTAAAAATTCTGATGGTACTATAATTTCTCAAGTTGAATATAGTGATGATGCCCCTTGGCCAACTACGGCAGATGGTGATGGTCCTTCTTTAGAATTATTAAATCCTGAAGCTAATTTTAATGAAGGTACCAACTGGACACCTGCAACAAACTTAGTAGGTCAATCTTTAGGTGAAGATGTTTTTGCTTCACCAGGAAGTTACACACCAGTAACCAACGTTACGCCTCAAGTGAGCTTTACAGAAAATACGTATGTAATTAGTGAAGACGGTACGTCTATAGATATTACTGTAGAATTATCTGCAACACCTAATGATGCAGTTTCTATAGATGTTAGTTTAGTTACTGAATTATTAACAGCAACTGAAGGTGATGATTTCACTTTTGCTAACCAAACTTTAACTTTCCCAGCAAACACAACAGAAGCAATTATAATTACTATTCCTGTTGTAAATGACGCTTTAGCTGAAATGGATGAGCTTTTTATCTTAGAACTTTCTAATCCAACTAACGCAACACTTGGTGCTCATGAAACTTCAGGAGTTTATATTTTAGATGAAGACCATATGATTCCTGTTCCTACAGATGTTTTAGGTATGGAATATGTATCAAGCTATTTAGTAGATGATGCTGGTTCTGCTGAAATTGTAGCACACGATCCTGTTTCTCAACGTTTATTCGTTTTAAATTCAGTAGCTCAAAAATTAGAGATTTTAGATTTCTCTGATATCACTAACATTACTACAATCAGCTCTATAGATTTATCGACTTACGGTGACCCAACAAGTGTTGCCTACATGAATAATATAGTAGCTCTTGGTATTTCTAAAGGACCTTTAGAAGATGGTGTTGTTGTGTTTTGCGATATTGATGGTGTAATTTCTTCTACTATTACTGCTGGTAATCTTCCAGATATGGTTGGTTTCACACCAGATGGTACAAAACTTTTAGTAGCAAATGAAGGACAACCTAATGATGATTACTCTGTAGATCCTGAAGGTAGTATTTCTGTTATTGATGTTACTGGAGGATTAGGAAATATTTCTCAAACCAATGTTTTAAACATCAACTTTAATAGTTTTGATAGTCAATTAGCATCACTTCAAGCAGAAGGTATTAGAGTATTTGGACCTAATGCTACGGTTTCTCAAGATATGGAACCAGAATACATTACGTTTTCTAACGATTCTCAAACCGCTTATGTAACGCTTCAAGAAAACAATGCTGTTGGTGTTATTGATTTAACAACAAATACAATTACCGATATTTTACCTTTAGGTTTAAAAGATCATGCTTTAGCAGGAAATACTTTAGATGCTTCAGATGATACCGGTTTCATTTTCTTAGCAAATTGGCCAATAAAAGGAATGTATATGCCAGATGCAATGGCTTCTTATGAAGTTAATGGTGTTACTTATTTAGTAACTGCCAACGAAGGTGATGCCAGAGAATATGACACTTATGCAGAAGAAGAGCGTGTTAGTGATTTAAACTTAGACTCTACTATTTTTCCTAATGCTGAATTTTTACAATTAGATAGCAACTTAGGTCGATTAACGGCTACAACAGCTACTGGTGATTTAGATAATGATGGTGATATTGACGAAATTCACGTATTTGGTTCGCGTTCTTTCAGTATTTGGAATACAGTAACTGGTGCTTTAGTTTTTGATAGCGCTGATGATTTTGAACGTATCACTGCAAACGATCCTATTTATGGCGAATTATTTAACGCTAGTAACAGTAATAACAACTTTAAAAACAGAAGTGACAATAAAGGTCCTGAGCCAGAAGGTGTAACTGTAGCAGAAATTAATGGTGAGTTTTACGCTTTTATAACTTTAGAACGTGTTGGTGGTCTTATGGCATACAACATTACAGATCCTAACAATGCTGTTTTTGAAAAATACATTAACAACAGAGACTTAGGTGATGACGAAGGTGGAGATTTAGGTCCTGAAGGTATTATCTATGTCTCAGCAGAAAACAGTCCTAATGGCACTGGTTTAGTTATTATGGCTAATGAAGTAAGTTCTACCTTAAGTTTCTATGCACTTAATAACGACACTTTAAACACGGATGAATTTACTTTAGCATCTAATGCTTTTAAAATGTATCCTAACCCAACTAAATCTAACCAAACGGTTCATTTTAACCAAACTGTTTCTGTAGCTTTATTTGATATTCAAGGTCGTGAAATAACGTCTAAAGAAGGTACTATAAGTTTACAATTACCTAGCTTAAATGCTGGAACTTATATTTTGAAAACAAATTCTGGTGAGAGCATTAAGCTTTTAATCAAGTAAGAATTTCAAAAACATAGTATTTAGAATTAAACACCTTCAAAATGAAGGTGTTTTTTTTGGTATAATTACTTCTATTATAAATTCCTATTTTAGTTAAAAACGATACCTTTTGATATAGAATAATTATATTTTAGTACTTTTCTAAAAAAATACTACATCATGAAAAAAATAACCTCCTCATTACTTATTCTTACTTTTATTTTAACCTCCTGCAGCGGAGAAGACGGAAGAGATGGATTAGATGGAGCAATTATTGCTTCTTCTGCCTTTGAAATTGAAAATGTTGACTTTAACCCTAGTGTTGATTTTGAAAATAACTATCGAGTTAGAGAGTATTACGGTTTTGATGTTTGGCCTACGGATGTTACATTAGTTTACGTTTTATGGCTAACAGAAAATGGCGAAAATATTTGGCGCTTAGTACCACAAACTGTAATTTTTGATGATGGAAACGATTTAGTCTACAATTACGAGTTTACACAAACTTACGTCGATTTTTTCATTGAAGGTTCTAATCTAAGCCTGTTAGACGATGTTTGGACCCAAAATCAAATTTTTAGAGTGGTTGTGGTACCTGCAGACAATGTTGGTAGAGGAACTAATAGCAGTACTGTTGATTATAGCGACTTAGATGCCGTAATATCACATTATAATATTACGGAATTTCAAAAGCGATAAATTTCTTAATAAAACAAACCTAATCAAGAAACAGTTTCGGAGTTAAAACCAAAGCTGTTTTTTTATGTCCTTCATTTAAACAAAATGTATATTTGCGTTAAATAAAAACCGTTTCTATTCATGGAGTGTATTTCAATTTTCGACATGCTTAAAATTGGTGTAGGGCCATCAAGTTCTCACACCTTAGGACCTTGGCGAGCTGCCGAACGTTGGATTCAAGAATTAAAAGATAAAAAACGTTTTGAAAAAGTTGAAAACATTACCATTGACCTCTATGGTTCTCTATCCTTAACAGGAAAAGGACACGCTACAGATTTCGCTGTTATTTTAGGCTTAACAGGTGCGGATCCAGAACGTATGCCGATTGAAAATATTGATACTATTATTAATGATGTTAAAACAACCAATGTTTTAATGTTTAATAATGAAAAAGCCATTCCATTCGATTTTAAAACCAATATTGTCTTTAACAGAAAATTTCTACCCTTTCATTCTAACGGCATGGTATTTACAGCGCGAATCAATGGCCGTAATTACAAATCTACCTATTACTCTATCGGTGGTGGATTTGTTGTACAAGAAGAACGAAAACTATCTAAAGCTAATAAAATAATTTTCTATTGTACGTTTCCTTATCCTACTTCAACAGGAAATGAACTTTTAAAATATTGCGAACAGTTACAATTACCAATTTCTGGTGTTGTCTTTGAAAATGAAAAATCCATTAGAGATGAAAGTTCTATCGATTTTGAATTAAAACGCATTTGGGATACCATGTTAGAATGTATGTACACAGGCTGTCATACCGAAGGTAATTTACCAGGCGGATTAAATGTAAGACGTCGTGCTTTTGATATGCATAAGAAATTAATTGGAGAGGATACTTATAATAATCCACAAGAATGGTTAGAAACGATCCGAAAAACAGAAGTTAAATTCCGTCAGATTTTAAAGTGGGTAAGTTGTTTTGCGTTATCAGTCAATGAGGTAAATGCTGCACTTGGTCGTGTTGTTACGGCACCTACCAACGGAAGCGCAGGTGTGGTTCCTGCTGTATTAATGTATTATTTAGTTATTGAAAATCATGATGCCGACTTTGAACATATTAAAAAATTCCTTTTAGTGGCAGGCGAAATTGGTAGTATCTTCAAAAAAGGGGCTACAATTAGCGCTGCAATGGGAGGTTGTCAGGCAGAAATCGGAGTCTCTTCAGCTATGGCTGCAGGTGCTTTATGTGAATTACTTGGAGGAACACCAGAACAGGTTTTAATAGCTGCTGAAATTGCTATGGAGCATCATTTAGGCTTAACCTGCGATCCTATTGGTGGTTTGGTACAAATTCCTTGCATTGAAAGAAATTCTATGGGCGCTATAAAAGCAATTAATGCTGCCGAATTAGCATTAGACACAGATCCTAAAAACGTAAAAGTACCATTAGACAAAGTAGTTGCAACAATGTGGGAAACAGCTAAGGATATGAGTTCTAAATACAAGGAAACCTCTGAAGGAGGATTGGCAGTTGGAGTTCATTTGACGGATTGTTAATAAGTCCATCCTAGCCTTCTCTAAGGAAAGAAGCTTTTCCTCTTATGAAAGGATTCTTAGCTATACTTTTTAATTTATATTTAATTATTAAAAACGATAAGACGCTGAAAGTATTACAAAAGATTTATTTAAAAAAATATTAGTGACAGTATTAGAAACTATAGAAGCATAACTATTCTGAAAATTTTCAATATTACTTAGATTTTTACCACTTAGTTTAAAATCTAACTTATTCTTTATCGCTAAATATTTGAACTCAAAATCAATAAAATTATAAACCCTATCAATTTCATTAAATTTACTAGGATAGATTTGCCTTGTATCTAAGGAAAATATTAGATTTTCATTAATCTCGTAAAACAATTGAAGGAAACTAGTGTATTGTATATTTTTATTATTTATAAATGATGTCTTTATATTGGAAAACTGTGCTTTAAAACCTGACTTTAAATTTATTTTACTTTTGAAATAGCTACCATATCTTAAACTTATATTATTTACATAATTTGAAGCTATTTCTTCATTACCTGTAATCTCTACATAACTTCGCCGATAGAGGCCTCCATACTCTAAAAAAAAACCTGATCTGATGGAACTAATATTTCTATTTACCTTAAAAGATGCAATTGTCATGTTATTATTTTTTGCTCTAGTTTTAATTAAAACATCAAAATCTGAAGTGTTTATATATTCATAACCAAATGTATTTTGGTTGTAATTATAACTTAATGATGCATTAATAAATATGTTTTTCCTGAAATCTGATATTGAGTATGATATTCCTGAACTATGTTTATATAGGTTAAATAATTTATTTATTCCCTTAGTAAATCCTCTATTTGAAGTTAATAAAAGTCCATTATATATATCGCTTATTTCAGGTTGTTTTATAGAAAATTTATAAGAAATATTATACTTCCCATATTTTTTTGTTTCTTTAGATAATTTCAACTCTGGCTCAACATATAATTGACTGTTTGTTTCTGCAAAACTCAGTCCTTCTATATTATTTTTATATTTTACGCTATTATAACCTCCTTTTGCATTTATAGCTAAATTATATTTCTTCCCTAACGAAAACAAATACCGCCTATAAACGAAAAGATCTTTACTCGTATTAGTTAAGTTATTAGAAAAAGTAAAATCCTCAAATTGTAACTCAAAGCCATCATTTAAAGTTTTACTAATTATTTTTTCATCCTTATTTAAAAATCCTAAATTCCATTCACTTGTTTCACCAACTAATTTTGAGTTAAAACCATAATGTCTAATTGGATTTTCATAAGATTGATTTATAATGCCCTGATCATCAAGAATAGGATTACTAGTAGAGTAGTTTTGTGGGTTTTTATTTTGTAAATAAAAGAAATTTAAACTTAAAGCTCTTTTTTCGTTAACTCTAAAAGTGGTGTTGAGCTGTTGAGATAAATAGTAATCTTCAATATCTAAATTTTCATAATAACTATTGTTATCTATAGTTAAATCTATATTTGTTCTATTTTTAGAATTGTTTAGTATGCCATTGTATTCTATATACGATTTACTTCCATTTGCGTTCTTTATATTTAATTCAGCATTGAATTCACGAGATTTCTCTCTATGAAATTTTGATTGTAATACAATAAAGTTTGTTGGCGCTGAGTAGGAAGTAGTAAAAGCATTTTGTCGTTTAACATTATCACTTAGAAAATAAAATATACTTCTAACATGAATATTTTTTTTTGGTTTTGTGAGAAGATGTAATGAATTAAAATACGAGGTATTATCGTTAATATAAGATTCATTTAACTCACCAGAAGAGGCTATTACATCAGTATTAATTACATTCTCAGAAAAATCTCGATAATCTTCAAAATAATTATTACCAGACCTATTGAACATTGAGCCATTAAGATTCTCAATTGCTTTTCTACCAGTAGTATTAGTTTTGCTAATCAAAAATGTTTTTAAATTATTATTTAGATTAAATAGTGTTAAATCGGCGAGATAATTTTTATCATTACCATATCCAATATTAGTTTTACCATAAATAGCTCCTTGTCTTTCTTTTTTAATTGATATGTTAAGTGCTATATGCTCAGAATCAGTCAATGCCCGCAATACAGAATTTTCATCAAAATTATAAATAATCTCTACTTCCTCTATATCACTAGCATCAATATTTTTTGTTCCTATTTTATAATTCTTGTCAAACACATCATCACCACCAATTAACACTTTAGAAATCTCTTGGTTATTGACTTTAATAACTCCATTGGCATCTACTTCAATACCAGGTAGGTTTTTAAGTAAATCTTCAAGCACTTCATTCTGCTTTGTTAAAAAGCTAGAAACTTTAAATGTAATAGTATCCTTTTCTATTTTTACAGGCTGTTGAGATTTTACGACCACAGCGTCTAACTCTGTGATGTCAGCATACATAGTAACATCAATTTGGTATTCATTTAACCCTTTTATAATATTAACGATGACATCATCTGTCTTATAAACTAAGGATTTATATTTTAAAATGTATCTATTCTTTTTAGCCGGAATTTCGAAGTTATATTTTCCATCATTCTGAGTTCTAAAATTAGTGATATACCTATTATTTTCATCTAATAAAACTACCGTTATTAAATCTAAAGGTTCAGAAATAGAATCTTTTACAACTCCAAAAATTTTAATTGACTCTTGGGAATAAGAAATATTGAATGAAATTATTATGAAAAAAAAGAATTTAAGACTTGTAGATGCAATATCAAACTCATCAATCTTTTTTAAGTGACTCCTCATAAATATGATATTCAATTTGTTGGTATTTATCTAATAGTTTTATCTGTTCTTCATTATATTCTATGTTTACATAAGCAATAGGATCACTATTTCTCATTTGCCCAGTTGCAGTCATCGCTTTTTTATTATTTACATAAGCTAAGTATAATCTAAAACGTTCTTTAAGATATTCCTTTAAATTATAAACTTCTTTAGAGGTTGGTATAGCATAATATGCCTTTGTTTTATTATTTTGCTTTATGTTATTGAAAGTAATATTTATTATGTTTTTATCATCATGTACTTCTAAAATTAATCCTGGTAATCCGTGAAACTTCCATGGACCCGTGGGCACTGGTATATCATAAGTAAACCAAACTTCATAATTACGACCTCTAAAATTTTGTGTAGTTGCCTTGTAACAAACATATTCTCCTATTTTTTTTGATTCTTCTGTAATTACCCAATTAAATTCAATATTCTTCTCCTTAACGGTTACTTCATATTTTTCCATTAATACCTCACGTGAGGTTAACTCTTTAGTATTAAAATTTAAATGAAATTTGTAACCTTCTTCATCATAATTTCTTAATAAATGTATCCCATTAACTCTACCTTTTCTATCTCCTACTTTTTTAAAAAATTTTTCCGTTCCTTCAAAATTTATTCTATTATAAATAAATAGGCTTGTACTATCATTATAGTATAATCTAGATTTATATGGAATACCTTCTGTATAGTTAGATAAATTAACATCAAAAGTATAAGATACTTCAGTTAAATTGATAGTTTCTTGAGAGAAGCAAAATGAATAAAATAAAATGAAATAAAATGTTAATCCCTTCATTATAGTTACGATTATTTAATGTATTAAAAATTAAACTATTTCGTCTTTTAAATTTATGCTATTTTAATTAAATTTATTAAGGCTCTGTAGATATAACAACCTCCTTTTCCTTGGGTATACTACCTCCACATCCTTCAGAACCGTAAACAGATTCAGCATATTGTTCAAACTCAGCTTCACTACACCAACCATGATATGTACCATTAAATGGGCAGTTTAAACCTCCATCTATCGTGTAACTTTGATCACAATCGTATTCAAAAATGTCATTATTTATATTTTTGGAAGAAGAAAATGACAAGACTCCTAATGCGCAAATTAACGCAAAAATAGTTTTTTTCATAATTTAGATTTTAAATGGTTAATAAAGAAGACGAAATAGTTCTTTAAAACTAACTAACTAATATAAACGTATGTATTTAACAAAGTTTTAACAATCCAAAAAATAATTTATAAAATGAATTTTACTGCAAATAGACTTGAGTTAACTATTTTATTACTTTTACAAAAAACTAATAAAAACACAATGTCAACAGCAAAAAAAGAATACAAAAGAATTACAGTAAAAAGCCTTGTAGATATGAAATCTAGAGGTGAAAAAATATCTATGCTTACCGCTTATGATTACACCATGGCAAAAATTGTTGATGAAGCTGGTATTGATGTTATTTTAGTTGGAGACTCAGCAAGTAATGTTATGGCTGGTCACGAAACGACTTTACCAATTACTTTAGATCAAATGATTTACCATGCGTCATCTGTTGTTAGAGCTATTGATCGTTGTTTAGTAGTAGTAGATTTACCTTTTGGTAGTTACCAAAGTGATCCAAAAGAAGCTTTACGCTCTGCTATTAGAATTATGAAAGAGTCTGGAGGACATGCTGTTAAAATGGAAGGTGGTAAAGAAATAAAAGACTCTATTAAGCGTATTTTACATGCTGGAATACCGGTAATGGGACATTTAGGTTTAACACCGCAATCTATATACAAATTTGGTACTTACACAGTTAGAGCAAAAGAAGAACAAGAGGCTGAACAATTAAAGCATGATGCTTTAATGCTAGAAAAAATAGGATGTTTTGCTATTGTATTAGAAAAAATCCCTGCTGCATTAGCTAAAGAAGTAGCTGAAAGTGTTTCTATTCCTGTTATCGGTATCGGAGCTGGCAATGGTGTAGACGGACAAGTTTTAGTATTACATGACATGTTAGGAATGACTTATGAGTTTCAGCCACGTTTTTTACGTCGTTATTTAAATTTATATGAAGAAATGACTACGGCTATTTCTCAATATGCAGATGATGTAAAAACTGAAGATTTCCCTAATGATAATGAACAATACTAATTATAGATTGTTAGATTACTCGATTGCTAGATTCTTGGATTAATCACAACTTGAAAAATTTAATGATTTGAAATATCTAGTTCTCAAAACAAAAAAAAGTTTTATGCACCGTTTTAAAGACTTAGAAATTTGGAAAAAGAGTAGAGTATTTTGTTCTTCTATTTATGGTATAACATCTAAATTTCCTGAATCTGAAAAATTCGGTCTTACCAATCAATTAAGAAGAGCCTCTGTATCTATCCCTTCTAATATAGCAGAAGGATCATCGAGAAATTCAAATAAAGATTTTTCCAGATTTCTTCAAATTACTTTAGGTTCTGCGTATGAAGTTGAAACACAATTATTAATTGCTTCTGATTTAAATTTTATTTCAAAAGAAGAACTAGATAAACTTTTACTTGAGCTAAATTCTATTATAAAAATGACTTCAAAATTTAAATCTACCCTGAATTAAATCTAAAAATCGAGTAATCTAAAAATCTAATATGTCTAAAATCCTTTCTAATAAAAATAATCTTCAAGTTCTTCATGAAGACAACCACATCATCATTGTAAACAAACGAGCTGGTGATATTGTGCAAGGAGATAAAACAGGTGACAAGCCTTTAAGCGACGTTGTGAAATCTTATTTAAAAGATAAATATAATAAGGATGGTAATGTATATTTAGGTGTTGTACACCGTTTAGACCGACCTACAACAGGTATTGTAATGTTTTCTAAAACGAGTAAAGCATTACCTAGACTTAATAAATTATTTGCGGAGAAAACAGCGAAAAAGACCTATTGGGCTTTAGTTAAAGAACAACCGCCAAAAACGAGCGACACCTTAATTCATTGGCTAAAAAAGAATCCAAAAAACAACAAATCTACAGCATATATTAAAGAAGTTGAAAGCAGTAAAAAAGCAATTCTACATTACAAAGTCATCCAAAAACTTGATAATTTCTTTTTATTAGAAATTGATTTAGAAACCGGAAGACATCACCAAATCCGTGTGCAATTAGCCTCAATAGGTTGCTCAATAAAAGGAGATTTAAAATATGGCTTTGATCGTAGTAATAAAGATGCTAGTATTAGTTTACATGCTAGAACCTTGCGTTTTGTACATCCTGTAAAAAAAGAAGAGGTATTCATTACAGCTCCATTACCGAATGATCCACTTTGGAATGCTTGCTATATTTAAATTGTTCTATATGGATATTCCAACGTAAGTGTCGTGCCTTTATGCTTTTGAGATTCTAGGTTATATTTAGCACTTAATAGTTCTGCTCTTCTTTTCATGTTAATTAATCCAGAGCTTTTTGCTACAGATTCAATGTCATAACCAATACCATCATCCTCTATTTTTATTCTTAGTAGTTGATCTTGGTAAGACAAATTAATATTTAAATGCTCAGCTTCAGCATATTTCAATGTATTTGAAAAAAATTCTTGAAGAATCCTAAATAAGATAATTTCATCTTTTTTATTCTCAAAATTTACCTTATCACCTGTTATTGATAACGTAGAATTAATAAGCCCTGATTTATTTAAGCGCGCCACTTCATTTTTTAAGGTAGTATCAAAACCTAAATTAAAGATAACGTCACTATTTAAAGATTTAGACAAGGCTCTCACTTCATCTAATGTGCTTTTTAGAGTTTCTGCTGCATTTTTAACTTTAATCTTAGCTTCGTTATTTACAGCTGCTAAAACTGCATTCATTTGCATCGTAGAGATAACAAGCATTTGCCCAATATTGTCATGTAATTCTCTACCGATATGTTTTAAAGTTTGTTCCTGAATTTCTTGTTGCGTTTTAAAAAGCTCGTCATCAAACTTTTGTCTTTGTTTAATTTTATCTAAAAGCAGTTGATTTTTTCGCCTTTGAAAAACGACAAAGAAAACAATTATTAAAGCAGTAATTATTACCAACACTCCGATCATGTAAACTAATAGGTAGCGCTCTGCTTGTGAAGTTACTATTTGATCTCCGTTTTGCAATATATTAAGGCTAAAGACAGGGTTAAATAAAAAATAAAATTTACACTTAAAAAAATTTGCCACTTTAGTATTACAAAATTCCAATCTGCTGTCGAAAAATAAACTTCGTAAAACATTATTGGACCTGTCACTAACGTCCAAATTAAAATAGCAATATTAATATAAAAATATATAGACTTATAAAAATAGGTGATCCTAAAGGACTGTAAGATATCTAAAAGATATAGAAAAACAGCGACAAATATCATCCATATACTCGATATTTTTAAGAATACCTCCATAGGATTAAATAACGACTCAAAATTAAATATTCCATATAAAACGAATTGAACTATGTAAACATAGTAACAATATTTAAGTGCTTTTTTATAACCTAAGTTGTAAATAACCTTAAAGTTAACCAATGTAATAAAACTAGATAAGCCTGCAAACCAAAAAATTATATACCACCAATAATTTGCTTCTATTAATGTACCTTTAATTAAATCAAACTTATCTAAATCTTTAAAATATGAAGGATACCTACCAATAACATCTACCAAAAGCGCATATACCAAAAAGTATATTAAATATTTAGCTGCGGTAGATTTATATTTATTTAAAAAAAATAATCCTGTTACGGCTGCCATGGTTCCAATAGAGTAATTAAAAATAGCGTAGTATTCCTTAAAAAATTCTTGCATAAAACAAGGCGTTTACTGAGGATAATTGGCGGATGGCGGATGACCCTCAGACCCCATATCTAAACCATCACTATCCTTTAAATCTTTACTTCCGCCTTTTAAAGAGAAGATACTACTTTCTGAAGTGTTCTCATAACCTGTTGGCACAAAAAACAATGTTGTTAAACCTTCTTCTTCATTGGTATCTGGATGCGCACCTAAATACAAACGTAATCCATCTAATGTATTTCCATTTTCTATGGCCTGCTGCTTTGCATAGGCTATATAATTTTCTATATCTTCTATTTTATACCAAGATGATCTGTTATCTCCTGTTTTAGAATCTTTAAACAAGGAATCGTTAATAATTTTGTAACGTTCATTATATTCTTGACTAAGCATCTTAATTTCATCTGGTGAAATAACACCTGATGGTGGCTTACTAGCAGTGTGTTTTTCTGTCTTATGATTGTTGCTGTTGTATAGAAATACAACCAAAGCACCAACAACAAAACCTATAATAAGTAATCCAATATTCTTCATAAGAATGTTTGTTTCAATTTAAAGTCGCTGAAAAGTATTAATTTAATTTTATAAAAAAATGTATTCACTCTTTTATATTCACTCTTTACTAATTTATTAATCCCTATTTAAGTTAAGTAACTTCAATTTCTAAATTTAAAATTAATATCATTTTTATATAAATTATCAATATCAAACATTCAAATCATTAAAAAGTCAACTCTATAAATCGCCTCAACTTTAAACAAAAAAACAAATTGAAAATCTCACAATTAAAACGATTATACTCGTTTATAAAATAGGATCTAATATTAAAACAAAATACACAAATCACAGTTGAAAAACACACTATTAATAAAATCAATTGAGGTTAACTAAAATTTTAATTATCAATACATTACAACAACCATGTAAACAATAAGATTAATACTAACTGTATTTAAGTAGAACTTAAAATTGACTTCTAATATCTACAATAATACACAAAAAAAACATAGCGAAATAAAAGTGCTATTTCTCTATAGAATTTAAAGCATAGATGGAGAAACTCCCTAACCAATGACCACCTTCGTAACTATCATCAACGATGCTTGGCAGCGAATAATTGATATGTTTATTGGCTAAATTTTGAAGATGTTTGTATTCTGGTAAATCTTGTGCAATGTAATTAAGATTCCAAGCTCTTGAAAAGTTTACACCATCGAGGTGCACTAATTTTCCATCCGACCGATCAGAAACTTCACCAACAGCAATATCAAAATCAGTTTGAATTAGTTCTGGAATAAAATCACTTATCCAAACCTTAAAATCCTCATTAGATAACACACGTTTCATCAATGCAGCTTCCTCTAAACAAGGCGATAAAAAATCAAAACCGCTTGGCTCCCATTCTATCGGACAGTCTTGATCATCATCATAAAAATCCTTTGCTCTATTCTCAATTAAGATTTGTAATTCTGAATTTTCAACTACCAAAGCATAATCATAAGCAAAACTTAACCCGAATGCCGTATTAGAATGCTCACCAACTCTAATTGGGTAATTTAACTTTGGTAAAAACTCTAAATATTTAGCTACGATTAAATTTGTTAACGGCTGAAGATTCTCTTCCAACTCCTGCCCTACCTCATTATCCCAAGTGTGTAACTCTTCTGCTAATTTTAATAACCAAGCCCAACCGTAAGTTCTTTCAAAAGATGAATTAAATTCACCATCAAAGTAAAGTAACTCTTGCGCTATGTTTTCTTTAGATATATTTTGAAGTAATTTTTGTTCGATTCCTGCTCTGTTTTCTAAATCTGGAAATTGTTTTAAAAGCGAAACCAAACTCCAATGCCCATGAACCGCAGAATGCCAATCGAAACACCCGTAAAAAGCAGGATGTAATTCCTTAGGTGTTTTTAAATCGGAAGCATTACCAATCGTCTGATTCAGCTTATTTGGATATTCTATATCCATACAATGTAATGGTAATTGCGCTAATCGGTTAGCTTGCTCAAGGTTTAAAACTGGCGTATCAACAACCTCAACTTCTGCAAAACTCTCCTTAACTACTACCTGCTCTTTTTCATTATTTCCACAACTAAACGCTAGCACTATAGCTATTAAAATGTATTGTTTTTTCATTTATATTTTCTAATTACTGTCATAAACTATTTAATTAAGTAAAATTACTTATAATTTTAAAAATCAACTAATTAAGTGTTATTATTTAAAATTAACCTAACCAACCTTCGCGATCTAAACTACGATATTGAATAGCTTCACTAATGTGTGCTCCTAAAACATTTTCAGAGCCTTCTAAATCTGCTATTGTCCTAGAAACCTTCAAGATTCTATCGTAAGCTCTAGCGGATAAATTTAAGCGTTCCATGGCAGATTTCAAAAGTAACATTGAAGCTTCGTCCAATTTACAATATTTTCGGATTTGCTTTGTGTTCATTTGCGCATTGTAATGGATGTTTTCTAATTCCTTAAAACGCTCCGTTTGGTTTTCTCTAGCTTTGGTGACACGCTTACGGATATCTACCGAAGACTCTCCATTTCTTTCATCAGCTAATTTTTCAAATGGTACAGGAGTCACCTCAATATGAATATCAATCCGATCTAAAAGCGGACCAGAAACCTTTCCTAAATAACGTTGCATTTCTGCGGGTGATGATGTTACAGGTGCATCAGGATCATTAAAATAACCACTCGGGCTTGGATTCATACTCGCTACTAACATAAAAGATGATGGATAAGTTACCGTGAACTTTGCTCTAGAGATCGTCACTTCTCGATCTTCTAAAGGCTGACGCATTACCTCTAAAACTTCACGTTTAAATTCGGGCAATTCATCTAAAAACAAAACTCCGTTATGCGATAATGATATTTCACCAGGTTGAGGGTAACTTCCGCCGCCGACGAGCGCTACATTTGATATCGTGTGATGGGGACTTCTAAAAGGACGCTGAGCCATTAATCCGGCATGTGACTTAACACGACCAACAACCGAATGTATTTTAGTTGTTTCTAAAGCTTCATGCAAAGTCATTGGTGGCAAAATACTAGGCAATCGTTTTGCTAGCATGGTTTTACCAGAACCTGGCGGACCAATTAAAATAATATTATGACCTCCTGCTGCTGCAATTTCCATACAGCGCTTTATAGATTCTTGTCCTTTTACATCTGCAAAATCAAATTCTGGAAAATCGAGATTTTTATAAAACTCTTCTCGTGTGTTAATTATAGTTTGCTCTAGCGGCTCACCTTTATCAAAGTAATTAATCACCTGAGTGATATTCTCAACACCGTAAACTTTAATATTGTCTACTATAGCAGCTTCTTTGCAATTTTGAATTGGTAATATAATTCCTTTAAATCCTTCCTCTCGTGCCTTAACCGCGATTGGCAGCGCACCTTTGAAAGGCTGTAAGCTTCCATCTAAGGATAGTTCTCCCATAATGATGTAATCCTCTAAGTTTTCCGCCTTAATTTGATTAGATGCTGCTAAAATTCCGATAGCTAAGGTTAAATCGTAAGCAGAACCTTCTTTACGCAAATCAGCAGGTGCCATATTAATGGTGATCTTTTTACCCGGAATTCGGTAACCATTATTCTGAAACGCAGCCGCAATACGATAATTACTTTCTTTAATCGCATTATCTGGAAGTCCTACTAAATGATAACCAACTCCTTTATCAATATTAACCTCAACTGTTATTGTAGAAGCCTCTACTCCAAAAACAGCACTTGCAAAAACTTTTTTAAGCATAAACGACTCATTTTATTAAAATTAAGAAAATCAATGAAATAAAAAAGCTTTTCAAAATTTAAATTAGAAAGCACTAATTTATTCTATTGAAGTTTTTTTTATTCAATTTTTCAAATTAAGCATCAAAATCATCATTATTTCTCTCCTAACTCCCTTAGAAATCATAAAATTAGGTGTTATTTTCAGATGAAATAATTAAAAAATAAAAATAAATTGTTTAAAAAGCAGAGTTATCAACATTAAGTGTAAGAAAAAACACTCATAAACAAACTATTTTATGTATTTCATCGAATTTTTAATACGTTTCATAGGAAAATATTAAATATCATATACTTTTGTAATCCCAAATTTACTGAACGATGAAAAAAAAATTAAAAACAATGTTAACTATCTGTATTACATCAGGTTTTGCACTCTTTTTAGGATGCTCAACTGAGTCTGATTTAGATGAAGAAGTCTGTGGATGTGAACGAGTCACTTACATTGAAGCTAAGTACCAACAGGAGAACACAGGAACCTGGTTGCTCAATTACACAGAAACTGAACGAGAGTCAGTTGATTGCCAAGAAGAGACTAATTATTCAGTACCTCTTGTAGGTATTGAAGCAAGAGAAGTCTATAGAGTAGAATGTAATTAATTTTACAAACTGAGGAAAACAGAAAAACCTTTCAAAACTGAATCTTGAAAGGTTTTTTATTTTTTATAAATGAGCTTTTTACACTCTAATAAGTATCACTACACACACACTACATCACATCTTAATTCTTAATAAATTTTTTGATTGATTTTGATTCGCCAGATTGTATTTCCAAGAAATAAACACCTTTAACTAAAGTTGTAACATCTAAGCTATAATCTATATTTAAAATATTAATATCACTCAACACTCTACCATTAACATCAACAATAGATAATCTATCAATAATTTGATTAGATTTAATTTCTAATTTATTGTTAGCAGGATTAGGAAACAAAAGAATAGATTGAGCATTATACTCATTAACACTTAAAGATTCTACAATTTCTGTATTTACTGTATTTGTTATTATTGCAGGATTAAAATCGAAAAATATATCTGCAGTTCCACTGATAACGTCTCCAATCTCAACACTATTTATTGGCTTTATTTTATAAGCAATATAGCCATGAGAATTAGGTTCATCATTAGTGCTATCTGCTAAGTTAATATTATCAAATATAAAACTCACATCTGTTTCGTTAGATATATCTACGCGACCAGAATGACTTAAACTTTCTAACTGCATAGTTGTCCAATCTAATTTATTATCTAAAACATTATCTACTCTTACATTAATAGCGCTTGCTGTACCTGTATTTTGAAAACGAATTAAATAATGTAAATATTTATCTGATTCTTCAATCGTAATTTCTTCTCCTTCTAAAACTGTAATGTCGTTTGGATCGTAAGATCCTATAACGGTTTGCTCTAAAGTGAACACATTATCTTCTTCTGTTTCGTCTCCTGAAACTGGGTTTATGACTGCTATCGCTTCAAGCACATCATCTATGTTTGTGGTTGGTGGAGCAAAAACGTTGAACTCTAAATCTATGGTTCTTGTTTCAAAAGGATTTAGGTCTGTAAAATCGAATGTTAATGTGTTTGTTGTTTGTGATGCTATAGTTTCACTTGCGCTAAGAAAATTTAATTTTGAATTATTAAACTCAAACGATACAGAACCACTTAATTGTGTTGAGCCAATGTTGTTGTAAACTAATTGGTACTTGGTGTTAAAACCTGGTCTTGGGTCGTCAAATGATGGGTATATAGCAACAGAAAGGTTATTTAATAGCGCTATAGGTGCTATACATAAGTTTTGTTCTATTTGATTTCCCAAATTATTAAACTCAAAAATTTGATTCGAAGGTGAAGTTGAAAACATTTCAGAATTCACCTCAGCATTTAATGTAAACTCTCCTTCTGAAACATATAGCAAATACGCTCCGTCTTGGTCAGTAAAGGTTCCAAATAAACTATCACTACTTTCTGCATTGACCTGAATAGATTGTAAGTTTACATCTCCAGCATCACAGCCATCACTATCATCGTCATAAGTTATTATTCCACTTATTTGATTCGTATCTGTAGCACACAGATTCAAAATTTGTTCTTCATTTTGACATCCAACACCATTAAACACATTAATACTTGAAGACACATTATCTAAACTCAAATAATTACAAATACTAGCTATATTACAAGCCGATAATTGAGGATTACCTTGAATATAAAGATCTGTCAGATTTAAGTAATCAATATTAGATAAACTAGAAATATCTACAAGATTATCATTGCCTCCTAAAGAAATACGGTCTACTTGGTCTAAGTTTTCCAATCCATTTAAAGTTGTAACAGCATTATTACTAATAGCCAAATAATTGCCAACACTAGTTAAACTCTCTAAACCAGAGAAATCATCACAAGCCGTATGATAAATCCTAAAATCACCACTTACAGTAGTTAAAGCATTAAGACCTTGAAGTGACGCTAAATTATAATTGGTACTAATTTCAATATCACCACCAACAGTAACAAGAGAAGATAAACCTTGAACATCCTGAAGAACAGAGTTTAAAACGATATCAATATCACCACCTACACTAGTTAAACTAGTTAAATGATCAATACTAATTAATCCATGATTCTCTCTAATACTTAAATTACCTGTAACAACCTCTAACCCTTCTAATCCTTCTAAACTGGCTAACATTGGGTTACCAATGGAATTATACCCAGAGTTATCATAAACACCTAATCTTAAATCACCCGTAATGGTGGTTAAATTAGAAAATCCTGTAATATCTGTAAGTACATCATTCTCATTAATATTTAAATAATTACTAATGCTTTCTAAATTTTGAAAACCTGTAACACTCTGTAATTGGGCATTAGTTAGAATTATTAGCGAATTACTTATTTCTGATAGACTATTAAAACCAGAGACAGAAGAAAGATTGGCATTATAACGTATTTCAACACTTCTATAACTACTACCTGTGTCCTGAATACTTGTTAAGGCATTAAAACCCGAAATTTCCTCCAAAGCAGAGTTAACTTCTATAATCAAAATCCCTCCTATTTGTGTAAGCGCATTAAAACCAGATAAACTTGTTAATCCTTCATTACTATTAATATTTATATTACCATCAACTAAGGTTAAACTATCAAAAGGTAAACTGGTTATAACATCCACGGAATCATTGTAAGAACTACCAATACCAATACCTCCTCCTATACTTTCTAAATTATTTAAAGCATTAACATTAGTTAATACAGTATTATTAGAAATACCTAAATATCCACCTAATGAAGTTAGGTTCTCAAGACCATCAAGGTTTTCTAAACTCAAATTACTCCCTATTCTTAGAGCATCATTAATCTGTGTTAAACTATTAAGCCCATTAAAATTTATAAGACTATCATTATATCTTACTTCAAATTCTCCATTGATTAAACTTAAATTTTGAAAACCCGAAAAATCTTGGAAATTATCATTGTAAGTTATCGCAAAATCACCTTGAATAGTTTGCAACTGATAAAAACCAGATGCTTGTGCAAGCATTATATTTTCATCAATAACAAAATTACCACCTACATTATCTAAAACATTAAATCCTGAGATTTCAGTTAACGAATCATTGTTGTCCACAGTAAAATCACCTTGCACTTCACTTAAACTATTAAAACCTGCTATATCCTGTAATTGATTATTAGATAAAACTAATACATTACCCGACACAGATAACAATTGATTAAAAGCATTATCTAACTGTAATATCGCATTTCCACTAATGGTAAGATTGCTAGAAATGTTTAACAAATTATTTGCACCAACAAACTCAGTTAAACCAGTGTTATTAGTTATTGAAACACTGCCCTGAACTCCAGCCACAGCATTAAATGCATTTACACTTAGTAATGAGTTATTATTTTTAATACTTATATCTTCGATGACATTTGACATAAAATTAAAAGCATTTATAGATGTCATAGCGTCGTTATTATCTATAAGGAATAAACCACCAACTATAATTACATCATTCAAATCATCGAGATGAACAAGGCTTGAATTATCTTTTAATTCAAAATCACCTCCAACATCTGTTATACTAGAAAAAGATGTCATATCTGTTAATGAATCACAATTATTTATTGAAAGATTACCACCAACTGTTGTAACATTTGACAAAGAAGAAAAATCTGTAGACGCATTTAAAGATTTAATATCTAGCTTACCGCTAATTGTTGTAATATTTTGCAACCCTTCTAACGATAACAAATTGTCTAAATAATAGAGTAACACGTTTCCCTGAACAGAATTTATGAAAGACAGACCTGTAATATCACTAACTCCTGAACCTTGAATGGATAAAGTAGATTGAAGATCAGAGCAATTAGGATAATTTAATATAAACGCCTCTATATCTGCCTGAGTACTTAAATTTACTTGAGTTGTTGGGCATTGCGCATTTATATTAAAACTAAAAAACAAAAGAGCAAGACTTAATAATAGTGTATATCTATTCATAATTATGTTAAGTTGAATTCAAATCTAAACTATAAGAAGTTAATAGTAAACTCCTAAGTATATTTCTCGTTATAATACACATTCATCTTTAACAATAGAACCAACAAATCCTCTATACTTTTACTTTTCTAAATAGAGATTTTGAATGTTGTTTAACCCGTTCTACAGAAAACTAATCCTATAAAAAAACCTTTCAAAATTAAATTTTGAAAGGTTTTCATATTGTAAATAATAAAATCTATTCTTTTAAAACTTTAATAGTTCTTGTTGCTTCACCCACCTTAACCTCTACAAAATACATTGCTGATGGTAAATATGACATATCTATGGTTGCATTTTCATTATTAATAACTTCTGTTTGCAAGAGTCTTCCCGTAACATCTATTATAGAGATTTGATCTATTATTGTAGAATTAGTCAAAAATAACTGATCATTTACTGGGTTTGGACGGAATGAAAATTCAGAAAACAAATAATCATTAGCGCTAAGCGTACTTTCCTCACCAAACGTAAGATTATCTAAATAAGCTTTATCATCACTATTTTTACCAAGTTGCTGTAAAGACACTCTTAAAGTGTTGCCTGCATAAGACGAAAGATCTACTTCAACATTTTCGTAGTCATTTGCATTATCCGCATTAAAACTCACAAGTTCACTACCATTAACCACAACTCTAAACACGGATTCAGTATTAGAATTTAAAAATGTTTGTCTTAAATCGAAATTCATAAATAATTCTGAAACGTTTGTGGCATCAATTTCAAAATTCACTTTAGAGATAAAGTTTTGATTTTCTAACCAATTTAGATCTGCATTTCCTGTATTATACCAGGCTGTGTTATCTGAACCACCTCTCATCATAATAACATCTGCTCCGCTATCATTCGTAATTCTACATTGGGTATTTTCAGTTTCTTCTAAAATTAAACCTTCAAGATATCCACTATCAAAATCATAACTTACAGCAGAACCACTTGGCACCTCAACGCGCTCTTCATACTCCCCTTCTAAACTAAAGGAATCAACTGAAATGGTATGAACGATAGAAGAATACCCAAAATCTAATAAAAATGAATAATCACCATTTACGATTGGTGTAAACGTCGTTTCTATGGTGTAATAATTATAGAACCCATAACTATATTCTGAAAAATAATTAATATAATTATCTAAAGCATCTGTTGTGTTTCCTTGACCTGTCCATATTTTAACACTTTGTGAGCTATAATCTCCAGCCTCTTTTCTCATTTTAAATGACAATGTATATGTTGTACCAGCTTGTAAATTAAACATTGGTGTTATCATGTAAGCCTCAATACCATATTCATCAAAAATAGCGTAGAGATAATCTGTATCTCCATCTCCAACTTGATAAGCACTTAAATTAGTATTACTAGACACCCAAACATCATCATTCTGAAAACAGTCTGGTAATATTCCTTGACCATAAGCATCCATAGTATCAAAGTTCTCTACCCATGGTACAGATTCTACATTACAAGCTGTGGTGGCATTAATTGGACCAACCCACTCACTATTTCCTGATGAACCACAATTTGTTCTGACATAAAACTCATAAGTTGTTTCAATATCCAAACCACTAATCTCTATTTGGCTGATTGTTGAGCTAACTATTGTTCCGGTTCCTTGTGTGAATCCTTGTATACCATATTCTACATCAAAAGCTTCACCTGACCCTAAATTCTCCCAAGAGATCGTTACACTTGTATCTGAAACCGATAAGAAATCGACATTTATAGGTTCTAAACACATTGGTCTTTCTTTATACTCTATATCATCAAACATTACTCTAGAATAATCATTTTCTTCATTATGCATAATAGCAATATGATGCGCATCCCCTGTATATGTCGCAAAATCGATTAAAAACTCTTTCCCGAATAATGGAATCTCTTCTGCCCAAATGGTTTTAAATGGTATAAATGTTTCACTGTCTAAAGGATTTGTCATGGTACCGATTATGATTCCGGATTGATTATAAGTAGAGCCCGTAGATTCATTTCTCACCCAAATCTTAAGAATTTTATTTGCATCTAAATCGGATAGAAATGGAGAAATTAAAACACCTGCTAAAGGTGAAGTATCTGAACCATAATAATTAACAAAACCTACATTTGGTGATGAACTAGGGCTAACCACAAGTCCTTCTGAATTGTAAATCCCTGAAACCGAACGATCGTTTCTTGTCCAGCAGAAATTTGGAATACCACTATTTGAATTTTGATAATATGCATTATAACTATCAAAATCCTCATAAAAAGGTGCAGATTCTACACAAGTTATAGTAAAAGCATAAGGCACACTCCAATCGCTATAACCACTCTCGACATTACAATATGCTCTCACGCGATATTCATAATTAGAAAACGTATTTAAACCATCTAAAACAAACGGGTTTGAATTGGCTTGCACCACTGTACCTTCACCGATATTAAAATCTATAGGTCCATATTCAATTTCCCAATTTTGAGGGGCTTGTTGTGTATTATTATCTTGCCATGTCAGCGTTATTTCACCAGAATCACTTTGTGTCGCTTCTAAATCTGTTGGTATAATGCATGAATTTTCAGAATACTCAAAATCATCAAAAAGAATTACTTGACGCTCATTTATACTTGCTTGTCTTATTCCTATATACTCATCTTCTAAATAATAATTAGATAAATCTACCTCATATTGTGTCCAAGTATCTTCATTTTCAGCAGCATTTGTAATTGTAAAATATGGTGTAAATGTGGTATAATCATCTGGATCTGTCATGGTACCAATAACAATCTCGGTTGGTGAGGCATACACGCTAGAAATTGGATACATCCAAAAGGACACTCTTTTATAGTTATCTAAATCTATGAGCCTAGGTGATACCAAAATGCTTTGTTCTGAAACCTCATCGTGCAATGGATGGTTTGTTTCATTCATAAACCAAATTGCTTGCTCACCAGTATGAGCATCTGGCGTATTATAAGCACTATTATTATACACTCTTATCTGCCCTATTTGATCCCAATAAGACGATCCAACTTGTGGCAATAACCCTGTCCAACAATGCTCTAAAAAGCCAGTTGGATGATTTTCGAAACCTTCTTGGTAGCCGACCTCGAATCCTGCACATTTTGTTGTAAACACTTGCTTAACTGACCAATCACTATAACCTGATCCACAATTTGCTCTTATATAATAGTCATAGTCTGTATCTTCCACTAGATTAGAAATCGTAGTAAAAGAACTATCATTTGCCGTCATAACGGTTCCTGTTCCAATTTCAAAACCTGAAAACCCATATTCAATCTCCCATGATGTAGGGTTAGAATTTTCGTAAGACTCCCAACTTACGTCTACAGCATCATAACGCTCATTTAACACTATTGGATAAAGCGGTTCTGTACATTCTGGAATACTTTCATAGGTAAAATCATCTACGAAAAATTCACTTCCAACAAATTCGTCACCATGCTTAATGGCAATATAATGATCAGTACCCGTATAATTATTGAAATAAATGGTATGCTCTTTCCATGCCACCACATCTTCTTCATAGCTTTTATACTCATTCATTTCTTCTGGTGTAATGGTTTGCACCAAACTAAAGGTGCTACTATCATTGGGATCGGACATTGTACCGATATGTAAGCTAGACCTATTGTAATCTGAACCTGAAGACCCTTGACGAGAAATTAACTGAAGTCGGATTCTTTTTTCATTATCAATATCTAAAATTTCTCTCGAAACCAACATTAGATTATCGGCTCCGCCTCCTGCATTATCAAAACTATTAGAAAATTTAATAAACTGATTACCGGTATGTGGATATACTGTCCTGCCCACTCCATTATAGTTAACCGTAAAATCCTCAACGGCATTAATATTTATAAAAGTATTCTCAGTCTCTACTATTTTGGTCCAACACGGACTCAATGCATCTTCAAATTCAAAAGACTCAAAGTAATAGGCTTCAACTGGCATACACGTTGTAAAAAACGTGATGACTTCTGACCAATCTGAATACAATCCGTCTTCATCACATTTAGCTCTAACTTTTATGCCGTATTCAGTACCTTCTAGTAAATTATCGAGGGTGAAATTATTTGAGGTAACTATAACCGTTTCTTCAGAATTATAGGTATCAAGCTTCTCAAACTCAAGCTCCCATTCTATATCAGATTCGCCAACACCCCAACTTAAGTTTACACTATTATCATATACTTGCTCTAAAGTTAAATCCGAAGGCACTTCACACAACACTGATTGTAGATAGGAAAAATCATCAATAACCACTTGGCTGCCATTATTAGAGCTCGCTCTTTGATATTTAAAGGCTATATATTTATCCGTTCCATTATAATTATTTAAGAATACGGTGTACTTTTCCCAAGCATTGCCTTCTACACTTCCATCAATAGTTTCTAAAGTTTCAAAAGTTGAATAATCTTCTGGATCCGTGATTGTTCCTACTTTTAATCCTCCATCGTAATTACTGATGTAAAATTCAATTTTTTTATCGTTAGACAAATCGGTAAGTAATGGTGACACCATCATAACACCATAACTGGAATACGAACTGGTATCTTCCATATATGCCGAATAACCATCGTCACCAAAATTATTATCGATAACCATCTCAAAACTAGTCGTGTAACTGTTAGACGAATATTCATAAGCCATCCAACAGACATCTAATGTAGAGCTATTAAAATCATACGTATAACCTGCAGCATACGATTGTCCACACCCAATATCTACCGTAATTTTTTCTGACCAGTCGCTACTATTGTTAGCATCACAAACAGCTCTGACGTAAAAATCGTATACGATTTCCGTTGGTAAACCTGAAACACTAAAAGGATTAGAATCTGCCTGAATAACCGTACCATCATCAAACCAAAAGCCTTCTTCACCATATAGAATTTCCCATTGTGAGGCATTATTGTTAACGTTCCAAGACAATTCAATTTCACCATTTGAAATTGAGGTATTTGAAAAATCGGTTGGTGTTTGACAGGTTGGAATATCTGAATACTCAAAACGATCTAAGTAAATAATTGACGTCCCTCCTATTGGATTTTCTTCAATTTGCATATTGAATGCGATATAGGTATCCGACCCTGAATAATCATCGAAGTTGATTGTAAACTGTTTCCAGTCCCTATAAATCATATCCTCATAGGCTATTGTTTCTTTAACTGTGAACGTATTTGTATCAGTTGGGTCGGTCATTGTACCAACCACCATGTTTGCATTATTATACCTAGGATGTAGCCAAAACTTTATACGCTTACTGCCATTACTTAAATCACTAAATTCTGGTGACACTAAAAAGAGCTCCCCATTTTGCTGGTAATCATTAAATTTAATGGTATTTCCACTACCTCCAAGTGGATATGAATAAGACACATCTACAATATTTGTATTGTATACCTCTGGATCTACACCAGGTAATCTCGACCAACAATTAGCAAACTCAATATCATCAAAATTCTGAGTATAAGATCCCGAAAACGGACCACAAATAGTATGTATATTCTGAAGCTTAAACCAATCGCTATAACTACCTCCGCCACAATTTGATCGGATATAAATATCGTAAGATGAATCTGGGTAAAGGTTATTTATCGTAGTACTATCTCCTATTCCACTGATTATAGTACCAGAACCCAATTCAAAATTAAGTGCACCGTATTGTATTTCCCAATCGGTTACGCCATTTGTGTTTGTCCAAAGTAAATCTGCTGAACTATCTGATAGTGCTGTGACATGGAAGTTCTGGGGTTCTAAACAATCTGGCGTGTTTTGGTATACAAATTCATCTATAAAGAAATCTGCATAATTATCTATTTGTACTTGATTAAATGCCACAAAACGATCATTACCAGTGTAATTTTCAAAATTTATAATGATTTGTTCCCATATTCCTTCTTCCATATTTGAAGAAGAAATCGTTTGATATGGTGTAAACGTTGACAAATCATTTTGAACCGCAAGTGTTCCAACGATAAGGTCAGAATCCCCTTCTTCATTTTTTAACCAAAATTTTATACGCTTAGAACTATTTAGCTCAAATAATTCAGGGGTAACAACAGCTCCTTCATTGTAATTTGAAATTTTAATAGCACCTGTTGATGCCGTCGTATTACCATCTTGTGTAATAAAACCACTACCTAAAGCTTCCCAACAACTATAAAATTCTCCACCGTATCCATCTTCAAAATCATAAGAATAATCTGCAACAATTGCAGGACATGCGGTTGTGAATTTATTTGAATGAGACCAATCACTGGTTTCACTTCCACCACAATTAGATCGTATGTAGAAATCATATTCAGTATCACTCTCTAAGCCCTCTAGTATAAATGGTTTTGAAGTTGCATTCACTAATACACCTGTACCAAGCGTAAAATCTTCTAGACCATATTCAATATCCCAACTTGTAGCACTACCCAAACTTGTCCAATCTATTGACGCTTCTGTAGCATACGTTATAGTTTCAACATCTATAGGAGTTATACAATTTGGTGAATCTTCATAAATAAAATCATCTATATAAGCAATAGTATAAGAACCACTTAACTTAAAAGCCACATGATTTGCATCGCCTGTATAATTTGCAAAATCAACATGAATTTCCCTCCATTGATTCCCGCCTCCATCACTAAATGAAATATTCCTGTAAGGTTCAAAGGTTGTAATATAGTCAGGATCTAAAATTGTCCCAACATTTAGAGACGTTACTTCTGGTGAGTATAACCAAAATGATACGCGTTTATAACTGTCAAAATTTGATAATTCTGGAGTAATTAGTAAAGCATCGTCGTTAGATGCCACGCGCATACCAACAGAATTAGCACCAGAATAAGCTGCTCCAATAGTTTTTACATAGTAATAATTAGATATTGTATGTGGATATTTTCTCCAACATCCATCTATATTAGGTTGTGTTGTTGTTTCAAAACCTTGTGTATAATTAACTGCTACAGCACTACAATCTTCCGGACTACATATTTCTGTAAAATAACTATTATATGGTATTGTAAAATTTGAAGTGGCATAAGCAACATCATCTACACAAATACTACTTAAAGAGGAGGCATTATCTATATTGAAATAAGTAAAAATTGTATTATTTCCATTTTTAGCATTGACAGTTTCTAACAAAAACCCACTAAGATCTAACCACTCTAAATTAGGGTTGTTAGAAACATCTACTGTTGACACATATAGTCCATCAAGTGATAAATACGCTAAACTGCTATTAAAACTGACATCTAGCTCTGAAATATTATTATCAGTGACATATAAATTATATAAGTTAGGATTGTTTGAAACATCTAAACTCGTTAAATTTAAATTACGCAGATATAAACTACTTAAATTAGGCATATTAGACACATTAATCTCATTTTGATTAGAATGCCATAAAGAAATTTGTTCTAATAAATTGTTATTTGAAAAATCTACATTTTCTAAACTATAGCAATACGTTGCACTAAATGCTTCTAAGTTAATATTAGCACTAATATCGAGATTTACGATAGGATTAAAATTTAATTTGAGGTCTTTCAGTGCTGTGTTAGCAGACAAATCTAAATCGTAAATTGAATTTGCTGAAAGATTTAAAATTTCAAGATTTAAATTTGTGTTTGTGTAGAGCTCTGTAAGATTACTACCATTACAAGCTAACTCTTGTAGATTGATATTCTGAGAGATATCTAGAACACTCAAATCATTAGCGGCAAGATTAATAATTTGTAAATTTATATTATTGGATAAATCAATTGATGTTAACCCATTATTATTACAGTGCAATTCTGTAATAGAAACAAAATACTCTATTCCTGTAAGATCAGAAATATCTAACAAACTTAAATTTAAACTTCCCGTGTAAGCTTCTGCTTCTGTAACCTGAATTTCACCATCTCCATTGGTATCAATAATAGGATTGTGAGTCAATAGAGCGGTTTTAAAATTTACATCAGTGATATTTACATCCTGAGAAAAAGATAATTGTGTAACTAAAATACATAAAAGTATTGTAGTAGATAGTTTAAGAAGATTCATTTGGGGCTGGTTTAAAAAGGGTAAGTTCAATTAACTAGGCGGTAATTCTAGAATTCTCAGATTTATAATTTTTGATAATGCTCTTTATACATGTCATGTATTATGATTAGTATTCTATTTTGAATGATTTCAACAGGTACAATGTTAAATAAATGCTAAAAATACAAAAAAAACCTTTCAAAAATTAATTTGAAAGGTTTTAGTTATAAAATATTAAAATTGTTTAGTTTTTAACAAACCTTCTAATCGTTTTATTAATACCAGATTGAATTTCTAAAAAGTAAACTCCATTTGATAAATCACCAACATTGATTGATGAATCATTATTCTTTTTTAGGGTATTGATACGTCTACCATTTACATCGTAAATAGTGATTTGATCAATAACAACAGTAGATTCAATATTTAATACATCAGCAACTGGGTTAGGGTATATTCTTATAGCATCTTCTAAGCTTTCATCCTTTACTGATAAACTAGAAAGTGCATATTCAATGACTAATTGAGGTCCTGCAGTACCATCAAAAGCTTCTGCTTCACGCTCTCCACTTCCATTGATTACAAAAGTCATAGCACTAAACATTGTCCAATCTTCTTGCGCTAAAACTTCCTCTACTAATGAAGCAATATTTGGTGTTTGCTGATTGACGCCTGCATCTCCTATATTTTCAGTTTCCCAGGCAGGTATATCGTTCCAGCTTACCACATTATTTCCAAGTGTTCTAGATGAAATATCAAAATCTGTATTTGAGAATTCTAATGAATATGCATTAGCTTCTGCTCTAATTTCTACACTTGTAGCACCAGAATTATCATCATCTACAGTAAATTGAATATAAGCATTTGTAATTGTAGCATCTGCAGGTAATTGTATATCTGTAAACCTTACACCAACCAATTGATTAGTAGAACCACTTTCGTCTACAAGTTCTAAATCTGAACTCCCTAAAGACATGTCACCACTAGCAACTTCTTCTTCCGCATCGTTATTAGATCTATTAACGGTATACGTTAAAGTACCCGTTTCAGCGATACCTTCACAATTACAATTTCCATCTTCAACATCAAAAAACGTAGTAGCATCACCATCATCACAAGCAGTTCCTTCTGGTTCACAAGGTGTTTGATAATACAATTTTAAAATAGGAGCTGCTGACCCATCAAAAGATTCCGCAACACGTTGACCAGAACCTGATATTATAAAAGTAACTGCATTTCCATTTACCCATTCTGTTTGAGTAATCACCTCCTGCACAATACCTGTAACATAAGGTGAACGTTGATTAATATCTGCTTCACCTACAGTTTCCCATTGTGAAACATCATTCCAGTTTACTGAAGTTAAAGTTAAAGGACGTAAAGAAACATTATTAAGATCTGAAGAGAACGTAGCACTCGCAGGAGACAATTCTCCATTTATAACTAAGTTAGTTGGATCATCTTCAGAACTTGTTTCGTCAGTTTGAAACTGTAAATAAGCTCTATGTAAAGTTGCCCCTTCTGGTATCACTACATTATCAAAACGCACACCAATGACTTGATCAATACCATCATAAACCAACTCTAAATCTGAGCTTTCCGTATAAACTAATCCTGTTCCTATTTCTTCTTCAGCATCATCACTAGAGTTAAGCACCTCATTAATAGCTTCTACAACATCATCAGGAATTCCATTACAATTACAAAAACCATCTTCTTCATCATTAATTGTACTCGCATCGCCATCATCACATGGTGTACCGTAAGTAGGACAGTCATTAGACTCTAATGAATATGTTATAATTAGCTGAGGTGCTGCACCAGAATCACCATTAAATGACTCTGCTGTTCTTTCACCAGAACCTGATATAAAAAAGGACATAGAACTATATGATAACCAATCTGGTTGATCTACAATTTCTTGAACAATAGTTCTTAAACTTGGTGTTTTCTGATTTTCTCCAGCCTCTCCTACAGTTTCCCATGCAGGAACATCACTCCAAGTAACTGCGGCGTCTGTTTTTTCTCTAGATGTAATATTGTAAGCCTCTGTAGTAAAACGTAAACTATTAATAGCTTTCTCACCTTTGATAACTAAGTTAGTTGCTACTGAATTAGATTCATCTGTTGTAAATTGAATAGCTGCATCTAAAATAACAGCACCTTGTGGTAAGGTAACGCCATTAAAGCGCATACCAACAGTTTGGTTGAATTGATCTTGGTAAGCATCATAAACCATTTCTAAATCAGAACTATCTGTATACATCGCTCCACCTGTTTCTGCTTCTTCAGCATCATCATCTTCATGATTTATTTGGTAAGTTAACGTCCCCGACTCTTCTACTCCAATACAATTACAGTTACCATCTTCAAAATCTAAAACCGTATTAGGATTTCCGTCATCACAAGTCGTACCTTCTGGATTACATGGCAATTGATAGAATAATTTCAATTCTGGTGCTGCCGAACCATCAAAAGATTCTGCGATTCTTACTCCTGAACCTGATAAAATAAATGTCATTGCATTACCGACTTCCCAACCTGTTTGAGAAATAAGTTCATATACAACATTATTTAAATATGGTGTACGCTGATTAACACCAGCTTCTCCTACTGTTTCCCATTGTGCAACATCGTTCCAGTTTACAGCGCTAACCGTTAATGGTCTTGCTGAAATATCATTATTATTAGAAGTGAATGTTTCACTAGCTAATGATAATTCTCCATTAATGATTAAATTAGTTACATCACTTTCAGTACTTGTTTCATCAGTTTGAAACTGGATATAAGATCTATATAATGTAGCGCCTTGTGGGATTTGAACATTTTCAAAACGAATACCCACCAATTGATCGATATCATCATAGATTAACTCTAAATCTGTACTTTCCGTATAAACTAAACCTGTTCCAATTTCCTCTTCAGCATCATCACTACTGTTTTGTACTGCAATAGTTTCTTCTACTAATTCAAAATCTGGCACACCTTCACAATTACAAAAACCATCTTCTTCATCATATAAAGTCGTTGCATTTTCATCATCACAAGTTATACCTACAACAGGACAAGGATTATCATCTATATTAGAATTAGAGATAGTAACAACACTTCCTGTTTCTGGTGAAAAGATATTTAATGCTTCAGGCAATGTAAAAGGATCTGTATTACTTCCTTCTGCAACCTCATCTGCATTATTAACATCTATGGTACGTAACTCAATTTTTTCGTTATCAACAAAAACTAGTTTAAATTGATTGAAAGACCCTGAGTTTCTTGTCCAACTCTTATCGTCATCATTATCTCTTAATGGTGCTCCCCAACATCCTTCACCTGTGTAAACAGTTCCGGCTTGTTCTTCAATAACAAAACCTTCATCATTTCCTGGATCTGATGATGGTTTTATTGGCCATGTTGTTTTAGCCATGTGCGAATCACAATCTACAACCAATCTTACTTGTTGGTCATAAAATAATTGTGCCCATGCTCCATATTGTGCATTTCCTTCAGATTTACCTGAAGTATGTGGACGCATTGGCTTATGATATTGTGCCATTTTCCATGTTAAATCAGAAGACGTATTTAAATCATCTTCTAACCAAGTTAACTGATCACCAAGCACTGAAATTTCAGAATTTAACGTGTAAGTTCTAATCATATTATTTCCCCACGTCATTGCGTAATAAGAATCTGCGTTTGGCGTATCAAAAAGGTCATATATAGAAGATGTGTTTTCATGATTACCTCTAGCTGGTACAATTGGAAACATTCTTCCATCTGCAGCTGTAGTTAGTTGCCAATCCTCAAACCAATCTTGCCACTCTGAATCACTATCAGCATTGGTCATATCTCCACCAAATAAAACGGCATGTGGTTTTAACTTACTTACCAATTTATTAGCATTTTGTCTTGGTGTTCTGTTATTTCTAGAATCTCCTCCCGCAATGAAAAACAATCTACTATCGTCATCTGGTGCTGTTCTAAACCAAAATTGTTGACTTACACCTTCGCTATCATTTATTAAAAAATAATAATTTGTATTTGGTAATAAACCAGATAATCTTGCAAACTGATTGGTCATTCCTTTTGCTGACGTCTCTCTATCTATCGTTTTATTAAAAGCATATGCACTAAAGTCAGTACCATGATCTATAGTATCATAATAAACAGAAGCATTAGAACCAGAAATTTGATTCCAAGCTACTGTAATTGTTGTTGCAGGATCATCTAAAAGAATGAGCCTGTACTTGTCATTATTTGCATAACCTAAGCGAACTAGGCCAAGCAGAATAAGAAACATTAGAGGTAATTTTAACTTCATAGCATTTTTTGTTTTAGTGTTTAGTTTTAAGGGTTTTATCGTAAATTCCGTATAACATTAAAGTCGCCAGAGGCAATAGACCATGCGGCAATCTGTAAACTGTTAAATAAGTGAAGTGATGAATTGAGTTCAGGAAAAAATCATAGTTAAAACCAGCAACTATTCTTGCTAGCGCCGTTAAAATTCCCCAAATAATGATGTAAATAAAAGCAGGCTTCACCAATTTGGGAATGAATAGAAAAGCAGCTGCTATTACATCTAAAAGTCCAACCACAAATAATAATTGTCTAGCAAGAGTTTCTGTTACACCTAATATTTTAATGGTCATATCTATAAAATGACCTGGTACATATATTAATCCCATTGCAAAAAGTCCATGTGGAATAAACGTCAATGCGATAGATACTTTTAACCAAAAAATAAGTTTCTGCTTATTAAGTGTTTCAAAATCTTTAGTAAAGAAGAGTACTAAAGGTGCCGCAAATTGCATGGTAAGCTCAAAGAATTGTAAGAAGTCATAGTTCTTATCTTTCACCATACACACACCAAGTATAAATAAGATGAATAAACTAAATCCTATAATGCTCTTTTTAAGTCTTACATAAGGAATCTGTTTCCAAAAGAGACTTACAAATGCAGACACAAATAATGTGATACTAAAAAACAAGGTAAGATTAGCTATGCCTTTGTTTGTTTTAGAACTCGTAGCATAATCATACCACGATGTGTTAAAAACATTCTCGACAATAGGACTCATTAAGCTTTCATCCCAAAGGATAGCTCTAAAAGGTGCTCCGAAAAAATAAAATTGGTAGGCTCTTGCTATAAAGATTAGAAAAGCACAAATCTGGATTATAAAAAAAGGTTTCAGTTTCATTTAGCAAAAAAATGAAATTAAAACCCTTAAACTATTATGTAAATGTTATTCGATAATTATAATATCTACATGATAATGTTACCTATATTATTAAATTATTATCTGAATCTAATTTTAATACTAAAATGATAGCTGTTACATATTTTTCAATTATAAAATTAAATGCTTTTGTTTAAAAAACTTAGTTTTCTTTCACAAACTCTAAAGCACGTTTTTCATTATAATACACATTTCCCTTATCTATAAACGCAACATGACCACCATATTTTGGCATTTCTAAATACACATTTGCACTCTCTTTTGCTTCTTTTACAGGATAGCATCCCGATGATAAAAAGGAATCATTAAGGGCATTAATGATTAAAGCTGGAATTTTAATATTAGGTAAAAACTGTGAACAACTTGATTTTTCATAATAATCAAAAGCATCTTTAAAACCATGTGCTTTTGCCGTATAAACATCATCAAAATCTTTCAAAGTTTTAATGGCATTAAAATCGGCTATAGATATATCATTAGGAAATTGCTCTAACTTAGGCTTCAATTTATCTTTTAGATGTCCTAAAAATCGAATCGCATAATGTTTATTCTTCAAGCTTAGTAATTCACCACAAGAACCTTTTAAATCACAAGGTGAGGATACAGCGATAACAGATTTTAATTCCGTAGGAAGTGTTCTACCCTCTCCCACGTATTTTAATACCATATTGGCACCTAAACTAATTCCTTTAATATAGACTTCATTATATTGTCCTTTAGACAAAACATGCTGTACAACGGCATCTAAATCTTCAGTAGCACCAGAATGGTAACTTCTAAATAACAGATTTGGTTCTCCACTACAGCTTCTAAAATTTACAGCACAAGCATCTATATTGTTTTCATTAAATAGTTTTGCTGCTCCCGTAATATAAGGGCGTTGTGCACGACCTTCTAAACCGTGAAGTAAAATAATAACTTTATTAGACCTTTGCTTGGCATAGCTCCAATCTAAATCTAAAAAATCGGTATCTTCTAAAATGATACGTTCTCTTGTTTGCTCTACGCCTTTTACCTTTCTTACTAAACCTGAAAACACGGTTGATACAAAACTTTTTCTTGCCCAAAATGGCGGTTTGTAGGTAGATTCTATTACTGGCATCTTTCTTTATTATCTGTATTTGAGTTTATTCTATTAACCTTGCTTATCGTCAGTTCGAGTGAAATTGCTTTTTTGCAATTTTGTATCGAGAATATTTAAACGTAAATATTACCTAAAGCTTCTCTATACAATTTTTTCGTTCCTCAAAAATCACTCGAAGTGACGACTCTGATGTGATTGTTATATATTATTTAAGTACAGTAAACTCAATTGCTGAGTCATTATACACTTTATGTGTTTGTTTCTTAAAATCTGATTCCTTAGCTTCAAAAATATTATCTACATAAGTCTGTGGATTTACATCTATATAAGGAAAGAATGTACTCTGTATTTGTACCTGAATTTTATGTCCCTTTTTAAACGTATGAAACACATCTTGTAACTTTATGTTAACTGCTGTTTTCTCATTTGGAATAAATGGCTCTGGTTCTGACATACTATTTCTAAAACGACCACGTAACACTTCACTTCGCACCATCATGTGGTAATTACTAAGCTTTAGATGATCTTGAACATCTTCTGTGTTTTTAGTATCTGCCGGATATACATCAATCACTTTTACAATCCAATCTGCTGCTGTTCCTGTGGTAGAAACCTTTAATTTTGCTAAAATATCACCTGCTAATGTAACATCATCTCCTAAAACTTCTGTTTCAAAAGTTAACACATCTGGACGTCTCGAAGCAAAACGTTGATCGTCTGTCATAAATTTACGTGGTGTAAATCCAACACCTATATCTTCCGTATATGGCACGGGCTTCATTGGGTCACTAACAAAATCAGATGTTGCTATCATACGATTTTCTTGTTGTATTAAACGTTCGTAAGGTTGCATAAAGTAATCTTCTTTAGTTGTGTTTTCTGGTGGCCAAGTTTCAAAAGATTGCCATTCTTTTGTCCCCGTATTAAACATTTGCGCTTCAGCTAAACTAGTATCTCCATTAGCTTCACCTTTTAAGAAATGATTAAAGAACTTCGTTTCAATATTCTTCTGAAAGTAATCAGATATACCATCTCCAAAATGAATATTCCCGACCACTTGTCTTTCACTATTTCTAGCCCAATCACCATGACTCCATGGTCCAAAAACTACCGTATTGTAATTATCGCTATTCTTTTCTATAGCTTTATAAGTATTAAATGGCCCGTATAAATCTTCGGCATCAAATAAACCACCAACAATCATTGTAGCGGGTTTTATATCTTTTAAATGTTGAATAATTCCTCTAGACTTCCAGAAGTCATCATAAGTAACATGTGTTTTCAGTTGCTCCATAAACACATTGGTACTATCGTAGAATGTATCTAATTTACTTAACGGCATATGATCTAAGAAAAACTGATGCTGGTCTTCTGTTTGTAAATCTGGTAATGTATACCAAGATTCAGTTGTGGGTTGATCTTTCATATAACCAAATAAACCTGTTGCTCTCCAATAACTTAACATATAAGCGCCATTATGAATAAAATCATCAAAGAAAAAATCACCAATACACGCTTGTGGTGACACCGCTTTTAATGCAGGGTGTGAATCTAAAAGCGAATAAGTGGCATAGAATCCTGGGTACGAAATTCCGTAAGTCCCAACATTACCATTATTATGCGCTACATTATTTACTAACCATTCAATAGTATCGTAGGTATCACTAGCCTCATCAAATTGTTTTCCTGTTTTATTAGGAATGTAAGCACGCATATTATCGTAAACACCTTCACTATTCCAACGTCCTCTAACATCTTGATAAACCATAATATTACCTTCTTCCATGAGGTATTTATTAGGACCAATTTTGCTTTTAAACTGATCTTCACCATAAGGTTTACAACTGTATGGTGTACGCATCATTAACATCGGATACGTCTTAGAAGTATCTTTTGGGCTATAGATTGTAGTGTGTAATTTTATACCATCTCGCATGGTAATCATTACTTCTTTCTTGGTGTAATTATCTTTAGCAAACGTGTTTTCAACCTTTTGTACCGTTGAGGTTTCTAAAGCCTGATGTGATTCTTCTTTACAATTTAAAAAAACTAAAAATGTAAAGAGAATGAGAAAAATTCTATTGTATAGCATGAAATTGGGTTTTGAAGGTTGAAAGATAATTATTCTGAAATAAAAAACCTTTCGATTTAATTCAAAAGGTCTTTTATTACAAATTTAGCTGATTTGTTTAACGTTTTATAAACTTAAGCATCTGTTTTAAATTATTGTTTTTAATCTCAATAAAATAAAGTCCGGTGCTAAATTGAGACACATCAATTGTAGTACTGTCATTTTCAGACCATGTAGTGTTTATCACTTTTCCATTAACATCTAAAACTTTAATATTACTGTAAGTTTTCAAATTATTAATAGTTACATAAGATTCTGCAGGATTGGGGTATAAAATTGCTGAACTTGTTTCAAATTGGTCTACCGATAATATTTCACCTGTAAAATTTAAATTATTTAAAATTGTACCATCTCCACTTATTGCAGACAATTCAAAATCGCCTTTATATCGCCCTGCTTGTTGCAATTCGAATTCAATAACATCGCCTAGATAAGGTTCTAAATCAATACTTACAGTAGTTAAAGCATCTGAATTTTTAGTTTCAGGATTGTAACTTGGTCCAACCTGAGTGCCGTTGACCAAAATTCTAAACCATGAGTCTTGAGGTATTGAAACAGCATGATGCTGTAATTTAAAACTTAAACCTACTGTACCTTCGGAAATCGTAGTTCCATCAATTCTAAATTTTAATCCTGTTATAAAATCCTTATTATCATTCCAAACTTGTGCTTCAGTTACCGTTTCTCCTCCTACCCATTCTGCATCAGAATCTCTTTGAAACATTGCAAAAGCTTCTGATAAATAATAGGTTATAATATCTACAGAAGAAGATTCTCTATTTATGATTGAGAATTTTCCGTTTGTTAACGAAGACTCATCAAAATATTCATTAAATCCGACTTCTAAGAATTCTGGATCTGTTGAAGCATAAATTTTCTGCCATGGTGATTCACTATCTAAACATGAATTTCTTACAAATAACTTATAGGCTGTGGCAGGTTCTAAATCATTAAATGTAAATGTATTTGTAGTTGCTTCATTATAATCTACACTAATATTATCTGCAAATTCGGCACTTACGGTTTCATAACTATTATCAGTTGTAGCATCCCAATTTAAGCTGATACTATTTAAAGTAGATTCGGATGAAATATTAGTGATTTTTTCACAATCATTTTCTATAAGTTTTACATTATCAATGTATGTTTTTCTAGAAAAAGAACTACTCATGTGTTCTAGCTTAATCGTGGCCATTTCACCAACATAATCTGATAAATCTATAGTTATAGTTTTAAAACCATCATCGTTTGAAGATCCACTATAAATAAATTCTTCTGGCAAATCTGTATAATACGAATCATCACCAAAATCCTTAATTTTTATGCGTAAAAAAGTACCATAAGTTTGTTTTAAATCGAATTTTAATACGGGACTAATTGCATTTTCTGTTAAGTCTACATCTAACGATAAAGTTCTAGAAAAACTTTTATTACTATATTGATACGGATCACCAGAATCATTAAAGCCTAAATATTCCGGATAGCCAAGACCGTAAAACACCAATCCAGAAGTATTATTAACTCCTTCCTCTAAAAGTTCCGCTCCGTAACTAGGAATAATATAATCTCTATTAAAATCACCTTCAAAATTTATGGTATGTGGTACTGTGAGTGCTATTGGTCGTGTTGTAAACAATCGACTATTAAAACTAGAGCTTACTTCGTCACAATCTGATTTTACATTGGTATTATAATTTTGAGCAGGTAACAAATTCGTAAATAAAATTGACGCCTCAGTTGTTGTTTCATAGATTTCAGGAATATCCTCACCTGATTCTGTAATATTATAACGAACTCCTTCTACATTATCATTATAACTAAGTATAGCTTCCGCAGAATTAGCTGTAACATTCTCATGATCGGAAACATAAACTAAAGCACAGCGTTCTAAATCACCATAAAATTTTGTTTGTGGATAAGAATTAATTTTCAAGATGCTCGTTTGCGAAGTACCGTCATCAAAATTACTAGTTAACGAAATCATACTTCTTTTTGGAGGATTTCCAAAATTCTCAACACCTCGATAACCATCTGTAGCACTTTGAGAAGCTCCAGAATTAAGATCTTCAACATCTACAACTAAATGCTGTGCTCCATCATAATAAAAAGGAGTTTCAAAAGTATAACGAATTTCATAAACAGATGTTGATCGTAAAACCCCTGTCATTTCTGTTAATTCAGAATTTGCAACAAAAGACGTTGTGCTATCAAACTCTTCTAAATTTGTAACACCTAATTTAATCGTTAGGTTCGCAGGATCTACAGGAACATTAGTCTGTGTGTAATTTGAAAAAACTGTAAAATAACTAATTTCAGAGATATAACCTCTAAACTCTAACTGCTCTTTATAATAGATGGTTTGAGAATGAGACAAATTAGATTGTGGGCTTAACGGTACAATTGTATGATCTACATAAGCACCAACACTTACATTATCTATCTGTTCTACCTGTGCATTTATGGTAAGCATAAAGGCAAGGAAAATAAAGAGTAACGTTCTTTTCATAGCATTAATTTTGGTAAATATACTAAAATTGAATGCGGTAGATATTTCACAAAATTCCTATTACTCTAAACGATAAGAGACTATTAATTATTAACTTCAACAGAAGTAAACTCAAATTTACCACCATTAAATAAACCTTTATCACTCAGTTTTAAAGCAGGAATAACAAGCAATGCCATAAATGATAAACTCATATAAGGTGCATGAAGTTTACTCCCTAATTGTTTAGCCTTTTTGTCTAATTCGGCATATTGCTCACCAATAATTTCGGCATTTTTATCACTCATAATTCCAGCAACAGGAAGCGCAACTACTTTCTGTTCCGTATCGCTCACCGCACAAATTCCGCCTTCATTTTCCACTAATAAATTCACGGCTTTACAAATCGCTTCGTCCGAAACACCAATAGCAATTATATTATGAGAATCGTGACCTACAGAACTTGCAATAGCTCCTTCTTTCAGTCCATAATTTTTAATAAATGCAATAGCAGGTTTATCATTTTTATAACGATTAACAACGGTCATTTTTAGAACATCTGTTTCTGTATTAGAAACTAAATTACCGTCTTTAATTGTAGATGCCGTAACGATTTCATTAGTAACTAATTCGCCATCTAAACACTCAATAACCCTAATTTCTTTAGCTTCAGATTCATATTTAAAATCAGAAACTTCTTTTTTATCCGTGTTGAAGTTATTCAAATTTTGAAATTCAACATGCTTTATTTTTGAAATGCCATCAGCATAAACCACTTCCCCATTAATATAGGTCTCAAGCGTTTTAAAATCTTTTAAATCTTCCACAACAATACAATCTGCGGTATCGCCTTTCTTCAATAAACCAACATCTAAGCCGTAATGTTTTACCGGATTAACACAAGCCGCTTGCAACACTTTAAAAACGTCATTTCCTTTAGCTACAGCTCTTGCACAAACCTGATTAATATGCCCTAATAATAAATCATCGGGATGTTTGTCATCACTACAAAACATCATATTTTGGTAATGTTCATCGAGTAAAGTAATTAAAGCTTCAAAATTCTTAGCCGCACTACCCTCGCGGATAATCACTTTCATACCCTTTTGTAGTTTTTCTAAACCTTCTTCAAATGTAAAACACTCGTGATCTGTAGAAATTCCTGCAGAAATATATTTTGTTAAATCATCTCCTCGCAATCCTGGCGCATGGCCATCTACAGGTTTATTATAGTGTTTTGCCCATTCTATTTTTTTCAATACTTCAGCATCGTCATAAATAACGCCTGGGTAATTCATCATTTCTGCCAAATACTTAATATCCGGATTTGCCATTAAAGCTTTAATGTCATCAGAATCGATAACCGCTCCCGCCGACTCAAAACTTGTAGCTGGCACACAAGATGGCGCACCGAAATTAAATTTGAATGGTGTTTTTTTACCGTTTTCAATCATAAATTCTACACCTGCAACACCCAAAACATTGGCAATCTCATGCGGATCAGAAACTGTAGAAACAGTTCCGTGTTTTACAGCAATTTTAGCAAACTCTGAAGGCACCAACATAGAACTTTCAATATGAATATGTGCATCTACAAAACCAGGCAAAATGTAATGGTTTTCACTACAATTCTTTTCTTCAATACTTTTAATTTTTCCGTTTTCAATGGTGACTTCACCTTTAAAAATTCTACGGTTTTGTATGTCTACGATGTTTCCTTTTAATTTCATAAGTTCTATGTCGTTTCTGCATTACATACAGAATGATAATTAATTTTATTAGGCTTTAACTGTGTGCGCCAGATATTAAGATTTAAATTCTATTTTTAAAATAGAATGCGTTGATTTGGTTACTTTAAAACGATCATCAGTACGTTTACCAACAACCCAAACCACATTTTTATTCGAGGTTAGTAACCAGGTATTTTCTTTTTCAACTAAAGAAAACTTTTCATCTTTAAGATATTTGCTCAGCTTCTTTTTTCCATTCATCCCTAAAGGTTGAAAAAAATCACCTTCCCTCCACAGTCGCAATTCTAACGGAAAACTTACCTTTTCCTTATCTATATATAAGGCGTTATCGTTTTCACTGTCTATAGATTCTATAGGTTGAATTATTAATGTACCAGAAGGAATTTCTACTTCAGAATCTTGTTCTGTTATTAAAATCCTTACCTCACTTAATTCAGAATCCTTTAAGCCGGTAAGAATTAAAAACTCACGATGTTTTATTAACCGATGGGAATTAGATTGGATTAATTTCCCGGATTCCGCATCTAATAAGTCAACGATATCATTCCATTCTGTAAATCCGTAATCTTTAAATATTTCAAATAAATAAGCTTTAGGATTGTTAAGTTTTTTAAATTCTGAAACCCTGTATGTATTGCCATTTTCGTCTTTAGAAACTAAAGCTCTTTTTAAAACGGCTGACAAACTTTCTTCTACAATAGCTGCCGTATCACTTAAATTAGTGAGTGTATTTTGAAAACTATCTAACAAATTTGGGTTAATCTGTTTTAAAACGGGTACCACTTCGTGACGTAATTTGTTTCTTAAATATTTACGAGAGGCATTACTCGCATCTTCTCGCCATGTAATATTTTCTTTTTGGGTAAAAGCTTCAATCTGATGTCTAGAAAACGGCAATAATGGTCTTACAATATTTCGGTTAATCATCGGGATTCCGGTTAAACCATTTAATCCTGTACCACGCGTAAAATTAATAAGGAAAGTCTCTAAATTATCGTCAGCATGATGCGCTGTAAGTATATAATCGTAGTTTAATTGTTGCGCTAATTCTGCAAACCAATCGTAACGAAGCTCACGCGCAGCCATCTGAATAGAACATTTATTTTGATCTGCATAGGCTAACGTATCAAAATTCTGAACAAAAACCTCGACTTCTAACTCCTCTGCAAGAGCAACTACAAAAGCTTCGTCTTTATCACTTTCTTTTGCTCTTAAATTAAAATTACAATGCGCCAAAGCGAAATTTAACTCTAAAGATTGACATAATTTGGCCAATACAACACTATCTATTCCGCCTGAAATGGCAATAATAAGCTTGCTTTCTTTTAGAATAGAAAGCTTATTTTCTATATGATTTTTGAAGTCTTTATACACCTTTCAAAGGTATTGAATTTTATTGTTTCTGAAATTGAAGTCTTATTAAAAATAATATAAAATATGATTTTAAGCTCACTAACAAATGATAATTATCATATCTCAAAAATTTGATTATCGTTATCTTTAAATGAATTTAAAATTTAGAAGTTATGGCAACTATAAATAATATAAAACCAAAATATACACAAACTAATTTTGACAAAAAGGTACTTTCCGCTCTTCCTCATTTACATCCTTATGTAAAACATAGAATTTATATTGCTGAAACCACGGGTATTTTACCTAAAAACATGTTTTCTTCTAATGGGCTTATAGACGAGAGTATTATTATTCTTTATAGTGAAGAATTTGATAGAAATGCTGATGCAACGGCTATTAGGTTAGCGTTATTTAAGATTGTAGATAATTACATGAATGGGTTATTTAAAGAAGAAGCACATCATAAAAACACCATAAGTACAGATACTTTTTTGAATAAGGAATTGTCTAAATTGAGTCAAGATTATACCATTGATGCCGATTTCGATTTTATTCTTAACACAGAATTAAATGACATTTCTTATAATCAAAACGAAAATGAACCTTTGCATTTATATGCTGATAAAGAAACCTCTATATTAAATGCTTTTGAAGTTGAAGATTTATCTTCTACTCCAACTGATCAAGTCTTCGGACAACTTTACAACTGGCTACCTTTTAATGTTTCTAATATTGTGGATTTACATGTTATTGGTAAATTAGATTTTGAATCTATTGCTAAAATTAAAAATATAGAAACTAAACGTATTATTTCAATTTTTGATAAAGTGAAGCGTACTTTTAGAAGACATATAGGTTAAGTTTTCCATATAGCCTATTTAAATTAGCCTCTTTATTTACCTTAAATTAAGAGGCTTTTTAATTCTCTAAAGCCTCACGCATAGCTTTAGCTTTCGTTAAACATTCTTCATATTCTTTAATAGGATCACTTTTAGCAGTAATAGCACCACCTACAGCATAAGAAATATATTTATTAGCTGCATTATAAAGAATACTTCTAATAATAACGTTGAAGTCAAAATCGCCACTTGGTGTAAAATAGCCTACGGAACCAGAATACAAACCTCGTTTGGTTTCTTCTAAATCTTCAATAATAGTCATTGCTGAAATCTTAGGAACTCCCGTCATGCTTCCCATCGGGTAACTTGTTTTTATAATATCTACAGGATGTGTTTCTTCTGTTACTTTTGAAGATACCGTAGATATCATTTGATGCACTTGCATAAAAGAATGTACTTTGCAAAGTTCCTCAACCTTTACGCTGCCTTTAATTGCGGTATGCGACAAATCATTACGCACCAAATCTACAATCATAATGTTTTCGCTACGTTCCTTTTCATCTTTCGCTAATTCAGTTTTTAATCTTTCATCTTCAACGGTATCTAAAGATCGTTTTGCGGTTCCTTTTATCGGCTGAGAAATAATTGAATATCCTGTTTTCTGAATATAACGTTCTGGCGAAGCAGATAATAAGTATTTGTCATTATATTTTAGAAAAGTTGCAAACGGTGGTTTAGAAATTGCGTTTAATTTATTAAAAGTTTCAAGTGGATTAATTACACTGTCTTCTGCATAAAATTCTTGACAAAAATTAGCTTCATATATATCTCCACGGTGAATATGCGCTAACATTTTATCTAACTTTTCAAAATAAGAATCTTTATGAATTCTTAGTTTTATTTTAATTTCATTCTGAAGCTTTTCAGTACATTTATTTGATAAATTTTGAATCTCTAGTAAATCACTTTCAATTTCATCATCTACCATTTTTAGATACTGAACTTCAACTTTATTCCCTTTAATTAAAAACAACTTTTGAGGCTGAAAAAAATACAAATCAGGAAATTCTAAACCATCAAAATTATTCGACTTTAAACGTTCTGTTGTGTTTTTTAAATCGTAAGTGAGGTAACCGAAAATCCAATCTTTTGTTGTGGTTTGGTATTCTTTTAGACGTTCAAAAGCATCATAATAATCTGTATGAATTGCCGTAAAGCCTTCTACAGCCAAAACCGCATCGTAATTACTATATTTATCTTGGTGGTGGTTGGAATCTAACCATACAACATCTATAAATTGCTGACTCCAAAGCAATGCGTTTTGCTTAAAGTTTTCAATGTCTTCTATTTGGTGAATTTCTGTTGTTCTCAATGTTAAAATAATTGCTGCAATTTACCTAAATTAAAAGAAAATCATTTGGCTAATTTGTAAGAGTTTTTAATTATGAAGTATTGTTAACAAAACAAAAAATATTATTCTATTAATTCCTATTCTTGTAGTACTAAAAAAAGAAATCTTAGTACTTTTACGGCATGATATCAGTTGTATTACTTGGTGCTGGCAATGTAGCCACACACTTATATAAAGCATTTATGAATGCTGAAAATGTTTCGATTACACAATGGTATAATCGAACACGTGCTTCAATTTCTTCGTATGCAAATGAAGTTGACATTACAGATTCTTTAGAGGAATTAAAAGAAGCAGACCTTTATATTATTGCTATTAGTGATGATAATATTGCAGAATTCTCTACCGAATTACCTTTTACAAATCGGTTTGTGGTGCATACCTCAGGAAGTGTTGCCATGCATGATATTGATAAAAAAAATAAGATAGGTGTTTTTTATCCGCTTCAGACGTTTTCTAAAGATGCAGATATCAATTTTTCTGAAGTTCCTATTTGTATTGAAGTATATGACAAAGAAGATCTTCAATTATTAAAAGATTTAGTAAAAGCCGTTGGATGCAAACCTCATAAAATAACAACAGAACAAAGGCAAACGCTTCATTTAGCAGCTGTTTTTGTAAATAATTTTACAAACCAATTGTATAGAATTGGACACGAAATCTGTGAAACCAAAAATATAGAGTTTAACATCTTACACCCTTTAATTGAAGAAACGGCTAAAAAAATTCAAGGAATGTCTCCTTTTATGGCACAAACAGGTCCTGCAAAACGGAATGATAAAAAAACCATTAAGCGACAGTTAAAACTGATTGAAAAAGAAGAACACGAATCGATTTATAAATTACTTACGTCTTCTATAAAAAGAACACATGGATTTAATTCTACAAGAATCAATAAAACAACAAAAAACAGCAAATAATGAGCGACGATAAAAGTTATAAAGAATACTTAGCAGACATAACCACCTTTATTTTTGATGTTGATGGTGTACTAACTGATGGTACAATAACCGTTACAACAGAAGGTGAAATGTTAAGAACCATGAATATTAAAGACGGATTTGCTCTAAAAACAGCTATTGATACAGGGTTTAACCTTTGTATAATTTCTGGCGGTTCTAATGAAGGCGTAAGAAAACGTTTAGCTGGTTTAGGTATTAAAGACATCTTTTTAGGCGCACATAATAAAATTGAACAGCTTGATACTTACTTGAGTGAAAATAATATTTCAAAATCTCAAGTCTTATATATGGGAGATGATATTCCTGATTATCCTGTAATGGAATTGGTAGGTATGCCATGTTGTCCTCAAGATGCTGTGCCAGAAATTAAGGCTATTTCAAAATATATTTCACATAAAAATGGTGGAAAAGGTGCTGTTAGAGATGTTATTGAGCAAGTTCTTAAAGTTCAAAACAAATGGAATAAGAATTTTAGCGCTAAATACGATTAATAAAAAATTAAAGACAAAATAAGACCGTTATAATTGGTAACGTTACCTTTATTAACTTCTTATTATTTATATATCACAATATAATCTTACTAAAATTTCAAATGATTCATATACTTAAATTAATTCGTTGGAAAAACCTATTAATGATTGCTATAATGCAATACTTAATTAAATATGCGCTTTTAATCCCTTTTAAAGAAAGTCACGGTGTATTAACAACCTTAAGTGATTTTAATTTTTTCTTATTAGTTTTCGCAACGATATGCATTGCTGCTGGTGGTTATATTATTAATGATATATATGATGTAGAAACAGATAAAATAAATAAACCTGAAGAAGTTATTGTAACTAAATATATTACCGAAAATAATGCATCAACATTATTTATAATTCTTAATATTATTGGTGTTGGTATTGGGTTTTATTTGGCTAATGGCATTGGAAAACCTACTTTTTTTGCTGCATTTTTTATTGCTTCTGCCTTACTTTATATTTATTCTACGTCATTAAAACAGATTGCTGTAGTTGGTAATATTGTGGTGTCTTTAGTTGTGGCATTAAGTATTTTGTTAGTTGGTATTTACGAAATAATTCCGGCAATGAACTTCAGTAATAAAGCTACACAAATGACATTTCTAAATATTATAAAAGACTATGCTATTTTTGCTTTTATGATTAACTTTTTAAGAGAATTAGTTAAGGACATTGAAGATATGGATGGTGATTATAAAGCAGGAATAGAAACACTTCCTATTTTAATTGGTAAAGATCGTGCTAATAAGTTGATAATAGCATTGTCTCTAATTCCTATTTTTTCTATTACTTATTATGTTATTACCTATTTATTTAAACAACAAATTGTAGTCGCTTACTTCTTAATATTAGTAATTGCACCATTAATTTATGTCACCATAAAATTATTTAATGCAAAACAAAAATCGCAATACAAACATATAAGCTTAATATTAAAACTTGTAATGTTAACAGGGATGTTCTCATTACTTCTTTATAATTTTATATTGAAATAATTATGATTAACGATACACTTAAAGATTTCAATATTATTCTCGCTTCAGGTTCACCACGTCGTCATGCTTTTTTAAAAGAAATGAATCTCGATTTTGAAATTAGGCTTAAACCTGTTGAAGAAATTTTTCCTGAGCATTTAAAAGGTGAAGCAATAACCGATTTTTTAGCTAAACTAAAAGCTGAACCTTTCCTCGAAAACCTTCAAAATAAAGATATTCTTATTACAAGCGATACTATTGTTTGGTCAGAAAATAAAGCACTTGGTAAACCTAAAGACGAAACAGATGCTTTTAATATGATTAAATCTCTAAGCCATAAAACGCACGACGTTGTTACGTCAATTTGTTTTACTTTAAAAACCGAACAACACATTGTTAACACCACAACAAAAGTAACTTTTAAGGCTCTAACTGATGAAGAAATTTGGTATTACGTTAACACCTATAAACCCTTAGATAAAGCTGGTGCTTATGGTATACAAGAGTGGATTGGTGCTATAGGAATTACAAATATTGAGGGTTCTTATAATAATGTTGTTGGCTTACCAACACATTTACTTTACAAAACGTTAAATAGCATTGCTAAAGCAGTTTAGAAGCTTATCTTTATTAGACTATTATTATTTATCATTCTGTGATAAAACCTTGTGTTTAAGAGAATTTAAAATACTGAATATCATGATAAAGATTACAAAAAACAAAGCACCATACGTTTTACTTATTGGAACTTTTTTAAGCCTTACGTCTTGTAACGAAAATAAGACTACAACTTCAGAGTCAATTGCAATTACTGAAGCTAAAACTGAAATATTAAAACCTAAAGCTAAATTATCTAAAGACTTTAAAGATTATTGGTACAATGGTGATGCAGAAATAACATCTTATAAATTAGAGCAAGCTCGCTATGGTGAAATTAGAGAAGGTTCTGCTATTTTAGTTTTTGTAACCGAAGATTTTTTACCCGAAAAACAAGTCAAAGCAGATAATTATAGCGAGAACAACATACCTGTTTTAAAAGTGAATGCAACAAAGAATTTTAACACAGGTATTTACCCCTACTCTATTATGCAAAGCACGTTTTATCCTGTTGTAGATAACCAACATGCTATAAAAATCACGACTTCGGTTCAAGAATGGTGTGGGCAAACTTATATGCAACTCAACAATCGTGATAATTTTGAAATACAGTCGCATTCTTATTTTCAAAACCAAGCTGATCAATCTTTTAAGATAGAAAAAGCACTCACAGAAAATGAATTATGGGCTAAGCTAAGAATTAACCCTAAAAGTCTTCCTGTCGGGCAAATAGATATAATTCCGGCTATGGAATATATCAGATTAAATAATATAGCCTTTAAACCTCATAAAGCACTTGCTAGTTTAAAAAATGACAGTTACACAATATCTTATGATGAATTAGGTAGAACTTTAAAAATAAATTTCAATCAAAATTTCCCTTATGAAATTGAAGGTTGGGAAGAAACTACAATTCATGGTTTAGGTGCAAATGCTAAATCACAAACCACAAAAGCTTCAAAATTAAAGACTATAAAATCTGATTATTGGAATAAGAAAAGCAATACAGATTCAAACTTAAGAGAAATTTTAAAATTGCAATAAATTATCTAAATTCTAAATTATCTTTCATCGACTAACAATACTTTACATGAACTCTATTTTTAACAATTATCAAGATGAAATTATTTCTACAACAATTTTATTAATTGTACTTTTTATAATTAGAGCCATCATTGTAATTTCTGTAAAAAGAATAGGAAGAAAAAGTGGTACAACAGAAGCACGTGCTGGTTTAATAGGTCGTTATGCAACGGTAACACTCGTTCTGATAGCAATATTAATTGAGGCTTTTATTCTTGGTGCGCAAACTAGAGATGTTACTCTTGTTTTTTCTTCAGTTTTTGCGGTCATTGGTATTGCTCTTTTTGCTATTTGGTCTATATTAAGTAATATTACTTCAGGCGTTATTATGTTTTTTTCGTTTCCATATAAGGTCGGCGATAAAATAAAAATCCACGATAAAGATTGTCCTGTAGAAGCTATTATTGAAGACATTAGAGCCTTTCAACTTATTCTAAGAGAAGACAATGGAAACTTAATGACTTACCCTAATAATCTTATTCTTCAAAAAGCAGTAACTTTATTGCAAAAAGACGCTCTAGACGATTCTACTATTTTATAACAATGAGGAAAAAGACGATCAAAAAACGTACAGAAAACCATAAAAAGCATACAGGAAAAGCCCCTGGGACTTTAGTTTATACAGGTGTAAAAACAGATAAACTACTTCAAATAGAATCTTTCGATTATACTAAAGAAACACTAAACGAACGTGTATTAACCAATATTGAAGAAGCTAAGTCTTTTAAAAATAGTAATTCAGTAACATGGGTTAATATTGATGGCTTAAATGCTATTAATGAAATTGAAAATATTGGTAAACAGTACGAATTACATCCACTTGTTTTAGAAGATATTGTAAACACAACTCAACGTCCTAAAATTGATGAATACGATGATTATCTATTCATTGTCCTTAAAATGCTTTATTATGATACTGATGAAAACATTGTTATTGAACAAGTTAGTTTTGTTTTAGGAGAAAATTACGTCTTGTCTTTTCAAGAATCTGAAGGTGATGTTTTTGATAATGTGAGAGACCGCCTACGTATAGGAAATGGAAGAATTAGAAGCTTAAAATCTGACTATTTACTCTATGCTTTAATAGATGCCGTTGTAGATAATTACTTTAGTATTATTGAGACTTTAGGTAATAAAATAGAAGATTTAGAAACTGATTTATTTGCTGGGAATTCTAGAGAAAACATAAATATTGAAGTACAACAATTAAAACGAGAAATCTTAAAAGTTCGTCGTGCTATTTTTCCGCTGAGAGAGATTATAAATCGCGTAGAAAAAGGAGAGCACACATTAATTTATCCAAAGACAATTACCTACTATAGAGATATTTATGATCACCTTATTCAAGTCTCAGAAAACATTGACATCTATCGTGAAATGATCTGGAGTTTAATGGATATGTATATGACCACCATTAGTAATAAGATGAATGAAGTCATGAAAGTGCTGACTATTATGTCATCTATTTTCATCCCTTTAACTTTTCTTGCAGGTATCTACGGAATGAATTTTGAGTACATTCCTGAGCTACAATATCGCAATGGTTATTTTGTACTTTTAGCAGTCATGTTAGTGATCTTTATTGCACTGCTAATTTACTTTAAAAGAAAGAAGTGGTTATAGGTAAAATACTTATTGAATACTTAGAATATAAGGATTTCTTAAAATTAACGCAACGTTAAAAAAATCTAAAACAAAGTCTAAAAGTATCAAACTTGGCTATATTTGGAATCCAACTAACTAATAGCCTCATGTTCCAAATTAGACTCTGTCTACTGCTTTTTATAAGTACAATTGTATCCTTACAAGCGCAACAACCCAAAAAACTTAAGTCCTCAGAAATTTACGAAGCCGTTCAAAAACTGAATGTTTTAGGCTCTGTACTTTATATTGCCGCACATCCCGATGATGAGAATACACGTCTTATTTCTTACATGTCTAATGAAGTTAAGGCACGTACAGCGTATTTATCATTAACACGAGGAGATGGAGGTCAAAATCTTATTGGTCCAGAAATTAGAGAACTTTTAGGAGTAATAAGAACTCAAGAATTATTAGCCGCTAGACGTGTTGATGGAGGCGAACAACGCTTTACTAGAGCTAATGATTTTGGGTATTCAAAACATCCCGATGAAACCTTAGAAATTTGGAATAAAGATGAAGTTTTAGCAGATGTTGTTTGGGCTATTAGAGAGTTTAAACCCGATGTTATTATCAATCGTTTCGATCACAGAACACCAGGTACAACACATGGTCATCATACTACTTCTGCCATGTTAAGCGTAGAAGCTTTTGATTTGGCTAATGATCCTTCTAAATACAAATCACAATTAACGGATACAGAAATTTGGCAACCAAAGCGTTTGTTTTACAACACCTCTTGGTGGCGTTATGGAAGTCAAGAAAAATTTGATAAACTAGATAAAAGTAACATGCTTAATTTTGATGTTGGGGTTTATTACCCTAGCAAAGGCATGTCTAACAATGAGGTCGCAGCTTTAGCGAGCAGTCAACACCTTTGCCAAGGTTTTGGTCGTTTAACACAGCGCGGTACACAAGAAGAATATATAGAATTTTTAAAAGGAGATGACTTAAACGGAAGTGAAAATATTTTTGAAGGTATCGATACATCATGGAATCGTGTTGAAGGCGGACAAGCCATTGAAACGTTATTAAAATCTGTTGAAACTAATTTCAATTTTAAAAATCCAGCATCACATTTACCACAGTTATTAGAAGCTTACAAGCTGGTTCAAAATTTAAAAGACGAACATTGGAAAACGGTTAAATCTAAAGAATTAAAAGAAATCATAGAACCTTGTGCAGGTTTATATTTAGAAGTTTCAGCTAAAAGTCCAAATGCAGCACCAAACTCTGAGGTAACTTTAGACATGGAAGTTATAAACCGAAGTACTTCAAAAATCGAATTGCTATCTTATCATTTATCAACATTACAAAACGGGACTTCTAAAAAAATAACTCTAAAAAATAATCAAAAATTAAATTTTGAAGAACGTATCACTATTCCTCAAAATAGTGATTATACAACGCCTTATTGGTTAAACAAAGAGGCTTCATTAGGAATGTACCACGTTGAAGATCAAAAATTAATAGGTTTACCAGAAACACCAAGAGCTATTTTTGTAGATTTCAACTTATTAATTGAAGGTACACCTATCAGTTTTAAAAAGCCTGTTGTTTATCGCTATTCTAAACCAGATAAGGGCGAATTATACCGACCGTTCGAAATCATACCAATCGTATCTGCAAGTATTAGTGATAAGGTATTTATTTTTGAAAATGATCAACAAAAAGAAATTGAAGTTACTGTAAAAGCTGGTAAAAATAATCTTAGTGGTTACGTACAAATGGCTTACCCTAAAGGCTGGAGTATTTTTCCTGAAAAGCAAAAGATTGAAATTGCAAACAAAGGAGATATCCAAAAGGTTGTTTTCACCGTTATTCCACCTAAAAATCAGAGTGAAGGTTTAATCTCACCAATGGTTAATATTGATGGGCAATTTTATACCGATGAATTAATAGAGATCGATTATGCACATATACCTTTTCAAACGGTATTAATACCTAGCGAAAGTAAAGTGGTAAGACTAAATATTGAAAAACGCGGTAATAATATTGGTTATATTGAAGGTGCAGGAGATGTTGTACCAGAAAGTTTAAGACAAATCGGTTACAACGTTACCATTATTAAGCCCGAACAAATATCACCAGAAAACCTTGCTATTTTTGATGCTATTGTTGTTGGTATTAGAGCGTATAATATTATTGAAGATTTAAAATTCAAACAAAAATTCTTATTAGAATATGTTAAAGAAGGTGGAAATTTAGTGGTGCAATACAATACAAGCAGAGGTATTAAAATTGATAATTTAGCACCTTATAATTTAAAATTATCTAGAGATCGTGTTACTGACGAAAACGCAGAAGTTAAAATTTTAGAACCAAATCATCCTATTCTTAATTATCCAAACAAAATAACATCTCAAGATTTTGAAGGTTGGGTACAAGAACGTGGTTTATATTTTCCAAATGAATGGTCTAAAGAATTTACCCCCCTACTCGCTGCACATGATAAAGGTGAAAAATCTAAAAAAGGATCACTATTAGTCGCAAAATATGGCAAAGGAAACTATATCTATACAGGTTTAAGTTTCTTTAGAGAATTTCCTGCAGGAGTTTCTGGTGCTTACCGTCTTTTTGCTAACTTACTTTCTGCTGAAAAAGAAGACACTATCAGTCTTAAAAAATAAAACAAAACTAAAACCGCTTAAACAGAACTGAATGGATAACCAAAACCGACCAGAGCCTAAACAAAAATGGAGCCATATGTACACAGCTGTACTATTAGCTAATGTACTTTATATTATAATATTCTACTTTATAACAGCTTCATTCTCTTAATTTATGACACAGACTTTAGATTGGATTGATTGGACGGTTTTAATAGCGACACTTGCTACTATTGTTGGTTATGGAACATGGAAAACAAGAGGACGAAAAAATGCTCAAGATTATATAAAAGGTGGTAATACCTCACAATGGTGGACTATCGGTTTATCCGTGATGGCAACCCAAGCGAGTGCAATTACATTTCTATCTACAACAGGGCAGGCGTTTTCTGATGGAATGGGATTTGTACAATTTTATTTTGGACTGCCTATTGCCATGGTAATTATTTGTTTGGTTTTTATCCCGCTTTATCATCGTCTTAAAGTTTACACTGCTTACGAGTTTTTAGAAAATCGTTTCGATTTAAAAACTCGAAGTCTTACAGCGATTCTATTTTTAATTCAACGTGGATTAGCTGCTGGAATTACCATTTTTGCACCTGCAATTATTCTTTCTGTAGTTTTAGGATGGAATATTGTAACGCTTAATATTATTATTGGTGTGTTAGTAATTATTTATACCGTTTCTGGTGGAACTAAAGCCGTTACTGTCACTCAAAAACAGCAAATGTTTGTCATTTTTGGTGGTATGATTGCGGCCTTATTTATCATTGTAAATTTAATTCCTGAAGAAGTTTCATTTAAAGATGCTATTGATATTGCTGGCGCTTCTGGTAAAATGGAAATCTTAGATTTTTCATTCGATTTAGAGAATAGATATACCGTTTGGACAGGTTTAATTGGTGGTACATTTTTAATGCTTTCTTATTTCGGAACTGACCAAAGTCAAGTACAGCGCTATCTTTCGGGTAAATCAATGAAAGAAATGCAAATGGGCTTACTCTTCAACGGCTTATTTAAGGTACCAATGCAGTTTTTTATCTTATTAGTTGGTGTTATGGTATTTGTCTTTTATCAATTTAGTCCTTCTCCTTTAAACTTTATAGACAAATCTACAGAAACCGTTTTGGCTTCCCAATACGGTGATGACTACAGAGCACTTCAAGATAAACAAACCATTTTATTTAATAAAAAACAGGAATTAAGTTTAGCCCTATCCAAGACAAAAGATTCAAGTATTAAAAAAGACTTATTTCAGTTAGATAGTATTGAAAAAACATACCGTTTAGAGTCTAAGTTTTTAATAAAAAAAGCAATTGACCCAGAATATACTTCGGCATATAATTCTCTTAATTCTGAAGTTAAAGCTTTAGAAAAGAATCCTAAAAGTGAAGTTTACCTAGCAAAATCAGCAGCTCTAACTTCACTTTATAAAGATGCTGCAAAGGATACGCAGACCAATGATAGAGATTATATGTTTATTCGCTTTATATTAAATCAATTGCCTACGGGATTAATTGGTTTGTTATTAGCTGTTATTTTATCGGCAGCGATGTCTTCTACGGCCTCAGAAATTAATGCTTTAGCAACCATTACCTCTATTGATTTGTATGGTAGAAATACAAAAGAAGAAAAGGACGATGACCATATGGTAAAAATGACCAAGTGGTTTACTTTAGGTTGGGGAATCGTAGCCATTATTATTGCATGTTTTGCTGATTTGGCTGAAAACTTAATTCAGCTTGTAAATATTATAGGTTCTATATTCTATGGTAATGTTTTAGGTATCTTTTTACTAGCTTTCTTCTTTAAATACATTAAAGGAAATGCTGTATTTGTTGGTGCATTAATAACTCAAGCTATCGTTGTTATTGGTTGGTATTTTGATTGGATGCCTTATCTGTGGCTCAATTTATTTGGCTGTGTTGTTGTTATTTTTATCGCTAACCTATTACAAATCATGACACCTAAAAAAACGACTATTGAAATCTAAAATCATTAATTGGGGAATAATAGGTGCAGGTAAAATTGCAACTAAATTTGCTACGGACTTAAATACAGTTTCTAATTGTAATTTTTATGCCATTGCTTCACGAAATATAGAAAAGGCTGAAGCTTTTAAAGAAAATTTTAACGCAAATATTGCTTATGGTAGTTATGAGGATTTAGTTTTAGATCCTAATATTGATGCTATTTATATAGCCACACCACACAGTTTTCATAAGGAGCATACCATATTGTGCTTAAATCAGCAAAAACCTGTGTTATGCGAAAAGCCATTCGCAATGAATTTAGAAGAAGTTGAAGCCATGATTCAGCTTTCAAAACAAAAAAAGACTTTATTAATGGAAGCCATGTGGACACATTTTCTTCCACATTATCAATATGTTTTAGAGTTAATTAAAAGTAAACATTTTGGAAATCTTACTACGCTTGAAGCTGATTTTGGTTTTCATCCTACATATAACGAAACCTCAAGAGTTTTCGATAAATCTGTAGGAGGCGGCAGTTTATTAGATATCGGCATTTATCCTGTTTTTGCGGCTTTATCAACTTTAGGAAAACCTGATTCTATTGAAGCAGAAGCACAATTTTTCGATTCAGGAGCAGATTCAGAATGTGAGGTTGTATTCAATTATTCAGATGCAAAAGCGAATTTAAAAAGTACATTATTAGCGCAAACAAATACCGAAGCTTTATTTCACTGTGAACGCGGAACGATTAAAATTAATGGTCGTTTTCATCAACCTTCAACTGTTGTATTAACAGACAAAGAAGGGAATTCGGTAACAAAAACTTTTGATTGTAAAACAATTGGGTACAGCTATGAAATAGAGCATTTTAATCAACTTATTAGAACTGGCAAGACTGAAAGTGACATTATGACTTTTGATAAAAGTAAACAGCTCATTAGCACTTTAGATACTATTCGACAGCTAATTGGTTTAAATTATTAAAAACAAAAAGCGCAACTGATACAGTTGCGCTTTTATTATATATTCTGAAATCTAAAAATAATTACTTAGCTCCCCATTCTTTTAAAGAATCTTTATTCATTTTTACGTAATCCGCATTTCCTGCAGCTTCCGATTTAGCTAAAGATTTTTTTGCTGCAGCAATAGCATTCTTTTTATCCCCTAAAGCAGCATATAATAAAGATTGTTTTCTTAATTGATAAAATTTAGGATCTTTAGTCATAGACATTGCTTTATCCATCCATTCTTTTGCTTTTTCCAAATCTTTACCTTCACCTAAATTATACACAGCAGCAGCGTAATAATCACCAGCAGATGGTCCTGACATTACTTTTTCAATAGCAGCAGTAACAGTTTTATCTGTTGGTACTTCAAATTTTAAGTTAGCCATAGTGTTTTCCCAAATAAAACCTAATTCAGCAGAACCACTAGTAAGGTTATCAAAAGTAATTGTAAAAGTCTCAACATTCATTGGTAATTCCATTGTCTCTATAGTCACTTTAGCAGCAACTTTAGAAGCTTCAATTGTTTTTGGTGTTCCCCAATTATTAGTGTCGCTGTAAAAAACAACATCCCAAGATGTTTTAGAAGGTGTAATAAAAATGGCGTAAGCACCTGCTTTTAATTCTTGACCTCCAACAACTACAGCATCACTAAATGTAATTATTGTATTCTTATTTGCTCCAACTCTCCAAACTTTACCGTAAGGTACTAAATCGCCAAAAATGGTTCTTCCATTCATGCTTGGACGCGAATATTCTAACGTAATGTCTGTTAAACCTACCTTCTGCTCTATTTTAGTAAAAGGACTCGGTTGTGGAGTTTCAATTTGTGCATTCACTGAAAACATCAAAGTTAAAGCAAATGTAAAAAGTACTAATTTCTTCATTTTTAATTGTGTTATAGTTGTTTTATGAATCGTAAAATTACAACTTCATAAAAATGTATATGTTAAGGATTCCTTAAAATCAATTAACAATTATTTAATACAAGTTTTTAATCATTAATAATTGTAATATCACTCATTAATCGTAATATTGCAATATAATAATACATTAAAATTATGGGAGTTACTAAATCCGAAATTTTTTCACCAGATCAAAATGAAATTTCTAGCATTGCTAAAGTCTTTGGTCATCCAGCAAGAATTGCAATTCTTCAATATTTATTTAAAACAGATTCTTGTATCTGCGGAGATCTTGTTAATGAAATTGGTCTAGCACAACCCACAATTTCTCAACATTTAAAGGAATTAAAAAAAACAGGCCTTATTAAAGGAAATATTGAAGGCACAAGTGTTTGTTATTGTATAAATAAAGAAAATTGGACTAAAATGAAAAGCATATTGCATGTTTTTCTGGATCAAGATTTAAACGATAATGGCAATTGTTGCTAAATAATAATTAAAAAAGTAAATATAAATATGAAACTTTCAGAAATTAAATCAAAATTAAGATCGTTAGAAACTATCGCGTTTGAATTACCAAACGGAACTTTAGTTCCAAATCATTTTCATGTTACTGAAGTCGGTAAAATAACCAAAAACTTTATTGATTGTGGTGGAACTGTAAGGTCTGAAAACGTCGCTAACTTTCAATTATGGGAAGCAGATGATTATGATCACCGCTTACATCCTGAAAAATTATTAAGCATTATTGAGCTTTCTGAGAAGGTCTTAAACATTGAAGACTTAGAAATCGAAGTAGAATACCAAAGTGATACTATTGGAAAATACGGTTTAGATTTTGACGGTACAAACTTTTTATTAACTAGCAAGCTTACAGATTGTTTAGCAAAAGATAAATGTGGCATTCCTGAGCAAAAACCAAAACTTAAATTTTCAAATTTACAAAATGATGCTTCGTCTTGTGAACCAGGCTCTGGATGTTGTTAATTCTTAAATTTTAGAAAATATCATGCTATACCAAAATATAAAGAATCAAATAGAAGCCTTAGATATGGATTCTATTTCAGCTGAACGTAAAACTATTTTGCAACCACTTGTAGACTTTATTCAAAGTAAAGTAGCAGCAAAAAAGTCAGTTAATTTAGATTTTATTTGCACGCACAATTCACGCAGAAGTCATTTGTCTCAAGTATGGGCACAAGTTGCTGCTAAATATTACGAAATCAATAATGTATTCTGTTATTCTGCAGGTACAGAGGCTACAGCTTTATTTCCTGTTGCTGCTAAAACTTTAGAAAACACAGGTTTTGAAGTGCATACACTTTCAACAGGAAACAATCCTGTTTACAGTATTAAATACGCAGAAAATTCACATCCGGTGATATGTTTTTCAAAAACGATTACTTCAGAATTTAACCCAACTTCAGAGTTTGCTGCTATTATGACCTGTTCTAGTGCAGATAAAGGTTGCCCGTTTATTTCTGGTGCTGAAAAACGTATTCCTATTACATATGAAGACCCAAAAGCCTTTGATAATACACCACAACAATTAGAGAAATATAATGAACGTAGTCTTCAAATTGCTACTGAAATGAAATATGTCTTTTCTAATATTAAATAATAATTATTATGAGTGCAATTAAAAAAAAATTAAGCTTTTTAGATAGTTACCTTACGTTATGGATATTTATCGCCATGTTAGTTGGTGTTGGTATCGGCAATTTTATTCCCGAATTCCCTGCGTATATTGAATCTTACAGCAGTGGATCTACAAATATCCCTATTGCCATAGGACTTATTTTAATGATGTATCCGCCTTTAGCAAAAGTGAATTACGCTTTGTTACCAAAGGTTTTTAAAGACGTAAAAGTCTTATCCATTTCTTTAGTTTTAAACTGGATTGTTGGTCCCGTTTTAATGTTCTTTTTAGCGATTATCTTTTTACAAGATTATCCTGAATATATGGTAGGTTTAATCTTAATTGGTTTAGCCCGTTGTATTGCCATGGTTTTAGTTTGGAATGATTTAGCTGAAGGAAGTAGCGAATACGGTGCTGGTTTAGTTGCTCTAAACAGTATTTTTCAGGTATTTGCTTATAGTTTTTATGCCTACCTATTTATTACCGTACTTCCACCCTATTTTGGTTTTGAAGGTGCTATAGTTGATATTTCGATAGGAACAATTGCTGAGAGCGTGGCTATTTATTTAGGTATTCCATTTTTATTAGGAATTCTTTCTCGTGTTATTTTAGTAAAACTTAAAGGTGAAGAATGGTATACTAAGAAATTTATTCCGACAATTTCACCAATGACATTAATTGCCTTACTATTTACAATTGTTGTAATGTTCTCTCTTAAAGGTGAAATGATTGTAGAAATCCCAATGGATGTTTTAATTATTGCCGTACCAATGCTTATTTATTTCTCTTTAATGTTTCTTATTGGCTTTTTTGTCAGTAAAGCTATGGGAGCAACTTATGACAAAAATGCAGCAATTGCATTTACAGCAGCGGGTAATAACTTTGAATTAGCTATTGCTGTTGCCATTGCAGTATTTGGTTTAAACTCTGGTCAGGCCTTTACTGGCGTGGTTGGTCCATTAGTAGAAGTACCAGCACTTATACTTTTAGTTCGTGTTTCCTTTTGGTTACGTAAAAAGTATTATTTACCTAAAAAGGCTTAGTTTAAAAATGTTCTTTTTCAATATGTTAAACTTTGTTTAACTTTAATCAAAAATAGTTAAACATTATTTATCTTTACATTGTAAATAAAGTACAATGGCAAAAAAGAAGAACATTAAGCAAGCTGATTTAATATCATTTTATATGGATTACGTGTTAACTCACAATCATAATCCAAAAACAGTATACGCATTTGCTAAAGACAATAATTTTGAAGAGCAGACATTCTACGAATTCTTTAGTTCGTTTGAAGCTTTAGAGCAATCTATATTCGAAATTTTCTTTAGCAATGCAATACATGTTTTAGAACAAAGCGAAGAGTATCAATCTTTCGATGCCCGCAATAAATTACTAAGTTTTTATTTTACTTTTTTCGAAGTTTTAACCGCTAACAGAAGTTATGTGGTTTACGCTTTAAATAAAGAAAAACAGCCGTTTAAGTCTTTAAAACAACTTACACATTTAAGACATAGCTTTAACAAATACATTACGTCTTTAGATATTAAGACGTTAGATCTTAAACAAGAAAAATTAGAGAAAATTAAGGACAAAACACTTAAAGAATCTGCATGGTTTCAATTGTTGATAACTATTAAATTCTGGTTAGACGACACCTCTACTTCTTTTGAAAAAACAGACATTTTTATAGAAAAATCGGTAACCGCTAGTTTCGATTTAATAGATACTACACCTATTAAAAGCCTAATTGATTTTGGTAAATTTTTATACAAAGAAAAAATCCACAAAAACTAATTAGGATGAAAACATTAGACAGTATTCCGATTTCAAAAATATCAAGAGCCTCTAAACTTGTTTCTACAGGAGCAAAAGTTGGAGTTAACTACTTGAAATATTATGGAGATAAAATGGTAAATTCTGAAGAAGATGCTAAAAATCGCCTCAATAAAAATAATGCAGAAGACATCTATGATAGTCTTAAAACATTAAAAGGAAGTGCACTTAAAGTTGCACAGATGCTAAGCATGGAGAAAAGCATATTGCCACAGGCCTATGTAGAAAAATTTTCTTTATCTCAGTTTTCTGTGCCACCATTATCACCACCATTAGTTATAAAAACATTTAAAAAATATTTCGGAAAACATCCCGAAGATATATTTGATACTTTTAACGCAACTTCAGTAAACGCTGCCAGTATCGGACAAGTCCATATGGCAGAAAAGGATGGGAAAAAACTTGCTGTGAAAATTCAATATCCTGGAGTTGCAGAAAGTATTGCTTCTGATTTGGCTTTAGTAAAACCTATTGCTATTAAAATGTTTAATATTAAAGGAAAAGATTCTGATAAGTACTTCAAAGAAGTTGAAAATAAACTTACAGAAGAAACTAATTACATCTTAGAAATTGCCCAGAGTAAAGAAATTGCTGAGGCTTGTAAACACATTCCGAATTTAAAATTTCCTGAGTATTACGAAGAATTTTCGTCTGAGCGCATTATAACTATGGATTATATGAAAGGGGAACATCTTTCAGAATTTGTAGCACATAATACAGACCAAGAAAAGTCTAACAAATTAGGACAAGCTTTATGGGATTTTTACATGTTTCAAATTCACAATCTAAGAAAAGTACATGCAGATCCGCATCCTGGTAATTTTTTAATTTCAGATAGCGCAGACTTAATTGCTTTAGATTTTGGTTGTATGAAAACCATTCCGGAAGACTTCTATATTCCTTATTTTGAATTAGCGGAACCAGAATGTATTCAGAATCCTAAATTGTTTACAGAAAAACTTTATGAACTTGAAATATTACGAAAAGATGATTCTGAAGAAGAAATCACCTTCTTTACCGCGATGTTTCATGAGTTATTAAGTTTATTTACTAAACCATTTCATGTTGAAGAATTTGATTTTTCAAGTTCGGATTTCTTTAATCAGATTTCAGAAATGGGACAACGCTATTCAAAAAGTACTGAGCTTAAAAATATGAATGGAAATAGAGGTTCTACCCACTTTATTTATATCAATAGAACCTTTTTCGGACTTTATAATTTAATGTTTGATCTTAAAGCTGAAAACGTAAAAATCAATAACTTCAAAAATCTATAAGTGGCAGAATTTTCTAAAGAAGACATTGACAAACTAGAACATTTATATAAAATAAACCTTATAAACAGTTGTTCTGGATACAAGTCTGCCAATCTAATTGGAACTAAAAGTGAAGATGAAATTTCCAATGTTGCTGTATTTAGTTCCGTAACCCATGTGGGGTCAGATCCTGCGTTGTTAGGCTTCTTTATGAGACCAACAACAGTGACGCGCAATACGTATCATAACTTAAAAACAACAGGTTGTTATACAATCAACCCAATTTTTGAAGCTATTTTAGAAGACGCACACCATACTTCTACTAAATATGATGGTGAAATTTCAGAATTTGATGTTACCAATTTAGAAGAAGAATATAAAGGTGATTTTTTTGCCCCTTTTGTTAAAGGTGCACCACTGCAATTAGCCATGGAATATGTTGAAGAGTATCCTATTAAAGCAAATAATACAATTTTGATTATTGGTGCCATTAAAAAAATATATGTTACTGATAATCTGATAGAAAACGATGGTTTTATTAACTTAGCCAAAGCTAAAATAGCAGCTATAAATGGTTTAGACGGTTACAGCATACCAAAGTTAAAAACGCGATTAGACTATCAACGTCCTAAAAGCTAGATTTAAAAACATCGATGGTTTATGAAAATTCTTATTACAGGTACAACAGGTTATATTGCTAAACGACTTGCCTTACAATTATTAGAGCAAAATCACGAATTAGTTTGTTGCGTTCGCGACCTTAATCGAATTCCGGATGAACTAGAAGAGCATTCTAATTGTTCCTTTGTAAAAGTAGATTTTTTGAAACCAGAAAATGCTCAAATTCCTAAAGATATCGATGCTGCCTACTATCTTATTCATTCAATGGCAACATCTTCTAACGATTTTGAAAGTTTAGAAGAGCGTTGTGCTTCTAATTTTAAAGATTTAGTTTCAAAAACAGAATGCGAACAAGTCATTTATTTAAGCGGAATCGTCAATGCAGAAACACTTTCTAAACATTTAAAATCAAGACTTTTAGTTGAAGAAACTCTAAAGTCTAATCATTATGCTTTAACAACATTTAGAGCAGGAATTATTGTGGGTAGCGGAAGTGCTTCTTTCGAAATTATAAGAGATATTGTAGAAAAATTACCATTTATGATTACCCCAAAATGGTTAAACACAAAGACACAACCCCTAGCCGTTAGAGACGTGCTTGCTTTTTTATCTGGTGGTTTAGGTAAAAAAGAATTGTACAACAATGCTTATGATATTTTTGGACCAGAAATTCTAACTTACAAAGAAATGTTACTTCAATTTGCTGAAGTAAGGGATTTAAAACGCTACATCGTAACGCTTCCTGTGTTAACACCAAAGCTATCGTCCTACTGGTTATATTTTGTAACCTCTACTTCGTTTCAATTAGCAGCCGCATTAGTTGATAGTATGAAGGTTGAAGTCATAGGAAGACCTAGTAACATTAATGACGTTATTGGTATTGAACCTATGGATTATAAAACCGCTGTAGATTTAGCATTTCAAAAAACAGAACAAAATGCCGTTATTTCTAGCTGGAAAGATGCCGTAAGTAGCGGAAGGTTTAAAGACCAACTTTCTAAACATATAGAGTTACCACAATTCGGTTGTTTTAAAGACACAAGACAAAGAGCTGTTATAGATGAAGCCTATACATTAGAGAAAATTTGGAGCATTGGCGGTAAAAATGGTTGGTATAGTTTTAATAAATTATGGAAACTGAGAGGCTATATGGATAAGCTTTTTGGAGGTGTTGGTTTAAGACGTGGTAGAACGCACGATACTGATTTAGAAGCAGGTGATCCCTTAGATTTTTGGCGTGTTTTACTCGCTGACAAAAAAGAAAAACGTTTGTTATTATTTGCTGAAATGCGATTACCAGGTGAAGCTTGGTTAGAGTTTAAAATTGAAAAAGGTCAGCTGTACCAGCGTGCTGTATTTAGACCAAAAGGAGTTTGGGGCAGATTATATTGGTATTCTGTGTTACCTTTTCATGCCTTTGTTTTTAAAGGAATGATTAACGCTTTGGTTGAAAAATGAAAACGGTAAAGAAAGTAAATCTTCCCATTAAAATCTGTCCTGTTTGTGAACGTCCTTTTACATGGCGAAAAAAATAGGAAAAGAGCTGGGAAACTGTAAAGTATTGCAGTGATAAATGTCGAAAACAAAAAACTAAATCTCTTTGATATTATCTGAACTTATAATCTTTGAGACTCTCATTTCATAGAAATTTATTAGATGTAATTAGAAACTAAAACTTATAAAATTGAAGAATAAAGAAGCTACAATTATCTTTCCTCATCAACTATTTAAGTCTTCAGAGATTCTAGATTTAGATTATGAAATTTATCTTGTTGAAGAATTTCTATTCTTTAAACACTATAAGTTCCATAAGCAGAAAATTGCTTTTCATCGTGCTACAATGAAAGCCTATGCTTCCTATTTAAAATCTAAGGGGAAAACTGTAAATTATATCGAAGCCATTTCCTATTTATGTGATATTAGAAAACTAATTCCAGAATTGATTAAGGAAGGCATTACAAAACTTCATATTATTGATCCTACAGATAATTGGCTTCAAAAACGAATTGATTCTGCTACAATTAATATAAACGTTATATGGTATACTAATCCGTTATTTATAAATTCAAAAGAAGACTTAAACACTTTTTTTAAAGCTTCAAAAAAGAAACTCTTTCAAACCTCTTTTTATAAGCAACAACGTAAAAAACATCACGTTCTAATGGTTTCTGATGAACCTGAAGGCGGAAAATGGTCTTACGATGCTGACAACAGAAAGAAATACCCAAAGGACAAAACACCTCCGAGTATTCAGTTTGCGGATACATCAGATTTTCATGCCGAAGCAACAAACTATGTTAATTCAAATTTTAGTGATCATTATGGTAAATTCACCGATTTTTCTATTTATCCAATCGATTTTGAAACTTCAGAAGCTTGGTTTCAACAATTTTTAGAACAACGATTTCATGAATTTGGCATCTATGAAGATGCTATTGTAAAAGAAGAACATTTTTTAAATCACAGTTTACTTTCCCCTTTAATTAATGTTGGTCTATTAAATCCTAAACAAGTTATTGATGAAGCTATTGCATATGCTAAATCGAATAACACCCCCTTGAATTCTACAGAAGGGTTTGTGAGACAAATATTAGGATGGCGAGAATTTATTAGAGGCGTTTATGAGGTAAAAGGCACTGAAGAGCGCAATAAAAACTTCTGGAAATTCAATAAAAAAATTCCAAAATCTTTCTATGATGGTACAACAGGAATTCCACCAATTGATGACGTAATTAAAAAAATATTAAAAACAGGCTATGCACACCATATAGAGCGTTTAATGCTTCTTGGAAATTTTATGGTACTCTGTGAATTCGATCCAGATGAGGTTTACAAATGGTTTATGGAACTCTTTATAGATGCTTATGATTGGGTGATGGTACCAAATGTGTATGGTATGAGTCTTTTTGCTGATGGAGGCTTAATGTCTACAAAACCATATATAAGCAGTAGTAATTACATCTTAAAAATGAGTAATTATTCTAAAGGAGATTGGCAACCTATATGGGATGGTTTATTCTGGACATTTATGGATAAACACAGAGATTTCTTTTTAAGTAATCCTAGATTAGAGATGCTTATTGGAACTTTTGATAAAATGAAGCAAAACAAAAAAGAAGAACACTTTAAAAATGCAGAACAGTTTTTAAACCTATTATAATCTTTGAAAAGAAAGTAAATGTAAAACTTGTGCTCTTTTAAAATAGAAATACTTATAATAATATATGAAAGCATAAGAAAGTTAAAACGACTAATAAAACTTAAAGAACAGTTTAAAAAAATTAAACAAATTATTTCAAATTTATTGCATCTATCATTATTCATAATTAAGTGTTAATTTTTGTTTAGCCTTTTAAAACATAAGTTAAACATTTTGTATATTTGAGTAGATATGATATTAAACACAACACATTATAACGCAGAGCACAAAACTATAATATCTGACTTAATTGGCAGACCTTTTAGTTTGGTACAGAAGTTGAGATTAAGGGGTATAGGCTCTAAACGCATGATTATTGACAATGTCAGTCCAAATATGATGTCGTTAATGAACAAAGTGTCAGATACTAATTATGGAAATATTGAGTTAAGACCTAAGGGAATCCTAATAATGATAAATAAAGGATTAAATAATTTTACATGGATTATTCCTTTTTATCAGTTAGTAATTTATAAAACAAATGGCTCTAGCATTCATGCACAAGGCCGTTTTGTACATTTTAGAAACAATATTACATTTAAAGAAAACAAAACGTTTTTTAAAAAATTAATGGATCTAAAAATTGATTATGATTCAGAATATGAAATGCCCAACGGAATATGAATTTAGACCTTAGAGCTGTAGACCGAATTATAGAAATGGCATGGGAAGACAGAACCCCTTTTGAAGCCATTACCTTTCAATTTAATTTGAAAGAACAAGAAGTCATTAACTTAATGAGAAAAGAGTTAAAACCAAGTAGTTTTAGAATGTGGCGAAAACGCGTGCAAGGAAGATCTACTAAACATATTAAAAAAAGAACGTTTGACAAAGGCAGATTTAAGTGTTCGCGTCAAAAAACAATAACAAATAACTCTATTTCAAAACGATAATTCGTGCTTTGATTTAAGTCTGGAGTACTTAAAGACAGCACATTAAAAAGATTTTATGAATACAAATACAACTTCAAAAACACAGGAAAGTCCTTTTAATGGTTTCTCTACGGAAGCTATTGGAGACGATCATATGTTCACCAATTTAGACACACCAATGAAGCCTAATGCTTTTGAAATGTCTAAAGAAGAAAAGAAAAACCGTATCTCTATATTATTTTCAGAAATAATGGACGTTTTAGGTTTAGATCTTAAAGATGATTCACTAAAAGGAACACCAGACCGTGTTGCAAAAATGTATGTTGAGGAAATATTTTCAGGATTAGACCCTAAAAATAAGCCAGAAGTAACCCTTTTTGAAAATAAATATCAATATAATCAAATGGTAATAGAAAAAAATATTACCTTATACTCTAATTGTGAGCATCATTTTGTTCCAATTATAGGAAAAGCACATATTGCTTATAAATCTTCGGGGAAAGTTATTGGACTTTCTAAATTAAACCGAATCGTACAATATTATGCTGAACGTCCTCAAGTTCAAGAACGTTTAACAAACCAGATTGCAAATGAACTAAAAACGGTTTTAGAAACCGAAAATGTTGCTGTTATAATAGATGCTAAACACTTGTGTGTTTCTTCTAGAGGAGTTAAAGATGATGCTTCTACCACAGTAACTACTTATTATGGAGGCGAATTTAATACCGCTTCAAAAATCGTCGAATTACAAAACTATTTAAAAAATTAAGCTATGGAAACAGTAGAAAAGGCTTTAGAATTTGAAAACAGAAAATTTTCATTTAAAACAACAAGTGACAGAATATTAGCAGCTAGAGAAGCTAAAGATTTAATATTAGAAGTCAACGAATTATATAAAAAAGAAAAGGACGCTAAACTTATGGATATCATGAAGCGTTTGACCGTTATTAAACAAAAAATAGAAAAAAGATTAAAAGGTAGACCTTTAACAGCTACATCTTAATATACAAGATGAAGAGATTAATAGTTATTGGAGGAAGCAAAGGTATAGGCAAAGCAATTGTTACATCTTTGCTTTCTTTTTATGATGAAATTGTAAACATCAGTAGAACAGAACCCGAAGAGTCTCATCCTAATTTAAAACATTACAATTGTAATATTTTAACAGATGAATTACTCGATATTGAAGAAGCAGATGGTTTAGTATACTGCCCAGGCAGCATCAATCTTAAACCAATTAATAGACTAAGTATAGATGATTTTAGAGATGACTTTGAAATCAATGTTATAGGCGCTGTAAAAGCAATTCAAAAATATATACCTGCTTTAAAGAAAGGAACCAAACCGTCTATTGTACTTTTTAGTACGGTAGCCACAAAATTAGGAATGCCTTTTCACGCTAGTGTAGCAGCATCAAAATCAGCCGTTGAAGGTCTAACAAAATCCTTAGGAGCAGAATTAGCACCAACGATAAGAGTTAATGCCATTGCTCCTACTGTAACGAATACAGAATTAGCTTCTAAACTTTTAAGGAATGAGCGCATGATTGAAAACATGAACGAACGCCATCCTTTAAAAAAGTATTTACAACCAGAAGAAGTTGCAGATATGGCAGCATTTTTATTATCCGATAAATCAGCTTCTCAGTCTGGTCAGATATTTGAAATGGATTGTGGTATTGTAAGTTTTAAATTGTAATTTCTATTTTAGAAATAAAAAACACAATCAATTACTATTAGGTTTTTGATTATAATTAAGCAGAGCGTACCGTAAAATGTTTTACGATACGCTCTGTTATTTTATATAGAATTGGTTTCACAATAAAGTAATAAAGCTTCTTTATAATGAAATCATATATTACAATATTTGCATATAACTTATAAAGATTACCCTTCTAAATTATACATAACTACATTTTATGACTTGAGGCTTTATGCCTTTTTAAATAAATGTGTAAGACACATAAGCATATTTTGCTCTGTAATATCAAAATCACCATCGGCAAAGAAAATTGCCTTTATATCTTCTAAAAGTAAGTCGATATCTTCTTTAGTATAGAGGTGTTGTTCTAAACTAGCTGTAATTTTCTTAATACTTTGATAATCATTATCATCTTCAAACTCTTCGTGAATTTCTTTAAATGATTCCTTATCAACTTTAGAGATAATTAATTTACGCTCTACTTCAGACTCTTTAAAGTCTGCATTCGCAGCGAAAAGCAAAATGTAAGCGACGAGTTCGTCTCTTGTCCAATCTATTCTGTTCATTTTATATTTATGTTAAACTTCCATATTCGGTCCATGATCCATCATAGACAATTAATTGTTTATAATCACAAATTGTGGCTGCTAATGCTAAAATACAAGCGGTAATACCAGATCCACAACTAAAGACTAAAGGACTTTGTTCTTCGACTAAAATATTAAATATTTTTGAGAGTTCTTCCTTTGGTCGTAATTTATAACCATTTAATAATAGTGTGTAAGGTATATTTTTTGAATTAGGAATCGTTCCACGCCTTAATCCTTCCTTAGGTTCGTCTACCTCACAATTAAAACGCGCTTCCGATCTCGCATCAACAATTAATGCATCAGAATCTTTTTGAAAGGCTTTAATACCTTCAAAATTAGTCATTAAATCACCATGAAAAACAGCTTTAAAATTACCTAGTTTATAATTTTGATTGTTATAATTCTCAATTTGAAAATCTTGAAGTTGCCATTCTGGTAATCCACCATTTAAAACAGCAATATTTTCAAAGCCAAAAACTTTAAATAGCCACCAAACTCTTGCACTTGAATATATCCCTTTGTCATCGTAAACAACAATAGCAGATTCAGAATTTATACCTAATAACTGGGCTTCTTTTTCAAATTGTTCTTTTGAAGGTAATGTGCTTGGAAAAGGTGCCGAAATATCGCTAAATTTCTTTTTGATATCAAAAAATCTAGCATTTTGTATACGGGTTGAATTAGTATCGATCACTTTATTAATTGTAGCATCTAACACAATTAAGTTAGAAGAATTAATGTGATTATTAAGCCACTCTACAGAAACTACGTTAGAACTTATATCGATTGTTTTCAATGTCTTATTTATTAAAAATATTAGATTGAATACTACGTACTAAATCAAGTTTCATTTATGCTTTTTATTTGATTGTTATAAATTTAAAAATAATTTTTAATTTAACGTCATGTAAATTAAGAATCTAAGTCAAAAGTTTCAGAAGGGTTTTCGTGTTCCTTATAGTCTAACATATCTTCTCCATCAGCAATGATAGAACAAACAGCAGCATCTCCGGTAACATTTACAACAGTTCTAAACATGTCTAAGATTCTATCTACAGGAAAAATTATAGCAATCCAAGCCGGATTTAATCCTACAGAACTCAATACAATAATCAACATCACTAAACCTGCACTTGGTACAGCTGCAGATCCAACAGAAGCTAAAGTTGCTGTTAAAACAACCGTAATTTGCTGTGCTATTGTTAAATCTATCATGTGCATTTGTGCTAAAAAGATAACAGCAACGGCTTGATAAAGACTTGTACCATCCATATTTACAGTTGCTCCAATTGGCAATACAAAACTGCTTATTTTTTTATCGACTCCTAAATTTTCTTCTACACATTCCATAGTAACAGGAAGTGTAGCTGCACTACTTGATGTAGAAAAAGCTAAGGTTTGTGCAGGACTCATCGCTTTAAAAAAGCCTTTATAAGGAATTTTCTTCACGAAGATCTTTAAAATCGTTGGATAAATTACAAATATCATTAAAAGTAATCCGACTAAAACCGTTAAAGAATACCAACTTAATCCTTTAAAAATCTCTACAACTTTACCAATATCATCTCCAGCCATTTTACTAACCACACCTGCTAATAAAGCAAACACAAAAAATGGTGCACCTTGCATAACAATATCCACCATTTTAAGAAAAACTTCATTAACACCATTTACAAAATTTAGTACAGGTGATGCCTTTTCTGAAGGCACAAATAATAAACAGACCCCAAAGAAAATGGCAAAAAATATAATTTGAAGCATTCTACCGTTATTAGATAACGATTGAAAAAAGTTACTAGGAACAATATCTACTAAAGCTTGTAATGGAGTAGCATCTTTACGCGTTTTAACTGTTTTCATTTTATCTGAGACAGCCGCATCTTTTAATTGACTTTTTGATAATTCTGAAATTTCTTGGGCACGTTCAAAAAATTCTGGTTTTTGAAGATAGTTAATCCCATCTTTAATTACATGTCCTTCATTAGAAGCCCAAATTTCGTAACTGATACGATTGTCTATTCGGCTTTGTTCATCTATAAGTTCTCCTGGTTTAACTAAGTTTACGAGTACTAGTCCTAATGAAATAGCCATAATTGTGGTTACTAGATATATCCCTAAAGTTTTTCCTCCCATGCGGCCTAAACTTTTAGGATCACCAATATTAGCAACACCTCCTATTATAGAAAATAAAACTAGCGGAACAGCAATCAACTTTAATAAATTAATAAAAATAGTTCCGAATGGATCGATCCAATTAATAGTAAATTGGCTCCATCCCATTGTGCTTGAAATTAAAGCCCAAATGATTCCTAAAACCATTCCTATTATAATCTTCCAGTGTAATGCTAGTTTTTTCATAAGCTATATTCCTCTTAAAATAGGAATTTCTTCAATATTTATTAGGGTTTAATGTGATATCTATTCAACTTGATAAAAAGTAACACACTTTAATTTTTAATTTACCAATCTCTAGACTCTTGTCTACGTAAAAGTATATTGTCTGCAATAACCAAAGCAGCCATAGCCTCTACAATTGGTACCGCTCTTGGCACAACACAAGGATCGTGTCTGCCTTTTCCTTGCATTTCTACAATTTCTCCGGCACTATTTAATGCATCTTGTTTCTGAATTACGGTAGCAACAGGTTTAAAAGCGACTCTAAAGTAAATATCCATACCATTACTAATACCTCCTTGTATACCTCCAGATAAATTAGTTATTGTACTTCCGTCTTTATTAAATAAATCGTTATGCTCACTTCCTGTCATTTTTGCACCACAGAAACCACTACCATATTCAAAACCTTTAACGGCATTGATGGACAACATGGCTTTTCCTAATTCGGCATGCAATTTATCAAAAACAGGTTCACCTAATCCAACAGGGACGTTTTGTATAACACAAGTAATTGTCCCTCCTATGGTGTCTCCTAATTTTTTAATTTCTTCTACTTTAGTAATCATTTTCTCTGCAGTAGCTTCATCTGGACAACGAATAGCGTTAGATTCTGTTTTACTAAAATCTAGAGCCTGATAAGGTTTATCTATAAAAATTTCTCCTACAGAAGACGTAAATGCGTTTATTTTAATTGATGCTATAAATTGTTTTGCAATAGCACCGGCAACAACTCTAGAAGCTGTTTCTCGAGCAGAACTACGTCCTCCTCCTCTATAATCTCTTACTCCATACTTTTTTTCGTAAGTATAATCTGCATGACTAGGACGATATACATCTTTAATATGCGAGTAATCTTTAGATTTTTGATTGGTATTATGAATTACAAAACCTATAGGCGTTCCGGTAGTAACACCCTCAAAAACACCTGAATAAAACTCTACAGTATCGGGTTCTTTTCGTTGTGTAACTATTTTAGACTGACCAGGCTTACGACGATTTAACTCATTCTGAATTGCTTCAAAATCTAGTTCAATTCCAGATGGACAACCGTCTATAACACCACCTATTGCTACGCCGTGAGACTCGCCAAATGTGGTGAGTTTGAATAACTTTCCGAATGAATTTCCTGCCATTACAATATAATTTTACGCTAATGTAAATGTTCTAAGACAGAAACAAAAATTGAAAAGTGCTTTTTACTGTGTTATTTCAATGTTAACATGGTTTTTAACTTACTTATTTTTCATAACAAAATAGTAACAATTTGCTTATAGTAAATTAATCATTGGTTTACAGTCAATTAACTAAAAACCTTGTTCTTTGTAATATATTCAAAAAACACATTGTGAATTTAAAACGAAAAGTTGAAATAGCCGTTATCTCTGATGTACACTTGGGTACCTTTGGGTGCCAAGCAAAACAACTTTTAACTTACCTGAATAGTATTGAACCTAAAAAACTAATTTTAAATGGGGATATTATTGATATCTGGCAATTTAAAAAACGTTACTTCCCAAAATCACATTTAAGTGTCATAAAAAAAATCATGGATTTTGCTGCAAATGGTGTTGAAGTCGTTTATATCACAGGGAATCATGATGAAATGCTTCGAAAATTCACTGATACCGAAATCGGAAACATATCTATCGTTAATAAGTTAGTCTTAGACTTAGATGGTAAAAAAGCATGGTTTTTTCATGGTGACGTGTTTGATATCTCTATTCAGAATGCAAAATGGTTAGCAAAACTTGGTGGTTGGGGTTACGATTTTTTAATCTTAATTAATGGCTGTGTTAATTGGTGTTTGCTAAAAATGGGTAGAGAACGTTATTCTTTATCTAAAAAAATAAAAAACAGTGTTAAAGGTGCTATCAAATATATTAACGATTTTGAAGAAGTTGCCACCGATTTAGCTATTAAAAATGGTTATGATTATGTGATTTGCGGACACATACATCAACCTAAAATGATTAGAAAAGAGAATAAATTAGGAAAAACAACTTACTTAAACTCTGGTGATTGGGTTGAAAATTTTACAGCGCTAGAATACCAATTCAAACGCTGGAAAATTTACAACTATAATAATGATAAATTAAGTCCTTTTTTTGCCGATGAAGACATTAAAGAGATGAACACACAAGATCTCATTGCGGCTATTACCATTGTTGAGCAACCTAAAAGAAAGAAAAAATTAAAGTAATGCTTCCTTTAATATTGTAATTGGATGTTTTGCTTTTCTACCTGTTCCATCTTTAATTTGATGTCTACAACTTGTTCCATTTGCTGAAATCATAGTATCTTCTGAAGCTTTTCTAATCGCAGGAAATAACGTTTGCTCACCTATTTGCATACTCACATCGTAGTGCTCTTTTTCGTACCCAAAACTTCCTGCCATACCACAACAACCACTAGGTATAACTGTGACTTTATAATTTGTAGGAAGGTTTAAAACATCAAAACTAGATTTCTGATTGGCTAATGCTTTTTGATGGCAATGACCATGAAATTTAATAGTCTTGGCTTCTTTAGTAAATTGATCTGAAGTAATATGTCCTAACGTAATTTCTTGCTGAATAAATTCTTCTATAATAAACGTATGCTTTGCGATAGATTTTGCTGCTTCTTTATCATCCGCTAACTTAAGATACTCATCTTTAAACGTTAATATAGCTGAAGGTTCTATTCCTATTAAAGGGGTGTTTTCTGATATTAAATCTTTAAAATGCGAAATATTTTTATTAGCCATTTTCTTGGCATCTTTCACTAAACCTTTAGATAACATAGCACGACCAGATTCTGAATGAGAAATAAGGTTTACTTTATAATTTAAGGTTGTTAAAAGTGAAATGGCATCTACTCCTATTTCAGTATCTAGATGATTAGTAAACTCATCATTAAACACATATATTTCTTTGATATATCTGCTTTCAAATTTCGGACTACAAAAGCTTTTAAACTCTTTTTCTAAACTCTTATATGATATTAAAGGTAAGCTTCGTTCTTTAGCAATTCCGCCTACAGATTTAATTATAGAACTTGTAAAACTATTAGTAAACATAAAATTGGTGATACCAGGAACAATACTTGCAAAACCATTAATTTTATTATTAAAGGCAAATAGTTTTGTACGCATTGGTACGCCATTTACTTTCTGATATTGGTATTGAAACTCTGCTTTTAAACTAGCAATATCTACACTACTTGGACATTCACTTTTACAGGCTTTACAACTTAAGCATAAATCGAAAACTTCTTTTAACTCTTTATGATCAAAGCGATTGGCTTTTTCGGAATTGGTTAAGAATTCTCTCAATGTATTAGCACGACCTCTAGTAGTATCCTTTTCGTTTCTTGTGGCTCTATAACTCGGACACATAACACCTCCAAACTCAGGTAATTTTCTACAATCACCAGATCCATTACATTTTTCTGCTGCACGTAAAATTCCTTGAGATTCCGAAAAGTCGAGTAAAGTTTCAATTTCAGGTTCTTTTCTCCCTACTTCATAACGTAAATTTTTATCCATAGGATAAGCATCTACAATTTTACCAGGATTAAAAATATTATTAGCATCAAAAGCTAATTTAATTCGTTTTACAATGGCATAATTTGCATCCCCAATCATAATTGGTATAAACTCTGCTCTCACTATACCATCACCATGCTCACCAGACATTGATCCTTTATATTTCTTTACTAATTGAGCAACATCAGTTGTTATTTTTCGAAATAAAACAACATCCTCTTTCTGTTTTAAATCTAGTATTGGTCTTAAATGCAACTCCCCTGCTCCTGCATGAGCATAATACACCGCGTTTTGGTGATAAGACTTCATTAATGCTGTAAACTCAGAAATATAAGCATCTAAATCTTCAACAGCCACGGCCGTATCCTCAATACAAGCTACCGCTTTTTTATCGCCTATAATATTTCCTAACAATCCTAAACCAGCTTTTCGTAATTCTACAGCTTTATCAATATCTTCCCCTTTTAAAATTGGCGCCGCATAAGATAATTGAAGTGTGTTTACTGCAATTAAAAATTGTTCAATATCCTTATGTAATTGCGCTTCTGTATCTGCTTTTAATTCACACATTAAAATAGCAGCAGGTTCACCTTCTACAAATTTTCGGTTTTCTTGCTGTGTTTTATTGTGTTTTGTAAGATTTAAAATGGTATGATCCATCATCTCACACGTATGCAAATTATATTGCATTACAGTTGCTACAGACTTTAAACAGTTAGCTATACTTTCAAAATGTAAAGCTATTATAGCACTTTCTGTTGGTGGCAACACATCTAATTGTAATGTGATTTCTGTTGTAAAAGCTAATGTTCCTTCACTACCAGACAATAATTGACACATATTAAAATCTACGTCTGAATTGGATAAAGCTGACGATTTTATCAATTCATCAATAGCATAACCTGTATTTCTTCGGTGTATTTCTGGCTTAGGGAAATTATCTTGAATTTGCTTCTGAACAATTTCTGATTTTAACTCGTTATAGATCTTGTTATAAATAGCGCCTTCAAGATTATCTAATTTTAATTTCTCTTGAAACGCTTCCTTAGATAAATTTGAAAATTCAGCATCACTTCCATCACTTAAAATAGTTTTTAGATTGATAACTTTTTCACGAGTTACTCCATATTGAATAGAGGTCGTTCCAGAAGAGTTGTTACCAACCATTCCACCAATCATACAACGATTAGAAGTGGATGTATTTGGCCCAAAAAATAAGCCAAAGGGTTTTAAATAATTATTAAGTTCGTCTCTAACGACACCTGGTTGTACGGTTACTGTCCGTGCTTTTTCATTAATATCTAAAATTCTGGTAAAATGTTTAGAAACATCTACTACAATCCCCTCACCAACACACTGACCCGCTAAAGATGTACCTGCTGTTCTAGGAATTAAAGATGTTTTATTGTCATTTGCAAAAGCAATCAATAATTTAATATCATTATTGTCTTTTGGTAAAGCTACTGCCAAAGGAAGTTTTCTATATACCGAAGCGTCCGTTGCATATAACTTTTGCATTAAATCATCAGTATGTAATTCTCCTTTTAATTTTGATTTTAAAGTTTGAAACTCTAAGCGCATTTCATTTTTCATAAGGGTTAATAATCGATCGAAACGAGTTATAAATTTGTCTTAAAAAAATGGTCAATCAGTCAATTTAGATTTAATTTTGACGTTATGAAGATTAGTATTAAACAAGATGCTAAAATTATGAATTTAAACTGTAAAATTATTATGAAGAAATTATTTTTATTAGGATTATTTACCATTGGATTTATAGGATTATCAAGTGCTCAAGAAATTGCTGACAATGCAATTGGACTTCGTTTAGGAGATAGTGATGGATTTGGTACTGAAATCTCTTACCAACGTGCATTAGGAGGTAATAATAGATTAGAAGCTGATTTGGGTTGGAGAAGTGGTAATGAGTATGATGGATTTAAATTAGCTGGTTTATACCAATGGATATGGAATATAGAAGGTGGATTTAACTGGTACGCAGGTGCTGGTGGAGGACTAGGGTCTTATAGTTATGATAATTATTATAATGATAATAGCGACTATGACGAAACTTTTGTTTTTGTTGCGGGTGACGTAGGATTAGAATACAGTTTTGACTTTCCTTTATTACTATCTCTAGATTTTAGACCTGAATTAGGTTTTGGAGATAATAATGATGATTTAGATTTTGATATTGCCTTAGGTGTGAGATACCAATTCTAAAAAAACAATAGCACATAATTTATTAAACCACCTTTACCAAGGTGGTTTTTTTATAGGGTAAAATATCTGATTTAATTAGGTTGTTTTTCACTTAAGTATTTCCAATAGCGTTTGGGAATATGTCTAATATGAAGTTTCATATTTTTGCGTGACTCAATATTGGTGGCTTTAAAATAATCTTGCCATAGTTTTTGAAACTCGAACTCTTGTGTGGCAAAAAAAGCATCATTTGTTTTGGTAAAATCAAAATTCTCAGGAAAATCCATTTGCATTACTTCTACATTTTGCAAATCATAAAACATTCCATAATTCCGTTTAATATCATAGATCACCCATTTTTGATCTGCATAACGTCTTTTAAAATGCTTTTCAATTAAAGGCAGCACGTTAAAATCGGGTTCTATATTGGAGAAATAAATAGCATCTTTTGTAAGTCTGAATCGCACAAAAGCTTCCATTCTATGTTTTTCTCTCCCAACGGATTTTGCTATTTGTGCTATTTTTAAAATGGAAAGGTGTGAATAATCTTTATCAACTTTTTTATGCTGCGAAAATGCATATTGTATATAATCTAAAAGCAAGTCTTCTACTCCACTCTGTTCACTTAAAAACGCATAATATAATTGGTAACTTCCTTGTGAGGATAATTTAGATTTTATGCCTTTCCATACCCGATTGGCTTTAGCTTCATTTGTATGAATGGTTTCATTTTCTGAAAACAAACCTTGTTGTACAGTAAATTCATTTTGAATTGTTACCGTTTTCAGCTTCTGTTCAAACACATAAAAAACTGCAGACAGAAATCCATCAAATGTACCATCATATATTAAGTTTTTAGCCATCATTTAACCGAATAAATTCAATTGATTACTTAGTGTTTTTTGATATTTACTAGTGGAATTCTGAAGTATGAATCCTTTAATTTTTTCGGGTGTTAAATCTCGTTTTTCAAACTGATTACTTTCACACACCATAAAATACTGTGCTCTATTTAAAGCAACTCCTATTTTTTTAAGGTGTTCCCAATTTAGTTTTCTAAAACGCCTAGCGTTAATAATTTTAAATACTGATTTCATACCCAAACCTGGTATTCTGGCTAACATGCGTTGATCTGCTGTATTTACATCTACAGGAAATTCATGTAAATTTCGCAAAGCCCAACTTAATTTTGGGTCTACATCTAAATCTAAATTCTGATGTTGTTCGTTTAAAATTTCGCTGACATCAAAACCATAAAAACGCATGAGCCAATCGGTTTGGTACAATCTATTTTCGCGAAGCATTGGCACCTCGCTTCCTATTTTCGGCAATCGACTATCATAACTTATAGGCACGTAACCCGAATAATAAACGCGTTTTAAATTGTAATTTTTATAAAAATGATTAGACGTTTGCATGATCTGAAAATCATTCTCACCACTCGCGCCTATAATCATTTGTGTGCTCTGACCTGCAGGAGCAAATTTGGGTGTACTTTTTATAATTTTCTTTTCAGCATTGTATTGAATAATTTCATTTTTCACCTTTACCATTGGCTTAATAAAATCTTCTCGTTTTTTATCTGGTGCTAATTTTTTTAGTCCTGCTTCTGTCGGTATTTCAATATTAACGCTTAATCGGTCTGCATAGAGTCCGGCTTCACGCATCAATTCATCTGAAGCTCCAGGAATAGATTTTAAATGAATATAGCCATTGAAGTTCTCTTCTTGTCGTAATTTTTTAGCCACAGCTACCAAACGTTCCATGGTATAATCTGCACTTTTAAAGATACCTGAACTTAGAAAAAGCCCTTCAATATAATTCCTTCTATAAAAATTAATCGTTAAATCTACCACTTCTTGAACCTTGAAAGCCGCACGTTTTACATCGTTACTTTTTCGGGTAACGCAATACGCACAATCAAAAATACAATGGTTGGTAAGTAAAATTTTGAGTAATGACACACAGCGACCATCTTCGGTATAGGAATGGCAAATCCCCATGCCTGTGGCATCTCCTAATCCTTTGTTAGTGTTAGCGCGCTTGCTTCCACTAGACGAACATGACACATCATACTTTGCAGCATCTGCAAGTATTTTTAATTTTTCTTGGGTACGTTGAAATGACAAATGTTTTCCTCTTTAAATTTTAATTCATTTTGTAAAACACAAAACTACTACATATAGCAGCTTTAAGTTGCCGCTAATTGTAGCAAGTAGTAGTTATAATTCTTAAACGTGTGAATGGGTTAAGATTTTTAGGAAATCCTTTAAATGCTTTTAGTAGTAAAACGTAAATTTAATTATTATGAAAAAATTCATAGTCTTAATCGCAATAATCCTGAATCAACATATGAGTGCACAGCACATTATACCTGAAGATATAAAAGACAACGTAGAAACTGCCTTGCAATATTATCCGCAACTAGAGCATACTAAAATTGAATTTCGGTTTAAGAAAAATATAAAAAAATCGACCATGCAAGCGCAACCTGTTCTTAGTAGTTTTTTTAAGAGCAGAAAAAACAGAAGCTATGTGATATTGATAAGTGAAAAATTTCAGATTGCAGATAAGGAATTTTCAACACGTCATATTCCAGATGCTATATTTATTGGTTGGATTGGTCATGAATTAGGTCACGTGATGGATTACCAAAACCGAAGTAAACTAAATTTGGTTTGGTTTGGCTTAAAGTATCTTTTATCTCAAAATCATATCATAGAAGCGGAGCGTGCTGCCGATAGTTTTGCTGTGGCTCATGGCATGGAAGGTTATATTTTAAAAACTAAAGACTTCATTTTAAACCATGCAGATATTACACAATCTTATAAAGATCGTATTATAAAATATTATCTGTCTCCAGAAGAAATTATGGAATTGGTAGAACACCGAGATGCAGAAAAATCTCTTGCTAGAGATTAATGAATGTTTATTTTTATAAAAAATATGTTAAAGGCAAAAAGCTATTATTTAAATAATAGCTTTTTTTATACTTAAATCGTTCGACTTAATTATTGTTAATTAATGAAGGCTTCCCAATCTGCAAATTTTTCTTCTCCCATTACACGCTCCATTTTTACTTGCCCTCCTTTTTTCTTATTTCTTTCGTTCCAATCGTGAAAACGACTTGGTGAAATTACTTTGACCTTTACACCTTTTAAAGCTTTGCTTCTTGCTACTTTATAATTTTTATTGGCTGTTTTTAACTCATCATCTAAAGCATTTGCCATTTGTTTTTCATCTGCACCTTTAAGGTCAGATCCTAAATACCAATAATGATAAAATTCATCATCATCTCCACGTTTGGCGCAAATGGTATATTCAGGAATTGTAGTATTAAATTGTTCTTCTAATTCTCGCATGGCAGTATCCATTTTATTTACTGACAATTGAGAACCCACGGTGTTTAAAAAGAATTTTGTTCGACCTGTAATTTTAATTTCTGCACGTTCAATATTTGTAAATTCAATAGTATCACCTATTAAATAACGCCAAGCACCACTAACGGTACTAATTATTAAAACGTAATCTTGATCTAATTCAACTTCGTTTAAAGTTAAAGCTGGTGCTTCATTTTTAAGAGAACCGTCTTCATTTATGTATTCAGGTTTAAAGGGCACAAATTCAAAATAAATACCATTATCGGTATTTAATTGCATGGCATCAGTTTCTGGTCGTACTTGCGTTGCAACATAACCTTCAGAAGCTAAATAGGTATCAATTACTGTGACAGGTTTACCTAGTAAAGCCTTAAAACTTTTTTCATAAGGAGCGAAAGCGACACCTCCTGAAGTATACACTTGTAAGTTTGGCCAAATCTCATGAATATTATTTAGATTATGATAGTCTATTACTTTTTGAAGCATCAATTCTATCCAAGATGGAATTCCGCTTAAAGCTCCAATATCCCAATCTTCAGCGCGTTCTGCTATTTTTTGCACACGCTCGTCCCAATCTTCAATTTGCGAAATCTCTTCGCCTGGTTTATAATAGCCTTTAAACCACGATGGAATATTACTAGCACTTATACCACTAATTTCACCCTCTAAATGATTATTGCTTTCTTCTAGGTCCGTTGAGCTACCAAGCATCATAATTTCTTTTTCGAAAAAATCGGCAGGAAGATCAAAATTCTTTAGAGCAAACACCTGTTTGATTCCTGCATTTCTTATGGCTTCAATCATGGCATCTGTTACCGGAATTCTTTTACTCGTTTTTCCTGTAGTACCAGAGCTTAAAGCAAAATATGATGGTTTTCCTGGCCAAGTAACATCGCTTTCGCCTTCATGATATTTATGCCACCACTTATTATTAATTTGATTATAATCGAAATAAGGTACAGACTTAGCAAAACTTTTTTGCGGATTAGAAGTTTCTAATATATGTTCAAAATCATAAAATTTACCGAACTGCGTATTCTTAGCGGTTTCTAGTAATTCTTTTAAGACTTTTTCTTGTGCTTCTTCATGAATTATTTCAGACGAAAATGTGTCTTTCAATTCAATTACTCCTTTTATTATGTTTCCTAAGATGGCCATTTTTTCGATTCTAGTGGTTAAATTTTATGTTGCCACTAAGGTCTTTAAAATGGTAAAAAGAACGTATTCCGTTTGCTAAAAGAATTAACCCATTTAAAAAATTTTGATTAGAAGTCTATTTCTTTCAATATTAAAAAATAAAACTAGTGCATTTAGCGTTCTTATTTCAACCACAAATTATTTTAAACTCTGTAATTTAATCCGATTAATTAAAAAATTATATGAGTTAAAGTAATCTAGCCAACCATGACATATTTAGAGGAACAAAAAATAAAAAATATATGGATGATTGGTTTAAATTTTCAACAGATGGATTTCTATCTATTATACTAACTGCTATAGGTATTTATATCGCTTTAATAATTTTAACACGGATAAGCGGTAAGCGTAGTTTTTCTAAAATGTCTAGCTTCGATTTTGCGATGACGGTTTCTATAGGTTCCATTTTAGCTACTGTTATTGTATCTAAATCGGTATCGCTTCAATATGGAATTCTTGGTTTAGTCATTATATATAGTCTACAAATGTTGGTTGCAACATTTAGGCAATGGCAACCTATTCAAGATTTAGTAGACAATAAACCTACTTTCTTAATGAAGAATGGTCAACTTTTAAAAGATAATCTTAAAAAATGTAAAGTGACCGAATCTGACGTAAAAGCCAAATTACGAGAAGCTAATGTTATTCAACTTTCTGAAGTAAAAGCGGTAGTTTTTGAATCTACAGGAGATATTTCTGTTTTACATGGTTCTGATGATAAAGTGGTTGATGCTTGGATTATTGATTTTTAAAACCAATTAAGTTATAGATTTTTTTCTGATATGAATGTTGTAGTCTAATTTCATTAGAGTTTATTTATGATGAAAATCGTAAAAATTATGTAGTTTTGCACATCTAAAAATTAAAAATTTATCATAATGAAAGATACTGCTTTATCTACTACTCACGAAGCACTTGGTGCAAAAATGGTTCCTTTTGCTGGTTATAATATGCCTGTACAATACGAAGGTGTAAATGCCGAACATGAAACTGTAAGGAAAGCTGTTGGTGTTTTTGATGTATCTCATATGGGAGAGTTTTTAATTGAAGGACCAAATGCTTTAGCTTTAATACAAAAAGTATCGAGTAATGATGCTGCTAAACTAGACATTGGAAACGCACAATACAGCTGTTTACCTAATGATGATAACGGTGTTGTAGATGATTTAATTATCTATAAATTAAAAGAAGAAACCTATTTATTAGTCGTTAATGCTAGTAATATTGAAAAGGATTGGAACTGGATTGCTTCTAAAAATGATGTTGGTGCTGAAATGCGAAATTTAAGTGAAGATTATTCTTTGCTAGCCATACAAGGTCCTAAAGCTGTAGAAGCTATGCAATCTTTAACAAGTCATGATTTATCAGCTATTAAATTTTATAACTTTATTGTTGGTGATTTTGCAGGTATTGAAAACGTAATTATTTCAGCTACGGGTTATACAGGTAGTGGTGGATTTGAAATTTATTGTAAAAACACAGAAGTAAAACAAGTTTGGGATAAGGTTTTTGAAGCTGGTGCCGAATTTGGAATTAAGCCTATTGGTTTAGCCGCAAGAGACACTTTGCGTTTAGAAATGGGTTACTGTTTATATGGTAATGATATTGATGATACTACGTCTCCTATTGAAGCAGGTTTAAGTTGGGTTTGTAAATTCAACAAAGAATTTACAAATAGCGAAGCTTTAAAGGCTGAAAAAGAAAATAAACCAGAACGCAAATTAGTAGCTTTTAAACTTGACGAACGCGGAATTCCACGTCATGGTTATCCTATTGTAGATGCAGAAGGACAAACAATTGGTGAGGTAACATCAGGAACTATGAGTCCAAGCTTAAGTATTGGTATTGGCATGGGATATGTAACTAAAGCATATGCTGCTGTAGATAGTAAAATATTTATTCAGGTACGTAAAAAAGCGATTCCTGCAACGGTTGTAAAACCTCCTTTTTATAAAGGATAATAGATTTGAATGTAGCTTTATTAATGACAGAAAAGAAATTAGATTCACAAAAGCATCGTATACTTATACTTGGTGCAAGTGGCTACATCGGAAATGCTATTTATAAAGAGTTAAATCCTTATTTTAAAACTTTTGGGACTTACAGAACACCTTTAAAAGCCTTTGAAATTAATAAACAGTTCTTCAACTATAACCTAGAGGAAGATGATGTTTATAAAATTTTAGAGGCTTGTAAACCAACCATTATTATCTCTGCGCTTCGCGGAAATTTTAATGCACAGGTCATTGCGCATCAACACATTGCAGAATATGCTTTGACCTTTGGTTCTAAAATTATTTTTCTATCATCTGCCAATGTTTTTGATGCTTATAGTAAATATCCAAGTTACGAATTAGATAAAACATTAAGTCATAGTGTTTACGGTCATTTTAAAATAAAAATAGAGAATTTATTTTTACGTCTTCCAGAAGAACAAGTGGCTATTATTAGAATCCCTATGCTATTTGGTGCTGCTTCTCCTAGGATTGAAGAGCTAAAACTAGCCATTACAAAAAATGAAGCTGTTGAAATATTTCCTAATTTAATAATGAATGTGATGCTTGATAAAAAGCTAACACAACAAATTCATTATATTATTAACAGAGATGAGCATGGCGTTTTACATTTAGGAAGTACCGATTTGGTATATCATAATGAATTCATTGAAGAAATCATTGCTATTTTAACGGATAAAAAAGTAGTTTTAAAACAAGTTTACACCACTAATGAAGATCGATATTTAGCGGTTCTTCCAAAATTTAATAAGTTACCCAAACACCTTCAAATTACGAGTCAAGAAATCATTAAAGAACTCGCAAAATGAGTTTATTAAACTAGGATTATTTCAAATAAAACAATTCATATATAATTTAAATTCAATAAAAAGTATTTAAAATTAAAATATATAGTCGCTAATTCTTCTTCAAAAGACTTCAGATTACTTGTTTTTAGCCCTATTAGACTTCTATCCTATTATTTTTTGTATTTAAATCCATTCGAATTCAAACATTTTTCAATAATTTCTTAGATTTGCTATGGTTAAAAATTTCACCTAGTGAATTCTTTGTGTTATTTCAATTATACCGCAGTAAAATATAATATCTAACAAGATTCTTGTTGTAACAAGAACTTAAAATAAATTTTAAAATGGGAAGAGCTTTCGAATTTAGAAAAGCAAGGAAAATGAAACGTTGGTCAGCTATGAGCAAAGCCTTTACGCGTATTGGTAAAGATATTGTAATGGCGGTAAAAGATGGTGGTCCGGATCCTGATAGTAATTCGCGTTTAAGAGCTGTAATTCAGAATGCAAAGGCTGTAAATATGCCGAAGGTCAATGTAGAACGTGCTATTAAAAAAGCGAGTGAAAAAGGCCAAGGTGATTATAAGGAAGTCCTTTTTGAAGGTTATGCACAGCATGGTATTGCTGTATTAGTTGAAACAGCAACGGATAATAATACCCGTACGGTAGCTAATGTTCGTTCTTATTTTAACAAAACAGATGGTAGTTTAGGAACTTCTGGTTCGGTTGTTTTTATGTTTGATCATACTTGTAATTTTAAAATTAAAGGTGATGATTTAGATTTAGAAGAATTAGAATTAGAGCTTATAGATACTGGTGTGGATGAAATTTTTGAAGACACCGATGAAGATGAAGACGGAACGGAACATACAAGTGTATTGATTTATGCACCGTTTGAGAGTTTTGGAAGTATTCAGTCTTATTTAGAGGAAAATAATATTGAAATTATTTCTTCTGGATTTGAACGTATTCCACAAGTTACAAAACAAGTAACTCCAGAACAAGCTGAGGATGTTGAAAAACTTCTAGAAAAATTAGAAGAAGATGATGATGTACAGAATGTATATCATACCATGGAAGAAACAGCAGAATAGTTTCTTACCCTAATTATTATTGACATTTACATATAAAAATGTCATTTTTTTTTGAGTTATTCAAATATTTAGTTTAACTTAATTGTTTAATATTCAATACTAAACACACAAATTTGTTTGTTTTCGGATAGGTTTGTGTGTTTAAAAGTGATTTAATTATACGATTAACATGACTATAACACTTCTACCTTTAAAACATAATAACCTCGATATCATTGGGATTAAATTTGCTTTTAATTATGAATTAAAATCTCAATTAAAAACATACGAAGCTGTTAAATGGTCTAAGACTTTACGTGTTTTCTATGTTCCAGATAATGCAATTCACAGACGAGGAATATATAATTTTCTAAGAGAAAAAGGGCATTATATGGATTATGGAGCTTTAAAAAAGCCTGTAGCAAAAGCCAATACAAAATCAAAAAAAATACTTAAGAGTTCTCAAATAGAACTTTACAAAAATCTACCAAGAGAAAAACGAATACTTATTAAGGAATGTATTGGTTACTTAAAAGGTAAGCGTTTAAGTGAAAGTACAATATCTACCTATGGTCATTTTATACTTCGTTTTGTAGATTTTACCAAAGATATTCCTAAAACCGAATGGAATATAAGAACACTCGAGCTATTTTTAGAGAAAGTGATCGCTTACGAAAATTACAGCATTAGCAGTCATAGACAATGCATTAGTGCTTTAAAATATTTTACAGCTTTTTGTAATGTTCCTGATTTTGACTCTCAAAATATTGAACGCCCTAAAAAGAGCAGATACCTACCTGTTGTTTTATCTAAAGAAGAAGTTATTGATCTTTTACAGGTTACCAAAAATCTAAAACATCGTGCTATTATTGGACTAATTTATTCTAGTGGATTAAGAATAGGAGAATTATTGAATTTACAACTAAGAGATATAGACTTAGACAGAAATCAATTATACGTTAAACAAGGTAAAGGCAGAAAAGACAGAACGGTTGTTTTGAGTCAGGTTTTAAAACCTCTACTTAATAATTATATTAGTACATACCGGCCAAAAACTTATTTTGTAGAAGGGCAACAAGGCAATATTTATAGTGCAAGTTCTGTGCGTAGTTTTTTAAAGAAATCGTGTGAATTAGCGAATATTTCGAAAAGCGTAACACCACATACATTAAGGCATAGTTTTGCAACACATATGCTAGAGAACGGTGTAGACTTACGCTATATTCAAGTTCTTTTAGGGCACAGTAAACCAGAGACCACAATGATATATACTCATGTGGCTCAGCATAGCTTAATGGAAATAAAGAGTCCTTTAGACGTTACTGTTGGAAATTTAGTTAAAAAGGATAATAACAACGAAAAACTGCTGTTATCCCGAAAATTTCAATGATAATTCACTATTATTGTGATGATATAACCAGTTGCCTACAATGCTGGAGCAAGTTTGCGGATTAAAAAGGCTTGGTTTTATTTTCGATTTTTTTTTAGAATTTTAAGAAAGTAAAAACGAAAAAACTATGTTGCGGAATTCTGAAAATCACGCTGAATTCTCACTCAAATGAGGAATGAAAAGCAACGTCGGAATTGCTTACTCAAAATCTGACTGAATTGCTGTACGGAATTTGACAAAATTACGGAAAATTGGAAACGGAACTAAACCTAAAAATAACGTCGGACTTCCACTCTACCGAAAAAATAATAAATCGGAATTTGAGCAAGTTTGAGGAATTGAAAACGAAAGAACTTACTCAAACCCTGAAAAGAGAAACGTTAAATTACAGTAAGAAAAAAGCACTGTAGGCAACAACGTATATAAAAAATTGCTACTTTTAGCTAAATCAAAAGGTCGTTGCATGTTTGCTACGTCTGAATTTCCGCTGGAAATTCTTCGCATGCAAACCCGCAACTTTACATATACAAAACCGTTGTGATTAATATTGCCGACTTTCGGTCATCCACCAAACATTGTAGCTTTCTTCGAGGTCTTTTAAGTTTCTAAAAATGATGTGATTTGAAAATCGACGTAGGAAGATTTTTAAAGCGCCAAACTGTTCGATTGAAATCGTTGAGAGCGCGCTCTCAGAACGTTTGAAAACGTTAAACAGTTTGTCTGAAGTTATTGAAAAAAAATGAGAAAGTCAAGTTTATTGTATTATTTAACATTAACAAATACCTGATTGACAGTTCCTTACATTAATGTTTTTTTCAATAACTCATCATTTTCAGAAATTTAAATAATAAGGATTCGAAGAAAGCTTTTATTTTAAAACAAGCCATATATCGGTATATAACCAATTTTAAAACAAAACAAGGTTTGGTGGCTGGCTCTTTATGTAGCGTCGTCAAGACTACGTATTTTAAATTTTTTGTAGATAACTAAATCTAAACCTATAATAAAGATCCTGGAAAGCTATAAACGAAATAGAAAAGAAAAATACTAAACACAACAGCGTATATAAATAATAGCTAAGTCATTGGTCTCATTTATTTTTCGTTACTTTATAAACAGATATACAATCCGAATAGCAGTTGAATATTTAAGGCTACTATTCATATACGTACACCGTTGTAAGTAATGCCGAAAAACCCAGAAACCGAGTGAATAAAACGATATTTGAAATTACCAAAATGGACTGTCCTTCAGAGGAAAATCTAATCCGAATGAAATTGGACGGAATTTCAAGTATTGCGAATCTGGACTTTGATATTCCGAATCGAAAATTGACTGTTTTTCACAGCGGAGAAATTGACCAAATCGAAAAGTCAGTTATCGAACTGAATTTAGGCGGAAAAAAAATCTCAACGGAACAAACCGACCAAACGGAATTTAAAGAAAACGCAAACCAAAAAAAGCTACTTTGGTCTGTACTTGCAATCAATTTTGCTTTTTTCATTATCGAAATGACAACAGGAATTATCTCAAAATCAATGGGACTTGTTGCAGACAGTTTGGATATGCTTGCCGACAGTTTCGTGTACGGAATTAGTTTGTTTGCGGTTGGAGGAACTATAGTTAAGAAAAAGCGGATTGCAAAACTTGCTGGATATTTTCAAATTACACTTGCGATTATCGGATTTGTGGAAGTTTTAAGAAGATTTTTCGGAGACGAGAAATTACCCGATTTTTCGACAATGATTATCGTTTCGATTTTTGCACTTATCGCAAACGGAATTTGTCTTTACATTTTGCAAAAGTCAAAAAGCAAAGAAGAGGCTCATATGAAAGCGAGTATGATTTTTACATCAAATGACGTGATTATCAATTTAGGAGTAATAATTGCTGGAATTTTGGTAAATTGGTTGAGTTCGAGTAAACCTGATTTAATTATCGGAACAATCGTTTTTATTTTGGTAATTCAAGGAGCGTTTCGGATTTTGAAATTAAGTAAGTGAATGAAAAAAGCACTACTTACAACACCGTGTATAATTAATTGCTAGGTTCTTCCCTACTTACGAATATTCCTGCGGAATATTCACGGGTTCGTAAAAGTTTGCTAACTTAGTTGCTTAAACACGCAACTAACCATACACAAAACCGTTGGCAGCAATGCGTGTGCGGCAAAGTCCAACTCTAAATTGGAACTTATACAAATCTGAATTTTAAGAATAAAAATAAAATTGGATTTTCAAAACATTGGAATGAAAATCATAACTCAGGAATTACAAGCAGAACGGAAAATTACGGTTAGAAAATAACTTCATCGCAATAAAAAAGCCTAGTTTCTTTTTCGCGATTTTTTTTTTGACTTTTAAGTAAGTAAAATCAGAAAAAATGGAGTCGGAAATTTTAATTTCTTGCGGAACTAAATTGGAATAATTATCTAATTCATTAGACACGAGAACTAGAATTTGATAAGTTTCCTCGATATTAAAAATATAACGCAGGATTTCCAAGCTGAACGTAAAATGCGTGTCTGATTAGCAACAACGCAGGACTAAAAACAGATTATCTATCGATTTATTTAATGTTTAAGTTAATTAGAGAACTAATTGAAGTATATTAAATTATCGTTTATTTAAAAAACATAGCGGATAAAAAAATAAGCACGGCTGCCAACACCGTGTATATTTAATTGCTTTGTTTCTGCTTATCTGGAATATTCCTTCGGAATATTCTCAGGTTCGTAAAAGTTTACTAAATTAGTTGCCTAACCACGCAACTAAGCATACACAAACACGTTGTGATTAATATTGCCGACTTTCGGTCATCCACCAAACATTGTAGCTTTCTTCGAGGTCTTTTAAGTTTCTAAAAATGATGTGATTTGAAAATCGACGTAGGAAGATTTTTAAAGCGCCAAACTGTTCGATTGAAATCGTTGAGAGCGCGCTCTCAGAACGTTTGAAAACGTTAAACAGTTTGTCTGAAGTTATTGAAAAAAAATGAGAAAGTCAAGTTTATTGTATTATTTAACATTAACAAATACCTGATTGACAGTTCCTTACATTAATGTTTTTTTCAATAACTCATCATTTTCAGAAATTTAAATAATAAGGATTCGAAGAAAGCTTTTATTTTAAAACAAGCCATATATCGGTATATAACCAATTTTAAAACAAAACAAGGTTTGGTGGCTGGCTCTTTATGTAGCGTCGTCAAGACTACGTATTTTAAATTTTTTGTAGATAACTAAATCTAAACCTATAATAAAGATCCTGGAAAGCTATAAACGAAATAGAAAAGAAAAATACTAAACACAACAGCGTATATAAATAATAGCTAAGTCATTGGTCTCATTTATTTTTCGTTACTTTATAAACAGATATACAATCCGAATAGCAGTTGAATATTTAAGGCTACTATTCATATACGTACACCGTTAACTACAAGCTGATTCCAAATCAACATTTTTTTAAAATTTAAACATCAAATTACCAAATTTGGATTGATTACTCAGATGAATAATGCAACCTGAAAAGCATTACGGAGTAAACTCAACTTGACTAAATAACCAAGATAATTTAAATTTAAAAAATTAAAGAAAGTAAACCAACTTACAACTCACTCTACTCTATTTGATAATTAAAACAACTAAGATAAATTGAGATTAAAAAGATTGATAAAGGAAACCAAGATTCAAAAGAAAACGTTTATCATTACGGCTGAACTAACACGCAGGAAAACCAATCTGTACTAATCTGGGATTCACTAAACGGAGTAATACGCTTAAACTCTTGCGAGAATTTAAGTTCCAAAATGAATTTAAAGGAAAATATAAATATTTTGAACGCTGCCTAAATAGAAAAAAGCCTGTAGTTAACAACGTGTATAATTAATTGCTTTTTTTAGATTACATGCGAAAATTCCGCTGGAATTTTCTCGGGTTCGGTCTATTTTTGCTAACTTAGTCGTTTAACCACGCAACTAACTTATACACAAAACCGTTGTAGCACATTTGAGAAACAATGAAACCTGAATTAAAATATATAGAATTGAAAAGCGGATTTGGTGATACTGGACCAGCTTGGATTGGAATGGCGGAATTTTCAAAATCTGGCAGAACTGTTTATTTTAATGGAAAGGCTCTTAAAAACTCAAATGCACAAGGAATCGCAGGAAATTACTACGACATAGAAAGTGGAGATGAATATTGGGTTTCTGGAATAAAGAAAAACGGAACTGACCGACATTGGGCTGGAGGCGGAAAAGTAATGATTGACCGAAATGTTATTGACCTTTATTTAAGTTTGGTTGACTTCAATATGTTGGATAAAAATCGATTTGAATTAGTGGACATTTTGCCAACTGACAAACAAAAGTTTGCGGAATTAGAGAATAAAAAGTTAGCTTAAGCATCTGAAATTAATGTTGATAACTGTTATTAACTTTCTAAAAATCAATCGGAATAATTAATTATCTTTGATTTATCGAAGCGATTATCTACATAATATCAATTCTGACTTTTATTAAAGAAATATTCTTTTTTATTAAGAGCAAAGAAGTGGATTCCCTTTTTAAAAAAACCTATTAATGTTGATAACTTGTTATAAGGTTTTATAAAATACCCTTTTTTATTCCAATTAATTTTAGTAAAAACGTGCTACAACACCGTATAAAATTAATTGCTAGTTCTTGCATACTTACGAAAGTCCTCGCGGACTTTCTATCTGTGTTTTATTTGCTAACTTTAGTGCTTAAAACACGCAACCAATCTTATACAAGACCGTTGTAGGTAATTTGACCAACGAGAATGGAAAACAATAATGAATTGAAAAAACAGGAAAGGACAATCCGAAAAAGTCTTGCATTGGTGTTTATTCCAATTTTTATTGTAATTATTTCTATCTCATTAATTCAAAACAAATCGGAGAGTTTTCTTGAAAAAGAATATAAAAATATCCGAAATAACTCATACTCTGGAAAAATAACAAACTTATTATCTGACAAAGATAACGGACGAACAAGACCGATTTTAATTGACAATAAATGGGAAAAACAAATTCCTTTTTTTATACACGAAAAACTGAATATTGGAGATTCCTTGTTTAAGAAAACTGACTCTGATTTTGAATATTATGTTCGAAAATCAAAAACGGACACTATAAAAAGAGATGTGAATAAATTTTATCGGAAAAAATATTTTGACAAACTGAATGAAAAATAAAAAACTACCTACAACACCGTGTATATTTAATTGCTTTATTGAGCCTACTTGCGAATATTCCTTCGGAATATTCACAGGTTCGTAAAAGTTTCCTAAATTAGTTGCTCAACCGCGCAACTAATCATACACAAACACGTTGGCAAACATTTAAAAATGAGACTAATAACACTATTTTTTATTGTATTAATAAACTTTTCTTATAGTCAGGAAATAAAATATCATAACCCGAATTTTGATTTTGAAAATGGAAAGAAATATTTTCTGTTTGGAAACGACGTGAAATTTAGAGAGCTACCTGATTTATCTTCTAAAACAATTGATTTATTGAAAATTGGAACAGAAATAGAAATAGTTGAAAAAACAGAAAATAAACTAAACTATAATGGAATTGAATCGCCTTTTTATAAAGTTAAGCATAACAACAAAGTTGGTTATATTCTTGGAGGCTTAATTTCTTTAGAAAAAAAGGAAATCAATAACTCGAAATACTTTTTTGCATATAAAAAAGATGAAAATAATTATTCAATTATAATTCGCCTTTTAAATAACAAATCTGAAATTATAGAAGTTAAATCTATTTTATCAACAACTGAATTTTCTGTTGATATTTTTGGCAATAAAGGAATTGAAAATATTGACAATATCTTATTTATAAATTATTTAGCAGAAGCTTGTGGAATTGATGGTGGTGGAATTTTCTTTTTTAAAACAAAATCTGAATTAGTAAAAGTTTTGGAAATATCTCAAGTTTCTGATGCAGGTGTTTACTGGTTAGAAGAAAAATTAATTTTTCCAAAAGAAAAAGATGGAGTAAAAGGAAAAATAGTTTATCAAAAAGAAATTGGAAATTATGAAGATGAGGAAACAAATTGGATTGAAATAAAAAAAACAAGTAGAGAGCTTGAATGGAAAAATGGAGTTTTAAATCCGAAATTAGAAAATGAAAAATAAAAAAACGATTTGCCAACAACATATATAATTTATTGCTGGCAAAAAGCTTACTTGCGAAAATCCTCGCGGATTTTCTTGGTCAGTAATTATTTACTAAATTAAGTGCTTAAACCACGCAACAAACCATATATAAACACGTTAACTACAAGCTGATTCCAAATCAACATTTTTTTAAAATTTAAACATCAAACTAACAACTTTGGATTGATTACTCGGATGAATAATGCAAACTGAAAAGTATTACGGAGTAATCTCTATTTGATTAAATAAACCAAGATTATTTCAATTATAAAAATTAAAGAAAGTAAAACAACTTAAAAATCACTCTGCTCTGCTTTAATTTTAAAAGGAACTAAGATAATTTAAGATTAAAAAAACTAATATAGGAAACCAAATATCAGCTCACTCTACTCTATTTGATAATTAAAACAACTAAGATAAATTGAGATTAAAAAGATTGATAAAGGAAACCAAGATTCTAAAGAAAACGTTTATCATTACGGCTGAAATACCACGCAGGAAAACCAATCTGTACTAATCTGGATTCGCTAAACGGAGTAATACGCTTAAACTCTTGCGAGAATTTGAGTTACAAAATAAATTCAAAGGAAAATTTAAATATTTTGAACGCTGCCTAAATAGAAAAAAGCCTGTAGTTAACAACGTGTATAATTAATTGCTTTTTTTAGATTACTTACGAAAATTCCGCTGGAATTTTCTCGGGTTCGGTCTATTTTTGCTAACTTAGTCGCTTAACCACGCAACTAACTTATACACAAAACCGTTACCCACAATATGAAAAACCTACTTGCAATCACAGTTCTTCTAATTTCAAACTTTTGTTTTGGTCAACTAAAATCAGTAATTATTGACAGCGAAACAAAAGGAAAAATACCTTACGTAAATATTTGGGTTGAAAATGAAAACATTGGAACAACATCAAATGAAAATGGAGAATTTGAATTAGAAATTGCTGAAACGAAAATTATTTTGTTTTCTGCAATCGGATTTGAAACAAGAAAAATATCTTCTGATTCTATAAAGAATATTGTGGAATTAAAACCACTCATCACCGAACTAAATGAAGTAGTTCTTAAATCTAAAAAAGAGAATAAAAAATTAGTTATTGGTAAATTTAAGAAATCTAAAATCAATCATTATTTTGCTTGTGGAACAACACCCTGGATTTCAGCAAGATATTTTAAATTTCAAGAAGATTATAATAAAATCTCATTTCTAAATAAAATTAGAGTCTTAACGAATAGTGATGTTGTCAATTCGAAATTTAACATACGGTTTTATAGTGTAAATAAAAATGGCGAACCAGAAGATTACATCTTTGATGAAAACATTATTGGAATAGCTAAAAAAGGAAATAAAATAACTGAAGTGGATATATCAGATTTGAATATTGAATTCCCTAAAGAGGGTTTTTTCATAGCGATAGAATGGCTGATAATCGAATCCAACAAACACGAATACAGCTACACAATGTCAGATACTGGAAAAAAACTAACTGGAATTTCTTATGAACCAGCAATCGGAACTGTTCCTGCTGATACTGATGAAAACAGCTGGATTTTCACACAAGGAAAATGGAGAAAAATGCATAAAAACAGTAGTGGAACTTTAAAAAGATATAAAGATAAATACAACTTATTAGCAATTGAATTAACACTAACAAATTAAAAATACTGTGGGTAACACCGTGTATAATTAATTGCTAGGTTCTAGCCTACTTGCGAAAATTCCTGCGGAATTTTCACAGGTTCGTTAAAGTTTACTAAATTAGGTGCTTAACCACGCAACTAACCATACACAAACACGTTGGCAAACATTTAAAAGATGACCTGTAAGAACAATAAACTTTTACTGATTTTATTTATAATACTTTCTTGTAGTAAAGTTCCAATAAAAAAAAATATTAATCCGAATGAAAACGAATTTCAAGATTTTTATAAAAAAGATAGTTCATACATATCAGACTTAAATATTAAAAGTCAAAAAATTTTAAATCCAAAATTCAATTCCCTTAACGATACAACAATACTTAAAATTGAAGATAGTAAATCTGTTAAAGTTCTTGAAAATTACTATGAAAAAAAGAAACTTTTCTATAAAAAATATCCGCTTGATAAATTAAATAATGAAGAGGATTATATTCCTTATGCTTGTAAATATATAACTGGAGACGCACGATTAATCAACGAAGTAAAAAATATAATCAATTCAGGTAATAGGGATTCAATAAGACAACTTTTAAAAAAATTTAATACACCATCATGTTTTAGAGATAATAAAATTTCGGATACACTTTTGTCTAATTTTATTGTAAAATCATTAAATGAGCCATATTATGTAGACTATGTGATTCCGTTGGTAATGCATCTCGATAGACCTGATAACGTAAAATTACTCGAAAATCATTCATCCATAGTTAAGCTCGAAAATGAATACAAATTAATTTATCATTTAGTTGAAGGCAATAGTAAAATAGGTGTTGAAAAATTTAAAGAATTAATTATTAAAGAAAAGGACAGTATACTTTATAAAAGTGATTTGAATGGAATATTAAATTTAGTTAAAAGCAAATACCATGGTAAAAGAATTGATGAAAAATATAAAACTGAAATATCATCTCTTGCAATAAACAATATATTCTACTCTATATTATTAAAAACTAAAAAACGAGATGACACTTATAGCTCAAGAATTAAAATTTACAGCACAGGAAGAACCGGAAGATTAAATGGAAATTCAAATTTATCTGACCTAATTGAAAAATCTGATAAAGAAATTATACCTTTTCTAGTCGCCCTAAAAGGACAAAAACCAAAATTCTCTACTTTAAATATAAATTTTATAAATTTTTATCTCTTAAAATTTGGTTATAATATCAGCGAGAAAGAATTTAAAAATGTAGTAAACGACAAAGGGCTTTTAAGATATATGTGCAAAAACAATATAGTTATTGACGAGATTAAAAGTTCAGAAGAATTCTATAAAAACATTTTTAAAGATTATATTACTTCGAGAGATATTAATGATTTTAGATTCAACAAATCCATTATCTATAATGTCTTACCTTATTTTAAATCAACTGAACATGATTTTTTTAAAAATCAGATAATTGGACTTTTAGAGGAAAAAGAGGAATTTTTGCCTATTAAAACCCAAAGAGAAAGAGCAAATAAACTAATAAGTCTTCATAATAATATGAATGAAAACAAATTAGAAATTTTAAATTACTTGAAAGAAATAAGCTTTTTATCAAAAAATGAATCCGAAATGATTCGAGATAGCTTGTCAAATATATCCGATAATACAGAAACTATTACTTCTAACTTATTTAATGTAGTATCTCATAGTGGGAAAATAATAAGATTTTTAAATGGCTATAAAGGCTCTGTTGAAGAGTTAGAACTTAGTTCTAATATATACCTCAGAGAATTTAAAACACAAACATGGTCTAATTTAAATAAAGAAATTAATAAAGTATGTATAATTTTTAATAACAAAGCTTATGCTTTAGAACTTAGTAAATACTTACCATATGAATGTAAACTTGATAAATTAGTTGTAATGATAAATTTTATCTTAAAAGACAATGGTATTAATGATAAAGTAATTCCTTATAATAAAATTTCATGTTCTATATATGGATGTTTTATTGGAAATGAAAATACAGTTAACAGGATTATATCGAAATATATAGATTACTAAAAACGATTTGCCAACACCGTGTATAATTAATTACTTGGTTCGTGCTTACTTACGAAAATCCTCTCAGATTTTCTATTTGGTTATTATTTAGTAAGTTAATCGCTTAATCACGCAACTAATCATACACAAACACGTTACCTATAATGCTGAACCCAAGATAATGTCAAGAACAAATAGAAAAATAATCCTGTATATTTCAATAATTATAATTGTTATTTTAATTATTATTTTCCGACAGGAACTTTTGTTAAATATTGAAAATTTCGCTTTCTGGGCTTACCCTAACGACGAAAACAGAAATGGAGAAATAACAAAACTGATTATTAATATTATTGGAGGTTTTGTTGTTTTAATAGGATTGAGAGCTGCTCTTATTCGAGCAAAAGCAAGTCAAAAAGGAATAGAAAAACAATCTGAATCAATAAAAAACCAAACTAGTCAAATTGAATTAACTAGAATATCTCAAACAAACGAATTGTTCAAAAATGCTATTGAACATTTAGGTTCCAAAAGTGAATCAATTGTCCTTGGTGGTATTTCAGAACTACATTTTATTGCTTCTGAAAATAAAGAGAAATTTAGTGAAGTTGTATTAAATATTTTATGCAGTAAACTTAGGTCTGAAGCTTCCATAAAGAAAGATGCTGAAGAAATAAGTAAAACAATTACCCAAACAATTATTGATTATATATATAAAACTAAAGTTTACACAAATCTCGATTCAGATATAAGTTCAACAAACTTAACTGGAATTAAATTAAACAATACTAAAATCAAAAACTGTAATTTAAGCTTTTCTAATATACCTTGGAAAATGCATAATATAGAATTTGAAAATTGCAATCTCACAAGTATTAAATGTAGTTTAGGAAAATTTAAAGATATTAAAATAATAAACTGTAATATCTTCCATTCTAAATTTAATGCTTCAGAATTTGAAAATTTAGAAATAACAAATTCCAATGGAATTCAAAAATTAGAATGCTTAAATTCAAAATTCACTAATTCAATTCTTAATTGCAGTTTATATAATTCTACTTTTATTTCATGCGAATTTATCTCAACTGATTTTAGTGAAAACGATATATCAAGTATTAATTTTACAGCATCTAGCTTTTTTAAAATTGATTTTAGTAAGAATGAAATAACAAATTGTAATTTCTCTGCATGTGGTTTTGTTGAAGTTATTACTAATAATTGGATACAAAAATGTACATTTAAAGGAATCAAAAATGATACTAGATATTATATGTTATTTAATGAAAAACAATTAGAACAGTCATTGAACACTGAAAATAATTTTTCAGGAATACAGTATAATAATAATTTGTTCTTAAAAAATGAAACATCAATATTAACAAAAGAAGATGCGGATGATTCAATTAAAACTTACAACGAACTTGTAAAAAAACATTATCCAAAAAAGAAAAAAGCACTATAGGTAACACCGTGTATAATTAATTGCTTTGTTCTTCTCTACTTGCGAATATTCCTGCGGAATATTCACGGGTTCGTAAAAGTTTGCTAACTTAGTTGCTGAACCACGCAACTAACCATACACAATCACGTTAGCTTTAATGCTTGAGCAAGTTTGCGGTTTGAAAAAAGCCTGGTTTATTTTTCGATTTTTTTTTAGAATTTTAAGTAAGATAAATCAGAAAAACTGTGTGTCGAATTTCAAAAATTTTCGGAATTATCACTCAAATGTGGAATGAAATACAACAGCCGAATTGCTCACTCAAACTCTGAATTGAATTACGCTTGATTTTTTAGCTTGTTTGCGGAATCTTAAACTGAATTGGAAACTCGAAATCTCACGCAATCGGAATTTAGAAAGTTGCGGAATTGCTTACTCTAATCTGAATTTAAATATTGCGGAATTTGAGCAAGTTTACGGAATCGAAAACTGCGGAATTTACTCAAACTTTGAAAACGAAAATTATCGGAAAAACATAAATTCGGAATAAATTACTAAACGGACAAAAAAGCACTAAAAGCTAACAACGTGTATAATTAATTGCTTTTTTTAGATTACTTGCGAAAATTCCGCTGGAATTTTCTCGGGTTCAGTCTATTTTTGCTAACTTAGTCGCTTAACCACGCAACTAACTTATACACAAACACGTTACCTACAAGCTAAAACCACTGTTATGGACAGAACAACTCTAAAAGAAATCATATATAATATTAATTATTTATGCACATCTATAGAATTATCAAAAAAAGGTATCGAAAAATTAAAGGATAAATCTAATGAACAAGCATATTTAGATATCCAAAAGCTTCAAACACTATACATCTGTTCATTACTTGATGAATTGAAAGTCTTTGAGAAATTCTCAAAAGAACAGAATAACGAATATATACCAGACACTCAATATGTCTTAATACCATTAGTAAATTATTTAAAAAAGTTTGATTCGTTTAGAGTGAAAAGAAATAAACTATTAGCACATCTGAACAGAAACAGAAATAAAGACTTTAACCCATGGTGGAAAGAATTGAATGGGAAAAGATTTATTACAACGGAATTAGAAGAAAAAATGGTTTTTAGTGCAATAAAAACAATTCATAAAATATTTAAAAATAGGTTTTCAAAAGAGTTAGAAGAATCAATGACTGTATTTGAGAAAGAGATAGATGTATATGCAGAAAAGATATATTCAATAAAAAATGTAAATTCCTATGAAGATATTAAACCTGTAATCTTAGAAACACAAAAAAGAATGAAAGAGAAAGATTTTGAGATGAAAGTAGTATTAAGATAAAGAAAGCCTGTAGGTAACACCGTGTATAATTAATTGCTTTGGCAAGTGCTTATTTGGAAAATTCCTTCGGAATTTTTTCGCGTTCGTTTTTGTTTACTAAATTAGTTGCTGAAACACGCAACTAACCATACACAAAACCGTTAGCAGCAAGCAGTCACGTTTTGCTAATGTCGTTTCTAATCCACGAGTTTTTTATTTATACTCACGATAAAAATCTCAATCGAATAATCTAACTTGATAAACAGTTCGCAAAATTAACGCTGGATTTATTACTCAGACGGATAAGCCAAATTGACTAAGATTGCGGAACTACAACGTTGGATTAATCACTCAGATGAATAAGCAGAACTGATAAGAATTACGGAAAAATAACGCAGGATTATAGAAACCATTAAAATTAGAATTTACGAGATCCATAGAGAAAACCATCAACTCACTCTACTCTATTTTAATTTACAAAACTTTACGGCCGATCTGAACGTGAAAAAACCAATCTGAACGTAGTTAGACACCAAAAACGGAGTTATACGCTAAAATCAATGATATAGATGTCTAATTAAACTGTGTGGAATTTAAAAGCCGGCTGCTAACACCGTGTATAATTAATTGCTTTTTTAGGCTTACTTACGAAAATTCCTGCGGAATTTTCTCTGGTCCGTAAAAGTTTGCTAAATTAGCTACCAAACCACGTAACTAACCATACACAAACACGTTATGTGTGATTAAAAAAAACAAACTATGAGAAAACTGATTTACATTCTTGCATTATTGAGTTTTGGTAATATTTATGCCCAATCCAATATAAAAGTCAACGGAAAGGCACCAAAAATAAATATTACGAATTGGATTGAGAATATTCCAAATGCCAAAAATTTGAATGATAAGTATATAGTTCTCGAATTTTGGGCAACTTGGTGTGGACCTTGCATAGCCGCGGTTCCCCACATGAATGAAATTCAAGAAGAGTTTAACCAAAAAGACCTTTATTACATTTCAATAACAGATGAATCAATTGCAAAAGTTGAAAGAAGCCTAAAGCGAATCAAATTTAAGTCAATCGTGGTTACCGATTTGACGAAGAAAACTCAAATTAACTTTGGAGATGGAATCAAAGGATTAGACGAATATCCTTTAACCGTTTTGATAGATAAAAGTGGTATAATAAAATGGATAGGAGAACCAAAAAATCTAAATTCTGCAATTATGACAAAATTCCTTTCTAACGGAAATACAGAAAATACAGATTTAGAGAAAAATGGCAGTCTAAGAAAACAAAAACAGACATTTGATTTTAAGGAATTGATGAATAATAAAGAAGTCAAGTATTATTTTGAACTTAAAGAAACAGAAAGTACGGAAACATCTAAACAAGTAATGGGAACTAGCATTATAAACTTAAAATTCTATAGACTAGAAGATATTTATAATGATATTCTAAATATTAAAAATGACCAATTAGAATTGCCTGAAACAATAAAAAATAAACGTTTCGACCTAATCTATAAGAATACTGAAGAACCTAAAAATCTAGATTTGTTGGAGAAGGATATTTTAAAAAAACTGAATTTAAAGAAGCAAATGGTCTTGAAACCTACAACGGTAAATGTTGTTTCAATTCAAGATCAATCGCTTTTAGAAGAAACTTTGGAAAAAAGATTTTCAGCTAAATCTGACGCAGATGACAAAATAATATTTACTGCATATACAATAAATAACACACTTGTTGAATTATCAAATGTTTCTTCTGTATCTTTTAAATTCAATGACAAAAATGAAATAAAGTATGATTTTATAATCGACATTAAATCAAAAAATGACATTATCAATAGTCTGAAATCTTACGGTTTAACAGTAGAAGAAAAAGATGTGAAAATTGAATATATAAAATTAATTAGCGAAAAATAACCACACATAACACCGTGTATAATTAATTGCTAGGTCACTGCCGACTTACGAAAATTCCGCTGGAATTTTCTATCTGTGATTTGTTTGTTAACTTAGTTCATTAACCACGCAACTAACCATACACAATCACGTTAGGCACAATATGAACAAAACTTTGAGACAAATATTATCAATTGGAATTTTGACCTTATTTCTGACTGAAATTGGATATAGTCAATCGATTGACAAATTTGTTGACTCAACAATCGAAGTTGACAGCCTAAATGTTCCGACTGATTTTAAACAACCTTACTTTCCGAAAGAAATGTTTCCTGAAGTTAGTACTGATTGGATTAAGGAAAATGACTCAAGCTATACAATTAAAACAAAAACTATAGAAGGAACTTATGACGAATTTGTTGTGAATTGGTACTCAAAGCATCTTCACGCAATGAAAGAACCTTTGTTGTTTAATAGAAAAATTGACAAAGAAGTTTATCGCTTTACTTGGTTGAGAACTTTTGACAAACCAATGACTTTTAGATTTGAAAAAAGAAATGAAAAATATATTCTTTATTGGAAAGTGCTAAATGGTGCTGGTGGATATGAACCTGGAGAAATAGAAATTGAACGATTGAAAATACTAACCGAAAAAGAATGGAATGAATTTACCCAACTTATCGGAAAAGCGGATTTTTGGAATATGGATTTAGGTCGTAGCTCAATTGGAACAGATGGTTCTGAATGGATTATGGAAGGTGTAAATCAGACAAATTATAGAGCTGTAATTGTTTGCTCGCCAAGTCAAGGAAATTTCTTTAATGCCTGCGATTATCTAATTTCTTTAACGAGCTTGAAAATATTGGAAAAGAAAAAATATTAAAATACTGTGCCTAACACCGTGTATAATTAATTGCTTGGTTCTAGCCTACTTGCGAAAATTCCTGCGGAATTTTCACGGGTTCGTAAAAGTTTACTAAATTAGTTGCTTAACCACGCAACTAACCATACACAAACACGTTGGCAGCAATGCGTGTGCGGCAAAGTCCAACTCTAAATTGGTACTTATACAAATCTAAATTTTGAGAATAAAATAAAATTGGAATTTCAAAACGTTGGAATGAAAATCACAACGCAGGAATTATAAGCAGAACGGAAAATTACGGTTGAAAAAATAGCTACATCGCAATAAAAAAGCCTAGTTACTTTTTCGCGATTTTTTTTTTTGACTTTTAAGTAAGTAAAATCAGAAAAAATGGAGTCGGAAATTTTAATTTCTTGCGGAACTAAATTGGAATAATTATCTAATTCATTAAACACGAGAACTAAAATTTGATAAGTTTCCTAGATATTAAAAATATAGCGCAGGATATACAAGCTGTGTGGAAAATGCGTGTCTGATTAGCAACAACGCAGGATTAAAAAAATAAGCACGGCTGCCAACACCGTGTATATTTAATTGCTTTGTTTCTGCTTATCTGGAATATTCCTTCGGAATATTCTCAGGTTCGTAAAAGTTTACTAAATTAGTTGCCTAACCACGCAACTAAGCATACACAAACACGTTAGCATACATTACGGAAACCCATAATCATCATTGAAATATTCGTATTAGATTTACCATTATTAAAAAAATTCAACGAATGAAAAGAATATTACTCGCACTTACTATTGGAATCATAACATTAATCAGTTGCTCGGACGGAGAAACAAAAAAACAGTTGTCTGAATTAAAAACTGAACTTGAACAAACAAAAACTGAATTGAGTAACTGTTCGGCTGAATTGACCGAAATAAAAAATACTGCCGAAAACAGATTTATTAGAGCAAAAAAACTACTTACCGATAACAACCTGAATGGAGCGAAAATAGAATTTCAAGGAATCGTAGATAATTTTAAAGGAACTAATAATGCAACGACAGCTTCAAAAGAAATAGATAAAATTGAGAAAACAATTGAGAAAAAGAGAGTTGACGCAGAAAGAAAAAAAGCTCTTGGTTATAAGGTCTTAAAACCAACAACAAGAGTAAAGTACGGAGATTTATCATTACGCTTTGACAAAGTATGGAAAGGAAAACGTTGGTCTTTTGATGATTATGGTAATCAATATTTTTTAAGAGATGCAGAAAGAGGAAATAGCCATATTATGGCGAGAATTTCTGTGACTTCAGAAAACAATAATCCTTCATTACCACCAATTTTAGTTTATCAAATGAACAACGGAGAATTAAAGTATTTGGGCACACAAGGATATAAATTTAGAAGATGGAAAGATTATGGTTCATATCTTGGCAATTATGCTGATTATGGAAATGACTTTTCCCATTCAAAAACAATTCCATTCAATTGTGGTGTTGAACTATCAAATGATGATTTGAAAAGCGGAACAATTTATGTCGTTCTTAAAAAACAAGGTTGCTTTAACCGAACTAAAGTTGATTATGGAAATCCAGAAATTGCTTATCGAGAAAGTTCTTGTAACCCAAAGAGGATTTTAAAAGTCGAGGATTTTGATAATGACTATGTTCTGATAAAAAAACTGTAAATAACGTATGCTAACACCGTGTATAATTAATTGCTTGGTTCTAGCCTACTTGCGAATATTCCTGCGGAATATTCACGGGTTCGTAAATGTTTACTAACTTAGTTGCTTAACCACGCAACTAACCATACACAAACACGTTAACTACAAGCTGTCTCGCCAACTAACATTTTTCTTAAATTGAAACATCGTAAGCCCTAATTTGATTGATTACTCAGATGGATAATTAAATCTGAAAAGCATTACGCATTGCTTACGGTTTGACTTCATAAACCAAGAAAAATAGAATTTTAAAAGATAATTTAAAGAAACCAATTTTGAGCTTACTCTACTCTGTTTGAAATTAAAACAACTAAGATAATTTTAGATTAAAAAGATCAATAAAGTAAATCAAGATTGAAAAGCTTGTGTTTATCGTTACGGTTGAACTGTACGCAGGAAAACCAATCTGAGCTAAACTGGATTCGCTAAACGGAGTAATACCCTTAAACCGTTGCTAAAATTAGAATTCCTAAATTATATTTATTGGAAAATTTAAAAATCTGAAATCTGTATAAATAGAAAAAAAGCCGGTAGTTAACACCGTGTATATTTAATTGCTTGGTTTCTGCTTATCTGGAATATTCCTTCGGAATATTCTCAGGTTCGTAAAAGTTTACTAATTTAGTTGCCAAGCCACACAACTAAGCATACACAAACACGTTAGCATTCATGTCTCACTCAGCTCTGGAAAAATAAAAATCACTCAAAATCACTCAAAAGTAGTTTAAAATAGATTCCTTAAAATCTCACTCAACCGACTTCTGACCATTCAAAACGCAACTGTTGCGTGCGACTGACTTTACTCTTGCGCAAAACATCTGACTTTTAACAAACATTACGCAAAGTTAACGAGCAACTGACTTTACTCTTGCTCAAAAAATCCTAGGTTTTGAAAAATTAAACGCAACTATTTCGTAAAATAAGTCCGACAAAAATAAACACGCATGCTAACATTGTATAAAAATAATGCTTAGTTTAGTGCCTAACCAAGAGTAAATGCGAGTTTGGTTGCTTATGATTTTCCTTCGGAAAATCCACGCACACAAACTACGCACTATTCTTATACGTAACCGTTGCCTACAATGCTGGAGCAAGTTTGCGGATTAAAAGGCTTGGTTTTATTTTCGATTTTTTTTAGAATTTTAAGAAAGTAAAAACGAAAAGCCTATGTTGTGAAATTCTGAAAATTAATCTGAATTCTCACTCAAATGGGGAATGAAAAGCGACGTCGGAATTGCTTACTCAAAATCTGACTGAATTGCTGTGCGGAATTTGACTAAAATTATGGAAATGCAGAAATCAGAACAGAACGCAAAAATTACGCATGACTTCCACTCTACTGAAAAAATAATAAATCTGAATTGGAACAAGTTTGAGGAATTGAAAACGAACGAACTTACTCAAACCCTGAAAAGAGAAACGTTGAATTAAAGTAAGAAAAAAGCACTGTAGGCAACAACGTATATAAAAAATTGCTACTTTTAGCTAAATCAAAAGGTCGTTGCATGTTTGCTACGTCTGAATTTCCGTTGGAAATTCCTCGCACGCAAACCCGCAACTTTACATATACAAAACCGTTGGCAGCAATGCGTGTGCGGCAAAGTCCAACTCTAAATTGGAACTTATACAACTCTAAATTTTGAGAATAAAATAAAATTGGAATTTCAAAACGTTGGAATGAAAATCACAACGCAGGAATTATAAGCAGAACGGAAAATTACGGTTGAAAAAATAGCTACATCGCAATAAAAAAGCCTAGTTACTTTTTCGCGATTTTTTTTTTTGACTTTTAAGTAAGTAAAATCAGAAAAAATGGAGTCGGAAATTTTAATTTCTTGCGGAACTAAATTGGAATAATTATCTAATTCATTAAACACGAGAACTAAAATTTGATAAGTTTCCTAGATATTAATAATATAGCGCAGGATATACAAGCTGTGTGGAAAATGCGTGTCTGATTAGCAACAACGCAGGATTAAAAAAATAAGCACGGCTGCCAACACCGTGTATATTTAATTGCTTTGTTTCTGCTTATCTGGAATATTCCTTCGGAATATTCTCAGGTTCGTAAAAGTTTACTAATTTAGTTGCTTAACCACGCAACTAACCATACACAAACACGTTGTGATTAATATTGCCGACTTTCGGTCATCCACCAAACATTGTAGCTTTCTTCGAGGTCTTTTAAGTTTCTAAAAATGATGTGATTTGAAAATCGACGTAGGAAGATTTTTAAAGCGCCAAACTGTTCGATTGAAATCGTTGAGAGCGCGCTCTCAGAACGTTTGAAAACGTTAAACAGTTTGTCTGAAGTTATTGAAAAAAAATGAGAAAGTCAAGTTTATTATATTATTTAACATTAACAAATACCTGATTGACAGTTCCTTACATTAATGTTTTTTTTCAATAACTCATCATTTTCAGAAATTTAAATAATAAGGATTCGAAGAAAGCTTTTATTTTAAAACAAGCCATATATCGGTATATAACCAATTTTAAAACAAAACAAGGTTTGGTGGCTGGCTCTTTATGTAGCGTCGTCAAGACTACGTATTTTAAATTTTTTGTAGATAACTAAATCTAAACCTATAATAAAGATCCTGGAAAGCTATAAACGAAATAGAAAAGAAAAATACTAAACACAACAGCGTATATAAATAATAGCTAAGTCATTGGTCTCATTTATTTTTCGTTACTTTATAAACAGATATACAATCCGAATAGCAGTTGAATATTTAAGGCTACTATTCATATACGTACACCGTTGTAAAACATTTGAGAACAATCTATGGGACAAAATATTTCCTTTATACAAACTAAACAAAAACTTGAAATACCAAAGAATATAATTCATTTCAAAAAAACTTCTTTTATTATTATTCCAATGGATTTAGATGGAAGTACGATTGGAGAATTTATTGAAATTGCAAAAAAGTTTAGTTCTATAAATAAAATAATAACTCACATAGAAACGGAACTCGAAAATAATTATAGTTTATGCAAGATTGTAAAATTAATTACTGATTTGGAACTGACCGATTTTACAATTGAACACTATTCTGAATGGGCTGAAATCCCAATAGATTATTATCACGCATATTTTGAAAATTCCATACTTGTCAAAAAAAGTATAGATGATTTTCAGAACGATTATTTAAAACTAAGTTTATCTGACCAGATGGAATATGATTCAATAGACTTACACAATTATGATATATGCAAAACTGAATACAAAAAGCTTGATATATTTTAATAATCGAAAATGAAAAGAATAAAAAACGTTTTACAACACCGTGTATAATTAATTGCTTTGTTCTTCACTACTTGCGAAAATTCCTGCGGAATTTTCACGGGTTCGTAAAAGTTTACTAAATTAGTTGCTTAACCACGCAACTAACCATACACAATCACGTTGTGCGTCATTTAAGAGCAGAACGGAAACAAGAATTAATAAAGAAAATGAAACCTGATTATCTGAAAATAATTATAGATTCTTTCCCTGAAAATCTAAAATCGGATGTTATAATGGTTTTCAATATTATTCCGTTGGAAAGTAAATATAAATTTGATTTAATAAGTTCTGATTCCTATGACGTAAAAGTTAGTGGAGAATTATTAAAAATCCCAACAAGAATTTATTTTGACCAACCAAAACCGCAAAACGAAAATCAACTGACGGAAATACAGAAAGATATTTTAAATTGCTTTTTTACCAGACATCATAATGGATTTATAAGAGAGAAAAGGTTAAATAAAATATCTGAAAAATTAGAAAAATGGAAAACACCATTCCTTGTTCAATTATTAGGAGAATATATTTATGAATTGTTTCCGATTATTGACGAGAAAGTGAATAACGACACATTGGAATTTTATAAAGAATTTAAAAATGAGAACCCAATATATTGGCAACAAACCGAAAGTCGAATAGCAAGTTATTGGAATGAATATTACAGATATAAATTCCCGAAATTAAAAGACTATTTAGGAATTGAAATTATCAACCGAATAAAAAAAACGAACGCACAACACCGTGTATAATTAATTGCTAGGTTCTTCCCTACTTGCGAAAATTCCTGCGGAATTTTCACGGGTTCGTTAAAGTTTACTAACTTAGTTGCTAAACCACGCAACTAACCATACACAATCACGTTATGCCACATATGAAAAAACGCCTATGAATAAAATTAAGCTATTTTTTTTAACCTCAATATTTCTTTATTCTAGCTACTCAGATGGTCAGAATTCTAACTCTGAAATGGCACTATATAATATTGGATTCGGTGCAGTTTTTAGTGGAATTGGTGCGCTTATAAATAAAAAGCCTAATGAAAAGTGGGACAAAGTTCTTCTGAAAGGTATGGGACAAGGAGCTTTAGGTGGTTATCTGGTTTATGAAAGCAAAAATTTAATAGTTAAAATCGGACAAAAACAAGCATTAGAATATAGTTGGTATGGAAAACTTGTTAATTCTGCCGGAACTTCAGTCATTGAAAATGCTTCATCTAATAGAAATTTTTGGGAACAATGGCATTTAAACATAGGTTTCAATCGACTAGAATTTTACACAAAAAATAAATTTAAAGTAAAATATAAAATAATGCCTGTTTCATTATTTCTTACAGTTGCTGTTGCAAGTAATACAAAATTTGAATTTAGCAAAACTTTAAAGACTGGCGAATTTATATTCTCAACGAGCGACCCAAAATATGATAGTGGAGCATCCACATATGGAAATGTTATCGCTTTTACAAATGACAGAATAAATGACTATACTCTATATTCTCACGAAATAATACATATCTATCAATATTATGATTATAATTTTGTGAATACATATTTGAATAAACCATTTGATAATTGGAAAACAAAATCAAATACGTTCAATAAAATAAATAATATATTCTATTTTGATTTGCAAGGAGCTATATTAAGACCTTTGTACCTGATAGAAAACATAAATCGTAATTGCTACTATGACAATTTCTTTGAAAATGAAGCAGGATTTTACGCGAGAAAAAGACCTTGTAACTAAAGAAAATACGTGGCATAACACCGTGTATAATTAATTGCTTGGTTCTTGCCTACTTGCGAAAATTCCTGCGGAATTTTCACGGGTTCGTAAATGTTTACTAAATTAATTGCTTAAACACGCAACTAACCATACACAAAACCGTTAGCTTTAATGCTGGAGCAAGTTTGCGGTTTGAAAAAAGCCTGGTTTATTTTTCGATTTTTTTTTTAGAATTTTAAGTAAGATAAATTAGAAAAACTGTGTGTCGAATTTCAAAAATTTTCGGAATTATCACTCAAATGTGGAATGAAATACAACAGCGGAATTGCTCACTCAAACTCTGAATTGAATTACGCTTGATTTTTTAGCTTGTTTGCGGAATCTAAAACTGAATTGGAAACTCGGAATCTCACGCAATCGGAATTTAGCAAGTTGCGGAATTTGAGCAAGTTTGCGGAATCAAAAACTGCGGAATAAATTACTAAACGGACAAAAAAGCACTAAAAGCTAACAACGTGTATAATTAATTGCTTTTTTTAGATTACGTGCGAAAATTCCGCTGGAATTTTCTCGGGTTCGGTCAATTTTTGCTAAATTAGTTGCCAAACCACGCAACTAACTTATACACAAAACCGTTGTGATTAATATTGCCGACTTTCGGTCATCCACCAAACATTGTAGCTTTCTTCGAGGTCTTTTAAGTTTCTAAAAATGATGTGATTTGAAAATCGACGTAGGAAGATTTTTAAAGCGCCAAACTGTTCGATTGAAATCGTTGAGAGCGCGCTCTCAGAACGTTTGAAAACGTTAAACAGTTTGTCTGAAGTTATTGAAAAAAAATGAGAAAGTCAAGTTTGTTATATTATTTAACACTAATAAATATCTGACTTATAGTCCCTTACATTGATGTTTTTTTCAACAACTCATCATTTTTAGAAATTTAAATAATAAGGATTCGAAGAAAGTTTTTATTTTAAAACAAGCCATATATCGGTATATAACCAATTTTAAAACAAAACAATGTCTGGTGGCTGAATATCCTATGTAGCGTCGTCCATACTACGTATTTTAAGCTTAAAGTAGATAACCAAATCTAAGCCTAGAATAAAGATCCTGGAAAGCTATAAACCAAAAGAAAATAAAAATACTAAACACAACAGCGCATATAAAAAATAGCTAAGTCATTGGTCTCATTTATTTTTCGTTACTTTATAAACAGATATACAATCCGAATAGCAGTTGAATATTTAAGGCTACTATTCATATACGTACACCGTTGGCTGTAATTGAAAAAAAAATTGATGACACCTAAACAGGAAGAAAGAATAAAAAATAAAATCAAGAAAATTAAACGTGACCTTCAAGCTGACAAAAGACATTGGGGCGGATTTTATCACGATGGTGGAGGATTAAGATATTTACCACCCGAATTATACTTAAAATTAGAGGATTTCACTGGTGCTTTACGATACTTCAATTGGTTCACAAAAAATTTCCCTGAAGACATTGGTTATCCAATCTTCCTTTTTGAATGGACAATTACTCTTTTTAAAACTAAAAGAATTGAACAAGCCGAAAAGAAAGCAATTCAAACTTTTGTATCTAATACTTATATTTTTGACAAATTTCTTCAAAAAGAATCTCTTCAATTCGAAAAATCTGAATCCTCAAATTGGCAGCTAGAACAACTAATTGAATACTTTGAATATACTATAAATCAAGAATATTTGATTGATTTCGGAAAATGGCTAGAGAGTTTCACTACCAGCGAAAAGTTTTATGACTTTGCGAATAGATTTATTGAATTGAGACAAAAATTGGAAAACGAACCTGTTGGAAATATTAGAACCGAACTTATTGAGATAGAAAAAGAATTAATAAAAAAATATACGAATTAAAACAACTACAGCCAACACCGTGTATAATTAATTGCTTTGTTCTTCTCTACTTGCGAATATTCCTGCGGAATATTCACGGGTTCGTAAATGTTTGCTAACTTAGTTGCTGAACCACGCAACTAACCATACACAATCACGTTGGCAGCAATGCGTGTGCGGCAAAGTCCAACTCTAAATTGGAACTTATACAAATCTGAATTTTAAGAATAAAAATAAAATTGGATTTTCAAAACATTGGAATGAAAATCATAACTCAGGAATTACAAGCAGAACGGAAAATTACTGTTAGAAAATAACTTCATCGCAATAAAAAAGCCTAGTTTCTTTTTCGCGATTTTTTTTTTTGACTTTTAAGTAAGTAAAATCAGAAAAAATGGAGTCGGAAATTTTAATTTCTTGCGGAACTAAATTGGAATAATTATCTAATTCATTAGACACGAGAACTAGAATTTGATAAGTTTCCTCGATATTAAAAATATAACGCAGGATTTCCAAGCTGAACGTAAAATGCGTGTCTGATTAGCAACAACGCAGGACTAAAAACAGATTATCTATCGATTTATTTAATGTTTAAGTTAATTAGAGAACTAATTGAAGTATATTAAATTATCGTTTATTTAAAAAACATAGCGGATAAAAAAATAAGCACGGCTGCCAACACCGTGTATATTTAATTGCTTTGTTTCTGCTTATCTGGAATATTCCTTCGGAATATTCTCAGGTTCGTAAAAGTTTACTAAATTAGTTGCCTAACCACGCAACTAAGCATACACAAACACGTTGTGATTAATATTGCCGACTTTCGGTCATCCACCAAACATTGTAGCTTTCTTCGAGGTCTTTTAAGTTTCTAAAAATGATGTGATTTGAAAATCGACGTAGGAAGATTTTTAAAGCGCCAAACTGTTCGATTGAAATCGTTGAGAGCGCGCTCTCAGAACGTTTGAAAACGTTAAACAGTTTGTCTGAAGTTATTGAAAAAAAATGAGAAAGTCAAGTTTATTATATTATTTAACATTAACAAATACCTGATTGACAGTTCCTTACATTAATGTTTTTTTTCAATAACTCATCATTTTCAGAAATTTAAATAATAAGGATTCGAAGAAAGCTTTTATTTTAAAACAAGCCATATATCGGTATATAACCAATTTTAAAACAAAACAAGGTTTGGTGGCTGGCTCTTTATGTAGCGTCGTCAAGACTACGTATTTTAAATTTTTTGTAGATAACTAAATCTAAACCTATAATAAAGATCCTGGAAAGCTATAAACGAAATAGAAAAGAAAAATACTAAACACAACAGCGTATATAAATAATAGCTAAGTCATTGGTCTCATTTATTTTTCGTTACTTTATAAACAGATATACAATCCGAATAGCAGTTGAATATTTAAGGCTACTATTCATATACGTACACCGTTAGCACCAATTTGAGAACAACGATGAGAACAACAATATTTTTAGTTTTAATTTTAATCGTCTTTTCTTGTCAAAAGAAAAAATCTGAAAAAACTCATAATGCGGAATTGAATACTGAAACGGAAATTATCGAATCCGAAAAATTAGTACTTAACGACACAATTGTTTATTTAAGTGGAGATAATGATTTGGCTCTAATAAAACTGACTTTAATTCCAAATGGAACTTTTGATTTTTATATGAGCATTTATCCGGAACCAATGCAAGAATCTGAACCTGAATCTGACATTATAAATGCAAACGGAATTTGGAGCGGAAATGAAAAAACTGTATTGCTGAACTTTGCGGAACGAAAAAAAGACACGTTGAATTTAAATGACATTTTTGACTCAAACTATAAAGAAGGAAATGAATTTAAAGTTATTAGTAAAAATACGCTTGAGATAGACTATTCTTTGGACAAATTAAATATTTGGGGAATAAGTTGTCACAAAACGGAATAATAAAAACTGGTGCTAACATTGTATAAAAATAATGCGTAAGTTTATTCCTTAATCAAAAGTTAGTGCTTGTTTGCTTGCATCTGATTTTCCTTCGGAAAATCCTCGCACTCAAACTACGCACTATTCTTATACAGAACCGTTGGCGGTAATTTAAAAAAATGAAGTATCTAATTTGCATATTCATAGCTTTTTCGACTTTTTCCTGTGAAAGTCAAATTAAAAATGAGGATATTTTTACATTATCGATTTCACCAGCAATTGACCAATCAAATACAGAAAACCAAAAAATAATTCAAATCTTATCAAACTTTCTTGAAACTAAAAACACTTCCTTGACCCAAAACCAAAATTGGCTCGAATCTGACTTTGAAAAATACATCTATCCTTACAAGGATATTTTTAAAATCGAGAGAAGCAAACACGGCGAAAACTATTTTAAGCCGACTTTGATGGAAATTATAAAAGCTTCTGAAAATAAAAAAATATTAAAAATTGGATTTGTAGGAACAAATACAGAAACAGAAGAAACAACAATAATAGCAATATATAATATAGTCGCTACGAGAGTAGAAACTGATTGGAAGTTGCAACGAGCAATTGAATTCCAAACAAAAGATTGGACAAAAATAAATAAAGAAAGTATTACCTACTACTTGCCTGAAAGAAAAAGACCAAATGAAAAGGAAATGGAAATGCAGAAAAAAGATATTGAGTTCATTTGTGATTTTTTCAATACAAATTCAATTGATATAATTTACTATTCTTGTGACACACCAAAACAACTTTTTGAGACTAAAGGATTCGACTATTTGCCAAATATGTATTTTAGTGAAACTGGTGGAATGGTTGATTATGGAAACATTATTTACTCTGGTAATAATTCGGAATATTACACTCACGAAATCGTTCATATTTACACCAAAAAATTATTCCCATCAATTCAACCCATTTTAAATGAAGGAATAGCTACATATATAGGTGGTAGTGGAAAAAATAATTACGATTGGCATAGAGAAAAATTTAAAGTTTACTTAAATGAATCTGAAGTTGAAATAGCTAATCACTTGCAACCTTACGAAAGATTTTATATAGATAATGAAACCCCTATTCCTTATATGATTGGAGCTCTCATATGTGAAAGAACCTTGAGGAAATATGGAAAAGAAGGATTAATGAATTTATTGGGTTCAGAAAAAGAATTATGGGATAACTTGAATGATTATGGGTTGACTAAAGAAAATTTGACAAATGAAATAAAAACTACCGCCAACACCGTGTATAATTAATTGCTTCATTGAGCTTACTTGCGAATATTCCGCAGGAATATTCACGGGTTCGTAAAAGTTTGCTAAATTAGTTGCTTAACCACGCAACTAACCATACACAATCACGTTACCATACATTTGAGAAAAACCGATGACCGAAACAAACTTAACTACCAAAATTAAAACTCAACCGAATACTATTTTTCGCTTTATTGCTGGATTAGTTGATTATATGATAATTTTTTTCGGAACTATGTTTTTGATTTATTTTCTTGGAGAACCTACTGACGATGGTGGAATGGCATTAAACGGTTTACCTGGCCTTTTACCATTTTTACTGTGGATAATTATGACTGTTGGACTTGAAATTGGACTTGGTGCAACGCTCGGAAATTCATTAGTCGGACTTAAACCGATTCCGAAAAACGGAAGGAACCGAAAACTGACTTTTGGAGAATCTTTTAAAAGACATTTACTTGACCCGATTGATATGTTCTTTTTTGGGTTGGTCGGAATTGTAACAATTAAAAATACGGATTTGAACCAAAGAGTTGGAGATTTATGGGCTAAAACTATTGTTGTACCGATTAAATCTCTCACTGAATTAAAAGTGGAATAATAGAAAGTAGAATAAAAACGTATGGTAACACCGTGTATAATTAATTGCTTGGTCACTGCCGACTTACGAACATTCCTGCGGAATATTCTATCTGTGATTTATTTGTTAAATTAGTTGCTTAACCACGCAACTAATCATACACAAAACCGTTATGTGCAAGCTGAAAAAAAAATCCGAAATATGATTAAACAATGTTTTTTAACCTTAATATTTCTTTTCAATTTAACCATTGTATTTGGTCAAACGGAAACGGAAATAAAAGTTCCTGAATTTGAAGATAATTATAGTAAAAGCGTGAAAACTCTTGAAAACGGAAATGTAGATATCGATTATAAATCATTCAGAGAAAGTTTCATAGAAAGCAAACAGTTCAAAATAGCGTCAGAAAAAAGCACCGAACTTAGAGAATTGACAAAAGCTATGTATAAGCAAATGTCGGAATCTGAATTTGACAGTGTTATATCTTCAACAAAAAAAATGTTGAGTATTGATTATACAAATATGACAGCTCATAAAATATTAAGACAAACCTATAAAATTGTTGGAGATACAATAAACGCAGAAAAATATAAGACAATTCAATTCGGACTTTTAAAATCGATAGTAAATAATGGCGACGGAAAATCTTGCGAAAATGGTTGGTCTGTAATACAAGTTTCCGAAGAATATTTTATTTTAGATATGCTTGGAATGGAATTAAGTAAACAAAACTTAGATAACAATGGTGGAATTTGTGACCGAATGGAAGTTACTGATGAAAATGGAGAAGAGAAGACTTATTATTTTGAGATAAGTAATGTATTTAAAGGTCGAGAAAATTTAAAACGGAAATAAAGCCTGCACATAACACCGTATAAAAATAATTACGGTTTAGTGCTTAATCAAAGATAGTTGCGTGTTTGTAACATCTGATTTTCCTTCGGAAAATCCTCGCATACAAACCCGCAACTATTCTTATACATCAACGTTGGCAGTAATTAGAGAGAACTGTACAAGATATTAACTTTTTGACTATCAATAAAGACATCACATTTAAAAAAATCGCTGAATTAAAATTATGAATAAGAAAAAAACATCCACTTTTTACTTAACAGTCATTTTAAATATTTTGACAATTATTCCCATCCTAGGTCAAGAAATAAGAGAAAGTAACATAATCGAATCACACAAAATTTCATCTGAAAATCAAGATTATTTAATCAAAATTACTTTTCCACCTAATTATGATAACAAGAGAAGTTATAATGTTCTCTATTATCTAGATGCGTGGTTTATATCAGATATTGTCACAGGTTCGTACAATGTTTTGAATAGATCTGAATACGTAGAAGATATTGTTTTAATAGGAATTTCAATTGAAGGAAACGAGTTTGACTTTAATAAACAAAGAGTCATGGATTTCACACCTACTAAATATAAATTAAGTAAGAAATTTAAAGCTTTAATTTCAAAAGGTATTAAGCCCATATTAAAATCAGGATCTGGAGAAAATGCAGTTCTAAAAAACTCTGAAACGACTGGTGGTGCAGATAATTTTATTGAATTCCTATCTGGAAAATTATTTCCTTTTATAGAAAAAGAATATCCTAATTTAAATAAAAGAAAAGGCCTTTTAGGACATTCACTTGGTGCACTTTTTGGTACATACTTAATACAAAAAAAACCAAACCTTATAGATGATTACATCTTAATTTCCGGACCTCTTTTTTGGAACGAAAATGAGGTTCTAAAAGAAGGTTTGTTTGACGAATTTAAAAAGTCGTCAGAATTTCATCAGTTATTTTTAAGCTATGGGAAATTAGAAATTAAAAGAACAACCGAATCAAATGAAAAACTGAATACTATTATAGAAAGTCTTAATAAAAATAATTTTAATTATAGTCTAAAAGCATATGAAGAAGCTAATCATAATTCGATTTTATCAAGAGCTATTTATGATGGATTACTCTTTACATATAAAAAATAACTACTGCCAACACCGTGTATAATTAATTGCTAGGTTCTAGCCTACTTGCGAAAATTCCTGCGGAATTTTCACGGGTTCGTTAAAGTTTACTAACTTAGGTGCTTAACCACGCAACTAACCATACACAAACACGTTAGCTACAATGCAATGTAAACTGCGAATAAATTAATATGAAAATTGAAATAAAAGAACAGTTAGATAAAGTTTTCCAAGCGATGAGGGCAAATATGTCTAAGGTTGATTTACTTAGTATGTATAGCCATTCAATTTTCAATGATTTTCCCGCAAATTTACCTGAAAAAACACTCAAACAATATAAAACAGATTTAGACATTCTAAAAAAAGCTAAAATTGATTTAACACAAACGGAATTCAATCTTTTAACTGAAGAAAAATATATCGAATTAGGTACATCAAAAGAATTTTATCGTTTTGTACAGAATTATAGTACAGCAGAATTGAAAAGTAATGAACTAAAATCACCTGATTATGAGCAGGTTCTATTTGGTCAAGAATTAATTTCCTTATACTCTTTTCTAGAAGGGTATTTCCAAGACTTACAACGTTTATTGTTCTTAAACGATAAAACTTTGCTATCAAATAAGGATAAAGAAATTGGACTAGATAAAATATTAAAAGCTGACAACTACGATGAACTGATTTCAATAATTATTGAAGAGAAATTAGAAAAATCAGGTTACGAAAAAATATCTACAATAATTAGTAAGTGGAAAAAAGAACCTTTTAAAATAATAATTAAACTTAAAAAAGATGAGTTAGAAGAATTAGACAAATACACCAGCATAAGGAATATAATAATTCACAATAACTCTAAAATCAACGAAAGTTTATTAAATTATTTGGACAACGAAAAATTTAAAATTGGGCAAACTTTTGAATTAAATACAGTACTTATGAAAAAGTTCAGGGATTTAGTTTTCGAAATAGTGTTTAATGCATATTTAGAGATTAATGCGAAATATCCTATGATAGTTGAATTGAATGAAAAGCACAGTAGCTAACACCGTGTATAATTAATTGCTTTGTTATTGCCTACTTGCGAATATTCCTGCGGAATATTCACGGGTTCGTAAATGTTTATTAACTTAGTTGCTTAACCACGCAACTAACCATACACAATCACGTTAGCATACATATGAAAAGAACATTGAGTATCATAATATTATTGGTTTCTACATTTGGTTTCGCTACCGAACAAATTCCTGATATTTTGATATGGAAAAATGACACAATTCCTTTACATAGCAATCCATTAGGTTCATATCCGAAATTAGACGACTTGAATTTATTTGGAGACCAAGATGCTGGATATTCGACCGCTTGTTGGAGAGGATATATTGCAGAGTGGAAAATTATTGATAATAAACTTTACTTATCAAATATCTACAGTTGTGATTATTCCTATTCAGAAAATAAAATCAAAGCTGATTTGAAAAAGTTATTTCCAAAAGAATATGAAAATGGATTAGTATTAGCAAATTGGTATTCTGGAGAATTATCTGTTCCTAATGGTAAATTAATTCATCAGGAGTTAAAAATTTACGAATCTGAATGGATATTAAGTTTAAAGAAAGGAAAAGTCATCGACAAAAAGAAATTCGACAATTCAGAATCTCACATTTCAATCTATACTCAAAACCAAGATAGTTTGAATGAATTTATTTCAAAAAAAATTAATTGGAATAAAATACCACGTTTAGAAAAAGGAATTCATAAAGTTTACGGTCTTATAAAATCAGGTAAATCAAAGACGGAATTTAGCGTGGAAATCAAATCAAGGACTGAATACAAAGAATTGGAAAAAGAAGCTTTAAGAATATTAAAATTACTGCCTGAATTTGATTTTTATATTAAAGCAGGAGAAGTGATAAATGTTAAGTACACTATACCAATAATGTTTAATGAAAATTATAGACCGAAATAAAATACGTATGCTAACACCGTGTATAATTAATTGCTTTGTTCTTGTCTACTTGCGAAAATTCCTGCGGAATTTTCACGGGTTCGTAAAAGTTTGCTAATTTAGTTGCTTAACCACGCAACTAACCATACACAACAACGTTACCATACATTTGATGAAAAAACGAAATCCATATTTGGGAACAATATTGACAATTGGAATTGTTCTGCTCTTACAAGTAAAATATGTGAGGGAATTAATCGAGCCAGTAAGAGAATTTTTTCCGATTTTATGGATTGCACTTATTATTTGGAGTATCTACGGCAGAATAAAATACAGAAATGGTAAAAATGTTGACCAATTAAGAATTCCGACAAATAATGATGATTATAATAAAACTGTACCTTTTATTTTCGGAATAATATTATCTGTAGGTGGAATTTTAGCTCTGAAATATTTTGAATCGGAAAAGATTATGTGGAGTTTACTTCTTCTGACTGGAATTCTATTGTTGATTTTAGGATGTTTATTTGTTCCAAGTGGAATTATAGAAATTAAAAATAATGAATTAAGTTTTGAAAATGGAGCAAGAAAACAAACAATCGGAATTGAAAAGCTAGATAATATTGAATTAAAATCAAGTGACATAATTCTGACTGAAAAAAACGAAAAAAAGCATTATTTAAATCATATGAATTTAAATGAGTCTGACTATCAAAAAATTTCGGAGTTTATAATTGAAAAACTGAATCATAGAATCGAAATAAAAACGTATGGTAACACCGTGTATAATTAATTGCTTTGTTCTTGTCTACTTGCGAAAATTCCTGCGGAATTTTCACGGGTTCGTAAAAGTTCGCTAACTTAGTTGCTTAACCACGCAACTAACCATACACAACAACGTTGGCAATAATTATGACCAAATTTAGAAACTTATTGATTTTATTAATGTTCTTTACTTTCAACGAACTGATTTCGCAAGAAAAAATCGGAATGAAAGAGACCTACATTGAAAATAATTTGGTTTATAAAGCTTCAAACGACCAACTCTTTACTGGAATTGCTCAAAGCAAACGGAAAAATAGACATTTAGTTTACGAAGAGGAATATAAAAATGGAATTATTCTATGGAGTAACTTATATTATAATGGAAAAGAAATAAGAGTTTCCAATAAAACGATATATAATCCGAATAAACCATTTGTTCTTTCTAAAGAAATTAAGTACCGTTCAAATGGTGAAATTTTTGAAACTATAACCTATAATAATGAAGGAATCAAAATTCTTGTAGAACAATTTGAAAATGGGAAATTGATATATAGTTGTCAATATTTAGGAAAAAAGAAACACGGACTTCAGTTGGGATATGGAGAAAACGGTGAGAAAATGACTTATCGTTGTGAATTTATTAACGGAAAGAAAAACGGAACGGAATATTGCCTAAATGACGACGGAACTGAAACCAAAAAAGAATATCGAAACGGAAAGAAAATAAAATAACTATTGCCAACACCGTGTATAATTAATTGCTTTGTTCTAGCCTACTTGCGAAAATTCCTGCGGAATTTTCACGGGTTCGTAAAAGTTTGCTAATTTAGTTGCTTAACCACGCAACTAACCATACACAAACACGTTGGCAATAATATGGCTGAACAGAACGAACAAATTGAATAAAACTGAAATTCTGACAAATCTATTGTGGACAGCATTCGGAATAATTGGTGGAATAAGTTATTATTCAAAACGGAATATTTAATTTTCGGAATTATGTTCTTAATCGGTATTTTATACGCGTACAAACTGACTAAATCAATAGCGGGAAAATGAAAAAAATACACTTTGGAAATTTGAATAAAAAGGGTCGTTGGATTTTATTACCTCTGATTTTAATTGGGCTATTTCTAATAATTAATGGAGCATTTGATTTTATTGAATTTGCAAACCCTAAAATGAATAAATATTTGAACGCAATCGGATATCTAATAATTTTCGGATTTAGTACTCAAATGTTCTGGTATCAGAATTATGTTCAGTGGAATAAAAGAGGAATCTTAATCAGAATAAAATCGTTCTTTGGGAAAAACATAAAATTCAAAGAAATAAAATCTTCTGAATTGAATGACAAAAAGTTGATTATAATAGACACGTATGGAAATAAAATTGAGATTGATTTAGGTCATATAATAGAATCTGACGTTGAAAAATTAATAGATATAATAAATAAAAATACTATTGCCAACACCGTGTATAATTAATTGCTATGTTCTTCCCTACTTGCGAATATTCCTGCGGAATATTCACGGGTTCGTAAATGTTTATTAACTTAGTTGCTTAACCACGCAACTAACCATACACAACAACGTTGTGCGTCATATCCAAGCAACCTCGAACTAACCAAGAATATTTAGAATGAAAATTAAAAAAATCAAAATAGAAAACTTTCGAGCTTACGAAAATGAGACTATTATAGAATTTGGAAACCTAAATGTTTTTGTTGGAAAGAACGATATTGGAAAATCTACAATTTTAGAAGCTTTAGATATTTTTTTTAATGAAAATAAAGGCATTATAAAAATTGATAAAGACGACATTAATAAAAAATGTAAAAACAATGGCAATACAGAAATTAAAATAAGTGTTGTATTTGAAGAATTACCTGCAAGTTTAACAATTGACACAACAAACCCTACTACTCTATCAGATGAATACTTATTGTTATCAGACGGAACATTAGAAATAGTAAAAAAATATCCAAATGCAGGTAAAGAAAAAGTATTTATAAAAGCAAATCATCCTACTAACCCAAATTGTTCTGGTTTACTTTTAAAAAAGAATGCAGATTTAAAGAAATTACTTTCAGACGATATTGAATGTGCTGATAAAACCAAAAATGCAGAAATTAGAAAATCACTTTGGAATCACAATTCTTCAGACTTACAACTTAATGAAATTGAAATTGAACTCGCAAAAATTGACGCAAAAAATACTTGGGAACAATTAAAAAACTATATGCCTCTATATTCGTTGTTTCAATCTGACAGAAAAAATAGCGATGGAGATAGCGAAGTTCAAAATCCAATGAAATTAGCTGTTCAAGAAATATTAAAAGACCCAATACTAAAAGCGAGTTTAGATAAAGTTGCTCAAGAAGTTGAGAAAAAACTAACAGATGTTTCAGCTAAAACTTTGGAAAAATTAAATGAAATGAATCCAGAGATTGCTGATAGCTTAACACCAATAATTCCAAGTCCTGACAGTTTAAAATGGATAGATGTATTTAAAAGTGTATCTATTGCCTGTGACGAAGATATTCCAATAAATAAAAGAGGAAGTGGTGTAAAACGACTTGTCCTTTTAAACTTTTTTCGTGCAGAAGCTGAACGTAGAAAAAGAGAAGAAAATATTCCGAGCATTATTTATGCAATTGAAGAACCTGAAACATCACAACATCCAAATCACCAAAGAAAACTTATTGAAGCATTTATAGAATTAGCGAGTGCTGAAAAGACTCAAATTATTTTAACATCTCATAGTCCTTCAATAGTAAAATTATTAGACTTTGAACATTTACAATTAATAAAAAACGGAGCAGGAAAAGAAGTTATTAATGTAGAAAGAGGAGATTTACCTTATCCTTCTTTAAATGAAGTTAACTATTTAGCATTTGGAGAATCAAATGATGAATATCACAATGAACTTTATGGATTTATAGAAAGTGAGCAACTACTAAATGAATTTAAAAATGGTAAAGGAACAATGTTATACAATAAAATTCTTCGAAATGGTAATATTCGAGAAGAACAAATTGTACTTAACGAATATGTTCGTCATCAAATTCATCATCCAGAAAACACAGAAAATATTCGTTTTACAAATGAACAATTACAGCAATCAATTGGAGAAATGAGAGAGTTTATAAAAGAAAATAACGAATAAAAATACGAACGCACAACACCGTATATAATTTATTGCTGGCTTCTCGCATACTTACGAAAGTCCTCGCGGACTTTTTTGGTCGGTAATTATTTACTAAATTAGTTGCTTAAACCACGCAACAAACCATATACAAACACGTTAGCTTTAATTGTTCCGAAAAATGAAAATCGTAACCGAAAAAATAAATAGCGAACCAAATCATTCCATATCGAAAAAGGATGTGAAAGCGATTATCGAAATTATTCCTGATGATTGGATTGGAATTGCTCACATTTTTTCAATTTCTTCTCAACTCTTTGAAAATTCGAATTGGGACAGACCAGTTATTCAGAATAACACGACATTTAAAATATTATCACGCGGAATTGACCGAAACGAAATAATAAAAGAATTACTAATTGAATTGGCTATTAGACCAACCAAAACGTATCCACCGAAAGGACATTCTTTGACAAAATCACAACGGAAAAAATTAGAGGAATTGATAATGCCATATTATAATAAATTGACTGAATAAAACGGAATTATCACTCAAGCGGAATTTGAGCAAGTTTGCGGAATTGAAAATCGGAATAATAATAAAACGTTTTCACTCAAATGTGTCACAACTAAAAGCTAACAATGTATAAAAATAATGCTAAATTAGTTGCTTAATCAAAGGTTAGTACGCTTTTGTTACGTCTGATTTTCCTTCGGAAAATCCTCGCACACAAAACCGCACTATTCTTATACGTAACCGTTACCTACAAGCTAAAACCACTGTTATGGACAGAACAACTCTAAAAGAAATCATATATAATATTAATTATTTATGCACATCTATAGAATTATCAAAAAAAGGTATCGAAAAATTAAAGGATAAATCTAATGAACAAGCATATTTAGATATCCAAAAGCTTCAAACACTATACATCTGTTCATTACTTGATGAATTGAAAGTCTTTGAGAAATTCTCAAAAGAACAGAATAACGAATATATACCAGACACTCAATATGTCTTAATACCATTAGTAAATTATTTAAAAAAGTTTGATTCGTTTAGAGTGAAAAGAAATAAACTATTAGCACATCTGAACAGAAACAGAAATAAAGACTTTAACCCATGGTGGAAAGAATTGAATGGGAAAAGATTTATTACAACGGAATTAGAAGAAAAAATGGTTTTTAGTGCAATAAAAACAATTCATAAAATATTTAAAAATAGGTTTTCAAAAGAGTTAGAAGAATCAATGACTGTATTTGAGAAAGAGATAGATGTATATGCAGAAAAGATATATTCAATAAAAAATGTAAATTCCTATGAAGATATTAAACCTGTAATCTTAGAAACACAAAAAAGAATGAAAGAGAAAGATTTTGAGATGAAAGTAGTATTAAGATAAAGAAAGCCTGTAGGTAACACCGTGTATAATTAATTGCTTTGGCAAGTGCTTATTTGGAAAATTCCTTCGGAATTTTTTCGCGTTCGTTTTTGTTTACTAAATTAGTTGCTGAAACACGCAACTAACCATACACAAAACCGTTAGCACCAATTAAAAACAAACATCCGTGAAAAAAAGAATATTCAGATACTTAAAACACATTATAGTAACGCTTCTAATAGTAATACCTTTATTTGTAATAATCGGATTTTTATCTGGTAATACACTAAAACATAGTCGAAACGATTTAGCTGATAATTGGAACGATGAAGGACCTTATGTATTTTTTAAAAATGATAGTTTATTAAGTATCAATTACATAAAAGGCGACAGAAAAAATGGATTTGAATTAGAAACAAAAACTTCTAAAGTAGATTCTTCAGTAGATTTGAAATGCTACTACCCATTAGATTCAACAAGTTTTAATTTCGTAGCGAACACAAATTTTGAAGTACCAGCATCTATCTATTCTGATTCTCTAAAGATTCTTGCGATATCTGATATTGAGAGTAATTATAAAACTTTTCGTAATTTTCTAATTAATAGTGCTGTAATTGACCAAGAACTAAACTGGACTTTTGGAAAAAATCATTTGGTACTTGTTGGAGACTTTATTGACCGTAGTTATTTTACTACCCAAGTATTATGGTTTATTTATAAGTTAGAACAAGATGCGAAATCAAAAGGCGGTAATGTTCATTATATTTTAGGCAACCACGAGATAATGAATATGCAAGGAGACCATAGCTACTCAAAGTCAAAATATAATCACGTAGCTTCCATTTTAGGTAAAAAGCAATTTGAATTTTATGATAAAAACTCTTTTATAGGTCGTTGGTTGAAAAGCAAAAATACAATTGAGCTTATAAACGGGAATTTATTTGTTCACGGAGGTATTAGTCCTAAATTAGAAAATACTGAATTGAATATTGACGAACTAAATCAATTAATTAGAGAGAATTATTACAAACCATATTTCCCAAAGAAAAATGGAGAGAAAACTCAAGAACTACTAACTTCTTCAATAACATCACCTTATTGGTATAGAGGATATTTTAAAAATGATTTATCACAGGAAGAAATTGATATAGTGCTTAACAAATTCAATGCAAAAGCAGTTATTGTTGGACACACAATTCAATCAAAAGTCAATAGAACTTACAATGGAAAAGTGATTGGAATTGATGTCAAGCATCCTCAAGATTATTACGAATATTTTCCAACAATTACATCAGAAGGTCTTTTAATTAAAAATGGAAAATATTACCGTGTTTTTGAGAATGGAGAAACAGAAGAAATGAAATAACTGGTGCTAACAACGTATATAATTTATTGCTAGTTCTAGTTTACTTACGAAAATCCTCGCGGATTTTCTATTCGGTTTGTATTTGCTACATTAGGTGCTTAAAACACGCAACAAACCATATACAAGACCGTTGTAACCAATTTAACACTCGAACTCTAATTAGGAATGTTCTTTAAAAAAACACATAAACTTTTGATTGAAAAACCTCTGAATATCATAAAGAGTGACTTGAAATCAAAAACTAAAAACTTGACTGTAACTGAAATTAGTGAAGTAAAATTAAGTGGTTTAATGGAGTTTCCTTTTAATAGATACAGTGTAGAATCTGATATTACTCTGAATTCCGAAACAGACGAGAAAGTTAGTGTTGAATTTAAAAATTCACTTGATTATAGAACTGACATAATTTTGATATTAATTTTTATAATGTGTTGGGGAATTTCAATTAATGAATTTTTAAACGGAAATGAAATATTAAAATTTGAAGTTATTTTTCCTTTTATTTTTCCAATTATCGGAATTTTAATTGGGCAATACTCTTTCAGTTTTTACGACAAAAAAATAATGAATAAATACAAATCATTACTGACAAATAAAGAACCAAATTAAAAAACTGGTTACAACACCGTGTATAATTAATTGCTTCATTGAGCCTACTTGCGAATATTCCTGCGGAATATTCACGGGTTCGTAAAAGTTTGCTAACTTAGTTGCTTAACCACGCAACTAACCATACACAAACACGTTGTGCGTCATTAAAACCAATGAATACGATAAAAGCCGAAATAGATAAAAGTGACTACGGAACAGATGATTTTCTGAATCTAAAAATTGACGGATTTTGGCTTGACGAAAAACTTGAAGAGCTTTATCCGAACAATATGTACAAAGGACTTTATCCTACTCTACTTTTTTGGATGGAAATAGAACAGGAACGTAAAGTTGTTTGGAATAGAATTTTACCTGAAATCGGCGAAATGACAATTTGCCCAATACTAATGTGTCCAGACGATAATGATTTTTCCTGCACGATAATTTTAGCGGAAATTGAAAATTGCGGAAAAACAATAAAATGGAACAGGTTAGGAATTGATAAAACGACAGAATATAACGCTGAAAAAGTTGGCTCAAAAGCTGAATGGTTTGAAAAAATAAGCGGATTTGAATTCTCAAAAGCTGATTATGAAAAAATGTTATCGGAATTTAAAAAGCATTATCTAATAGAAAAAACGAATTGGGATAAACGGAATCCTGAATTTAAACAAAAAATACCGTTTGAAAAATAACGAACGCACAACACCGTGTATAATTAATTGCTTTGTTCTAGCCTACTTGCGAAAATTCCTGCGGAATTTTCACGGGTTCGTAAAAGTTTGCTAAATTAGTTGCTAAACCACGCAACTAATCATACACAAACACGTTAGCATTCATGTCTCACTCAGCTCTGGAAAAATAAAAATCACTCAAAATCACTCAAAAGTAGTTTAAAATAGATTCCTTAAAATCTCACTCAACCGACTTCTGACCATTCAAAACGCAACTGTTGCGTGCGACTGACTTTACTCTTGCGCAAAACATCTGACTTTTAACAAACATTACGCAAAGTTAACGAGCAACTGACTTTACTCTTGCTCAAAAAATCCTAGGTTTTGAAAAATTAAACGCAACTATTTCGTAAAATAAGTCCGACAAAAATAAACACGCATGCTAACATTGTATAAAAATAATGCTTAGTTTAGTGCCTAACCAAGAGTAAATGCGAGTTTGGTTGCTTATGATTTTCCTTCGGAAAATCCACGCACACAAACTACGCACTATTCTTATACGTAACCGTTGGCAGCAATGCGTGTGCGGCAAAGTCCAACTCTAAATTGGAACTTATACAACTCTAAATTTTGAGAATAAAATAAAATTGGAATTTCAAAACGTTGGAATGAAAATCACAACGCAGGAATTATAAGCAGAACGGAAAATTACGGTTGAAAAAATAGCTACATCGCAATAAAAAAGCCTAGTTACTTTTTCGCGATTTTTTTTTTTGACTTTTAAGTAAGTAAAATCAGAAAAAATGGAGTCGGAAATTTTAATTTCTTGCGGAACTAAATTGGAATAATTATCTAATTCATTAAACACGAGAACTAAAATTTGATAAGTTTCCTAGATATTAATAATATAGCGCAGGATATACAAGCTGTGTGGAAAATGCGTGTCTGATTAGCAACAACGCAGGATTAAAAAAATAAGCACGGCTGCCAACACCGTGTATATTTAATTGCTTTGTTTCTGCTTATCTGGAATATTCCTTCGGAATATTCTCAGGTTCGTAAAAGTTTACTAATTTAGTTGCTTAACCACGCAACTAACCATACACAAACACGTTGCCTACAATGCTGGAGCAAGTTTGCGGATTAAAAGGCTTGGTTTTATTTTCGATTTTTTTTAGAATTTTAAGAAAGTAAAAACGAAAAGCCTATGTTGTGAAATTCTGAAAATTAATCTGAATTCTCACTCAAATGGGGAATGAAAAGCGACGTCGGAATTGCTTACTCAAAATCTGACTGAATTGCTGTGCGGAATTTGACTAAAATTATGGAAATGCAGAAATCAGAACAGAACGCAAAAATTACGCATGACTTCCACTCTACTGAAAAAATAATAAATCTGAATTGGAACAAGTTTGAGGAATTGAAAACGAACGAACTTACTCAAACCCTGAAAAGAGAAACGTTGAATTAAAGTAAGAAAAAAGCACTGTAGGCAACAACGTATATAAAAAATTGCTACTTTTAGCTAAATCAAAAGGTCGTTGCATGTTTGCTACGTCTGAATTTCCGTTGGAAATTCCTCGCACGCAAACCCGCAACTTTACATATACAAAACCGTTGTGATTAATATTGCCGACTTTCGGTCATCCACCAAACATTGTAGCTTTCTTCGAGGTCTTTTAAGTTTCTAAAAATGATGTGATTTGAAAATCGACGTAGGAAGATTTTTAAAGCGCCAAACTGTTCGATTGAAATCGTTGAGAGCGCGCTCTCAGAACGTTTGAAAACGTTAAACAGTTTGTCTGAAGTTATTGAAAAAAAATGAGAAAGTCAAGTTTATTGTATTATTTAACATTAACAAATACCTGATTGACAGTTCCTTACATTAATGTTTTTTTTCAATAACTCATCATTTTCAGAAATTTAAATAATAAGGATTCGAAGAAAGCTTTTATTTTAAAACAAGCCATATATCGGTATATAACCAATTTTAAAACAAAACAAGGTTTGGTGGCTGGCTCTTTATGTAGCGTCGTCAAGACTACGTATTTTAAATTTTTTGTAGATAACTAAATCTAAACCTATAATAAAGATCCTGGAAAGCTATAAACGAAATAGAAAAGAAAAATACTAAACACAACAGCGTATATAAATAATAGCTAAGTCATTGGTCTCATTTATTTTTCGTTACTTTATAAACAGATATACAATCCGAATAGCAGTTGAATATTTAAGGCTACTATTCATATACGTACACCGTTGTGTGTCATTTAAGAAAAACCTACTACTAATGAAACAGATTTCTAAAAAAATAAAAACTGGAATTGGAGTCGGTGAACTTAAATTTGGAATATCAAAAGATGATGCAAAACAAATATTAGGTGAACCTGACGATTGTGAAAAATATTCATATTCGAATACTGAAAAAGATTTAACCGAAATTTGGTATTATAAAAATCTAGGGCTGAACATTTCTTTTGATGAGGATGAAGATTGGAGACTCGGTTCAATAACAATAGAATCTGAAACTTACTTATTTGAAAATAGTATATTTATTGGACAAGATAAAAACGAGATATTATCAAAATTAAAAAACCTTAAAATAATTGATGTTGAATATGAAGATATGTCAACTATTGAAAACCCAACTCACGAATTATATTCTTCTGACACTTTAGGAATTAATTTTTGGTTTGATAATAATAAATTATCTGAAATTCAAATCAATCCTTTATTTATAGATGATGAAACAATAAAATGGCCTGAATAAAAACGAACACACAACACCGTGTATAATTAATTGCTTTGTTCTTCCCTACTTGCGAATATTCCTGCGGAATATTCACGGGTTCGTAAATGTTTGCTAACTTAGTCGCTTAACCACGCAACTAACCATACACAATCACGTTGTACAACATTAAAAAAAAATATGATAAGAATTATAAACAATGTCCAATACCTTAAAGTGAACAACAATGATTTATTGGACTTAAATGGTGTACTAAATGAAACTTTTACGGATATTTTACTTTGTATAGAAAGCAGCTTCGATTCATTAATTTTAAATGATGGTGCCGAAGTAACAGTTTCAGGAACAACAAAAGAATATAGTTTTTCAATAAAAGCAGAAGACGAAAAGTCTGCCAATATGATTCAGTCAGTAATAGATAATTGCACTAATTAATTTTAAATTATGAGTGTAGACGAAAAGACAATAATAAAATATTTAGATATTATTATAGTTGAATGTTCAGACATAAACTTAATTAATATTAATAACATACTTTTTGACAAAAGGTATTTTAATCCAAAAGTTAAATCACAACTTGAAAATGCAGAGGACATTATATATGCTGTTAAAGAGTTTGGTCAAACTTATGGTTATTTTGGAAAAGAAAGTAGCGGAGGTTATTTGAAATTAACAAAAGAAGGTATCGCTGCGAGGAATATAAAAGGACACAACAAATATCAAAAATCTTTAAAAAAAAATCCTCTTACACTTTATCAAAAAATTTTTTTAATCTTTTTTACTGCTTTTGGTTTTTTTGGCATTTATAAATATTTTCAATCAGAAAATTTAAAAACTGAATATAATTCAACTCAAAACGAGAACAAATTATTAAAAGAACAAGTAAATATTCTTGAAAAAAGAATTGACTCATTAAATTCAAAAGAGAATCAATTTCAAATAACACCTATTAAAAAAGAATAAAACGTTGTACAACACCGTATAAAAATAATTGCTATTTTTAGGCTAAACCAAAGGTCGTTGCACTTTTGTTACATCTGATTTTCCTGCGGAAAATCCTCGCACACAAAACCACAACTATTCTTATACATAAACGTTATATGCAAGTTGAAAAATCACTCAAATGGAGAAAGTAGTTTTCGAAAAAAGCTTTATTGAAAAACTGGATAAAAACTTTCCGGAGTTGGCTAAATATTTTGATTTTAATCTCGAAATTTTCTGTGAATTTAACACATTGATTTTTGAGATAAACAAGTGCCTAATTCTTGAATTTGATAGAGCTACAATAACTCTAACAAACAACTTACTGGAACGTCTTCTAAAACTTGCTTTGATTAAAAATGATACAGGAATTGGACCAATACCGATTGAAAAATGGAATGACGTATTTGAAGAGCCGAATAAAAAATATGGTTCAATTCCATTAGGAAACTCAATAGAAAAATGTAAAAAACTTGAACTGATTTCGGACAAAGAAAAAAGCTTTCTATTCGATATAATTCGTGAGTTAATGAGAAATGGATTTTCGCACGCTGACTCAAGTAAAATTCTAGCTGATTTACCTGATAATTCGCCAATGTTTCAAGGAAGTTTTACAAATCCAAATGCTGACTTAAAAGAAGTAAGTATAAATCAAAAAATCATACCGACTTTTCAAGCTTTACAAATGGAGAATTTTGCGAAAGAAAATGCTAAATTCTATTTCGATTTTGTTTTCCATCTTATTTTTCGGATTGAAAAGCGTTTAAAAGAGAAACTGAAATAAAACCTGCATATAACACCGTGTATAATTAATTGCTTTTTAAGTGCTTACTTGCGAAAATTCCTGCGGAATTTTCACGGGTTCGTAAAAGTTTGCTAAATTAGTTGCTCAACCACGCAACTAACCATACACAAGACCGTTCTACGCAATTTAAAAACGACAATGAGAATATACAAAATTTTAATTTTTATTTTATTGATTTCGGGTTGTAATCAACCGAATTCTGAATTAATGGAACAACGAAAATCTTGGGGATTTGATAATTGGGAATCTGAATTTAAGGAAAGAGCGTTATGCTTATGTTTATTGGAGGGTTACGAAAATGAAGAAATCAAAAACTATATTTTGAAAAATGACAAATCGTATTATAACGGAATTGGAATCGCAATTTTTGACCCAACTCTGAAACAAATAATACGAAAAGAAGTTGCTAAAATAAAGCAGGACTCAATTCAATCAGTTGAAAGAGTTCCTGAACATTTAGTTGGAAAAAGAATTTTCAGTCATTGTATGGAATTTTATAAAAGCGAAAGATTGGATTCTATCGTGAAAAAAGAAATTCCTAAATGGAATGAAATAAAAAACATTCAAGCAGAAGTTTGGAAACATATACCAACTTACTAATGAATGAAACAAAAACTGCGTAGAACACCGTATATAATTTATTGCTAGTTCTAGCCTACTTACGAAAGTCCTCGCGGACTTTCTATTCGGTTTATATTTACTAAATTACGTGCTTAACCACGCAACAAACCATATATAACAACGTTGCCACACATTTGAAAAAAGCAATCTACATAGCATTAATATTCGGAATTCTGATTTCTTGCAGACAGAAAGACAGAACAAAACAAGCGGAAATTAAACCGAGTGAGATTCGTGAATATCCAACTGACCGAGAATTTAAAATAGATATTGGAGAATTAATCGGACTTGATACGACTGCCTTAAATTTTAAGCAAATAACTAATAGAATTAGTTCTTTTCAAGAAGAAAATTATGGGCAACTTACAGTAGAGTTTGAAGATAACAAAATAAAAAAACGATTAACGCCTTATGTTTATGACGAAGGATTAATAAAACAGAAGAATATTTTACGAATAAAATCTGACTCAATTTTAATTGACGATGGATATTCAATCGATGAACTGAAACGAATTTTAAAGAGACACTATTTGAATAAAGGTAAGATTCCTTATTATTCCGATTCACCTCAAAAAGCACTTGTTGAAGTAACAATCGATACGAGTAAAAACGGAAAAGAACTTAAAGAGGTGTTGATAAAACTAACAAGCACATTTGACGAGATAAACGAAGAAATAAATGATTCTATCGAATTAAGAGTTTTCTTTGATTATTTCAGGCAAATTCCGCCACCACCAATGCCACTAAAATGAACTAAAAAAATATGAAAAAGGAATAAAAAACGTGTGGCAACACCGTGTATAATTAATTGCTTGGTTCTTGCCTACTTGCGAATATTCCTGCGGAATATTCATAGGTTCGTAAAAGTTTGCTAACTTAGTAGCTAAACCACGCAACTAACCATACACAAAACCGTTGTGATTAATATTGCCGACTTTCGGTCATCCACCAAACATTGTAGCTTTCTTCGAGGTCTTTTAAGTTTCTAAAAATGATGTGATTTGAAAATCGACGTAGGAAGATTTTTAAAGCGCCAAACTGTTCGATTGAAATCGTTGAGAGCGCGCTCTCAGAACGTTTGAAAACGTTAAACAGTTTGTCTGAAGTTATTGAAAAAAAATGAGAAAGTCAAGTTTGTTATATTATTTAACACTAATAAATATCTGACTTATAGTCCCTTACATTGATGTTTTTTTCAACAACTCATCATTTTTAGAAATTTAAATAATAAGGATTCGAAGAAAGTTTTTATTTTAAAACAAGCCATATATCGGTATATAACCAATTTTAAAACAAAACAATGTCTGGTGGCTGAATATCCTATGTAGCGTCGTCCATACTACGTATTTTAAGCTTAAAGTAGATAACCAAATCTAAGCCTAGAATAAAGATCCTGGAAAGCTATAAACCAAAAGAAAATAAAAATACTAAACACAACAGCGCATATAAAAAATAGCTAAGTCATTGGTCTCATTTATTTTTCGTTACTTTATAAACAGATATACAATCCGAATAGCAGTTGAATATTTAAGGCTACTATTCATATACGTACACCGTTGTAACCAATACGAGAAAAATAATTAGCATTTTATTTTTTATACATCGAACTTCAATGTATATTTGTATTCTAACATATTATAAATGGAAAAATTATCAAAAGAACTGATTGGCGCATCTTCAACACCAATTATATTGTCTATTCTCAAGAAAAATGAATCTTACGGTTATGAAATAATCCAAAACATCAAAGAAATATCAGGCGGAAAAATAGAATTTGGAGAAGGAACTCTATACCCAGTTCTACATAAGTTAGAAAAGAAAGGCTTTATCGAGTCATCTTGGAAAATTGCAGAATCTGGAAGAAAAAGAAAATACTACAACATCAGCAATGAAGGAGAAAAAGAACTAAAGACAGAAAAAAAAAATTGGAATACAATTAATCAAATAATAACAAAAATATGGAAAATAGAACCGAATTTAATTTAGAAAATAATGTCCAAAAATGGAAATCAATTCTAACTAAAAAAAACAATTTGACTAAATCAAATATAATTGAACTCGAAAATCACTTACTTGATTTGATTGATGATTTGGAATCCAAGGGACTAAATAAAGAGGAATCTTTTCTTATCGCAAAAAAAAGAATTGGAAAAATCGATGACATCTGCTTAGAATTTGATAAGATTAATAATAACTTCTCATTTATTAATAAACTTATTCCATATTTAAAAGGTGCTCTAATTTATATTTCATTCATAATTTTGAGTAAATTATTTTTAGTTATAACTCTACTTTTATCTCAAAAGTTAAATATTGATAAAAGTACATTCAACATTATTTCTATAACACTGTTGGCTTTTGCTTCAATTTCTATCTTTAGCATAATATATTTTAATTTAAAAAGAGGAAAACAACTTTTAAGTAATGCTAATATATTAGTTACATTAATTATTATATCCTCTTTAATTACATATAGATTATATGCTCAAGTTCCACTTCCTGGAATAGATGTTTCTAAATTGGGAAATCCAATTGCTGATTTTTATACATTGGAATTAAATTTTGGAATTTATAAAATGTTGAGTGGATTAATATTGTTGACAACCTCACTAATTTTCTTTTGGAAAAATAAAAAGTATAATAAATTAAAATACACGAAATAAGTACTGGTTACAACACCGTATATAATTTATTGCTGGCTTCTTGCCTACTTACGAAAGTCCTCGCGGACTTTCTTTGTTCGTAATTATTTACTAAATTAGTTGCTTGAAACACGCAACAAACCATATACAAACACGTTGGCAATAATTTATGAAAACCGTAATCCAAATCATATTAGTAATGACATTTCTGCAAAGTTGTTCGAAAAACAACATCAATTCTGACTTACTTGGAAATTGGAAATCAACTAAAAGTGCGAATATTGTGGAATTGAATTTCTTTAAGGATTCTTTAGTTTCTAACGCTTGGGAAAAAACTACAAAATTCTCTTGGAAAAGTGACGGAACAAAAATTTACTATACTCAACTGACAAACATTAACCCTGAATTAGAAACAGACTTTATTATGGAGTATAAATTCAATTCGGAAAAAGACACTCTGTTTGTAAAAACCTCGGAATCTGAATTCACGAATGAATTTATAAAAAAAACTGCTGACTGAATAAATAGCAGAAATACTAACTGAAATAAAAAAACTATTGCCAACACCGTATAAAAAAAATTACTAGTTTTACCTAAACCAATGTTAGTTGCTCGTTTGCTAGCTTCTGATTTTCCTTCGGAAAATCCTCGCACACAAACACGCAACTTTCCTTATACATCAACGTTGTGCTTAATTATTAAAAAACATTGTGACTAAAATTAAAATCCTTTTTCTACTGTTTTCAATGCAATTATTTTCACAGAATTTGGTTGAAAATCCAAGTTTTGAAGAAACCAAAAGATGTGCGGAATTAATTGGAAATTTTGACAATAATGTAAAATATTGGTCAACACCAACTTGGGGAACTACAGATGTATTCAGTACTTGTGCTAAAGGAGCAGTTGGAATTCCTAATAATTACAACGGAATGCAAGAAACAAAATCTGGAAAGAATTATGCTGGATTCTATTTGCACTCTGATGAAAATTATCGCGAATATATTCAAGTAGAATTATCCGAAAAATTGGAAAAAGGAACTAAATACAAACTATCATTTTATGTAAATCTTGCTGAAAAATCCGATTTTGCAATAAAGAATATTGATTTTATGTTATCGGCAGATAAGTTAAACACAACTATTTCAAGAGAATTATCTGAAAAGCAATTAAAAAAATCCAAAATTGATAGCTATTCAATTTACAAAATTGACAACACAAGATTTTATGCCAACTCTAGTACTTGGACATTAATCTCTAAAGAATTCAATGCGAAAGGAACTGAACAATTTTTGACGATTGGTAACTTCAACAAAAACTCAAAAACTGACAAAATTCTTGTTTCAAATAAAAACAGATTTAATATCTCTTATTACTATATCGACTTAGTAAGTTTGGAACAAACCGATTTACCAAAAATAGAAAATGAACAAAACACTGAAGTATTTCAAGAAAAAACAGTAAAAACAGAAACTGAAAAAATTGAATTAAATAAAGACTATACTTTTACAAATGTAGTTTTCAATTTTAATAGTACTGAACTATCGGAAAATGCAAAATTGGAAATTAAATCTATTTATAAATTCCTTGAAAAAAATACTGAAACTAGAATTTTAATTTCTGGTCATACAGACAATGTTGGAACATCTATTTTTAATCAAGAGCTGTCAGAAAATCGGGCTAAATCGGTCTCCAATTTTTTAGTGTTTTTAGGCTTAGATAATAGTAGAATTTCTGCAATTGGATACGGCAATACAAAACCAATTTCGACAAATGAAACGGAAAAAGGTCGGAATAAAAACAGGCGAGTTTCATTTATGATTGTACAAAAATAACTAAGCACAACACCGTGTATAATTAATTGCTAGGTTCTTCCCTACTTGCGAATATTCCTGCGGAATATTCACGGGTTCGTAAAAGTTTGCTAAATTAGTTGCTGAACCACGCAACTAACCATACACAATCACGTTAGGTGTTATTTAAAAAAAATGAATAGATTTTCGAAAAAATATGGTTTCGACGAAAAAGTCAGTAAAGAAATCATTGAGGATTTTCCTGAATGGACAAGAGTTGCATTATTACAAATTCTAGAAGATTTACTTTATATAGATATGGATTCTAGATATTCTAGTGAAAATAGACCACTAGGTATTAAAAAAATGCACAAAGATTTTTCAAGTATTACGAGAATAGAAATGGACCAAGATGATTATGATTCTTGGTTATGTCAAGAAAGGCTTTTCGAGCATTTAAAATCAACACCTTGGTATTATGTTTATGACTTCATTGAGCTTGTTTCTAAAGAATTAAAATTGAATGAAATTAACTATCTATTTGAGGACGAAAAATTAAAAGAATTTGGGTTCAATTCATTTCAAAAAAAAATCAATGACCTTTTTAAAGAAGACAATGTTGTTTGGAGATTAAATGAAAAGGGAGAAATATCTAGAAATATACCTGAAGTTTTACTAAAAACAGTTACAACAGCAGAAAACGAACTTGAAGATAAATTTGAACCTGCTCGTAATCATTATAAAAAAGCAATTAAATATATTTTCTCAATTCCAATTGATTCTGAAAATGGAATAAAAGAAATAGTTAGTGCAATTGAAAGTATTGGACGGACAATTTATCCAAAAACTAGTACATTAGGTCAAGTAATTAAAGAATTAAAAAAAGAATCTGAATTTCCTAAATTATTGGTTGATGTAATTGATAAAATATATATTTTTTCAAATGCAACACCTTCAATACGACACGGAGGAACAAGTCATTCTAACCTGAAAATTGAAGACGCTGAATTTGTTTTTTATACTGGTGTGTCATTGATAAGATACTTAATGAAATTGGACAAAATAAAAAACAACACCTAACACCGTGTATAATTAATTGCTAGGTTCTTCCCTACTTGCGAATATTCCTGCGGAATATTCACGGGTTCGTAAAAGTTTGCTAACTTAGTTGCTGAACCACGCAACTAACCATACACAAAACCGTTGCCAACTATAACTCGGAAAAAAACCGAATGGAATTCCTCCAAACTTTACGAGGAAAAAATTACTCACAATCTGAATTAAATTTTACGAAATTATTTACTCCAATTCGGAATTAACTCTTGCGGAATTTTACTTGTTTGCGGAAAAGCCACTCAAACGGAATTAAAAAAGAACCACTTTACGAACTTCACTCAGAATTTATCCATTAAACGGAATTAAAAAAAAGAACTACTTTACGAACTTCACTCGGAATTGATCTATTAAGCGGAATTAAAAAACGTGATTACTCAGATGTCTCGCAACAGTTGGCAACAACGCATAAAAAAAATCGCTATATTTAGAACTAATTTAAAAGTCGTTGCACTTTTGCTACATCTGAATTTCCTACGGAAATTCCTCGCACGCAAAAACGCAACTCTTTTTATACAAGACCGTTAGGCACAATTAGAGAAAACCATTGGAATTAATCAAAAGCACAAAATCGAAAACTGGAAAAGGTCTGACTTACTCTGTTGGACTGAAACAAATCTCGGAACTCTTATCTGAAGTGGAAATTTATGATAAGTTGAATATTTGGTTCAATAAAAATGAAGGTGGCGGAATGGGACTTTTTATTCCAGGAGAAAACACATTAAATTATTTGAAAGGGAGTTCTAAAGAATTATTAAGATTTAACATTCTGATATCTGGAAATTATTCTACGCCTTTAGACAAATGGACAATTATACTTCACGCTGTTAAGGCAGAAATCAGTAAACCGACAAAGGAATTCCTAATTGAAATCGGAATCCCACTGTTGCGGAATTGGTTCGAATCTGAAAAACCTGAAACTTGGTTTTCTGGTCGTCGCTATTTCCAAATTGGTCTGAATGAAAGTCAAACGGAATATTGTGTTTTGGAAACTCAAAATGACCGAATTATTAAAAAGAAAATAAATAACTGTGCCTAACACCGTGTATAATTAATTGCTTTGGCAAGTGCTTATTTGGAAAATTCCTTCGGAATTTTCTCGCGTTCGTTTTTGTTTACTAACTTAGTTGCTGAAACACGCAACTAACCATACACAATCACGTTGGCAGTAATGCCGTGACCAACCTTAGTAAACGAAATGACAATGAAAAGACTTGACACAAAATCAAAAGCTGATATAAGATTCTTTACATTTTATCTATTAAACGGAACACTTGATTTTGATTTACTTAACAACAAGCTAAAAACAAACCATATTTCCTTTTTCAATGAAAACCCGAATTTACTCTTTGAATCATTTTGTGTTTTTGCAAACCACAAACAGAGAAATTCTGACTCAAATAGAATAAATAAAAGAGTTGCAGAATATATATGTAAATCTATTGAACCAGACAACTTTCAAATTTTTAACAACTTTGAAAAATGGGAATTGAATTTTGACTTTGATGGAAATGACTTTGCTAACTCGTTAAAAGATTTCGCTAATAGACTTTCATTCGACAAAATAGACAAACTAAGATTATCTGGAAATATGATAAAAGATTGTATAACCTATGGAGCAACTTTTTGGGAAACAGTATTTGTCATATGGGCTAACAATTTAGAATTTATAAACGAAAAAATTGTAAATCAAGAATATGCAATAAAAAGAGCCGTTCAATGGTATATAGACAACGAAAAAGTAGAAGATTGGGAATTAGAATTGGAAATGTAAGCAAAACACTACTGCCAACACCGTGTATAATTAATTGCTAGGTTCTTCCCTACTTGCGAATATTCCTGCGGAATATTCACGGGTTCGTAAATGTTTACTAACTTAGTTGCTTAACCACGCAACTAACCATACACAACAACGTTGGCAATAATTTGAAAGACAGCACAATAAAGATAAATGGAACATAATAATTCAAAAATATTTAAATTCAATGAAAAAGCTGATTATATATTTTATTTGTCCGAATTGATTATTGACTTAATTCAAAAAAAAGATAGACTAACAAAATACAGTTCTGAAATTGAATTAATTATAAAACACAACCCAAACGCTAAATTTATAAATTCTGACCTTTTCGATTCAATAAGCGACAAAACAAATAGATTATATCAGTATCTATTCAATCTAATTGGAGACGAAAGCAAAAAAGCAGTTTCATATAGAAAATTTAGGAAAATACTTTATAAGCAAAGAAATAACTTGAATATATCTCTTGAACAATTAACTCAAGAAGAGAATGAAATCCTTTCAGCATTTAATAGTTTAAGGAATTGGAGCTTACATATTCCTGAATCATTGTATCTTCAGAAAAAAGTGTTTTTTAATATGTCTTCAGATTTTATAAATGCAAATAAAAGTATTATTCCAATACCACAATATGACAACTTTGAAATTGAGTTTCTTCACAAAGTACAAGAGGAAATCGGAGAAGTTATGGAATGTTGCGAAAAAATTTTGGAGAGAATGAAAAATGATTATTCTTCATTGATTGGATATGAATTTAAAATCGTTTATGAAAATAATTTAGTTAAACCTTATGCATTTATGAAAGCCGTAGAGAAATCTTGGAATGTTCAGAATGGAAAATAAAAAACTATTGCCAACACCGTATATAATTTATTGCTGGCTTCTTGCCTACTTGCGAAAGTCCTCGCGGACTTTCTTTGTCCGTAATTATTTACTAAATTAGTTGCTTGAAACACGCAACAAACCATATACAACAACGTTGGCAATAATATCCAAGCAGAATGCTGAAAAAAAATATACTGAAAGAATAAACGATAGAATGAAAAGGCACAAATTTAAAACATCCAAAAAATTAAAAACAATACATCGTAAAATGATAGTAAATTTTGGTGCGGAAAACATAAGATATGAATACGAACATTATTATTTCGATGTCAAAACTGAAAAAGTAGAAAGTGTACAAGCTCATTTTAAGAGAATTGGGTTAGTGTTGTTAGAAATTTAACTAGAAGTATCTAAAATAGATGCTGGAAAAAAAATAAACATAATGCCGGAAATTTTTATGTGTTTTTATATCAATAAAGAATTTTAATAAATCAATCCGATAGATTGAGAAAAACCGAACTGAATGTTGAAAAAAGTATTTCGGAATTATTAATCGTTTGGTATCTCTAGCAAATTAAAAAACTGAACAGAACGCTGAAAATTATTTCGAATTGAAACAAACCTTAAAAAAATAAAAATACTATCGCCAACACCGTGTATAATTAATTGCTGTTTTCTTCTCTACTTGCGAATATTCCTGCGGAATATTCACAGGTTCGTAAAAGTTTACTAATTTAGTTGCTCAACCACGCAACTAACCATACACAACAACGTTAGCTGTAATAACTCACAGAACTCACGAACTAAATAAAACATTATGACTGAAAAAGAAATCAAAAAAATTAAATCACAGAAAAATGCTGCTATAATATTAATTATTGTTCCAATCATTATGTTAATATCATATCTGGGAAAGACTAATTTTAATGAATATGGTCTAAATAACTATATTATTTGCGGAGCACTAGTAGTTTTGATGATTTGTGGTGCAGTAGGTTTAAAGAATAGTTTACGAAAACAAAAAAATATAATATTTAAATAAGCTCATTAAAAGTTTATTGTAGTCTTAATTTTTTCGACTAAAAGGTACTAGTTTAGCTGACTAGAATAACGCTAGATATTCTCACTCAACTCTCGGATTTCATTTAATCGGAATTTTATGCTCGAAATCTGAATATAATTTCGCTGGATTTTTTAGCTGGTTTGCGAAATTAGAATTGTAAATACAAATAATAAATTTATCACTCGAAATCTGACTTCAGCTCTTTTTTCTAAAACGGAACTAAAACTGAAAATGGAATTTTAAACGTACAAAATCACTCAAATAAATAAAAAATAAATCAATTACTACAGCTAACACCGTGTATAATTAATTGCTAGGTTCTAGCCTACTTGCGAAAATTCCTGCGGAATTTTCACGGGTTCGTTAAAGTTTACTAACTTAGTTGCTTAACCACGCAACTAACCATACACAAACACGTTGTGTGCAATTAAAAAAAACGAAATGTCAGCATTAATTGAAAGAGTTTTAAAATTAGCAAATGAGATTGAAGAATTTCCATTAGGAAACTGTTCACCAAGTGATGACCCTGACAAACAAACTGCATTTTTGTATTCATTTAGAGACATTGCCAACAGATTTTTAGCATCAGTAAAAAGAGTAGATGATAAGGAACTTCAAGGTATGGTTAATCTTATGAACCCTAGACCTGAATTTATCACAGAAGCTTATGAATTAAAAACTGATTTGATTGGTGTAATTGACTATATAAATGATATTAAGGACATTTATAACTCAACACTTAAAGAAAAAACTCAAATATCTAATAATACAGCGAATAGTCTATCTAATCTAGTATGTGAAAATCTAATAAAAGAATCAGCGAATAATTTGCCAATGCTTTGTGAAGGCTATGGACTAGCAAATGGAACGATAGAAGAAGCATTTAAAAGTAAATACAACTATGTATATTCTAGAATTACACATATAGAACCTAATGAAATATTCAAATTAGCAAAAAAATTAAAAGGTAAATATCCAGACAGCGAATTAGATAGCTTGTTGAACATTATACAAGATGGTAACGATGTTAATTTAATATCAAAATTCGAAAATATTAGAGAGCTGATTAAAAATGAAGTGAATAAAGCTCAATTTACAATTTGGATTGCAGTTGCTTGGTTTACAGATAATGAATTAGCGAATCTATTATATAAGAAATCAAAACAAGGTGTAAACATTCAAATCATAATAAATGATGACAAAATAAATTCTAAATTAAGCACTAAATTAAAGGAATACTTTGAGGTTCATTTGGTTCCTCAAAATGGAGTTTTTAATAAATTAATGCACCATAAATTTTGTGTAATAGATTTAAAGAAAGTTATCCACGGTTCATATAATTGGACTGTTAAAGCTGAATACAATAATGAAACTATTTCATTTGTAGAAAGTAAAGTAATGGCAGAAGAATTTGCATCTGAATTTATTAAATTAAAAAAAGAATTAAGTTAAAAACTGCACACAACACCGTGTATAATTAATTGCTTTATTTCTGCCTACTTGCGAATATTCCTGCGGAATATTCACGGGTTCGTAAAAGTTTACTAAATTAGTTGCTTAACCACGCAACTAACCATACACAACAACGTTAGGCACAAGCTGAAAAAACCATTCTGGATACAATGAACAAACGAAAAATAGTTTTAGGAATAATTGTAATTCTACTTTCCTATTTGTTCTATTGGACTTTTGAGCCTTATAGTTTAAATCCATTTTCAGACAAGCCAATTTCACTATCAGAAAGTCAAAATCATCTAAATTGTGACAACTTAAATAGTTTTAGCTTCAAAGCTGATAGTATTATTAATTCCGCAATAAATAAAAATGTGTTTTTAGCAATTTCAACAGCTGTTTATTCAGAAAAATGTGGAAATTGGTTATCTACAGCAGGATTTTTAAATAAAGGAAATCAAGAAAAACCATCTAAAAACAGTCAGTTCAGAATTGCATCTGTGAGCAAACCAATGACAGCTGTTGCTATTCTTCAACTTTACGAAAAAGGAAAAATAAATTTAGATTTACCAATCCAAAACTATTTACCTGATTTTCCAAAAAAGAAAAAAGGAGAAATTACAATTCGTCAATTATTAAATCATACATCTGGAATTCCTCATTACAAATCTGATTTAGGAATTTTCAACTTTACTCACTATGATAATTGCGAAAAAGCTCTTGAAAAATTTGAGAATAGAGAACTAGTTTTTAAACCAGAAACTGAATTTTTATATTCATCATTTGGTTACACACTACTTGGTGCAATTTTAGAGAAAGTTTCAGGAAAATCATATCAAACTTATATGCAGGAAAATATTTGGAAACCAGCAAATATGACTAACACTAATTTAGAACAGACCAAAACGAATGTTTACATAAAACTCGGAAATCATTTTTACAGAAGTCCAAAAAATGATTTGAGTTACACATATTCTGGCGGAGGAATACAATCAACAGCAGAAGACCTTCTAAAATTTGGAAAAGGAGTCTTAAATTATAAGTTTTTAAATCCTTCGACAACAAAACTAATGATTCAGTTGACTAATAATGACAGTAAGGAAATGGAATATACTTTCGGATGGGATAATTGGAAAAGTCCTAAATTTGGAAAAGTCATTGAACATAATGGAACACAAGTTGGGGCAAGTAGCTATTTTAGAATATATTTTGATAAAAAAGTGGTAGTTGCTACTTTAGCAAATAATTTGAATTCAAGCGAAGAGGTTCGAAATTTATCAATTGAACTTTCATATCTATTATTAAAAATGGAAAAAGAATAAAAAGCCAGATGCCTAACACCGTGTATAATTAATTGCTAGGTTCTTCCCTACTTGCGAATATTCCTGCGGAATATTCACGGGTTCGTAAATGTTTGCTAACTTAGTTGCTTAACCACGCAACTAACCATACACAAACACGTTAACTGTAATAACGCAGCGAAATCAAATTCGGAATTTTCAGCAAAAAAAATCAAGTTCCTTAAGCCGAATAAAATGCAAAAATCTCACTCGAATTCTGAATTTTAAAAGATTAGATTGATAAACATAACGCACGAATTTCTCACTCGAAATCTGAATGAAAATACATTGGAATTTTAGCTCGTTTGATTAATTGGAATTGGAATCTTACTCAATAGGAATTCTCACTCAAATCCGAATTGAAAACTGTTGAAATTCACTCAGTCGGAATTTTAGCAACTTTGTAAAAGCCGAACTTAGCGGAAATCGAGCATCGCTCGATTTTTTTTTTCTAAATTAGAGGTTTAATAATTAAAATTAATTCAGAATCATCGGAATATAAATATTGTGGAATATCAAGAAATCGAAAACACTCAAATAAATAAAAACCAAGTAATTACTACAGTTAACACCGTGTATAATTAATTGCTTTATAGAGCTTACGTACGAAAATCCTCTCGGATTTTCTATTCGGTAAATATTTAGTAACTTAGTTGCCAAACCACGCAACTAACTCATACACAAACACGTTGTGCATAATTTAACAAAACCTCGAAATGCCATTTCCAGTTGACGAAAAATACATAGAAGAAACTGAATCGGAATTAAATGTAAAATTTCCGACTGAATTCAAAAATCGAATGATTAAATTAAATGGTGGAGAATTATTGATTTCCAGCGAATTTGAATTTGAACTACATCCTTTCTTTGATAAATCTGACCGAAAACGAATAAGTCGGACTTGCAATCACATCGGACTTGAAACTAAAAATGCTCATGAATGGAATGGATTTCCTGAAAATGGAATCGCTATTGGTGCGGACGGATTTGGAAATAAATTAATCTTGACTCATAACGGAAATGGAAATCTGACTGACCAACTATATTTCTGGAATCACGAAACAAGAAAAGTAGAAAAAATAGCTGAATCGGTTAATAAGCTTAATATTAGAGAAAGTTCATTATGGGAAAAATTAAAATCAAAATTTTAATCTTTATTGGACTAATAATCTCTTGTAATTCAAATAAAATCGAATTTGGCAATACAGAACTTTCGCAAAAAATTGAACTGACGAACATTAGTGATTTAATGCAAAATCCAACGGGATTTGACAATGACACTCTCAAAATCGTTGGCGAATTACATCTCGATTTAGAAAACAAAGGAATTTTTTCAAAATCAGAAAAAATTTGGATTAATTCATTCAAACCAGCAACCGAATTAGATAGCGTGTGGAAAAGAATAAATGGAAAAAAAGTCGAAATAATCGGACTTTATAAAGCTGGAAAAACTGGACATTTAGGTCTATATAATGGTCAATTAAAAGAAATTTATTATATCAAAACGAAATAAAAAACTATGCACAACACCGTGTATAATTAATTGCTTTATTGAGCTTACTTGCGAATATTCCTGCGGAATATTCACGGGTTCGTAAATGTTTACTAACTTAGTTGCTTAACCACGCAACTAACCATACACAACAACGTTATGCCACATATGAAAAAACGCCTATGAATAAAATTAAGCTATTTTTTTTAACCTCAATATTTCTTTATTCTAGCTACTCAGATGGTCAGAATTCTAACTCTGAAATGGCACTATATAATATTGGATTCGGTGCAGTTTTTAGTGGAATTGGTGCGCTTATAAATAAAAAGCCTAATGAAAAGTGGGACAAAGTTCTTCTGAAAGGTATGGGACAAGGAGCTTTAGGTGGTTATCTGGTTTATGAAAGCAAAAATTTAATAGTTAAAATCGGACAAAAACAAGCATTAGAATATAGTTGGTATGGAAAACTTGTTAATTCTGCCGGAACTTCAGTCATTGAAAATGCTTCATCTAATAGAAATTTTTGGGAACAATGGCATTTAAACATAGGTTTCAATCGACTAGAATTTTACACAAAAAATAAATTTAAAGTAAAATATAAAATAATGCCTGTTTCATTATTTCTTACAGTTGCTGTTGCAAGTAATACAAAATTTGAATTTAGCAAAACTTTAAAGACTGGCGAATTTATATTCTCAACGAGCGACCCAAAATATGATAGTGGAGCATCCACATATGGAAATGTTATCGCTTTTACAAATGACAGAATAAATGACTATACTCTATATTCTCACGAAATAATACATATCTATCAATATTATGATTATAATTTTGTGAATACATATTTGAATAAACCATTTGATAATTGGAAAACAAAATCAAATACGTTCAATAAAATAAATAATATATTCTATTTTGATTTGCAAGGAGCTATATTAAGACCTTTGTACCTGATAGAAAACATAAATCGTAATTGCTACTATGACAATTTCTTTGAAAATGAAGCAGGATTTTACGCGAGAAAAAGACCTTGTAACTAAAGAAAATACGTGGCATAACACCGTGTATAATTAATTGCTTGGTTCTTGCCTACTTGCGAAAATTCCTGCGGAATTTTCACGGGTTCGTAAATGTTTACTAAATTAATTGCTTAAACACGCAACTAACCATACACAAAACCGTTGTACACAACCTAATGAAAATCGATAAGAAACAAAAAGACGAATTAGATTTAGCATTCAACGAATCTAAAATAAACTATGTCGGAATTGAATCTGATATAGTGGAAGTCTTGTTGAACTGTATTTCGATGAACTCAAATAATGAATTTCCTGATGATAACCGATTTAGAATACTTTTTGAGAAGTATGGACGAATTGCAGTAAGTTATCGAAAAGGAAGTTGGGATGATGAAAGTGCCGAAATTGAAAAAATAAAACCGAACGAGCTGAAATCAAAATTTCACGGACTTATTCTCGACTCAATGTATGGTTGGGAATTTCTAAACCTTGACGAAAAGCAATTTAAAGATTGGTCGGACAAAATAAGTCTTGACGTAATTCAGAAATCTAATTGGTCAAGTATGAATACAATTGACCTTTTTGCCGAACAAATTGGTAAAGATGAAGTTACGATTGACATAAGAATTTGGTTTACCGATTTCAAAATTTTTGATTTTAAGAACAGAGAATTAACGAAAACAGAATTTGCGGAAAACGGACAAAGAGGATGGAATCAAATGTATAAAACAGGAATATCAACAACTGATAATAAAACGACAAAACTCTGAAAAAGGCAATGTACAACACCGTGTATAATTAATTGCTGTTTTATTCTCTACTTGCGAATATTCCTGCGGAATATTCACGGGTTCGTAAAAGTTTGCTAACTTAGTTGCTTAACCACGCAACTAACCATACACAATCACGTTAACTGTAATAACGCAGCGCAATCAAATTCGGAACTTTAAGCAAAAAAAACAAGTTGCTTAAGCCGAATTGAATGCAAAAAACTCACTCGAATTCTGAATTTTAAAACGTTAGATTGATAAACACAACGCACGAATTTCACACTCGAAATCTGAATAAAAATACGTTGGAATTTTAGCTCGTTTGATTAATTGGAATTGGAATCTCACTCAATCCGAATTCTCACTCAATCCGAATTGAAAACTGCAGAAATTCACTCAGTCGGAATTTTAGCAAGTTTGCAAAAGCCGAACTTAACGGAAATCGAGCATCGCTCGATTTTTTTTTTTATAAATTAGAGGTTTAATAATTAAAATTAATTCAGAATCATCGGAATATAAATATTGTGGAATATCAAGAAATCGAAAACACTCAAACAAATAAAAACCAAGTAATTACTACAGTTAACACCATGTATAATTAATTGCTTTATAGAGCTTACGTACGAAAATCCTCTCGGATTTTCTATTCGGTAAATATTTAGTAACTTAGTTGCCAAACCACGCAACTAACTCATACACAACCACGTTGTGATTAATATTGCCGACTTTCGGTCATCCACCAAACATTGTAGCTTTCTTCGAGGTCTTTTAAGTTTCTAAAAATGATGTGATTTGAAAATCGACGTAGGAAGATTTTTAAAGCGCCAAACTGTTCGATTGAAATCGTTGAGAGCGCGCTCTCAGAACGTTTGAAAACGTTAAACAGTTTGTCTGAAGTTATTGAAAAAAAATGAGAAAGTCAAGTTTGTTATATTATTTAACACTAATAAATATCTGACTTATAGTCCCTTACATTGATGTTTTTTTCAACAACTCATCATTTTTAGAAATTTAAATAATAAGGATTCGAAGAAAGTTTTTATTTTAAAACAAGCCATATATCGGTATATAACCAATTTTAAAACAAAACAATGTCTGGTGGCTGAATATCCTATGTAGCGTCGTCCATACTACGTATTTTAAGCTTAAAGTAGATAACCAAATCTAAGCCTAGAATAAAGATCCTGGAAAGCTATAAACCAAAAGAAAATAAAAATACTAAACACAACAGCGCATATAAAAAATAGCTAAGTCATTGGTCTCATTTATTTTTCGTTACTTTATAAACAGATATACAATCCGAATAGCAGTTGAATATTTAAGGCTACTATTCATATACGTACACCGTTAGGCACAAGCTGAAAATCACTCAAATGGAAAAAAATTTCACTTCAATTTATAAGATTAGAGAATATGGTTTGAATTGGGGAATATTGATTAAAATTTCAGCAAGAATTGAAAAAGATAACGGTGGAATAAAAATATCTCAGAACTTATTTTATGAAAATAAAGTCGAAAACATAAAATTGACTACTCAAGAAATTAACCTTTTGTTATCTGGAATAAAATGGGTAGACTCAATGATTACGGAAAAAACTAAACATACAACAAAAATAATCCTTGAAGAAATTGAATTAAATGAATGTGATTATCAAAGCGAGGGACTATTTTATGCAATTGCATTTTGGGCATCGGAAGCTTTCGAATTTAATTTACCCGATTATAAATTTGTATATGACAAAGAAAATGATAAATATATTTTCCCGAACCTAACTGAATATTAAAAAAAGCCAATGCCTAACACCGTGTATAATTAATTGCTGTATTCTTGTCTACTTGCGAATATTCCTGCGGAATATTCACGGGTTCGTAAAAGTTTACTAATTTAGTTGCTTAACCACGCAACTAACTCATACACAATCACGTTGTGATTAATATTGCCGACTTTCGGTCATCCACCAAACATTGTAGCTTTCTTCGAGGTCTTTTAAGTTTCCAAAAATGATGTGATTTGAAAATCGACGTAGGAAGATTTTTAAAGCGCCAAACTGTTCGATTGAAATCGTTGAGAGCGCGCTCTCAGAACGTTTGAAAACGTTAAACAGTTTGTCTGAAGTTATTGAAAAAAAATGAGAAAGTCAAGTTTGTTATATTATTTAACACTAATAAACACCTGACTTATAGTCCCTTACATTGATGTTTTTTTCAACAACTCATCATTTTTAGAAATTTAAATAATAAGGATTCGAAGAAAGTTTTTATTTTAAAACAAGCCATATATCGGTATATAACCAATTTTAAAACAAAACAATGTCTGGTGGCTGAATATCCTATGTAGCGTCGTCCATACTACGTATTTTAAGCTTAAAGTAGATAACCAAATCTAAGCCTAGAATAAAGATCCTGGAAAGCTATAAACCAAAAGAAAATAAAAATACTAAACACAACAGCGCATATAAAAAATAGCTTAGTCATTGATTTAATTTTATTTTTTGTTTCTTTATAGAAGATATATAAACCCGAAAGGCAGCTGATAATGAAGACGCTACTTTTCATATACGTACACCGTTGTGCATAATTTACCTAAACCCGATAAAAATTGACATTTAAGGAAGTTTATAATCTGACAATTAAATATTATCCATCTGAAATTGATATTTCGGACGGAACAATGGTTGTAAAAAGTGGCGGAAATTTTAAAACATTATCCGAATTATGGGACAATGCGGAATTGAAAACCGAAAATGAATCCAATTTTATAAAGTTAATGGTTTGGGGAATTTTTTGCGCTTATCACAAAAAAGCGATTGAAAACTTTATGGACGGAAAAAAGACTGTTTCTCTGACTGAATTGGATATGAAATATTTGAAATACAAGTTTGAGGAAAGCTTACTCGATAAGGAATATGATTATTATGCTGAATTAAGAACGGAATATAAAACTGAATAAAAAATTACTAGACAATAAGTGATAATATTTAAATCTACCTTGATAATCTCTATAGCAATAATTATGATAAAAATGCTGATTATCATAAATAACAATAGGGAATTAGTAAGTGACTGGATATCTAAAGATTCTGATTCCGCGAAGATGTTTGGTGTCTCTAAAAAAGAAAAAGCAACACTAACTTTGCTGAAAAAATTAGGAATATTAGTTTTTTTAATATTTGTCATATTCTTCTTTACGCAAGTCGCGTCAATTGCTTAAAGTAAAAAACTATGCACAACACCGTGTATAATTAATTGCTTCATTGAGCTTACTTGCGAATATTCCTGCGGAATATTCACGGGTTCGTAAATGTTTGCTAACTTAGTCGCTAAACCACGCAACTAACCATACACAAAACCGTTGCCAGTAATTTAAGAAACATTGAAAAAACTATTAATATTCGGAATAATTTTAACCTTTTTGTCTTGTAATTTATCGGACAAAAAATCGCAAAAAGACAAAGAAATGTTTGGACTATTTAAGAAAAAAACTGAAAAGAAAACCGAAATACTTTCTCACGCTGATTACAATCTGATTTTTGACAATAAAGAAGTTGAACAAACACCAATTGAATTAATTGAAATTGGAGATTTAAATGTTCCAAGTGGACGAATCGTAGTTTGTGACCCATTAGTTTATTCAGAAACTAAACCTTTGACAAAAACAGTCAAACCTGGTAAATATCCAATCAAAATTTACGTTGCAAAAACCAAAGAATCTGGAGACAGATATGCTATTGCAAAACTTGAATTTAATAACAAAAGAGCCGAAAAATGGGTTATGGCTTTAAGAGAAGAAGATGACATAAATGAATTGACTGATGAAGCCGACTATTTTGGATTTCCGGTTGACGCAGGTTTAGGCGGATTTTATGACTTTCAATCTGGAAAAGAATATCAAAAATTTGAATCGGATTTTATGAAAGCAAATCCCGAAGGCAATATTTATGACGACTTATTTGCGGCTGAATTTAAGAAAAATGCAAAAGACCAAAATGATGAAAATGATTATGGAGATTGGATAAACTTTAAACTTCCTAACTCGGAATTAAATATTACTATGTTTCATTCAGGTTATGGAGATGGTTCTTATCCTTCATATTGGGGAATTGACAAAGACGGAGAAATAGTTTCTCTTGTAATTGATTTTTTAGTGTTACTTGTACCAGAATATGCATAAAAAACTACTGGCAACACCGTGTATAATTAATGGCTGGTTCTCGCCTACTTACGAAAATCCTCGCGGATTTTCTATTTGGTTTTTATTTGCTAAATTAGGTGCTTAAACACGCCACTAATCATACACAAACACGTTGGCAATAATTATGACCAACAACGTGCATTTCAAAATACCCAGTAAAGGGGATAATTAATTCATAATTTATTTCTTATTTTTAAGAAACTATAAACCAATCAATTATGAAATATATTTTTTTAATAATCATCGGGTTAAGTCTTTTTAATTGTAACGATGAAAAACGAGCAATTGATAATAATTTTGTTAATGGTGAATGGGTCTATCGCAGTATTCTCAATATACCAGATGAAAATGTTCCATTTTGTGAACAAGACTCTTTAGAGTGTAAAAACAACCTTGAATTTGCAACAGCAATTATGCGATTAACATCTAAAGATGGAATAATAGATGGAGAATTAGATATGGGACAATGGGGAAAATTAAAAATGATTGGTAAATTTAACTCAGAAACAAATTTCACTATTACTGGGAATGGCTTAAAAAACACTTCTACTGAAGGCTGGGTATATGATTACAATGGCTATATAATTCCAAAATGGGAATTTGGAATTGACCAAAGAGAAGCACTTGTGGGGAGTGTTATACGTTCCGCTGACCACGGAACCTCACTAAAAGGTAAAGTTGCAAGCTTTTATATGGTAAAAAAATAAAAACTAACCAAAAACTTATAAAAAATGGACAGAAAAGAATTTATTAAGTCAGCTGCATTAGGAGTTGGAAGTCTATCTATTATCTCTGCTGTATCAGCTTGTGAAAATGAAACAAAAGACGATTCGAAACAGAGTAATGATAAGTCTAGTTCAAAAAACATCGTCAATCCAATAGCTTTACCTGTGAAAGTAGCGGAATTATTTGCATCTCGTAATCACCGACTACATCACGCTTTATGGCACGGTTTGAGAGATTATTGGAATAACGAAAATTTAGTTTCAGAATCAGCAAAGGTTGAAATAACTAAATTAAAATGGAATCCACCAAGACCATCTTTAAAATGGAATAGAGATGGTTGGACACCGTTAACAACAAATGGTTCTGGAATCGATTTTCTTTTTATGCATCGAGAGATGATTTTAGAGTTTGATGAAGCTATGAAAAAGGAGGGAGCTGACCCTGACATTGGTTGGAAATTAATACCTGAACCTGGTAGACCAGAATCAACTCACCCTGGAATTTCAGTTCCACTTACTTGGGAATTACCTGAATCGTTAAAATGGTTGGAAAGGAGATTTGACGCTGTAAAATCTGATGAATTTTATTGGTCGAGAATGAGATGGTGGGATAGAGATTTTCACGACCATAGATATTTGAGGAACTTAACATTAGGAGAGTTAGGCTCACTAATAGAAACCTCTGTACACAACGATATGCATATGCGATGGGCTGGAACGCCAATTGACCCTGAAACCGGCAAACCTACAGTAATGGGTAGACCTGAAAACAGTATGGATAAAAAGTGGGACAATGTAAATTATGATTTTATCGGAGAAACTTACTCATCACAAGTAAATCCTATATTTTGGCGATTACACAAATGGGTAGACAGTATTATTGATGAGTGGTTTATTGCTCATAATTCATTTAAAAAAGGAAGCATAACGAGAAAAACAATAGATGGAATTCCTTGGTTCGAATCGACTGATTGGGTTGAAAACGATTCACCTTGGTCAGCACCTTCAAAACACGCTCACCACGATATTCCAACAATGGAAAAAGTATTTGAATTATTATTCCCAGCTGATGAACAGAAATTCCTCGAATCAACTGATGAAGTGAGAATTCCAATGACTTGGTTCTAAAATAACTATTGCCAACAATGTGTATAATTCATTGCTAGTTATAGCTTACTTACGAAAGTCCTCGCGGACTTTCTATCTGTGATTTTTTGCTAACTTTAATGCTTAAACACGCAACGAAATCATACACGAGACCGTTGGCAGTAATTTGAGCAAATGAATAGAATATCGAAATCTTTAGTATTAATATTAACCATAATTTCATTTTTCCAATGTTCTACGAAAAAAGAATTATTGACTTCTGAAAAGATAGTTAATCAAATAGAACTAATAAAAGGATGGTCTACATCAAAAGTAAATCGACCAAATTTTTATGTTTTTAAAATTAAGCGAGATTCAGGATATGCATCTATTGCTGTAAGTATGGAAAAGGAATTACTATTTGGAAAATATAAAAGTTCTGATTTTGAAAATATAGAAGAGTTATTGTCTCAACATTCTGATAATGAAATAAAGTTACAATTTAAACAATGGGAGTCGAAAGATGAAAGATCAATTCCTGAATTAGTTAGTATTAGAAAAAAATCACTAGGAAAATATAATTCTCTTGAATTTGTAACGGAATATAATATGAGTGGTAGAATATTAAGTGTTGACTATGAGATTTTACTCGGAAATAATGGTTGGATATTAATTGGTTGTTCTTACTCGAAATCGGAAAACGAACAGTACAAAAATGAATTTGATTTAATATTAAGTAATGTTGGAATTAGAATATAAAAACTACTGCCAACACCGTGTATAATTAATTGCTTTATTGAGCCTACTTGCGAATATTCCTGCGGAATATTCACGGGTTCGTAAATGTTTACTAACTTAGTTGCTTAACCACGCAACTAACCATACACAACAACGTTACCACCAATTACAAAAATGACGAAACTGAAATTCATATATCTTTTTTTTATTCCACTAATTTTAGGTTGTGAAACCGAGGAAAAAAAACCTGAAAATAATCTAATCGGAGAATGGAGTAAAATAGAAAAAATAGAAATTGATGATTTTCCACCAATGTTTTATAGACCTTTTGGTATTGGATTTACAGAAGATAAAATTGAACTGTTTAATGGATTCAAAAGATACGACCAAGATTCAATTACAAAAAAAAGACACCTAAACTACAAAGGAACCTTTACTGACTATAAAGTTAAAAATGATAGTATTTTTATCTTAAATCCATTTAATGAAAATTGGGAGTTCAAATGGAAAATTAAAAAACAATTGATAGACACTTTAATTCTTACAAAGAATGACACAAGTCTCATAAAACTTCAAAGAATAAAGGAAAGGAAAGATAACTCATTTGACCAAATTATATTTTCAAGTTCTGGTTGTTATGGTTCTTGCCCAATAATCGACATTTCAATAAATAATAAAAACAAAATATATTTTCAAGGAGAAGGTTATATTAAACCATTAGGGTTTTATGAATCCATAATTGATAGTATTAAGACTGACTATATATTTTCAAAGTTTGCAAAAACAAATATTGACAGCTTAAAAAGTGATTACGCAGTCGGACATACAGATGATGAAAGTATTACAACAACATTTGTTAAAAATGGACAAATAATTAAAACGATTCACGATTATGGGAAAGCAGGTCCAAAAGAATTAATTTGGGCTTATGTTCCAATTCAAAATTTATACACACAAATTGAACTGGATAGTTTAGCAAATGACGAACCATTTTACCCAAAACTACATTACTACACTTTCGAAAAAGATTCACAAATATTACGATTAGAAAAATCAGAAAGCTTCTTTTTATGGACAGAAATAAAAGACTCTAAAATAGTTAACACAAAATTTAATTCTAAATATAATATCGGCTTTAGAGGTAACTACACATATTGGGGAGCTGACCCAAACGAAAAAAGAAAACACCAATATGAATTGGATAAAATTGAATCCGATGGCAAATTATTTAAGTTTTCATTTAAAGACCAAAAATCAATAACATATGATTTAGGATACAACTTTATTGAAAGGAATTTTAAAGAATCTGATTTTAAGAAAAAAACGAAATACGATTAAAAAACTGGTGGTAACACCGTATATAATTTATTGCTAGTTCTAGCTTACTTACGAAAATCCTCGCGGATTTTCTATTCGGTTTTTATTTGCTAAATTACCTGCTAAACCACGCAACAAACCATATACAAACACGTTGCCAACAATATAACCCAAGATGCTGAATAAAGATATTTTATATAAAAGATTGTCTCATATTAAACAATTATTCAATATTGGAATTGGACAATCAAGTCAACACGAAAATATAGCTGTTTTTTCGATTTTGGCATTTCACGATAGTATTGAAATGTTTCTTAAACTTTTAGCGGAGCATAAGGGAATTAATGCCTCAAAGTTTAGCTTTCTCGATTATTGGGGAAAAATTCCTGATTTAACTCTTAAGGAATCAATGAGAAATTTGAATGCTCGAAGAGTGAATATTAAACACAAAGGGCTTCTACCTGCGAAATCCGAAATTGAAATCTCAAAAGTTAATGCAATTGACTTTTTTAATCAAAACACAATAAAACAATTTGACATTGAATTTACCGATGTTTCACTTATTGAACTGATAGGTTACAAGAAAGTAAAGGAATATTTAAATAAATCTCAAACAGCATTAAATACTGGTAATACAGCTCATAGCATAGAGAATTGTGCTTATGCATTTGAGGAATTGCTTCACACTTACGAAAAAAATAAATCTGTTTGGGGAGATTCACCGTTTTCAGTTGGTGCAGATATGACATTTATGAGTAGTTTCTCAATGGGAGTATCTAGAGATGGCAACGATAATGGAATTGGAAAATTAGCGGAATTTATAGACAAAGTAAAAGATTCGATTGAGGGACTTCAAAGAGCAGTAAAAATTACAAGCTTCGGAATTGATTATAAAGAATATGTGAAATTTAATATTCTAACACCAACAGTCACAAGATTTATTGGTGGAAATGTGGATTGTCAAATTAGAGGAGAAAGAAAATGGACTAATGAAAATTGTCAATACTGTATCGATTTTGTTGTAAAAAGTGCTTTAAATCTTCAAGAATTTGATTTTGATATTGACACTTTAGAAGTTGACAGATTTAAACAAATTGAATTATAAATACTGTTGGCAACACCGTGTATAATTAATTGCTGGGTTATTACCTACTTGCGAAAATTCCTGCGGAATTTTCACGGGTTCGTAAAAGTTTGCTAAATTAGTTACTTAACCACGCAACTAACCATACACAAAACCGTTGTGATTAATATTGCCGACTTTCGGTCATCCACCAAACATTGTAGCTTTCTTCGAGGTCTTTTAAGTTTCTAAAAATGATGTGATTTGAAAATCGACGTAGGAAGATTTTTAAAGCGCCAAACTGTTCGATTGAAATCGTTGAGAGCGCGCTCTCAGAACGTTTGAAAACGTTAAACAGTTTGTCTGAAGTTATTGAAAAAAAATGAGAAAGTCAAGTTTGTTATATTATTTAACACTAATAAACATCTGACTTATAGTCCCTTACATTGATGTTTTTTTCAACAACTCATCATTTTTAGAAATTTAAATAATAAGGATTCGAAGAAAGTTTTTATTTTAAAACAAGCCATATATCGGTATATAACCAATTTTAAAACAAAACAATGTCTGGTGGCTGAATATCCTATGTAGCGTCGTCCATACTACGTATTTTAAGCTTAAAGTAGATAACCAAATCTAAGCCTAGAATAAAGATCCTGGAAAGCTATAAACCAAAAGAAAATAAAATTACTAAACACAACAGCGCATATAAAAAATAGCTTAGTCATTGATTTAATTTTATTTTTTGTTTCTTTATAGAAGATATATAAACCCGAAAGGCAGCTGATAATGAAGACGCTACTTTTCATATACGTACACCGTTGGCAATAATTAAACTCACTCAAAACCGAAGAAATACTAACTAATGAAAACGAAACTTCTCTTTTTGATTTTTATTTCAATAATATTTATTAGTTGCGACCCTGAAAATGACTTCTATATAAGCGGAAAAATATCTGATAAAAAACATAAGACTACAATTGAAAATGCGGATATTGAATTTATTTGTTACACGAATAGTATGGAATGGAATTTTGAGAAAAATATAACCCAAACCAATATAAACGGAATGTACAATGACACAATAGTATCATTAAGACGTTTTGATAGCATAAAAATCAAGATTAATAAAAAAGGGTATTTAACAAAAGAAATAATATCAGAAAGAAAAGAATGGGAAATTACTCGAGGATTTATGAAAACGGAATTTGATATTGATTGTGGAAATATCGAACTGATAAAAAAATAACTATTGCCAACAACGTATAAAATTAATTGCTATTTTAGGCTTAATCAAAGGTCGTTGCAATTTTGTTACGTCTGAATTTCCTACGGAAATTCCTCGCACACAAAACCGCAACTAATCTTATACAATCACGTTGGCAAACATTATGAAAAGGACATTGATAATTTTGAATTTACTGTTTTTTACCAATATTTCTGTTGGTCAGGAAATGAATGAACCGTATTATTTAATTAGCAATGAATACGAAGGAATAACATATAGAATGCACGAATTAGTTTTTAAAAATGACTCAATCGTTAACGAGATATTTAAGTATAGTTGCGGAAGTAAAACGAGCGAATATAAATACAAAGTTGAGAATGATTCATTAACTATTTTTAATTTTCGAGAAAATCAGAATAAATCTTATGAAATAAAGAATAATGAACTATGGAATTCTGACTTAAAGCAAATCTATATGACTAATGAAAAGTTGGAAAACAAAGAATCATTTATTGTAGCTGTTGAAGGAGACATTTGGAATGGGAATAGTATTGATTCAAAAAGAAAACGGAAAAAAGAATTTAAAAAGTTTCTCAAAAAGAGAATTAAGAACAAAAAGCAAATGGAACAGAATTTCTTGAAAGGTTACGACTCTTTCATAAAATACGGTTCATATAAAGGAACAATTGAATATCTGAATAAATAACGATTTGCCAACACCGTATATAATTTATTGCTAGTTCTAGCCTACTTACGAAAGTCCTAGCGGACTTTCTATTCTGTTTTTATTTGCTAAATTAGGTGCTTAAAACACGCAACAAACCATATACAAAACCGTTGTGATTAATATTGCCGACTTTCGGTCATCCACCAAACATTGTAGCTTTCTTCGAGGTCTTTTAAGTTTCTAAAAATGATGTGATTTGAAAATCGACGTAGGAAGATTTTTAAAGCGCCAAACTGTTCGATTGAAATCGTTGAGAGCGCGCTCTCAGAACGTTTGAAAACGTTAAACAGTTTGTCTGAAGTTATTGAAAAAAAATGAGAAAGTCAAGTTTATTGTATTATTTAACATTAACAAATACCTGATTGACAGTTCCTTACATTAATGTTTTTTTTCAATAACTCATCATTTTCAGAAATTTAAATAATAAGGATTCGAAGAAAGCTTTTATTTTAAAACAAGCCATATATCGGTATATAACCAATTTTAAAACAAAACAAGGTTTGGTGGCTGGCTCTTTATGTAGCGTCGTCAAGACTACGTATTTTAAATTTTTTGTAGATAACTAAATCTAAACCTATAATAAAGATCCTGGAAAGCTATAAACGAAATAGAAAAGAAAAATACTAAACACAACAGCGTATATAAATAATAGCTAAGTCATTGGTCTCATTTATTTTTCGTTACTTTATAAACAGATATACAATCCGAATAGCAGTTGAATATTTAAGGCTACTATTCATATACGTACACCGTTGTACACCATTTAACCAAATCTATGCGAAAAATTATATTTCTGATTTTTATTTTACAATCCTCTCTGACTTTTTCTCAAATTCAGCAGTATTTTTTCGTCGATGATGTCGAAGTTGTTGAATATCTGTATGTAAAAATTTGCATTGGAGAAAACGGAGAAACGACCTCTGTAACTGAAATTCCCGAAAGAACGACTTATAAAAACAAAGAAGTAACCCAACAAATCATCGATTACCGAAAAGGAATTGATTTTTTAAAAGGAAGTAAATACAGTAATAAATGTTTTGACTATCCATTTACAATCGTAAATTCTAAATATCAATCATTGGAAATGACCAATACTGATTGCGTTACTAATTTTGGAAAAGGAAAATACAGGTATATAAATCCTGAATATCAAGACGTCAAAATAAAAAGACGAAAAAGAAAACAAATTGAGAAAACAAAAGATTCAAAATCAGTTTATAAAATCGAATGGATTTCGCCTTGTAATTATGTTTTGACTTATTTAAAAGTTTCTAAACCAGAATATGAATATCTGATTGGACAAAAAATAGATGTCAAAATAATCGACGTTCTTGAAAATGAAAATTACGTCTATTATTCAAATCTGTCTGACAGAACATATGGGTTTGGAGAAATGAAAAAACTTTAAAATATGAGTTGGGACATTGTACTTTTTAATTCAAAACAGAAAATAAAATCAGTTGCAGAATTGGACGAAAGCCAACTCAAACCGACCGATTTTAGCGGAATTTTAGAGAGTTCATTTGACCAAGTAAAAAAAGATGATAATCACAGAGAAATAATCGGAATTAATTTTACGATTGGCTTTTTTATAAACAAAGAACATTCAAGTAATTTTATGCTTCAATTATATGGAGAAAATGGACTTTATGAATTGATTGAATTGGCTAAAAAACATAATTGGCAGATTTACGATTCAGGAATTGACGGAATGATTGACTTGGAAAATCTCGAAAAAAACGGATTTGAAAATCATAAAAAATATGTGGAACAAATACTCAATCGGAAATAAAAAACGGTGTACAACACCGTATATAATTTATTGCTAGTTCTAGCCTACTTACGAAAATCCTATCGGATTTTCTATTCGGTTTTTATTTGCTAAATTACGTGCTAAACCACGCAACAAACCATATACAAAAACGTTGCCCACAATTAGAAAAACAGTTCCCTAATTGAAATGAACAGTTCACTCATTATGAATTTTTACTGTTAATAAAGGAATGTAGTTTTGAATAAACTACCAAACTATGAATAGAATAATTATTGTTTTGTTCTTTTTTTTTCCGACTTTTCTAATAAGTCAAAATGACTGTGAAAAATACGTCGAAAAATACATTCCGACTGACCTAAATGACGCAATTTCCTTTTTTGAATGTAAGTGGTCAGAAGATGACTTAATCGGGTTTAAAGAAAAAGAAGAACAAAGTGCGTCTTCAGAATTACATTTCGGAACAGGAATGTCGTTAAGGAATAATTGGAAACTTTGGGCTGGAACATCTGAAATTTCAAAATTTTTCAGAGATTTAGGAATTCATCATCCAGACGATATGTCAAGTATCATTTTGACATCGTTGCACAGAAAACTGAATAAAAAGCCTATCGAATTAGAAAAGCAAATTAAATATTATCAAGACTATTGGGCAGAATCTGAACGAAAAAAAACCGAACGAAAAAAAGAAGAGTTTAGTGAATTTGAAATTGGAGACACAGTTGAATTTCTATATAACAATGATTTCATTTCAAAACGTCAAGAAAAAAAATATATGAACGATAAGTGCTTTGCCACAGGAAAGGTAATTGAATTGAATAAAGAAAATTTTGAACTAAAAATTAAACTAATACAGAGTTGCGACAGAAAAGGAATCATAATTTCTGAATACGATGTTTGGGACAAAATTGATGGGAAATTAGAAAAAATAGAAGAAGATAAAATTGAGGTAATGAAAAAAGGAGAAACACGTTGGACATCATATGAATTATGGGAAACTACGGAATAAATAACTGTGGGCAACAACGTGTATAATTAATTGCTTTGGTCGTTGCTTATTTGGAAAATTCCTTCGGAATTTTCTCGCGTTCGTTTTTGTTTACTAAATTAGTTGCTTAAACACGCAACTAACCATACACAAGACCGTTGTAGTGCATTTAAGAGAAACATTTTAGATAAAATTAAACTTATGAATAAAGAAAATTATGTAATTAAAAATGCGTCTGAATTTTCGACTGAAGAAAAGAATAAGTTTAAAGAAATAGTTTTGTCTATGGGAGAAGTTTCCGAAAATACTTTTGACGGATTAATGAGAAAAAATCCTGTCATATTGTTTTATCCAAACACTAATAATATTGAAGCTGTTGGAGCTTTAAAAGTCCCAAATAAAAGTTATAAAACAAAAGTATTTGACCATTCAAAAACGGAATTTGAATCGGTAGACTTTGAATATGAATTGGGTTGGATTGTTTCGTTAAAACAGAAAAAAGGAATTGGGAAACTAATAACCGAAGTACTTTCTGAATTTAAACCAAAAATATATTCTACTGTCCGAACTGAAAATATTGGAATGAATAAAATAATGAACTCACTCGGATTTGAAAAGACTGGAATTGAATACAAATCTGAAAGAGGTAATTATAATAATTTATTATACATTAAAATCAAATAAAGAAACATAAAACCAATTTCGGAGCTGGTGATAGATAGAAAAAAGTTAGATTACCACTAACAGAGCACTTTTAAAAAAGAATAAGTTTTCTTTGTTAAATAATTAATTTAAAACCTATAAAATGGACATATTTAACAAACTTCATATTTCGTATCAAGTCGAATCAATTGAACAAAAAGGAGAATTCAGAACTTTTAACGTCTTTGTTGATGGAGAAACAATTTTAATCAAAAATTCAAACTTTTCGCAAATACCATTAAATGAACAGTTTTTAATCGTTAAAGAATTTATTGAAAAAAATCGGTTGATATATAAAACAAAAGAATACAAAAATATTCGATGGGAAGAAGTTGAGAATGTAAAAAACGCACTACAACACCGCATATAATTTATTGCTAGTTCAAACCTACTTACGAAAATCCTCGCGGATTTTCTATTCGGTTTTTATTTACTAAATTAGGTGTTTAAAAACGCAACAAACCATATTCAAACACGTTGTAGCTAATACCTCAAAAAACACTCAAACTATAATGAACAAACACATAACAGACTATTTAAATTACTACATAGATTTAGAAAAACCTCAATATGCTGTTTTATTAATTGGGAATTGGGGATGTGGAAAAACTTTTTTTATTAAAAATGCAATAGCGAATTGGACAAACACAAATATTGAATCTGAAAAAATATCCTTAAAACCCATCTATGTCAGCTTGAATGGAATATCAAACACACATTCTATAAACGAAAAAATCAGAGCAGAAATAAGTCCTTTCCTATATTCTAAAGGAATGAAAGTGGCTAAAAAAGTATTAAACGGTCTTCTTAAGACTACGGTCAAAATCGATTTGAATCTTGATGAAGATGATAAGAGCGATGGGAATTTTTCATTTAATGTAGATTCATTAGGTTTACTTGATTCATCGAGTAACGAAATTAAGGGGAAAAGGATATTAATCTTTGATGATATAGAGAGATGTAAAATAGAGACAGATGAAATTTTTGGATATATAAATAATTTTGTTGAGCATTCTTCCTGTAAAGTAATTTTACTTACCGATGAGAAAAAAATAAAAGATAAGTACGAAAAAAGTAAAACTGGGTTTGATGTAAGTTATAAGGATTTCAAAGAAAAGTTAGTAGGGCAAACTTTTGAAGTAAAAAGTGATATTGAATCCGCAATCAACTTCTTTATTGAAGACACAAAAAACTTAAATGAAAATTCTGAATTAATACATCATAATCAGATGATTATTGATTTGTTTAAATCTTCAAAATTAGAAAATCTTCGTGTCTTAAAACAAGCTTTATTAGACTTCAGTAGAATAATTAAGAATGTTGACCCGAAACTAAAAAAACACGAAAATTATCCAGAATTCACTAAAAACTTTCTGACATATTTCATAATAATATACGCTGAATTTAAAACTGGTAATGATGAAATAAAGAACTTTCAAACTTTACTTTTTGTTGGCGAAAAAGAGAAAGAAAACAAAAAACAAATCGAAAGTAAATATCAAGAAATACTTAGTACATACAATATATACCATTCATCATATACATTTTCAATAAGCAAAATATTATATTATATTGAAAATGGTTTTATAGAGACTGAACTTTTTAACAATGAGCTGAAATCAAATACTTTTTTCAGACAAAATAAAGAACAGGATTGGGAAAAGTTGTGGTATTGGACATATTTAGAGGATGCTGATTTCAAAAAATATAGAGATTCTGTTTGGTCACAATTTACCAATGGAAAAATAGACCAAATAACTGTTTTAATTCATATCTCAGGAATTTTCCTTAAACTAATTGATGCAGGTTTACTATCAAAAAATAAAGCTTACGTACTAAGCAAGTCTAAACAAATTTTAAAAACGATTTTTTCTAAAGATACCATCGAAAATAAACATTTGGCTTTTGGCCATATGAATTCTTCTTGGGGAAAGCAATATCAGTCTCAAGATACTATTGAATTTAAATCTTTACGTGAACAGTTTAATAAGTTACTTAAGAAAAAACAATCAAGTAACAGTAAAAATTTTTTAAAAGATATTTTTGAAAACCTTAATTCAAATTCTCTCGTTGAAATATATTCAAAACTAAAAGAGGCTATACCTGACGCAACAAATGTTTATGAAAGGACAGCAATTTTCAAAGACGTTAATGGAAATAAATTAGGGAGAAAAATTAAATTATTGAACAATAAAGCACTATTTGATTTTAAAAACTTTATTCATTCAAGGTATTATCCAGAAGAGACTTATTCTAATGTTGTTTTACAACCTTATCATAAAGATGATTTAACTTGTTTGATTGATTTAAAAGACGAAATTCAAAAAAATCGTAAAAAAAGAGAACTGATTAAAAACAGATTATTGACAGAGTTCAAAAATGATTTAGAAAATATTATTGAAAAAGTAAAAAGCGTAGTATAAGTACTAGCTACAACACCGTGTATAATTAATTGCTGTTTTCTGCCTACTTGCGAATATTCCTGCGGAATATTCACGGGTTCGTAAAAGTTTACTAATTTAGTTGCTTAACCACGCAACTAACCATACACAAACACGTTGTATGCAATTTGACAAAAGTTCCTGAAATAGACTGACTAAAATTTATTAATTCATTAAAAAGATGACACCAAAATTTGAACTTACAGAATCGGAAAATATTGGATACTACACTACTTTTGACACGTTATTTACAGATTATGTTCCTTACCTAAACATTAAAGAAGAAGACAGAACTATTATAGTCAACTTTCTATTTACTGATGAAGATACTCAACCGAATCAAGCTCAACTTACAGCAAATGAATTTCTTTTAGCTCATTCAAACCAAATGCTTGAAAATTTAGTTAAATACCTAAAACAAGATGAAGAGTATTTTATGGAGTTTTATGGAGTTTATAGAGAAATAAGTTATGAAAATACTCACTTTAAAGGAAAAAAATATACAACTGTAAACAAAGATGGCTTTCCTGCTGTTAAGGTATTACAAGATTTTATCAATTATTTTGGAATAAGTGAAATCAATATTAGTGATTCTGGAGAAAATGGTATTTCTTATATAGGTTTTGCAGGTGGATGCCCATGGGATGGCGAACATGGTTTTGGAGCATCGTTTCATAAACAGAAGCTACTGCATGTAGAAGATTGGAGCTATGGATATCACCCAAGTTGGGGAAGTCGTGAGAACGGAGACTTATTGACTGATAATTTTACGAATTTTCATAAATTAGAGCCTTTAGATAAAAGGAAAAAGCGATTAGCCAAAGCAAGCGAACTTATTCAAGTTGAACATACTGGTGATTATGACCAAATATTCGATTGGTTAGCAAGTAATCAAATGATTTATGGCTACAGAAATAATCCTGTAGATTTAACATCTAAGGAAAAAATAGTTGTTCTAAATGAAATTAAAGAACTATCTTTTAATGGTAATAACATTGGAAAAGTTCCTGACTCAATAAATCTTTTAAAAAACCTAACATCACTTTCATTATCATCTAATGATTTAGCATTTGTACCAACACAATTATTAAATCTACCTAAGCTCGAAAGACTTTCAATTCTAAATAATAACATAAAAGAAATCCCAAAAGAAATAGGTTTACTAATAAATTTAAATTCTCTTAATCTTAGCAGAAATAAGTTAAATTCAATACCTGAAGAAATTGGACAGTTAAAAAAGCTTCAGAATCTTGACTTATCTTTTAATTATCTTTATGATATGCCAAAATCTATTTCTGGATTAACAACCCTTGAGCAGTTAAATATAAATTACAATTCATTTTCGACCATCCCAGATAATATTCTATTTCTAGAAAATTTAAAAGGACTAAATTTGACTAATAACAAATTGACTGAAGTCCAAGAATCTATTTATAAACTTAAAGAATTAGAAAGACTAGATTTAAGATATAATGAATTATCAAAATTTCCTGAAACCTTAATTAATCAATGGCATTCTCTCAAATCTATTTATTTAGTCGGAAATAAATTTAGTATTGATGCTTTAGAGCGAATTCTAAGATTTAATAATAGAAAAATTAATTCTGATATCGACACTGAACTTTCATATACAAAAGATAGACTTATAAGACAATTAAGAGATGAAAAGAGAGAAACTCAAAAACAAAAAAATCTTAAAGAGCAAAATTTAAAAAATAATTTAAACAATTTTAAAAAAGAGGTACAGAGTTTAGACTATAATTTTCAGCAAAATAAAAAAGATAAATTCAATTTCTTCATCGGTATTTCTGAAAGAGATTTAAAAAATAATTATAATAAGAAAGAGCTTAAAGTATTGTTTTTTAAAATTCTAAAGCATTTTCAAGATTTTAAAATAAACTTCTGGGTTTATAATCCAAACCCTGAGGAGATAGTCTATGATGAAAACAATGAGAATATAACATCAATACCTATTCAAAATATATCACGTTTGAAGAAAGTAATTGAAAAGGATAGATATTTAGTACAATCTATTTGTGAATATTTTCCAAAAAAAGATGAAGATTTTTTTAAGAGAATTGTAGCATATTCAAGGCAAAGTTTTGATAATAATATTTGCAAACAAATCATTGATGTCCAATCGGCAATTAAAATTCCATTAGAACTTCTAAAAAAACCCAAAGACAAATGGTGGAAGCTATGGGAATAAAACTGCATACAACACCGTGTATAATTAATTGCTTCATTGAGCTAACTTGCGAATATTCCTGCGGAATTTTCACGGGTTCGTAAAAGTTTGCTAAATTAGTTGCTTAACCACGCAACTAACCATACACAAACACGTTGTGTGCAATACGAGAAATGACTTCAAGACTAAAAAATAACATCAAAGATTTATATGAAACTTTCGGAAAGTATCATAGCAATATGAATATGAACGGAAGTCCACTTTATGAAGATTTGAACAAATGGAATGTGGAATTGTTCTCAAAACCATTAACTGAATTAAATGAAGATGATTTGTCTCGTTTCACAGGAAAAGCAATTACAACTTGGGGAAATGCAAACGACTATAAACATTTTCTACCTCGAATTTTTGAATTAACAGCGGAATTAAAAACGCCTTATGAAATTTGGATTGCATTTGACAAACTCACTCTTGCGGAATGGAATTATTGGACGGAAAACGAGCAAAAGGTTATTCGGGAATTTATGATTGCGCTTTGGGAAAGTATTCTGAATGATAATAGTGAAAAAGCGGAATGGGAATTTAAAGATTACTTTTCTGCGATTGCCCACTTTTATCCGAATTTTACGGAATTACTAAACATTTGGAGTGAATCGGAATCGAAAGCATCAATTAAACATCTATCGGAATTTTTAGTTGACGAACAAACTGCACTTTTTGAAAGAAAAAAAATCAGCGGATTTAACGACCAAAAAGAGAATGCAGAAGAATTTATAAATTGGATTTTATCAGATAAAATGTTGAGTAAAATTCAACAGAAATATTTTGAATTTGAAACAGAAAGTTTTGCCGAAAAAATATCTTGGGCTGAACAAATAATAACCGCAGAACGTAAAAGTACTGCACACAACACCGTGTATAATTAATTGCTTCATTCTTCTCTACTTGCGAATATTCCTGCGGAATATTCACGGGTTCGTAAATGTTTGCTAACTTAGTTGCCTAACCACGCAACTAACCATACACAACAACGTTACCCAACATTTGAAAAAAAATCGAACTTCAAACAAAAATAAAGTATGAAATTAAAGAAAATCGCTTTTAGCATCTTGTGTCTGATTTGTATTAATCTCACTTTTTCACAAGAAAAAACAGAAAAACCAATTAAGCTGAAAGGTGTTTTAATGGAAAATGATTATCACAATAATATTACGTGGATTAAATCAAAACCTGTTCCATTAGTTTCAAAAGATTTTTCTGTAAGCGCAACCAACGTTACTCATATGCAAATCTATTTCGGAATGTATATGCAAGACAGCGTTCAGAAAATTACACCAATTCGACTTGTGAATAAATACAAAGACAGCGATTGGATTTTCTTCGACAAAATCAGTTACCTTTTTGGAACTCGGAAAGAAGTTCGTGCTGGAAAAGGAAAAACATTTAAAATTGAGAATCTCGAAACTGACCGAAATGTGAATCGTGGAGTTTCGGAAAAATCTGATATTGCTGTTGACGACAATGTTAAAGAATTAATTAGATACATAATCGAAAATGAAACTGGATTAAATATTCGATATACTGACTCTGATAAAAGCCAATATGTGGAATTAAACGTGCCAAAAGGAACTAAAAGATTACAAAAGAATTTTAAAGCATTAATTGATGCTTACAGTTTAATGAACGAAAAATTTTCATTAAACAAACCGTTTTGAAATTAAAAAATCGAACTAATTAAATTAAGCGGAAAATAAAAACGTTGGGTAACACCGTGTATAATTAATTGCTTGGTTCTTGCCTACTTGCGAAAATTCCTGCGGAATTTTCACGGGTTCGTGAAAGTTTACTAAATTAGTTGCTTAACCACGCAACTAACCATACACAAAACCGTTGTGCGTAAGCTGAAAAAACCAATGAACATTAAAGATAAAGCACTAAATTTCCAATACCAATACAGCCGAATTTTTGCTTCCGGCCTGAATAGGAAAAAGTTTGTGTGCTTACCGAAAAGTAATAGCTTGTTTGCGTCAAATAATTCCAGAAACACATTTATTGCACTCGGATTTACATTGTTTTCTTGTGGACTATTTTTTTCTGGATTTATAGAATGGTTTACAAACGGAACTGAAATCACAACGGTATTTATACTTGTATTTTTTGTAGCTCATCCAATTGTTGCGACTATCGGATTACGACAATTTTTGTGGCTGATTAATGGACGACAAGAATTACGAATTGAAAATGGAAAAATGACATTAATTAAAAAAGGAACTTTTCTAACTAACACACACACTTTTGAATTGGAACACGTGGAAAACGTTCGAAATGAAATACACGAAAACTCATTATCGACTTATGACAAAACATTGCGGAATATCGCTCTAAATAGGAAATTGCTTTTTAGTCACATAATGGGAGAAATAATATTTGACTATAAAGGGAAAAAGATAAAATTATTTAATGAATTGACCGAAAATCAAAAAGTGGAATTAATAACTGAAATCAATAATCTGAAAGAAAAGCCTACGCACAACACCGTGTATAATTAATTGCTGTATTATTCTCTACTTGCGAATATTCCTGCGGAATATTCACGGGTTCGTAAAAGTTTACTAATTTAGTTGCTAACCACGCAACTAACCATACACAAAACCGTTGTGATTAATATTGCCGACTTTCGGTCATCCACCAAACATTGTAGCTTTCTTCGAGGTCTTTTAAGTTTCTAAAAATGATGTGATTTGAAAATCGACGTAGGAAGATTTTTAAAGCGCCAAACTGTTCGATTGAAATCGTTGAGAGCGCGCTCTCAGAACGTTTGAAAACGTTAAACAGTTTGTCTGAAGTTATTGAAAAAAAATGAGAAAGTCAAGTTTATTGTATTATTTAACATTAACAAATACCTGATTGACAGTTCCTTACATTAATGTTTTTTTCAATAACTCATCATTTTCAGAAATTTAAATAATAAGGATTCGAAGAAAGCTTTTATTTTAAAACAAGCCATATATCGGTATATAACCAATTTTAAAACAAAACAAGGTTTGGTGGCTGGCTCTTTATGTAGCGTCGTCAAGACTACGTATTTTAAATTTTTTGTAGATAACTAAATCTAAACCTATAATAAAGATCCTGGAAAGCTATAAACGAAATAGAAAAGAAAAATACTAAACACAACAGCGTATATAAATAATAGCTAAGTCATTGGTCTCATTTATTTTTCGTTACTTTATAAACAGATATACAATCCGAATAGCAGTTGAATATTTAAGGCTACTATTCATATACGTACACCGTTGTGGTTAATTTTGACCAAACCAAGAGCCAGTTAACTAAGTGAAAAGCATAGTTGACTCATTAACGATTTGAAAACAAAATGACCAGACTTAAATTTGAATTATTAACCTTAAACCAACAACGGAATGAAAAAAAACTTTAAAAATTACCTCAAACATGGAATCCTACTCTTTGGGATTTTAATGTTATGTCTCACATGCCAAAAAGATGATTCAGTTACTGTAGATGAAATCGCTACTGAACTTAAATTCAATCTCAAAGTTATTAATAAAGCTGAAGTCAATGAAAACAAAGGAGTAAATGCTATTATAGAAGCATTTCCCAAAGTGGACGAAATATCTGATAGTAGTACAAACTTGCAAGGCAGGTCTACTTATATAGAAGCATACGATTTTTATGTAGATGATGAAACTGTTAACTATGTAACTTACGGTACTTATGACTCTTATACTTTTGCTATACACAGAGATGAAGATAATGGTTTGGTGGAAAATTTAGTATTAAGCAAACAAGTAAATGGTTCTTATAAAGCTTCAATTGTCAGATATGATTTATCTGAAGCAGAAAAAGAAGACGTAAAAGCAGGTAATATACCTTTAGATATGGCGCAAAAAACGTCTATGAATACTTTAATGAGTAGAGAATCTACAGATGAAGAACCGTGTTACGTAGCTCAGACTATTACCGTAATTAGCCCTAGAGCTTTTGGTGCAAGCCATACTATAAATATACAAGCCGAAGTACCCTGTCCTGATGATAATTCTAATGGCGATTTTTGGGATGACGATGGTGATACCTCTGGAGGTGGTGGCTCTGGTGGCATAGGTTCTGATCCTTTTGGTGGATTATTAGGTGGAGGTAATGGTATTGGAGACGGAACTGGTAATCCAAACCAAACGGATCCAAATGACCCAGACACTACTGATCCAGACGACACCCAAGATTGTCTAGAACTTGATGCTGAGGGTAATTGTATGGATGATGCTACTGCGATTTTAATAACGGAAAATAATAGTACTGGCGCAGACGACCCATGTTTCCAGCTTAAAAGATTGACCTCGCCACCTGCTTACAGTGAAACAAATCCATATACTCAAAGCAGTAGCCCATATAATACAGACGGTAAGAACACAAAACCACGCTTAGCACTTATTAATATTGATAATGAGTTAAGTAGCAATTGGGAGCATGGTTTTGGGTTTTATAATAGAGGTAATTATCCTAAACATGGCCCTTATGCGCAACACATACCATCAAAAAATCAGAAAAATGTAATTTTTCCGCAACAACCCTACCAATATGGTACTGTACATACACACCCAATTAATGATGTTGCAATTCCTATGTTTTCCGCAGAAGATCTATATTCGCTTCTAAGTGTAAGAAACTACTATACCAATAATAGCTTACAAGAATACAATACAGCTGGTGACAACCTTTTTGTAACAGCATTGGTGGTTAAACAAAACGGCGTAACACATACGTATGCTATAAAGATTGAAGATATTAGCAAATTGCAAAGCTTGCAGGCACTTTGGGATGACAGTAAAGACTCAAACAACGATGGTATAGATGAATGGAAGGATTTTTCAGATAAAATTGATGGTATGTATTCAGAAGGCGCAGATAATATAAATAGCGAAGGCGCTGTATATCAAAAAATATTTTTAGAAATAGTAAGAGATTTAGATCTTGGTATAGGGCTTTACGAAATGGAAGCTACAGGAGATCAACCTCCTTTACCTTTAGAAAAATGGAAAAAATTAACACTTAATACTAATAATCAAGTTGCAGCAACACCTTGCAACTAAAAAACATACATTATGAAGAATATATTAATTGCTGTAATATTAATGACATCTTTTGCCTGTAAAGCACAATCTCCTATTGTACCCTTAGATACTTATATACATAATACACCAGAAGAAGGTTATATTAAAGACTTGGATAACGAACTCGATAAGTTTGTTGGCACTTGGAAATTCACAAGCGGTTTAACCTCGTTAACAATTGAACTTCAAAAATTAGAACTATTTTATAATGGTAAATATTATCAAGATTTATTAATAGGTGAGTATAAATATATAGAAAACGGTATTGAAATTGTTAATTATTTACCTCTATTAGATGAAGACAGCGGCATTATTGCACAAGGTCATACGATAAATGGACGACAAATTATTCCAAAAGACAGATATGTTAGTTGTGATGATTGTAGTGATAATGAAAGACGGCTAAGGTTAAGTTTTCATGATTCAGAAAGATTATATTTATCTACTTCAGTAGTGCTACGTTATCTTTTAGATGAGACCAACCCAGAAAAAATGACAGCAACAATATATATAGGTCATGGTGGTATGAAACCTACTGAGGATTCTCCTGAGGTTCTAAGAGTACCATTTGGAGAATATACAATGGTAAAACAATAAAACTAACCACAACAATGTATATAAGAAATAGCAGTTAAGAGCTAAATCAAAAATTTTGTTCTTTTCTGCTTTTTTGTGTTAAATCCGAAAAACTACTGCATTTTAATCTGCTACTTCTCATATACGGAAACGTTAGCAAAAATATAAAACCAACTATGGGAATCTTCGACTTTCTTAAACCAAAGAAAAATGGTATTGATATTAATACATTCAATTCAAAGCAATATCAAACAGAAATTACAGCATTAGCACAAACACTTTACTTTGAAAACGACCACAACTATAAGATAGTAAAAGCGAAACTGGGTAAGCAAGGGTTAGATGATAATCAATCTAATGTAATCATTGAAAACCTTAAGAAGATTAACTCAAAAATGGTTAATGAATTTCAAGCCGATTTAGATTCTGGAAAAATATCCGAAATTAAAATTCAACCAAACCCTGAACACAAAAAAGGAAATGTTGACAAAGACCAAGTAGATAAATATATTGGATTTGGCGCTTATCAAATGGAAAGAGGAGATTTAGACAACGCTCTTGAACTTTTTAACAAAGCAATTGAACTCGATGATAAAGCTACTTTAGCATACGCTAATAAGGGAACATTATTTGCTAAAAAAAGGAGACAACATAAAATCTGTTGAGTTTTACAACAAGGCATTAGAATTTGAGCCAAATCACATTCAAATTCTTGAAAATAAAATGAACAGTATGTATGAAATTATGGCAACTGTAGGAGAAGAAAAATTTATTGATTCTGTTAAAGATGTTTTAAATGCAGACAAAAAAAGCCCAAATGCTCTTATTTATATCATCCAATATCATATAAAGCAAAATGACAGAGAGTTAGCATTAAAAAATTTAAAACACCTTTTTTCAGATTACTATTCTGAACAAATAGCGATACAATTACTACTACAAATATTTAATTCTATTACGGACAAAGAGAAAGCATTTATCGAATTTGACAAATTAGAAAGCGGACTTTCAAATGACGCGAAATATCAAATGAATTATTGCAAAGCTTTATATTTAAAAGGTATTAGAAATTTTGAAGAAGCGATTGAATTATTTAAAAGCCTTAATAAACAACAAGAATTTTCTTGGAATTATTATCAAATTGGAATTATAAAAAATATTCAAAATAAGACCGATGAAAGTATCGAATATTTAAAAAAGACATTTGAACTGGAAAAAGACTTAAAGCAAGATGCTAAACGATATTCAGAACTACAAAATCTTTGGAGTAATCCAGAATTTATTAAAATAACGGAATAAATACTTTTGCTAACACCGTGTATAATTAATTGCTTTTTTCTTCTCTACTTGCGAATATTCCTGCGGAATATTCTCAGGTTCGTAAAAGTTTACTAATTTAGTTGCCAAGCCACGCAACTAAGCATACACAAACACGTTAACTACAAGCTGATTCCAAATCAACATTTTTCTAAAATTTAAACATCAAACTAACAACTTTGGATTGATTACTCGGATGAATAATGCAAACTCAAAAGCATTACGGAGTAAACTCAACTTGACTAAATAACCAAGATAATTTAGATTTAAAAAATTAAAGAAAGTTAACCAACTTACAACTAACTCTACTCTGCTTGAATTAAAACAACTAAGATAATTTAAGATAAAAAAAAGACTAATATAGAAACCAAATATCAACTCACTCTACTCTATTTGACAATTAAAACAACTAAGATAAATTGAGATTAAAAAGATTGACATTGTAAACCTAGATTGAAAAGCAAACGTTTATCATTGCGGCTGAACTACACGCGGAAAAACCAATCTGTACTAATCTGGATTCACTAAACGGAGTAATACGCTTAAACTCTTGCGAGAATTTAAGTTCCAAAATGAATTTAAAGGAAAATATAAAAATTTGAACGCTGCCTAAATAGAAAAAAGCCAGTAGTTAACAACGTGTATAATTAATTGCTTTTTTTAGATTACGTGCGAAAATTCCGCTGGAATTTTCTCGGGTTCGGTCAATTTTTGCTAAATTAGTTGCCAAACCACGCAACTAACCATACACAATCACGTTGTGATTAATATTGCCGACTTTCGGTCATCCACCAAACATTGTAGCTTTCTTCGAGGTCTTTTAAGTTTCTAAAAATGATGTGATTTGAAAATCGACGTAGGAAGATTTTTAAAGCGCCAAACTGTTCGATTGAAATCGTTGAGAGCGCGCTCTCAGAACGTTTGAAAACGTTAAACAGTTTGTCTGAAGTTATTGAAAAAAAATTTTATTGTATTATTTAACATTAACAAATACCTGATTGACAGTTCCTTACATTAATGTTTTTTTTCAATAACTCATCATTTTCAGAAATTTAAATAATAAGGATTCGAAGAAAGCTTTTATTTTAAAACAAGCCATATATCGGTATATAACCAATTTTAAAACAAAACAAGGTTTGGTGGCTGGCTCTTTATGTAGCGTCGTCAAGACTACGTATTTTAAATTTTTTGTAGATAACTAAATCTAAACCTATAATAAAGATCCTGGAAAGCTATAAACGAAATAGAAAAGAAAAATACTAAACACAACAGCGTATATAAATAATAGCTAAGTCATTGGTCTCATTTATTTTTCGTTACTTTATAAACAGATATACAATCCGAATAGCAGTTGAATATTTAAGGCTACTATTCATATACGTACACCGTTGTAAGCAAGCTGAGCAACTAACGAACCAAATAACATTTAATAAATGCTAATAATTCAAAACATTATAATCCCTTTAGTTTCAGCTTTAATTGGAGGGTTATTTTCCGTTTGGATTTTTGACAAAGGATTAAATAAGAAAAAACAGGAAGAAAAAGAGAAAAGAATTCAAAATAACTTTGAAACAGAAGAGTATTTCTTTTATAATTTAGAATCAATTTTATATTTTATAGATTGTCAAGTAGATGCTATATCCCAAGCTTCTAAAAAAACCAAAAATTGGTATCATAAAAATTTGACTTTAGCTATATACTCTGAATTAAAAATGACCGAATTAAGAGAAATAAATTTTAAAACGTTATTTCAAATTTTAGTAATTGATAGAGACGGCAATAATAATGAAAAAATGCAGGATTTTATTAATATCAAAAACTGCCTACATAATATAGAGGACTTCGTTGAAAAACAAAAGGAAGATAACAAAGGACCATATGCTGAATTAATTAAATATTCAGATATTTGGAATAACAATTTAAAAAATTTAACTCAATTATATAATCATTACATTCTTTCAAAACCTAATAAAAACGATAATCTGATTCCTATTTTAAAAAAGTATATTATAATTGAACAACGTAAAATTATAGCAAATAAAGATGAACAAAATATGGAATTATTTTATCAGACAATTATTTTTCCATTAATGAATGAACTAACTACTATTAAGAACTCTGAAGACCAAAGAATTTTACCAATATTAAATAGTTTAATGGAATGTAGAGATAGCTATGAACAAACACGCGAAATAAGGTATCATAGAAGAAAAAATATAATAGAATCTGGAAGACGACTATTAAAGATAAAGCAACTATTGAGTGAAAGTCTGAACTCAATTAAGAGTAGAAAAAAAAGAATTGAATAAAAAGCCTGCTTACAACACCGTGTATAATTAATTGCTAGGTTCTTCCCTACTTACGAAAATTCTGAATTAAATTCTCTCAATGCTTTTATAGAAAACGAATTGGAAACCAAACTATTTTTTGCAAAATATCCAAATCTTGAAATAATAGAATTTTCTCAACTCAAAGAAAAAAAAGGTAATTACTGTAAATATTTTAATTTCGACCTAAATATACATAATATACAATCTGGAAAAAGTATTATAGTAATTGAAAACGGAAATTTATTGCCAATATATATAAACAATAATGAAGCTAATAACCAATCATTATGGAAATATTATTACTTCTACGATTTGAATGTGGAATTTGAATTTGAGTATGATTCTAAAGGAGAATTTAAACAATTGTCAGTATATGACGTAAACCTGATTTGCGATAGTGATAATACTAGTATTTATCCTGATGACGTAGGTATTGGATTAAATGATTTCAATTTTAATTGGAAAGGAATGGAATATTATAAAAACTCTGAACCAATTATTCCGGATGGAGAAATAACTACACACAACACCGTGTATAATTAATTGCTTTGGTCGTTGCCTATTTGGAAAATTCCTTCGGAATTTTCTCGCGTTCGTTTTTGTTTACTAAATTAGTTGCTTAAACACGCAACTAACCATACACAAAACCGTTGGCAACAATTTGGAAGTGATTCGTATTTGATGTATATTTACACCAAAACATAAAGTTATGTCAAGACAAAGTATATCATTTACCGAACCGAACGACGAATGGCTGAAAGCGCAAGTGAATAAAAATGAATATTCAAGTAAAAGCGAATTAGTAAACGATTTAATTAGACAAGCCAGAAAACAGCAAATTCAAATTGATTGGGTTAGAGCCAAACTGGATAAAGCTGAAAAAAGCGGATTTACGAGTGACAATAAAAACGAAATTTTAGCTCAATCAAAGTCCTTATTGAATGGCTAAATACAGATTAAGTAACGAAGCTAAAAACGATTTAATACGAATTCACCATTACGGAGTTGAAAAATTCGGAATGACTCAAGCGGATAAATATTTTGAATCATTTTTTGAATATTTTGACATTATTTCCCAAAGACCTTATTCTTTTGAATCGGCTGAATATATAAAAAAAGATTATAGACGTTGTGTTTGTGGAGCTGACAGTATCTATTTTAAAGTTAATGAAGATATTATAGATATAATGGCAATTGTTGGAAGACAGGACTTGAATGAAATACTATAACGGAATAATAAAAACTGTTGCCAACACCGTGTATAATTAATTGCTAGGTTCTTGCCTACTTGCGAAAATTCCTGCGGAATTTTCACGGGTTCGTAAATGTTTATTAACTTAGTTGCTGAACCACGCAACTAACCATACACAATCACGTTGCCAGTAATGTAAACTCAACCGCAATATGATAGACAAATTTTTGAAAGCTAAACATTGGCAACTATTTATTTTAATGTTTGGAGTTCCAATTATATTTCAGATTATAATAATGACTTCAATGTTTTCCAATATTGACTCAAATGGAAATCCAGAGCCAGCTACAATGTTTAATTCATTCAAATTATTTCCTATAATTATGTTTATTTATATGGGATTTTTCTTTGGTTGGTTTTGGTCAATTGGAATTGGATTACAGAAATATATTCCTAATGAAATACAATTAAAATTAAAGAAATTCAAAATATTCTTTTTCATCCCTTTAATTTATATAACATTTTTTTTAACCTTAATTGGAACAACTATTTATGGAATTTCTTCTGGAGATAGAACTGTTGGTGGAATAATTGGAAAAATGATGTTCTTTATTTTACCCTTGCATTTATTCTCTATGTTCTGTATGTTTTACCAATTATACTTCGCTTCCAAAACAATAAAAACGGCTGAATTGAAACGAGAAGTAACTCTGAATGATTATATGGGCGATTTTTTTATGATTTGGTTTTTTCCGATTGGTATTTGGTTTATACAACCGAGAATAAATAAGATTGTGGAGGAATAAAACACTACTGGCAACACCGTGTATAATTAATTGCTTGGTTCTTGCCTACTTGCGAATATTCCTGCGGAATATTCACGGGTTCGTAAAAGTTTGCTAACTTAGTTGCTTAACCACGCAACTAACCATACACAATCACGTTGGCAAACATTTTGGGGAAACGACTAGAATAATGAAATTTAGAATAGACAACGATTACAAAGTAAATATTTTTGGAAAACAACTTAATAGCCTTCAACATATGGGTATTTTATTTGGATATGTGTTTTTCCTAATGATTCCTTGGCCATTAATTAGCAACTCATATTTATTTATTCCATTAGCTATTGCCATACTACCTATTATACTTCCAGAATTTATTTATTCTGAAATCTATAGTGGAATAAAAATGTATAGAATATTAATGTATGGAGGTTATGTTATTGCAACATTCATTTATACTCATTTTTTCCTAGATTCTTCTTTTTTTGTTAGCATTATACATTTCATTGTTTATGCCACTTTTGGATATATTTATAGTAAAAAAATAAGCAAATAAATGGAAACAATAGCAACAATATTTGGCATATTATCATTTTTATTCATTGCAATTCCTGTAGTTGGAATTGTATTATTATTAAGATATGTTATAAAAAAATCTCGTTCGGAACAACCAACTCATGTTCTTACTAAAGAAAAAAAAGAATTGATTTTAAAAGCTCGTTCTAAAAAAAAGAACTTGATTAAATGGCAATCTGATGATGTAGAAAAAATATCAAATAATTTAGATTTTAATTTTAGTAAAGGTTTTACAAGAAAATTTAATGGATACATTAAAACTTTAGACAATGAACGTATTATTTCATTTAGAAAAATAGATAGAGGTGCTTTTAATTTAACCTCAAGAATACTCGCTGTGACAAGTGATTACGAAATTTATTATGACCAATTAGATAATGAGATTTTAATCGAGTTTAATGGCTCTTATATAGGTAAAATTGTTAACAATACTAATTTGATAGATGACACAAACCAAAATATTGGTTCATTTAATCGAAATAATAGCACATCAGATTTTTATGTCGTGCAACTCAATAATGAAAAACTTGCATATGTAGTTAAAAACTCTGACAGAAGAACATTTGTTAGAAATCCATTTCACGACTTTCATCCCGAAAGCTCAATTCAAAAAGATACAGTTTGGGAAAGAGATGTAAAATATTCAAACTTAATGAAGTTATACAGAAAACCCAATGAAAAGGAATATAATTGGATACTTGCTATTGTAATTTATGAGGCTATCTATTATGGAATTGATTTTACTCAATAATTTAAAAATAAAAAAAACGATTTGCCAACACCGTGTATAATTAATTGCTGCATTGAGCTTACTTGCGAATATTCCTGCGGAATATTCGCGGGTTCGTAAAAGTTTACTAATTTAGTTGCTTAACCACGCAACTAACCATACACAACAACGTTAGCTTTAATGCAGGAGCAAGTTTGCGGAAATAAAAAAAGTATAATTTTATGATTCTATTTTTTTAACTTTAGGCAGAGTAATTTAGAAAAACTGTATTATGGAATTTTAAAAATTTACGCAAACTCACTCAAAACCTGACTGAATTACTGTACGGAATTTGATAAAAATGAGGAATCGTAAACTGTAAATGAATAAAAATACGCTGGACTTCTACTCTGCTGAATAAAAAATATAATCGGAATATTAGCAAGTTTTCGGAATTAAAGCACAAAATAGAAATAAATAAAATATGGATAACCTACTTAATGATTTCTCAGTTGGACTTTTTATATGGCAAGCTTTAGTTCTTATATCAATTGGACTTTGGATTTATTGTTTGATTGATATTTTAAAGAATAAGTTCGTTCAAAATGACAAGCTAATTTGGATTTTAGTAGTCATATTTATCCCATTTATAGGTTCATTATTGTACTTATTCATTGGAAAAAATAAGAAAATGAAATTAGATTGATATAAAGCACTAAAAGCTAACACCGTGTATAATTAATTGCTTTGTTCTTCTCTACTTGCGAATATTCCTGCGGAATATTCACGGGTTCGTAAATGTTTGCTAACTTAGTCGCTTAACCACGCAACTAACCATACACAAGACCGTTATGTGCAAGCTGAAGAAACATCGATGAAACTACAAAATACAGTCATTTTAACCATATTACTTCTCATTACAAGTTGCGGAATGAAAAGTAAAAAAGGACTTACTGAAAACTACGATAAAAATAAAACTGGAATAATTGAATTAAAGGAATATTTCACCCAAATTGTTCCCGAAAAATTTTTAGTACGAATAAGATATAACTCATCTGACAATATTGATTTATTTGTTTACCAACCAATCGAGAATTCAGAAAAACGTGAATTACTTTTCCAACAATGGGACTTAGATATTGACGATTATGAACCTGAATACCCACGAAGTGATTATGATAAAAAATATCACGGAAAAACTAACTCGCTCGATATTGTAAAAGAAAAATTAAATTGGACTGACAAAACGCTTGCCGAATTATATAATAAATTGGATAACGTAAACTGTATGGGAATTTCCAACCGAAACCCAATCGAAATAGAATACGGATTTAAGGGAATGGGAGTGTTTAGTTATTTAGTTTTTGATGAAAATCTGAATTTGGAAATGCAAGAAAAATATTCTGACGATTGCTCTAAAATGTTTTATAAGGACAATGTAGTTCTTTCCTATGGAAGTGGAGCAATTGGAAGTTTTTGTACGCCCGAATTTAAACGAAAAAAATAAAGCCAGCACATAACACCGTGTATAATTAATTGCTTTGTTCTTCCCTACTTGCGAATATTCCTGCGGAATATTCACGGGTTCGTAAAAGTTTGCTAACTTAGTTGCTGAACCACGCAACTAACCATACACAATCACGTTAGGCACAATATGACAAAACCGACAAACTAAATGGCAATATTTGACTTATTTTCTAAAAGACAAAAAAGATTGAGAGGAGAATTTCCTGAAATCTACACTTATGATAGTATACCTGAACATTTGAGAGTTCAAATCGTTCACATAATAAAAGATGCTATTGGAGTTGTGAAACATGGACATAAAAATGAACCTGAAGAAGCATATGAATTCATTCACCAAACTCTTTGTCGTGAGTACGGAATCTTTAGTTTAGGAGACAGATATTCAAAAAATGATGAAGACCATGTTTTAAACTTCCTTTTATCCACTAAAGATACTGAAAGGGTAATTGACGTAATTGAACTTTCATTTAAATTTATAGATAGAATTATAAAACCATCATATGATGAATACGCGTGGAATACAGAAGTTAAAATAAAACCAGACGAAGCAATTGAAGAATTAAATGAAAGGTTCAAAGAACATGGAATTGGTTATTCATTTGACGGAAGTGAAATTATAAGAGTCGATTCAACTTACGCACATGCTGAAATCACTAAGCCAACAATTTCCTTATTATGGAACACTAAATTTGATGGAGCTAATGAGGAATATTTAAAAGCACATGAACATTATAGGCATGGAAGAAACAAAGAGTGTTTAACAGAGTGTCTGAAAGCTCTTGAAAGCACAATGAAAATAATTTGCTCTGAAAAAGGATGGAATTATAAACAAACTGACACAGCAAAAACTTTAATTCAAATTTGTTTTCAAAATCAATTAGTACCGACTTTTACCCAAAATCAATTTACCTCTTTAAAGAGTTTGCTTGAAAGTGGAATTCCTACAATTAGGAATAAATTAGGAGGACATGGACAAGGCCAAACACCGCAGATAGTAGATGATGAAATGACTCGCTATGGTTTGAATTTAACTGGAACAAATATTATTTTTTTAATTGAACAAAGCGGAATAAAATAAATACTGTGCCTAACACCGTATAAAAATAATTGCGGTTTAGTGCTTAATCAAAGGTCGTTGCGTGTTTGTAACGTCTGAATTTCCTTCGGAAATTCCTCGCATACAAACCCGCAACTATTCTTATACATAAACGTTGGCAGTAATATCCGTCACGAATAAAATATAGTTTTCAACAGATTGTTTATAATTTTATTTATTGTACTTTTGCAGAGTGGAAAAAATGTCTTACATAAAATTATCTGAAAACCAAATAGATAAAGTTGGGAATTCAATTGTTTACCTTTCTGAAAAAATTGGTGAACTATCAAAAACCAAAGCTTTAAAGCTAATCTATATTTTAGATGAATTATCAATTAAAAAAAGTGGAATACCTTTCTTTAATCTAAAGTACAAAGTTTGGAAATTCGGTCCAGTTTCAGAAGAAATATTCATTGATTTATCTTCGGAGACAACACTTCTTAAAAATTACATAGAAAGAACTTCGGAAGATGGAGTTACTGTAATTAAACCAATTGTAGGTTTTAATGACGATGAATTTTCTGATAATGATATTGATTTGTTAGATTTTGTCATTGAAAAATTCGGTGATAAAACTGCAAAGGATTTAATTTATTACACTCATCGTAAAAATTCACCTTGGCATAATACAGCTAAAGAAAATTCTGTTTTAGAATTATTAGAAAAAGAAATAATCAATAATACAGAGTTATTAATTGATATGGGTTCTTTAATAAACCACGATGAAAGAAAAAAAATAGTTTACGGTGACTTTATAGAGGCAAACTAAAATGTTTAAAGAAGGAACTATAATCTACTTTGACCCTTTTTATTTTAAAAATGGAAATACGGCAAAACCAAAATATTTCGTTGTTTTAAAAAATCAAGCTGACCAAAATATATTAGCATCACTACCAACAAGAACAGATTCAATTCCCCAAAAAGAAGAGATTGATAATGGATGTATTGAGCTTCCTTCTATAAATCTTAACTGCTTTGTTATTTCTGATGATATAGAAGTAACTGAATGTGGTAAAACTTTTGATTTTAAAACTCATATATATGGACATCAAATAGATGTTTATGAAATTGAATCCCTAAAAGAGATTTATCCTCTTGAGAACACGGATTATGAAATATGGGGAAAAATGAAAGACGAACTTTTCCTTTCACTAATTGAATGCTTGAAAAACTCTAAGTCAGTAAAAAGAAAATACCGAAAAATATTAGAGAATTAAATACTACTGCCAACACCGTGTATAATTAATTGCTGTGTTCTTCACTACTTGCGAATATTCCTGCGGAATATTCACGGGTTCGTAAAAGTTTGCTAACTTAGTTGCTTAACCACGCAACTAACCATACACAAACACGTTAGCTGTAATAACTCACAGAACTCACGAACTAAATAAAACATTATGACTGAAAAAGAAATCAAAAAAATTAAATCTCAGAAAAATGCTGCTATAATATTAATTATTGTTCCAATCATTATGTTAATATCATATCTGGGAAAGACTAATTTTAATGAATATGGTCTAAATAACTATATTATTTGCGGAGCACTAGTAGTTTTGATGATTTGTGGTGCAGTAGGTTTAAAGAATAGTTTACGAAAACAAAAAAATATAATATTTAAATAAGCTCATTAAAAGTTTATTGTAGTCTTAATTTTTTCGACTAAAAGGTACTAGTTTAGCTGACTAGAATAACGCTGGATATTCTCACTCAACTCTCGGATTTCATTTAATCGGAATTTTATGCTCGAAATCTGAATATAATTGTGCTGGATTTTTTAGCTGGTTTGCGCAATTGGAATTGTAAATACAAATAATAAATTTATCACTCGAAATCTGACTTCAGCTCTTTTTTCTAAAACGGAACTAAAACTGAAAATGGAATTTTAAACGTACAAAATCACTCAAATAAAGAAAAAAGAAATCAATTACTACAGCTAACACCGTGTATAATTAATTGCTAGGTTCTAGCCTACTTGCGAAAATTCCTGCGGAATTTTCACGGGTTCGTTAAAGTTTACTAACTTAGTTGCTTAACCACGCAACTAAGCATACACAAACACGTTGTCAGTAATTTAACCAAACTATGAGTAAAGCTTTTCTGAGAATATTATTTTTTGTTGTTCCCCTTCTGATTTTAGGATGTAAAGTTGATAAAGAAAAGACAATAGTAGGTTCAAAATCGAATAACTGCGAAAGTCCAACTGATGCAATTGTAAAATTCAATACAGTAAAAGAAAGTGATGTTTCTGAAAGTATTTTGAAATATACTAAAAGTCAATCTATTGAATTTAGTAATTTAGAGGAAAAAGAAATTTCCGATTGGATTAATAATAATGTATTCAGCGAAAAGAGAGGTTACTCTGGAATTAAAGAATGGAATATTAATGATAATGACATTTGCTTTACACAAAATACAAGAATTGAATCTGCTTCAGATTCAACTCAAGTTTCCGAAGTTGATATCAAAATATGCAATTCCATTTTGACTGAAGATGTTTCTGCTGGAAATTATTGGGAATTTGAATCAGAAAATTTTGAAATCAACTTAAGCTACTGCTTCGATTCAATAGAATTTATTAAACCAGTTGGGTATTATGAAATTGTCGATAACAATGGAAAATTGGAACGTTCATTAACAACAGACTTAAGAAAATATACCTGTTTAGTAAATATTAACTTGACCTTTCTCGATAAAAGAAGCAATACAGAATTTAACAAATTGATATTATCTGATAATGGATTTTTATATACTGATTTTAGAAACTGGAAATAAAAAACTACAGACAACACCGTGTATAATTAATTGCTTTGTTCTTCCCTACTTGCGAAAATTCCTGCGGAATTTTCACGGGTTCGTAAAAGTTTGCTAAATTAGTTGCTGAACCACGCAACTAATCATACACAAACACGTTGCCCACAATATGAGAAAAACGATATTCACAACATTAATCTTAATGATTTTCCAAATTGGAATTTCACAAGAAATAGCTGAATCTGATTTAATCGGAGAATGGACATTTATAGAATTGCAAGATGAGAACGGAGAAAAACAAACGAAAATTCCTCTGACAAGATTCGGTCGAGATATGGGAATAGAAAAAGTAAATCGTGACAGTTATATTTTTAATGATGATGGAACTTATAAAAGTTTCAATCCTTTGAACATTTCATATGGAACTTGGTTTTTGGACAAAGAAACGAATGAATTAAATCTTGAATTACGGATCGAACCTGAAAGCCCTTATTTACCCTCTCTTAAAAAAGCTGGAATTGTAACCAAAAGAGAAGACGGGTTTTATTACCAAAAAGCAGTTAAAAAAAGAATTCTAATATTCGGAACTGACTCAATGACGATTGCGGATAGAGAAGAATACGTTTTGATTTATAATCGGAAATAAAAATAGTGAGCAACATCTTGTATAATTAATTGCTTGAGTTTGTAAAAACTAATTAGAAAATGAAAAATTTCCTATTAAAAAAAATCTCTGTTCTATTTGTGTTTTCAGTTCTATTAATCCTGATGTGTTTTTTGATAATGGTTTTTGATTTCAGAGCAGTCAATGACCCATTTGGATATGGTTTTATAGCAATGGCAGTGGGAATAGGAATTGGACTTTTCGGAATATTAATTGACTTTCTACTTTCGTTATTTATTAAAAATAAAATAATACTCAACACATCGGAATTAATATTGGTAAGTCTATTTTTATATACAGTATGGCCGAAATAAATACTGTGGGCAACACCGTGTATAATTAATTGCTTGGTCACTGCCGACTTACGAACATTCCTGCGGAATATTCTATCTGTGATTTATTTACTAAATTAGTTGCTTAAACACGCAACTAACCATACACAATCACGTTAGCAAAAATATAAAAAGACCTATGGGATTATTCGACTTTCTTAGAAAAAAGAATACAGGAATTGAACTTTCTAAATTTAACTCACAACAATTTCAGACTGAATGCTGTGCTTTGGCATTATGGAAGCTTAAAGAAAACAACTATAATCTTGATATTGCTATTAAAGAACTAAGGAAAATTGGATTGAGTAATGAGCAAGCTGATGCTATTTTACAAAAAGTTAATAAGCATACCCAAAAAGAGACAGAATTAAAGCTAGAAAATACAGAGTTTGGTATTTCTGACGAAGCACTAGAAAAAATATTGAATGGTGTAGCTACCAAAGAACAAATCAAAAGCACATTAGACAAATTATTTTCTTTCGCTACTTACCAAGGCAAAAATGGGAAATCAAAAAATGCAATAGACTTATTTAATAAATGTATCCTAATCAATCCACATTTTATTGGTGCATACGTAAACTTAAGTGCTCTATATTACGACATGGATAATTATGAAGAATCCCTTAAAATTATAAATAAAGCAATCAAATTAGACCCTTCAAATAAAGTCTTATATCAAAACAAAGCAATCACTTGTAATACTATTGAGAATCACAATGAAGAAAAAAAATGTTATGAAAAGATTGTCGAAATAGACATTAATGATATTGATGCTTTATTTGCTTTGTCACAATGCCAAGTAATTGATAATGAATTTGAACCTGCTTTAAAATCTTTAAATAAAGTAATCAACTTAGCACCAAACAAGGAAGAATTACACGGACCTCAGTTAAGTAAAATAGGTGTACTTTTAGAATTAGGATTCGAAAAAGAAGCAATGGAATTGTATCATAAAATGATTGAACGATTTCCAGATGACCCATCAATTCACAGCATAATCCCAAATCTTTATTACTTTAAAAATAAAAAACATCTGGCTTTTGATTTTTTCGATTCAAGATATAAACAAACAAAAGATATCCAGTATCTAAAACATAAAGCAGATTTTTTATTTCATAGAGACAAAGAAAAAGCACTCGAATCTTATGAGCAATATTTGAAATTTATACCTAATGATTCTAACGCCTTGGAATGCAGAATAGCTTTAATGTCAGAATTGAAAAAAAAAGTTGACGTAAAGTCTGAGGCAAACAAAATATTAGACATTGACCCAAACAATATTAATGCGCTACATAATAAGGTTAGAGAATTATTTCTAGAAAACAGCTTTCAAGAAGCTTTTGAGATTGCTGAAAGAATCTATTCTTTAGATAAGAATAACATGAACTCTATCAGTCTTTTAATTCAAGTAGGCGAAAAATTTAAAAGTGAAAAAGAAATAATTGAGTTATTAGAAAAATTAAAAACAGAAAACCAACAAGAAAAATACAACATTGAATATCAAAAAGGTTTGTATTACAAATCAATTGGTCAAGATGAAAAAGCTATTTCTGTTTTTAATTCACAAAACCTAGAATATGATTTTGCTTGGAACTACTATCAAATAGCAATAATTAAAAACAATCAAAAAAAAACAAATGAGTGTTTAGATTATTTAGAAAAAGCTATTCAAAGAGATTTAAATATCAAACAAGACGCAAGACATTATCAAGAATTAAAAAACTTATTTGACAATCCCGAATTTAAAAAGATAACTGAATGAAATACTTTTGCTAACACCGTGTATAATTAATTGCTTGGTTCTTCTCTACTTGCGAATATTCCTGCGGAATATTCACGGGTTCGTAAAAGTTTGCTAATTTAGTTGCCAAACCACGCAACTAACCATACACAATCACGTTGTGATTAATATTGCCGACTTTCGGTCATCCACCAAACATTGTAGCTTTCTTCGAGGTCTTTTAAGTTTCTAAAAATGATGTGATTTGAAAATCGACGTAGGAAGATTTTTAAAGCGCCAAACTGTTCGATTGAAATCGTTGAGAGCGCGCTCTCAGAACGTTTGAAAACGTTAAACAGTTTGTCTGAAGTTATTGAAAAAAAATGAGAAAGTCAAGTTTATTGTATTATTTAACATTAACAAATACCTGATTGACAGTTCCTTACATTAATGTTTTTTTCAATAACTCATCATTTTCAGAAATTTAAATAATAAGGATTCGAAGAAAGCTTTTATTTTAAAACAAGCCATATATCGGTATATAACCAATTTTAAAACAAAACAAGGTTTGGTGGCTGGCTCTTTATGTAGCGTCGTCAAGACTACGTATTTTAAATTTTTTGTAGATAACTAAATCTAAACCTATAATAAAGATCCTGGAAAGCTATAAACGAAATAGAAAAGAAAAATACTAAACACAACAGCGTATATAAATAATAGCTAAGTCATTGGTCTCATTTATTTTTCGTTACTTTATAAACAGATATACAATCCGAATAGCAGTTGAATATTTAAGGCTACTATTCATATACGTACACCGTTACCTGCCATTTGAAAATCACTCTGTAGAAGATAATAGTTGAATGAAAACAATAAATAACATATTACTTTTAGTCGTTTTACTTATACTAATAAGTTGTAAAACAGAATTAAAACCTGACTTACAATTTGTTTACTCAATTGACAAACAAGGCGTTTTTATTAATTCATTAAAAGAAAATACTAACAAACAAATTTATAGCTCAAATAAAGTATTTTTAAATAGTTATTTCAGTTTTATAGATGACAGTATTATACAAGTTGGGCACCAAAGTCGATTAAAAAGTGAGGAAAAAGAGCGTAAAGTATATTCTAAATATTTTCATAAAGTAGATGGAGACAGTACATTCATTACAAATAATCCGCCATACACAACAACAGACAGATATGATTTTTTAACTGACAGTATTTTATATATTAACATTAGAAAAGGCTCAAGTTATTTAAAAAGAACTTTGGACTATGAACACTACGAACATTCGGAATTGAAAATAAAAACAACAGAATTTAATGAGAAAGGGAAAGTCATCTCACAAAAAGACACATCTTTTGCTTGCGGAGGAACATCTAGCTCTTCGAAAGGAATACGATTCTGTGATTTTAAAAGATATTACGAAAAAAGCGAAACCATATTAGGCAAGACAATTATTTCAAAACGTGGAGACTTGATTTTACAAGATAAGAACTCTGAATCTGTTTTATTAAAGTTTGACGGACACTTTGACCCAAAATTTGGTAGTGGTTTTTATAATCCAACTTTATCAAGTGATGGTAAGAAGGTGTCATTCCAATATTTAGCTGGATTTTTAAACAGCGGTTCCTGTATTTATGAGATGGACATGGTAACTCAAACCAAAACCAAATTAATCGGAGAAGGTTTTTTTAACCCAATCTATTCACCTGATAACAAATTTCTATTGCTGTTTTCTGATAGTAGAAAAGCAAAAAATAACACTTGGATAAAAGACATATATATTTTAGACATAGAAACTAAAACAAAAACTAAAGTTGGAGAAGGAGAAAACTATATGTGGATTCCGAATAAATAAAAACGGCAGGTAACACCGTGTATAATTAATTGCTTCATTGAGCCTACTTGCGAATATTCCTGCGGAATATTCACGGGTTCGTAAATGTTTGCTAACTTAGTCGCTTAACCACGCAACTAACCATACACAACAACGTTGTGCATAATTTAACAAAAATGAAAAAACATCAAATAATTACAATTTTATTATTATTTTTTGTTTTTTCCTGCAAAGATAAACCTGAAAAAACTCAATTATCAGAGCAACTTGAAAACCTTGAACCCAAAATCAACTTGAATGAATTGGAAACTGATTTTATGAAATGGTGGACTTACCACTCAAATAACATTTCTTTATCTTTAAATTTTACAAGTTTAAACGAAAGGTCAGATACGATTGAAAAAAAGCAATTTTTGGAGAAACTAATTACTTCCAAATTTATACCTGTAAAATTAAAGTCAAATGAAGGGTTTGAAACATATAAACTTTTCAAGCTTGATTCCTCTGCTAATAAAAGTATTGGAAGTACAATAAAAAATGAATCCTTGACAAAACTTAAACATTACAAGATGGAAGGATTGCCCTTTTCTGAATTTGACTTTACTGACCTGAATGGTAATCTCTACACTAACGAAAACACAAAAGGAAAAACTATAATCCTGAAAACTTGGTTTATTAACTGCAAAGCTTGTGTCGCTGAATTCCCTGAACTAAATGAATTGGTCGAAAAACACAAAAAAAGGAATGACATAATCTTTGTGAGTTTAGCATTAGACACTAAATCTGAATTGGAAAACTTCTTACATAAAAAAGATTTTGAATATAAGGTCGTTCCTAATCAAAGAGATTTTATTAAAAAAAAATTAAATTTACAAATCTATCCAACACACATAATAGTGGATAGAAATGGAATAATTTTAAAAGTGGTAAATAAGGCTTCAGAAATGATTGAGTTTTTAGAGAATGAAAAGAAATTGACTGAAAACATTTTACCGCCACCGCCACCGATGTAAAAAAAACTATGCACAACACCGTGTATAATTAATTGCTAGGTTCTTGCCTACTTGCGAATATTCCTGCGGAATATTCACGGGTTCGTAAAAGTTTGCTAACTTAGTTGCTAAACCACGCAACTAACCATACACAAAACCGTTACCTGTAATGCCGAAAAACCATGAAAACTGAATGAACATCTTACTGAAATTAAAACATTGGCAAATTTTTTTAATTTGGATTTTAGGAGCTATTCAATTGGCGATTTTTATGAAATCTGACTTTTGGTTTATATCATTTGCTATTTACTTCGGACTTTTTTTTCTCTGGATTTATTCCATTGGTAAAATTCTGAATAAAAACAATCCTGAATTAATTAAACGTATGAATATTTGGTGGATTTTATATGCGCTTTCCTTAATTCCTTTTGCATTAGACTTCCGAGATATGGTAACGGAATCTTACGACCGAATTGACTCGTGGATTATAGCTCTGACTGGAATTATTGGATTTATATCAATTGCGAAAATTGTAATTTATTCGGCTAAAACAATGAAAAAAGCTGAATTGCACAAAGATTATAAAACAAAGGATTTAGTTTCGGAAATATTTTTCATCTGGTTTTTCATCATTGGAATTTGGATTTTACAACCACGACTGAATAAAATAATGGCTGATAAACAAAGCACTACAGGTAACACCGTGTATAATTAATTGCTAGGTTCTTGCCTACTTGCGAATATTCCTGCGGAATATTCACGGGTTCGTAAAAGTTTGCTAACTTAGTTGCTTAACCACGCAACTAACCATACACAACAACGTTGGCAATAATAATGAGACAAACTTTTAGCATATTAATAATCGTTCTGATTTCAATCAATGGATTTGCTCAATGCGATGATATTGAAAAATTGGAATTAGGCGGAACTTATTCTTCTAGAACTCGAAACTATATTCCTTTTGAAATAAAGCATAAAGATAAAATAGAAAAAGAAGACACTTTTTATCCATACGACATAAAGCATATTGAAAAATATTCTGATTTTATTCTGCTTAAAGCCAAAGAGTATATTGTTGAACGCTCTAATATTGACTTTTATAATAAATTAGAAATGGGACAATTTCAGGTAAATTACCCAAAATCTGTAAAAGCAAAATATGGCAAAGAAAAATTATACAAATTATCGAATTACAAAGTAACCTATTGGATTCTTCATACTTATCGGAATAACGGTTTTGAATATGCATTTGGATTGGAATTCGACAAAGATGGAAAAATGATTTCTGAAAACGAATTCCCTGATTTCTCACTCAATCCTGAATTTGAAAAACTGAACGAACCTTGCCTTGCGCTAAACAAAGTCAAATCTGATGAGAGATTTAAGGACAAGAAAATCGAATTTATTGAATTGGCGTATCTTGACGAGATTAATTCATTTTGTTGGTTAATTAAAGAAAAGACAGACCAACCAAAGGAATTAGGCTTAAATCATTACAAAATTGAATTATTTTATGTCAATGCCAACACAAATAAAATAGAGCTAATTAAAGAACAAAATGGAACCATAATAGCTTGTGGATTTGAAAAACCGAAATTTGTAAAAAATAAAGATTGAACAAAATTACTATTGCCAACACCGTGTATAATTAATTGCTTGGTTCTAGCCTACTTGCGAAAATTCCTGCGGAATTTTCACGGGTTCGTTAAAGTTTGCTAACTTAGTTGCTTAACCACGCAACTAACCATACACAAACACGTTGGCATTCATTGAGCAGAACCGTTAAAAATGACAATTATGAGTAATTTAAAAGACATTAAATCGGAAATTGAAAAATATGCAAATGACTCAAATCTGACTGAATTACTAATCGTTGAGAAACTGAAAAAACATTACTTTGACAAAAAAGTAAACGAGAATTTAAAACTGTATAAGAAAGGTAAGAAAAAAGTGAGCGAAATAACAAAAGACCTGAAAATCTCGCCACGAAAATTTTATGCGATTTTAGAAAAAAAAAAAATAGAACATAAGAAATATAAAAAAGAGTAAATTAAAACAAAACGTTTAACTTTTAGCTCGTTTGCGGAATCTGAAACTGAATTAAAAAATATATTATGAATAGAATAAGAATAATTGGTTTAATAATGTTAATAATCGGAATTGTTTTGCAGTTTTCATTTGAAAATGATGGAACTGATTTTCTTACTGGATTATTAGTAGGAGGAGGAATTGGATTGCTAATAACTGGACGAATTAAATCTAAAAAAAAATCTCATTCTGACGTTTAGAATGTTTAAGAAATTGGAATTAAAAAAGTTTACGGAATAAATAGTTGACCGAATTTACTCAAACGCTAGAAAAACATTAAACTAAATAAAAAAACAACGAAATGCCAACACCGTGTATAATTAATGGCTAGTTCGAGCTTGCTTACGAAAATCCTCGCGGATTTTCTATTCGGTTTTTATTTGCTAAATTAGGTGCTTAAACACGCCACTAATCATACACAAACACGTTAGCAGCAAGCAGTCACGTTTTGCTAACAGCTTTCTTAATCCAAGAGTTCTTTATTTTTTGAGTCGATAAAATTCTTAATTGAATAATCTGACTAGATAAGTATTACGGAATAGCAACGCTGGATTAACTACTCAGATGGATAAGCCGAATTGACTTAGAGTGCGGAACAACAACGTTGGATTGATTACTCAGATGAATAAGCAGAACTGATAAGAATTACGGAAAAACAACGCAGGATTATAGAAACCATTAAAAATTAGAATTTACCAGATCCATAAAGAAAACCATCAACTGACTCTACTCTACTTTAATTTTACAACTTTACGGCCGATCTGAACGCGAAAAAACCAATCTGAACGTAATTGGACACTGAAAACGGAATTATGCACTAAAATCAATCTTAGAGTTGTTTAAAGAAACAGCGTAAAATTAAAAGCCGGCTGCTAACACCGTGTATAATTAATTGCTTTTGAGAGCTTACTTGCGAAAATTCCTGCGGAATTTTCTCTGGTCCGTAAAAGTTTGCTAAATTAGCTACCAAACCACGCAACTAACCATACACAAACTCGTTGTGGGCAATGTAAACAAACCTACGAACAGTCATTACAAACCCCAGACAGAACACAATTTGCATTTTGAACTTCATAGCCATTGGGAAATGAATATTCAACAGGAACTTGCAGGCATTCAATCGTATCACACAATAAACACCGAAAATGAAAATGATGCTGAATAACCTCTTGTGGATTTTCACATTTTTTACAAACCGCAAAATATTGTTTACCGTCTTCTGCAACAATTTTATGTACGACATCATCATCACAAAATCTATTTAAAACCCTATATATAGTTGCCCTATTTATTTTAATATTAATTTGTCTTTCAATAGCATCCTGACTTAAAGCCTTTGTTGAATTTGAGAGCAAATCGAGTATAGCTTCTTTTGTAGGTGTATTCCTTCGATTCATATTTTATTGCGAATAAGTTGCAATAATATAAAAAGATTGTATATTTGACAAAAATACTATTGCGACAAAATCGCATTAAATAAATATAAATGACGAGAAGGGAAATAATTAAACTAATAGGAGCAACAGGTTTAGTACTTACAATACCACAACCGTTATCACTCTTCGCTCAATACAATAACAAAATGGATAAAAAAGAATTTGAAGTAATTATTATTGGTGGTAGTTATGCGGGACTTTCAACTGCAATGAGTTTAGGACGCTCATTGAGAAATACATTGATAATAGATGCAGGAAAACCGTGTAATCGTCAAACACCACACTCACATAATTTTTTAACTCAAGACGGAAGTACACCAAAGGAAATTTCTGAAATTGCAAAAAGTCAAGTAACAAAATACGACAGTATAAAATTCTATGATGGACTTGCAATTAGCGGACAAAAAAGTAATAAAGGATTCGAAATCACCACTTCAAAAGGAGATATTTTTACAGCAAAAAAATTGGTTTTAGCTACAGGAATAAAAGACTTAATACCAGATATAAAAGGGTTTTCTGAATGTTGGGGTATTTCAGTTGTGCATTGCCCATATTGTCACGGATACGAAATAAGAAACAAGAAAACTGCTATTATTGCAAATGGAGAAAGAGCATTTCACCTTGCTTCTTTAGTGAATAATTTAACCCAAGAAATAACAATTCTCACTTCGGGAACAAAAGATTTTGATGAAAACCAGCTCAAAAAGTTAAAACAGTATCAAATTCAAATTATAGAAAAAGAAATTTCTGTAATAGAACATCAAAATGGACAATTGGAAACAATTGAATTTAAAGATGGTAGTTCGGAAAACTTTGATTGTGCCTATGCTTCTATTCCTTTTGAACTTAATTCAAACATACCAAAAGAATTGGGGTGTAATCTCACAGAACACGGACATATTGAAGTGAATTTTATGCAAAAAACTACAGTAGAAGGTGTTTTTGCTTGTGGTGATAATAGCACAATGATGCGTTCAGTTGCTATAGCAGTTTCTAGCGGAAACATTTCAGGTGCAATAATCAATAATGAACTTACACAAGAGCGTTTTTAATATGGTAGAAGTATTTATAACCAACGTAAAATCAGAATGTCTCTCAAAAGAAATTCTACAACTTTTGGAAAACGAATATCCTAAACTTGAATCTAATTTTGACTTGGAGAATTTCAATAAACCATATCCTTGTGGCCATTCCATATTAAGAATTGAAGGAAAAATAATTAATATAAAATCAATATCTAAACGACTAAAAAGTAAAGGAATTGAATTATTAGAAGATAAAATTTGTGTATAGTATGACAGAGTTTTGGGAAAAAGCATTTAACAACAAACAAGAAATGTGGGGTAATAATCCAGCAAAATCTGCTTTACTAATAAAAGACTTCTTTCTGGAAAAATCTGTAAAGAACATTCTAATTCCAGGAATTGGTTATGGACGAAATGCACAACCATTTATAGAAAGCGGATTAAACGTAAGCGGAATTGAGATTTCCAAAACTGCCATTGATCTAGCTAGAAAACATTATGGGATTGATATAAACATTTTTCACGGTTCTGTAACCAAAATGCCTTTTAACAATAAAAAATATGATGGAATATTTTGTTATGCTCTCATCCATTTATTGAACAGCGAAGAAAGGAAAAAACTAATCCAAGACTGCTACCACCAACTAACTAAAAACGGGTTTATGGTTTTTACTGCTATAACCAAAAACACCTCTCAATATGGACAAGGAGAATTGATAAGTAAAGACCGTTACGAAATTCATAAAGGAGCGAAAATATTTTACTATGACCAAGAATCAGTCAAAACAGAATTTGAAAAGTACGGACTTTTTGAAATCACAGAAGTAGATGAAAATCAGTCAATGTACCTAATTAAATGCAAAAAAGAATAAAAACACTGCCCACAACACCGTATATAATTTATTGCTTAGTTCTAGCCTACTTACGAAAATCCTCGCGGATTTTCTATTCGGTTTTTATTTGCTAAATTAGGTGCTAAACCACGCAACAAACCATATACAAACACGTTGTAGCTAATTAAAACCAACAAATGCGAATAATATTTATTATACTTTTGAATTCTTTGATTTTAGTTAGTTGTGGAAATCAAAATAAAGACAAAAAAGCCGAAATTAAATTAGAAAAGAACGAAGTGGAAACGAAATCATTATTGGACAACGTTAAACTTGCCGTAAATCCAAAATTTAAAGATTGGGTATTATTTGAAAATGGAACTTACATAATATTTGATGATATAACTCAAATTGACAACATTGAAAGTGAAGCAATAAGACTAATGAAAGAATTCGGACCAGTACACGCTGGTGGACCTGCTGGAGATTTTAATGTGATATCACTAAATCAAACCGAAGGTTGGGTCGTATCTGGACACGGTTATGGAATGTATACGTACGTTAACCCTTCTGAACTAGAATCAAATTCACCTGAAGACCTTACAATTGGAATTTATGGACGTTCAAAACGGAATAGTGACGGACAAAATCCGAATATAATTTATGTAAATAGTTCGAAAAATAACTAGCTACAACACCGTGTATAATTAATTGCTTTATTGAGCTTACTTGCGAATATTCCTGCGGAATATTCACGGGTTCGTAAATGTTTATTAACTTAGTTGCTTAACCACGCAACTAACCATACACAACAACGTTAACTACAAGCTGTCTCGCCAACTAACATTTTTCTTAAATTGAAACATCGTAAGCCCTAATTTGATTGATTACTCAGATGGATAATTAAATCTGAAAAGCATTACGCATTGCTTACGGTTTGACTTCATAAACCAAGAAAAATAGAATTTTAAAAGATAATTTAAAGAAACCAATTTTGAGCTTACTCTACTCTGTTTGAAATTAAAACAACTAAGATAATTTTAGATTAAAAAGATCAATAAAGTAAATCAAGATTGAAAAGCTTGTGTTTATCGTTACGGTTGAACTGTACGCAGGAAAACCAATCTGAGCTAAACTGGATTCGCTAAACGGAGTAATACCCTTAAACCGTTGCTAAAATTAGAATTCCTAAATTATATTTATTGGAAAATTTAAAAATCTGAAATCTGTATAAATAGAAAAAAAGCCGGTAGTTAACACCGTGTATATTTAATTGCTTGGTTTCTGCTTATCTGGAATATTCCTTCGGAATATTCTCAGGTTCGTAAAAGTTTACTAATTTAGTTGCCAAGCCACGCAACTAAGCATACACAAACACGTTGGCAACCATTACCCACTCAAAATAAGAAAAAATGATAGAATTAATTGACAATATAAATTATTTAGAACCTAATAACGATGTCGAAAAAGCTATTTACGAAAAAGTAAATGAGCATTATAAAAACGAAGTTGAAAAGATTTTTAAAATCATAAGACAAATTAAAACCAATCATAATGCTAAAGTCTTTGCTGTTGGGAATTTAATAGACAATCAAATTAACTTTAAATTGGAGTGTGAAAATGTTGAATTATCTGAAAAGATCAAAAATATATTTGACTCTTAAATTGGAAATTATTAATAGAAATTAATATTGATGTTTGATTTTTATAAATTTCAATAACATCTCCTAAAGATATATTTTCCTTTTTCAATTTTAATTGATTATACTTAAACTCATCCAGTAACTTTAAGTATTTTTTTGAATTAGTTTTAATTGTACCTAATGTAATAAACATAACATTTTAATTTAAAATCATCCACTTTAATATTGGGGGAATGAAAACCCATTATCTGAATTAAAAAACGGTTGCCAACACCGTGTATATTTTATTGCTTTTTTAGGCTTACTTACGAAAATACTATCGTATTTTCTATTCGGTTATTATTTAGTAACTTAGTCGCTTAAACCACGCAACAAAGTATACACAAACACGTTAGCAAACATTTACAGAAAACCGTGAAATACATTAATATTCTCATATTACTATTAATATTTAGTTGTTCGAATGACAAAACCATTTCGAATAACAAAAAGAAAATTATTAAAGATATTGATACTTTAAAATTCTCTTACAATGGATTCAATAATGGTTTGCGACTTGATTTGTTAAGTGATGGCAGTTTCATTAGCGAAAATTACTTGTTTGGTTGTACTGGTGGTGGAGAAAGAAAAAAAGTCTTTGGAACTTATAAAATGGATAGTGTAAATCTAAAACTGGTTCCCGAAAAAATAGAATATACTGAATATCCAATTGATATGGAATCGAAACCAAAAACGATAAATATCACATACGGAATTGACTCACTTAAGATTAAAACTGAATTCCAAATCTTTAATTGGGAAAACAAAAAATATCTTCTCTCAGATTTTTATGATTATGGTTGGAGTTTAGACAAAGAAAATGATTACATAAGATTTGCTAATTATCTAAATTCTGGATTTGAGCCAAAATCTAGTGGTAGATATTTAGTTACCGAAACAAAAGATACGATACGAACAGAATTTGATTTAAAACAAATACCTGAAAAATGGCAAGATTATTTCCTTAAAGAACCCGTTTCAGCGAAAATCAAAAAAATTAAAAAAATAACTGACCCATACGATGAAGAAAATATTTCTTGGCAAATAGAATTAGATAAAGGAATAAAAGACCGTATGAATAACCGATTGACATTAGAAACCAAAGACGGAGAGTTTTTTATTGAAATAGATTCAGTTTTAACAAACAACAGTTTTGGAATTACGTATATGTATGACTTTTCACCGAAAAAATTCCCAATCGGAACTGAATTAAGAACAATATGGAAATAAAAAACGATTTGCTAACACCGTGTATAATTAATTGCTTTGTTCTTGCTTACTTGCGAAAATTCCTGCGGAATTTTCACGGGTTCGTAAAAGTTTGCTAATTTAGTTGCTTAACCACGCAACTAACCATACACAACAACGTTGGCATTAATTTGAGAATGACAGAATACAGAATAAAAGTTATTAAACAAAAGAGACTATTAATTTCTATTTTATTAGTGTCAATAATCCTGCCTTTTTGTTTTCTGACACCAACTCTATTTGAATTAACTATTTGGAAAATAACTGTTCCAATTTTGACTATCGGAATTCTTGGAATTCTATTATTCTATTTTACTTGTGGACATTTAAAAATAAAACTTGAAAACAGAAAACTTGATTTTAATTGGGAACATAAACCAATATTAAATTTTAGAAAATATAAATCAATCGGAATTGATGAAATAACATCTATTATAATTGAACAAGGAATATATTTGCGAAAATTAAAAACAAAAGACTCTGAAATCGAACTTGGCGGAATAAAATCCAAAAACGCTGACTCTTTAAGACTATTGAATTTATTAAAAAAAGAGACAAGTATTAAACCGAAAGATAGTTGGGATGTTTGGAAAGAACGTGGTTGGCTGAGAACTGCTTATCGAATTAATCTTTTAATTTTAATTATTGCAATTGGAATAGTAATTACATTTATAATTCTGAAAGGATTTGACTCAAAGCTATTGCTGTTTATTCCATTAGTCTTCAGTCAACTGATTTTTAGCCATTTACAAATGAAAGACAAACTGAAATAAAAAAACTAATGCCAACATCGCATAAAAATAATGCGTAAATTAGTGTTTAAATAAAGAACAGTTCACTTTTGTTACTTCTGATTTTCCTGCGGAAAATCCTCGCACACAAAACCGCACTATTCTTATACGTAACCGTTAGGCACAATTAAAACGCACCAATGAGCAAACTGCTAATATTTATAATTTCACTACTATTAATGAGCTGTTGTGACAAAAATGAAATATCAGATAGCGGATTAAAAGGAAATGTAAAAATGATGACTGAATATAATGTCGTGGTCAAATACGATTCTTTAAATAATCTAACTCTTGACACCTTATCTACAATTAAAAGATTATATAACGACCGAAATCAAATCATTCAACGAAATCAAGTTTATACTTTCAGCGACGAAACTATAGATATTACTTACGAATATAATCGCTGTAACAGACTTAAAAAAGAACGAGTGAAAATGTCATTTGACAGTGTTACTGTTGATGTGGATTATATTTATAAAGGTTCCCTTTTGGATAAAACTATTTCGGAATCTTCAAGAGATAGTATAACCTTCAAGCAAATAGGATTGAATTATTATAGTTCTGACGAAAGGTTAACCAAAAGTACTACTTCTCAATTATTCATTAACCAAAAAGATGGAGATACAATTAAAAACTCATTGCAAATTGACATCTATAATGAAAATGAAACTCTAACGAAATCGGAATTCAAATATCAAGAGAACCCGTCAAAAAATAGCCGATACAATTATTTTTACGAAATTGATAACTTAATTAAAACACAGCAATACAATCGTAATGACTCATTAATTTCAACAACTAATTTTGAATATAAAAATGACAGCATAGGAAATTGGATTGAAAAAAAAGTTTTTGAGAACAATAAACTGACATCCATTCAAACTTGGAAAATTGAATATAAATAACTGTGCCTAACACCGTGTATAATTAATTGCTTGGTTTTAGCCTACTTGCGAATATTCCTGCGGAATATTCACGGGTTCGTTAAAGTTTACTAACTTAGTTGCTCAACCACGCAACTAACCATACACAATCACGTTGTACACAAGCTAAAAACTCACTCGAATGGGAAAAAAAATACTATTTGGAATTATATTAATTGGAGTTTTAGCTTTAATTGGATATTTCGTTATTTTGGCAAACTTTGATCTTTTTGACAAACCAATCGAAACTGAATTGAAAACTGAATGCGATTACGAAGGTGTACGAAAAATTAGAATGACTGAAATGAGCGGAAATGCAACTTCAAACAAATCAATTCACATATATGTAACGGACTGCAATGATGACGAATATAGCTATCACGAACCAATATTTACGGTTAGTGCCAGTTTTATTAAACCGAATCTAGTGGATTTTGAATGGAAAAACATGGATACTGTAACTATTAAATATGATAAAAAATTAGACGTTTTTGAAAAAATAATAGTATCAGAAACGACCAAACCAAAATTAACACTTGAATATATAATGGAATAAAAAGCCAATGTACAACACCGTATAAAATTAATTGCTTTGTTCTTCCCTACTTGCGAATATTCCTGCGGAATATTCACGGGTTCGTAAAAGTTTACTAAATTAGTTGCTTAACCACGCAACAAACCATATACATAAACGTTGGCAAACATTTGAGCGAATGAATAAATCAATAACCTTTCTTCTTCTGATTTCATTTTTATTTAGTTGTAATAGAAATTCAGAACGAATTAAAATAACTGTATCACATTATGACAATCTAAATGTTGACGAATCGAAATGGAAAGACATAGAATTAATCAAAGATTCACTAACTGATTTAAAAGAAACAAAAGTTGATTTATATTTTAGTCAAAAGCTTGCCAAAATACCATTTTATATGCCAACAAATGGGATTTATAAGGATTCAATAAAAGATAATGAATGTGACTGGAGTTCTTATCCTGCGAATGTTAAATGCTATGAATATGACAATAAAAATCGTGTAAAAAGTATGAGTGTTAACGGTTCTGGAACAATGGGAACTTGGAATTACCAATACGACGAATTAGATAGAATTACTAATATTGAATATTTAGGAACTATTTACACGATAAAATACGATGACAAATATGGAATTCTAAAAGAAATAATCAAAGACTTGCCTAGTAATCTCGAAGAGAGAATTGAAATTACGTACGAATAAAAACGATTTGCCAACAAAGTGTATAATTAATTGCTTGGGTAAGTGCCTACTTGGAAAATTCCTTCGGAATTTTCTCGCGTTCGTTTTTGTTTGCTAAATTAGTTTCTTAAACACGCAACTAACCATACACGAACACGTTGGCAACAAGCTGAAAAAACATCGAGATGAAATTTAAAGGAGGTGCAATAATTATAGGTTCGTTACTTTGGGACAACGAAGCAAAACGAATCAAATGGAGAAAACTCTATCTTGAATCTTTAGAAAATAGAATTTCATTAAAAGTTCGGATTCGTTACGGAAGAGAATCAATTTCAAGGAGTAATACGCACACAATGATTCTATCAAATCACCCAAAAACGGAATTCGGAAATGCATACATTCTGCCATTTAAGGAAATACTTAAAAACGCTAAAAATCTAGAAAGTCAAGCATTTGCTATGGCAGCAGCAGAAGGACTTTGGAAAAAGACTGGATCTTCTTTGAATAAAAACTGGGGAACTGTTGGACTATTAATAAATCCAAAACTTGAGGAAAGCAGAAATCTTGAAATAATAAAAGAACGTTGGACAAAAATATATTCAGAATATAATTTCAATCCAAATGATTATACTATTGAAAAAGAACCTGAAATAATTGACAAAAACGGATTTCTAAAAATAGAATGGACTGATGAAATGAATGAATTTGATTTTCTGATAGCGACATTGACTGTTCCTAATCCAAAGTCTTTGCTTAACGAACAAATAATAGCTGATAGAATTAATGAAACTGGATATGACGAATATTTTTTAAACAATTACAAAAACGGAATTCGGACATTCCAAGACGAAGAAATAATAAACAAACTGAATAAAAAGCCAGTTGCCAACACCGTATAAAAATAATTCCGGTTTAGTGCTTAATCAAAGGTCGTTGCGTGTTTGTAACGTCTGATTTTCCTTCGGAAAATCCTCGCATACAAACCCGCAACTATTCTTATACATAAACGTTGCCAGTAATTTAAAAAAATCCGTAAACTGAAAGAAAATCTTGTAATCGGAATTATAAATAATATTAAAATCAAACAAAATGTGTCGTTACGGAATTAACTCATATAAACCTCACTATGCTTGCTTCGAATGTCGAAAAACATTTAAAAGGAGACTATTAATTGATATTGACGGAAATACGGGATATTCCAAAGTTTGGGAAAATCAGCCATATAAATGTCCTGAATGTAGCGGAATGACGGCAAATATGGGATTGGATTTTGAATCGCCAAAAAAAACTGATTTGAAAGCGTGGAATCATATTCGAGATTTATACGAAACTGGAATTACTTTTCATTCTTGTGGATGTTCTGGACCTGGTTACATTCCAAAAGACAAACAAAGTTTGATTATGTTTCTTCAAGAAAAAAAAGAGAATTATATAAAACATAGAAGATTTTGGTCTAATAGAATTGAACCAAAAAATGATAGCGAGAAAAGTAGAGACTGGGATAAAAACAATGAATATCTATTTAGTATTCCAAATGACTTTTATACTGGAACTAAAAAGAATCGAAAAGTTGAAATAGAAAAAGCTGTCGAATATTGGAGCGAGAAGATTGAATTTATTGATAACCGACTAAAAAAAACTACTGGCAACACCGTGTATAATTAATTGCTTTGGCAAGTGCTTATTTGGAAAATTCCTTCGGAATTTTCTCGCGTTCGTTTTTGTTTACTAAATTAGTTGCTGAAACACGCAACTAACCATACACAAAACCGTTACTTGCAATTTGAACCAACCAATGAAAAAAAGCATTTTAATAACAATAATTGGAGTATTAATTATCGGAATTGGATATTTCGGAATTAAAATGTTTGACTTTGCAAAAGGAGTAAAAGCAGATATTCCTAAAAATGTAGAGAATTACGAAAAAAATAAAACAGAAAAACTAATCAAAGTAGAACAGAAACTTGACACTCTAAATATTGACAATTACAATCTTGTGTTTTTTCATCCAAATGAAGCAGAGTTTGAAGAATTATTAAAAGAAAAAGGAGAAGAAAGTGAAGGACTTTATGAAGTTGACTCTGATTTCGGATTTTATGCAAGTAATGTATATGACTCTATCTCTAAAACCGAATCAAAAGTTAAAATTATAACTGAAAGAATAATAGAGTATTCAACAAAAAGCGGAATTAAATATCTTGACCGACTAAAAAATAAAGAACATCCATATGGAATAATATTTAATAACGTGAATTGTGAACCAAGAATTGAATTTGGAATAATGACTGATATTGATATGTTTCAAATATGGAATGAATATAAAAAAAACTGCAAGTAACACCGTGTATAATTAATTGCTGTATTATTCTCTACTTGCGAATATTCCTGCGGAATATTCACGGGTTCGTAAAAGTTTGCTAACTTAGTTGCTTAACCACGCAACTAATCATACACAAACACGTTAGCTTTAATGCTGGAGCAAGTTTGCGGTTTGAAAAAAGCCCGGTTTATTTTTCGATTTTTTTTTAGAATTTTAAGTAAGATAAATCAGAAAAACTGTGTGTCGAATTTCAAAAATTTTTGGAATTATCACTCAAATGTGGAATGAAATACAACAGCGGAATTGCTCACTCAAACTCTGAATTGAATTACGCTTGATTTTTTAGCTTGTTTGCGGAATCTAAAACTGAATTGGAAACTCGGAATCTCAATCAATCGGAATTTAGCAAGTTGCAGAATTGCTTACTCAAATCTGAATTTAAATATTGCGGAATTTACTCAAACTTTGAAAACGAAAATTATCGGAAAAACATAAATTCGGAATAAATTACTAAACGTACAAAAAAGCACTAAAAGCTAACAACGTGTATAATTAATTGCTTTTTTTAGATTACTTACGAAAATTCCGCTGGAATTTTCTCGGGTTCGGTCTATTTTTGCTAACTTAGTCGCTTAACCACGCAACTAAGTTATACACAAAACCGTTAGCTTTAATGCAAGAGCAAGTTTGCGGAACCGAAATTTTTAATAAAAAAGTTGAACTTTAATTGAAAAATATATTAATCATATTATTAATTGGAATTTCCTTCTCAAGTTGTTTGGACGACCCAATCACAACCCGAAAAGTTACGAATGACTATTATCTGAATTGGGTTTATGATAATTCTGACCAAATATTATTGCGTAGTTCAGACGACGGAAAAAGTGGTTCGATTGAAATATCGGAAACAGTTTTCGCAGTTGGATTTAATGATAATTATATTATCGCCAAACAACATCCGAATTTGGAAAAAGAGATTAGTGAAAGACTATTCGGGAATTTTGCTACTAATGGAGACTATCTTTTAGAAAATCCTTCTGACACGATTTATTTGTCTAAAGATGACCGAATTTATGAACAAGATGGAAAATGGTATCATATAAGCAATGGTTGGAATCCGCCTGACAGTTTAAAACCATATAAAAAAACAACTTATTATCATATTATAGATATAAGACCCAAAAATGGAAAAAAATATAAGTTTAATAATAAATCGGAATTTTGGGCCAAAAGAGAACGTTTAGGAATACCAAAAAGCTTGGATTTTTCGATAATAGACAAAGATTTGGAATAAAGCACTAAAAGCTAACACCGTGTATAATTAATTGCTTTGTTCTTCTCTACTTGCGAATATTCCTGCGGAATATTCACGGGTTCGTAAAAGTTTACTAATTTAGTTGCTTAACCACGCAACTAACCATACACAAACACGTTGTGATTAATATTGCCGACTTTCGGTCATCCACCAAACATTGTAGCTTTCTTCGAGGTCTTTTAAGTTTCTAAAAATGATGTGATTTGAAAATCGACGTAGGAAGATTTTTAAAGCGCCAAACTGTTCGATTGAAATCGTTGAGAGCGCGCTCTCAGAACGTTTGAAAACGTTAAACAGTTTGTCTGAAGTTATTGAAAAAAAATGAGAAAGTCAAGTTTATTGTATTATTTAACATTAACAAATACCTGATTGACAGTTCCTTACATTAATGTTTTTTTTCAATAACTCATCATTTTCAGAAATTTAAATAATAAGGATTCGAAGAAAGCTTTTATTTTAAAACAAGCCATATATCGGTATATAACCAATTTTAAAACAAAACAAGGTTTGGTGGCTGGCTCTTTATGTAGCGTCGTCAAGACTACGTATTTTAAATTTTTTGTAGATAACTAAATCTAAACCTATAATAAAGATCCTGGAAAGCTATAAACGAAATAGAAAAGAAAAATACTAAACACAACAGCGTATATAAATAATAGCTAAGTCATTGGTCTCATTTATTTTTCGTTACTTTATAAACAGATATACAATCCGAATAGCAGTTGAATATTTAAGGCTACTATTCATATACGTACACCGTTGCCATTCATTGGCGGAACGCACTCAAAAATGAACAATAAAGAAATAATATTATGAAATCATACACAAAAAAAGCATTGAAATCGGGAATATTCGCTGGAATTGGTTTTGGAATTGCTACAGCAGGAATAGACTATTATGATGGAGATGATTTTGAATTATGGAAATTTATTTTTAAAGTTTTATTCTTTGCAATATTTATGGGACTTTATTTTAATTACAGTTTTAAAAAACAATTCGAAAAAGAATCTAAATAGAATCTAAATAGAAATCTAAAACTGAACTGAATGCGGAATTTAGCAAGTTGCGGAACTGCTCACTCAATCGGAATTGAAAAAGTTTGTGGATTAAAACACTGACCGAATTGACTCAAACGTTGAAACTCGGAAAACGGAATTTAGCGGAATAACAACAATCTGAAAAACAACGAAATGGCAACAACGTGTATAATTAATTGCTTTGGTAAGTGCTTATTTGGAAAATTCCTTCGGAATTTTCTCGCGTTCGTTTTTATTTGCTAAATTAGTTGCTTAAACACGCAACTAACCATACACAACGACGTTGCCTACAATGCTGGAGTAAGTTTGCGGATTAAAAAGGCTTGGTTTTATTTTCGATTTTTTTTTTAGAATTTTAAGAAAGTAAAAACGAAAAAACTATGTTGCGGAATTCTGAAAATCACGCTGAATTCTCACTCAAATGAGGAATGAAAAGCAACGTCGGAATTGCTTACTCAAAATCTGACTGAATTGCTGTACGGAATTTGACAAAATTACGGAAAATTGGAAACGGAACTAAACCTAAAAATAACGTCGGACTTCCACTCTACCGAAAAAATAATAAATCGGAATTTGAGCAAGTTTGAGGAATTGAAAACGAAAGAACTTACTCAAACCCTGAAAAGAGAAACGTTAAATTACAGTAAGAAAAAAGCACTGTAGGCAACAACGTATATAAAAAATTGCTACTTTTAGCTAAATCAAAAGGTCGTTGCATGTTTGCTACGTCTGAATTTCCGTTGGAAATTCCTCGCACGCAAACCCGCAACTTTACATATACAAAACCGTTGGGCATAATTTGAAAAAAACAAAATGGCGAAAAAGAAAATTGAAAAATTAGATGCTTTAATATTCATTGACACAAATATATTACTTGATTTTTATCGAATTCGTAGAACAGATGTTTCTTTAAAATATTTAGAGTTAATAGAAAAACATAAGGATCAACTTATTGTTACTAGTCAAGTAGAAATGGAATATAAAAAGAATCGCCAATCTGCAATTCTTGAATCAATTACTGAAGTTAAAAAAATCAATAATGTTAATTTAAGCGTTCCAGCAATTCTTTCAGATTCCAAAGCTGTTGATATGATTAAAAAGCAAAAAAAAGAAATCGATATTCAACAAAAAAAACTGAAAGAAAAGATAGAAAAAATATTAACCAATCCGAATCGAAATGATGAAGTTTTTAAAAAGCTTCAAAAAGTGTTTAAACATAAATGTGATTTTAATTTAAACAGAGAAAACAAACAAAGATTCACAATTAGGAGGCTTGCTCTTAAAAGATTTATGTTAGGATATCCACCTAGAAAAAACAGTGACAATTCTATTGGAGACGCAGTGAATTGGGAATGGATAATTAAATGTGCTGAGACTTCTAAAAAACATATTATAATAGTTACTCGAGATACTGATTTTGGAGCTATACACGAAAACGAATCCTATCTGAATGATTGGCTGAAACAAGAATTTAAACAACGAATCAGTCAACAAAGAAAATTAGTATTAACAGATAAATTATCAAGAGCTTTTCAATATTTAGAAATACCTGTTACTAAAGAAATGATAGAAGAAGAAGAAAAAGTAATAAAGCTTTCATCTGAACTCTACAGAAAAAAATTAATAGAACAATTATTGAAAAAATTTAGAGAAACTGAAAAAGATAATAATGATGAGGATGAAACAGATAAATAAAAACTATGCCCAACACCGTATATAATTTATTGCTGGCTCTAGCTTACTTACGAAAATCCTAGCGGATTTTCTATTCGGTTTTTATTTGCTAACTTTAGTGCTTAAACCACGCAACAAACCATATACAACAACGTTATGTGCAATACCACTCAAATCAAAAAAAAACTATTATATTACGACAATATTTAAGTTATTGAAAAAGATAAAAAAATCAATAAAAATTTTAAACCATAATTATAAATTTAATATTTAAAAAAAATGAAACAATTAACCCGAATCTTTTTAGCCTTATCCATTGGAATATTCTTTTCTTGTACTAGTGATGATGATAGTACAAGCCCTTCTTTGTCAAATGACGAATTAATTATAGGCTCATGGACATGGACTGCTCAATCCGAAAATGGTGTTACGGAAGACTTATCTAACTGTAATTTATTAGAAACTTATGTTTACAACGGAACACAAGCTGAACAGACCGATTATTATGGAGATGCATGTGACCAATCCTATTCATCTACAGAAAATTATTCAATTGATGGCAATATCCTTACTTTTTCTGATGTAGATGACGCAACAGATTTTTATAGTGAAGAAATAATAGAGCTAAATGCTACAACACTTAAATTGAAATATGTAGAAACGTACCAGAGCGAAACTTTCACTTATATTGATACTTATACTAAAATAAATTAATACATAAAAAAATAGCACATAACAGCGTTTAAAAAATAGCAGAAAAGAATATAAATTAAATTTTAATTCTTTTCTGCTATTTTTTTTGATTAAAAACTTAGTTAACAGACAGCATTAATTTAAATGATAGAAACGAAAATCGTTCTAAATAAAAAACGGATTTTAATTCGGAGGTTTTTTTGAGTTTTAAGTAAATAAGTTAGATTTGAGAAAAATCACGTCAGAAAATAATATACGAAAATAAAAAAACAACTGCACATAACACCGTGTATAATTAATTGCTAGGTTCTTCCCTACTTGTGAAAATTCCTGCGGAATTTTCACGGGTTCGTAAAAGTTTACTAATTTAGTTGCTAAACCACGCAACTAACCATACACAAGACCGTTACCATTAATACCGAAATGAAAATAAACTACGAACTTACTAACTCGGATTTTTTAGAATATCAGCTATATACTTCTTCAAAATCGGAATCACATAAAAAGAAACGTTTTCGTTCCAGATACATAGTCTTTATATTATATACATTAATTGGACTTTATTTCGCTTATAAAAATGATAATAAAGCGATTGGAGGAATAATAGCTTCATTTGGATTATTATGGTTTGCTTTTTATCCAATGTATGCCAAATGGAATTATAAAAGACATTTCAAAAAACACGTAGAAGAGAATTATAAAAATCGAATTAATAAACCAGTGGAAATTGACTTTGATGAAAATTCTGTAAATGCTAAAGACTTTACTTCTGAAAGTAAAATAAACGGAACTGAATTAAAAGAACTTATCGAAACGAAAAACCATTTCTTTATAAAGTTGACAACGGACTTATCTCTGATTGTACCAAAGCATTCGATTGAAAATCAAACAGAATTCAAAAAACGTGTGACTGATTTAGGAGCTGAATATGTTGACGAACTAAATTGGGAATGGAAATAAAAAAGTACTAATGGCAACACCGTGTATAATTAATTGCTGGCTTCTAGCCTACTTGCGAATATTCCTTCGGAATATTCACGGGTTCGTAAAAGTTTACTAATTTAGTTGCTAAACCACGCAACTAATCATACACAACAACGTTGTATGTAATGTGAGCAACGAACTCAAAAAAACAATTTGAACAATAAAATAAAAAATTTATGAAGAAATTATTTATTACTGCAAGTCTGATTTTAGCATTTGGAATGAATTGCTCTTCTCAAAATGAAGTTAAGACTGAAAATGAATTTACTTACTCTTGTGACGAAATGGTAAAACAAAATCTCGAGAAGGAAACAATTACTCTTATTGGAAATGCGAATCTGAAAACCAGTGTGTTTGAATTTGAGAATGCGGACAAAATCGTACTGAATAAAAAAACTCAAGAAATATATGTAATTGGAGGTTATAAAGTTCATCTCAATGGAGGAACAATAACTCAAAAACCTAACTCGGAAAAGAAATGGTTAAGGTATAAAATTGGAGAAAATGTAGCTTATGTAGAATAAAAACACTACATACAACACCGTGTATAATTAATTGCTGTGTTCTTCACTACTTGCGAAAATTCCTGCGGAATTTTCACGGGTTCGTAAAAGTTTGCTAACTTAGTTGCTGAACCACGCAACTAACCATACACAATCACGTTGGCAATAATGTCGGAAATGCATAAAGGAATCATAATTTTAGCTTATTTAATTGCCTTACCAATATTTGGACAGAATATGGATTTACCCAAAGATTTAACTGAATTTTTAAAATCAAAATCGGAATTGATATATGACCAAAAAACTGTGGAACCTGACTTTGTCGGAATTATTGACTTTGACAAATTAGAACTCGGAAAAGTATGGATTGCGGGAAATGTTAGCGGAAAATCATATTACGAAATTCCAGCTATCAATCTGACTGATAAATGCGAACATTATGACCCTGAATACATCCTACTCTATTTGCCGAATGAAAAACTTTACGGAACTTGGGATTCTGACCATTGGACCCTTTATGTTTTCCCGAACATTAGCTGGACTGATATTACTAAAAATCCAGCTGAATTTATAAACCAACAGTGGAATCCGAAAAAAAAAATCGGAATTGAATTTGACCCAAAAGCTGATTATAAAATGATAAACGGATGGCCATTTTGACCGAAAATAAAAACACTATTGCCAACACCGTGTATATTTAATTGCTTTATTGAGCTTACTTGCGAATATTCCTGCGGAATATTCACGGGTTCGTAAATGTTTGCTAACTTAGTTGCTTAACCACGCAACTAACCATACACAACAACGTTGGCAACAAGCTGAACTCACTCAAATGGAACGTCGAACGATAATAATAATTGGATTTCTATTCTGTTTAATCGGAATTTTTATTGCACCATTATTTTATGAAAACATTCAGTACGGAGAAATTTTCTTTTTGTTGATTATATATCCAATCCCAGCTCTTATTTTAGCAATAGCTAACGGATATTTACTTTCTTTTTCTGAATTTAAAACTCAAAATTTGATTTTAAAAATCGGAGTTGGACTCATTCCCATTCTGATTATGATATTATTCGCTATTGGAAAAGAATCACCAATTAAGTTTATAGCAACTTTTGGAATTTTGGGAATTGGAATAACCAATCTGATTTGGATTACTAAACTGTCAAGAAAACAAATAAAAGCTAGCTAAAAAATAACGAATGGAAACTAAATCAATCGAGCAATTAGAAAAAGATGTTTGGAAAAATCCATCTAAATTTCCAACTGATTTGATTGAAAAATGTTATCGCTATCGGAAAATCAGTATTGCGGAATTGACAAACGAACAGATAAGGCTTCTAATTTCTCAAAAAATCGGAACTGAACATCTAATCGGAATTGCACTCGAAAAACTCGAACGGAATATTTTGACCGAATGTGACTTTTATGAGGGCGATTTACTTGTCGTAGTTTCGAGTTTACCGACTGAATTTTGGAATGAAAATAAAATTGAATTTCTGAATTTTAAAAACATTGTGGAATTGAATTCAGAATTAATAAAAAGCGAACTCGGAGAAAAGAAATTTGACCGAATAAATGAAAAAATAAAAGCCAGTTGCCAACACCGTGTATAATTAATTGCTTTGTACTTGCCTACTTGCGAAAATTCCTGCGGAATTTTCCCGGGTTCCTAAAAGTTTGCTAACTTAGTTGCTTAACCACGCAACTAACCATACACAAACACGTTGTGTGCAATTTGAGGCAAATTTTGCTATTATACCAATTTTTGGTATATTTGAGCTAAATTAGTATCAAATGAACAAAAACACATCAATATCACTCGGAAATTATTTCGACCAATTCGTGCAAAGCCGAATTAGTGAAGGAAGATTTAAAAACGTCAGTGAAGTAATTCGTGCTGGATTGAGACTTTTAGAGGAAGAAGAAAGTAAAGTAATTGCTTTGAAAACTGCAATACAAGAAGGAATTGACAGCGGAATAGCTCACGATTTTGACCCAAAAAAGCATCTTGAATCTCTAAAAGCGAAAAAGCACTCGAATGGCTGAATATAAGTTGACGAACAAAGCTGTTGAGGATTTATCAAAGATTTGGGATTATACCTTTGAGGTTTGGTCGGAAAAACAAGCTGACAAATATTACGATGGACTAATTTCTGATTGTCAAGAAATTGCAGAAAATCCTCATTTAGGAAAAAACTACGAAGGAATATCAAAACAACTTCTCGGAATTAAGGTAAATCGACATATAATTTTTTACAGAACTCTAAATGAAAATTATGTAGAGATAACAAGAATACTGCACGAAAGAATGGACTTAAAGAAAAGAATAGCGGAATAAAAAACTGCACACAACACCGTGTATATTTAATTGCTTTATTCTTCTCTACTTGCGAATATTCCTGCGGAATATTCACGGGTTCGTAAAAGTTTACTAATTTAGTTGCTTAACCACGCAACTAACCATACACAATCACGTTGACAGCAATGCGTGTGCGGCAAAGTCCAACTCTAAATTGGAACTTATACAAATCTAAATTTTGAGAATAAAATAAAATTGGAATTTCAAAACGTTGGAATGAAAATCACAACGCAGGAATTAAGCAGAACGGAAAATTACGGTTGAAAAAATAGCTACATCGCAATAAAAAAGCCTAGTTACTTTTTCGTGATTTTTTTTTTTTGACTTTTAAGTAAGTAAAATCAGAAAAAATGGAGTCGGAAATTTTAATTTCTTGCGGAACTAAATTGGAATAATTATCTAATTCATTAAACACGAGAACTGAAATTTGATAAGTTTCCTAGATATTAAAAATATAGCGCAGGATATACAAGCTGTGTGGAAAATGCGTGTCTGATTAGCAACAACGCAGGATTAAAAAAATAAGCACGGCTGCCAACACCGTGTATAATTAATTGCTTTGTTCTTCACTACTTGCGAATATTCCTGCGGAATATTCACAGGTTCGTAAATGTTTACTAAATTAGGTGCTTAACCACGCAACTAACCATACACAATCACGTTGTAGTGCATTAAAAACGAACTTCAGAACTCAATGAAAATATTTGGAATTAGTGGACTTGGAGCTGACAAAAGAGTGTTTAAATATTTAACTCTTGAACACGAATTAATTCCTGTAGAATGGATTAAACCGAAAAATAAAGAACCAATTATTGAATATTCAAAACGACTAATTGAAGAATACGGAATTGGAAATGAAGAGAATTTTGGAATTTTAGGAGTAAGTTTTGGAGGATTAATAGCAACTGAAATCAGCAAATTGACAAAACCGAAATTCACTATTTTAATTTCATCCGTAGAAACAAGAACTGAATTAAGCGGAATTATCAAACTTGCGGGAAAATCTAAAATTATTGAATTAATTCCCGAAAAATTATTGAATCCACCGAAAGTAGTTGCTCATTTTATGTTCGGAACTGAAAAGAAGGAATTATTGAATTCAATTTTGGCTGACACAGACTTGAATTTCACGAAATGGGCAATTAGAGAATTAATGAACTGGAAAAATCAATTAAGATTAGAAAAATTAATCAAAATTGGCGGAACAAAAGACAAACTACTTCCACCAAAAGGAGAAAATACAATTCTAATTGAAAAAGGAGAACATTTTATGATAGTTGATAAAGCTATAGAAATAAGTAAAATAATTAACGAACGAATAAATAACGCACTACAACACCGTATATAATTTATTGCTAGCTTCTCGCCTACTTACGAAAGTCCTCGCGGACTTTCTTGGTCGGTAATTATTTACTAAATTAGTTGCTTGAAAGACGCAACAAATCATATACATAAACGTTAGCAAACATATGAGACAAACTATCTGCATATCATTAATTCTAATACTATTTAGCTGTAATTCCGATAATGAAAAAGAAATTGCGGAATTATTTAAGCAAGTAAATGATAATAGAATTTCGGGTAAAAAATATGATGCTATTAAAGATTGCGAAAAAATCATTTCGTTAGACAATTCGAATATTGATGCTTATCGTGTTATGTCTGAATTATCTTTTGAAACTCTCGATTTTCAAAAATCTTTAGAACTGAATAAAAAACTTACCGAACTTAAACCAGACGCATATCAATACTTTTATAAAACTGGACTTTTACTAGAAATACTAGATAAGAAAAAGGAGTCTGAATTATATTATAAGAACGCACGAGAGGTGTTTTCTAAAAAAGAACAAGAATATTGGCTAAAAACTGACACGTTAAGTATGGCTTCTATGTTTATGGAAATAGGCGATAGTCTTAAAAGCAAAGAGTTACTAGAATTAGCAATTAAAAGAAAGCCTACTGATTCTATGTATTTTAACGTTCTTAAAGAGTTTAATAATTATAGTCACATTCAAAATATAAATCAATTAAAAAAAATAATGATGGAATCTAAATATGCCGAAACATATAATAATGGAACATCAAAAATAATCAAAGTGGAAAATTAATACGTTTGCTAACACCGTGTATAATTAATTGCTTGGTCTCTGCTCATCTGGAATATTCCTTCGGAATATTCTCAGGTTCGTAAAAGTTTACTAAATTAGTTGCTTTACCACGCAACTAACCATACACAATCACGTTAGCAAACATATAAATGAACATCTACAAAAATATATTCCTAATCTTATTTTTACTACTATCGACAATTAATTTTGCGCAAAATACGGCGGAATCTGATTGTGAAAACGGATTTAAAAAAATCGAAACTGAACTGAAATCTCAAAAAACTGTTTCTTATAAGATTATTTATTCCCAAAAATTATACACCGAAGAAAGTTTCGAATATAGTGAAGGAATAATAGTATTAAATGACTTAAATGACCAAATTGAACAGAAAGAAATTATTGAAACAATTGCTCGAATTGGTGTTGAAAATAAGTTGACTAAAATTATCGCATTTAGAAATTGTAATTCAATTGGACTTTACTTAAAAAAAACTGAACTGTCAACTGAACAAAACAATTTATTGAGTAACGACTTAATTGCGGAAATGAATATTGATTTACAAAAATCCTTATCGAAAAAAGAAAGAAAAAAACAAAAAAGGAAACGTGACTTTATTGAATCAGTTTCGAAAGAATCTTGTGAGAAACTGACTGAATTAGGAACTGACAAATTAACTATGGAAAGTTTTAATCAGATAGTTTCAGGTACATCCGCAAAATACGCCGAAAAAACAATGAAAGTTTATGAAATGTCGTTTGAGGAAAGTGTCGATAAATTTTTAAAAGATTTAATGAATCATTTAATGTCTGATTGTCGAGTTGTAAAAGATTCTGCAAGGAATCAAGAATAAAAATACGTTTGCTAACAACGTGTAAAATTAATTGCTAGTTCTAGTCTACTTACGAATATCCCTGCGGAATATTCTATTCGGTTTTTATTTGCTAAATTAGTTACTTAAACACGCAACTAATCTTACACAAACACGTTACATAAAATACCTCCGAAAATCGCAACTCCTATCAAAACCGAATTTCTAAAAAATAAATTCCTCGGAATTTCCATCACTCAAACTCTGAATAGTTGCTTACTCAAACTCTGAATTTATCATAAATTGGATTCTCACTCTTGCGGAATTTCTTACTCTAACGGATTTTAGAGTTAGTTTGCGGAATTATTAAATCAAAGGTAAAGATTGATCACTCAAACTCGGAATAAACCACTCTTGCTTCAAAGATCTAAGCAAACGTGATTACTCAAATGTGTCGGTAAATTATGTAACAACGCATAAAAAAAATTGCTATATTGAGAACTAAATTTAAAAGTCGTTGCACTTTTGCTACATCTGAATTTCCTACGGAAATTCCTCGCACGCAAAAACGCAACTCTTTTTATACAAAACCGTTGGCAATAATTATGAAAAAACTAATCCGAATACTTATTATAATTTCTTTCATCACCTGTTCTTCTCAAAACAAGAACAAAGTTGAGGGTGAATGGTTTCTAATTAATCCAGATGGATTTACTAAATTAACTATCACAAATGATAGTTTATTAACTCAAAACTTATCGACTGATTTCAGTCCAAAAAAAGGAGGTAAACAAATAGCTGTGGAAATCACTAAAAAGTAAATTTAAAGGATAGAGTATTACTACTTGGAGAAAATTCAAAATTTAAAAACGTCTTTTTTACTTTAATGACTTTAGAATATACCGAAAAAGATAATACTATAAAAACCATATGGAATGGGATTGATTCTGTAACTACAATAAAATCTATAATTAAACTAACCGAAAATGATAATCGTAAACTTTTAGGTTATAATTTATATTCAAAGGCACATTTAGAAACTTTAAACAAAATGAAATCTATTGAAAATATGGATTTGGAAGACTACAAAAAGTATTTAAATATATATTACTGGAATTTGAAATTAGCAATGACTGAATACGAGAAAAACATAGAAGGTTATTATGGCGAAGCACCAAAATTCTTTTATCAAATTAGTATATCATCATTGCTGGAAATGAACTATAATCCCATACAAACTTCAGAAACGATGAATTCGCTAATGACAAAGTATAAAGACAACGAAGAAATAAAAGAATTTATCAACACACTTAAAGAAAAATAACTATTGCCAACACCGTGTATAATTAATTGCTTTGTAAGTGTTCATCTGGAATATTCCTTCGGAATATTCTCAGGTTCGTAAAAGTTTACTAAATTAGTTGCTTAACCACGCAACTAATCATACACAAAACCGTTGTGGGTAATTCCTGCTACGTTGAAAACAAATTATAAAATTTTAAAATAATGAATAAAATATTTATTATAATATTCCTAGTAGTCCCAATTGGCTTATCAGCTCAAACGTATTACAATCTAACGGATAAAGTTATTCCATACAGAAAGGGTAATTTATGGGGTTATGCTGATAGAAAATCTAAAGAAATATTAGTTAAACCAATATATGATTCTGTCAACCATGACTTTTTAAAAAAACTTCGTTGGATTCCAAAAGTTTCTAAGAATGGAAAATGGGGATTGTTTGCATATAATGCAGATAAAAAAAATTATGAACTAGTAGTTCCTATTGAGTACGATTCTATAACGAATCTTGGTTTTGTTAATAAAAATACTGCTTTATGGAAAAATGGGAGTTTCAGATTTTTAAATAACAAATTCAAAAATGCTTTTGATAAAAAAGATTATTTTATAGATTATTTTATTGAAGAAAAGTACGACTTTACTGTTATACTAAAAAGGCAAAACAAAAATGATGTTTGGTATAGGCAAATTGTTGGAGGAAGACCAAAAGCCATTGTATTAGATAGTATTTTTGAGATTAATAAAATTGTTAATGAAAAGCAATATTTCAATCTAAAAAAAGAAACATCTGCTTTATTTTATAAAATCATAAATCAAAAGAAAGAAATTATTAAAAGCGAAAAAGATAATAATGTAACTTATGTAACAACAGAACAACCTGAACATCCTAAAATGTATCCTCTATTATTTACAAATCCAAATTCGCACCAACAATATGTTTTCTACGAATATGGATATGGAAAAAATAAACTGGAGAGGTTTATTAAGGTTCCTACTACTGAAATATTGGAAATCGAAGATAAGGTAGTTCATCGTATAAGCTCAAAAAAGAACCAAAAACTCTCAACAAACACTAAATTTAGTATTGACAGTACCAACGATAGTAAAAAATATAAAACTAAGAAGAAAAACAAATACATTTTAACAGGTAAATATCATAGCGAAATTAGACTCATTCAGTCTTCTAAAGCAAAAAAGTTTGGTATAGCAAAAAAGGATGAAGCATTTTTACCAGATAACGTTTTGGTTGAACCCATATACAAAAATGTGTTACTATATAAATTAAGTAAGTACCGTGAAACATTTTTCTTAGTTTTAGAAAAGTCAAATGGGAAAAAAAGTATCTTCTATTTAAACAAAATTCAGGATTTTGAGTTCGAAGAATTACAAGTATTTCAATCTGAATTAAGATATTCAAATAATGGGTTGAAAGGTGTAGCTTTTAGAAATCGGGAATTGACTTTTTTACCACCAAAATTTAGTGAAATCCCAGAACCAATTTATAAATATGGCTCTACTGATTTCTTAAAAGTATTTATCCCTAATAATGTTTACTATTATTTATCAACAGATGGTTTGGAATTCTATGAGAAATAAAACTACCCACAACACCGTGTATAATTAATTGCTTGGTTCTTCACTACTTGCGAATATTCCTGCGGAATATTCACGGGTTCGTAAAAGTTTGCTAACTTAGTTGCTTAACCACGCAACTAACCATACACAATCACGTTAGCCACAAGCAAAAAAAAATTACGTTCCAATTTAAAGTTTTACCTTTGTAGAAAAAAATAATGGCTGATAAAGCATTCATAACATCTGAAATATTAAAGTGGGCTAGAAAGTCCGCTAAAATTTCTGTGGAAGATGCTGCCAAAAAAATTTCTGTATCACCCGAAAGATATTTAACTTGGGAAGATGGAATTGATTTTCCAACTATTCGACAAGCGAAAATCTTAGCGAAAAGTTTTAGAAGACCTTTTTCGTTATTTTTCTTGCCTGAAGTACCAAAAGATTTTCATCCACTTCAAGACTATAGAAGAGATGACTCTCAGGAATTAGATACAGCTTCTTTATTTATAATCCGAGAAGTTCAAGAAAAACAAAATTGGATAAGTCAACTATTTGAAGAAATAGGAGAAAATACACTTCCATTTGTTGGTAAGTATTCTATTAACGATAATCCAGAGGTTGTTGCAAAAGACATTTTAGACACTTTAAAGATTAATCCGAGTGATTATAAAAAAACACCTATTTCTGAATGGATAGATAAAGCAGAAAGTGCAGGAATATTTATTTCTCGTGCAAGTTTCTTACACTCAAGATTAGTCTTAGATAGAGATTTAATTCAAGGATTTGCAATTGCCGATAAATATGCACCATTTGTTTTTGTAAACTCAAAAAACTGGAATGCACCACAACTTTTCACGCTTGTCCACGAATTAGCTCACATTTGGATAGCAAAATCAGGTGTATCAAATGAAATAGAAATTGATTTTACAGACAAACCAAAATCCAAATTTCATCCTGTAGAGTTATTTTGCAACCAAGTTGCAGCCAATGCATTAATGCCTAAAGAATTAATAACTCAACTTGGAAATGATACTTTTGAGTCAAATAATAAGATTTTTAAACAATCAAAAGAACTTGGAATAAGTTCGTTTGCTTTTTTAGTTCGTGCATTAAACTTAAATTTAATTTCTCAATCCGAATACAAGTCTTTAAAACAAGATGCACAAAATGAATTTGAAAAGTTTTTAGAAAGAGAAAAAATTAAAAAAGAGAAACAAAAAGAACGAAAAGGAGGTCCTGATGCTTATTTGCTTCGTTTAAATAAAAACAGCAAACTATTTACAAGAATAGTGATGGACTCTTTTAATAATGGCTCACTATCACCTTCAATTGCTAGTAATCTGCTTAATACTCAGATAAACAAATTTCAAAAATTCGAAAAACTACTTGCCTAATGTTTAAAAATGAAAAAGTAGTTTACTGTATTGATGCTAATATTCTAATTCAAGCTTGGCAAAAATATTACTCACCCGAAATTTGTCCATCGTATTGGGAGGTATTAAATGATTTAGGTAAAAAGGGAATAATATTTATTCCAGAATTAGTGTACGAAGAAATTGAGAGTGGAGAAGATAACCTATCAGAGTGGTTAAAGAAAAGTGATATTCCAATTAGAAAAATTGATGGAGAAGTAACAAATCATCTAAAACAAATATATTCATCTAATCCAAATCATAAATACCTAGTTTCAAGTAACGGAATTCACTCAAAAGCTGACCCTTGGGTTATTGCACACGCTATGAAAGAAAATGCAATCGTAGTTACAAAAGAAACGAAAGACTATTTTAAAAAACAAACGAAAATTAAAATACCTCACGTTTGCGACAATATGAATGTTAAGTGGATAGATGATTTTGAATTTATTAGAAATTTGAATATTAAATTTACTTGTAAATCGGAATAATGCCAGATGGCTAACACCGTATATAATTTATTGCTGGATTCTCGCCTACTTACGAAAGCCCTCGCGGACTTTCTTGGTCGGTAATTATTTACTAAATTAGTTGCTTGAAACACGCAACAAACCATATACAACAACGTTAACTGTAATAACGCAGCGCAACCAAATTCGGAACTTTAAGCAAAAAAAACAAGTTGCTTAAGCCGAATTGAATGCAAAAATCTCACTCGAATTCTGAATTTTAAAACGTTAGATTGATAAACACAACGCACGAATTTCTCACTCGAAACCTGAATAAAAATACGTTGGAATTTTAGCTCGTTTGATTAATTGGAATTGGAATCTCACTCAATCCGAATTCTCACTCAAATCCGAATTGAAAACTGCAGAAATTCACTCAGTCGGAATTTTAGCAAGTTTGCAAAAGCCGAACTTAACGGAAATCGAGCATCGCTCGATTTTTTTTTATAAATTAGAGGTTTAATAATTAAAATTAATTCAGAATCATCGGAATATAAATATTGTGGAATATCAAGAAATCGAAAACACTCAAACAAATAAAAACCAATTAATTACTACAGTTAACACCGTGTATAATTAATTGCTTTATAGAGCTTACGTACGAAAATCCTCTCGGATTTTCTATTCGGTAAATATTTAGTAACTTAGTTGCCAAACCACGCAACTAACTCATACACAAACACGTTGCCTACAATGCTGGAGTAAGTTTGCGGATTAAAAAGGCTTGGTTTTATTTTCGATTTTTTTTTTAGAATTTTAAGAAAGTAAAAACGAAAAAACTATGTTGCGGAATTCTGAAAATCACGCTGAATTCTCACTCAAATGAGGAATGAAAAGCAACGTCGGAATTGCTTACTCAAAATCTGACTGAATTGCTGTACGGAATTTGACAAAATTACGGAAAATTGGAAACGGAACTAAACCTAAAAATAACGTCGGACTTCCACTCTACCGAAAAAATAATAAATCGGAATTTGAGCAAGTTTGAGGAATTGAAAACGAAAGAACTTACTCAAACCCTGAAAAGAGAAACGTTAAATTACAGTAAGAAAAAAGCACTGTAGGCAACAACGTATATAAAAAATTGCTACTTTTAGCTAAATCAAAAGGTCGTTGCATGTTTGCTACGTCTGAATTTCCGTTGGAAATTCCTCGCACGCAAACCCGCAACTTTACATATACAAAACCGTTGTACACAATTATGAAAAAACAAATCCTAATATACTTTTTAGTTTCAATTTCTGTATTTAGTTGTAAAAAAGATATAGCCGAATTTGAACCTACGAATCCCTTTCAAAATATTGTCCTTGTCGAAAATCAAGTGTTTGATTTAGACACCATAAGCGTCAAAGAAATTATTGGAGAAAAAGGTACTAAAATCTACTTCAATCGAGAAGATTTTGATATTGGCGAAAATGATAAAATAAGTTTAGAGCTCAAAGAATATTACAATAGATTAGAATTAATTTCTGATAACTTAAATACAATTACTGATAAAAATGAGCTTCTGGAATCTAATGGTGTAATATTCTTAAAATTTAAATCAGGAGATAAAGAATTAAAGCTCAAAGACCAAAAAAAACTAAAAATTAAATTCAAGAAAGAGTTTAGAAAAGGAGACCGAATTTTTAATGGCGTTTTTGATTCTATTAATCAAATTGAATGGATTGAAGATAAAGACACATACATAACTTTCCCTATAATAGACACTATTTTATCAAGACGCTATGGTGGAGTTTTAACTTATAGAGATAAAATAATACCTGTTGATTCCTTGGACTACTATTCAACAACTAATGAAAATTTAGAATTACAAATAGAAAATGATATTTCGGAAATTAATGATGAATTAGCAGTTGATAACTGGTGGAAATATCCTGACGTACTAATTGACGAATTTGGCTGGATAAACGTTGATAAGATTTTAATGCCTGATGGCAATGTTTCTTACGAGCTTGTTTTAAATAAAGACAATTTAGAATTTGTTTCGACCTTCCTTATTTACAAAGATTTGAATTCGTTCATATCGGATTACAGAAAACCAAATGATTTAATTTTTGCAAATATTCCTATAAAAAATCAAACCTCATTAATAGTGCTTGGTAAAGCAAAAAAAGAATTTTATGTCAAAAGAGTACTCATTGATGAAAACACAAATGGAATTCTTGAATTGGATTTAAAGAAAGTAGACTCAACCGAATTTGAAAAAATATTAAAAAAATAACTGTGTACAACACCGTGTATAATTAATTGCTTTGTTCTTCTCTACTTGCGAATATTCCTGCGGAATATTCACGGGTTCGTAAAAGTTTACTAAATTAGTTGCTTAAACACGCAACTAACCATACACAAGACCGTTGTGCAACATTTGACCAATGAATTTTCCTGAAATAGGTTGACTAAAAATTAAGCAATTAATTACAGTCACTTATGAAAACACAAAATGAACACTGGCGAAAAAAAAGTTACCAAAAAGCCACTTTAGAGACCAAACTTTTAGTCGTTGACCAAATCTTAAATGGTCAGCTTTCAAACAACCAAGCTTCAAAAAAATACGATATCCCTCGAACAACCATTACCTATTGGTTAAGAAAATACAGTACTTTAGTACAACAAAATACGGGTATGAGTAAAAACGATGAAATTAAAAAGTTAAAGGAAAAGATTGAAGAACTTGAGTTTCAAAAAGACTTTCAACAAGACATTATAGCTGACATGGAACTTATTACAGGAGTCGATATGTCAAAAAAGTCATTACCCAAAACATTAGCAAAAGAGATAGAGTTAAAGAAAAAACAGCGTATAAAAGAAAATGGCTCTATGGATGTTTTGGGATATCTAAACAAGCCTTCTACAAAAGACTAAGAACTCAACAGAAAAAAGAAATAGATCATCAAAAAATGATTAAAATGGTCAAAGACTACCGTAAAAAAGTAGGCTCAAAAACTGGTGGTATTAAGCTACATAAAGAACTTAAACGAGAATTTATAAGCGCTGATATTAAAATTGGTAGAGACAAGTTCTATCGCTTCCTCAAACTAAATAACCTTTTAATTCCTAAAACAAAAAATTACATTACCACTACAAACTCAAACCATATGTACAAAAAATATAAAAACCTGGTAAAAGACCATGTCCCTACTCGTCCTGAACAACTTTGGGTCAGCGATATCACTTATATTAAAACACAATACGGTCATAATTATTTAGCCATTGTTACAGATGCTTATTCTAAGCAGATTATGGGATATAAACTCGACAACCATATGAGAACATCACTTTGCACAGATGCGCTCGCTATGGCTATTAAAAATAGAAAATATCCCAATCTAAAGCTTATCCATCATTCGGATAGAGGTTTCCAATACTGCAACCCCAAATACACACAGTTTGCTGAAGGTAATGGAATTACAATGAGTATGACTGAACAATACGATCCTTACGAAAATGCTGTTGCTGAACGCATTAATAGAACTCTTAAATATGAATATGGATTAAAACAAACCATTAAAAACACTGAATTAGCAAAAAAAATGACACAACAAGCCGTCTATATTTATAACAATTTAAGAACCCATTTTAGCCTGGATCTCAGAAAACCTACTGAAGTCCATCTGAATCCAAACATCAAATACAAATCCTATCGAAAAAATAATGTAAATTTACCTGAACTTACGATTTAAGAACTGACCTAGTTCAAACTATTTTTTGCCTTCTAAACCGCTGAAAAAAAAATCTTTTGAACGTCTAAATATTAACCAAAAAGAGTCAACCTATATCAGTATAATACACAATGAACAAAATTTTAACCTACATATTAATATTTCTGACTTTCAGCTGTGTTGAGAAAAAGAAAGAATCTAAATCTGACATTAAGGCTGAGAATAAAGAAATAATCTCAATAGAGACCGATTCAATTGAATTGAAAGCTGAACCGATTGTTGAAATTAAAAAATCTGATTCTCTATTTATTAACCCAAATGATTTCAAATACTCAAACCTTAATGAATTTGATTTAAGAGGTTGGTATTATGGAAAAATTGTAGATAGTCTTAAATCCTTCTCATCAAAAGAAAAGTTAGTTGAATATTTTCAAGACGATAGACTCAAAGGAAATAATATTTATCCTGTGAATTATCAATACTTTTCAATCCAAAAAAATGACAAATCTGAAAAAATAATTACAATCATAGAAGGAGACGAAAGTTGTTGCCACGATTTACATTATTTAATTTACAACTCTGAAAATAAATTGTTGAGCGATAATATCGTTGCAGGAACTGGTGGAGATGGAATGTGGGGATATGACCAATATGGAAAATTTGTAAATGACTCAACTTACATCTTGACCCGAATTGATATGGAAGAAATTGAATTAGAAAATGGCGGAACAAAAACTGAAATAGATTCTGTAATTACAAATTATAGATTTTATAAAAATAAACCATTTGAAAAATTGACTGAACAAAAATTTGAAAAATTAGAAAAACATTAAAAAACGTTGCACAACACCGTATAAAAATAATTGCGGTTTAGTGCTTAATCAAAGGTCGTTGCGTGTTTGTAACGTCTGATTTTCCTTCGGAAAATCCTCGCATACAAACCCGCAACTATTCTTATACATAAACGTTAGCTTTAATGCTGGAGCAAGTTTGCGGTTTGAAAAAAGCCTGGTTTATTTTTCGATTTTTTTTTAGAATTTTAAGTAAGATAAATTAGAAAAACTGTGTGTCGAATTTCAAAAATTTTTGGAATTATCACTCAAATGTGGAATGAAATACAACAGCGGAATTGCTCACTCAAACTCTGAATTGAATTACGCTTGATTTTTTAGCTTGTTTGCGGAATCTAAAACTGAATTGGAAACTCGGAATCTCACGCAATCGGAATTTAGCAAGTTGCGGAATTTGAGCAAGTTTGCGGAATCAAAAACTGCGGAATTTACTCAAACTTTGAAAATAAAAATTATCGGAAAAAAATAAATTCGGAATAAATTACTAAACGGACAAAAAAGCACTAAAAGCTAACAACGTGTATAATTAATTGCTTTTTTTAGATTACGTGCGAAAATTCCGCTGGAATTTTCTCGGGTTCGGTCAATTTTTGCTAAATTAGTTGCCAAACCACGCAACTAACTTATACACAAAACCGTTGTAGCAAATACGCGAAATGAACAGAACATATTTTAAAACCATAGTTTTCGGAATTTTAATTCTGACCTTTACGAATTGTAAAGCGCAAACTGACGAAAAGCCAAATCCGAAAATCAACTCGGAAAATTACTATGAATATTATCAATCTGGCGGAACAAAATCGACCACGACGAATTGGTTGCGAAGACACGAAGCAGTTCCAATCATTATTGACGAATTGGAAAAACTTGGATTCAAAACCAAGCAATATATCCTTTACGAATTAGAAGACGGAGGACAAATAATACTTGACGTTTACAATCGTGAAAATGATTTAGGAATTGTTTTCAATACTGGACATTTTGCTTTTATAAAAAAAGAACAACGAAACACTCGGACTTACAAACAAGATAAATTTAAAATCTCTGGTAGTTTAGGAAAAAGAAAAGTTTATGAGGACTTACCTAAAAACATCATTGTTTTACAAGAAACTTGGTATTGGTATCAAACACAGAGCAGTTCGAATGACAAACTTGTGAATAAAAAAAACAGCGGAATTTATTCTGCGAGAAGATATAAGAAAAAAAGTAGCGGAACTTGAAAAGTAAAAGTACTTGCTACAACACCGTGTATAATTAATTGCTAGGTTCTTCCCTACTTGCGAATATTCCTGCGGAATATTCACGGGTTCGTAAAAGTTTGCTAACTTAGTTGCTAAACCACGCAACTAACCATACACAAAACCGTTAGCAGCAAGCAGTCACGTTTTGCTAATGTCGTTTCTAATCCACGAGTTTTTTATTTATACTCACGATAAAAATCTCAATCGAATAATCTAACTTGATAAACAGTTCGCAAAATTAACGCTGGATTTATTACTCAGACGGATAAGCCAAATTGACTAAGATTGCGGAACTACAACGTTGGATTAATCACTCAGATGAATAAGCAGAACTGATAAGAATTACGGAAAAATAACGCAGGATTATAGAAACCATTAAAATTAGAATTTACGAGATCCATAGAGAAAACCATCAACTCACTCTACTCTATTTTAATTTACAAAACTTTACGGCCGATCTGAACGTGAAAAAACCAATCTGAACGTAGTTAGACACCAAAAACGGAGTTATACGCTAAAATCAATGATATAGATGTCTAATTAAACTGTGTGGAATTTAAAAGCCGGCTGCTAACACCGTGTATAATTAATTGCTTTTTTAGGCTTACTTACGAAAATTCCTGCGGAATTTTCTCTGGTCCGTAAAAGTTTGCTAAATTAGCTACCAAACCACGTAACTAACCATACACAAACACGTTAGGCAACATAAAAAAACAGAAATGCGATTAAAAATAACTTTACTACTAATATTTACTATATCAAATACAATTTTATCACAACAATTAAATTATCCATCAGATATTTTTTCTGAACATAATGAACTTCTGTATAAGAATAAAGACTCTTTTGGAATAAAAGGAAAAATTAAGTCTATCTCTGCATACGAGACAAAACCATCCATAGTAAAAATGTTCGATGGAAAAAAAATAAAATATTACGATTTAACATTTGACGAATCAGGGAAGTTAGTAAACAAAAGCACTTATAAATTCAATCGAGCAAACGATTTAAATTACTCATTGAAAATTACAAAAAATGAAGATTCCATTCAATGTGATTTTTTTAATTTCAATGGAGTTATTTACAAAAAAATTATTAATCTATATGGTGAAAACAAAAAACTTAAAGAAACAGAGACACTTTTAACCTTTAAAAAAAATACTTATAAAGTCGACGTTAAAAGAACTTTTGAATATTATGGAGATAGTCTAATCAAAAAAATGATTTACAAAAAAAAGGATGACGAATATATTTTAGAAGAAGAAACCATGACAGAATATTTTGATAGTTTAAATTATTCCTATAAAAAATATAAAGTTCATATATATGGCAATGTTTCACTAAATAGTAATAAACCATATAAATATTCAGGCAAAGATGTTACTATTAAAGATTCTTTAGGCAGAACTATTTCTTACCTTAAACATCAGGGTTTAAATCCCAACACATTCGAATATGACAAATATGGAAAAGTAGTTAAAGAAAAGTATGGCTATACTAATCTTGCTTATAAATATGATGAGAAACAACGATTAATCGAAAAAGATTTAGGTGTACATACTTCCGAACCTAAACAATTATATTTCTACAACGATAAAAATGAGCAAATTCACATTAAACAAGTAAGAGATAATGGTACGACCCAATTCGAACAAAAAATAAAGTATGACGAAAAGGGAAATTGGAAAGAATTTATATTCTATCAAGATGGAAAAATATCAGCAATAACGACATTCGAAATAGAATATTATGAATAAAAATTACGTTGCCTAACACCGTGTATAATTAATTGCTTCATTGAGCTTACTTGCGAATATTCCTGCGGAATTTTCACGGGTTCGTAAAAGTTTGCTAAATTAGTTGCTGAACCACGCAACTAATCATACACAAGACCGTTAGGGCAAATTTGAGAAAAAAACAGAATGTTAGATATCATTGGAGAATTACTTTTATGGCGTGAAGATTATAAATTTGCTAAGCGGAAAAAAGCCAGACGTGAATTTGAAAAGGAAAATAAACTTCCGAAAAAAATAATGATTCATCCTACATGGAAAGCATTCGGCATTTTTATGGTTTTTATGTTAATAGCAAAATTAGTAATTGGACATTTCTTCTTTTCTAATTATGGAACAAAAAAAGCTTCTGAAAAAATAGCTGAGATTGAAATAATTCTTGAAAATGAAAAAAGCTCACTTGGAATCTATCCTGAAAAACTGAATATAATAATTAGAAATAATCCTTTAAGGAAAAATATTACGTCTGATTACTGGAACAACGAGTTCTTCTATGAACAAACTCAAAATGGACTTGGTTACGTCCTTATCTCAAAAGGTAGTGACGGAATTTTAAAAACTAAAGATGATATTAACGGAAATAATAACTTGCCCTAACATCGCATAAAAATAATGCGTAGATTAGTGCTTAAACAAGAGTTAGTGCATTTTTGTTACATCTGATTTTCCTACGGAAAATCCTCGCACACAAAAACGCACTATTCTTATACGTAACCGTTAGGTGCAAGCTGAGAACGAAATGCAACAAGAAGATTTAAAAGGAAATGTAAAATTTTGTCGACAGATTAAAGAAGGAAATTTGTCCTCTGAAATTTGGTATGATACTTTAGGCAGAGTAATCAAAAAAAAAGTATTCTCTTACTATGACAACTATTTGAGTATGTTTATTAAAAAGAGTTATAAAAACAAGACTTGTATTACTCATTTAGAAATGTATAATAAAGAAAGGAAATTACTTGAAAAGCATAAGATTATTACTGATGAATTTGACAATGTAATATATAGAATTATTAAAGATGTAAATGACAAAATAGTTGCTGAAGTAAATAGGTCATTCGATGAAAAAGGAAAATTAAAAGAACTAAAAACATTGGTATGCTTGATTAACTATGATTATGACAAATATGGAAACTTATTAAAAAGCATAAAATATGATAAGGAAAATAATCTTATAGAAACTGAAATTAACACCTATAACGTTAAAAATAAAAAAGCAAGTTGGAAGCATTATGATTCTAACGGTTTACTTGTCGGCTACAAATACTACAAGTATTCTAATGATAAAATTGTTCAAAAAATAAGATTTTATAAACCCGGAAACAATACCGATTTAAGTGCTCGAAATTATATAGAGATTTTAAAAGATTTTAAGGGGATATCAAATCAAATAGATGCTTTCAAGACTGATATAAACTCTAAAGAGGTAGAAAATCATTTGAGTATTGATTTTTTTGACTCAGCAACATTTTACAAATATGATACCAATGAAAACCTCGTGCGCAAGTCCACATACGTGTATCAACCATATTTTAAAGAAGGCACCTTAAATGATAAGTATGTCAATGGTTACAAATATGACGAAAATAATCAACTGATTTATAAGTCAGAATTTGAGCAAATGACAGAAAGAGATTTATTCGAAGAATATCATTACAGTCCAAATGACCTTCAAACTGAAAAAGAAGACAAAGCATTTGATAAAAAAGGAAATATCACCTATTGTAAAAATTCTTACTCTGAGACATCATATGAATACAAATATTATGGATACAAAAGCCTGCACCTAACACCGTGTATAGTTAATTGCCTGCTTCTAGCCTACTTGCGAAAATTCCTGCGGAATTTTCACGGGTTCATAAATGTTTACTAACTTAGTCGCTAAACCACGCAACTAACCATACACAAACACGTTGTGCTTCATACCCAAAAAACCGAAATGACACTAATTCATCGAACTTGGTTGGAATTAAAACCGAATGAAAATAATGGCGGAAATCAAGAGTATTTCTCGGAATATTATAACCGAATTTGTGAAACGAAATTTGAATTAGGAGAATTTCCAAAAGAAGTTTATGAACAATGGATTCATCCACATCACAAAAATCATAAAACTTTAAAAAATTATTCTTGGATTAATTTTGACTTTATTGAATTTGAATTAGTTTCTTGGGATTTTGAGTCATTAAATAAACTTTACGTGATTGAACAATTCCAATCGTATGTGAATCAAAGAGCTAGTCTTAATAATATCGAAGATTTCTGCTGTATAGATGAAGATATTGACTATTGGAAAACAAATGGAACGTGGAAAATACCGCCTATTATTTTGGATATTAATTCTCTGAATGTGGAATTACCAAGTTGGAGTGAATTAAAGAAACCCTTCCAACTCGTAGAAGGACATTCTAGATTAGGATATTTGAAATCAATGAGAAACATAGAATCTAGCGGAGAATTTAAATTAGCGGAAAAACATAAAATTTACCTAATGAAAAAAAGTACGAAAGCACAACACCGTGTATAATTAATTGCTTTGTTCTTCACTACTTGCGAACATTCCTGCGGAATATTCTATCTGTGATTTATTTGCTAAATTAGTTGCTTAACCACGCAACTAACCATACACAAAACCGTTGGCATTCATTGACAGAACGCACTCAAATTGAAATATCTATGATTAAAAGAAATTTTTCCTCAATATTAGTTATCATAGCTATGATTTTAAATATCTTGAATTTTGGTTACTTAAATTTCAATATTGATTCATTTAGTTTTTGGTTATTTATAGGTTCTACACTTTTACTTATTGCAGCTTTAATAAAAATATTTATTACTGAAAATAAGGAAAAGAAAAAATCAATATCTGACTAAATAAAAAATAATTTTATGTCCGACTTTTAGCTAGTTTGCGGAATCGGAAACTGAACTGAAAAACAAAACCCGAATTGATTGCGGAATTTAGCAAGTTGCGGAATTGCTCACTCAATCGGAATTGAAAAAGTTTGTGGAATAAATCGCTAACCGAATTCACTCAAACGCTGGAAAAACTAAAAACGGAATTAAGCCGAATAAGAATAACTCGGAATAAAAACAACGAAATGCCAACACCGTGTATAATTAATTGCTTTATTCTTCTCTACTTGCGAATATTCCTGCGGAATATTCACGGGTTCGTAAATGTTTATTAACTTAGTTGCTTAACCACGCAACTAACCATACACAACAACGTTGCCAGTAATTTGACTAATCAGCAGACTCTTCGCTTTTAACGGATTCTTCCTTATCTTTTACGAACTGAACAAAATTAATAGAAGGCAGAATTACTGGGTCATAACCCGATTGTAAAGTTAAATTTGAAACATATGCTCTTAAAAATGGAAAAGCTATTGCTGGTGCATTGATTTTTGGGAAATTAGAAAGTTTAAATTCTTCAGTAATATCATCATTTAGTTTAAACATAAAAATAGCCTCAACAAATAAATCAAAAAATTTATCCTTAACTTCTATTTCAAATCCAACACCAAAAGAATTTTTCGTCTCTTTAGGAAAAAAGTGACCAGTAGATAAGTCAAAAGAATTATTCTCTCTTGGCTCATCTTTAATTGACGAAAAGTTTACGTTAATAACTTTCCAATTTTCTAATTGAATTTTCATATTAAGCAGCTAAGAGTAAAGATTCCATATCATTAGTATCTACGCTATTATCAGAATTTGAACAATAGAAGGTCTGACCGACCGTATCAAATAATTGATTGTCAATTTCAAAATCTAAATCTTCTTCAAAACCATATTTACCAATTGCTTTAAAATATAGTTCCTCTGGACTTATGTTTTCAAAGTATTGGTCTATTCGATTCTTTATTTCTTTATTTAGTTTCATCTTTTATATCCCCTATTTCTATAATATTAGAACTAGTTATATTTTTAATTGGTTCATAAACTGTACATATTGTACAATTAGAAGTTCTCAATGTAATGTTTTTAATTCTTTCTTTTGCAAATTTAATGTAAAAATTCCCTTTAACAACATCTATTGGTAAAATACCTTCATCTCTTGCTAAGTTAACTAATAATCCATCTATTGGTTTAAATCTTTTGTTAAGTTTTCTAATTTTTCTTTCAAAACATTCACTAATATAAGTTAGTAGTTCAACACCTTCTTCTTTAGTTAAATCTAAAAAATTACCTTCTTCAACTTCAATAACAGAATTAATAACACAATAACTTTTATACTTATTAACCTGTTTGTTTTTATCCCAAGCCTCAGCTATAGACCACTTTTTAGCTTGTTCTTCTGGTTTAGAGCTAATGCCATTTACAAAAAAATAAACACCATTCCCTAACCATTCATCATCACCTATTGACGATTCATAATTAGAACTTACTATTTGTTTTGCAGCATTTACACTTGTTCCGTGAAAACCACTAAATTGTAATAACATTTATGAAAATTTAGAACAAAAATATAAAAACTACTGGCAACAACGTATATAAAAAATAGCTAATTCTATTTCTAACAAATTTGCTTTGCTTATTTAATAACGTTATTTTAGTCGGAAAAGTATGTGTATACTTACACGCTACTTTCCATATACAACCACGTTGTGTGTAATTAAAAATCAAACCAACATACTGAATTGAAAATAACATATTACTTACTACTTTCGATAATCTTGCTTTCATGTAAAGATGATATTTCTGATGATAGATTCAGAAATGAAAACTTTGTCTATTATAAAGAAGATGGAAAATCTGGCGAATGGTTAAAGATAAAGCCTAATTTTCAAAAAGAACTTCCTAAATCTCATTCAACCTATTTTTTTCCAAATGGTAATAAGTTTTTAGAACTAATAGTTTTAGATAGCTTTCATAATAGAATTTATAATTTCTACAATAAAGACCAAAAGTTAACGCGCATTAAAACATATAAATCTGATTCAATTTATAAAGAAATATATAAAAATGGCTACTTTCAAGGTTACTATTCCAATCTTGGCACTCTTCATTCAGAAGGTTTAGTAGAAAAAAATAAAAAACAAGGAAAGTGGAATTATTACTATGAAGATGGAATAAACATAAAGCAAATTGCTGAATATAACAATGGAGAGTTACAAGGTGTAATTAAAGATTTCTGGCAGAATGGAAATCTTAAAAGTATTTCTAATTGGAATAATGGTATTGAACTAGGAGAAGGAATTATATATCACGAAAATGGTAAAATTGATGAAAAGCATTTTATTAAAGATGGTAAAATCCATGGAAAAATTGAACAATTTTATTCTACTGGTTCCAAAAGATTTTGGGCAAACTCGTGGTATGGAATCGTTAAAGACACTTCAATGTATTTTTATGAAAATGGTGCATTAGAAAAATTGACTCTTGTATCATTGGATACTATTTCAAAAATATCAAATGGCAAAGAGTTTACTTATTATTCAAACGGCAAACTCAAAACAGAAAGTGACGTTAAAAATGATAAACTCAATGGGGTTTCTATTACATATTATGAAAACGAAAACATAAAAGAATGGATGCAGTTAAAGAACAATATGCTTAATGGAAAATATATTGAGTACTATGAAACAGGAGAAAAAAAGCAAGAATTAAAAGCTAAAAATAAATACTTAACTGATAATATTTATTTTTTTGATAAAAAAGGGATAATTATTAAAACATTAATAGCTGAAAGTGGAGTAATAGTTGATTCTATTATAAAATAAAACTACACACAACACCGTGTATAATTAATTGCTTCATTGAGCTTACTTGCGAATATTCCTGCGGAATATTCACGGGTTCGTAAATGTTTACTAACTTAATTGCTTAACCACGCAACTAACCATACACAAACACGTTGTGCATAATTTAACCAAACCGCAAAATGCCATTTCCATTAGACGAAAAATATATAAAAGAAACTGAATCGGAATTGAACGTAAAATTCCCATCTGAATTTAAAAAACGTATGATTAAATCAAATGGAGGAGAATTAGTGACGGACGAATATGAATTTGAACTTTTTCCTTTTTTTGACAAATCTGACCGAAAAAGAATAAGTCGGACTTGTAATCACATTGGACTTGAAACTAAAAATGCTCGTGAATGGAATGGATTTCCAGAAAATGGAATTGCTATCGGTTCTGACGGTTATGGAAATTTAATTATATTGACTCACAGCGGAAACAGAATTTTGACTGACCAAGTTTATTTCTGGAATCACGAAATTGGTCAAATAGAAAAAATTGCAGAATCAATTAACGAATTAGAAAATTAGAATGGATATTTTACAATGGATTTTAAACCAACTTGACAAACCTCTTAAAATGATAATGTTCAGGTTTAATATTGACAAATGGACTTGTAGACATTGTGAAGGAACTGGTGTGTGTTTAAGTGGTTTTCAAAACGATAATAGTTGTAAAACTTGTATAAAAGAATATAACGAAAAAGAATTTAGCTCGCAGATTAAAGTAAGATGTTCTGTTTGCGGAGGAAATGGAAGAGAAAAAGAATATTTATTAAAACAAAATCTAAAGTTAAAGAGTTCTGAACCTAAAATTATTGATAAAGAATAAAAACTATGCACAACACCGTATAAAATTAATTGCTGGTTTTAGCCAGTTTACGAAAGTCCTCGCGGACTTTCTATCTGTGATTTATTTGCTAACTTTAGTGCTTAAAACACGCAACTAATCTTATACAATCACGGTTGGCAGTAATTAGAGAGAACTGTACAAGATATTAACTTTTTGACTATCAATAAAGACATCACATTTAAAAAAATCGCTGAATTAAAATTATGAATAAGAAAAAAACATCCACTTTTTACTTAACAGTCATTTTAAATATTTTGACAATTATTCCCATCCTAGGTCAAGAAATAAGAGAAAGTAACATAATCGAATCACACAAAATTTCATCTGAAAATCAAGATTATTTAATCAAAATTACTTTTCCACCTAATTATGATAACAAGAGAAGTTATAATGTTCTCTATTATCTAGATGCGTGGTTTATATCAGATATTGTCACAGGTTCGTACAATGTTTTGAATAGATCTGAATACGTAGAAGATATTGTTTTAATAGGAATTTCAATTGAAGGAAACGAGTTTGACTTTAATAAACAAAGAGTCATGGATTTCACACCTACTAAATATAAATTAAGTAAGAAATTTAAAGCTTTAATTTCAAAAGGTATTAAGCCCATATTAAAATCAGGATCTGGAGAAAATGCAGTTCTAAAAAACTCTGAAACGACTGGTGGTGCAGATAATTTTATTGAATTCCTATCTGGAAAATTATTTCCTTTTATAGAAAAAGAATATCCTAATTTAAATAAAAGAAAAGGCCTTTTAGGACATTCACTTGGTGCACTTTTTGGTACATACTTAATACAAAAAAAACCAAACCTTATAGATGATTACATCTTAATTTCCGGACCTCTTTTTTGGAACGAAAATGAGGTTCTAAAAGAAGGTTTGTTTGACGAATTTAAAAAGTCGTCAGAATTTCATCAGTTATTTTTAAGCTATGGGAAATTAGAAATTAAAAGAACAACCGAATCAAATGAAAAACTGAATACTATTATAGAAAGTCTTAATAAAAATAATTTTAATTATAGTCTAAAAGCATATGAAGAAGCTAATCATAATTCGATTTTATCAAGAGCTATTTATGATGGATTACTCTTTACATATAAAAAATAACTACTGCCAACACCGTGTATAATTAATTGCTAGGTTCTAGCCTACTTGCGAAAATTCCTGCGGAATTTTCACGGGTTCGTTAAAGTTTACTAACTTAGGTGCTTAACCACGCAACTAACCATACACAAACACGTTGTACGCAAGCTGAAAAACGAACTCAAATTGATAAAAAGAGCTATAATAATAACATTAATTCTCAACTCGATAATTCTGATTGGAATTCCGTCAGGACACGGTTATGGAATAATGATATTGATTGAATATTTAGGCGTTCGGAATATAATCGAGTATGGATTTGAATTCGATAAAAACTACCCTTATGAAAGTAGTTTATTTTTGATAGCCATTGTTTCACTTATTGGAAAACTGATTTCAATTGGACTATTGTTTTCAAAAAATATTTTGACTAAAAAGAACTGGATTTATATCGGACTGACTTTAATGCTGATTTCATTCCTTTTTGTTTGTTATGGAACTTGGGAATATGACAGTTTTCTTTTTGCAATAACACTTGGAAGCGGAATTCCATTTTTAATGTATTTCGGCAGAGTTTTATATCTAATTAATAAAGAAAATAATAAATCGGAATTAGTAACTGAATGAAATTAAATGGAACCATCAATATTGACATCGCTAATTGGTATTTTAGTTTTTACTATTTTAATGTACTTCGGTTTTAAATACGCAAATGGAAATTGGAAAGTTTCTGAATCTAAAAAATCTGAATACTTGAATTGGACGAACAAACACGGAATGACAATAAAAAAAGCGATAATTATTATATCAATCATTTATGGAATTTCAATGTTAATTCAAATATCGAGTTTAATATAAAGTAGCGAAAAGCCTGCGTACAACACCGTGTATAATTAATTGCTGTTTTCTTCCCTACTTGCGAATATTCCTGCGGAATATTCACGGGTTCGTAAATGTTTGCTAACTTAGTTGCTTAACCACGCAACTAACCATACACAATCACGTTGGCAACAAGCTAAAAACAGAACGCAAAAAAATGAAAATCTTCACTTTTATATTGACTTTTGTAATTTTATCAAGTTGCGTTGATTCTAAAAAACCAATTCACGAACAAACAAAAATCGAACTTGAATTAGTAGATAATATTCATATAAAAAAAAGACTTAACGAAACCGACTCAATTCGTTTGAATAATGAACAAACTGAATTTTTTGTAAAAGAATGGAATAATGCAACGTCTGGAGGACTTTATAAAATGGGACCTGAATTTTGGATAATAGTAAAACTCAAAAATGATTCAATAAGAAAGTTTAGAACAAATAGAAATTTAATAAAAGAAAAGAAAGATTGGACTTATTCTTTATCTGATTCAACTTTCATAAATACAATTTGGGATTCTAAAATCAAAACTGAACCATTAAAATTTAAACAAGTCATTTTTGGCAGGTATTGCGGAGAATGTGATGCAAATTGTGCGCCAATGTTTCGCTTAATAATGGACAAAAATGAGCCCACTCTTTCGGCGGATTTTGAAGATTCGTATTTTAATTTAGAAAGTAAACTTGAATTCAAGACTGACCTAAATCAAGAAAAAGAACTCAAAATTGCTAATGACATTGCGGAAAAAATCCCAGAGACTCTTTATAATTGGAAAACTGACAAAGAAAGATTTGGATGTCCTGACTGTACAGATGGTTGCGGATATTATCTGGAATTTATAAAAGAGAACGGAAATTTAAAAGTATTTGATTTGGACGATTTTGAAGAAACTGAAAATATACCGAAAGAGGTTTTGGAATTTACTCACTTCCTTGCGGACCGAATTAAATTTTTAACTAAATAAAGCCAGTTGCCAACACCGTATATAATTTATTGCTGGCTTCTTGCTTACTTACGAAAGTCCTCTCGGACTTTCTTTGTCGGTAATTATTTACTAAATTAGTTGCTTGAAACACGCAACAAACCATATACAAACACGTTGTGTACAATGCAGAAAAACTTAAAATGATTGAGAAAAATCTTGATAAAGAAAATGAAATAAAACGAAAAAACGCTTCTCTAACTCACTCGGAATGGATGACTTTTTTCTTTTTGCCGTTCTTTAACCGACAACCTTTTGGTCAAGATGATGAGTTGTCGCTAACAGAATTAGAAAGATTTAAAAAGTATGGATTTGAAAAAAAATACACTGAAGCCATAAATACAAAACGCCAAGGTCTTAGGTTTTGGTTTATTGTAATTGTATTAGTTGCAGTTGCTTTTGCCTTCTATGATAAAATTTTTAGTTAATTGTTTACAATGCCGAAAATGATAAAGGAATTTAACTTAAAACTGATTTTATTAGAATGTTTCGCTCTGATTTTTATCATAAGCGGAATTGACCGATTGTACGTGGCATATAACGGAAATCAATTCGATGCTTTAATGAGCGAGGATTGGGAAAAATTTGAATCTCTGACTGATGTAAGAGCTGGAGATTTTTTTGCTAACCAAGCATACTGGACTCTAGCAAGTCTAATAATAGGAATTTTAATAGTTGGACTTATAAACTGGAAAAACAAATTCGGAATCATAAATTCAATGGTAGTTCTCATTTTGACATTTGGAATATCTGCTACTGGAATTTACTCAGATGGAATAATAAACAGATATCTGAATTACTTTTGCGGAATATTCGCTGAAGGTTATGGAATGGCTTTTTTAATTGGCGGTTTACTAATAGCATTAATCGGAATTATGATTTTATGGAAAACTATAAAAATGAACAAAAGCACTGTACACAACAACATGTATAATTAATGGCTAGTTCTCGTCTACTTACGAAAATCCTCGCGGATTTTCTATTCGGTTTTTATTTGCTAACTTAGTTGCTTAAACACGCCACTAACCATACACAAACACGTTAGCTTTAATTAAAATGAACAAATGAGCATATTCAAAAAATTATTTGGCAAGACTAAAAAAAAGAAAACTGAGAAATTTGAAAGTACTGGTTTACCAAAAGAAGCACAACAAGAGTTTCTAAGAATGATGAAACAAATGTCAAGTAGTTCTAACACACCTGAAGAATTCAAAATAGAGCTTTACGATTCTTTAAATAGATATTATTCAAATCCTGAATTACAAACTGACCTGAATTTAACGGATACAGATGGAACTGTTTATGAAGAGCACGAAGCATTTGGAGGAACATTCGCTGAATGGCAACAGATTAAATCTGTTTGGGATAGAAGGTCGGTACTTTTTCAACATTGGGATGAATCAGAGTTTGCAAAATTACAGAAATGGCAAATTATAGAACGCTATACTAAAGACAGATATGGTTTGAAAGCTATTGAATTTCAAAAAACAAACATTACAAATGATGATTTTCAAGACATTCGGTTAGTTGTTGCCTTATCAAAATTATATCGGGCAATGGACTCTTATGATAATGCTTTACGATATGCCAAAGGTGCTTATGAATTAAGACCTGATTTGGATATAGTTAAAATAGAATATGCAAATGTTCTACATCTTTCAAATTCAGAAAACGATAAGGAACTGTCACACAAAATTTTCAATGAAGTACTTGAAAAGAGAATTAAAGAGTCAGAAGAAAAAAGTATTGCGTTACTAAATTATTTTATGTTTTCGCCTAATTACATAGATTCTTCTGTTTTTGCAGTTTCTTTTTTACTACAAGGAGATTGTGATATTGAGACTTGGGAAAAGCTTGCAGAAGAATATTATTGGTGTCCCGTATTTAGATATGAACATTCTGTTTTCCTTAACTCAAAAGGAGAAACATTAAGAGCAATGGCTAAGCTCAATTCCTTGGCAAATGAGTTCCCTTGGTATAAAACTGGTGTATTAGCTTGTGTTAATACTATTAATCAAATGCGAGAACAAAGAAACGACAAAAGCTTTATGAGTAACGAAATGAAACAAATGAAGGAATACAAGAAAATGTGGAATAACTAAAGCTAACACCGTGTATAATTAATTGCTAGGTTCTTCCCTACTTGCGAATATTCCTGCGGAATATTCACGGGTTCGTAAAAGTTTACTAAATTAGTTGCTTAACCACGCAACTAACCATACACAACAACGTTAGCTACAAGCAAAAAAATGACAATAAACGAAAATTCATTGAAATGTGTTAGAATTGAAGTTCTAGCCGAAAACACTAAAGCTCATCTGACATGGGGGTCTGGTTTTTTATGCAAAAAGGATGAGAAAACATTTTTAGTTACTAATTGGCATATTGTAACTCTCAAAAATTTCCAAACAAAAGAAAATTTACATTCATCAGGCGCCATTCCTTGTTTTTTAAATTTGTTTGTTCACAGCATTAAACAAACAGAATCAACTTCTTCTTGGTATGAACTTGCAATTAAAGAATTAGAAATCTATAATTCAGAAGGTGAAGGTGATGAAAAAATATTTAATAATATTCCTAAGTGGTATGAACATCCAACATCTGGCAGTGAAATTGATGTTGTAGTTCTAGATATAACATCAGAATTAGCTAATACTAGTTTCGAATTGACTTCTTTTAATATTGACGAAGAAATTTCAAAAGACGTAAAACTTAGAGTAATGGATGATGTATTTGTAACAGGGTTTCCATTAAAAACAAGTACTACGCCAAATAAGTTACCAATATACAAAGGCGCAACTATTGCGTCTGAACCAAATATGTTCAGCTCGTTACCCTTATTTTATATCGATGGGAAAACTAAATCTGGAATGTCAGGTTCACCTGTAATTAAAAAAGATAATGATATTAAACAAATTCCTTCAGCGACAGCAATTACACTTAGTCAAGGTAGAATAGGATTAGTAGGAGTATATTCTGGTAGAGACAGACAAGAAAAAGATGAGTATGAAGCCGAACTAGGAATTGTTTGGAAGTTTAAAGAATGTTTATTACCAATAATAGAATATGCCTGTAGCTAACACCGTGTATAATTAATTGCTTTATTGAGCTTACTTGCGAATATTCCTGCGGAATATTCACGGGTTCGTAAAAGTTTACTAAATTAGTTGCTTAAACACGCAACTAACCATACACAAGACCGTTGTGCAACATTTGACCAATGAATTTTCCTGAAATAGGTTGACTAAAAATTAAGCAATTAATTACAGTCACTTATGAAAACACAAAATGAACACTGGCGAAAAAAAAGTTACCAAAAAGCCACTTTAGAGACCAAACTTTTAGTCGTTGACCAAATCTTAAATGGTCAGCTTTCAAACAACCAAGCTTCAAAAAAATACGATATCCCTCGAACAACCATTACCTATTGGTTAAGAAAATACAGTACTTTAGTACAACAAAATACGGGTATGAGTAAAAACGATGAAATTAAAAAGTTAAAGGAAAAGATTGAAGAACTTGAGTTTCAAAAAGACTTTCAACAAGACATTATAGCTGACATGGAACTTATTACAGGAGTCGATATGTCAAAAAAGTCATTACCCAAAACATTAGCAAAAGAGATAGAGTTAAAGAAAAAACAGCGTATAAAAGAAAATGGCTCTATGGATGTTTTGGGATATATAAACAAGCCTTCTACAAAAGACTAAGAACTCAACAGAAAAAAGAAATAGATCATCAAAAAATGATTAAAATGGTCAAAGACTACCGTAAAAAAGTAGGCTCAAAAACTGGTGGTATTAAGCTACATAAAGAACTTAAACGAGAATTTATAAGCGCTGATATTAAAATTGGTAGAGACAAGTTCTATCGCTTCCTCAAACTAAATAACCTTTTAATTCCTAAAACAAAAAATTACATTACCACTACAAACTCAAACCATATGTACAAAAAATATAAAAACCTGGTAAAAGACCATGTCCCTACTCGTCCTGAACAACTTTGGGTCAGCGATATCACTTATATTAAAACACAATACGGTCATAATTATTTAGCCATTGTTACAGATGCTTATTCTAAGCAGATTATGGGATATAAACTCGACAACCATATGAGAACATCACTTTGCACAGATGCGCTCGCTATGGCTATTAAAAATAGAAAATATCCCAATCTAAAGCTTATCCATCATTCGGATAGAGGTTTCCAATACTGCAACCCCAAATACACACAGTTTGCTGAAGGTAATGGAATTACAATGAGTATGACTGAACAATACGATCCTTACGAAAATGCTGTTGCTGAACGCATTAATAGAACTCTTAAATATGAATATGGATTAAAACAAACCATTAAAAACACTGAATTAGCAAAAAAAATGACACAACAAGCCGTCTATATTTATAACAATTTAAGAACCCATTTTAGCCTGGATCTCAGAAAACCTACTGAAGTCCATCTGAATCCAAACATCAAATACAAATCCTATCGAAAAAATAATGTAAATTTACCTGAACTTACGATTTAAGAACTGACCTAGTTCAAACTATTTTTTGCCTTCTAAACCGCTGAAAAAAAAATCTTTTGAACGTCTAAATATTAACCAAAAAGAGTCAACCTATATCAGTATAATACACCAACAAAATCGAACCAAATCAAATAATGAGCGAAAATATATTTATTGAAAAATTCCAACATAAAACTGACTCGGAATTAGAATACATTTTAGAAAACAAAAAAAACTATAACGAACAAGCTATTGCTGCTTCAATTCACATTTTAAAAGAAAGAAACGGAAAAACACCTGAATTGGAATCTGTGGAAAACGAAATTAAAATCGAAAAGAAGAAAAAGGAAGTCGCTCGCGAAAAAATTATCGAAGAAGACAAAAAGAAAGACAATATAACGGACGACCCAAATGCACCTGAACTTCATTCTAAAAAAGTAATTATGGTGTTTTCTGGATTATTCTCAACGATTTTCGGAGCAGTTTTACTAATGTACAATATGAAGCAAACCGACAATCAAAATGGAAGAATTCAAGTTTTGATTTTTGGAATTTTATATACGATTATTACGCTTGTCGTTGTAAACTTGCTAAACATTGGAGGTAATATTGCTTTGATTTTTAATATTGCAGGAGGAGGAATTTTGACAGAATATTTTTGGAATAAATTTATCGGAAAAGAGTTTGAACACAGAAAAAGAAGTTGGGTAAAACCAGCAATAATATCAGTTTTGATAACAATTCCGTTGATTTTAGCAGCGATTTACGGACAATAAAAACTGCTTACAACACCGTGTATAATTAATTGCTTTGTTCTTCCCTACTTGCGAATATTCCTGCGGAATATTCACAGGTTCGTAAAAGTTTGCTAACTTAGTTGCTAAACCACGCAACTAACCATACACAAACACGTTGTACACAATTTGACTACGAAAATGAAAAAAATATTAACACTGTTAATTCTGACTATCTTTTTTGGATGTGACAAAGATGATGGATATGAATCAATTGAAATAGACAACAGTTCTTTAACACACGCTGAATTAGGCTTTGAATTAGAAGAGCCTGAAACTATATTAAATGATATTGCAAAAGGAAGTTTTGATAAAAATATTCAAAATGTTTTACTACAAATGTTTGATAACTTTCCTGAACCAGCGGAAAGATATTGGGAATTTGAATATATAGAAGACACAAACAGACTTTCTAAAATGACTTTTTATTTACCACATTATTCAGGCTGTGAAAAGAACATTTTTGTCTTCCATTACAATCTTGAGAATCTTATTGAGTCAATTGTGTCAACAAGAACTAATCTTTGTAATGAATATGAAGTTATAAAAACTTACACATTTAACTACAACAATAATGGACTTCTAAAAAGTATTTTTATGGATAATGACTATTTCGTTGAGGAAAACTACTTTGGTTATTATCCAAACGGAAAAATTAAGGAAATTTATAATGACCATCGAGGAAGAGGTTTTGATGTTAGTTTTGGTCACCAAAAATTTTACTATGATTCTACTTTTTCAAACGTTACAAGAGTAGAACACACAAGTGGAACTAATTACAGTTATACTTATAAATATTTCTACGATAATAAAGAAAATCCATATAAAGACCTTTTTATTGCAGTATCAGTTTTTATGCCATACATCGGACCAGCATATTTATCTGAGAATAATGTAACAAAGGTTATTGAAAAAAACGAAAATAATGTAAATGGTAACGAATTCACAAATGAATATCTTTTTAATTTCTCTAATTCAAATGTTTTAGAAAGCTATTCTGATATGGACGAGGAAGAGTTTCCATATATTTTATATTCAACGAACCAATAAAAACTGTGTACAACACCGTGTATAATTAATTGCTGTTTTCTTCTCTACTTGCGAAAATTCCTGCGGAATTTTCACGGGTTCGTAAAAGTTTACTAAATTAGTTGCTTAAACACGCAACTAACCATACACAATCACGTTAGCTTTAATGCTAGAGCAAGTTTGCGGAAATAAAAAAAGTATGGTTTTACGATTCAATTTTTTAACTTTAAGCAAGATAATTCAGAAAAACTGTCTTGTGGAATTTTAAAAATTTGCGGAAACTCACTCAAAACCTGACTGAATTACTGTGCGGAATTTGACAAAAATGCGGAATCGTAAACTGGAAATGAATAAAAATACGCTGGACTTCTACTCTGCTGAATAAAAAATATAATCGGAATATTATCAAGCTTGTGGAATTGAAGCACAAAATAGAAATAAAAAAAATAAAATATGGATAACCTAATTAATGATTTCTCAATAGGACTTTTTATATGGCAAGCTTTAGTTCTTCTATCAATTGGACTTTGGATTTATTGTTTGATTGATATTTTAAAGAATAAGTTCGTTCAAAATGACAAGCTAATTTGGATTTTAGTAATCATATTTATCCCATTTATAGGTTCGTTATTGTACTTATTCATTGGAAAAAACGAGAAAATGAAATTAGACTGATATAAAGCACTAAAAGCTAACACCGTGTATAATTAATTGCTTCATTGAGCTTACTTGCGAATATTCCTGCGGAATATTCACGGGTTCGTAAAAGTTTGCTAACTTAGTTGCTAAACCACGCAACTAACCATACACAAACACGTTGGCATTCATTGAGCAGAACCGTTAAAATGAAATTTATTAGTGATTTAAAAGACATTAAATTGAAAATTATGCAAAAGGGTTAAAATTTGACAGAATTACAAGTTGTTAAAAAACTAAAAAAACACTATTTTGACAAAAAGGTAAATGGAAATTTAAAGTTGTATAAAAAAAAGTGAGTGAATTAAAACGTTTGACTTTTAGCTCGTTTACGGAATCGGAAACTGAATTGAAAAGCAAAACCCAAATTGAATGCGGAATTTCTCACTCAATTGGAAATAAATTTAACCTAAAAAAGGAATTTAAAAAAATATGAATACGCAGACAAAAGCAATAATAAAATCAGGTTTGTTTTCTGGAATTGTTTATGCTGGACTTATGACTGGATTTGACTATTCTGACGGTGAAGATTTCAGAATATGGAGATTTATATTGAATGCATTATTTTTTGGAATATTTATGGGACTTATGACCAGAAATAACCTAAAAAAAACAAGCAGATAAAGAAAAAAATAAAACTGAATAAAAACAACGAAATGCCAACACCGTGTATAATTAATTGCTTTGTGTCTGCTCATCTGGAATATTCCTTCGGAATATTCTCAGGTTCGTAAAAGTTTGCTAACTTAGTTGCTAAACCACGCAACTAACCATACACAAACACGTTACCACCAATAAGACCACTCAAATGAAACTGAACTGCAAAAAATGCGGAAATGAAATAAACGAACTGAATTTGTCGGAAGAACAAAAGTTTGAAATTTGGGGAATGGTTAAGCAGGATTTAAAACTATTTGCAGTTAAAAAAATTATTGACGATTTCGGAATTAGCCATAAAGAAGCGAAAGTCATTATTTCACACATAAATAGTGAATACGGAAAATGTAATCGTTGCAAAAATGATGAATTAGAATCTGAAAATACTGAATGTCAGAAATGCGGTGCGTTCAATTATAATTTTAAAGAACCTGTTTTTAATAGTGAATTTTGCTCACATTTGGAATACAGACTTGATTTTGACAATTTAGGAATTGAAAGTGTTCAAGGTTTTTGGTGTGATGGAGTTGATTGCTTTCCTTACGACTTAAAAAGTTTGTCTAAAGAGAATATTGAGAAAAATAAATCAATTGTAACACGAGCTTGGATTGGAAAAGGAGGACAAGGAATTTATGAAATGAAAATTAAATTTGGAAAACAGTCAGTTGATAATTATAAAAACGGATTGAGTTTGATAGAATGTATTCCTAAACGAGAAAACAGAAATTGGATTCAAATAGAGCCTGAAAACAAACGAATTCAAGTATCTCTGAAATAATTACTGGTGGTAACACCGTGTATAATTAATTGCTTTGTTCTTCTCTACTTGCGAATATTCCTGCGGAATATTCACAGGTTCGTAAAAGTTTGCTAACTTAGTTGCTAAACCACGCAACTAACCATACACAAACACGTTGGCATTCATTGCGGAACTCACTCATATGTGATTAATTCTGCAACTAAACATCTGACTGACCAAATCAAAAACACTAAGACTTTTTGTTAAAATTGGTTAAAAAAGTTAAAACTATTTTAAAATAATTTCTTACACCAAAAAAGGCTTTTAATTAGCCTAAACATCAAATTATGAAAAAACAATTATTACTTTATTTCTTTGCGACTTTATGTACAAACCTATTTTCTCAAGAAATCATTGAAAACCCAAAGTATGGTTCTTATTATAAAAAGTATACAGAAATCACAAAAATTGAATTAACGGATAATGAAACTATTCTACATATAACAAGTAAAAACAAAGAAAAAAATTGGATAAAAGTCCCTAGAACTATTTATATATCTGATGAAAACAGTAACAAGAAAAAGTTTGTTATAAAAAGTGAAGGGATTTCTCTTGACACTAAAACAACTCTCAACAATCAAAACGAAATAAGTTATAAACTTTTCTTTCCTCCTCTAGATAAATCTTCAAATGTTATTGATTTAAAAATAGAAAAAGAAGCCAATGGAAGCTGGAAAGGCCAACCAAGAGGAAGTATAACATTAGCTTATCGTGTTGAGATTAGGCCAATAGAAAAGGTTGATTCTCAATTTTCAAATATGTCTTTAGACAATGGATTTATTAAAGCAAAACAAGAAAACAAAAATGTACTTTTATTTTTTACTGCTCCATGGTGCGGACCTTGTAATTGGATGAAAAAAATTATTCATACAGATGAAAGTGTTAGAACTATAATTAAAACTAATTATATTGCCTTAGAAATTAATAGAGATACTCAAAAAGGAACAAAATTAGCAAAACAGTATAATAATAGCGGAATTCCTTTTTACGTATTATTAACTCCAGAAAATAAAATAATAAAAACTCAAACTGGTTCTAGAAAAAAAGATGTTTTTGTTGAGTTTCTAACTCCAGAAGAAACCATTATTCCTAAAGAACTCGAAAAACCTAAAACAAAAACCAAAGAAATAGACCCTGGATTGGGATTACGCTTAGGAGCTGTAAAAAACAACATTGGTAATTCATCTTTAAATTCTAGAACAGGATTTACTGCTGATTTATTTTATTCTAAAGAAATTGACAATCGCTTTCTTTTTAGAACAGGAATAGGATTTAATTCTAAAGGCTATGAAGATTTTTCAATTAATTATTTAAGAATCCCTTTTGATTTTGGAGTTAAAGTTCTTAATGGCTCTTTAATTAATACACAAGGAGGTATAAGAGCAATGGTCTCTCCTTATTATGCATATAAATTAAATAAAGCTGATAAAGGATTAAGAAATGACGACTACGGAGTTAGGTTTGGTTTGTCACATTATATTGGGTCTCATAACGAATTAGAATTAGAACTCTATTATGAACATGGCATCCAAGATGTTTTTAAATACATAAATGGAAAACAAAACAATAGAGGCTTTGGAGTTAGTTTGTTACTATCTTTATAGAAAAGCTAGTAGAAGAATTGACCGTAAAGGCTGAACTGAATGCACTATTAAACCAGTTGTGGAATTAAAAACTGAAAAACAACGAAATGCCAACAACGCGTATAATTAATTGCTTTGGTCGTTGCTTATTTGGAAAATTACTTCGGAATTTTCTCGCGTTCGTTTTTGTTTACTAAATTAGTTGCTGAAACACGCAACTAACCATACACAAACACGTTGGCAGCAATGCGTGTGCGGCAAAGTCCAACTCTAAATTGGAACTTATACAAATCTAAATTTTGAGAATAAAATAAAATTGGAATTTCAAAACGTTGGAATGAAAATCACAACGCAGGAATTAAGCAGAACGGAAAATTACGGTTGAAAAAATAGCTACATCGCAATAAAAAAGCCTAGTTACTTTTTCGCGATTTTTTTTTTTTGACTTTTAAGTAAGTAAAATCAGAAAAAATGGAGTCGGAAATTTTAATTTCTTGCGGAACTAAATTGGAATAATTATCTAATTCATTAAACACGAGAACTGAAATTTGATAAGTTTCCTAGATATTAAAAATATAGCGCAGGATATACAAGCTGTGTGGAAAATGCGTGTCTGATTAGCAACAACGCAGGATTAAAAAAATAAGCACGGCTGCCAACACCGTGTATAATTAATTGCTTTGTTCTTCACTACTTGCGAATATTCCTGCGGAATATTCACAGGTTCGTAAATGTTTACTAAATTAGGTGCTTAACCACGCAACTAACCATACACAATCACGTTGGCATTAATTTGAAAAACGAACACAAAATTGAAATCTAACAACTTCATTAAACAAATCGTAGGAAAAACAGTTGATAAAATTTATCAAGTGGATTTAAATGAAAATAAAGATAATGACGTTTACCTTCCTTGGACTTTTTTCATAACGTTTTCCGAATTTGATATGTTTATGGAAATTGAAGGGGATTTCGATGGAGACCATATAAAAATAAATCTCAACCAACTTTCGGAACTTAAACAAAGACTCAAAAAGAACGACTTACGAAACGAACCTGATTTATGGCAAGTTTATGAAGTTAAAGAAAATGGAAATCTCGGAAAATTAATTAATAAACCAATCCTGAAATGTGAATACGGAATTGAAAAGGATGAGTTTACAATAAATGAGAATAAGATAAAAGGACAAAAGGAAGTCTTTACATATATCCGATTTTATTATGAGAAATCGTTTTTGACAATCTTTGAAGGTGGTTGCGGACTTTCTGTTTCGGATGACAAAAATATCAAGCTGAATTTTGAAGAAACATTTGACAAATATTTAGCGGAATAAAAAACTAATGCCAACACCGTGTATAATTAATTGCTTTTTTAGGCTTACTTGCGAAAATTCCTGCGGAATTTTCACGGGTTCGTAAAAGTTTGCTAACTTAGTTGCTAAACCACGCAACTAACCATACACAAACACGTTGGCAACAATATGAGAAACACCCTTTTACATATCATAATTCTTCTTTGTTTATGTAGTTGCAAAAACAAAAATAACCCGTTTGAAAAAACCAAGACAATTCAACAAATTGACTCAATCCAAACTAAAGATAAACCAATTTCAGAAAAATTATCTACCGAAACTGAATCTGACAGCTTGACAAATCTTCTCAAAATTGAAAAAAAATATGTGTCAGCACTCAACGGACTTACATATCGAGAAAAACCAGATATAAACTCAATCAAACTTGGAGCTTTCGATTTTGGAACGGAATTAACAATTCTTGAAAAAACAGGAATAGAATTTCAAATCAACGAGAATGGAGAAGAATTAAATGGTCAATGGGTTAAGGTTAAATCAAAAATAGATGTAGATGATAGAAATACCACTCATTTTGAGTTTAAATATTTTGGTTATGTTTTTAATGGATATTTGTCTGATTCACTAATTGTAAATAAAAATAAGAAGAAAATCAAATCCATTTCCGAACTTTGGGATAAAATTATTTGGTCAGAAAATGCGTCTTCAAATCTCAACATCAATTTTAATAAAATTTCTGTCAAACAATTCAAAGAATTTCAATCAAACTATAAAAGTCAAATAACTATTGATTCAGAGTTTAAAACTATATCAGGGAAGTATTTCATTCTAAATACATTGAATTCATCAATAAAAATACCTTGTGATTATAATAATGGGTTCGGATGTTATTATTATAAAGGTTATTTAGACAACCTAAATTTATACGGAATAGAAAGGATAGGCTCAGGTGTAGGATTATTAGCGTTATTAAATTCGAAAACTGACAAATTATATGGTATTTCATCTAACTTTGATGATAGTTATGAGATGCCCTTATTATCAAAAAGCAAGAATTTAATAGCTTTTTATGCATCAGATAGTTACGATATACAATCTGAAATTTCAATTTACACGATAGAAAACAATGAAATTAACTTTTCAAAAAAGTTATATTATTTCAACAATAAATGGAAAATAAAAGAATTAGTTTGGATAAGTGATAACTCATTTGCACTTAGAGTATATGACTTTATAAATGATTCAGGAAAACTAACAAATGAGAGGTATTTAAAAGCGACAATTGAATAAAATACTGTTGCCAACACCGTGTATAATTAATTGCTGTTTTCTTCTCTACTTGCGAATATTCCTGCGGAATATTCACGGGTTCGTAAAAGTTTGCTAACTTAGTTGCTAAACCACGCAACTAACCATACACAAACACGTTGGCATTCATTGACAGAACGCACTCAAATTGAAATATCTATGATTAAAAGAAATTTTTCCTCAATATTAGTTATCATAGCTATGATTTTAAATATCTTGAATTTTGGTTACTTAAATTTCAATATTGATTCATTTAGTTTTTGGTTATTTATAGGTTCTACACTTTTACTTATTGCAGCTTTAATAAAAATATTTATTACTGAAAATAAGGAAAAGAAAAAATCAATATCTGACTAAATAAAAAATAATTTTATGTCCGACTTTTAGCTAGTTTGCGGAATCGGAAACTGAACTGAAAAACAAAACCCGAATTGATTGCGGAATTTAGCAAGTTGCGGAATTGCTCACTCAATCGGAATTGAAAAAGTTTGTGGAATAAATCGCTAACCGAATTCACTCAAACGCTGGAAAAACTAAAAACGGAATTAAGCCGAATAAGAATAACTCGGAATAAAAACAACGAAATGCCAACACCGTGTATAATTAATTGCTTTATTCTTCTCTACTTGCGAATATTCCTGCGGAATATTCACGGGTTCGTAAATGTTTATTAACTTAGTTGCTTAACCACGCAACTAACCATACACAAACACGTTGTGGTGCATTTGAGAAACGAAATGAATAAAATAAAAAACATTTGGATTGGAACGGAAGAAAAAGGAACAATCCAAGCAGGAATTGCGGAATTAAATGATAATTCAGATGTAATTGTGACATTTGAAAATGGAGATAAATATGTTGCTACATTTTTCACCTATGAAAACATCAAATGGTTAAGGCAAAAGAATCAAGAAACTGGAGAATGTTTAAATGGAAAGTATTTTTTTGCAACCGACTTAATACTCATTGAGAAATTAAATCGTGAGGAGGTCTTAAAAGTTATAAATCATTTAATCGACCAAGACGAGTTTTTTACAGCTTTTGACAAGATTAATGAATAAACTAATGAAATCAGGTTTTATAAAAATAATTGAGTGCTTTAATATAACTGGAATTGGACTTCTGACTGAATTACAACATAATGAAAATGGAATTTCACCAGATACCGAAATTATTGACTTGAAAACGGAAACAAAATGGACTATAACGAAAAGAGTTCTCTCTGGAACACTTCTAATTGCTGATTCTGAAATTATGTTTGATTGTGAAACTAAATCTGAACACATAAGTCATTCTTTCAAAACTCAAAAAGACCGAGAAATTGCAGTAGAAAAAGAATTGGAAAGAAAAAAAATGGAATTTATTGGTATTTAATAAAACCAGTAGATAAAAAACAAAGTCTGAAACCTGAAATAGGAACTGAACTAAAAATAAAAACGACACCACAACACCGTGTATAATTAATTGCTTGGTCACTGCCGACTTACGAACATTCCTGCGGAATATTCTATCTGTGATTTATTTGCTAAATTAGTTGCTTAACCACGCAACTAACCATACACAAACACGTTACCACACATTTGACCAAAACCTATGACAAAGACAATATTAATAACTTTAATTACATTTTTTTCAATTCAAATCAATGCTCAAACAGTTGATGGAAAAATAGAAAAACTATTAGAATTAGATGGAACAATAAGTAACATTGAGAAAATAATAACTCAAACAATCGAATATCAAAAGAAAAGTAATTTCGGAATTTCAGACAATTACTGGGAAGCATTGGAAAAAAAAGTTACTGAAAAATCATTGACTGAACTTAAACTAATCGTTACACCAATTTATTCTAAAAATTACACAGAAATTGAGATTGATAATCTTATAACATTTTATAATTCAGAAACTGGTAGGTTGATTATCGAAAAACAACCTATCATAATGGAAGAATTAAATTTGCCATTAATGCAATGGTCACAAAATTTAGGTTCATATGTAATTGAGGAAATTGAAAATAAAGGTAAAAACGAATCAAGTTCTGATGAAAAAGAAAAATTCAAAACCGAATTTAAAGACAAATACGGTTTGCAAATACTTAATCTTACTGACCTTGCAATCGACAAAGAAAATAATATCGGAGACTTATTAGTTGATTTTGGAAAAACAGATGGCAAAAAAGACATAACCAAGATAATTCGAGTAAAAAATAATTCAAATAAGGAAATTGAATTTCAAGAACCAAAATTTTTGAGTAACGAAGTTATAAAATTTGATTTAGGAAATAAACCTCTTGGCATAGGAGAAATAAGAGATTTAAAAATAACTTTAATCGCTGAATTAGCAGAAAACAAAAGTTATTCAATGTCGAGTATTAATTACAATAATGGAAATAGTATCCAATTCGGAATTAAATACGATGCGCCTGCAAAGGAAATTAGTTTTGAGATTTCTACTAGAAAATTAAAGTTTAAAAAACTAAAGAAAGACTTTTCTAAACCTTACGTTTTCATCTTAAAAAATACAGGCAAAAAAGACTTTTACATTTCTGATATAGAATTAGATAAACAAATTGCTTACTTAAACTGGAACAAAGAAACTATTAAACCAAATGAGGAAACTGAAATTAGATTAGTTTTTTCAAAACATTTAATTGCAAAACAGAAAAATGCAGACTCGAATTTGAAATTGGAAGTCGATTTAACGAAAGGAGAAAAAGGCGGATTTTCTAGTTATGCTAACGAAACGATTGAATTAACAATTGAATAAAAAACGTGTGGTAACACCGTATATAATTTATTGCTGGTTCTAGCCTACTTACGAAAATCCTCGCGGATTTTCTATTCGGTTTTTATTTGCTAAATTAGGTGCTTAAAACACGCAACAAACCATATACAATCACGTTGGCAGCAATGCGTGTGCGGCAAAGTCCAACTCTAAATTGGAACTTATACAAATCTAAATTTTGAGAATAAAATAAAATTGGAATTTCAAAACGTTGGAATGAAAATCACAACGCAGGAATTAAGCAGAACGGAAAATTACGGTTGAAAAAATAGCTACATCGCAATAAAAAAGCCTAGTTACTTTTTCGCGATTTTTTTTTTTTGACTTTTAAGTAAGTAAAATCAGAAAAAATGGAGTCGGAAATTTTAATTTCTTGCGGAACTAAATTGGAATAATTATCTAATTCATTAAACACGAGAACTGAAATTTGATAAGTTTCCTAGATATTAAAAATATAGCGCAGGATATACAAGCTGTGTGGAAAATGCGTGTCTGATTAGCAACAACGCAGGATTAAAAAAATAAGCACGGCTGCCAACACCGTGTATAATTAATTGCTTTGTTCTTCACTACTTGCGAATATTCCTGCGGAATATTCACAGGTTCGTAAATGTTTACTAAATTAGGTGCTTAACCACGCAACTAACCATACACAATCACGTTGTGATTAATATTGCCGACTTTCGGTCATCCACCAAACATTGTAGCTTTCTTCGAGGTCTTTTAAGTTTCCAAAAATGATGTGATTTGAAAATCGACGTAGGAAGATTTTTAAAGCTCCAAACTGTTCGATTGAAATCGTTGAGAGCGCGCTCTCAGAACGTTTGAAAACGTTAAACAGTTTGTCTGAAGTTATTGAAAAAAAATGAGAAAGTCAAGTTTGTTATATTATTTAACACTAATAAATATCTGACTTATAGCCCCTTACATTGATGTTTTTTTCAACAACTCATCATTTTTAGAAATTTAAATAATAAGGATTCGAAGAAAGTTTTTATTTTAAAACAAGCCATATATCGGTATATAACCAATTTTAAAACAAAACAATGTCTGGTGGCTGAATATCCTATGTAGCGTCGTCCATACTACGTATTTTAAGCTTAAAGTAGATAACCAAATCTAAGCCTAGAATAAAGATCCTGGAAAGCTATAAACCAAAAGAAAATAAAATTACTAAACACAACAGCGCATATAAAAAATAGCTTAGTCATTGATTTAATTTTATTTTTTGTTTCTTTATAGAAGATATATAAACCCGAAAGGCAGCTGATAATGAAGACGCTACTTTTCATATACGTACACCGTTGTGCATAATTTACCAAAACCCTATAAAAATTGACTTTTAAGGAAATTTATAATCTGACAATTAAATATTATCCATCTGAAATTGATATTTCGGACGGAATAATGGTTGAGAAAGATAGTGGGAATTTTAAAACTTTATCGGACTCTTGGGATGACGCCGAAATAAAAACTGAAAATGAATCTGATTTTATAAAGTTAATGGTTTGGGCAATTTTTTGCGCTTATCACAAAAAAGCGATAGAAAACTTTATGAACGGAAAAAAGACTGTTTCTCTGACCGAATTGGATATGAAATATCTGAAATACAAGTTTGAAGAAAGCTTACTAAATAAGGAATCTGACTATTATGCCGAATCAAGACGACAATACAGAATTGAATAAAAAACTACAATAAATGAAAAAAATATTCATCTTGACTTTACTCTCATTTTTCGGTTGTAAAAACGACCCAATCTGTACTGTGAACGAAAATAACGCTGGAAAAGAAATTTATGACGTGGACGAGGCGACTTGTTTCATTGCATTAAAGCTAAATAAGAAAAAATCTGACTTGAATTTGATTCGTGACGCTCTGGTTGCGGAAATAAACTTTATGGATAAAATCGGACTGAACTCTGACAATCCGAATCCTGAAAGCGAAACTGAATCTAATGTCGAATTGGATATAAATCAAATGGTAGAATATGCTCTGAATGAGGAAAAAGTTGACCTGACAAAAGAGGAATTACAGGAAATCTATGATACAGAAATTGAGTATTTAATATTTATCGGAGTTGCGGGATAATAAAAAACTATGCACAACACCGTGTATAATTAATTGCTTGGTCACTGCCGACTTACGAACATTCCTGCGGAATATTCTATCTGTGATTTATTTGCTAAATTACGTACTTAACCACGCAACTAATCATACACAACAACGTTAGGCAACATTTAAACTCAACTTATTGGAAAATATTCAAATTAAAAACTATTTATTTAAAATAATCTCTGATAAGTATTTTGTCATAGATGAAAAACCTAACCTTTTAGATAATTTTAAACACCTAAATAAATTCAGGTATTACGAGGCTAAACTTTCAAGCTTTCCAAAATATTCCAAAAAGGAATCTACTCACGGATTAAAATTTGGGGCAAATAGAACTTATTGGATTATAATTTTATTTTGTTTGTTAATATCTGCAAAGTTATTCTATGATTTTCAAAATGGTTCCAATTGGAGGTTAAGCGGAATGATAATGATACTTGGTTTTTTTTTATTTGTTATAATGTTTTTTGGTTATAAACTCTTGGTTGAATACCCAATATTTGAGATAAAAAAAGACAAATTGGTTTATCGTAAAAAAGAGGAAATATTGTGGGACAACATCGTTGTAGTTGGAATAATAATAAATCGCTCTGGAAAACCGCCTTCTGAAAAAAGAATTGTGATTGGAACTAAACAAAGACAAATTAAGGAACTAAAAGTTTCAATGTTAGATTCAAATATTCAGAATATAGTAGATATAATATTAAAAAACGTTGCCTAACACCGTGTATAATTAATTGCTAGGTTCTTCCCTACTTGCGAATATTCCTGCGGAATATTCACGGGTTCGTAAAAGTTTACTAATTTAGTTGCTTAACCACGCAACTAACCATACACAAACACGTTGTACACAATTATGAAAAACAGAATCCTATTATACTTTTTAGTTTTAGTTTCTATATTTAGTTGTAAAAAAGATATAGCTGAATTTAAACCTACCAATCCTTTTGAAAATACTCTAGTCATAGAAAAACAGTTCTTTGATTTAGATACCCTAACCAACCAAATAATCACAGGAGAAAAAGGGACAAAAATATACTTCAATCGAGAAGATTTTGACATTAACGAAAATGATAAAGTAACTTTAGAATTAAAAGAATATTACAATCGATTAGAGCTGATTTCTGATAATTTAAATACAGTTACCAACAAAAATGAACTGTTAGAATCCAACGGTGTGATATATCTCAACCTAAAAGTTGGAGATAAAAAAATCAATTTAAAAAAAGATAAAAAATTAAGAATCGAATTTGCACAAAAATTCAGAAAAGGAGACAGAATTTATAACGGTGTTTTGGATTCATTAAATCAAATTACTTGGATTGATGATAAAGAGACATATATATCATTTCCTGTATTTGATTCTGTATCAACAAGACAATTTGGTGGAGTTGAGACTTATATGAATAAAATAATATCAATCGATTCTTTAGATTATTATTCTCAGTTAAATATTGATATGCTATCTGATGCAACAAGTGAACTTTATATTATAAACTGGTGGGATTACCCATCTATTTTGATTAGTAATTTAGGTTGGATAAATGTTGACAAAATTATAGAACCTGATGGAATTATCTCTTACGAACTAAACTTGAACCAATCCGAATTAGATAATGTATCTACATTTTTGATTTATCAAGATTTAAACTCTTTTATTTCGGATTATCGACAACCGAATAATTTAAAATTTACAGAAATACCAATAAAGAATAAAACATCTTTAGTCGTAATAGCTAAAAAAAGAACAGATATTTATGCAAACAGAATACTGTTGAATAAAAACACAATCGGCAACCTTGAAATCGAATTAAAAAAAACTGATTCTACTGAATTAGAAAAATTATTAAAAAAATAACTGTGTACAACACCGTGTATAATTAATTGCTAGGTTCTAGCCTACTTGCGAATATTCCTGCGGAATATTCACTGGTTCGTAAATGTTTATTAACTTAGGTGCTTAACCACGCAACTAACCATACACAAAACCGTTACCACACATTAAACAAAAATTACGTAAAAAAACAAACCTATGAAATACAATTTTTCTTTTCTATTATTTATTTTGATTACTAGAATTTTATCTGCTCAAACAATAGATGCAACTCTTATTGAAATAAATTATCACGAAGATAGCGACCCACAAACCTTTGTTGCTTTTCAAAATGGTTTTTACTTTACCGCTACAGATGGTTCATTTGAAAACTTCGGTAGAGAATTATGGTATTCAGATGGAACTTATGAAGGAACTTTAATGGTTAAGGATATAAAACAAGGTCAAAACTCATCGAGTCCAAGTTCTTTGGTTGTTGTCAACAATACGCTTTATTTTACAGCTGACGATGGAGTTTATGGTTCGGAATTATGGAAAAGTGACGGAACTGAAAATGGTACAGTCATGGTTAAAGATATTCGCACCAATAATAACAGTTCTTACAATGGTCCTATAAATTTGATAGATTTTAACGGAACACTATTCTTTACTGCTACCAATGATGTTGATGGCTATGAATTATGGAAAAGTGATGGAACAGAAGCTGGGACACTTATGATAAAAGACATTAATTCAAACGGAAATGGAAGTCCAAATAACTTATTCGTTTTTAATAACATTATCTATTTTACAGCTAATGATGGGGTAAATGGAACTGAACTATGGAAAAGTGATGGAACAGAAGCCGGAACAGCAATGGTAAAAGACATTAATGCAAATTATTCTGGATTAAGTAGTGGAAATCAATTTTTATCCTTGAATAACTTCTTTTATTTTTTTGCTGACAATGGAACTAATGGCTATGAATTATGGAAAAGTGACGGAACTGAATCTGGAACAACTATTGTGAAAGATATAAGGATAGGTTCTAACTCAAGTGCTAATTCATTGAAAGGGAGCACACTCAATAATATAATTATTTTTGAAGCTAATGATGGAATAAACGGAACTGAACTATGGAAAAGCGATGGAACCGAAACAGGCACATCAATGGTAAAGAACATAAACAATACAAATTTTAATAGTATATCATATAATAGCCAATATATATCATTCAATAATGAAGTGTACTTCCTAGCAGATGACAATATTCATGGAACTGAAATATGGAAATCAGATGGAACAGAAACTGGTACATCTTTACTTAAAGATATTAATGATGGAAATTCATCTGTATGGATTGAAAAATTCCATTTAGACTATGTAAATAACAAGCTTCTATTTTTCACAACTAGCACTAATTCATCTGACAGAACACTATGGGTTAGTGACGGTTCATCAAATGGTACGTTTGAGTTATCAGATATTACAGATAGTAACATTTCTGGTTTAGAAGAAAGTTTTGTTACCGTTAATAATGCTACAGTTTTGACTGGAAAGAATGAAACAAACGGCAATGAGTTATGGGTTACAGACGGAACAATTACTGGAACTTCCTTTTTTGCTGATTTGAATTATTCAAATAGTAGTAATTCGAGTAAATTTACAAACGTAGGTGGTGACTTGTTCTTCAGAGCAAGAGGAACAGAATATGGTAACCAATTATTTAAAAGTGATGGAACAGAAAGCGGAACGCAAATCGTTAAAGATATAAATCCAGGATATAATTGTATTGATGACCCTTCAGAAATGAAAGAAATAAATGGTATCTTATATTTTAGTGCAATTGATGGGACACATGGCTATGAACTTTGGAGAAGTGATGGAACAGATAGTGGGACTTTTATGGTAAAAGACATCAGAACTGGTAATCAAAGTAGTATGCAAAACTATAATGACCAACAGAAATTTACAGTTTTAAACGATATTCTTTACTTCAATGCTAACGATGGAATTAATGGCTTTGAATTATGGAGAAGCGATGGTACTGAAAGTGGAACTTACATGATAAAAGATATAAACATTGGGAACTCAAATAATAATAGTTATCCAAGAGAATTTGTTTTACTGAACAATATTATATATTTCATCGCTCATGATAATACTGGGACAGCTTTATGGACAACAGATGGTACAGAGTCTGGAACAAACAAAATAATTAATTTAAACGATATGAGAGTCTTGAAGACTGTCAATAATAAACTAATCATTGTTGCCGAGACCTCTGGAACTACATACGGCCCGCATGATATATGGGTTTCGGATGGAACAAATTCAGGTACAAGCCATTTGCAGTCTTTTGGTGATAATCTGTATAGTGATATCAGAATAACTGAAATTTTCAATAACGAATTGTATTTTGTTGCAAAAAATCCAAATACAGCAAAAAAAGCACTATACAAAACTGATGGAACATTATCAGGCACAGTTTTAGTATTTGATGGAAGTTTATTTTCAACATTCCCTACGATTGATATTAAAAATTTATCTGTATGTGGAGATTACTTATACTTTGGCGTTAAGGATGATTATGGATTTGGTGCAGACAAAGAATTGTGGAGGACTAATGGAATTAATACTGAAAAAATAGCTGAATCAGATACTGATAGTTTTTTATCTATTAGAAATTTAACTTGCTATAATAATAATCTTCTCTACTTAGCTGAATCATTTCCTCATAAAATTTGGATTACTAATGATAATCTAAATGAAGCATTACAATTAGATTTAAACATCCTAAATGGACCAAACTTTGAGAATTATAATTCAATAGAAGAAATGGGAGCAACTGATAATAAACTATATTTTAGAGCTAGAAATGATATTAGCGGTAATGAGCTTTATGTAACAGATATTGATGCCTCAACTTTAAGCATCAATGATTATGAAATTACTGAAAATGGGAGTTTTAAAATAGTTAGACTATACCCTAATCCAACCAAAAATCTTGTTACAATTGAGTCAATTACAAATTCAAATATTGAAAAATTTGAAATTTGGGATTTATCAGGAAAAAGAATTCATAAAGAATCGAATAAAAACTTAGCTAGTATCGTTTATGACACTAACAAATTAAGTGGAGGAATGTATTTTGTGAAAGTTTTTTTAACAGACAATAAAATTGAGACCTTAAAATTAATTGTAAATCATTAACTGTAATAAAAAATAACGTGTGGTAACACCGTGTATAATTAATTGCTTTGGCAAGTGCTTATTTGGAAAATTCCTTCGGAATTTTCTCGCGTTCGTTTTTGTTTACTAAATTAGTTGCTGAAACACGCAACTAACCATACACAAAACCGTTATATGCAAGCCTATGAAAAACATCCTACTTACATTTTTAATTCTAACAGTATTTAGCTGTCAAGAAAAAAAGAAAGAAATTAGTTCTAAAATTACAATTACAAAAGAAAAGAAAATTGAGAAAAAGAATGAAGTTGTAATTAGCGTAAATGATACTATAAGTTCATTCTTCATAAACCTTTTCGTGGATGAAATGCAGGACAAACCTGATATGTTATATCTCGGACAGAAAGACAATAAAACATCCGTAACAATACCAACGCAAAATACTATCAAAATAATTGGTGGAGACCCGTTTATTTCATTTTTCTATGAATTGCAACTTGAAAAAGGAGATAGCCTTTTAATCGATGTGACGAAAGTTAATATTAACAAATCAAAACAAATTGAATACCCAACTTTCATAATATTGAATAGTACTAAAACCTGGAGCGAAAACAACTTCGATTATCTTTTATACAATTACAATTTAAAAAGCAAAGCAATAGTAATCGATGAAAATAAATTTCAAAATAACAAGTATGATTCAGAAAAAATATACAAAAACTCAATTGTATTATTGGATAGCCTAAAATCCAATAACAGCGTTTCAAATAATTTTTATTCAACAACTAAAGTTAATCAGAAAATAAAGTTTGCCACTTCCAAAATAAGAAAAGCTAAAAATCAAAATCTAGAATTAGAAATTGAGAGTTTAGGTGTAAAACTTAATGAAGAAGAATTACTTGACAATAAAGAATATGTAAGTTTCTTGAGAGCATTGATTTTATACAAATATTTTAAAGAAGATAATCGAGTTAAGAATTCTGTTTTGTTCGACTTTGTCAATGAACAAAAAACATTTTTGAATGAAACTACAAAAGAGGTTTTATTGGACTCATATCTTAAAAGTATTTTCTTCGGTGAAAAACCAACATTTAACAAGTATCTGACAAAGTTTCAATCCAGTAGTAATAATGATAAATTAAAAAACAAATGGAGTTCTGTTGTTGACAAAGAAAAGGCGAACTCAAAAAAACTAAACGCAACTAATAGAACTGTCGGAATTTTGACTAATCTTATTAATGACAATGAATTAACCTTTGAGCAAGTACTTTCGAAGCATAAAGGAAAAATTGTTCTTGTCGATTTTTGGGCAAGTTGGTGTGCACCTTGCCGAAAAGAAATGCCATTTTTAAAAGATTTGAAATCAAAGTTCAATGAAACAGAACTTGAAATTATTGAAATTTCAATTGACAAAGACTATTCAGCTTGGGTAAGAGCATCAAAATTAGAGAATCTTTCAAATGAAATAGATAATTATATCATAACAAATTGGGAAAAATCTAGTCTTTATAAAAATTATAGCATCAAAACTATTCCTAGATATTTACTTTTTGGAAAGGATGGCAAAATAATAGATGAAAACGCACCAAGACCAAGTGAAAACGAACTTGTTGAATTGATAAAGGCCAGCATATAACACCGTGTATAATTAATTGCTTTTTAAGTGCTTACTTGCGAAAATTCCTGCGGAATTTTCACGGGTTCGTAAAAGTTTACTAAATTAGTTGCTTAACCACGCAACTAACCATACACAACAACGTTGGCAGTAATGCCGTGACCAACCTTAGTAAACGAAATGACAATGAAAAGACTTGACACAAAATCAAAAGCTGATATAAGATTCTTTACATTTTATCTATTAAACGGAACACTTGATTTTGATTTACTTAACAACAAGCTAAAAACAAACCATATTTCCTTTTTCAATGAAAACCCGAATTTACTCTTTGAATCATTTTGTGTTTTTGCAAACCACAAACAGAGAAATTCTGACTCAAATAGAATAAATAAAAGAGTTGCAGAATATATATGTAAATCTATTGAACCAGACAACTTTCAAATTTTTAACAACTTTGAAAAATGGGAATTGAATTTTGACTTTGATGGAAATGACTTTGCTAACTCGTTAAAAGATTTCGCTAATAGACTTTCATTCGACAAAATAGACAAACTAAGATTATCTGGAAATATGATAAAAGATTGTATAACCTATGGAGCAACTTTTTGGGAAACAGTATTTGTCATATGGGCTAACAATTTAGAATTTATAAACGAAAAAATTGTAAATCAAGAATATGCAATAAAAAGAGCCGTTCAATGGTATATAGACAACGAAAAAGTAGAAGATTGGGAATTAGAATTGGAAATGTAAGCAAAACACTACTGCCAACACCGTGTATAATTAATTGCTAGGTTCTTCCCTACTTGCGAATATTCCTGCGGAATATTCACGGGTTCGTAAATGTTTACTAACTTAGTTGCTTAACCACGCAACTAACCATACACAACAACGTTGTAACACATTTGACCAAATTAACAAAATGAAGAAATACAAATTAAACATTCTGACTTTTTTACTTTTAGTACCAATTTTTGCGATTGGACAAATACCGAAAGGACATTTTTTAGATGCCGACAGAACTGCTGAAAGAGGATATAAGGCAAAACCGTTTAAACAAGAGAAAGAAGGAATTTATCATTATGCTGTTTTGACAGAACTACCATTTGAAAATGATTGCGATTCTGGACTTTCAGAAAAAGAACAAATCGCTTGTTCTGAAAAGAATTTGAGAAATTTTATTTACCCTAAACTTACTTCAGAAATTAAATTTGAAGGAAATGTTTATGTTTATTTGACAGTCACAGAAGATTCAAAAGTTACAGATGTAACTGTAAGTTCATACCCAAATTCGGAATCGACAAAAAATCTCATAAAAGAAGCTCTTAATTCAATCGAATTTAGACCAGGAAAGTTTGAAAACGAAATTGTTAAATCAAGACTTTGGACTTCATTCACATTTCCTTCTTCTTCAAACGAGCTTTTTTCTGTGTCTTTAGCAAAAATGCAAGAAGATAAAAATCCTGAATATGAGAACTATGAAAATCTGATTTTTGATGCAAGTCAATATATTTTTTCGAACCCTGTTTATCCTAATGGAACTGAATTTAGAGCTGCTGCGCAAATCGTTGGATTTTGGATGAATAAAGATATTGGAATGGGAATCCCAACTTTTGGTGATTTTTTCACTTCTCTTACCAACAAAGACAAACAACAGTTTCTTTATTCTGTTGCAATGATAAATTACGGATTAGGCCAAAAGATAAATCATAACCGAATTTTAGAATGTAAACCAAAAGACGGCAAAAAGTATAGCGAACAAGAAGATGTTAAAGAAGTACAACTTGGCGGAGCAAAAATTTTATTAGAATTTATAGGAGATGAGAAGAATAACGTTCCGATGACTTCAAAGACAAAAAAGTTTTACAAAGCCTACGAAAAGGGAAAACTTGAAGAAAAATTATTTAAATAAAAACGTGTTACAACAACGTGTATAATTAATTGCTTTGGCAAGTGCCTATTTGGAAAATTCCTTCGGAATTTTCTCGCGTTCGTTTTAGTTTACTAATTTAGTTGCTGAAACACGCAACGAAATCATACACAAACACGTTGTGACACATTTGGCCAAAATAACGCAAATGGAAGAAATAATAATACGTTTAAGCAAAACAAAATTAGTGTTAATGCTAATTTTGTGTTTAGCATTTATTTTTGGTGGATTTTATATGGTTATAGATTCTAATAAATCCATTGATAATCGATATTCAGAAGATTACCTGGTATTTATTGGATTATTAGCTATTTTATTCTGTGGACTAGGTGTCTTCTTTATTGCGAAAAAAATTTTTAGTGGAAAAGCAGGTTTGACTATAAATGATAAGGGAATTATTGACAATTCAAACGCAACAAGTATTGGATTAATAGAATGGGATGATATTTCAGGAGTTGAAACTATTCAGGTCAGCGTTCCTGTTTATGAATACTTTTTCACTGTTTCATCACCTAAAATGTTAATTATAAAAACAAGCAAACCTGAAAAATATATTGAGCGTTCAAAAAATATAATTTCAAAAGAAGCTATGAAAACAAATAACAGAATGTATGGAACACCTTTAACTATAACATCACATACTCTGAAAATAAAATCATCGAAATTGGAAAAAATTATTACCGAACAACTAAACAAACGAAAAATTAAAAACGTGTTACAACACCGTGTATAATTAATTGCTAGATTCTTGCCTACTTGCGAAAATTCCTGCGGAATTTTCACGGGTTCGTAAAAGTTTACTAATTTAGTTGCTTAACCACGCAACTAACCATACACAAACACGTTGTGCAACATTTGAACAAAGCCTATGAAAAATAAATTTATTCGAATTTTAATTATCATAAACGGAATTTTAATACCGATATTCATTCTTTACATTTTCGGATTATTAGTGATTGAAAAGTATGAGCAACGTCAAAATCAAATAATTGACGATTCGTTCTTTGAGTCAGAAAAACCAAGTGAAATACCTTTCGAAATTAAATATTCCTCACCAATCAAATTACCCAATTCTGATTTTTATTACATCGCAATTGAAAAGGAATTTGAAGACGATTATGGATATCTTGATATAAACATCGAAGATTCAGAAAATATGGTAAGAATGAATACTATGAATATTATCTTTTTGGATAAAAATTTCCAGAATTCGGGAAAACTCTTGCCCGAAAATGCATCTATAAAAAGTATGTTCATTCCTAACCGAAAAACTGAAGATTCTAAAATACTAAAAGGAATAACTCATATATCTTATTTCATAGCTAATTCGGATACAAATGACGACGGAATAATTGACCGATTCGACCAACATTATGTTTATTTATCGGACTTAAATGGACAGAACCTTAATAAGGTCATAGATAAAAAAGTAAAAAATTATCAATGGATAAATAACAACAAAGAATTGCTTTTGACTTTTGATAATCCAGAGGAACCGAATAAACTTGAATACGGAATTTACAATATAGATTCTAAAGAAATTAGAGAAACAAAAAACATCAACCCAACGGAATAAAAAACGTTGCACAACAACGTGTATAATTAATTGCTTTGGTCGTTGCTTATTTGGAAAATTCCTTCGGAATTTTCTCGCGTTCGTTTTTGTTTACTAAATTAGTTGCTTAAACACGCAACTAACCATACACAAACACGTTGTAATGCATTATGAACAAGCTTTTCCGAATTAAAAAATTTATCAAATAATAAACTAAATTTAGTAAAAAAATTAAATTAATTCTTATGAAAATAATTTTATTATTCTCTATTCTTTCATTTTCAATTTTATCACTACAAAGTCAAAATTCACTTTTTGAATTTCAAAATGATAATAGCATTGATAAATATTTAGAAAAAAACAAATTAAGCTGTGATAAAAGTGAATTATTCATTTTTAAGAATTTTGACAGTTTTATTACTTATAATAATAACGGTTATTTAGTCGGACCAATAGTACACGTTTTTAATTCAGATGGAATTTATCTTGAAAACTTCAAGCTTTCAGAAGTTATTGACAAACTTTCCAATTTTAAAAATATTAGAAAAAAACCTAAAAAAAAGGCTATCAATATTGATAGTTGGATAAATAAAATTATTAATTACAAGACACTAAAACCTTTATTAAAACAAGATAATAAAGACTATTATTTTGTTTTAAATTGGGCTATATTTTTTAATAAAGATATAAATAATGAAGCACTTTTCAAGTGGTATGAGGTATTAAAACGACAAAAATTAAATGGAAAAGATATTCAGGTTATATTAATAAATATGGATCTTCAAGATTCTTGGGATTTATCTGAAGAAAAAAAAGAATCAATTCTTAAACAAGCTAATAAATGATAATCAAAAAACTCTATTTATTATTTATTTTCATATCGAGCGTTTTATTTTCTCAAGAATATATTTCTGTAGACAAAACAGACAATAATAGAGAACATATAAAATTAGTCAATATGAATATTAACGAATTAAAAGACAGTATATTCAATTCATCGAAAAATATTAAAGTTATTTATTTTTTCAATAATTATTGTTCTCAATCTTTAAAATTCACCCCATATTTAAATGAAATTTATTTAAAAAATAAAGATAAATTCGATCTATTTGTGATTTCAAGAAAAAAGCCAAAAAAAATAGAACAACTTTATAATTATTTGTTCTATGAAGGTTATTATTTTCCAGTTTTCAATGTAAGTAAAGAGTCCTTTAAATCTATAGCTAACGTATTATGCGCTGACTGCAATCAAAAGATTATGGGATATTCTGATTTTTTTATTTTGGATAATAATAACATTTTACTTTCCCAAAGTAATTATGACTTGTCGACTACTGAAAAGATAAAAGTTTTGAAAAATTACTTAAATTAAACTTTTGGAATAAAAATAACGCATTACAACACCGTATATAATTTATTGCTAGTTATAGCCTACTTACGAAAACCCTCGCGGATTTTCTATTCGGTTTTTATTTGCTAAATTAGGTGCTGAAACACGCAACAAACCATATACAAACACGTTATGCACAAGTTAGTGCGTATCTCAAAAATTGTGGGCTATCATAAGGACAAATCATTTTTAGTGATTTAAAAATTAAAATCTGAATAGTGAAAAATAAATCTAAATTTTACTCAAACGGAATGATAAATATTGTGAAAGATTCCGTTAAGTTTGGAATTTTCTCAAAGCATAACGGAAATTATAAACGAATAAAATTTATCCTTTTAATTTTTATTCCCGTTATTCTTTATTATTGCTCAAAAAAATCTAGTATTGAAGATAAGATTACGGGAAACTGGATGATAGAAAATATGGAATATTTAGATACTGATTATAAAGATTCGTTAAATTATAATATGTTTTTCTTTAAAAAGGATTCTAGAGGAAAAGTAGTAAAAGTTCCTGAAATTTCTCATTACGAAAAAGAACTTTCTACTTGGGAGATAATAAAAAAAGACGATTCATATTTTATTAAAATCAATTCAAATAATAAGATATTGAACAGATATCTAAAAATTTCTTTCATCAAAAACAGCGAAAAAAAATTGCTAGGAGCTAAATTCACATCTGACAGTTTAGTTATTGAAGCTTATAAATTTAGTAAGGATTATTTATTAGATGGAATTAATTGGTAAATATGAAAATAAAACCAGTGCATAACACCGTGTATAATTAATTACTTGGTTCTAGCCTACTTGCGAATATTCCTGCGGAATATTCACGGGTTCGTAAATGTTTATTAACTTAGTTGCTTAACCACGCAACTAACCATACACAAACACGTTAGCATACATTTTGCTTACTCAATCGGAAAAAAATAATCAGAAATAATTAGTTTAAAAATGAGTTACAACGTATTTACTGTTTCGAGGAATTTACTCCCAACAATATTGGTTATTCTAACTTTATCCTGTAATTCTAATAGCGAGTCAAATAACCTGACAATCTCAGGAATAATAAACAACAATAGTTTAGATACAATTTATATTAAAACACATCAAAATTACCACGTAAGTGGAAAACCAATTAACAATTGGAATCTAGGAATTCGCTCTGACAATTCTTTTAAAGAAACACTCGTAATACCTCGCGGATTTTACAATCTCTACGCTGGTGATAATATTTATCCTATTTATTTAAATAAAGGATATGATTTACACATAACTATCGATGATAATAAAATTGAATTTTCAGGATATGGAGCAAAAGAAAATACCTACAATCAAAAAAGTAAAGAATTAGATAAAAAATTGGCTTCAATTAATACTTATCATCATTATGCAAATCTGAATGAAGATAAGTTTTTAAAACTCACTGATTCAATTAAGGGTTTATATGATAAATTAATTGAAGAAAGTTCATTCGATGATAATGAATTCAAATATTTTTTAGAATTACACAGTTTAGCAGAGCGGACTCACAAATACCTTACTTATCCTTTTACCAGAGAAAATGTTGATGAAAATTATGTAAAATCCAACTCTTATCCAGATTTTTTTAAAGGAATAGACCTTAAAAATGAAGATTATATTGAAGTTCCATTGTTTATGATGAATCTATTTACTCATTCTGGACTTATTAACAAAAACAACTTAGATTCAATTAATGACATGGATTTATCACATCTAAAATATGTTAGCACTGATACGACATTTATAAAAAGTGAGAAGATTCGCGAGCAGTTAATGTACGTTACAGCCTTTTTTAATATAGAACATACAAATGATTTAGATACCTTTTATAAAACATATTATGCTTCAACACAGAATACCTACTTGAAAAATATTATTGAAAAAAAATATTTTAAGTTAAAAAATTATGATGTAGGTTCTAAACCTTCGGATTTTGAATTTAAAAATAGAAACAATCAATTTGTTTCCCTTAGTGACTTAAAAGGCAATGTAGTCTATATAGATATTTGGGCAAGTTGGTGCAGACCTTGTATAAATGAAATTGAGTATTCAAATAAAATTCAACAAAGATTAGATAAGTATGATATAAAGTTTGTTAATATTTGTATTCAAACAGATTCGATAAAATGGCGAAGTATAATTAAAGAAAAATCATTTGATGGTATTCAATTATTTTGTCAACCAGAAGAACTTACTGACTTTAAAAAAGAATATTTAATAGAAAGTTTACCAAGATATATTATTTTAGATAAGACTGGGGAAATAATTGATTTTAATGCAAAAAAACCTTCTGATATTACACTCGTAGAAGATTTGCTAAATCTAAGTAATTGAGAAAATATTAAACGGAATGAATACTTAAAAAACGTATGCTAACACCGTGTATAATTAATTGCTTTTTTGAGCTTACTTGCGAAAATTCATGCGGAATTTTCTCTGGTCCGTAAAAGTTTGCTAATTTAGTTGCTTAACCACGCAACTAACCATACACAAACACGTTGTGTGTAATTTGACGAGCAGCTTCTGCATTCAATAACTTAATGCAACAAATCTATAGCTTATTTAGAATAATCTTTCTTTTAATTAAATAAATTAAATTACCAGCAGAATCATAATTTCCTTTTTCATACCAATTCTTCATTGAGTCAAAATATTGATATTGATAATATCTACTTATACTACCAAAACTCGCAATATGTTTGACTTCTATTAACCTATCAATTTCATCATAAGTATAAATTATTTTAGACGGATTTTTATCGAACTCATCTTTAAAATTCCTAGAATAGGTTTCAATTTTTGATAATAAATCCTTATCATAATAGTACAAGGTACTATCTTGTAAGGAATTTGAACTGAAAAATATACTTTTAGTTTTCTGGTTATTTTTATTATACGAAAAAACTTCCTTATTCATCATATTTGAGGAGCCTTTAGTAGTTTTTTTAATTAAATTATCGCTTGAATCGTATTTAAACTCTACTGTTTCAAAAATTAATCCATCTTTATCTAATTTCTCTATTTTAATTAAATTACTGTTATCGTATGTGTTGTTATATTTAAGTTCCGTTTGCAATTTATCATTTTCATTAAATGAATGTGTAAGAGTTGAATTACCATATTCGTCATATTTAACAATTGTTTTACGATTTTTTGAGCTAAAGATACTTTCCGAAATATTTCCAGTATTATCATAAGTACTACTAGTATTTGAAGCAAGTACATTGTCTTTTAAGTAGCTTTTTATTGATATACTTTTTATTGCGTTTTTTTGAATTAAATAATTGGCAACTTTGACTAAACTTGTATCATTGTTTTTAATTTTAAAACTACTATCAATTATTCTTTCAACCTTGTTATTAAGATTTATTTCAGCAGATAGTAAAACTTTATCACTTGATTTAATTTTAAGTTTAGAGTCCTTTTGATTACAACCATAAAAAAGTAATGTCAAAAACAGTATAAAATATAATCTCATATCACATCAAATTATTATTACTCATTCAAAGAAAGGGAAAATTTTCAATAAACTATTGCTAAACATACAATTGAATAATTATTTTAATTTGAATTAGATAAATTGTCTTAAAAACAGAACTATTTGTAGCAACTTGAATGGTAAAAAAACTACACACAACACCGTGTATAATTAATTGCTTGGTCACTGCCGACTTACGAACATTCCTGCGGAATATTCTATCTGTGATTTATTTGCTAAATTAGTTGCTTAACCACGCAACTAACCATACACAATCACGTTGTGCATAATTTGACCAAAAAATGAAAACATTAACTATAATACTATTTTTTTCCATTTCGATTGGCTTTTCCCAAACTGCTGAATATGGAAAATTGACAAAAAAATCTGAATATAAAAATTATATAACTAAAATTGGAGATACTTTAAAAGTCGGAGATACGTTGACAATTGGAATTCCAACTTCTGATTTAGGGTTTACCTATATTTCGCAAGGAGGACAAAGAGTTTCAAATACTTTATCTGATAAAAAAGTAGTTGTAGATAAATTAAAAACTTACGGAACTAAAAAAAGTGGATACAAATTGTATGCCCATTTTAAAGGTTATGGTCTTATTCCTGTTTTAATAGATTATGACACTGCGTTGGAAGTTGGAGAAATAAAAAACCCGAATAGAAAATTAACGAAAGAAGAAGCTATTGCCAAGTTGAAAGAAGCAAAAGAATTATTAGAATTGGGAGTAATAACTCAAGCGGATTATGACAAATTAAAGTCTGAAATGACACCAATTATTCTGAATTAAAAACTATGCACAACACCGTGTATAATTAATTGCTTGGTTTTAGCTTACTTGCGAAAATTCCTGCGGAATTTTCACGGGTTCGTTAAAGTTTGCTAACTTAGTTGCTCAACCACGCAACTAACCATACACAATCACGTTAGCAACAACCTAAAACCAACTATGAGAAAAACAAGAAACTTAAATGGAATTCCTGGGAATCTTGCCTTGAGTTATTTAAGTACGCTTGGATATTATGATGGTGGATATATGGCTGATTGGTTGAATTACATTGCTCGTGAAAAGAATATAAATGAAATTGAGGTTGACATTCTGAATAGTAAAATAAAACCGACTGAAACTGACATCAAACCATTAAAAGCGGATTTGAATAAATTGAGAAGAATTCTGAATAAAGAATTATCTATTCACGGATTTGAAACGGATTTTATAAAAAAAGCGGTTATGAGATTTGAAATTCCGATTGACAACCCAAGATTTAAAAATACAATTTATTGCTACCCTTTTATCGAGGACGAAACTGGAAAAGTCTATAAGCCGAAAAAGAAAATAATTGAAACAGCATACGAAGTTGATTTTAACCCAATAAAGAAACTGAAAATCAAAACGGAAAAAATGAAAAATAATTGGATTAGTAGAATTAAGAAAATGTTGAACTGAAAAAAGGCAGTTGCTAACACCGTGTATAATTAATTGCTTGTTTTAAGCCTACTTACGAACATTCCTGCGGAATATTCTATCTATGATTTATTTGCTAACTTTAGTGCTTAAATAACGCAACTAACCATACACAATCACGTTAGGCATAATATAAAAAAATGACAATTTCAGAACAAATACAGCATAGTACAGTAAGAATTGAAACTGTATTAAATAACGGAAATACTTCCACAGGAACAGGTTTCTTTTTTAAGTTTCTTGAAAAAGAAAACGGAGAACACATTCCAACAATTGTAACTAACAAACACGTTGTTAGAGATTCTAAAATTGGAGTTTTTAGATTTACCTTAATTGATAAAGATGGAAATCCTGATTACAAGAACACAAAGGAATATAAAATTCCAGATTTTGAAAAACAATGGATTGGACACCCTGACCCAAACATTGATCTTTGCGCTTTGCCAATTGGCGGATTATTAAATTTAGCATCAAAGAGCAATGAAAATTTCTTCTATATCCCTTTAGATAAATCATTAATTTTTAGTGACGAGGAATTGAACAAATTAACAGCAATGGAAGATATTACAATGGTTGGATATCCAAATGGTATTTGGGATTCTGTAAATAATTTACCAATTTTCAGAAAAGGAATTACTGCTACTCATCCGAAAATTGATTACAATGGAAAAGAAGAGTTTATGATAGATGCTGCGTGTTTTCCTGGCTCAAGTGGTTCACCTGTTCTATTATTAAATGAAGGAAGCTATTCAACTCAAGAAGGAATAACAATGAGAACGAGAGTTAAATTGCTTGGTGTTTTATATGCTGGACCACAACACACTGCTTCTGGAAAAATTGAAATTATAAATATCCCAACAAGACAAGAACCAGTTGCTATTTCAAGAATACCTAACAACCTCGGAATTATTATAAAAGCAAAAAAATTAATTGAATTAGAAACTGAAATAAAGAGAGTATTAAAAATGTAAATACTATGCCTAACACCGTATAAAATTAATTGCTGGTTTTAGCCTACTTACGAAAGTCCTCGCGGACTTTCTATCTGGGTTTTATTTGCCAACTTCAGTGCTTAAATCACGCAACTAATCTTATACAACAACGTTGTGCTTAATTATTAAAAAACATTGTGACTAAAATTAAAATCCTTTTTCTACTGTTTTCAATGCAATTATTTTCACAGAATTTGGTTGAAAATCCAAGTTTTGAAGAAACCAAAAGATGTGCGGAATTAATTGGAAATTTTGACAATAATGTAAAATATTGGTCAACACCAACTTGGGGAACTACAGATGTATTCAGTACTTGTGCTAAAGGAGCAGTTGGAATTCCTAATAATTACAACGGAATGCAAGAAACAAAATCTGGAAAGAATTATGCTGGATTCTATTTGCACTCTGATGAAAATTATCGCGAATATATTCAAGTAGAATTATCCGAAAAATTGGAAAAAGGAACTAAATACAAACTATCATTTTATGTAAATCTTGCTGAAAAATCCGATTTTGCAATAAAGAATATTGATTTTATGTTATCGGCAGATAAGTTAAACACAACTATTTCAAGAGAATTATCTGAAAAGCAATTAAAAAAATCCAAAATTGATAGCTATTCAATTTACAAAATTGACAACACAAGATTTTATGCCAACTCTAGTACTTGGACATTAATCTCTAAAGAATTCAATGCGAAAGGAACTGAACAATTTTTGACGATTGGTAACTTCAACAAAAACTCAAAAACTGACAAAATTCTTGTTTCAAATAAAAACAGATTTAATATCTCTTATTACTATATCGACTTAGTAAGTTTGGAACAAACCGATTTACCAAAAATAGAAAATGAACAAAACACTGAAGTATTTCAAGAAAAAACAGTAAAAACAGAAACTGAAAAAATTGAATTAAATAAAGACTATACTTTTACAAATGTAGTTTTCAATTTTAATAGTACTGAACTATCGGAAAATGCAAAATTGGAAATTAAATCTATTTATAAATTCCTTGAAAAAAATACTGAAACTAGAATTTTAATTTCTGGTCATACAGACAATGTTGGAACATCTATTTTTAATCAAGAGCTGTCAGAAAATCGGGCTAAATCGGTCTCCAATTTTTTAGTGTTTTTAGGCTTAGATAATAGTAGAATTTCTGCAATTGGATACGGCAATACAAAACCAATTTCGACAAATGAAACGGAAAAAGGTCGGAATAAAAACAGGCGAGTTTCATTTATGATTGTACAAAAATAACTAAGCACAACACCGTGTATAATTAATTGCTAGGTTCTTCCCTACTTGCGAATATTCCTGCGGAATATTCACGGGTTCGTAAAAGTTTGCTAAATTAGTTGCTGAACCACGCAACTAACCATACACAATCACGTTGCCAACAATTTGATAAAATCGTAAAAACAACTGAAATTTAGGCTGAAAATAGAAAAAGTTTAATACAGAAAATCTATTGAAAAACAAATAACACCGAATGAACAACGAACTGATTGAACAAAAAAGCTGGTGGAAAAGGAATTGGAAATGGTTCGTTCCTTTAAGCGGAATATTATTGATTATTATATCTGTTTTTATTTCTTCTGGAATGAGTGGAATTGGAGCTGATTTGGCTCAAGCATATTCGGATACTGAACTTTATGAAAATGCTTTGAAAAAAGCTAAATCTGACCAAAAAGTTATTGACTTACTTGGCGAAATTGAACCGATTGATAAACTTGCAATTATAGAGGGAGAAGTTCATTTCACAAATAATAATCAAACTGTGAATTCCTCAATCCGATTAATAGGAACAAAAGGAAAAGCAAGAATGGATATTAAGGCTGATAAAATCAATAATGAATGGAATTATAAAATAATAAATGTCCGAATTAAAAATCCACCGGAAAAAAAACAAACGATTGAAATAATAAAAGCGGAATAAAAACTGTTGGCAACACCGTGTATAATTAATTGCTTGGTTCTTCCCTGCTTGCGAATATTCCTGCGGAATATTCACGGGTTCGTAAAAGTTTACTAATTTAGTTGCTTAACCACGCAACTAACCATACACAAACACGTTGGCAAACATTTATGAGCAACTTTACGTAAAGAAAAATAAACTGAATTGGACAACAGCATAATCGGAATTGGAATTGCACTCGGAATTAGTTTCTTTATTCTTTACACAAGGAAAAAGAAATGGATGAATCCCAAAATAATATGGCTGTCCTGTATTGGACTTTTTGCTATTGGACTTTTCGGATTGTTAAATACTAAAACTGAATTTAGGAACGACAGAATTATGTATTTCGGATTTTGCGTGCCAATAATTTATTGGTTTTTTGACCGAATCTTTAAACGAATTAGTAAAAATATCCATAAAAGAGATTTTATACTTTTTATGAGATATTCGGACGACATTAATGATGGTTTTGGAGCAAAAAATCCACACGTAAAAGAATCTGATAAATTATTTTCATTCGGACTTTTAATCATTATAGTAGCGACTTTATTAATCGGAATGAAAGCGATATGAAAATAAAAAAAGAAAACCTTCTTTATTATGCTAGCGTTATTCTCTATTTGATTTCTTTAACACAAAACGCGTTCCTATTAAATAATGAAGATGGACATTATGGTTATTTAGCATTAATTTTTGGCTTCTATGCAGTTTTCGATACAGGAATATCTTGGTTAGCAAATTTTTTGATAATATTTTCTTGGTTATTTAGACATAAGAGAACCTCATTATACTATAGCTTATCAGCTTTGATTTTAGGTATTTCATTTTTATTCATTGATGAAATTGTGATGGGAACAAACAACAAATACGGAAAAATAACAGGTTATGGAATTGGATACTATCTTTGGATATCTAGCTTTTTAATAATGACAATTAGAAATATTTTCAATTATAAAAAACGATTTACCAACACCGTGTATAATTAATTGCTTTTTTTAGATTACGTGCGAAAATTCCGCTGGAATTTTCTCGGGTTCGGTCAATTTTTGCTAAATTAGTTGCCAAACCACGCAACTAAGTTATACACAAAACCGTTATATGCTATTAAAAAAAAAGAAAACCTCATAAAAAAATTTAAAAAAAACTAACTTGCACAAGGTCTTTTTAATAAGAAGACATCTAAAATAGAATATATTAAATTAAAACTTATAAAGTTATGAAAATTAAACTAACATCAATGCGCTTTATTGCCTTATCCTTATCACTTTTTATAATGGCTTTAGGTTTAGAATCATGTAGTTCTGATAATAATTCGGATACAGATGAGGAAACTGACACTGCTGATTGTGTTCAACAAGAATTGGCAGAAGGAAGTGGAGTTTGTGATACACAATTAGCTTTTGATTCATCTGTAACAATTAGTATTGATGGAACTGATAGGGTTATCACAACCAATAGTATTCCTGATCATTTAGTAGGAACCTTTATTAATGGAGATATTACCGAACAGAATGAAACTTATACAATAACTACAGATCCTGAACTTACAGGAAATTTAATTTCGCTAGAGGGCGATAATGGTCCTGAATATATTTTTGGTGTCTTATTAGATGGTGTTGAATTAGACCCTATTGCAGCTGAACCTTGGCCACATAGTGATCTTGGAGTTATGGATCCTGATGTAAATTGGGATTGGAATTTAGAAGCATTAAATGTTCCTATAGGTTTAGACTGTAACTACTCACATGTTCAACCTACTGGTAAATATCATCATCATGGTACACCAACATTATATGATTTAGTTGCAGATGCAGACGGAACTGAAATGGTACAAGTTGGATGGGCTGCTGATGGATATCCTATTTATTATAAATACGCATATACTGATGCTGATGATAGTAGCTCTGCTGTTATAGAAATGACCTCAAGTTATGAATTGTTATCAGGTAATAGACCTGGAGATGGTGAATCGGCACCTTGTTCTGAGTACAATGGTGCATATTCTGCAGATTACGAGTATGTTGATGGACTTGGAACTCTTGATGAGGCGAATGGAAGAACAGGTGTAACCCCTGAGTTTCCTAATGGTACATTTTATTATATATTGACTGATGGTGATTCTTTTCCAAGTATCCCAAGATACTTTAGAGGAACACCTTCTGATGACTTCCAACAAGGGCCAGGGAATTAAAAAAAATCTTAAAAAACGAATCAAATATGTATAAATTATATTTATCATGTTTATTCTTTATCATGTGTATACCTTTTACGTATGCACATGATTCTGATATAGCTTATTTTGATATTACAACAGAAGGTACTCAAACTATAATTCATGCTGAATTTTCATGGAGTATTCGAAATGCCTTAATTGCATTCGATTCTAATTATAATAATGCTAAAACAATAGAAGAAATTAATAACATATTTTTACGTTACACCAAAGAGAAGTTAAAAGTTTTTGACACAAAAGACAGACAATTACATTTATTAAAAGTTGTTCTTGAAAAGAATAATGAAGAACATAACCATGCCACACGTTACACATTAATATTCGAGGGTTCAGATATTAGTAAAGTTTCAAATACCATGATGTTTGAACAGAGTAACTCTCAAAAAAACTATCATTGGTATGTAAACAAGGACGGAAAAAAGGAAGAAGCAATTACAGACAACACTGCTTCATCTTTTAATATCACCACAGAAACTGCTAGTTATTTAAAATATTATTTAATTGTTGGTGCAATACTGTTGTTAAGTTTACTGATTTTTTCTTTTAAAAGAAAGACAAGGTAAATTGTAATAAAATAGAATTTATGCTAACTATAGTAAAAGATTCTATTAATTTTTAAGAGCCAAATTAGATTGAAAATTATACTTGTGGAAAAAATCATGTTATGATATCTGTGAAATTGAATAAACTACTGATTAAACAGCATATAACACCGTGTATAATTAATTGCTTTTTTTAGATTACGTGTGAAAATTCCGCTGGAATTTTCTCAGGTTCGTTCAATTTTTGCTAAATTACTTGCTAAACCACGCAACTAACCATACACAAACACGTTGGCAAACATTTGAACGAAATGCAGTATTATATATTAAACATTGATGATTCTGGAGCAATTGAGGAAATTGATTATGAAAAAGTCGATGGAGAAATTGTTGCGATATGTAAAATGTATGATGACAACGATTTTAATAAACTTAATGATATTTTACACTCAACGAATGAATATATAATTAATGAAAAAGCATTAAATATTTTCAAAGAAAGTAAGACAATTAATTATAAATTAGGGAAAGCAAAAGTGTTGCGTAAAGAAAAATTATTTGGAATATTTAAAAAGAATAATTCTTATGAATATTTCGACTTGACTTTTCCTGACGAAAACGCAACGGATTGTTACGATTGGATTGATTTTGAAAAAAGTAAAATATTTGCAATTAATGAAAATGACGAAAAATTTAAAATCACATCTCATCAACACGAATTAGACTTGATATCAGAAAATAAATCGGATTCTGATAAAAGCTATTCCTTTAAAACGGAAAAAGTTGTTTTTGGGAAAAATTTTGATTCCGAAATAGACTTGTTTAAAATTCCTCATTATTCTTGGGGAATTTATGTTTCGGAAAGACTAAAAAACAAGTTAGAGAATACAAAAATAACTGACATTCAATTTGCAGAAAGTAAAGATAAATTAGGAAAAATATGGAAACCTCATTTTCCGATAATTGAATTTGAAAAATAAAAACGATTTGCCAACACCGTGTATAATTAATTGCTTCATTGAGCTTACTTGCGAATATTCCTGCGGAATATTCACGGGTTCGTAAATGTTTGCTAACTTAGTTGCTGAACCACGCAACTAACCATACACAACAACGTTAGCTTTAATGCTCAAAAAAACGAAATATGAAAAACATCAAAATTGAAGAGCAGGAACAACCTTCAAAGAAGAAATTAATAATATTGACTATTCTCTGGCTCTTTAGTACAGTAACTTTCCTAATATTAATGACTGATTTCTTCAAGGAATCGCCATTTAAAAGTAGATATGTAGGTTTTTTTATGATATTATTTGTTTCGACTTTTGGTATTATTAAAATATATTCTAACTATCGAAAATATAAATCAATTTTATAGATAAAAATTACTTAAGACTCTTTAGTTTGTTTGAGGAATTGGAAACTTGAAAACTCACTCAATTGGAATTTATAAAATTGTGGAATTGATCACTCAAAATTGGAATTATGAGCTGAATCAAAAAATAACTCAATCGGAATTTTAAGTAAGTCTTTGGAATCAAAATCGCACTAAAATAATTCAAAATGAGTTATTAAAACCAAAGAAAAAAGCACTAAAAGCTAACACCGTGTATAATTAATTGCTTTATTGAGCTTACTTGCGAATATTCCTGCGGAATATTCACGGGTTCGTAAATGTTTGCTAACTTAGTCGCTAAACCACGCAACTAACCATACACAAACACGTTGTGCGTCATTTAAGAAAAACCGAACAAAACAGAAAAAATGAAAATTTATTCACAAATTCTTCTTCTAATTTTAATGATGTTCTCAGCTTTTAGCTGTAAAGAAAACACTACCAAACAAAAGACTCACAAAACTGAAAAACAAGCTGAAATAAAAAAACAAAAAAAAATACTTCAAGATTCTATTATAACGAAAAGTAAAATAAAAAGACATAAACGCTACATAAGCAAATATGTTAGTGCTAAATCTGGATTAAATTATAGAGATTCACCAAATGGAAACATTTTAGATAAATTTCCGTTAAATACAAGACTTAAAATAATTGAAAACACGAAAATATTTGACCAAATAGAAGATGAAGGAAAAAAAATAAAAGGCGAATGGCTCGGTGTTGAAAAAGACAATGATACTGTTTATGTATTCAGTCCTTTTTTATCAGATTTTTATAACTATTCTGAAATAGGACTTTTTTATGCAAGTCCATACGACAAGTCTTATGATAAAGCGAGTGACGGTTTTGTTAACCTTTCTGAAATATATCCTTTTGACTTTAATGAGAATAATAGCACTATAATACCAGAAACAGATTTGGGTAAAGACCCTGTGAAATTTAACCAAACCCAAAGAAAAAAAATTTATAAGACGATGGAGATTTCGAATAGAGATACTCTTTACATATTTAACTTTGATAAAGATTCAATTTTTAAGTATCCAACAAGTAATTTAACAGCGATAGCATATGTAAATCCATATAGTAGAGGCGATAGAAATCTGACAGAAGACGAATATATGATTGGATTAAACTTAGAAGATAAATTTAAAACAAAAGGACAGAATTTTGCCTACATAGGAAAAACAAACCCTTTTCAGACTGGAAAAATTAAACCTTTGATTTGGAACAGGACTGATAATCTTAATTTTCCTTTGAAAGAAACTACTACTACTGACAAACAAATAACTACAGATAATATAACACTTGAAACCTACACTCTTTCGATATCGAAGTTTAAGTATTTTATTCAAAGTCATATTTCTAATAAGAATAACCGCTCTCGTATTCGAAAGCATCAACTTGTTGTGATAGATACTACAACAAATAAAATAACAAGAGAACTGAATTATAATAGTAGCGAAAGTATAAACATAAGTCCAGTTTATAAATCATCTGATGATAAAATGGAACACTACTATAGTTGGACTGGAGAACTATTTAAAAACAAGCCACCAATTATTTATGGACTTTATGGAAATTCATTTGGATGTTCGACAGTTGATTTCATTGACAAGAATGAACCTACAATAAGAATATTTTGTGACAATAGACATTAAAAAAAACGAACGCACAACACCGTGTATAATTAATGGCTGGTTCTCGCCTACTTACGAAAATCCTCGCGGATTTTCTATTCGGTTTTTATTTGCTAAATTAGTTGCTTAAAACACGCCACTAATCATACACAAACACGTTGTGCGTCATTTAAGAGCAGAACGGAAACAAGAATTAATAAAGAAAATGAAACCTGATTATCTGAAAATAATTATAGATTCTTTCCCTGAAAATCTAAAATCGGATGTTATAATGGTTTTCAATATTATTCCGTTGGAAAGTAAATATAAATTTGATTTAATAAGTTCTGATTCCTATGACGTAAAAGTTAGTGGAGAATTATTAAAAATCCCAACAAGAATTTATTTTGACCAACCAAAACCGCAAAACGAAAATCAACTGACGGAAATACAGAAAGATATTTTAAATTGCTTTTTTACCAGACATCATAATGGATTTATAAGAGAGAAAAGGTTAAATAAAATATCTGAAAAATTAGAAAAATGGAAAACACCATTCCTTGTTCAATTATTAGGAGAATATATTTATGAATTGTTTCCGATTATTGACGAGAAAGTGAATAACGACACATTGGAATTTTATAAAGAATTTAAAAATGAGAACCCAATATATTGGCAACAAACCGAAAGTCGAATAGCAAGTTATTGGAATGAATATTACAGATATAAATTCCCGAAATTAAAAGACTATTTAGGAATTGAAATTATCAACCGAATAAAAAAAACGAACGCACAACACCGTGTATAATTAATTGCTAGGTTCTTCCCTACTTGCGAAAATTCCTGCGGAATTTTCACGGGTTCGTTAAAGTTTACTAACTTAGTTGCTAAACCACGCAACTAACCATACACAATCACGTTGTAGCACATTTGAGAAACGAACTAAATGATAGAATTAATACTTTCGACTTTAGCTGAATTTGGTTTAATTCGTGAGGATTATAAACATCAAAAGCGAATAACTAAAAAAGAAAAAGAAGACGGAATTAAAAGACCGATTCAAAAATATTTTATGCAACCAAGTGCATTAATGTTTCTGTCTGTTATAGTAATTGGAAGCATAAGTGCTATTCTGTTTTTTACTTATCAAAGAAAATCTGTATTTCCAGAAAAAACGAAAAAAGAAATATTGGAAATGAGCGACAGAATGGAAAATTGGAAAGAAAATTTAGGAAAATATCCAACGGAACTGAATGAATTAATCGGAAATAGTCCTTTAAGACAAGATTGGAAAAAAGACGCTTGGAATCGAGAATATGAATTTACGATTACGGAAAATGGAAAAGGATTTTTAATAACGTCTGCTGGTTTAGATGGAAAATTTCATACTGATGATGATATTAAATCGGAATAAAAGAAAATTTAAAATTATAAGACTTTATATAATTAGTTTAGCCTGTATTGCCGGCTTTTTTTTGTTAGAGAATTCTAACATCATTTCTGAACTTGTTCAAATATCGGAAAAAGGACGCTATGGTGGATTTCCAACATTTTTTTTAACAGGATTATTTAAATACGGATTATTAGTAGTTGGAATAAGTATTATTACAATTATGAGTTTTCTGTTAATCAGAGAAAGAATAAAAAACGATTGAATAAATAAAAACGTGCTACAACACCGTGTATAATTAATTGCTATATTCTTCCCTACTTGCGAAAATTCCTGCGGAATTTTCACGGGTTCGTAAATGTTTACTAACTTAGTTGCTTAACCACGCAACTAACCATACACAATCACGTTCTATGCAATTTGACAAACACCGTGAATGAATTACAAACTTTTGATATTTAGCCTATTTATAATCCTTTCATCTTGTAAGGATCAAAATTATCAACCATTAGAATTGATAGATATTAATTGCAATAAAGTGCCGGAAATTTTGCAAAATGTTTTTGATAGTGACCAAGGAATGAGAACAAATGGAGGAGAAATTAACCCTAAAATAGATAAAGAAAATCTGATAACAGTAGTTAGTTTAATTGAAAAATGTGGAATGCCTACATTAGAAGTAGTTAGCGATGTGCAAATGAGCGCAGTTTGGGTAGTTTTCCAACATGGAGACAATGCTAATCGAAAAAAATACTTACCACTTTTAGAAAAATCAGCAAAAAATGGAGATTTAAAAGCATCGCAAATTGCTTTGATGAAAGATAGAACAATGATGAACGATGACTTACCTCAAGTATACGGAACTCAAGTAATTCAAAATGAGAATGAATGGATTTTATACGACCTTGCAAATCCAGAAACTGTAAATAAGAGGAGAACGGAAATGGGACTTGAACCTTTACAAGATTATTTAAAACGTTGGAATATTGAGTTTGACATTAAACAATCTGAATAAAAACTGCATAGAACAACGTGTATAATTAATTGCTTGGTTCTTATCTATTTGCGAATATTCCTGCGGAATATTCACGGGTTCGTAAAAGTTTGCTAACTTAGTTGCTAAACCACGCAACTAATCATACACAAACACGTTGTAAGCAATTTGACCCATGAATTTTCCTGAAATAGGTTGACTAAAAATTAAGCAATTAATTACAGTCACTTATGAAAACACAAAATGAACACTGGCGAAAAAAAAGTTACCAAAAAGCCACTTTAGAGACCAAACTTTTAGTCGTTGACCAAATCTTAAATGGTCAGCTTTCAAACAACCAAGCTTCAAAAAAATACGATATCCCTCGAACAACCATTACCTATTGGTTAAGAAAATACAGTACTTTAGTACAACAAAATACGGGTATGAGTAAAAACGATGAAATTAAAAAGTTAAAGGAAAAGATTGAAGAACTTGAGTTTCAAAAAGACTTTCAACAAGACATTATAGCTGACATGGAACTTATTACAGGAGTCGATATGTCAAAAAAGTCATTACCCAAAACATTAGCAAAAGAGATAGAGTTAAAGAAAAAACAGCGTATAAAAGAAAATGGCTCTATGGATGTTTTGGGATATATAAACAAGCCTTCTACAAAAGACTAAGAACTCAACAGAAAAAAGAAATAGATCATCAAAAAATGATTAAAATGGTCAAAGACTACCGTAAAAAAGTAGGCTCAAAAACTGGTGGTATTAAGCTACATAAAGAACTTAAACGAGAATTTATAAGCGCTGATATTAAAATTGGTAGAGACAAGTTCTATCGCTTCCTCAAACTAAATAACCTTTTAATTCCTAAAACAAAAAATTACATTACCACTACAAACTCAAACCATATGTACAAAAAATATAAAAACCTGGTAAAAGACCATGTCCCTACTCGTCCTGAACAACTTTGGGTCAGCGATATCACTTATATTAAAACACAATACGGTCATAATTATTTAGCCATTGTTACAGATGCTTATTCTAAGCAGATTATGGGATATAAACTCGACAACCATATGAGAACATCACTTTGCACAGATGCGCTCGCTATGGCTATTAAAAATAGAAAATATCCCAATCTAAAGCTTATCCATCATTCGGATAGAGGTTTCCAATACTGCAACCCCAAATACACACAGTTTGCTGAAGGTAATGGAATTACAATGAGTATGACTGAACAATACGATCCTTACGAAAATGCTGTTGCTGAACGCATTAATAGAACTCTTAAATATGAATATGGATTAAAACAAACCATTAAAAACACTGAATTAGCAAAAAAAATGACACAACAAGCCGTCTATATTTATAACAATTTAAGAACCCATTTTAGCCTGGATCTCAGAAAACCTACTGAAGTCCATCTGAATCCAAACATCAAATACAAATCCTATCGAAAAAATAATGTAAATTTACCTGAACTTACGATTTAAGAACTGACCTAGTTCAAACTATTTTTTGCCTTCTAAACCGCTGAAAAAAAAATCTTTTGAACGTCTAAATATTAACCAAAAAGAGTCAACCTATATCAGTATAATACAATGTGAACTATGAATAAAACATTTTTTCTAATCCTAATATCAATTTTAAGTTTTTATTCATGTAATTCTCAAGATTCCAAAAATTATTTATTCCCAATCAAAGATGGCTCTTTACATGGTCTGATTGACATAGATGGAAATATTGTCAGCGAACCTAAGTTTAGTGAGATTGGTGTATTCAAAGAAAATTTAGCTTATGTTACAATTACTTCTAATGGTTTTAAAGCAGGCTATATTAACAACAATGGAGAGCTTATTGTGAAACCTTCGTTTCAACCAAATAGAGACACCTCAAGACAGTTTTCTGAAGGGTTTGCTGTTGTGAAAATTAAAAACAAATATGGTTACATTAACAAAATGGGAGAAATTACCATTGAACCGAAATATATGCATGCTCAAAAATTTAATGAGGGTTTTGCTACGGTACAATTAACGAATGGTAACAAAGTACTGATAGATAAAAAAGGAGAAATAATATTAGATGCAAAAAAGATATTGTCTGACGAATTTGGACTTAAAATAGAAAGAGGGGAATTTGTTGCTATAAACGATTATATTAAAGATAATGTAATTCCATTTAAAATAAAAAAACATAATTACCCTTTTAGAATGGGAGTTTTTAATTCAAAAGGTAAGCAACTATTCAAGTTAAAAGATTATCGTATTTATGAATATAATAATGGAATAGCTTTAGCTAGAACTAGTGATTATAAAAAAGCTGGATATATTAATAAAAAAGGAGAAGTTATTATTCCTTTTAAATTTATCAAGGCTTCTAACTTTTATAATGGATATGCAAAAGTACAAGATGAAACCTCAAAAAGATTTGGTATCATAAATGAGCAAGGAAAATATACAGTAAAACCTGATTTCATTTCTATCTCAGAAAAGTTTTATTCTAATAATTTAATTTTAGTTCAGAATACGGATAAAAAATATGGTTATGTGGATTTTAAAGGAAATATAATTATCGATTTCTTATATGACCATGCCTATGACTTTTCTGAAGGTTTAGCTATGGTCTACGATAGAATTATGAAAAGAAGATTTTATATTAATGAAACTGGAGAAAAAATAATTGAATTAGATTTTGACACTAACAATCAATTTAGTTCGGAATTTAAAAACGGGTTAGCCAAGGTGAAATTAAAAGAAGTCGGTTACGTTTATATTAATAAAAAAGGTGAGGTAATTTATGAATTTAAGAAATAAAAAACTGGTTACAACACCGTGTATAATTAATTGCTTCATTGAGCCTACTTGCGAATATTCCTGCGGAATATTCACAGGTTCGTAAAAGTTTGTTGCTAACTTAGTTGCTTAACCACGCAACTAACCATACACAATCACGTTGGCAGCAATGCGTGTGCGGCAAAGTCCAACTCTAAATTGGAACTTATACAAATCTGAATTTTAAGAATAAAAATAAAATTGGATTTTCAAAACATTGGAATGAAAATCATAACTCAGGAATTACAAGCAGAACGGAAAATTACGGTTAGAAAATAACTTCATCGCAATAAAAAAGCCTAGTTTCTTTTTCGCGATTTTTTTTTTGACTTTTAAGTAAGTAAAATCAGAAAAAATGGAGTCGGAAATTTTAATTTCTTGCGGAACTAAATTGGAATAATTATCTAATTCATTAGACACGAGAACTAGAATTTGATAAGTTTCCTCGATATTAAAAATATAACGCAGGATTTCCAAGCTGAACGTAAAATGCGTGTCTGATTAGCAACAACGCAGGACTAAAAACAGATTATCTATCGATTTATTTAATGTTTAAGTTAATTAGAGAACTAATTGAAGTATATTAAATTATCGTTTATTTAAAAAACATAGCGGATAAAAAAATAAGCACGGCTGCCAACACCGTGTATATTTAATTGCTTTGTTTCTGCTTATCTGGAATATTCCTTCGGAATATTCTCAGGTTCGTAAAAGTTTACTAAATTAGTTGCCTAACCACGCAACTAAGCATACACAAACACGTTGTACGCAAGCAGAAAAACAGAACTAATTGAGAATTTTAGATTGGATAAAGAACAGAGAAGTTAAATCGGAATTTGAAAAAGCATTTTCTGACTTAAAGATAATGGGAGAAATTGAACTAAGTGCAAAAAAGACTTATGAATTACTTTGCGAATTAGACTTTAATACTTCGGACTCTCAATCTGAACTGTTAATTTCAGAATTTAATAAAATTCAGTATCAATCAAACACAAATAGTTTCTTCTACTTCTATTTCCCAATCGTGACACACATTTTATATTACAAACCAAAGTACGAGAAAGATATATTAGAATACTTAATCGGACCGAATTTCGCGAATGGAGATACTGAAACAAAGGATTTAATTCCTTTAATCAAAAGCGCAATGGAATTCAAAATATCGGAAAACAAGAACTATGTGACTAAAGAAAGTAAAAACTGGATTTTGAATAAACTACCAAAAATGGAAAAAGAAGTTGAACGTGAAGTGCAAAAGTGTTGGAAAGAACTGAATGAATTACTTTAAACGAAAATGGAATGAAACTCGCGGAGACCAATATGATAGTTGGGGAAAATCCGCTTGGTACTTTGAGACAGACAATAATGGAGAAGTCTTAAGGCAAATTGAGGCTTACGACAATGGAAAAGTCCTAAAATATGATAACCAAAATATTGATGACGAGTTTGGTGGACTTGCCGACCAAAATCTTGATTTATCTGAATTTGTGGAGTTTTCGATAGAAAAAGAAGAGTTTGAAAATAAATGGAAATAAAAGCCAACGTACAACACCGTGTATATTTAATTGCTTTATTGAGCTTACTTGCGAATATTCCTGCGGAATATTCACGGGTTCGTAAATGTTTGTTAACTTAGTTGCTTAACCACGCAACTAACCATACACAACAACGTTGGCAGTAAGCTAAAAAAATCCCGAATTAAAGAAACTATGTCGATGACTTTAATAAATTTTGTTCAGAAGGATAATCTTCCGACCAAAATTGAACTGGAAAATAAGATAAAGGAATTAGGTTACGAATTTAGATTCTTAACTGAATTTGAACAATTTGAAAATCTTAATCAAATTGACTCAATAGATTGTGAATTAAATGGAAATGAAACCTTTGTCGAAATTTATCTAAATCCTGCGAATGAAATTCTTTCGGATTTTCCACACCTAAAAAAAGATTTAAAGGACAAAGATTTTGCTATTTCATTCACTTTTGGCTCTGACGAATTGTAAGTGCTTGTATCAATATTATTTCTGTCGGACTTATTGATTTAAGTCAATCAATTGTTTTGTATGCAGACGACGAAATATTTTATTCCCGTGAAATGCTAATTCAAGACATTTCATATATTTTCGAGAATAAGGAAGACGAAACTTACAGCATTCAAAAAGAGACGATAAAGGAAAATTTGAAAGATGACCAAAAAAATAAAAAAGAGAAAAGAAAAAATCAAATAATAGATATTGTCCTTTGGATTCTACTAATTATCGGAACGATTTTAATGAATAGAAAAATCATATCTTGGTACATTCCTTGCTTACTTTTGGCGACTGTGCTAATTAAAAGTATAATTGAACATAATAAAAAAAGGAACATATAAACGAAAATAAAAGCCTACTGCCAACACCGTGTATAATTAATTGCTTGGTTCTTGCCTACTTGCGAATATTCCTGCGGAATATTCACGGGTTCGTAAAAGTTTGCTAACTTAGTTGCTAAACCACGCAACTAACCATACACAACAACGTTGTGCTTAATTAAAAAATGACCTACAAATACAATAAAACTTGCAAATGTGGAAATGTTGACTCAATAGAAGTTGACAAAAGAGAAGCTGCATTTGAATTGAAAGATAGTTATGTTCATAATTTCGCTTGTTCAAAATGCGGCGGAAAAAACTTCTCTTCTATCAGTTCAAACAAACCTGATATTGACGAAGAATTACTTTCTGAATGGAGCAAAAATCCTGAATATTACTTTTCTTCTCAAGACGAAGACTTGTTACTCGCCCAACACAATGAGAATATTGACTTGTATTTGAAATTTATCGACCAAAATGAAATCGACACTGGAAAACGAAATGTATTAATAGAAGCTTTATGTGTAATGATTTATGACAAAGCGAATAAGTCAGACCAAAAAAGCTTAGATATTATAAGTGCTATTGCGACTGAATTAAAAAAACGCTCGGATTTGGTACAGCAATCGGAAAGCTGGATAATGGATTACATAAAAAAAGTTTCGTTTCCAATAATCGGAATTGAATATAAAGAAAGTTTAAGTTCAAAAGCGGATGAAAAGTTTTTGGAATCCAATATCGAAAAATCGATTCCTAAAAATAATCTCTGGAACGAATTTAAAAAGATTTGGAAATAGTAATCTGAAAAATAACTAAGCACAACACCGTGTATAATTAATTGCTTTATTCTTCTCTACTTGCGAATATTCCTGCGGAATATTCACGGGTTCGTAAAAGTTTGCTAACTTAGTTGCTGAACCACGCAACTAACCATACACAAACACGTTGTGCCCAATTAAAAAATTCCGTTTCATAAGATAATTCAGATTAAATGATTGTATCTTTGATAGTATCAAATGATAGTATCATAAATGAAACCACCTTACGAAATAACATCTTCTATTTTAAAATTAATAACTTCTATTTCAGAAAAAATAGGAGAAGTAAATGCTAATTTATTAAACATACCTTCACCTAAATTGAGAAAACAGAATAGAATCAAAACTATTCATTCTTCTTTAAAAATAGAAGGAAATACACTTACAGAAGAACAAATAACAGCACTTCTTGAAAACAAAAGAGTTATTGGTCCTAAAAAAGATGTTCTTGAAGTTTTAAATGCAATTAAAATCTATGAAAACTTAGAAGATTATAATCCTTCAAATGAAAAATCCTTTTTAAAAGCACATCAAAACTTAATGGAAGGTTTAATTAAAAATTCTGGAAAATATAGAAATCAAAGTGTCGGAATTGTAAAAGGTTCAAAAGTTGAGCATTTAGCACCACCTTTTGGAAATGTGCCATACTTAATGAAAGACCTTTTTGAATATTTGAAAAAGTCTGATGAAATTGAATTAATTAAAAGTTGTGTTTTCCATTACGAAATGGAATTTATACATCCATTTTTGGATGGAAATGGTAGAATGGGAAGATTATGGCAAACTTTAATTTTAATGGAAAAATATCCAATCTTTCAGTTTTTGCCTTTTGAAACTCTAATTAGTAAAGACCAGGAAAAATATTACAAGTCTTTAGCAGAAAGTGATAAATCTGGAAAGTCAACAAAGTTTATTGAATATATGCTAAACGTTATTGATATTTCAATAAGTGAACTATTAGATTTCAATAATCGAACGTTAAATGAAAAAGATAGATTAGAATATTATGTTTCATTAAATAAAACTGAATTCACAAGAAAAGATTATATGGATATTTTTAAAGATATTTCTTCAGCAACTGCAAGTAGAGATTTAAAAAAAGGAGCTGAATTGGATTTATTTGAAAAAATAGGAGAAAAAAATAAGACAATCTATCGTTTAAAATAACTGGGCACAACACTGTGTATAATTAATTGCTTGGTTATAGCCTACTTACGAAAATTCCTGCGGAATTTTCACGGGTTCGTAAAAGTTTGCTAACTTAGTTGCTAAACCACGCAACTAACCATACATAAACACGTTAACTACAAGCTGTCTCGCCAACTAACATTTTTCTTAAATTGAAACATCGTAAGCCCTAATTTGATTGATTACTCAGATGGATAATTAAATCTGAAAAGCATTACGCATTGCTTACGGTTTGACTTCATAAACCAAGAAAAATAGAATTTTAAAAGATAATTTAAAGAAACCAATTTTGAGCTTACTCTACTCTGTTTGAAATTAAAACAACTAAGATAATTTTAGATTAAAAAGATCAATAAAGTAAATCAAGATTGAAAAGCTTGTGTTTATCGTTACGGTTGAACTGTACGCAGGAAAACCAATCTGAGCTAAACTGGATTCGCTAAACGGAGTAATACCCTTAAACCGTTGCTAAAATTAGAATTCCTAAATTATATTTATTGGAAAATTTAAAAATCTGAAATCTGTATAAATAGAAAAAAAGCCGGTAGTTAACACCGTGTATATTTAATTGCTTGGTTTCTGCTTATCTGGAATATTCCTTCGGAATATTCTCAGGTTCGTAAAAGTTTACTAATTTAGTTGCCAAGCCACGCAACTAAGCATACACAAACACGTTAGCACACATTTCTTACTCATCCTATAAAAAAATTAAAACCGTGAAAAGGGGTTATGGATAGAAAAGAAAATTGGGCATTGTTCGTACATTACAACTTCTCGAATGAAATTAAAAATACCACAGAAAGAAACCAAAAAGATATGAATCAAAAAACCTGAACAATATTGTTATTGTTCAGGTTTAATTAATTATTTTTAATACTTTTCTTTATATCCAATTTATGGAATCAAAGCAGAAACTTTTCCGTTTAAAACATCTCCATTTCTTAAAACCGTATCACAAAAAATCAATGTTATTGTAATACCATCATTTTCAACAAATAATTCAGTTTCAGGAGTAGATTTACTTCCAATCAATACTTCATTGTTAGATTTTGTAAGCTCTCTTTCAATATAAGAAATATCAAACATGTAGTCAATGCCAAAATATTGTCCTGTTTTCGGATAGCCGTTGTCCAATTCATTAAAATCGATTTCATATATATTGGGCCAATTTCCAAATCTAAATCTAACGTTTCCATTATCACAACAATTAGGACTAGACACCTCTACATTAGCACTATACGATGTACCAGAGACATTATAAGTATTATTTTGTGTATGAGCACAAGGAATAGCAGAAGTAGTAAATGACTCCCAATCATCATCTTCACTAGAACCGTTTTTAGTAAAGGCAGTATAGTAATAGGTTGTATTTGGCACTAATGCGTCCACAATATGTTTAAATTTATATGTACCAGTATAATAATCTACATCTCCATCAAGTTCAATGATTTGATCATTACTTGAATCATTTTCATCTCCAATTCTAAATATAAAGCTGACTTTAAAAGTATCTGACTCAAGAAAAGCTCTATTAGAGTGATCAATAAAACCATTAAGTGTTACTGAGTTCTGAGAAATATATGTTACGTAAGACCTCACTATAGGAGCGTCATAAATTTGAGCTTCTTGAGAATCACTTTCACTACAAGAACTAATAAGACATAAAATAAATAAAAAGACAAGTGTTTTTTTCATTTGGGGTGATTTTTATTATTAGGGGAATAATATACCAAATATAAAAAACTTAACGACTGATGCCTAATAAAAAGCATCTGATGGATGATTTCGACTTATATAAAATAATTATTCAACAAATAAAATAACATGTGCTAACAAAGTATAAAATTAATTGCTAGTTTCTAGCTTACTTACGAAAGTCCTCGCGGACTTTGAACTGCTCCCAAAAAGTTAGACACTATTTGAGGGTATTATGGGAAGAAAAGTTAAGTATGATTACGCATTTAAACTTCGATGTGTAAAGCAAGTTTTAAAAAATCACCAAACAGTTGAAGATGTGTCTAAGTCATATGGTTGTCATCATACAACCCTTCATGATTGGATTCGATTTTATGAAAAATATGGTAAAAAAGCACTATTACCAAGAAAAACCAAAGTGTATAGCATTCCTTTTAAACTTAAAGTTTTAAAAGCTATTGACAAAGATTCATTATCTTTCAGTCAAGCTTGTTTAGAATTTAATATTCCTACTAAATCTGTAATTATGAAGTGGCAACGTAATTATAAAAAAGAGGGTATTGTAGGCTTAAACATTAAACCTAAAGGTAAACCAAAATCTATGCAATTTAAGAGGGCTAAAAAAAAGTCTAATAAACCTTTAACAAGAGAAGAGGAACTTTTATTAGAAAATGAATCATTACGTGCAGAACTGGACTTGATAAAAAAGTTACAGGCCTTAATTCAACAAGAACAAAACAAAAAGCAAAAGTCATAACAGAATTAAGGCATAAGTATGATTTAGATATTTTATTATATCATACGAACATGGCAAGAAGTAGTTATTATTATCATCATAAAAGAAGTCTTTTAGTTGATAAATATAAAGAGATAAAACTATTGATTAATCAAATATATCATCGTCACAAAGGAAGATATGGCTATAGAAGAATCTCTTTAGAAATCAACAAAATAGGAACTCTAATAAATCATAAAACAGTACTCAAGTTAATGCGTGAATTAGGTTTAAAAAGTTTAGTCAGAGCTAAAAGATACAAGTCTTATAAAGGGCAAATAGGAAAAACAGCTCCTAATATATTACAACGAAATTTTAAAGCTATTAGGCCAAATAAAAAATGGGCTACCGATATTACAGAATTTAAAGTTTTAGGAAAAAAACTATATCTATCTCCAATAATTGATCTCTTTAATAGAGAAATAATAAGTTATCAATTATCTGAAAAACCTGATTTTAAACAAGTAGCTATTATGCTGAAAAAGTCTTTTAAGAAAATACCAGATCAAACAAATTTAATATTACATTCAGATCAAGGATGGCAGTATCAAATGAAACAGTATCGAAGATTATTAACAGAAAAAGGAATTACTCAGAGTATGTCTCGTAAAGGAAATTGTTTAGATAACGCTGTGATAGAAAATTTCTTCGGTATTCTAAAATATGAATTGTTTTATATAAATAAATATAAGTCGATATCTCAGTTAAAAAAAGAGATTAAAGTGTATATAAAATATTATAATAATGTGAGAATTAAACAAATTTTAAAGGGAATTAGCCCGATTGAATATCGAGCTAATTATTATCAAAATTAATTATAAATTTGTCTAAACATTTGGGTGCACTTCACTTTCTATCTGTGATTTATTTGCTATCTTTAGTGTTTAAATCACGCAACTAATCTTATACAACAACGTTGTAGCACATTTGAGAAATGAATTTTCCTGAAATAGGTTGACTAAAAATTAAACCTTTAATTATAGTCACTTATGAAAACACAAAATGAACACAGGCGAAAAAACATAGTAAATCCACCTAAACTTACGATTTAAAAACAGACCCATTTCAAACTATTTTTTCGCCTGCTAAACGGCTAAAAAAATCTTTTGAATCTAAAAATATTAACTAAAAAAGAGTCAACCTATTTCAGTATAATATACTCTTGACGAAGATTAGAAAGCATTTAAAAATTTTGCTAAAGTATTTCCAATCATCAGTATCTGCGATTACCAAAAATAGGAAAATGAAATCGCAAAAAAACATCACATATTCGCCACTCCGACCATCTATTTACTTGACAACAAACGATAAATTTTGCTGCGTCCAAAATTCAGTTAATCAATTAGACGCTTGGATAGACTGGTTTCTAATAAAGGGTAATAAATAAAATAGATTATTATATATCACCTTCATGTTTCTGATATTCAAAAAAACAAACTAAATAATTTCACTTTAAACACTTATATAGTTTCATTTTACATAAATATTTTAAGTCATAAAATTTCCAATTCTTACTTTCCTAATCATTAGAAATTAATTATCTTGCTTATAATATTTTTTATACAAATAATTAAACTAAATAATAAACAAATGAAAAGACTTAGCGACAAATACATCATCACAAAAGACATGGAATGGGAAGTTCTTGGAGGAGGAGTATCAAGAAAATTCTTAGGTTACGATAACCAAATTATGATGGTAAGCGTAAAATTTGATAAAGGCGCATTAGGTGCACCACATCAACATTTTCATACTCAGGCTACTTATTGTGTTTCAGGTAAATTTGAATTCGAAATTGACGGCGTAAAACAAATTGTAGAAGCTGGAGATGGTGTATATATTGAGCCTAATTTATTGCATAGTGCAGTTTGTTTAGAAGAAGGACAACTAATTGATACATTTAGTCCTGTAAGAGAAGATTTCTTAACTGGTGATGGACCTTCTTACTTTAGTGATAAAGACTAAGAATAATATCTAATAGCTTATTACAATGAGCTAAAACAGTTTTCTTTGATCTCTTAATCAAAGAAAACAAATAATAAACATCTATAATTTGATTTTCATTCTCTTTACAAGAAAATTAAATCATAGATGTTTTTTAATAGAATTAAAAGTTAATTAGCATTTTAACTTATCCCTAAAGATGTCTGACTTTAATAGTTCCCTTCTTCTACAAAGTATGTGTATTCACATTAAAAAAGAAACTCCCACTACTCTATTATATCTTTAATCTCTATATAATTACCATTATTTTATATCTGTACTTAACGACCGTAAAATTGAGAGAGTATATCCTTTTTTATATAAAAAATATGGCTACAAAATAAAATAGTATAAATCTATTTTAATCTGTAACCATATTGACTAGATATATTTTATAAGGTTAAAAATAAAATTTAACCAAAAAATATTATTTTTCTAATTTCAAGAAATAATCAAATATTTCAGGAACATTTCCATTACCCATATCTGCAGCTACAGCTGCATTAAGGTTAGAAGATGTTGCCTCTGCAATCGCAGATGTTGTTCCTAGATCATTCATCATTTGAACAAAATATCCAAGATCTTTATTCGCGTTATTAATAGAGAACCCTAAATCACTTACGTTATCTACAGCGTAATGCTTACAGAATTTCATAAATGGAGAGTTAGATGGACCAGCAGACATAATATCAAATAATTGTTGCGTATCTACACCTGCTAATTTAGCTGCAGCAAAAGCCTGAGACATGGCAACTACAGTTGTCATTCCCATAAAGTTATTAATAAGCTTAGTTGTATGACCCGCACCAAGAGCTCCTAAATAAAATACGTTTTCACCTTGTTCGTCTAAAACAGGTTTAACTTTTGCAAAAGTATCTTTATCACCGGCAGCCATAATATTAAGCAATCCGTCTTTTGCATGAGCTGGAGTACGTCCTAATGGAGCATCAATCATACCAGCACCTTTTTTGGCAAGGTCTTTACCAATTTTTTTAGTAGATGCAGGAATAGATGTTCCGAAATCAATCAAAACAGCATCTTTTTTAATACCCGCTAAAATACCTTCTTCTCCGTAAACAATCTTCTCTACAACAGCAGAAGTCGTAAGACAGAACATTATGATATCGCTTTTTTCAGCTAATTCTTTTGGTGTAGTAGCTTCTGTAGCATTACCGCGAGCGATAACTTTTGCTACTTCGTCTTTATTAAGATCCATTACTGTTAGCTTAAAACCTCTTTTTTGAAGGTTTTCAACCATGTTACCTCCCATAAGGCCAAGTCCTATAAATCCGATAGTGGGTTTATTCATTTTAAATTTAATTTAAATTATAATTCTTAATGCAAAGATATGCATCTCTAAGCAGATACAAAATCATTTAAAAGTGCTCTCTCTGTTTTAGTAATCTAAAATAAGATTAAAGACTTAAAAAACAGCACATAACAAAAATAAAACATTACAAATAATTTACTGCATTTTTAATGTATAAAATAAATATTCTTTTACTCTAAACATCTAACTAACTTTTTTTCTAAAAATAGATATTCATAAAACACATATAATATTTACAGTTTTTCATATAAAAAAATCATAAATTAATAATCTAATTACATCTAAAAACCGAATTAAAGAAATAAGAATACAATTATTCGTAACTTTGAAAGCTTTGATTTAGGCAAAGTCCTATATTAATTAAGAACTAATAACAGTGTAATGGAATATAAACACTTAATAGAAGAGATTAAAGAAAATAGCCTGCATTATAAAAATAAAAATGCGGTCTACTATAAAAATAATAAGCTTAATACATGGGAAGGAATTTCATGGTTAGATTTTGAATCTAAAATAGAAATACTCTCTAAAGCCCTCATAAATTATGGTATATCTGTACAGCAAAACATTGCTATATTTTCTGAAAACATGCCAAATTGGATTATTGCTGATATAGCTATTATGCGTATTAGAGCTGTAACTATTCCTATTTACGCTACTAACTCTAAAAAAGAAGCAGAATATGTAATAAATGATGCTAATGTAAGTCTGCTTTTTGTTGGTGATCAAAATGAATATGATAAAGCTTACGAACTTCTAGAAACTACTAGTTGTTTAAAATTAATTGTAGCTTTAACAAAAACGATAAAGCTACAACCAAAAAATAATTCTATTTATTTAGAAGATTTTGTAGCATTTGAGCCGACAGAACAAATTGAAACAGAACTTCAAAAGCGATATTACGAATGTGATTTAGAAGATATAGCAAGCATTATTTACACTTCAGGAACGACAGGCGAACCCAAAGGTGTAATGCTAGATTACAATAATTTTGGGGGCTCTTTGGCTGCACATGATTATGAACTAACTCTTACTGAAAAAGATGCGTCACTAAGTTTCTTACCATTAAGTCATATATACGAACGCAGCTGGGTATTCTTTTGTCTGAAAAAAGGTATTGAAGTGTACTTTAATCAAGACCCTAAAAAAATTGTTGATGTTATAAAAGAAGTTAAGCCAACTGTAATGTGTACAGTTCCTCGAATATTTGAAAAAATATTTTCAGCAATACAAGATAAAAGAAAAGAAGCATCACCTACTAAGATGAAACTAGCTAGTTGGGCTTTAGGTGTTGGTAATAATTACTACAACAAGCATAAACGACTAGAGAAAAAAGTACCAGCAGTTTTAAAATTAAAATATAAAATTGCTGATAAATTAGTATTAAGCAAATTACGTGATGTATTTGGTGGTCGTATAAAATTTATGCCTTGTGGTGGCGCTCCTTTAGCTGCAGATATGGTGTCTTTTTTCCACTCTTTCGGATTAAATATTAAATGTGGATATGGATTAACAGAAACCACAGCAACGGCTACACTTTTTGGAGATACACATTTTGAATTTAATTCTGCAGGAAAACCTATTGAAGGAACTGAAATTAAAATTGGAAACAACAATGAGATTTTAATAAAAGGACCTGGCGTAATGAAAGGCTATTATAAAAAACCAGAAGCTACTGCTGAAGTTTTTGAAAATGGTTGGTTTAAAACCGGAGATGCAGGTAAAATTGACTCTAAAGGAAACCTAATAATTACAGATAGAATAAAGGATTTAATGAAAACTTCTGGTGGAAAATATATTGCACCTCAAAAATTAGAAAATGCTTTAATTACGGATTCATTTATTGAGCAAATTGCTGTTATTGGAGATCAACAAAAATATGTTACAGCATTGGCTGTGCCTAGTTTTGAAAATTTAAAAAAATACGCTTTAGAGCACAAAATTAGTTTTAAAGATATTGAAGATTTAATTGCAAATAGCCAGATTATAAACCTTTTTGAAAAACGATTTGAAGAGCTTCAAAAAGAATTTTCTAAATTTGAAAAAATCAAAAAATTCACTTTACTTCCTAAAGAATTTAGTATAGAAGCAGGGGAAATTACAGCCACCTTAAAATTAAAAAGGAAAGTAATTCAGAAAAAACACAAAGAACTTATTGATAAAATGTATAAAGAGTAAGTCTTTATTAGGCTTCGTTTGTATCTAATCTAATTCTATATTAAAAATTTATTACAGGCAGGGCAGATAATTACCTAAATACACTTCTTATATTGAGATAAAAAGATGCTATAAAACCTAAGCATCTTTTTATCTTTTATTCATTATTTAATCAAGCTTATTTTTAATTGATTAAAATCACTTAATTACGTATAAATATTAAAAAAATATTATTAATCTTCGTTTATTTTATTAAATCTCATACATAGCATTCTAAGATCAGCACCTATACAAGTTACGTATTTCCCAAAACTTAAAGCAATAATTTAATTTCACTAAACTGAATAAAAATCGATAATAAATAGAGACATAAAAACTATTAACACTTTAAGTTTAACAATGCCATTTTTACTTAAAAATATAGGGTTTCAAGCTTCAATAACATTTGAAAAATGATTAAATTAGCTATCAAATAATGACAGCTGTATTTTAACTAAAAAACTACATCTTTCTTTATATAAACAACAAACAAAACATAAGAAAAAAACACAACAAGAATGAGTTTATTTGGTATCGAAAAGAAACGGAAAAATTCTATTATTAAATCTAATTTTTCAAAAACTAAGGGGTTACAGTTACTAATATTATCAATTGTATTTACTAGCTGTTCACCTAAAAATAAAAGTGCTTATCAAGATTATGAATCTGATGTTTATCAAACATCTTACGCTGGTGACAATTTAAAATTACTAACCAATGATGAAGTTAAAACAACATCTGCAGATGTAAAAAAAGCAAGTTTAGAACTTCTTCCTGATAAAGAGTTTCAAAAATATTATGGTTTTGGAGCTTCATTCACAGAATCTTCAGCATGGAACCTAGCAACTATTCCCGTAGAATCTCGTAAAGAGGTTTTAACAAAACTCTTTAGCCCAACAGAAGGCGCTGGTTTTACACTTACTAGAACTCATATTAACAGTAGTGACTACTCTAACACGCACTATACTTATGTTGAAGAAGGTGACGAAGATCTTTCAACTTTTAGTATTAATGAAGATCTAAAAGGATTTAGTGGTGATGAAAACGAACAGGTAAACGGTATTGAACTAGTAGACCCTAAATATGACCTTATTCCAATGATTTTAGAAGCTTCTAGTATTCCTGGTGCTGACTTTAAAATTATTGCTTCGCCTTGGAGTCCTCCATCTTGGATGAAAACAGGAGAAACTGCTGAAATGACTAATGGAACTTTACTTCCTAAATATTATGGTCTTTGGGCAGAGTATATGTCAAAATATGTAACAGCATATAAAGAACAAGGAATTACGCTTTGGGGATTAACGCCACAAAATGAGCCTTTACACGCTAAAGATGCACAATGGGATAGCAATGGCTTTACTCCAGAACAAGGGAGAGACTTTTTAAGGGATCATCTTGGTCCTCAACTTGTAAAAGATGGTCATCTTAATCTTGATGATTTAGAGTCTGGATTACGTGTCCTTATTTACGATCATAACAAATCAACCATGAATGAATATGTAGCAGCAACTTACAATGATCCTGAAGCTTCTAAATACGCATGGGGAACTGCTTTTCATTGGTACACTAATTCTGAATTAAAAGAGAATAATTGGTATGCTTATGAATTATCTGAATTACAAAAAACATGGCCAAATAAAGGAATGATTCATTCGGAGTCTAGTATTGATATTGATGCTAAAGATCCTATAGGACAATATTGGAGAGCAAGCACAGATTACGCAGGTACTTTTGTTCCTTTTGAAACTTATGCTTACGATATAATCACAGATTTAAATCATGGAACTCAAGGCTATGTTGAATGGTGTAGTATTCTTAGCCATAAAGGACAACCGAATCCATATAATAACTTTAATAGTGCTCCTGTACTTATTAATCCTACTACTGACGAAGTAATTTACACACCATTATATTATTTATTAAGCCACTTTAGTAAATTTATTAGACCTGATGCTCATAGAATTGGTATAAATGGAGATAAAGTAAATGGAATTATTTATACTGCTGCAAAAAATACGGATGGCTCAATCGCTGTTGTTGTTTACAATAATAATGATGTTGCACATGAAATATCTTTAAAATTAGAAACAAAAAATTATACAGTACAAATTGCAGCTAAGGCTGTACAAACGATTTTATTAAGCAATAAATAAAATAGCTTTTACAAGTGCTAAAACAAATACAATTTAGCATGTATATAAAGTACATTAGGAATCATTGCTAATAACAAGATTATAAATTTTAGGGAAGTTGTCAAGTTTTAAAACGGATAGCTTCCCTAAAATAATTAATAAGATTAAAACGAAACACCAATATTCTACATAACGTTTCGGGTTGCTAAGACAGATAGAAAAAAGCTACATAATACATTATTCTTAGCATATTAATTAAATTCAAACTTAATAAATAGCTACCATATTACTATTTTTAGTTAATACATAAAATCTATAGGAATTTTCTATTTAATTATTATTTATTACTTTAGGGTTTTAAAGCACAAAATAAATTACACAAATTTGTTCTACATTATTGATATAGAACATAAAAATCGATCCCTATGAAAACTAATTTATCAAGTGTCAAATCGGAAGTAGAAAACTATGCCAAAGAATCTAATTTGACAGAATTACAAGTTGTAGAAAAACTTAAAGACTTTTATTTTAATAAAAAAGTAAACGAAAATATAAAACTCTACAAAAGAGGAAAGAAAAAAGTTAGCGAAATAAACAAAGACTTAAAAATATCTTCAAGAAGGTTTTATGCTATATTAGAAAAGAAAAAAATACCACATAAAAAGTACAATAAGTCAACTCCTGAAACAACAGAAGAGAACGACAACTAAGTCTAAAAAAACGATTGGCTTGCATTCTAAATAAGGATACAAGCCAATCGTTTTTAATAACACTTCTTTACCAATAACTGGTCGACTTAAAAAATCAAGAATCTTTTTCTTTTTTATACAAACTAGGTAAACTAATCTTAAATCTTGCTGCAACCAACCGGACTGTAATAACTACTAAACCAGCTATAATGAATAGGTAATTTCTATCTTCAAAAAAATGTAATAGCACAAAATAGGTAACACCACCTAAAATACAAGCTGTAGCATAGATCTCCTCTCTAAAAATTACAGGTATTTCATTACATAGCGTATCTCTTAAAACACCTCCAAAACACGCTGTCATTGTTCCCATAGCAATGCAAATTGTGGGATGTAAACCAGCTACAAGCCCTGTTTCAATTCCAACCACAGTATAAAGTCCGATACCAATAGTATCGAATAAAAATAGAGACTTCATTAAAAAACTAATTCGGTTTCTAATAATCACAGCAAAAGTTGCAGAACCAATAATAACATATACAAAAGTTATATTTCGCATCCAAGAGACAGGTTCAACACCAATCATAAGATCTCGCAAGGTTCCTCCTCCAACGGCAGTTACAAACGAAATTATTAAGACCCCAAATGGATCCATTCGCTTGTTCATTGCTATTAACGCACCTGATATCGCAAAAGCTATTGTTCCTAATAAATCTACAATCTGAATAAACATTGAGTCTTAAATTAAGTATTAATATAACTAAGTAAATTAAGGGGATATCCCTTTTTATTAAAATTTTAATTTACCACTTACATATTCTGGGTATAATAATTATAATCCTTAATTACTTTAGCCACAAAATCTACAGGTTTATCTGCTGTTTCAATAGATAACACCTTTAATAAGCGGACGTGTAAATTCAGAATAATATTATGATTACCTTTTCTCAAAGCATCATCATACAAATTTTTAATTGTTTGCATATCCTGATCATTTAGCATGGTTACTTGACTGTAGGTTGGCACATAATCAAGAGGAATGTCCTTTATCAATGTATCTTCAATTGTTAAAAGCTGTTTTTCGCTAATAACAGTTGTACCCGCAGCAATATCACCTAAACGTTGTCCATTTCCTTTTATCAAAATAGTAAAAGCGGCAATACCTCCAGAAGTTAAAGCAACATCTATAATACGAAGAATCCAACGTACAAAATAATTAGAAAATCCAGGTTTAGAACCATCAATTTTCACAACCCTAGTATTCATTATTATTTTCCCAACGGTCTTTCCATTCAAAAAAGTCTCTAGTAGCACATAATATAAAAACGCAGGTAGGGTTACTAATAAATAAATAGGCCACATATCTCCCATATCTAAATTTAGAGTCGTCAAAAGAAGCATAACTCCAATTGTATACAGTAAAATAATTGCGCTATCTATAAGATAACCAAGCATTCTATCACTAATACTAGCAACATTTTGATTTATCCCCACATTTTGGGCAGTTTCTATTTGAAATTCATCCATATTTTCTTTACTTTGAAAGTCTAAAAGGGAATATAATGCGCGAAGCGGCTTTTGTAAAGCAAAATAAAGATAAATGGTTAGAATTTGAAAACATTCTTGCAAATAAAACGCAATTAGATCCCGATTTACTTTCGGATCTTTACATTGAAATCACCGACCATTTAAGTTATGCTAAAACATTTTATGCTAATAGCAATACAGAGCGCTATCTTAATCAACTAGCTTCCAAGACACACCAAATTATTTATAAAACAAAAAAAGAACCTAAAAACAGATTAATTTCTTTTTTTAAAACAGAATTCCCAACACTATTTTATCAACATCAACGCGAACTTCTCATCACCTTTTTAACTTTCGCATTTTTTGTTTTTATAGGCGCCTACTCTACTGCTACAGATGCAGATTTTGTAAGATCATTTGGTTTAAATGATGCTTATGTAAATGCAACTTTAGAGAATATAGAAAAAGGAGATCCTATGGCGGTATATAAAGAACAAGGAGAATTTAATATGTTTCTTGGTATTACGCTCAACAACATAAAAGTAGCGCTTATGGCCTTTGGTTACGGCATTTTACTAGGTGTCGGAACATTATATGTTATGATGCAAAACGGAATTATGTTAGGTGGTTTTCAATACTTTTTTTACGACCAAGGCTTATTATGGGAATCTGCACGTACTATTTGGATACATGGTACAATTGAAATATCAGTTATTATTATTGCAGGTTGCGCAGGTCTTGTTATGGGAAATGGTATGCTGTTTACAGGAACTCTTCCTCGACTTGAATCCTTTAAACGTGGCGTTATAAATGGACTAAAAATATTAATGAGTACAATTCCTTTCTTTATCATTGCAGGATTTTTAGAAGGCTTTGTGACTAGACATACTGAAATGCCAGATTGGCTAGCCATATTAATTATTACAAGTTCTCTAGCTTTAATCCTATTTTACTACGTAATTTACCCCATTCAATTACATAGAAAAACTAAACAACTTTTAACTGTAAAAAACACTATAAAACTAACCAATAAACTAACCAATTAAGCATGAATAAACCCTATATCGAATTTAGAAAACAACGTGATTTTAGTGCTATCTTTAGCGATACGTTTGGCTTTATTAGAAATGAATTTAAGCTTTTTATAAAAACTATTTTTAATATTGCAGGTCCTGCTATTCTTGTTTTTATGCTTTCACTTGCTGCATATAATTATGTTGCTGGAGATCTTTTTAATTTCACAAATATCGAAGCAGCAACTTTTAACTCTAGCAATATTGCTGTTACAATCTCTGTTCTTATAATATACCTAATTTCTGCTATTGTAGCTTATATCCTTACTGCAGCAACTACACTTTTCTATATTAAATCGTACATAGACAACAAAGGAACTATCGATCCTGTAGAAATTAAAAAGAATACACTTCAATCATTTTGGTCTTTTTTTGGACTTAGTTTTTTAAAGGGTATGACGATACTTATTGCTACTATGCTCTGTGTTCTTCCGGTGCTTTATGCTATGATTCCCATGGCAATTGTTTTTAGTATTTATGTTTTTGAACCTAAACGCTCTACAACAGATGCATTTAGTAAGAGTTTTAAATTGGCAAATTCAGATTTCTGGACCGCATTTGGTGTTTTTATTGTACTAGGTATTATCTACTATATTCTTAGTATGGTATTTTCAATTCCATCAATTATATATGCTTTAGTAAGTACAGGTATTTTTTCAGGTGAAATTGATCCTTCTAACATGAGTACTTTTACTGCAGATCCTGTAATGATTGTTCTTAATGTTCTTAATACATTTTTTCAATTTTTATTAAACATCATATTAATGGTTGCCGGAGCTGTTATTTATTTCCATCTACACGAAAAAGTAAACTTTACGGGGACTTACGATCGTATTAATGAAATTGGTAAAATAGACGAATAAATGCTGACATTTAGGTGGTTTCTTTTTTGTTTTTGTATTGGGCTATTTTCAATGGCGCAACAAAATCAGCAATCTGTAAAGTTCGATGATACTTCTGTTGAAAAACAAAGTATCACCGAAGACCATTTAAAAACCTATAAAGCAGATAAAGAGTTTAATTACACAGAGGCTGTTGCTGAAGAAAATTTTATAGACAAAGCTTACCGATGGTTTCAAAATATACTGAGAAAATTTTGGGAAGCTATTTTCGGAGTTGGCACAGCTACAGGCTTTCTTTATTTTGTTTTTAGAATTCTCCCCTATCTATTATTAGCTTTTTTAATCTTTTTATTAGTTCGGTTTTTCTTAAAAGTAAATTCTAATAACCTTATAGTTAAATCAAGAAAACAGGGTTCTATACTATTTACGGAAGAAGAACAAATCATTAAAAATGAAGATATTCCTTCTTTAATACAAGAAGCTGTTAATCAAAATAATTACAGATTAGCAATTCGTTATTATTATTTATTGTCATTAAAACACCTTACGGAAAGTGACAGTATTTCTTGGAAACCTCAAAAAACTAATGAAGATTATATCAATGAAATTAGCATAGATCACTTAAAAACTGAGTTTAAAAATATCACTCGAATTTATGATTATGTATGGTATGGCGAATTTAATATTGATGCCATCAAGTTTGAAACCTTAAGACTTCCTTTTGAACATCTTAATAATACCATTACAAAACGTTGAGCAAAAAAGGTAAAATATATATCATTCTTATCGCATTTACACTTTTAGCCATTGTTGTTCTAGAAATGAACAAACCGAAGGCTGTAAATTGGTTTCCGTCTTATGCTACACATCACAAAATACCGTTTGGATCTTATGTTTTTAATGAGCAACTAAAACGTATTTCTAAAGATGTTAAAATTATAGATCGTCCACCTTTTGAGTATTTAAAAACTAATAATATTAATGGAACTTATGTTTTTTTTAATGGTGGAATTGCTTTCGGAGAAGATGAACTTAATAGTTTATTAAATTGGGTAAGTAAAGGGAATACACTTGTTGTATCTGCTGTGAATTTTGAAGAACAATTACTCGACACCTTAAATCTAGATACAAAAACGATTAATACCATAGAGAATTTTAATAACGAATATCAAGTCAATCTTGTAAATCCGGAGTTAGAAAACACTAAATCTTATAAGTACGACAGACCATATACGTTTCATTATTTTAATAAAATTGATACTTTAAAAACCTCTGTAATTGGATTAATCGACACCTATAGAGGTGAAAACAAACCCATAGAAGATTCCTTAATTAATAGTATTAAACAACCTTTTGGTAAAGGCGAAATTTTCCTCAGTACATTCCCACAAGCTTACAGCAATTATTTCATGCTGCAATCTAAAAATCATAATTACACAGCAGGACTTTTATCGTATATAGATACAACAAAACCTATTTTTATAGATACCTATTACAAATCAGGTAAAACATTTTACACCTCTCCAATGTATTTATTTTTAAATACACCCTCTTTAAAATGGGCATACTATATCATTTTAATAGGTGTTTTAATTTACATTATTTTTGAAGGTAAACGTAAGCAACGCGCAATACCAATTGTAAAACCTTTACAAAATCAGACAGTAGATTTTACAAGAACTATTGCTAATATGTATTATGAAAACGGAAAACACAAAGATATTTCTGAACATAAAATCCATCATTTTTTAGAATACATAAGAAATACCTTGCATCTTTTAACAGCTGAAATAAATGCAGATTTTATACAAAATCTGTCAGCAAGAAGTAATAATACAATTGAAGATACTAAAACCTTATTTGGGTTGATTCAAAGTATAAATCAAAAAACAGAAATCAATTCTACAGAATTAGAAAGGTTAAATACCTTGATAGAACAATTTAAATCCAATAATCAATGGAAGAAGAAAACAACATAGAACAAGATAACAACTTAAGTTTTAATAATAGAATTCAGTTAGAAGACTTAAAAAATGCAGTAGAAAGCATTAAAGCTGAGTTGAGAAAAGTTATTATTGGTCAAGATAATTTTGTTGAATTGCTTATTGTAGCATTATTAGCAGATGGACATGTTTTAATAGAAGGGGTTCCCGGAATTGCAAAAACAGTAACCGCAAAACTCTTTGCAAAGGTTCTAAAAACAGATTTTAGTCGAATTCAATTTACACCAGATTTAATGCCTAGTGATGTTTTAGGAACTTCTATTTTAAATATGAAGTCTTCAGAATTCGAATTTAAAAAAGGGCCTATCTTTTCTAACATTGTATTAATAGATGAAATTAACAGAGCACCTGCAAAAACACAAGCTGCTTTGTTTGAAACTATGGAAGAACGCCAAGCGACTATTGATGGTACAACTTATAAGTTTGATAATCCGTTTATGGTTTTAGCAACCCAAAACCCTATTGAACAAGAAGGAACTTATGCCTTACCAGAAGCGCAATTAGACCGTTTTATCTTTAAAATAAAAGTCGATTATCCGACTTTAGAAGAAGAAATAAAAATCATAGCATCTCATCACGAACGTAAAGGTGAAAAGCCTCAAGCATTAATTAATGCAATACTCGATACGGCTTCACTTGAAGATTACAAAAACAAAACACAAGAAATTCTCGTTGAAGAAAAAATCATTAAATATATCGCTGAGATTGTTTCAAAAACCAGAAACCATCCACATCTATACTTAGGAGGATCGCCAAGAGCATCAATTTCTATTTTAAATACAGCAAAAGCTTTTGCAGCAATTAATGGTCGTGATTTTGTAATTCCTGAGGATATAAAAAAATCATTAAATCCGGTATTAAATCACCGTATTATTTTAACCCCAGAACGCGAAATGGAAGGTATGACGACTGAAAATGTTATTGAAATGATTGTGCAATCCGTTGAAGTTCCTAGATAATTAAAAGTTAAAAACTAATAGTTAAGAGTTATGAGAGAATCAATTTTACGCAATAAAAGTTATGACTTTACTTTAAAGATTGTTGAGCTCTATAAATCTTTAACTTCTGAAAAAAGAGAATTTATACTTTCAAAACAATTAATGAGAAGTGGAACATCTATTGGTGCAAATATAAGAGAAGCAGAATTTGCTCAGTCTAATAAAGATTTCATTCACAAAATGAGTATTGCCTTAAAAGAAGCAAACGAAACTGATTACTGGTTATCTATTCTTAAAGATTCAAATTATATACCAAATGATTAATTTGATACACTTTACAACAAAAATCAAGAATTAATAAGAATGCTAGTATCAACTATTAAAACCATGAAAAACAAAGCTTAAAGATGTTAAAGGTTTCTCACTATTAACTTATAACTATTAGCTCTTAACTAATTATGAAATTTTTAAAATCATTATACGTACACAAACAGCTATATATTTATATAGCAATGGCTTCTGTATGTTTTCTTTTGTCTTATTGGTTTTCTATATTTTATCCTGTTGCATGGATTATTACGATCCTAATTTCAGTTTTATTATTGATAGATTTAATGTTACTCTACAAGTCTTCAGATGCTATAAATGCGAGACGAATATTACCTGATAAGTTTTCTAATAGTGATAATAACCCTGTACCAATAACCATCACAAACAAATACAGCTTTAAAACCTTTATTGATGTTATAGATGAATTGCCTGTACAGTTTCAAAAGCGAGATTTTTTATATCAAACGACTCTAAACCCGAATGAAAATCACGACTTTGATTACCTTGTAAGACCCGTAGATCGTGGTGAATATTATTTTGGACACCTAAATATCTTTGTGTCGTCTATTCTTAAAATTGTAAAACGAAGATATCAGTTTCAAAATCAGCAAATGGTCATGGTTTACCCATCGATTATTCAGATGCAGAAATATGATTTTTTAGCCATAAGCAATGCTTTAACTGAATTTGGCCTAAAAAAGATTAGAAAAATCGGGAATACTTCAGAATTCGAACAAATAAAAGAATACGTTAACGGCGATGATTTTAGAACTGTAAACTGGAAAGCCACAGCTAAACGAGGCCAATTGATGGTGAATCAGTTTCAAGATGAAAAATCCCAACCCATCTACTCTATCATTGATACAGGAAGAATAATGAAAATGCCATTTAACGGATTAAAACTGTTAGATTACGCCATTAATTCTACATTAGCATTTAGTAATGTTGCCTTAAAAAAACATGATAAAGTAGGAATGCTTTCGTTTTCAAAAAAGATAGAAGCTTTTTTACCTGCCATTCAGAAATTAACGTATCTCAATCGTATTTTAGAAACTTTATATAATATTGATACACAGTTTACAGATAGTGATTTTAGTCTACTCTACGCACAATTAAAACGAAAAGTAACACATCGTAGTCTTCTCTTATTATATACCAATTTTGAACATATTAGTGCTTTAAAACGACAATTACCTTACTTACAAGCCATTTCTAAAAAACACATGCTGGTTGTTGTTTTATTTGAAAACACAGAACTAGATATTATAATTAATGAAAATGCTGAAGATTTACAATCTATTTATCATAAAACGATAGCAGAAAAATTTGCTTTCGAAAAACGTTTGATGGTTAAAGAACTTCAAAAACACGGCATTCAATCTATTTTAACTGCTCCAGAAAATTTAACTATAAATACCATTAATAAATATTTGGAGATTAAAGCACGGGGACTTTTATAGAACAAAACATTCTTTCTTATTAAGATATTTAATAATTTTATAAAACAAAAAAGACTGCTTAAAAGCAGTCTTTTTTGTTTTTGATTTAATTTCCACTAGCAGCCTTCAATGAATCTAATTGACGTTGCAAGGCATTAATCTTATCAGAATTATCTTCTACCTTTGGAATGCTACTAATAGAATCTATCTGCTGTTCTATAATATCTTCATCTACTTTTGGTACTTCTTTATAAAAATACCCAATGCCTTCACTTGCTCTCCAAGCTTCATTTAACTGATTATAAACTTCCTCATCCCAAGTACTTGGGTGTTTTACATCAATCCAAATAACATCTCTGTATTCACTATCAATTAAAACTAAATCTGGCGTCGCAGAACCATCAAATTGTTGTGCATCTGTTGAGCTGATAGACGATATTGTTCCTAAGAAAAACATACGTTTTCTTCCTGCAATATTCTTAATATAAGGTCTAAACTCCACAGGTGTACTTGCAGACCAATCGTATTCTTTTCGAGATTCCTTAACCTTTAAAGGCATTGCAGAGACACCTGCGTAACCTTGCTTTTTTGAAGCGTGATCGTAATAATATAGCTTACCTGATCCGTCTGCTGGTACAAATACACTATAACTTAAACTGGTACGCTGATTTCCTACAGGCTCTAAACCAAACCAATGATATAATCCGCTGTAAGCATCAGAATTTGAATCTGAAAAATCAAAATCCGTAACATAAGGTTGTTGGTTTTGATCTTTTGGCATTAAAGGAATTTTTACTGCTGTTTCCATATTCCATGGTAATGGATCACTAAAACCACCTAAAAATTTTAAAGACTCTGCTTCTAACTGCGATACTTTTTCAGATAATGTATTCTGTTTCATCAAAAACGGATAATTTTTAATTTCTTCAGGACTCACATAAGTCCCTTTTCCTATAGTAATACGTTCTAAATAATCATTAAAATCATGTTCTCCATTTTCAATAATCATTACACCTCCAAAACTTGGATAAGGAAAAAAGAAGCCTTTCCATTTAATCAAACTCACGACTTGAACCCATTGCCCTGAATCATTTTTCATGTAAAATGTATCACTTGGCTCATGATTAAATAACATCCACGGATTAAAACGTTGCACTACTGCATTGTAGGTGTTTCTACTAAACTTTAAAGATTCACCTATAGAAAATGTGACATCAATACGATTTTCGTTTGAAAACCTTGGAAATGGTGTGGTACTGCTCACAGCAAATAATTCTTCCGTATTATCATTAATACGTTGCATGACATATTTTTCACTTGGCTGAATGGCCATTGTCCACTTATTCTGACCATCAACTCTTACTAAATGCGGTAACGAAACATCTTTAGTTTCTCCTACACTTTCATTCGCCATAGAAAACACATTTCTTAAGGGTTGAATACGTTCGTTTTGTGTTAATGGAAGTTCATTGATTTCAACTTTATCCATGCTATTAAACACATTGTACGTTTTCATATAATCGTACATTTTATAATGCCAACCCACAACATATAAAATTCCGAAGAAGACAATTAACAACGCCAATATCCCTAAACGGCCACCAACATTTGCAGACTTCCTGAATTTACGAAAGCCTAAAAACAGCACTAAAGCACTCATTAAAATGATGAATATATACTTACGCACAAATAATAAAACGGGTTGGTAATCGTCCCTAAAAAAGAATAATAACACTATTAGTAGCAATACTACAAGAATGGTAATTCCTTTTTGCTTCCCTCCTTTTTTCCAATATGATTTTATCATGATATAATTTCCTGTAACAACAGGAATCTCCTATTTTTTATTAATAATTGTAATCCTCTTTATTATTAAGCATCTTAGATATTCTTGATTTCTCAAGAATCTATTACATAAGACCCTTATCTTTTAAACGGTCACGTGCACTTTGCTTTTCGACCTTTGGTTCTGTATTAATATCTTCTTTTAGTTCTTCAATTTCTTTTGAATCTCTTGCCTTTAAATCTTCAAGAAAGTCTTTTCCTTTTTCTACAACATCCTCAAATTTATCTTCTAAAGAATCACTTTGTTCCTCTATAACTTCGGTTGTTTTAATCACAAAACTTGCTAAATAAGTTCCTATTAATGCTCCTACAGCAAAAGATGCAAAAGCAGATACGCCGTTATAACTGCTAAATACAGAAATTGGCGTTAAAAATTCAACAACCAAAGCAGCAACTAAAACGAAACTTACCACAAAAATGATACGTGGCAAAAGGGTTTGCTTATAAATAAATCCTTTGGGATTATCGGGACTCATTTGCAACTCTTTACTATTCACAATTTTGTTTAAAAAACGGTATGCTCCATTACCGTTAGATTCTCTCCAATACAGAAAGATTCCGAATAAAATGGCTGCGATGAAGATAACAAGTTCTATTCCCATGGTTGTTTGTTTTATATTTTAGATTCCGTATTAATTAATTACAGAATACTAACTCTTATTATATTAGTCTAAAAAACTTAGATATTGTTACTTATTCTTTGAATTACCCAATCTTTAAATGAATCTTCCCAAGTTTCGTAACTCTTATAAAATTGCTCTTTATCATACCAATACAAGAATAACATATCCTTTGGTGCAATATTAATCAGTAATTTATGAATTAAATCGCGATGTTCTGCTGATAATGATGAATGTGGTTGATGTAACGCAAAGTAAAAAGATTGTTCTACAATATCTTCAATCTTATACGCATTACTGCGTTCTAATTTTTCGAGATAAATTTCGACACTCATAACCTGCTTACGAGCATTAATATCTATTTTATTTAAATAACTTTTAAATAAGCCTTTATCATCTAAAATAGCTTGAATGGGATGTTCTGTTTCTTTAAGAAACTGTGCCAATTCAAACTTTTTAACACGATCGTAATTTGATGTTGTTATAACAGATTCTAAATCGCACTCAATAATAATGTGGTCTTTAAGCTTAGCGACTAACTCAGGTTGTGAAATGTGATAAATCAATACATCGTGAATGGTATCTTTGATGGCTTCTTTATAATTTTTTTCATCTTTAAAAATAACGATTGGTTTTATAAAATCGCGAAGTAAATACACGCCTCCAAAAGCTCTAGTAAAAAATGAACTGGTTGTAAAATGTAAAGTCTCTATATTTAAATCTCGCGCTCTTAAATCTCCATAAGTTTTAGCCGAATTTAGTAACTGTTGCTGAATATCTTCATCAATAAAATTATTTCCATTTCTAAATTTATCAACGAGTTGTAATTGTTCTGTTTGCTTTTCTTCTAAATTATCAATAAGCCTAAATGTAATTGCAACATCTTTATATTTTAAAACGTCTAAAGGCTCATAAAACACATCTATATTTTGATCAAATTCTATACAAATTGCAGAGTCCCGGGTAATATCATTAATCTTTTCTCCATGTGTTTTAAACACTAATTTCATCATTTCTCTATCAAAAGAATGAAATGGCAAATAGACTGGTTTCCCTTTTTGTAATGGTGAAATTATAATTCCGTTTGGATTAGCTTCACCTTGATTAAGGTATTGCATATTCTTCTTTTCTTCTGCAACTTCAGGACTCCAACCTACGCCGTCAATAGAAAATGACTTGAGATTGGTTTCTGTAAACCCTAAAGTTTTTAGGCATTTATTATAACGATCTACTAATTTTCCGCTAACAGGAATTAGTTCACTTCTAAATAAATTAGCTTGTTTTAATTTGTCCATCTTCATTTTCCACTAAAGTGGAATACTATTTTTGTTATTCCTGAGAAAGCAGGAATCTAATTATTATAACAACTTATTGATTTGCGCATACTGTACTAACATAATTGTTTTTGCATCAATAATTTCTTCGGTTTCAATCATACTGATAACTTTAGAAAACGGAAGTTCTAATACTTCAATCTCTTCATTTTCACTTTCCAATCCGCCTCCATCACTTATTTTTAAAGCATCGGTATATTCTGCTACATAAAGAAATAATTTTTCGGTTAATGCACCTGGTGAAGTGTAAGTTTTAAACACTTCTTTAGCCTCACTAATTTTATAACCAACTTCTTCTTCTGTTTCTCTAAGAATGGTTGCTAAGGGCTTATCACTATGTTCTATAGAACCAGCACAAACCTCAATAGACATGCCTTCACTTTTAGTGTTTTCATAAATTGGCATTCGGAATTGCTTGGTTAAAATAACAGTTCCCTTTTCTACATTATATAAAAATATTGCTGCTCCATCTCCACGATTGTAACACTCTCTTGAAATCGATTTCCATTCTCCATTTTTAAATTGGTATTCGTAATCAATTTTATCTAAAGTAGCCCAATCCTTAGAAAGGTTTGTTCTTTTTATATTTTTTAAATTTTTCATGAGATTCCTCTTCACTCATGCCTGGTTATATTGGATTAACAATAACTGAGCACTTCTACTTTTTAATTTATTACTTATTCCCAAACAGCTCGCGAGCCTTACTATCAATATTCATTTGGTTTATTCTAGAATCTACTTGACGTTTAAAATCGGTATCTGCAATAGTAGCAACATTATCTAAATAACGAATCACTTCTTGTCGTCTTATATCTGAAAAGTTTAAACCTTTCATATTAGATTTCATCAACTCTTGAAGCATATTAAACTTAGTTTCGTAATTCTTTTTGAAATACTTTTCAGGATGCTCAAACCAATCTTGTTCTAAATCAAAATCTGTTAATCGTAATGAAATTGCCGATTGAATATTACGCACATCTCTTGAAGAGAAAAATGGAAATATCTTCTGAATTTCTTTATATAATGCGGCATAAAACATATGATCAGTCGTTTCATGAAGCTTTTCTACCTTATCAAAAGTTTCATGAACACGAGCTTCAGAAGGCACATCAATAGTATTTAAAATCTCCCCCATACTATTAGCTAAGCCCTGTTCTGATAAATATTTATAGACTTCAGGATCCTTCATATTTACAAAATCTGGCATCGTATCTTGTAATTTTTTCCACCAAATATAATCTTGATCTACAAAATCGTGTTCAGAACGTGCACCATCAATTTTAAAACGACCTTGCACACGCGAAATCACGGCTTTATCTAACATCTCAGGTAAATTGGTAAATAACCCAATTGAGCTATTTCCATAATTAACGGCATAAGCACCTTCTGTATATCTTAAAAAGACACCAATAACTTCTTTCACACCAGCAGAAACACCTTGAGAGGTTCGTTCTTGTAAATTATTTTCAGCATCATCTATAGGTGCAAAAATTAATTTAGTTGGATCTTGTAAAGGTTTCATCCATTCTACCATTTTTTCGGCAGAACCACCTTGAAACGTACTAATTAAAGTATCTGGCATAGGGTGAAACAAAAACGGAATGTCTAAATTATCGGCATGTTCTTTTAATCGTGTTGCAATGGCAGCAATCAGCATACTTTTTCCTGTTCCTGGAATTCCGTACCCCATAAATACAGGCATAAATCCTCCTAATTCTTGAAACGGATTTTTCTTTGCTTCAAAATCATAGCTTAACATACGCTCGGTTAAACGGCGGCCAAAATGTTTAGCATCTTTGTTTCCTACAATTTGTTCGAACTGAATTTTATTGAATTCAATACTCTTTGCGGTTCCTGAAAAAGCATTATCCCAACCTGAAATAGCAAACTCTGATTTCTCGAGCTTATAGGTTCTATCTACAATAGTTTCCGTGTATTCTAAAGTGCTTTTACGTAATTGAATTTCTTCAATTAAAGCTTCAAAATAAACCACTGTAAAATCTAAAACATCTCTATCTGATTTAATAATCTCTGGATGACCTAAATATTTATCATAATAAAATAACTGGCAAGAAATTCCTTTTAAAGGTGTTAAAAAGGACACTTCAGGAATTCCTGCAAATTTCTGCTTCATTACTGATAAATCTTCAGAAGCATGAGGTTTTAAATCGTGTAAAATTTTATAAGCTATTGAAAACAACATAAATGCTGTTGACGTATGCATTTTACTTTCGTACTCACGTCTTCCTGAACTATCTAAAGCGGATTTATTTTCACTTAAACTTGATAATCCTGAAGCATCGTAATAAGAATCCTTGATCCAAGTTCCTAGCACAATCCCTTCTTGAACGGCATATAAAGTTTGGTTTAAGAAAATAGGAAGTGCAACAGATTCTGGCAATAAACGTTTCTTTAGTGCCAAAATAGTTTTAGAAACGGAAGTTACATTAACATTACTTCCATTATTGGCTCGCGATAAATACAAAAGAATAGATTCGTCTTTAGCATCATTATCTTTGCTTTTTGCACGTTGACTCTGCTCCCACTGAATAGATTTTAAATAAGTGGTAGCTTCATCACGAAGCATATCGAGTTCATTTTGTTTTATAGGAAAAGTTGAGTTGTGTTCCATATTTTTATAGTCTTCAGTCCTTAGTATGCAGTCTTCAGTGCTTACTGTTGAGGCTTATCTCGGACTTATTTATATTTTATAATCCGAATTTATTAGGGTTCTTGATCATATAATTGATAAGTTTTCCTATTTCTTCGCTTTTATATTGTAATTCTTGTTTCTTAATTTCTGTTATATATCCACATGCTAAAGCAAAATCTAACCATAATTGTGTTTCAGAATTTTCACTATCTGCATCCGATAATTTACTTTTAAAATGCTTTTCATATTGCCGTTTTCGATAACCTTCAGCAATATTTGAACATACAGATCTACTTGACCTAATCATTTGTGATGTTAAACCAAACATTTCAGACTTAGGAAAATCTTTAGTCAATTGGAATATTTCCATTGCTAACTCGAATCCTTTTTGATAAGCCAATAATGTTTTAAATGACATATTCTTTTTTACTTTTCATTACTGAAAACTGAAGACTGGATACTGCTTACTTGAACTGGTGACATCGCCAACTTATTCATAATTTCAGGTGTTTTATTGTATAGCATTTGAATGATACGATGTGGTGCAAAAATATAACGCTGCCTATACATAGCATCCCAGCGTTGAAAGGTTTGTTTACTAAAAAAGCTACCTTCTTTAAATTCGCTACTCGATTTTAATTCATCTATTTTAAGAGATATAGCATAAGATTCTAACGGAATCTCTTTGTTTGCTATACTCTGCAAAATGGCATGCGTTAATTTATTTTCGTCCTTTGCAAATACATTGTGAATTGGTCCTAAATCCACACGTTTTATAAGCTTCGGAAATACTTTTGGTAAACGTTTATCTATTCCGTAAGCCATGGTATCGAAAGCCATTTCTCTATCTGCAACATTTTTTAGGGTTTCATAGATTTCATCTTTATAACTTTCTACATTTTTACCATCGTAATTAAAATACATATAACAAACAAACGGTCGGTTATGAGATACATCATAGAAACTCCAACTTACTAAATGTTCTGCTACAGAACCTTCTGGTGCTGGTATAATCTTTCCTTGTACAAAACGATTAAAAATATATTCCTTTTTAGCTGAAGAATAATAGACTATGGATGCAGCTTGAAAGAGTTTTCGTTTCGGAATTGGCTCTTTTTTTCGCATTAAAGTATCTAAGAATTCATCTTTTAGTGTTTCAATACCTGTGAGCTTTTCTAAGTAATCTTCTCGTAAAGCTAAATCGTTAAAGAGATAACGGAATTCTAAATAATTTGGAAAACTAGAATCTGTTAAATCAACCTTCATATTTTCCTCGTCGTCATACATGTATTTTACACGCATAGCTTCTATAGAATACAGTAACAAATCACTGTATTGCTTAAATAAGAGTAATTCTTGTTGATTTAATATTTGCTTTTCTTGTACCGCAACAATGAGTTCCTTGAGCGAGAAATCTATCATTTTATGATAGAACACGTATTGCTCTTTGGAATCTAAAATTGCGGAATCTAAAGGTGTAACGATCATTTTTAGTAAACAGTTGGTTGTATTCAGTTAGCTCTAAGTTATGTTATGAATACATTTTTTAAAGATTATACTTTTCTTTACATATATGAATTTCGGAAACAATTTTCTCTCCATTTTTGCCATAATTGATTTCCGTTTTTAACTCACATTCTTCATGATCATTGGTGTGAATAATAAAAATTATAGAGCCAATAGAAATTAAAATGACAATCACTGAAAAAAGAAACGTTTTATTCATAATCTATTTTATTCTAAAATCATTTTTTTGTTTTATATCCCATTTACGCTTTACAATAAAAATCAAGAAAAGGAAAAAAGAAGAAACTGCAGAAACAGATAAAGTTGAAATAATATCTTTTTCATAAAATAAAAAATAACTCACAATTGAATTAATTGCAAAAAAAACAATTACGAATAGCAATAACCCTCTATTAGTCATAACCTTACTTATGTTTTAATTATTAAATTTTATCTTTCTTGAGAATTATTCTTCCTTTTTTGAGCTCGAGTAAACGCGTTAAGAATTAATTTCTCATTTCTATTGTTCTCATGATTACTTTCCCCAAAAAACGGCATCCTTTTTTCTTTTTCTTAAAAAAGATATAATGGAAAGCCTAACCTACTTTTGCCTTTAAAACAAAAGTAGGTAACGCTATTATTAAATTACCCTAACAAATCATCTTCAGTAGATGCTGGTTTTGGTGCACTAGCTGGTTTTCCTGCTGTATCTCCTGAAGGAGCATTTGCATCTGCTGCGTAGTAATCTTCAAAAATTTCTTTCATATCAATGCCGTAACGCTCTGCAAAATTCTTCTGAATAGATTTATCCTTCTCTCTAATTTCTTGCAACGCTTCAGCATAACTTCCGTAAACACCTTGCATCACTTTTTCGTGCACAGGAATATTATCCATCATTTCTTGACGTGCACGAGCACTTGCGGTATGCATTGCTGCTAACGTTTCACCAATGTGCTCATCTGTTTTAACCCCTAAATGTTCTAGTATTGCTGCAAATTCTTGATCTGTACGTGCTTTTAAAGCCACAACATAACCATCATAATACTTAAGACGCTCGTCTGTATCACTCTTTAATTTTGCGCGATGTGTTTGTAAATTACTACGTAACGACGTTAATACTTTAATCGTTAAATTATGCTTGTGTACAAAACTATCTTTTGAAGCTGCAAGCGTAGTGTAAGCATTTTTAAGCCCTTCTAACTCCTCTACTTTTTGCTCTAAAGTAGTCACTTTACTCAATGCATCAGAGTATTCTGTAGATTGCTTATCCGATACTTCTTCTAAAGCCTGACGTGCTTGTTTTAATAAAGCATATTCCGTTTCCAGCTTATCCTCTACTTCTTTTTTCTTTTGAAGTGCTTTTGTGTGATTATTAGAAGCGTCTACAATAGCTGTTTTAAGACTTTCTTCAACTTCTTTAATTTCTACTTCTCTATCTTTTAAACGTTTGATAGCTGCCTGACTCTTAAATGACAATTCATTTAATAAAGTCTGAATATCTGCAGTTTCAATACGCTGCTGAAACATCGCTTTTGCTTCATTATCTGCTGCATCACGTGTTTTTTGTGCATTTTTAAGTTCTGCTTCTGCATCGCTAATTTTGCTTTTTCTTCCCCACAGGTTATTCCACCATGTATCTGGTTTATTATTAGCATCTTCAAGCTCTACTTTAGCACGCTCTAAACGTTTAATAGCATCATCTATTACTTTTTGCTCTGAAGCATTTAATGCCGAAAAACCTTCGAACATAATTCCCACTTCATCTTGATAATCTGTTAAGTCTTTAATAGCATCTAATAAGGTAGAACGGTCTTTTTCTGCCATATCTACAACATTATCTAACGTTGCATTCAATATTTTCTGACGACTTTCGGGATCATCTTCCTGAGCAAGCTTAGACTTCATTTGGTCTATGGCTTTACCCCAGTTAACATCGACTTTCTCAGTTTTTTCTTGTGAGTTGGTTTCTAATAAATCAAAATCATCAGACATATTTTGGTAGTTTTAAGGTTGAATAGTTTTAGGTTAACAATTTCGGTAAATTTTATGATTATAAAAACTTTACTTACTAATTATATGTAGCTAATGTTATAAAAATGTTACACTCTGATCGTTTTTAATGCAGAATCAATATCTTTATAAAAAACCAAAAATAACATGAAAACACTGACACACATCTTATTACTAGGTATTATCACAACTACTTTTAATTGTAAAAATGATACTAAAAAAGAAATTACAACCACCACTATAACAGAAACAAATGTAAAACCAACACCAACCAAATCTTCGTTAAAAATCATCCCTATCTCTCATGCAACAATGGTTTTAGAGACAGAAAATGAAACGATCTATGTTGACCCAACTGGTGGAGCAGAAGCTTTTGAAGGACAAAAAACACCAACTTTAATATTGATTACAGATATTCATGGTGATCATTTAAACCTTGAAACTTTAGAAGGAATAGACATGTCTAAAGCAACACTTATTGCACCAGCTGCGGTTGTAGAAAAATTATCAGATAGTATTGCTTCTAAAATTATAACCTTAAAAAATGATGATTCTTTTGATTTTGAAGGGATAAATATTGAAGCTATCCCCATGTATAATCTTAGAGAAGAGGCTTTAAAATTTCACATTAAAGGCAGAGGAAATGGCTATTTATTAACTGTAAATGATGAACGTATCTATATTTCTGGTGATACAGAAGACATCCCAGAAATGCGAAATCTAAAAAATATTGATATCGCTTTTGTTTGTATGAATTTACCATATACAATGCCTGTAGAAAGTGCAGCAAGTGCTGTGTTAGATTTTAAACCAAAAAAAGTATATCCTTATCATTATAGAGGAACGGAAGGTTTAAGTGATATTAATAAATTTAAAGCTTTGGTAAATGAAGGTGATAAATCTATAGAAGTTATCTTTTTAGATTGGTATTAACAAAAAAAAATAAATTTGTTAATAAGTTTACAAAAACGTTGAATTTAGCTTAAAAACAGTGTGTTTTATCGGATTAAACAGTTGGTTAATCGGTGTAATTTAACCTATTCCCCTCCAAATAATTTAATATTAAGCACTTAACATTCAGTTTTTATTTATATTAGCAGTATAATATAGACCCCAATATCTAAATACGAATTCGATGCTTAATATTTCACTCATCAAGCCTTTAGTTGTGACGACATCAGAACTGACTATGATCTTAATCATCGTTGCCTCTATATTTTTAGTTTTTATACTTGTAGCAATTATAAAAATGCATAAACTTAAGATTGAGAATAAAAAATTAATGGAATCGAATGCCTTTAAAGATATTGATGAAACTTATAAGGATTTTACAGGAGGCCACCTTTACGGAGATAACTAAACTCATCAATTAATTATGGTATTAAATTTTATACTTAGAACGAGAACTATATCTAATTCCTCTTATTCAGATAAGATGATTAGCGTATTATCAATAGGTTTAATAACAATACTTATTTTATGGTTATTGCTTTATCTTAAATCTCGAAAATTAAAAGCTAAAATAAAACGTTTAGAAAACAAGAAAGAAAATTTATAGAAACAAAAAAGTCAGCAATTTGCTGACTTTTTTGTTTCTATAATAAGTTGAAAATATTATCTCACTAATTTTTTATACTTAATTCGTTTTGGCATTAAATCTCCACCTAAACGTTTCTTTTTATTTTCTTCATATTCACTAAATCCACCTTCAAAGAAATAGACTTGAGAATCTCCTTCAAACGCTAAAATATGTGTACATATTCTATCTAAAAACCATCTATCATGACTAATTACTACGGCACAACCAGCAAAGTTTTCAAGCCCTTCTTCCAATGCTCTCAATGTATTAACATCCAGGTCGTTAGTTGGCTCATCTAAAAGTAATACATTACCTTCCTCTTTAAGCGTCATAGCAAGGTGTAAACGGTTACGTTCACCACCAGAAAGCAATTTAACTTTCTTGTTTTGCTCACCTCCTGAGAAATTAAATCGACTTAAATAAGCTCTAGAATTTACTTCTTTTCCGCCCATCATTACCAACTCTTGCTCATCACTAAAGTTTTGCCAAATTGTTTTTTCAGGATCTATATTAGAATGCTTCTGATCAACGTAAGCAATCTTAGCGGTTTCACCCACTTTAAACTCACCTTTATCAGGAGTTTCCTCCCCCATTATCATTCTGAAGATTGTAGTTTTACCAGCACCATTGGGACCAATAACACCTACAATACCTGCTTGAGGAAGATTAAATTTTAAATCGTCATATAACAATTTATCTTCATAACCTTTAGCAACACCAGCAGCTTCGATAACATTTGTTCCTAAACGTGGACCATTAGGAATATAGATTTCAAGTTTTTCATCAAGTTGTTTTTGATCTTGACTCATTAACTTATCATAATTCTTTAAACGTGCTTTTTGTTTTGTTTGACGTCCTTTTGCTCCTTGACGTACCCAGTCTAGCTCTCGTTCTAATGTTTTTTGACGCTTAGAAGCAGTTTTACTTTCTTGAGCCATACGTGTAGATTTTTGATCTAACCAAGAAGAATAATTTCCTTTCCAAGGAATCCCTTCACCTCTATCTAACTCTAAAATCCAACCAGCAACATTATCTAAGAAATATCTATCGTGTGTTACAGCGATTACGGTTCCTTTATATTGTGCTAAATGATGTTCTAACCAATGTACAGATTCTGCATCCAAGTGGTTAGTAGGTTCATCTAATAATAAAACATCTGGTTCTTGTAGTAATAAGCGACATAAAGCAACACGACGACGTTCACCACCTGAAAGCACACCAATTTTCTTATCACCGTCTGGAGTTCTTAAAGCATCCATAGCGATTTCTAATTTGGTATCTAATTCCCAAGCATTAGATGCGTCAATTTGATCTTGAAGTTCCGCTTGACGATTCATAAGCTTTTCCATTTTATCTGGATTGCTATAAACCTCCTCTAAACCAAACTGATCATTAATACTATTATATTCATCAAGAATTGCAACGGTTTCAGCTGCACCTTCTCTAACAATTTCCATTACAGTTTTATCATCATCTAATTTAGGTTCTTGTTCTAAGTACCCAACAGAGTAACCAGGTTGAAAAACCACATCACCTTGATAATTTTTATCTACTCCAGCAATAATTTTTAATAATGTAGATTTACCAGATCCATTAAGTCCTAGAATACCAATTTTGGCACCATAAAAGAAGCTTAAGTATATATTTTTTAAAACAGGTGTATTCGCTCCAGGAAAAGTCTTAGTTAGACCAGACATAGCGAAAATCACTTTTTTATCATCACTCATAATTCTTTGTAATTTTTTGTAAAGTTAAACATTACTATAATATTCAATACGGCTTACATACGACCTTTTAGAGCATTAAAAACCCATGCTATACAATAGAATCCTCCTCCAACAGCTGCAAATCCCCAACCTGCAACATCATCGTATCTAAATGCACCTAAGGCAATCAATCCGCATCCTACAAATACCATTATCCATGTAGCCCAAGCCAATACTGTGTTTTTATTCATTGCCATAGTCAATCCTTATTTAATATTTAGTTAGTTTACAAATATCGTGAAATAAACCAAAATTAACCTAAAAAGAATGATGCTTTTACTAAGTTTTTAAATTCATCCACTCTCTAAAAATAAGTGATATAGCCTATATAACAATCTTATGAGTATAATAAACTTGATTTTTGTTTTTATAATTTAGGCATTAAATCCATATCATTTAAAGACTATTACTAAACGTTTTAATTTGTTCTAATAGTTCATTATTTAGCTTTTCATTTGTAATCTTTCCTTCAGAAAAATTATCATAAAATAGAGGAAAAGAAAATTTAGAAACAATATTAGCACTATGTCTAGGAAAACGCTCTAAAGCCATTTCTAATACCGTAGCTCCTCCCCTTGCTCCAGGAGATGAAGCCATTAACAACATTGGTTTATCTAAAAAGGTTTTTTGTTCAACTCTAGAAGCCCAATCAAACACATTTTTAAATGCTGCAGAATATGCACCATTATGTTCTGCTAAAGACGCAATAATACCGTCTGCATTTTTAATGTAATTAACAAAGTTTATAGCCTGTTCTGGAAAACCAGATTTTTCTTCTCTATCAGTACTAAATATGGGCATTTCAAAATCATTTAAATCGAGCACAGAAACCTTTACTTCATCAACGAGCTGAGAAGCGTAAATTGCTAATTGTTTATTAATCGAAGTCGTACTATTGCTTCCTGCAAAGACTATAATATGTTTCATTTTACTTATTTTATTTAATGTTAAAAATACAAAACCACTATTTGTGTTCCAAATCATAAATTTTCAGGTATTAAAAATCACTTTCGAAACATCAAAACGTTTTTTGTAAATTCGTGCAAAACAATATTGCGCAATGGATATCAAATTCAACATAAACGAAGATCATAATAAACTTTTACTTTCCGATTTAAAAAAACGATTGGTAAAAGTAAAATTAGGTGGTGGCGAAAAAAGTATTGAAAAGCATAAGGCTAAAGGTAAGATGACTGCACGCGAACGTGTGAACTACCTTTTAGATACTAATGCAAAATCTATAGAAATAGGTGCTTTTGCAGGAGAAGGAATGTATGAACAATACGGTGGTTGTCCATCTGGTGGTGTTGTGGTAAAAATGGGTTACATAAAAGGAAAGCAATGTATAGTAGTTGCTAATGATGCTACAGTAAAAGCAGGTGCTTGGTTTCCTATTACAGGAAAAAAGAATTTACGCGCACAAGAAATAGCGATAGAAAACCGCTTACCTATCATTTACTTAGTGGATAGCGCTGGTGTATTTCTACCAATGCAAGATGAAATTTTCCCAGATAAAGAACATTTTGGACGTATTTTTAGAAATAATGCCATAATGAGCAGTATGGGAATTACACAAATTGCTGCTATTATGGGGAGTTGTGTTGCAGGAGGCGCTTATTTACCAATAATGAGTGACGAAGCCATAATTGTTGATAAAACTGCTAGTATTTTCTTAGCCGGAAGTTACCTTGTTAAAGCGGCTATTGGAGAGTCTATTGATAATGAAACTTTAGGTGGAGCGACCACACATTGCGAAATTTCTGGTGTTACAGATTATAAAGCTAAAGATGATAAAGATGCGTTAGATAAAATAAAGTCTATCGTTGATAAAATTGGAGATTTTGACAAAGCGGGTTACAATAGAGCTGAATCTAAAAAACCAAAAGAAAATCCTGATGACATATTTGGTATTCTTCCCAAAAGTAGAGCTGACCAATATGACATGAAAGAGATCATAAAACGTTTGGTTGATGATTCTGAATTTGATGAATATAAACAAGATTACGGAAAAACTATTATTACAGCTTACGCTAGAATTGAAGGTTGGGCTGTTGGTATTATAGCTAATCAAAGAAAGTTAGTTAAAAATAAGCAAGGTGAAATGCAATTTGGAGGTGTTATTTATAACGATTCAGCTGATAAAGCCACGCGATTTATAGCGAATTGTAATCAGAAAAAAATTCCATTAGTTTTTCTTCAAGATGTTACAGGGTTTATGGTAGGGAGTAAATCTGAACATTCTGGAATTATAAAAGATGGTGCTAAAATGGTAAATGCAGTAAGTAATTCTGTAGTTCCAAAATTTACTATTATATTAGGAAACAGTTATGGTGCAGGTAATTACGCCATGTGCGGAAAAGCTTATGACCCAAGATTGATTGCTGCTTGGCCTAGTGCAGAACTCGCTGTAATGAGTGGTAATTCTGCTGCTAAAGTTTTATTACAAATTGAAACCGCTTCCCTTAAGAAAAAAGGAGAAAAGATTACTAAAGAGAAAGAAGATGAATTATTTAATAAAATAAAATCGAGATACGATGACCAAGTATCACCTTATTATGCCGCTTCTAGAATTTGGACTGATGGTGTTATTGATCCATTAGATACTAGAACATGGATTTCTATGGGAATTGAAGCCGCTAACCACGCTCCTATTGAAAAACCTTTTAATATGGGAGTTTTACAAGTGTAAATTATGAAGAAAATTATTTTATGTTGCATTCTTAGTACTATTTCAATATCTAGTTTTTCTCAAGAGACAGACTTAGAAATTTTAAGAAACTATCAGAGTGTCAACTTATATGAAGGCAATATTCAAAAAGATTCTTTAAAAACGAAAAATACAATCATTTTAAAGAATGATACTTTAGTTGTAGTTAGTAGTAAAAATAAAGATGTTTTTAACTTAAGCTATGGAGAAATTAATGACAATCTATTAAAAGAATACAAAAATATTGTTTTTGGTAACGAAGAAAAAAGGAATAATTATTCTTATAAAAAGTATGAAATTAAACTATGGAACTCACCCATAAATTTATTTTTTCATAAAAAAGTACCGAAATACTTAAAGCAAGAATTAACAAGTCTTATAAATGAGATAAATACAAATATAGATTCTGTTCAAATTAATATTGTAAATAAAAAAGAAGCATCTAATTATTTTATTTATATCACTAATTCTAAAAATAAGGAAGAACTTCACCCTAATATCAACACCAAAAGATCTATTAGTTATAATTTACAGTCAAATGGACTAAATCATATATATAGTGGTGTTTTAAGAATAAACCTTGAAAGTATCTACAATAAAGAAGAGCAGATTATTAAATTAAAAAGACTTTTCATTGGCTCTTTAGGTATATTTCATTTAAGTGATTCTTTAAAGTGTAATAATTTTTTATCCAGTTGTTATACTGTAAATAAAAATCTGACTAAAATGGATATAGATTTAATAAACTTTCATTACAAAAACAAGTTTGACCAAAAAGTAAATCTGAATAAATTCGAAAAAATAATTTCTGCTTACATTGAAAAGAATGAATTTACAGATAACGTAATCATTAAATTATGATACATAAAACTGACATCAAAATATCAATTATAATATTATTTTGCTTAATCTGTAAGTTATCTTTTTCTCAAGATTCTACAAATATATCAGTTAGAATGATGCATTATATGAAGCTAAATGAATATAAAAAATTGCATGGTAATTTAACAAAAGAAGATTCTTTATCTTTAAAATTCCAAGACTCAGACACCTTAGTATTATTAACTAAAGATAAACTACCAAACTCTATTAAAGTTCCATACGAGCAAAGAGATTCCATTTTTTTAGATCTCTATACAGATGTTGTATTTAACAAAAATAAGAGTACAGAAAATATCAAAATGAAATATTGGAAAGAAGATATTAAACTTTTTTTTGATAAATCAGTTGATAAGAATTTAAAAAAAGAATTATTAGAATTTGCAAAAAGCATAAGCTCTAAAATAGATTCTTTAACAATTTATGAAGTAAAAGAAAGAACTGCTTCTAACTTTTTTATTTATGAAATAAATGAAAACTCAGAATATAAATTTGAGCCCAGAATAAAAAAATGGAATGGAAGCGGATATTATATCAATTGGGATGGAAGACAGCGCTTATATCAATGTAATTTAGAAATAAACCGAATGCAATTATTTAATAAAAAACTATTACATAATAAGGTAAAACAAACATTTTTTAAAGCATTAGGGCAATTTTATGTTATTGAAAAATTAGATTGCACAAGTCTATTTTCTAATTGCTATAAGGGTTCTGACCAAATATCTTCAATAGATATAGAGTTATTAAAATACCATTACTCCTATGGTATCTGTAAAGGTACAGATTTAGAAACCTTTGAAGAACAGCATAAAATTGCTAAAGAGTTATTAGAAAAAGCTAATCATCATCTTGAATATTATTATAACGATTAGAAAAAAGGTATAAAAAAAAGAGCGCAAAATGCGCTCTTTTTTTATGCTTAATATATAATGAAAGCTTATTCTAGTGTAATACCTTGACGTTTCGCTTTCTTTTCTTCTTTAATTTCTTTTAAACGTTCCATTGATGCACCTACAAGCCAGTAAGGTACTACAAATGTTAAAAGGAAAATCAATAACCAAAATCCAATAGTTAATATGGTTAAAAATGCTAAAAATCCTAAGTATTGATCAAATTCGAACATAATTCTTGTTTCGTTTACGTTTTACAGCTACAAAGATATAACCAATATCTAAGTTTTACAACAGCTTTCACTAGTTTTATTAACAGGTTATTAAAAATTAAAGTGCTTTCACTAATAAATCTGCTGATGCAGGATTTGTAGCAAGTGGTACATTATGTACATCACACAATCTCATTAGCATAAGTATATCTGGTTCGTGAGGATGACGATCTAATGGATCTCTAAAAAATAAAACCATATTACATTTACCCTCAGCTACTCTAGCTGCAATCTGAGCATCACCACCTAAAGGACCTGACATTAATGCATGAACACTAAAACCAGCTTTAATTACTTTTTCTCCAGTTGTACCTGTTGAAATTAAATTAATTCCTTTTTTATGTAAAATCTCATTGTGTTGGTTTAAAAACTGAACCATTTCAGCTTTTTTACCATCGTGTGCTATAATTGCTATTTCCATATTAAAGATTATTTATATGATAATTGACTAATCCTTCAATTGGTCGTCTTACAAAATTACCGATTTTAAATCCTAATTCTTCTGCAACTGCCTTAATTTCTTCTTGAGCAAAATAAGCAATAGAACCAGCAAAATGTACAGGAATTCCTGTTTCTAATTCTTCTTTATATTGAAGAATCATATTTTCAGCAAATAGACGAATACCCTTAGCTATAAGATTACTTATATACTCTGAATCTTTATTTATAAACATAAATTCAGCATGATCTGCCAAGTATGCACTAGGATTCGTTTGCTTATATAAATTATATTTAATGTAATCTGCGTCTAAACTATGTTTGTGAGCAAAGGCAACACTTATAGTATCGGGCATTTTATTAAAGTAATAATCTCTTATTAATTGTTTACCAAAATAATTCCCACTGGCATCATCCATTAAAATAAAGCCAAGACTAGCTACACGTTGATTTAAATTAGCACCATCAAAATAACTACAATTTGAACCTGTACCTAATATACAAACTACGGCAGCTTCATCATTAGAATTTATACACGCTCTAACAGCTGCATAAGTATCTTCTCTAACTTCTACTTTTGCGTTTACAAAATAATTTTCTAATATAAATTTTAATAAGAGTCTCGGTTTTTCAGTACCACAACCTGCGCCATAAAAATAAACATGAGTTACATCTTTGGCAATAGCCATTAACTCATCACTCTTTTTTATAATTTTATTGATTTTTTTCTCTGCAACTATTGCAGGGTTTAAACCCTTGGTTCTTATTTTATCAACGGCTTGCTTACCATTTTTATCTATTGCAATCCAATCGCATTTTGTAGAACCACCATCTGTTATTAAAATCATGATAATGTATATAAATAAAAATTCCGTAGTTTATGACAAATCATAATTCTACGGAATTTTCAGAATTAATAATATGTCTTAAAGGTTATTTACCTTTTGAGCTAAATCAACTAATTTATTAGAATAACCAAATTCGTTATCATACCAAGAGATTAACTTGAAGAATGTAGAATTTAATTCAATTGAAGCATCAGCATCAAAAACACTAGTTCTTTCTTCACTTACAAAATCTTGAGAAACTACAGCGTCTTCAGTATAACCTAAAACACCTGCCATAGATCCTTCTGAAGCTTTTTTCATAGCAGCTTTAATCTCAGCTAAAGTTGTTTCTTTTTTAGTTTTAACTGTTAAATCTACTACAGAAACATCTACAGTTGGTACTCTAAAAGCCATACCTGTAAGTTTTCCGTCTAATTCTGGAATTACTTTACCTACTGCTTTTGCAGCACCTGTAGAACTTGGAATAATGTTGTTAAGAGCTGAACGACCTAAACGGTAGTTTTTACGAGATGGAGCATCTACAGTAAATTGTGTAGAAGTTGCAGCATGAATCGTTGTCATTAAAGCTTCTTCAATACCAAAGTTATCTTCAATTACTTTAGAAATTGGAGCTAAACAGTTAGTTGTACAAGATGCGTTAGAAACAATTACGTCACTAGCAGTTAATTTATCATCGTTTACTCCCATTACAAACATTGGAGCATCTTTACTTGGTGCAGAAATAACTACTTTTTTAGCACCACCATCAATATGATATTGAGCCGTTTCTAAAGTTGTAAAAATACCTGTACATTCTGCTACAACAGTTGCACCAGCTTCGTCCCATTTAAGACTTTTTGGATCTTTTTCTGCAGTAACACGAATTGTTTTTCCGTCTACAACTAAATGCCCATCTTTTACTTCAACAGTTCCGTCAAATCTTCCATGAACAGAATCATACTTTAATAAGTATGCTAAATGCTCAACGTCTAATAAATCGTTGATCGCTACAACATCTACATCGCTACGTTTTACTGTTGCTCTAAATACTATTCTTCCAATTCTACCGAATCCGTTGATTCCTAATTTCAAATTTGCCATTACTTTATTTTTATATTAATTTTTATTTGTTCTTAAATTGACATGATATCAGAAACTCTTAAAAGTTCCTTGTTTATTTTTGATTTTCCTTTTACTGCTTGGTCAAATGGAGTTAATTCCATGATATCATTTTTTAGACCAACCATATAATTACTTTTTCCTGTAATTAAACTTTCTACGGCTTTAACTCCCATTCTACTTGCTAATACACGATCAAAACAAGATGGAGAACCACCACGTTGCATATGTCCTAAAACAGATACACGTACTTCGTATTCAGACATGTTTTCATCAACATAATCCTTAAGTTCAAAAACATTTTTACCGATTTTATCACCTTCAGCAACAATAACGATACTAGAAGATTTACCAGATGCTTTACTACGACGTAAAGATTCTAATAACCTATCTAAACCTAAATCTTCTTCAGGAATTAAGATTTCTTCAGCACCAGCACCTACGCCTACATTTACAGCAATATGCCCTACATCACGCCCCATTACTTCAATAAAGAATAATCTGTTATGTGAACTTGCAGTATCTCTAATTTTATCTACAACTTCTACAACTGTATTTAGAGCTGTATCATAACCTAGTGTATGTGTTGTACCGAAAATATCATTATCGATAGTTCCAGGAATTCCCATAACAGGAAAATTAAATTCTTTATTAAAAACCATTGCACCAGTAAAACTACCATCTCCACCAATAACAACAAAAGCGTCGATACCTGCTTTTCTTAATTGTTCATATGCTTTTTTTCTACCTTCAACAGTTCTGAAAGCTTTAGATCTTGCAGATTTTAAAACGGTACCACCTTTGTTAATAATCCCTTTTACACTTCTTGCATCCATTTCAATAAAATCCCCATCTATCATACCTTCATAACCTCTATAAATGCCGTAGCATTTTTTGTTATGAAATGCACAAGTTCTTACTACTGATCTAATAGCAGCATTCATGCCTGGTGCATCTCCTCCCGAAGTTAAAACACCTATTTTTTTAATTGTTTGTAGCATTGTCTAATTTATTTACAGTAAAATTAAGAAAGAATCTATAGATAAAACTGACTAATATCATAAAAAACTCAGCCGAAAATCAATTCAATCGTTTTCGTTAATAAGTATTCAAAAAAAAAGTAACTTATTTAGATATTTCATTCTTTAGTTTCCTTTTTTTCTTCTTTTATTGTCATGTAAGCAGGTAAAAAGTCATTATCTTCTGGCTCCTTTTTTTCTTTTTCTTGAGTTCCAGTTTTAACTTTTTTATTTTTTCCTGAAAAGATAATTTGAAGCAATTCCTTAAATGAATCGAATTCTACATTATATGATAGTCCTACACCTTGTGTATAGCCTATTTCTTCACCAAAATTTCTAATACTATTTTCTCTATTAAATACTTTGGCTCTTAATGTTCCGTCTTCGTTCAACAACAAATCTATTTGAACATCACCACTTATAACTGTCTGACTTGCACTGCCAAAAGGTACACCAACTTTACCGTTAACCAAAATCTTATCACTAATTTTTGTTTGAAGTGTAACACCTACTTTATTATCCGTTTGTAATTCTGGTGTATCTTGACCTATTTCAAAATCAAAACCAACATCTAAATTCCCATTACTGGTTCCGAAGAGGCTATTAACGATTCCTGTGAGTCGTTCTGAAATGGTACCTGTAAAATTAGCTCCCGTAACTCCACTTGAAAATCCACCAGACATTAAAAATATTAAGGCTTGATTGTCTCGTTCCTCTTTTGAAGAAAGCCTATATTCTAACTCGGATTTCACAGTAGAACTTACGTTTGGAAATCTAAATGCAAATTGAGGGTCTGGTTGTTCTAATTTACCGGTTAAATGAATTTCAACTTCAACATCAATACTTTGATTAATAGGATTATCTAAAAGAACTGAAGGGTTTGCATTACCTGCATAAAGTGCTTTTAAGTTAATTTCAGCCCCCATAGGATCACCTTCCCAAACAATACTACCTCCTTGTTCTACTTTAAATTTCTTCTCTACAAAACCACCATATTTAAAATTATAAAACCCCTCTAACACAACGAAATCTCCCCACATATTGAAGGTTCCATTAGTATTGATTAAAAAGTTTAATCCACCTACACCTTTTCCCTTAATGGTACTTCCAGCTTCTTTATCTATTACAATTTCTATGGTTGCATTTTCATTAACATTTAAATCGAAATCTAACACTAACCCTTTAATTTCTATCTGCTCTGTAATTTCACCTTTTAATCTCGTTGCTTTCTCTTCTGGGCTTAAAAAATGGATAAAAGAATTATCACCAAAGCTTTCTGAATCATTTAAAGGTATAAAAAACTCGGTTCCAGCTTCTGTCCTTCCATTTATAACTTTAATGACTAACTGTTGAGTTGGCCCCTTTATTTCTGCTTTACCAGAAATAAATCCGGTACCATAATATAATTCATCTTCCGACTCTTCTGTATCTAAAACTAAAAGTCGGTCTGTAGTCAATTCTAATCCTAATTTCCAATCTGAAAAATTATCGTGGGCAATAAAACCATTTAAGTTTCCTTTAGAAAAGTACTTAGAATCTGTCATAGCGACATTATTAAAAATGAATTGCTGACCTCTAAGCGACACTTTAGAATCAAAATCAAAACCATAATCTACATTAAGGTACGGAATAGACAAACCTGCCCTATCGAGCATTAACTCTCCATAAATTGCTGGTTTTTTTAAGCTTCCTCTAACATTTGCAAAACCTGAAACTAAACCTCTAATATTATTAATAACACCTTCTCCTAATGGGTTTAATGGATCTAACATAAACTCCTCGAATGTTACATCTAAATCTATTGTAGGGTTTTGATTAGAGACATCAATCATTCCTTTTGCATCAAATGATTTAAGATTATCATTGATTAGAGTTACGTCTACATCATAATTAGTAATAGAATTATTTCCTTCTATTTTAGCACTAAGATTTCCTAAATCATAATCATTAACAAATAATCCACTTATTTCTATATTAGATTTTGGTAAATAAACACCATCGGTTTCTACGACATCTAATTTACCATTTACAATACCTTTTAATGCTAAACTATCTATACGAGGTGTTATTTTAACCAATTCAACATCCTTAAAATCGACATTAAAGTTTTTATTTAAAGAATCTTTTACTGTTCCTGAAACTAATATTTCTTCATCATCGTGAACTATACTAATCGGAAAGACATTAAAGGCTTTAAAATCTCTATCAAATTGGATTTTGTTTAAACTGTCTCTTTTCGAATTTAAAAACCATCTATACCCTTTAAATTTGACATTCGATCTGTTAATCCCTACAACAGATTTGTTCGTTTTATCTATCGTATAAAATAGATTTAAATCAAATTTATCAGTGTTATTTTCACCTCCTTTAAATTCTGACTTAATAAATAAAGTATCTCGTTTTGTTACATTAATAAGACTAAATTGAGATGCATTATAAATACCAGCACTAAGACTATCAATCTCTATATAGGTATTATACAGTGGGTTACTATTATCTATATCAACGTTAATATTATTAGCAAAATAATCTTTAAATTTTATTTCTGGCGAGTTAAAGGTAAGCTCAAACCCTTTTTCGTCTGTTTCAATCCGCCCTTCTATAAACGTATTTTTTCCAAGTGTTAAATCCTTAAAAAATACCGCTGCAATTTTAGAGTATATGTTGAATTTAAAACTAATATATTGCCCCTCTTCTACCACATTTGGAACATAATTGGTATAAATACTCCCAACAGAATTTTCTACCAAACCAAGGATATCTTTTGTTTTAAACTGCCCTGTTATTTCACCATCTATAATATCTGGTGAGTTTATAGAAATTGTACGTTCTTTATTATCAAAAGAAGATACAATATCAAAATCTTCAAATGTGTAATTATTATCTTGGTTTTTATACGTTGTGTTTTTAATATTAATTGCTCCAACAGCATTATCTAAAGTTGTCCCAGTTGCAGTCATTGTAACTAATCCTCTAAATTCTGCAATACTATCTCTTGTTACAAAATTTAAATTAGTAAGATTTGCATAACCAACATTGGCTTTAAAATCGAATTTTTTTAGGTCTTCAGAAAAATCAGCCAATCCATTAAAATCAAGTTGAAGGTTAAGATCTTCGACTTCTAAAACTCCATTAAAAATACTATTACCAAGATCGCCAGAGAGCACAATATCTCTATAAGTATAGTTGTTGTAATTTAAAACAGAAACTCTACCTTTCACCTTAGTATTTAAGTTTTCTATGGTAAAACCTTTTCCGTTAACATCAAGATTTAATGTTGTTTTTTTAACTAAGGGATCATTGATTAATTCTCCGATATCAAATTCGTCTAAAATAACATTACCAACATAACTAGCATTATCTATATTGTCTATATCGGTCAGTTTTAAATTAGATTTTATAAAACCTAAATCAGTATCTATCTCTAAATCTGCTTCAACACTTTTAGCGGTAATAAATGATGTTCCATTTATTTTAAAATTTCCAACTTTAGAAATTACTGTTGGAATAGAATTCCCCAAAAGGCGTGGTAATAACGCCGTTAAATCTCTATAATTAGAGGCTAAATTTTGAAAATCACCATATAAAGCAAAACTATTTTTTTCACTACTAAATAAATTTTTAAATGTAATATCTCCTAAAATCCTAGTATTACTACTTGTGCTTACATTAAGGTTTTTAGCTTCAAGATTATTTAATGTCCCTGATAAATCCGCATTAAAATTAGCATGCTGATCTGTACCAAACTCATCAAAAAAGGCATTTAACTCTGTTAAAGAAATATTTGAATCTCTAAAACTAGCTTCTACATTAACCTTGTCTGTAAAATGTTTAAAATCTTCTCTATTGTAATTAAACATTAAATCACCTTTTAATTCTGAAGCATCTGTTTTTATATTCAGATTTCCAAAATTCATATGATTTAAAGTATATTCAAAATTTGCCATTAAATTATTAACAGCAATACCTCTACTATCTTTAAAACTAAATTTATTAATACGAGCTCTGACTTCAGGTCCGTTAATTAAAAAATTGGTTGTATTGGCATTTAATTCCGTGAATTGAAAAATTTGTGGAGTTTCTAAATTCTCATCAATCAATCTAAACACACCATCTTGTATAGAAACATCACTAGAAGAAAACAAAAACTCACTTGGTCCGACTCTTGGATTATCTGAATCGAATTTTGCGACAAACACATCTAAATTTGTGTCTTTTTCTCCTTTATAAGTTTTTAAATTAAAAGCTACATTTTTAAGATCAATATCTCCAAAATTAAGCTTACTGTTATATAAATTTCTAAAACTAACAATTGAACTATTAAGCTCTCCTACACTAATTAAGGTATCTTTCTTGTAATCTTTAATTAAAATTTCTTTTAATTCAATATCTCCATTGAGCTGAAGACCTACACTCCCGATATTTATATTTGTCTTAAAATCATTATTAACTCGATCTGTAATATACCTACCTAGCTTAGTTTGTACAGCAGGAATTGAAAGTATCAAAAACAAAATAAACAAAAGGAGGAGTATTATCCCTGCCAATTTACCTATTATTTTGAGTATCCGTTTGATAGATTTTATGAGTTTTAATGTGTGAATTCTTATTACCTTTGCCTTTACAATACGTTGTTAAATATAGTAATGGACTATAAACGGTAAAATTAACAATTATTGTGCCTAATATCGACTATGAAAAAAGAAAATATTTATATCCTTGGAATTGAATCATCTTGCGATGACACCTCTGCTGCAGTGCTATGTAACGACAAAATTTTAAGTAATGTTGTGGCTGATCAAAAAATACACGCAGAGTACGGAGGCGTTGTACCAGAATTGGCTTCACGCGCACACCAACAAAACATTGTTCCTGTTGTACACCAAGCCATTGAAAAAGCAGGGATTAAAAAAGAACAATTACATGCAATTGCATTTACAAAAGGCCCAGGATTAATGGGATCTTTACTTGTGGGGACTTCTTTTGCTAAATCTTTAGCCTACGGATTAGATATTCCTCTTATAGACATCAACCACATGCAAGCTCATATTCTGGCGCATTTTATTGATGAAGAAGATCACAAAAAACCACCTTTTCCATTTTTAGCTATGACAATTTCTGGCGGACATACCCAGATTGTTAAAGTAACGAGCTATTTTGATATGGAAGTTTTAGGCGAAACTATTGACGATGCCGTTGGAGAAGCTTATGATAAAAGCGGAAAAGTTTTAGGTCTAGGTTATCCTGCAGGACCAGAAATAGACAGACGTGCACAATTAGGAAACCCAAAAGCTTACAAGTTTACAAAACCAAAAGTAGATGGATTAAAATTTAGTTTTTCTGGACTAAAAACGGCTATTCTTTACTTTGTTCAGCGTGAAGTAAAAGCTAATCCAAATTTTATTGAAGAAAATCTTAACGATATCTGTGCATCTATACAATACACCATTATTGGTATTTTAATGGATAAATTAAAATTAGCCGTAAAACAAATGGGTATTAATCATATTGCTATTGGTGGTGGTGTTTCTGCTAATTCAGGAATAAGAAAAGCATTAAAAGATGCTGAACAAAAATTTGGATGGACAAGCTACGTACCTAAATTTGAATACACTACAGATAATGCTGCAATGATTGCTATTGTTGGCTATTTAAAATATTTAGAAAAAGATTTCTCTGATTTTGATGTTATGGCTACAGCGCGTTTAAAATTGTAATTACTTTAATTTATTAAAAAATAAAAAAATATAATAACGGCCTTTAACTCTCTATTTTTTAAATTGTTAAAACATCTGTTAATATCTTATTAGCTTTACTTCTATATTAGTTTAAAATTTAGTTGTTTTGTACTCAACCCAAATTAAATAAAAAAATTAAGCATGAAACATCTTTTTACACTACTATTTTTACTACCATTAATCAGTTTTTCGCAATCTGAATTAGAAAAACAATTAGATTCTATTTCTACACCAGAACAAGCCCAAATCTTTTTAAAAAAGAACAAACCTAAAAAAGGAAAACTATTCACTTTTAATAAAGCAAAACATAAAACCAGATTAGCTGACGAGTTATTTAGCATGGCTAAAGGTGGAAAAAAAGTAATTAAAACAGACTTTAAAAAAACGTTTTACAAAGTTATTGACAAGGCCGATGTTGATTATGCAAAATTTAGAATTATTGAATTTAAAGCCGCTAGCACATCAGATGAAGAAGCAATATCTAGACGAAAAAAGGTATTATCACAATACATGCAAGGGTACCGTTTTAAAGACTTAGCAAAACACAACTCTGAAGGATCAACGGCTAAAATGGGTGGTGATACCGGATGGATTAAAGAAGGTGAAATGCCAGAAGCTTTTGATGCTGTTGCTTTTAAAGAAAACCACCCTCTTGATGAAGCTTTTATGGCAGATGACACAGAGCATAAAATCTATTACCTGATTGTAAAAACCGAACCTATAACATTAATAGAAGAGGTTACTGTTTTAAAATTTACTGAAGCTATTGAATAATGCAATTGTTCTACAACCAACATATCACAGAAAACGATTCCGACTTTAATTTCGATAAAGATGAAAGTCGGCATATTGTAAAAGTTTTAAGAAAAACCATTGGTGATACCTTACAGATCACCAATGGTAAAGGTTGGCTTTTTGAAGCTGAATTAACTTTAGCAGACCAAAAAAAATGTTCTGTAAAAATTCTTTCTAAAAGCTTACAACCAAAACGAAATTACAATCTTCATTTAGCTGTTGCACCAACAAAAATGAATGATAGATATGAATGGTTTTTAGAAAAAGCAACCGAAATAGGAATTGAAACCATTACGCCTATCATTTGTGATCACAGCGAAAGAAAAGTGGTAAAAATAGAACGGTTTGAAAAAATTATTCAATCTGCAACCAAACAGTCTTTACAATATTATTTACCTAAGCTTAATGACCCAATGAGCTTCAAGGATTTTATTAGTCAAGATTTTACGGATCAAATATTTATTGCACATTGTGAAGAAACAGATAAAAAATCCTTAAAATCTCAATTAAAACCAGCTAGCAACTGCACTATTTTAATTGGTCCTGAAGGTGACTTTAGCGTTAAAGAAATTGAAATGGCGTTACAACATCACTTTATTCCTGTAACTTTGGGTGAGACACGTTTACGTACAGAAACAGCAGCCATCGCCGCTTGCCATTCTGTCGCTTTTTTAAATGAATAAATACATGAGAATTATATTCACGCTATATTTTACCTTTTTTACTGCTTTATTGTTTTCTCAAGATGTTGCCATTGTAAAATACAAAGGAGGTGGAGATTGGTATAGTAACCCAACAGCATTACCTAATTTGGTAAAATATTGTAATGACAATATAGATACTAATATTAATGAAAATGTTCAAACGGTAGAAGCAGGAAGTATTGATATATTTCAATTTCCTTTTTTACATATGACAGGGCATGGAAATGTATTTTTTAGTGATGATGATGCCGAAAATCTAAGAAATTATCTTATTTCTGGAGGATTTATTCATATTGATGATAATTACGGAATGGCTCCTTACATCACTAAAGAGTTGAAAAAGGTATTTCCTAATAGTGAATTAATCGAAATTCCTAAAGATCATAAAATATTTAGTTCTGCTTTTAACTTCCCAAATGGCTTACCAAAAATCCACGAACACGACGGTAAAGCCCCACAAGCATTCGGTATTTTTAAAGACAATAGATTAGTTTTATTATTCACTTTTGAAAGTGATTTAGGAGACGGATGGGAAGATCCAGAAGTACATAATGACACAGAAGACGTTAGAGAAAAGGCACTTAAAATGGGTGCTAATATTGTAAAATATGTTTTTGAAAATTGAATTCACCTTTAGAAAAAAGATAATCATATTACAATTATTCACCACGGACTAAAATGCAACTTAACCACTATAATACCAACTTCAAAAAACACAAACACCCTATAAAGGTTATTTGCGATAATGTAAGTAATGCTCCAAATATTGGAAGTTTATTTAGAATTGCTGATGCTTTTGGTATTGAAGAATTAATATTTTGTGGTACCGGTATTCAACTTGGCAAACGCATGAATAAAACATCGCGTTCTACAGAAAAATACGTTACACACTCTATAAAAGAGAATATTGAGAACGTTATTGAAGATTTAAAAAATAATAACTATTATCTTATTGCTCTAGAAATTTCAGAAAATAGCCAAGCTTTAAATGAATTTAAACTTACAACCAATCAACCAATTGCTTTAATTTTAGGTGATGAAAACTTTGGTGTATCTGAAACTATTTTAAAACAAGTAGATGCAACTGTACATATTAATATGTTTGGAAATAATAGCAGTATGAATGTTGTACAAGCAACAGGTATTGCACTCTACGAACTAACAAAACAACTTAATTTCTAAATTTGCCTTGCTAAATTTAATTCAGCATCTTTGAGTAAATAAAAAACAGATGGAATCTAAAACAATATCTAAAGGGATTTTAAGAGCATTAGGAGTTGTTGTTGCTACTCTTGCTGTCTTATATTTCCTTTTCAAAATTCAATCAGTAATTGTTTACATTGTTATTGCTGTCGTAATTTCCTTGATCGGACGACCAATAATTTTATTTTTAAGAGACAAACTAAAATTCAACAATACGATTGCTGTTGTAACAACAATGCTTTTACTCATTGGACTTTTAGTTGGCTTAGTAGGACTTTTTATTCCCTTAATTATTGAACAAGGTCATAATTTAGCATTACTTAATATTGAACAACTTCAAAGTAATTTTGAAGATTTATACGATCAAATTATTACTTATTTTCAATTTAATCATATTGATATAGAACAATCCATAAAAGATTCTAGCCTATTCTCTAATTTAGATTTTGCAATTATACCAAATTTTCTAAATAGCTTTATCAGTGGATTAGGTAGCTTTAGCATTGGTTTATTTTCTGTTCTTTTTATCTCTTTTTTCTTCTTAAAAGACAGTAAATTGTTTGAAGATGGTATGATGACTTTTATTCCAAAAGGAAATGAAGAACGTTCAAAACGTTCATTTACAATAATTAAAGATTTATTATCACGCTATTTTGTTGGACTTATATTTCAAATTTTAATTCTATTTATAATCTATACTATTGTTTTACTCCTTTTCGGAATTGACAATGCTATTGTTATTGCTTTTCTTTGTGCCCTTTTAAATTTAGTACCTTATATAGGACCATTAGTTAGTGGTTTTTTAATAATGCTTTTAAGTATGTCTAGCAACTTAGGGGAAAGCTTTAGTGATGTTATTTTACCAAAAACAACTTACGTAATGATTGGTTTTATCTTTGCTCAGTTAATTGATAATTTCTTTAGCCAACCATTTATATTTTCTAAAAGTGTAAAATCTCACCCTTTAGAAATTTTCTTAATTATTATTATTTCAGGCATCTTGTTTGGAGTTGTAGGAATGATTGTTGCCATACCAACTTATACAGCACTAAAAGTTGTTTTAAAGGAATTTTTATCAGATTACAACATCGTTAAAAAACTTACTAAAGGTTTATAATTTAAGTTTGAACAGATCCATATTAAATATTGAAATTCAAGAATTTATAAACAAACATATAGATTCTAATCCTTCAGAATTATTATTGAAAGGTTTACCATTTGAAAACGTAGATCCTAAATTAATAATAGAACAGATTGAGGCTAAAAAACGTTGTCAAAAAAAACTAAGTACTTGGTTTCACTCTGAAAATATATATTACCCTAACAAATTAAATATAGAACAAACATCTTCTGAAGTTACAGCAAAATACAAATCATCTTTAACCACAGGAGACACTATAATTGATCTTACAGGCGGATTTGGAGTAGATGCTTATTACTTTTCAAAACAAGCAAAAGAAGTCACCCATTGCGAAATTAATACCGAACTCTCAGAACTCGTAGCGCATAACTTTAAAACGTTAAATGTTTCAAATATTAATTGTGTAAGCGATAACGGTATTGAAACTCTAAAACGTATTAACAAGCCATTTGATTGGATTTATATAGATCCATCTCGAAGAGATCATTCTAAACAAAAGGTCTTTTTACTTTCAGATTGTGAACCCAACATTAAAACCTATAAAAATGTATTTCTAAAATACTCTAAAAACGTGATGATTAAAACATCACCTCTATTAGATTTAACAGCGACATTGTTAGACTTAGATAATGTAAAAGAGATTCATATTGTAGCTGTAAACAATGAGGTTAAAGAATTACTTTGGATTTTAGAACGCGACTTTAATGATAATACCATCGTTAAAACAATAAATTTAACAAAAACAGGTAATCAGCATTTCGATTTTAAATTTAAGGAAGAACCATTTTCTAAAGAAACTTACAGCTCACCACTTACCTATTTATTTGAACCTAATGCTGCTATTTTGAAATCTGGTGGTTTTAATTCTATAAGTGAAATATTAAGCATAGATAAACTACACAAACATTCTCACCTCTATACTTCTGATACATTGGTAGATTTCCCTGGTAGACAATTTAAAATTGAAAAAATACTACCTTATAATAAAAAAATCATTTCTAAAGAACGCATAACTAAAGCTAATATAACCACACGAAATTTCCCAATGCCAGTAAGTGATATTAGAAAAAAATTAAAAATTAAAGACGGGGGAAGTGTGTATTTATTTTTCACAACGGATTATGAAGACACTAAAATAGTTTTAGTATGCTCTAAAATTTAAGTCTTATTACAAAAACCTTATTGAATTACTCAACCATCCTTTTTCTTCATAGCTTTATTAATGCCTATTTTTTTAAGTTCTTTTTAAAATCAATAATCGCATATTAAAAAAAACGTTGATGATTTATATTTCATAAATTGGGTTTACTTAAATCAAAAAAATATTTTACATAAAAAAACATGCAAAACTATATATCTGATAAATAAATAGTTAAAAACACAATTTAAAATAATGTTCTTTTTTCAATAAAAAAGTTGTAAAAAAGTTGTGTTATTTTAAATGTTAATGTATATTTGCACCCGCAATTAAAGACATATGTTCTTTTAAATACTGGAGAGGTGCCTGAGTGGCCGAAAGGAACGGTTTGCTAAATCGTCGTAGGTGGAAACACTTACCCAGGGTTCGAATCCCTGTCTCTCCGCAAAATTTACTACAGTAATTGCACTGTAAGTATTTTTTAAGATAACCAATTCGGGGTGTAGCGTAGCCCGGTTATCGCGCCACGTTTGGGACGTGGAGGCCGCAGGTTCGAATCCTGCCACCCCGACTTTTATTGAATTTTTAGAGTTTTACTCTAAATGGTCGCATAGCTCAGCTGGATAGAGCACCTGCCTTCTAAGCAGGCGGTCGAAGGTTCGAATCCTTCTGCGATCACAAAAAGCCTTAACATTTATGTTGAGGCTTTTTTGTTGTTTATAATATACCTTCACTTCACTAAATAAGTGACAGACAAAAACGTTAGAAAAATAAAGAAATATTCACTTTGCAAATAGAAATAAAAAATCCAAGATCAACATGCTACAAATGCATGAATCCTAAAAGCACATGTATTTGTAAACACATTAGTCCCTTACAGACTAAAACTCGTTTTATTATTCTTATGCACCCTAAAGAGTACAAAAAAGAAAAAAACGGAACAGGACATATGACTAAGCTTCAACTTAAAAATTCTGAAATTATAGTTGGAGTAGATTTCACTAATAATAACCGTGTAAATGAAATTCTGACTAAAGAAAAAAAATCTTCTTTTTTACTTTATCCAGGTAAAGATAATTTCAACTTATCTGTAAGAGAAGGTTCAGAGATAAATTCATTTATGGGCAGTAATCCAAACATCTTTATTCTTGATGGTACGTGGCCTTGTGCCCGTAAAATGCTAAAACTAAGTAAGAACTTACAAGAACTAAAAAGGGTCAGTTTTGATAATGAAATTAAATCAAAATTTATCATCAAGCAGCAGCCAGAGCCTCTTTGTCTTAGTACTATTGAGTCTGTCTATACAGTCTTAAATTTACTTAAAAAAGGTGGCTTAGAACAATGCGATACAAAGGACTTTCTTGTTCCTTTTGAAAAGATGATTGAGCATCAACTTGAATATCTGCAAAACCCAAATAATAAGAATTATCGTTCAACTGAGAGCAATGAGATTATTACTAAGAACTTGTATAAAAAAAGTACAGAAAGAAATATAATTTTTGAAAAAGAGAATTAAATAATCAATCCTAAAATGATTTTAAAATTAATCATGAGAAATTCATTTTTTGGAAGGATTATGCTTTTATGAACATAATTCAGTATCTAACAAAATTTTTGTAACCAAAAAAGCCGCTCCCTATTGCGGCTTTTTCTTCTAATAATATTTATTTTAAAATAAATATTATTTTATTAATTAAGTTTAAAATATTACTAATCTATATTTTACTACTAAATATTATAACCTTTAACTTCGTTACTCCTTTAATAACTATTTTGACCTAATGAATAAAAACAGTCAAACTCAGGGCACCTTGTGCCCCAATAACCAAAGATTGTTCTATATCTGCAGTTTTTGATGGTCCAGAAATAAAAACCCCAAAATCAGTTTCACTAGAAGCTATTTTTTGATAGGCTTGGTGCATAAAAGAAACTATGTTTTCTTTATTTAATACCAAGACCAAATGCTTTGTAATAAACGGTAATACGCGTATAGGAATTTGATTGTCTGATAACCAAATAGCTCCATTCTCTGCGACACCTATGTTACTTTCAAGTATCAGTATATCTAAATCTTCTAGTTCATGCGGCTTATTTAGTGCTTCTAAAGAAACCGTATTAAAATCTTGAGTTCCTTCAAGTGTCGAAAAATTAACTTTTGTATCTGGAAATAAAGATATCACTTGAGAAATAATATTCTCTTTTGATAACGCGTTAACAACATTACCTCCAACCACTTCAACTTTTGTGGTAAATTCTTTCATTAGATCTCTTCCATCTACAAAAACATTTAAATCTATGTTTGGAAGTTCTAATAAGTCTGGCTTATTTGCTTTTGCTCTTGATAAAATATGTTCTCTACTACTCATTCTCTCTTCTTTTTTTATACCAATCGTCAAAACTTTCGGTTGGTCCTGATGGTAAATCTCTTTCTTTCCCCCAAACATTTGGTTTTGAGTTAATTATTCCTTTCGGCAAAGTTCTTAGAGACCATCTCGCTACCTTTCCAACACGTTCAAATTGCATTGGTTTAGCAAATACTTTGCCCATCATTTTCATAGATGTTTTCTTAATAAATGGCTGAGGCGTTTCTTTAGTTATAATCTGTCTCCATTTGTACAACTGACTATGGATATCAATTTTTACAGGACACACATCTGAACATGATCCACATAAGGTAGATGCAAATGGTAAACTACTATGTTTTGTAAGATCTTTACCAGGAGATAAAATAGAGCCTATAGGACCTGGAATTGTTGCATCATAGCTATGTCCTCCACTTCGTCTGTAAATAGGACAAGTATTCATACAAGCTCCGCAACGAATACAATGTAACGATGCTCTAAAATCTGGTCTGCTTAATTGCTCTGTTCTACCATTATCTACAATTACAATATGCATTTTATTACCATTAATTGGCTTTTTAAAATGCGATGAATACGTCGTAATTGGTTGTCCAGTAGCACTTCTTGCTAACAATCTCAAGAAAACTCCTAAGTGTTCTTGTTTGGGAATGAGTTTTTCAATCCCCATACATGCAATATGAATAGGAGCTAAATGCGCACCCATATCGGCATTCCCTTCATTGGTACAAACTACAAAACCACCTGTATCTGCTATAGCAAAATTAACACCTGTAATGGCGGCATCTGCACTTATAAATTTCTGACGAAGATGCTTTCTTGCTTCTCCTGTTAAATACTGAGGATCTCCACCTGAAGGTTTTGTACCTAAATGTTCTTGAAAAAGTTCATCAACCTCTTCTTTTGTTTTATGGATAGCAGGTAATACTATATGACTTGGTGGCTCTTTGGCCAATTGCACTATGCGTTCTCCTAAATCCGTATCAATAACCTCAATACCATCAGCTTCTAAAAAAGGGTTTAAATGACACTCTTCAGTAAGCATCGATTTACTTTTTACAACTTTCTTTGCATTATGCGATTTAAGGATGCCATGAACAATTCTGTTATGTTCGTCTCCATCGGCTGCCCAATGAACTTGTACTCCATTTATTAAAGCATTTTCTTCAAATTGAATTAAATAGTTATCTAAATTTGAAAGTGTATGCGCTTTAATTCCGTGGCCGTAATTACGTAACGATTCCCAGCCTTCAACAGCATGTACCGCTTTATCGCGTTTATGCCTTACAAACCATAAGGCTTTATCGTGCCAATCGACCTTTTTCTCGTCTTTATTAAATATAGATGCTGCTTTTGAATGATTCATTTTTACTTTAAGTTTAAATACTACTATTCAAAATTTCGGCGATGTGTAATACTTTTAAGGGTTGTTTGTTTCTATTAATCAAACCTTCTAAATGCATCAGGCAAGATGTATCTGTAGCTGTTATTACTTCTACTCCACTTTCTAAATGATCCTTAATTTTATCTTTACCCATTTTTACAGAAATAGCTTCTTCTGTTACAGCAAAAGTACCTCCAAAGCCACAACACTCATCTTTTCTTGCTAATGACATCAATTCTGCACCTTCAACTTCGTTCAAAAGATCTTCTATCGATGAAAAGGACGGTCCAACAAGTTCAGAACAAGATCCTAATCGTAATCCACGTAAACCATGACAACTTTTGTGTACTCCTATCTTATGTGGGAATTTTGCGTTTACATTTTTTATTTTGAGGATATTAACAATAAAGTCGCATAGTTCGTAAACGTTATTCCTAACATTAGTAACTGCTTCTGTTTGTGGTATGATATCATAGTGCTTTTTAACATGGTAAGCACAGCTTCCAGATGGTGTGACTACATAATCAAAATCCTTAAAATTTTCTACAAAATTATGACAAGCACCTACCGATTCAGATTCATAACCTGAATTAGCCATTGGTTGTCCACAACATGTTTGCCCAGAAGGATATGTAACGTTTACATTAAGTTTCTCCAATAGTTCTAACGTTGCTACTCCAACCTGTGGATATAATTGATTGATATAACAAGGAATAAATAATCCTACTTTCATAATGTGCTTTTATAATTCATATACTTTATCCGTTAACATTCCTTTTTTATTACTAATCGTTATAAATTTTTAAAGTTCTATACCCATATAAAGCAATAAAACAGAAACAAATAAAAGGAAGAATGAAAGAGAAATTAACACCAGAAAACGGTCCTATCTTTTCTGTATCTATCATTAACCCTTGTAAGATTGGCATTAAAGCACCACCAACAATTGCCATTACTAAACCAGCAGCTCCTAAAGTTGAATCTTCTTCACTTAATCCATTTAGAGCAATACCATAAATGGTTGGGAACATTAGAGACATAAAAGCTGAAGTAGCTACTAATAAGTAAAGTCCCATAATACCTTCAATTAAAATAACACCAGACGTAGTTACCATAGCACATAGTGCAAAAATCATTAGTAACTTTCTTGAGTTTATATATTTCATTAAAAACGTACTTACAAAACGACTAACTAAAAATATGGACATCGCGATAATGTTATAATTTTGAGCATCTGCTTTTGATATTCCCAAATTTCCTGCATATTGAATAATGAATGTCCAACACATAATTTGTGCCGCGACATAAAATAGTTGCGCTATAACTCCTTCTTTATATTTTCCATTTTTGAATAATCTTTTGAATGAAGATGCCGCACTTGTTGGATTTTCATTTTTTACTCGTTTAGGCATTTTTGTTATAGAGATGACAACTAACATGGCTATAACGACAAAGCCAAGAATGACATAAGGGTCTCTAATAATTGCTAAATCGTGGGTTCTAATAATTGCTTTTTGAGTTTCGTTTAATGTCGTAAAAATGAGTTCACCTGCTTCATTTCTAATATCAGAATCCAAAGCTACAAGTATAAATTTTGAAGCTACAAACATTCCAAAAAGCGAACCAATTGGGTTAAATGCTTGTGCTAAATTTAAACGTTGTGTTGCGGTACGCTCGTCTCCCATAGATAAAATAAAAGGATTAGAAGTCGTTTCTAAAAAAGCAAGCCCAAAAGTTAAAATATAGAGTGATGCTAAAAAGAATCCAAATATTTCAAATTCAGCAGCAGGAAAAAACATTAAAGCACCAACAGCATATAATGACAAACCTAAAATAATACCACTTTTATAGCTATATTTCCTAACAAAAAGTGCCGCTGGTATAGCCATAGTCGCATAACCTCCATAAAAAGCTAATTGCACAAGTGCTGCTTTAGCGGTTGAAATTTCCATTACAGTTGCAAATGCAGCAACCATTGGATTTGTAATGTCGTTAGCAAAACCCCAAAGTGCGAATAGAGATGTAATCAATATGAAAGGAAGGATGACCTCTTTAGAGACTATTGGTATTTTGTCAGTGTTGTTGTTGTTCATTTTGGTTTAATTTAGTTTGTCTTAAGAAAAAAACACTATTCAGTTTATAGACTCATTTTATTGTCTGAAAAACAAATAGTGTTTTTAGCTTAATTTTATTTTGCATTATCTGTATTGTGCATAGATTACCTTGGTTTGAAGATATTCTTCCATACCATGCTTTCCATCTGCTCCGCCTAAACCAGATTTTTTCCATCCTGCGTGGAATCCTTGAATCGCTTCAAAATGTTCTCTGTTGATGTAAGTTTCGCCAAATTCTAATTCTTGACTAGCATGCATTACTTTATTAAAATTCTCAGAGAAAATAGATGATGTTAACCCAAAGTCACTGTCATTTGATAAAGCAATTGCTTCATCAAGCGTGCTAAATGTCATTACTGGTAAAACAGGACCAAATACTTCTTCCTGTATAATTTGCATATTCTGCTTAACGTTAGTTAATAAAGTCGGTTGGTAGAAATAACCTCTATCGAACTGGCTAGATCTCTTTCCTCCCACTACAACTTCAGCACCTTCTTTTTTAGCAAAGTTTACCATTTCTTCAACTTTATCAATTTGTGCTTGAGACACCATACTACTCATATCTGGATTGTTGGCAGAGAACGCATCATCAATTTTTACTTCGTTGAATTTCTTTGTCACTCTATCCATAAACTCATCATATATAGAATCTTCTACATAAACACGTTCTGCACAGTTACAAACTTGTCCACTAAAGATTATTTTAGAGTTAACAATAGCATTAACAGCTAATTCTAAATTAGCATCAGCACATACAATAGCAGGTGCTTTTCCTCCCAATTCTAAAGATACCTTAGTAATGTTTGGTGCTGCAGCTTCCATAATTTTCTGGCCAGCATAAACACTCCCTGTTAAACTTACAATACCTGTAATAGGACTTTTTGTTAATGCATTTCCAACTATTGGACCAGAACCACAAACAAAGTTTAAGACACCTGCAGGTAATCCTATATTTTCAATAAGATTTACAAATTCCATAACGGTATTTGGAGCTACACAACTTGGCTTAATAACACATGTGTTACCTGTTACTAAAGATGGTGCCACTTTTCTTGCCATTACAAAAAATGGAAAATTCCATGGTAATATACCTACTGAGACACCTATAGGTGCTTTATGTAAAAAGATATGTTCTTTAGCTCTATCGCTCTGAATAATTTCTCCTTCTATTCGTCTTGCCCAACCTGCGTTATAATCAAAATAATCGGCTGTAACATCAATTTCTACTTGCGCTAATCCTATAACCTTAGCTTGTTCTGCTGCTAAAGTTTCTGCTAAAAACACACGATTTTCACGAATGACATTAGCCATTTTATTTAAATAGCCCGCACGCTCAATTGCTGTTATAGATTTCCAAGCATGTTGCGATTCTTTTGCTGCATCTAATGCTTTGTTAGCATCTTCAACAGAACCATGTGGTATCTCTGACAATACTTCTTCTGTACAAGGGTTAAGTACTTTTGTTACTTCTGAAGAAGTAGATTTTACAAATTTTCCATTTATAAATTGATTAAATTCTTTCATGAGTGTTTACGTTTAGTTTATGTTGTTATATGTTTAATAAATTCGAAGTTTTTACTAAAAAAAAACAATAGTTCGAATTCTTATCTGCTAATTTGGTTCACAAACTTATATAAAAATGTGATTTTGATATTTATCCATATTAATCAATAATATGTATAATTTAAACATAGAATGATTTCTGTGTTTAAAATCTTAACAATATTTGATGTTGAAAAACTTATATATTGCTATAGATTTTTTTGATCTACAACCTAATAGTATTGGTCTCAACAAATAATGAAAAAAAAAGGTGAAGTGGCTTTCTCAAATCCGTCAATTGATTGCTCAAAATCCTCATAAGCCTAAAAACAAACATAATTAGACTCTCGTCTTGAGTATTTAAACCGTGAGCCTAGGTCTATTTGCTAAATTTGTACGATACCGAAGTTAGGCTACCAAAATAATTAACCATGATGTAAATAAAGCAAGGTTGGTAGGTCTTTTTGACAATTCTATAGGTGTTAATATATAAGGAGTGCATCAGTAAAAATTAGATGTAATGATCAATAAAAGATTTATACAATCTCTAAAGAATAGAAATATTGTTTCTAAAGAGAATGATGAATTTATACCCTTAGAGAAAAGCGACAAAGAATCGAATACATACAAATCCTTTAGATGGTTTATCTAACATTGATGTGAATATTTCTATTATACTATAGGATATAACATTAAAGGATTTACAATCAACCTAGCAATTGACGCGTTTTACAATTCGCATACTGATATCACATTTTTAAAGAAGGAACTATTATATTATGTAAATCAAGGAAATTATATTTAGATCGTTTTCATAAATATATTAATGAGCATTTTCCTTTTTATTACAGACATTATTTTAAAGTAAAAAATATTTAAATTTATTAAATAATAAATTTAAATATGTATATTATCCAGCCAATTTAAATATGTAAGATGCGTAGAATTATATGTTTTATTAGTGTTGTAATTACACTAATTTCAGAACAAGCTTATTCTCAAAAATTTGAAAGAATTTCTAATAAAGAAGGTTTTAATCAAAATACAGTTAATGCCATAGAACAAGATAAATATGGTTTTTTATGGTATGCAACTCCAAATGGGTTAATTCGCTATGATGGATATGAATTTAAAACATTTAGTACTCAAATTAAAGGAGAGTCTACTATTTCTAGCAATAATATTACTAGTTTATTTAATGATAAAGATGGTATTCTTTGGATTGGTACTAAAACTGGAGTTAACATTTATGTTCCTTGGTTAGAACGTTTTTTTACCGTTCCTCTTAATCACAATATTGATGTTAATAAGATTATTGCTAATAAAACCGACGATTATGTTTGGATAACGTCCTCAAAAGAATTAATACGATGCAAGTTAAAAGATATCAGTAATGGTATTTTTGAAGTGTCGGAGAATATTCTGGATTTAAAAGGAGAGCCTACAGAAATTAATACATTTACATTTGGACTTCATTCTTCAATTATTTTAGGAACAAATAAAGGATTGAAAGAAGTGAAGTATCAATCTGAAAGCCCAATATTAAAATCCATTATTCAAGATTCATATGATTTTAGTTTCTTTATAGGTAAAGAGATTACTGAAATAATAAAAGTGGATAATATATTTTGGATTGGTACTACTGCAGGTTTGTATAGTTCCAATTTAGGTGCTAACTCTGATTATTTAGTCAAGAAAATAAAAATTCCTAACCAAGATTCTTCACTTTATGTTAATAGTCTTTTTAAAGATAATGATAATGCTATTTGGATAGCAACAGCAGGTAATGGACTCTATAAATTTAATCCTATTCTAAATTCTTTTAAACATTTTGATTACGATGCAAAGAATGAAAATAGTATTAGTAGCCGTCAAATCAATGCAGTATATCAAGATAATTTCAATGTCTTCTGGGTTGGTACCGCACAAGGTGGAATAAACAAACTAGACCTCTTACAAAAACCATTTTATTCTTACACAAACAATCCTTATGACAAGTTTTCTATTGGTGATAATTTAATCACTTCCATTTTAGAAGATAATAATGGTAAAATTTGGGCTTCAGGCTATAATAAAAAATTATTTAGAAGTAAAGATGCCATCAATGGAAACAATTTAGATGAAATTCAGTTTGAAGATTTACAAAGTAAATTACCCATTGTAAATAATGACGTAATAAGATGCATTTATCAAGATAAGAGAAATTATATTTGGTTTGGTACAGACAAAAAAGTAATTGTTTACAGTCCTATAAGAAAAAAATTTAAAGAGCTTCTATTTTTATCAAAAGGAGATAATGCATCCATACTATTAACCAGAAAAATTGAGCAAATAAATGATAACGATTTTATTTTAGCAGGGAATAAAATTCTAGTTATAGAAAATCCATGGAAAGAAATTGATGAAGCAAGCTTACCAAAAATCAATGCTAAATCGACTTTAAATGTAACAGCAAATAAAGTACAGTGCTTTTTACAAGATAGTCAGAGTCAATTATGGTTTGGTACTGATATGGGTTTATTACAATGCAAATATGTTAATGGTAAAGTTGAGATCATAAGACAGTATAGCGATAATAAAACAGAAAGTAGTAAACTAAGTTACAATAGTGTTTTTACGCTACATGAAGATGATAAAAAAAATATCTGGATTGGTACATTTGGTGGTGGTTTAAACAAATTAATATTAGATGGTGATAGCAATCCATTAAAGATAGAATACTTTCGGAAAAATGATATTTTACCAGATGATGTTATTTACGGAATTTTACCGCAAAAAAATAGTGCCTATTTGTGGTTGAGTACAGATATGGGATTGGTTAGGTTTAATACAGACACAAACAAAGTAAATGTATTTGATGTAAGCGATGGCTTGATGCAAAATAATTTTAGACAATCGGCATATACTTTAGGGAAATCTGGCTATATGTATTTTGGAGGTTTAAACGGCTTAACTATTTTTGATCCACAAAAAATATCCTTAAATACACAGCCCCCAAAAGTTTTAATTACGTCGCTATTAATTAATAATAAACCTGTAAAAATAGGAGATAAATTAAATAACATAACGACTCTTAAAAAAGCGATTTCAGAAATAGATACCATTACAATTTCTAAAAGTCAGCGTATTATTTCTTTTAATTTAGTCGCTGAGCATACCTCTGCTTCTGCAAAAAATAAAATAGCATATCAATTAGATGGTTTTAATAAAGATTGGGTAGAAACAGACGAAGGAAAATCGAGCATTACTTATACTAATTTATCTGCAGGAACTTATACTCTAAAGGTCAAATCAGCTAATGGAGATGGTGTTTGGAGTACTTCAGTCAAGACATTAACCTTAGTAGTTTTACCGCTTTGGTATCAAACTTGGTGGAGTTATTCTTTGTTAATTCTTATTGGCTTAGGTATTGGTGTTGGTATTATTTTTTATTTTGTTCAGCATGAAAAATTAAAGCAAAAATTAATTTATGAGCAAATAGATAAAAATAGAATCGAAGTCGTTAATCAAGGGAAATTCAAATATTTCACCAATTTATCACATGAATTTAGAACACCACTTACATTAATTTCTGGTCCACTGGATAGAGTTATTGAAAATAACAATAACCCAGATAGTGAGAAATTTTTAGCAATTATAAAGAGAAACACACATCGTCTTTTAAGTTTAATTGATCAATTAATAACGTTTAGACAAGCAGAACAAGGCTATCTAAATTTAAACTTTACAAAGTCTACTTTAGGAGAATTTTTATATCCAACAACAGAAGCTTTTGAAAATTATGCCTTAGAAAAGAACATTAATTTTCATTACAAAGTAAGTTCTCCAAATGAAGAAGTGGTTATAGATGTAGAAAAATTAGAAAGAATACTTTTTAATTTACTGTCTAATGCTTTTAAAAACACACCCGTACAAGGAACTATAAGTATTGATGCCTCTATAATATTTGAAGAAGATATTAAAATGATAAAAATTGATGTTATTGACACTGGAAAAGGCATTCCGAAAGAAAATTTAAATGACATTTTTGAACGTTTTTACCAATTAGGAAATGAAGATGGTAATGTTAGTGGTGGAGGTATTGGTTTATCCTTTTGTAAATCTTTGATAGAACTATTTAACGGACGTATTTCTGTAAAAAGTAAACCGAATACAGAAACTCGCTTTACCGTTGTAATTCCGTCTTTTAAAATTGAAGAAGTTGACATAGAAGATAATAAAGTAAAGAAAACATTTATAAAAAATTGGGTCCCCTTACAAGGTAAGAGTTTAAATGAGCATAATAAAAAACAACAAAGTAAAAAACAACATAATGTTTTAGTTGTAGATAATGAATTAGACATACAAAATTTTCTAAAAAACGCATTGTCTGATAAATATAATATCACTATTGCAAGCAATGGAATTGAAGCATTAGAAGAAATTAAAAAAACAGAATTTAGTACCGTTATAAGTGATATAATGATGCCTGAAATGGATGGTTTTGAATTGTGTAAACGTATTAAATCCAATTCAGAAACCTGTCAACTCCCCGTTTTATTATTAACCGCTTTAGCAGATAATGTAGATTTAATTAAAGGTTTAGAATTTGGCGCCGATGAATATATAAGTAAACCATTCTCTTTAAAGCATCTAGAGCTTAGACTTAAAAAGTTAATTGAGAATAACGTGAAGATAAAAGATTATTTCTCAAAAAATAGTTTACCTCCAAAAAACAATAAAGAAATAGAATTCTCTAAAAGAGATCTTGAATTTTTAGAGAATATAACAGAAATAATAGAGAAAAACTTATCGAATTCAAGTTTTGGTGTAGAAGAATTATCTACAGAAGCAGGGTTAAGTTCTTCCCATTTCTATAGAAAATTAAAGCAATTAACTGGGCAAGTTCCAAATGCTTATTTACGTAATTTCAGATTGCAGAGAGCTGCAGAACTATTAGATAGTAATAGCGGTTTTAATGTTGCAGAAGTCATGTATCAAATAGGTATAGAATCTAATTCATATTTTTCTACCTCATTTAAAAAGTTGCATGGAGTATCGCCTTCAGAGTACTCAAAAAGGCAGAAATGATAGTTTTCAGCAATGAAATGATGCATTATAGAATGCCATTAAAGTAGATATTAATTAAGTTTGTTGTAAACAATAATTAATTAACCTTAACAATTTTGAAATTATGAAAAAAACAATAGTATTACTTGTATTTAGTATTGCCATGTGCAGTTCATTATTTGCTCAAAAAAATGCAGATAAAAAAATAGACCAAAAAGTTAGTGCATATGTAGAAGCTGTAGAAAGTAAGTTAACACTAACGAGTGAAGAAAAGGAAACATTAATAGCATTAAAAGAGGCACAGGTGAAGTCTACTTTTGAAATTAATGCTAAGTATGAAAAAGGTTCTGAAGAGCTAAAAGAAAAAAGAAAAGAAAGTAATAAAGAATTTTCTAAGTCTCTTAATAAAGCCTTTGGAAAAGACAGAGCTAAAGAAATAAAGGCGGCATCCAGAAAGAATAAGAAGAAAAAGTAAATTCTTTTATAAGTGGTAACTCTACATACCTATTTATAAAATAGGTGCAAGACTTGCAATAAATTAAAAGCATTCAAGTTTATAGAAGAGTACTCTCTTATTGAAATTGACAAGTTTAATATCCTTTAAAAGTATTCATTATCTGAATACTTTTAAAGGATATTTTTTGGTAGCATAGTCTTGTTTTAAAGGTTAATAACTACACTAAATATTTCTTTTAGATAAATTTGATCGTAACCTCTAGCAGTTATAACATCGGAAGGAATTGTTTCTTGATCAAAATCGTAAGAAAAAGACTCCCAAGCTTCCCCTACAGAAAAATTTGCTTGTATGTATATAGGTTGCTTGACCCTTCAATAGTTGAGTTTTTTTAAAACAATCGGATTCTACTATTTATGGTGTTCAAATCAGAAGTTTGTATGGATGTGTATGCTTTTAACGCTATCGTATATGAGGACAAATTTGTTATAGGTACTGATAAATCAAAAATAATTCTTGAATTTTATTGCCCATTTCTTACGAATTTAAAAACAGTTACATTTGAGTCTATGCCATTGGTCTCAGGGTTTGTTTCATCTATTGTAAAAAGTCCTTGTTGCGTGTTAGAGAACTGGATGTTATTTGTTTGACTTGAATTTCCGTACCAAACTTGCTGTGCTGCAACTGGAGTTAAGCTGAAAAAATATAAATAAAATTATTATATTAATTTTGTTAATCATGCTTTTTAATTTTTTATAAAGATAATGGACAGGCTATTATTGTGGTTTCTCTAATCCATCAGCTTCTTACTGTAATTCTTTACAATAATTTATCTATAATCACTTGATAATATGATTGTTATATCTTAATTGTTTTGTTTGTGGTTTTGTCGGTTTGGAAAGATGTTGTTAGTAATCTGTACATCCAATTGTAATAAAAATGATAGATTGGTGGATTAAAGCAAGGTTTTAAGTAATATAAGTAACACTATTACGGTATCATTTTGTTATTTCGCTGAAGTCAATAAAATGTCAATAACGCTTTTAAGAGCAAAGAAATAATTTAATAAAACTGAGATGAAATATAAAGCTTATATCAAATGTATTATTGTTGGAATTTTATATTTTAGCTGTAATGCACAAAATTCAAAAGTAACGAATCAAAATACTCAGAGCACCGATAGGCCAGAACCCAATGTTCTACTCTTACTTACGGATGATTTAGGATGGCAAGACGTAAAGGTGTACGATATCGATGAACCATCTCCATACGAAACACCAAACTTAGATGCCTTAGCAAAAAAAGGAGTTCAGTTTTGGCAGGCGTATTCTCCAGCGCCTACTTGTGCACCTAGTCGATGTGCCATAATGAGTGGAAACCATCCGGCAAGAGCTCAAAAGACACATGTGGTTGGAGGAGCACCTCCTACGGTTTATGCTAGTAAAGAGACGCAGCGTATTATGGATCCTTGGTATAGCGGACGTATGCCAGAAAACGAAATGACATTAGCGAGAGTATTGCAAGAAAAAGGTTATACTACAGGCCATACAGGGAAATGGCATATGGCTATTAACCACTTTGCATTTCCGCAACCTACAGATCAAGGCTTTGATATTTCTACCGCAGATCGTGGAGCAACAGTTCCTCAAAAACCACACCGATTAACCGATTTTGCAACGACTGATGCTTCCGATCCTTACCGATTAGATGAGAATGGGTTTCCTTACCATCAAAACAGTCAGGATGCCTTAAATTTCTTAAAAGAAAATAAACAAGATCCCTTCTTTTTGTATTATGCCACGTTTTTAGTGCATGCGCCAATACACACACGAAGTAAAGCACTTTTAGAAAAATATTGTAACAAATTAGGTCTTCCCTATCCTACAGATCCTGATCATTGGGAAGTTAAAGGGCAAAACAACCCTTATTATGCGGCCATGGTAGAAATGCTAGATCATTATGTCGGACAAGTTTTTGACTATTTAGAAACTACTGATGATCCACGATGGCCAGGTCATAAACTAAGTGAAAACACTTATATCATTTTTACTTCAGATAATGGGGGGATGGAAAATGCGCATGGAGATATCGTAACCGATAATTATCCATTAGACAAAGGAAAAATAAACGCTAAAGAAGGGGGAACAAGAGTCCCTTTATTGATTTCGGGGCCAGGCATTAAAAAAGGAGTAGAATCTGATGTTGTTGTAAACGGTCTCGACTTTTACCCTACAATCCTATCTTTATTAGGTATTGAAAAGCCTAAAGACAAACATTTAGATGGTGCAGATTTATCGACCTTATTATTAAATGACCCTACAGATTCTAAATTAGTTTTGGATGAAAATGGCAAAGAAAGAACAACGATGATGTGGCATTTTCCACACGCTTCGTATCAAAGCACCTTGCGTGTAGGGGATTATAAGTTCATTAGAAATTATGATTATAAAAATAATCCTAGAAAATCACAATTTGAATTATACAAATTATATGCGACCGATAACGGAGTCGCAGAACGCGTAGATATTGAAGAAGCGCATAATTTAGCAAGCACTCATCCTGAAAAAACAATGGAAATGAATACGCATTTGACTTCAATTTTAACAGAAATGAATGCCAGTTATCCTTCATATAACCCGTATTACACTAGTGAAATGGAGCACAAAGAAACAGTTCCAACTGTAATATCTGATTCAAAAGACCATAACCAAGTCACTTTTAAATACAAAGAAAATGGAGCTGAGGTGGTAAAGGCTGATTTAATATATACCACCAATGGGGGGCATCGTTATGAAGAGTGGTTTAAAACCGATGCTAAGATAAACGCTGATGGTACCATAACAGCTAATTTACTTAACGGCACAACACATTATATTATTAATGTAATTGATGCGAATAATTTCTTAGTTAGTTATCCTGAAATGCCTACGATTAAATCTCTAAAAGAGGAGAAAAAGAAATATTCGAACTATGCTTTAAGTAGCAAATAATTAAGTTTTCTATTAAGTTGATAACAGTTATGTTTAGCTAGAAATAAAATTATAAACCATTGTTTTTTAGGTATTTTTAATATTTACGCAGGAAATGAGCATACTTTTGGGTTAATTTAGCAAAGAAAAATAAAATAATATAACTAATTTTGATTAACTAATTTTAAAACCATATATATTATGAAAAAACAATTACTTTTTACAGCAATTTTGCTTTTGGCTACAGGTCTTACATTTGGGCAAGCAACAGTGCTTGATCCATTGGATCCTGAAACACAGCAGATCAATATAGCAAGTACAGCTTATTCTCAAACTGGAGGACCTTTTGCACCAAACGGAAATGGTGCTCATCTTAATGCAACTATACCAGAAGTTCTTAATGGATCTATTAGTTTTGATGTAGTTTCTTCTGGAGCAGATTTCGAAACATCAATTGTTTTTCACGTAAGAAAATTATTTGGTAATTCTGGGAGTGTAACTATGACTGTTGATGGCATAACTGACGCACCGATTAGTTTAGCTGCTGACGCTAGTGCAAGCAATCTTAATGCCTATGAGACATTTGATACGTTAACATTTTCGCAAAATGTTACTATTACATCTGTTCCTAAAACGATAACATTGGATATTAATATTTTACAAGACCTTTCTAATAGCGCTAGAATTAGATTCTATTGGCTTAGATTTTCTAATGAAACTTTAGGTGTAGATGATTTTGAAACACAAGAGACAAGTGTTAAAGTTTATCCTAACCCAACAAAAAATAGCTTTCAAATAGATGCTAACAACAGTATTGAGCGTGTAGAACTTTATAATATTACTGGCCAACTATTAAAAACATATAGCGAAGAAGCTAGTTATGATATTAGTGATTTAGGAACAGGTATTTATATTGCAAAGATTAAGACGGAATTAGGTTCTAAAACAATGAGAATTGTAAAAGAATAAGATTCTGTATTCAAGTCTTTAAAGCAACGAACGTTGTTGTTATAAATCGATTAAAAAAAGTTCCTTCGTTAAATTTAACGAAGGAACTTTTTTGTTTTCTCACAACATCACAAAATATTGTTATCTCAGTTTTATCAAAAAATAAATTGTCAAATGCCTATACTTTTAAGACTCATTTTGAGAATGCCCTTCATTAGGCAATAAACCCATTATTTAACTATAATAGTTTTGATAGAAAAGTTTTTGGTTGAAATGAGCAAAGCGAAACCACCTTGTATAACGAACTTTGATAAACTAAATTTTAAAACTATATATTATGAAAAAACAATTACTATTTATCATGTCTTTTATGTTTGCCACTACGTTGGCATTTGCACAAGCTATTATAACAGTGGATGCAGTAGATCAAGATTTCAATATGGTTTCCCCTTTGGTAACTTCTGTTTCTACTGGTACGGCTGCTACTATAGGAGGAAATCCATCAGCATATACTCAAATAAGAGCAGATGAAGCTGGTTCTGATGATGTTGCAGGAACGTTTGATCTTATTGCTCAAACTTCATCAGGTACTACTGACGGTACTATTTCATTTGATTTTAGAAAAAGAGAATTTAATACAATGGCTATAAAAATTACGGTTGGGACTGAAACACCACAAACATTTACGTATAGCGCTACCGATGGAGGTACTGGTACCTACCAGCAGTTAACGGCTACTTATGTTGGAGCTGTTACATTTTCAACTACTCCAACGCCTATTAGATTTGAAATTACAGATTTAGATTTAGGTACTGCACCATCAATAACTGCAGCCAGATTATATAAATTTAACGTTACTGATAAGAATGTGCCTGAACCACCTTTGGATGCAGAAGCTGTTTTAGAAGCTGGAAATGAATGGTACCATAACTATAGCCCAGATACATTTAGCGCATCACTTAATGAGGTACAAGGTGGTGAGTTTTTAGAACAAGCATCAGCCGTTGCTACACCAACAACTACTGGAAACAGCAGTCCATTTGTTGCCAAGTTTACAAAAGGAGATGATGTACACTCACAATTAAAGTTCCAATTACCAGCTGTAATTACCTCAGCAAATCAATCAGCTGCTATTTTTAAAATAAGAGCTTATGCACCGTCAACGAATGTAGATGGCAGTTCTGGTAGAAGGTTACGATTGTTTTTAAGAGATGGAGTTGAAACAGTAGGACAAAAGAATGTAACAATTGATGTTACTGTTTATGATCAATGGCAAGAATATACCTTTGATTTTACAGGAATTACACTTACAGAAGGTGTATCTTATAGTACTGTAAACCTATTATTTGATCAACCAGATGCTGATTTTCTGGCTACAGGAAATATATATTATTTAGATGCTTTTCAAGGTCCAGCTGGAGCCACATTATCTACAAATGACTTTGAATTAAATAGTGCTTCTATTAATGTTTATCCTAACCCTGTAACTAACAGTTTTCAAATAGATTCTAATAACGGCATCGATAGCGTAGAACTTTATAATATTACAGGCCAGTTATTAAAAACGTTTAGTGAAGTAACTAATTATGATATTAGTGATTTAGCAACAGGAATTTATATTGCTAACATTAAAACGCAATTTGGCTCTAAAACAATAAGAGTTGTGAAAAATTAAAGTATTTGATTAAATAACAAATTAAATCATAAAAGAGTTCCTTAGTTACATTAACTATGGAACTTTTTTACTTTTCTACAACCTCTGCAAAGCATATTTATACTACTTGTTTTATAAGTAAACATATGCAAGGTAAGGGCTTTAAAAAACATAGTAAGCACTCTAATTTGAGATTTAAGAGATTTAATTAGTAATGAACACATCAAAACTTTTAATACTACTTTTTCTGACCTTGTCTAATAGTTTATTTGCTCAGTCTGAACCGCCAATTAAAGGGATCGTTTATGATGAAAGCAGGGTACCTATAGCATTGGTTTCCGTAGCGCTTCTAAAACAAAAGGATTCCACATTTCTCAATTATGCGCTTACTGATGTTAAAGGTGAATTTGCAATTTTTGATACTCCAAAGGACTCCCTGTTACTACAATTTTCATATTTAGGGTATATAACGCATTTTGAGACTATTCATTATAAAAACCAACCTATAGATATTGGTAATGTCATTCTTAAAGAAGATACTTATGAATTAGATGCCGTAACGCTATCTGCAGTAATTCCTATTCAAATTAAAGAAGACACAATTGCTTTTAATGCCAATTCTTTTAAAGTGAACCCAAGTGATAATCTAGAAACGCTTTTAAAAAAATTACCAGGTATAGAGGTTGAATCTAATGGGGAAGTCGTTGCAAAAGGTGAAGAAGTGACCAAAATATTTGTCGATGGTAAGGAATTTTTTGGCGGAGACCCGGCTATTGTATTAAAAAATTTATCGGCAGATGCCATTGCAAAAGTTGAAATTATTGATAAAAAAAGTGATGAGGCAGAACTGACAGGAGTCGATGACGGTAACAAACAGGTTGTGATTAATTTTACCTTGAAAAAGACGAAAAAGAATCAAGGTTTCGGAAAGGTATCCGCAGGTATGGGATTAGATAGCCGCTATTTTGGCAATGCTAACTATAATAAATTTTCGCCAAAAACACAGTTGGCAGTTATTAGTAAATACAATAACATCAATATTACAGGCTCTAATATTCAGGGATTTTTAGAAAATGCTGATGGTATTGCTGATGAGTCTGATGACGATAACAGTACTGCTGCTCAATCAAAAAGTTTAAGTGGGTATTTAAAAACAGGTGTTGTTGGCATTAATATAGGTCATGAGTTTAAAGAGAAAGAGTTTTTAAATGCGGACTATTTTTATAATCTTTCGGATAATCGTGGCACATCCTTTTCCAAAAGAATTTCTTTTGCCAATACTAATAACTATGATTATGAAGCTGATAATAGGTTTAATAAAGAGTCAAATAATCACAATTTTAATTTTAATTATAAAAACAAATCGAATAGGAGTAACAGCCTTACTATTAAAGGGCGTTTAAATTCGGATGCACTAACACAGTATTCAATGAGAGATGGATTTTATTCTACAGTAGATGGTGATTTAGTAACTTCAAACAAACAAAATTATAGTAATACCACCATTAAAAAGTCACTCGACTTTGACATCAATTTCTTTCAAAAATTAGCTAAAATAGGGCGTAGTTTTAGTATTTGGTTTAAAACCAAAATATACGAGCAAAGTAAGGACAATGAGCAGGCCACTTTTATAACTAGGAATATTAACACCGATAACCCTTCAAATAGAGACATTTTTGCGCTTAGAGATGAAGTGTTTAATAACGGTTTGTATAATTTCAATTTTAAATTTACAGCGCCCATAGTCGGAAATCATTACCTAAAGTTTCAATTCTTTTTAAGAGTCTTAAATCAAAATGAAGATATCTATCAATTTAAAACCTTTGCATCTGATGATGATGAGGATGAACTCCTTAGCTATAAATACAACCATAGGGAAAGTAGTTTGCAAAATCGATTTGGCTATAGTTATAGCACTAAAAAATTGAATATATTTTCTGGTATTGAGCTTCAAGAGCTCGATCGATCGTTTGGTGTCATTACAGAAGATCGTTTTACTAGTAACCAATTTTACGTTAATCCGTTTTCCATAGTGCAATACAAACCTATAAATGGTGTAAAATACCGTTTGGTCTATAATAGAAAAATACGCAGCCCACGAACTTCGGAAAGCTCAACAGTTATTAATGATCTCAATCCTTTCTATATAAGAAAAGGAAATCCTCAGTTAAAAACAGAAAAGACTGACGCTATTTCTTTAATTGCTAATATCTTCAACTACAAATCATCATTAAACTTTACAAGTAGGATTAAGTATCAGTTTTCAAAGGATGCTATTATTCAAAACATTACTATAGACGATGACTTTGTTAAAACGAGAAGCTATATCAATAGTGGGGAGCGACAACGATTGTCCGCTTATTTTAATTTTAGTAAAAAAATAAAAGGCTTAGGAATTCGCTATGCTATAACCAACAACAGTTTTTATAATACGTCCACATCATTAATTAACTTACAACTTAACGATGTGGTTTCAAAAGATATCTCAATGGGGTTATCTTTAGAAAACACGAATAAGAATGTTATAGATTTAAAGCTAGGGACCAACTACAGTGTTAATAATACCTCATTTTCTATAGAGCAAAACCTTAATAGAACCTATAGAAAGCAACATTACTATTCCGCTATGGATTATGATTTTACAGAACAATTAAATTTTAATACCCAATTTGATTATTTCGTGTTTTCAGATAATCAGTTTGCTACAGATTTGCAACTTCCAATATGGAATATGGCTATTTCCTATAGTATTGGAAATGGCCCTAATAGTCTTAAACTGGTTTTTATAGATCTTCTTGATAAAAACGTTGATATCGAAAGACGAAGCACGACTAACTTTTTTGAAGCAACCACCTCAGAAAGTTTAGGACGCTATATGATCTTGAGCTACACTTATCGATTAGGTAACGGAAAGCAACAAAACGATTAGAATTCTAAGAAAACAATAGAAAGTAATCTTATTCTTTTAATAATTTTAAAGTCGATCTACTACCGCTTTCATATAAAACGTGCAAAAAGGATAGGTCGGTTGTTGCGGTTTGAGATATCGATGTCTTAATACTAATTGCCGAATTCGAATGTTTTTGCATTAGGTAAATTACGCAAAACACGAGTTGCTAATTCTTTGTGCTGTCTAAATTTGCCGTTTACCAATCAGTAATTATTAGGAGCAAAAGAGATCCTGGAGAACTCAAAACCAGTGTCTTCATCTTGTAATTATGGCGAAAAAAAAGGCATATTTATGTATGTTGCGATTGAACCGTTTTTAATCCAAGTTATCTGCCACTAAATATTTTATTATACATTACATATTATCATTTTATTTCGTCAAGTTTAGAATCGTTAATTGACACTAAAAAAAAAGCCCTTTCGCATCAGAGAACGTCTCTCTTCGATGCAAAAGGGCAATTTTTAATTATATAAAATTGAACTTATTCCTTCAATAATTTTAAAGTCGATTTACTACCATCTTCATGTATGACTTGCAAAAAGTATAAGCCTGTTTTGAGCTCTGAGATATCGATGTCTTGATACTGATTATTAAATTCGTATGCTTTAGCGCCATGTAAACTATACAATACACCTGATGCTACGGATTTTGAAAGACTAAAAGTGCCTTTAACCGGATTAGGAAATAATTTAAGTGCTTCTCTATTATCTAGCACCTCATCAACTCCTAAGCTACTTAAATCTAAATGATATGTAACAGCGTAAACTCTAAATCTTGGTGTAGTATCTATAGTAGCATTGGAAAGGTTAGTTACTAAAAACTCCATAGTTTGCGCCGCTTCAGTTATTGTTGTTGGCGTATCAAATTCATAATTTAAATCAGCTGTACTGTTCGTACTTGTGTATTCAAAACTTTGAGTTTCGCCGCCAATAGTAACATCAAAGTTTGCCGTATCACCTGCAAGTGACCGTACTCTAAATACTATCTTTTCACATAATACAGATTCAGTAGCTTTTACATTGATATTAAAACCATCTCCTCCGCCTTCTGTTCTCATTTGTACAAATGCACCACCAGTAGTAGTATTTCCTATCAATTCTGCATATACATCTGTACTTTCTGGTTCAAATTGTTGTTCTTCTTCCGTTGTATTAAGCGTTATTTCACTAAGTGGTTGTGTAGCTCCTAAAACATTAAAGAAAAGATCTACAAATCTTACTCTTGGTGTTAACCCACCTGAATTAGAAAGTGAGGTTGTGATGACTTGTATTTCTTTAGATGACTGTGTAAATGTCACCGGAGTATCAAATTCAAATAATTCTGGAGTATTATTATTTGTACTTGTATACGTAAAACTTTGTGTTTCTCCATCAATAATAATATCGACATTTACAGTATCTGCTGATTGAGATATAATTCCTAATGTAATTTTATCACAAGTTATAGTTTCAACATCTGCAGGAGCTTTTACATAAAATTTTGCTCCATCTCCGCCTTCTTCAGTCCTTGCTTGTAAATAAGCTGTACCTCCTATCGTTGTATTCCCAATTAACTCAGCATATTCATCTACTACTTTAAAAGCTTGTTCTCCAACAGCGTTAGCAAGTATTATCTTATGAGGGTTAAATATTGATATGGCATTCGATATGACTACAAAATTATTTTCATCTATTAACGTAAACACAACTCCTGTCGCTACTTCTGGCACATCGGCTGTAATCACGTTACCATCTATGGTTGCAGGAAGTTCAAACCACTCTTCTTCTGGTGTGTCTACTTCTTCTATCCTATAAAGCAAATAAGCCGTTTCAATAATTGCATCTCCAGGATTGGTAGTTAGCGTTGCTGTGGCTACACTTGTATTCTCATCATAAACTGTTGAAGTTATAGAAGGAACAATATCTTGATTAACTAAAGGATCACCATTATAATCTGGATTAAAATGTGGTATTCTTGTATCGTTTTCAGCTAAAAGCGTCTCTAGTTTTAAGATCATTTCATTTTTAATCGATACAGGCATGGTATCTATAACATCAAACATCTCTTCTATATCACTGTCAGATCCATCGTCATTATATAATTGGTAAGCTTTATAATAATCTCCGTTATCATAGATTTTATACAATTTATAATTTCCACTTCTAATAGCTGAAGATGCTCTTTCATCTTGTCCATGTGGGTAATGCCAAAAAAGGTCTGTTCTTTCAGTATTGTCACTATTTTTTATTTCTGTTTCAGTGCCACTTAAAAAAGGAAATAAACTTACACCATCTAAATTGTTCAGAACATTGGCATCAAGAACAGCATCTGCTCCAGTAACCTCCATAATTGTAGGATAAAAATCTAAATGAGAAACTATGTTATCATATACTTGATTTTCTACAATACCAGGTCCAGTTATAACAAATGGTGTACGCAAACCGCCTTCTTTGGTGTGTGTTTTCCCTAAATCTAAAGGAAAGTTATCTGTAATAATTTCTGACCCATGATTTTCTGCACCTCCATTATCTGACGCAAATATGATATACGTTGTATCAAATAATTTCATCCCTGGATTTCTTGGATCATCTGTCTCTTTTAAATAATCTACTACTCTCCCTAAACTCCAATCTAAACTCGCAATCATCGCTCCATAATAGGGATTTGTTTGGCCTGGAGTCGTAATGTTTGCATCGGTTGTAGGCACAGGAATTCCTAATTTATTACAATAATATTCTAGTAATGCTAAATCTCTTGTTTGTATAGGTGAGTGAACTAACCAGTGAGCCATGTATAGGAAAAAGGGTTCCTCTTTGTTATCATCCATAAAATCCAATGCTAGTTCTGTTACAGCGTCATAAGGTCTTCCATCTGCATCTAATCGATAAGGATCATCTTCTGCATCTGTGGCAAAGTCCACTGATCGGTCTCCCATGGATCTCGTAATTCCTCTATCAGTGTCTTGGTAATCAAACCCTTGATCTACAGCTTCTGGATAAATATTGTGGTTAGCTGCCATATGCCATTTGCCAATATGACCAGATACATATCCTAAAGGATTTAATGCTTCAGCTATGGTCACTTCATCGAGTTGTAATCTGCCAGGATAATACGACTCTATAGTTTTATTTGAAAGTTTAACTTTAGGTATTTGCCCTCCTGCGACATGAGTCATTTTGGTTTTAAGAGGCATTCTACCACTCATTGTACCTCCTCTTGACGGTGCACAAGTTGGCGCTGAAGCATAGGCTTGTGAAAAATTAGCTCCATCCTCAGCCAATGCTAACATATTAGGTGTTTCCCAAGGAACAACATCTCCAACATCATTCAACTGGGTGTCCTGCCAGCCTAGATCATCTGCATAAATAAAAACGATATTTGGTTTAATTATCTCTTGACCATTTGTTTGTGGTAAAAAAAGAATACTGAATAATAAAAGTAACGTCGTGTTTCTCATCATGAAATTAGTTTATTTAAAAAAGTTTTATCAAAAGTTACATTAGTTGCGATTATACCAAATAAACCATAAAATAAGCCTAATAATTTGCTTCTATCACTCACATACTTCATAATAAAATAGAACCGTAGACTTATGGCTATGCTTAGATTTTATTAGTCGTCTGTGAACGCTATAATCCAAATTATTTTAGTCTCATTTTATAATTCATTTGGTATTACTTATTTTTACTTGGATACTATTATTTTTCGAGTGATGCTATAATTATTCCCATTCGAAAGCTTAATAAGGTAAATTCCTGATTTTAAAGTAGACACGTCTAATTGTGTGGTCGTCGTTCCATTAGTCCATGCTTTATTCAGTACTTTAGTTCCTAGTACGTTTAGGACCGTTATGTTATTTATATCTGTAGTTGTTCTAGAAATTGTTAAACAATTAGTTACTGGGTTGGGATACAACTTAACATCCGATTGATTAGTAAATTCATATGAATTTGTACTTAGCGTTTCACCGACTAGATAAGCCCCATCTGGTCTTACATATGGTTCAAAATCGGGTACAGGACTAGAAAGAAGTCTATCGTTAATTGCTTTCATAATAACCATTTCATCAGCCATCATATGGCCTTCATCAGCATTAGCATTAGATATTGTAGTTGCAAAGGTAACACCAGCATTGGCGTCTATTAAAATTTTAGTAAATCTGTAAGCATCTTCTATTCCAAATATTAAATTTGCGGAACTAACATGCCATTTATCTCTAATAGGAAACCATGCATGTTTTAATACTTGTTTTTTTTCATACATTGACCAAGGATTACCAACCATAGCAGGTAATGTAAACTCCTCGTATCCCCAAGAATTTGGCGGAGCACCACCAGCTAACGCAGAGACATGTCCTCTTGTAAAATCTTGAGAAGTATTGTTGCCTCTAAAGTTTGATACATCATAGTCGCTTTCATCTTCATCATCAACTCCATCAGAATCAACGGCAACTAATACGCCATCTATATAATGTTTATGACCAAATTCAGACACTGACATAGCAGCTTCAGGATCGGCATCTTTAAACATTTGAACAAAATCTTCTAAATTTCCATCGTCAAGAAGTGCGCCTGTTGTATCAAACCAATATCCATCAGCATACTCTGCTATCGCAGGAATAAATCCTTGAACTAAATCTCTGTAAGCTAAATATTCATCTCCATTAAAATTAGCTGTATAATAATCTACCCAAGCCGCTTTCGTTTCATCACTTGCTCTATCTAAATAGTTAGAAGATATGTACAAAATAATCTTCTTATCTGCATCTTTAAATGTTTGCAAAACGTCCAGCATGATTTGTTGATTCTCTGCACTAGGAACTAAACTTTCGTGTATCTCTGTAGCTACATCTACATTAGTATTATCTCTCATTGTAAAATAATGAGAGTGTGCAAAATAACTAAGGTTTGTAATAACGTGCCCTGCAGCTGGAAGTTCTGCAACAACCTCTTGTGCACCTCCTAATGGGTCATGGCCTGTAGCAACTTCTGTATCTAACCTTTCACCACCAAAAACAGGAAATGTAACTCCCCATGAACCTTGTAACCAAGCCGCTGGATGATCTCCTACGGTAGCGGTTTGATCTGTTGATCCGTATATCTCATCAATATAGTAAGTCATGGCAGGTTCTTCTACACTACCATTAGCAAAACCTATTGTCATAAGATCATAGCCATCAACATGTGGAACCACAACATTTTCAAAATGAAACGTAAACGTTTCCCATTCTTGTCCAACTGTAAAATTCAGTTGTTCAAAAACACGTTGTCCTTCATCAGAACTATCAAAAAACACTCTTAATTTTGAGTTGTTTGTAGTTAGCTCATCAGTAGGTATATCAATATAGGCTTTAAACGTAACTGTATAATCGGTTAAATCTGTTATGTAATTGAATAAATTAAATTTCAAAAAATCTTGTGTACCTTCAACTCTATTAAATTTAGAGACAATAGTGTGTGTATTAATTCCTGAAGTATTAGGGTTTGGAATGTTTCCTGTTAAATTAGTAGGTACATCTTCTTCGGCTGTAAACTCAATTTTACGCGTATTTGTTTGATCTTCTAACCACAAAAACTGCGCATTAGATATCTGTAGAAATGATATTGAAAATAAAAAAAAATATAAAATCTTTGGCATAACGGTAACTGCTTAATTTATTTAATAGCCTCCAAATAAATCATCATTTTCATATTTTGAAGACCATGTAAAAATAAGATTAGAGACTTAACTAAATTTTCTCTCATTCACTAAATCATTGCTCTATACTACCAATTTTACGTTATACAGTGGAATAGTGCTATTATTTATATATAGTATTTTAATTCAACCCTTTAACCAAAGCGAGACTTAAATCGACCATTTATTTAAATTAAGCAGATTTGCATAGTGGTTTCAATAGCCTCTGAATTGCATTTTGGTTATGATATAGTTGAGTTAATATGTATATATAACAAAAGAAGCACTATAGAATTTAATCCTATAGTGCTTCTTTAAATATGAAATAATTTTAATTATTTAACGGCAATTGCCTTATTTGCAAATACTTTAGTCGTTTTTTGGTATCCACCATCAGGATAACCTATTAAGTAATTGTTTTCGTCAATTAAATTAAAGACGTAATGTGTTGTTCCTTTTGGCAATGCTACAGAAACATTATCATTCCTAAGATTCATAGAAACAGGAAACCAAATTTCACCACGTACACCACCATTAGTTGTATAAATTAATTCTGCTTTTACCACCTTAGCTCCATTGTTTTTATATTTTAACCAAACATTTTTTCCATCTATGCCATGCTCAACAACAGTAGGTATTTTAGATTTATTAGGTAACGCAGATTTACTAGTTGGATTTAAATAAGGATATCTTGCATTTAGTTTTTCTAATCGTTCTGTTAAAAGACGATTCATCTCATTTGTTTTCTCTGGCATTTTTTCTGCTAGATTTTGAGATTCTTCAATATCGACACGTTTAGAACCATTTTCGTACAATTGATATAAAGCTAAATCTGTTTTTTCTTCAGTAGCCGTATATTCACGTACAAGTTTAAAATCTCCAATTCGCAATGTAGATTGCATAGCGCTGTTTGGAAAGTGCCACATCATCGTATTTCTTGGTTTTCCGGTTTCAGGATCTAAAACTAATTTAACATCTGTTGGGTCTTTATCTAGTAATGTAGATAAATCAGAACCATCGAATATTTGATTCGCATCTTTTGGAGTGTTTGTCCAACTTAGTATCGTAGGATAGAAATCCACACCATTTACCATAACATTAGATTCTGTATTTGCAGCAATATTTGGTCCTGTTATGATTAGTGGTACTCTTACACCACCTTCTTTTGCATTTATCTTTCCTTTGTCTAAAGGATAGTTGTCTGTAATAATTTCTTTTGTATGTTGTTCCATACCACCATTATCTGAAGTAAAAATAACATAGATATTTTCGATTAACATATGTCCTGGCCATCTTGGATCTTCTGTTTCTTCAAGATATGTAATCAGTTGACCAGTGTAATGATCTATCATTTCTACCATGGCAGCATAATAGGCGTTTTTTTGACCTGCTTCGTCCCACATGTCATTCTTTTTAGGATATTCTAATCCTAATTTCTCATAGTATTTACGCAATAAAGCTTCACTTCTTGTTTGTATAGGCGTGTGTACTAATCGAGAAGCATAAAACAGAAAAAATGGATCTTTTTTGTTTTGGTCCATAAAGTCAATACCGTCTTGAGTGATATCATCAAAAGGAAAACCATCTTCTTCTAGTGTAAATGGATCTGAAGGATCCGTCGTTGCAAATCCTTTTGTACGATCGGTCATTCTTTTATGAGGTCCAAAGCCATGTTTTGAGAAATCAAATCCTTGCTCTTCTGGTAAAGGTTCGTCTGTTCTAGCGATACCAACATGCCACTTTCCTGAGTGTCCTGTTTTATAACCATTAGATTTAAGGGATTCAGCTATCGTCACTTTAGAAGCATCTAAAGCACCGCGCATCCAAGGACTAATCAAGGTAGATCCATGATTAAAAGGCAATGGTGGATGACCTCCTCTTACGCTAGTTCTTTCTAGACGCACTGGGTGTTGGCCAGATAAGATTGCACCTCTAGACGGAGAACACGTCGTTGCAGGAGAATACGCTTGCCAGAATAAAACTCCTTCTTTTGCTAATTTATCTATGTTTGGGGTTTCGAATGGAGAAGGCTCATCAATATCATAGCATTTTACGTCTTGCCAACCTAAATCATCGGTTAAAATTAATACTACATTTGGCTTTTTTGGTCTTTCTTGTGCAAAACTGCTTGACATAACTAAACAAGCCATTCCTAATAGAAATACTTTTTTCATGATGATTATTACTTAATTATAAAACTAATTTAGTTCAGATACAAGGGTTTTACATCTTTGTCTGTACACGTTTAAAATCTCTAAATAGTCTTTATTCCCAACCAAGTTATTCTGTTCTTTTGGGTCGTTTATTATATCAAATAATTCTTCGTAAATCGGTTGTTCATCCGTTTCAATAGATTGATTTGGAACATATTTATTTCGGTCATTTTCTTTACTAAAAGAGCGAATGTACTTAAACTGTTTACCGCGTACTCCCTCTTGTCTAGGGTAACCTTGATCTGTAAATAAATTTTCTAAAAAGATGTCTTCTCTCCAATCTGTATTTTCACCGGCAATTAGTGGAAGCATACTTTTACCTTGATAGGATTCCGGTGTTTCTACACCACACATTTCTAAAATAGTTGCAGGAATATCTTGACCAACCACTAATTCATCAACTACTTTGCTTTTTGTTTTATCGTTGAAAAATGGTGAATACACAATCATTGGCACATGTACCGATTCATCATACAAAATGGTTTTTCCGCCTAATCCATGTTCGCCTAAAAACAGACCATTGTCGGAGCAAAATATAATAATGGTATTATCCGCTTCACCAATTTCTTGTAAAAAGGCACGTAAATTCCCTACCATTAAATCGATAGCATAATTAGCGCGATCCATTTTTAGCTTTTCATTTAATAACTTGCCTTTATTAGATGTGACATAATATTTCATTAAATCGGATGTTGCATACACTTCTTTAGGCAAACTAATATCTTGAGGATAGTCATCTGGAAATTCCATTTTATGCTTTACATCATCGTATTTTGTTTTATAATATTCTGGATCCGTGTCTTCCGATCCCATACCACCAATACTAGACGCATGTGGAAGATTTAAATTAATCCATGCCGAAAAGGGTTTGTTAGGATCTCTTTTCTTCAATTGATTTTTAATAGATGGGTCTGCGTTTTTGTAAAAGTAATCATAGGTTTCATCTTGTGACAAATAAGCTTTTGTCGCTTCTAAGAACCCTTCTATTTGTGTTTTGTTTTTAAGATTAGCAAACTGTTTGTGTCTTTTTGCAGGATAAAACCCCAAATGACCATTACCATAATAAGCAAAGTCAGTACCTTTATTTAACGGTGTGTTTTTTTTATCTCCAATTTTTGTGTGGTGTTTTCCAATAAAAGCAGTGGAATATCCAGCTTTTTTTAATTGTGCTTGCCAACTGTTTTGATAGGTTTCTTTGGAAATCACATGTTTAGAAACGTAGGTAAACCCAATTTTGTTTTTTCGTTCCCATTGTGCTGTAAAGATGTTGGCTCTACTAGGACCGCAAATAGGACTTGTAATGTAGGCATTGTTAAAAAAGACACCTTCTTTTGCTAACTGATCGATATTTGGTGTTTCCGCTATTGGGTCGCCTGTCATGCTCAGAGAATTATACCGTTGGTCATCTGAAAAAATAAAAATGACATTCGGTTTCTTTTGTTGTTCTTGTGCTTTGCATGCTATAAACGAAGCGCATATAAAAATGCTGTATAGAATAGATTTTTTCATGAGTTTATATTTAATAAGAACTGTAGTATTTATGACCTGGTAGTCGTTTTGTTTTTTCACCATAACCGAATAGATTTTGCTCTGCTTCCGATTTTGGTAATTCTTGAATACTTAAATCTGTTTTGTTTATTTCTTTGGAAGTAATAATAACCGATTCATTTTGCTTTAAATCAATTTTGTAAGAACCATCTTCGGATTGATTTATAGAAACGGACTTCCCTTCGATATAAAATTTAGGATTTTCAAAATCTACATGAACGACACATGCATTTCCTTTTAAACTTTTTATAGATACAAATTCGGTAACTCCTTCTACTTTTTTAGCACTGATCAAAAAGGCACCTTGTGTTCTTAAATCATGAAAAGCAACATCTTTCCATTTTTTCGGACTTGCAGGAAATACGCGTATTTTTCCGCCCCAACTTTGCAACATCATATCGTGTAAACTTGTGGAAAAAGACAGCGGACTTTCAATAACCGGATTAATTTTTCCTTCGGAATACATCGTAGTAGACGAAATATTTTTATGCTTAATTAGAAAATCTAAATAATAATACGCTTTTTCAGCATCGCCTAAATTGGCATACATAGAAGATGCTCCAGTTGCTGTATAACCTGTAACTGGCATGGCTTTGATTTTCTTACCACTATTAAACGTCACATCTAACCAATGGTCTAAAGACGTGCGCAGTAGTTTTTTATCTTCTTCTTTTTCTGGTGTGATTACCATCAAAGGATAAAAGGCTAATAGATGCGAATAGTGTCTGTGCGGATTGGCAAAAGGTCTATCTTTTCCAACCATAAGACCATTTTCATCGATTTGAAAATCCACTAAATTATCCAACAGATGTTTCCATTCTTTTTTAAGCGGGTCATTTAATTCATGCTTTTCATCAATATCAATTAGGGTTTGACAGCTCCAACGAATTAAGGCTAACGTGAAATTAATATCTTGCCCACGACCAGGTTTGTATTCTGGTGACCAACTGTATTTAATATGAATTTTGCCATCTTCAGCTTCTACAGGATTGTCTTTTATATAATTTAAATAACTATTCACTGTCTTTTTTAAGATTGGAAATAGGTTGTCTCGCATACGAATATCATCGCCTGCAAATTGGCAATGCAACCAATAATCGTTTAACATCCATGCTAGCATATCTGGCACTTTTGCTCCGTTGAAAGCGATGAGGTCTTGCGGCATTAAAGCAGCAACGGCAGCACTATTTTTCCAACTTGCAGGCACATTGTTTTCTAGGTTTTCAGCATATTTATCAATGTTGTTTGGTAGAGATTCTCCAATAGACATTCTATTGGCTGTTAAATGCGTCCAATAGATGAGTTGCACATTTAAATCACCCCAAACCATTGGCCAAAACGTTCTGTTGTACCAAGGTCCCATTAAATCTAAAATTGGGCCGTTTCCTCTAGAAGCAGAGCCTAGTTTATACATTTGTATCCAATAGAACGATTCTTTTTCCGCATCATTGATGGTTAAAAAACTTAATGGATAATAGTCGTGCCACCATTTTTGATGGGTAGATACAAAGTTGTTTTTTTGGATAAGCGCTTCCGCAGATTCTAAATTTTCTGTAACTATTTCTAATGAATTATGATCAGGAAAACAATGGTGTACACTCGCTATTAATTGTTGTTTTCCGGAAGCATCGCCTGTTATCTTATAACCTGTAGTAGTTTCTCCTCTATTGTCGTATAACGATTGGTAACAGAATTTGTAACCGTTTTTCTCACTGAACGTCGGTTTGGGTGCCATTTCTAAAGTTACAGCCCTCATTTTATCCCATGTACCTCCTTTTGGTCCTCCTCCACTTTTTAAAACTTCGTATACAGGTGGAATAGGATCTTCAGCATGCCATGTGATTTCTACGTCTTCATCTTTTGTCTCTGTTTCAAAATAAATGATATCAGTGGTGCTATGCGTCAACCCTTTAATGTTGTAACTTCCTTTAGTCGTTGTGATAGTACCTATTAATTCTGCGTTCCATAAATCTAAACGCATATCGATACCAGTAATCTTTCCTTTAGATTTCAACTTAAAATGTCCTAATGGTAATCTGCTTCGTTTAATCCAAAGCATTTCATCAGCTTTTGTTTTGGCTTCTCTATGATCGTAATAATCATGTCTACCAATATGCAGTGAAATAACATTGTCGTTTTCCTCTGGACTTTGATACAATAAAAAGCCAACATTACCATTGCCTGAATAAGGCGCGGTTTGCCATTTGTCTGGAACAAGATCCCAAAGCAGGTCGTGCTTAAATAAAAAGGATTCGTAATCTACTTTAAAATCGACCTGATTATTCTGAGAAAATAAGGTGCTCGAAACAAGAATAAAAAGATAAAGAATACGTATTTCTAATTTTAATCGAAACATGGACTATTATTTGTTTAGATAATGAATAACAAATATATTTTATTAACTAAAGAAAGTTGTTCTCTAATCTTGCAATTACTTTCTTTATTTCAGCATTTGGTAAATATATAGCGTGTAAACCTAATTTTAAATATGAAATATGGCACCCTTTTGGTTACTAGTACGTATAGGAAAAATATTGAATTGACCCTAAGAACGACCATGATGACGCGCGATGATTTGCTCAAGTTTAAATTGAGTAAGAAAATGGTCGATAACAGAAAACACATTGTAGCATTAATGCATAGTTTTACATTATTAATTCCAATATCCAATCCAGATCAAAATGTATAAATCTATAATTGCAATTTTTGTATTATGTTTTAGCCAACATATACGAGCACAAGAACAAGTAGATACCAGTCGTCCAAATATCATATTTATTTTTGCCGATGATATGGGAATAGGTGATGTTTCTCATACCACAGGAAAAGCGGCGACACCACACTTAGATCGTTTGGCAGAAGAAGGGATTCGTTTTACAGACGCACATACCTCATCTTCCGTTTGCACACCGTCTCGCTATTCACTTTTAACAGGTCGTTATAATTGGAGAACAAGTTTATCTAAAGGGGTCATCCATAAACCGACTACAAAACCGTTGCTTAAAAAAGATGAAACAACCGTAGCAAGTTTGTTAAAGCAAGCAGATTATCATACCGCAATGATTGGTAAATGGCATTTAGGTATCGGTTGGGAACTGTTACCTAATTATAAGAAAGAAAAATGGCAAATAGGTGGCGGATGGAATATCGATTATTCTAAACCTGCTATAACGCCAACAAGTAATGGTTTTGATTACTATTATGGAATAGCAGCTTCTTTAGATATGCCTCCGTATGTGTATATTGAAAATGAAAAAGTGACAGAACTTCCTTCTGTTATGAATGACCCAAAGATACGTTCTAGAAAAGGGCCTTCTGCTCCAAGTTTTAAATCAGGTGAATGTTTACAAGTTTTTGCAGAAAAATCAGTGGATTATATAAACGAGAGAGCTGAAGAAAAAGAACCGTTCTTTTTATACTTGCCATTAACCTCACCACATACGCCTATTGTTCCTAGTGAAAAATGGAGAGGAAAGTCTGAATTAGGACCTTATGGTGATTTTTTAATGGAAACAGATTGGGTTGTAGGAGAAGTTTTAAAAGCTTTGGATAAACATAATTTATCCGAAAACACTATTGTTATATTTTCTACGGACAATGGGTGTTCGCCTGCTGCAAAAATTCCTGCTTTAAAAAAGAAAGGACACTCACCTAGTGGAAATCTAAGAGGAAATAAAGCCGATATTTACGAAGGTGGACATCGCGTACCTTTTATTGTTCGTTGGCCAGAAGTTATAACAGCAGGAACACAAACAGATAGATTAACATGTATGACTGACTTTATTGCTACTTGTTCTGATATTACAGGTATAAAGTTAGATGATACATCAGGTGTCGATGCCATTTCTTTTTTACCAACGTTAAAAGATCCAAAGAAAACAAATAGAGAAGACATTATTAGCCATAGTATTAATGGTTCTTTTTCTATCAGAAAAGGAGATTGGAAACTAGCACTTTGTCCAGGGTCTGGTGGTTGGAGTACGCCAAGAGCAGGGCAAACACCAGAAGGATCACCTAGTGTGCAGTTATTCAATCTAACAGACGATATTGCTGAAACCACGAATCTGTATGATAAATATCCTGAAAAAGTAAAAGAATTGACAAAATTACTTCAATCTTATGTTGACAAAGGAAGAAGTACACCTGGGGAAATTCAAAAAAATGATAGAGACGTAAATATATATGCAGAAGATAAAGCAAAATAAATTACAGCTTAAATAGGAATAAAAAAAATAATATATAAATTAATGAAGAAAATAATCACCTTATTATTAGTACTGTGTATTGTACCATTATATGCACTAGACATTCATGTGGCAATCAATGGTTCAGATTCAAATGAAGGAACGGCCTCCAAGCCTTTGTTAACTATAGAAGCTGCTCAGAAAAAATTAAGAGCTAGTGGGCTTTTAGGAAAAGAAGCATGTAACATTGTTATACATGAGGGAGTTTATAGATTAATAACGCCTTTACAAATTACCACAGCAGATAGTGGTACTGAACAATTTCCTGTTATATATTCTGCAGCTAAAAATGAAGAGGTCGTTATTACTGGAGCGCAATTAATTTCCTCTAAATGGGAATTATTTAAGGATGGCATCTATAGAACTAACGTTGGTGATTTAAATGCTATCGATCAACTTTTTGTAGATCATACCAGACAACATATGGCTAGGTATCCAAATTTTAACGCTGGATTTATACCTACAGATGGTGATGATTCTGTACGTGGTAAAAAAGCAGGCACAGTTCCTTTTTCAGGAGCGACGCCAGATGCTTGGGATGCTAAAAAAGCGGCAGAATGGGAAAATCCTGAAGGCGCCATCTTAAATGGAATGCACAGAGGGCTTTGGGGAAGTCAGCATTATTTTGTGACGGGTAAAAACAATAAAGGAGAATTGGTTTACGAAGGTGGTTGGCAAAACAACCGATCTGCTCCGCCTCACAAAGGGTATCGCATGATTGAAAATGTTTTTGAAGAATTAGATGTTCCAGGAGAGTGGTATCATAATGTTAAGGACGGTTGGTTATATTATATGCCAGAAGCCCATATAAATCTTAACGACACAAAGATTGAAGCCGTCCTTCAAATTAAACATCTTATTGAGATTTATGGAGAGCATAAACTACCTGTAGCTGAAATGGTTATTCACAAAAGTGGTAATGCACAAAAAGAAACCGTTGTTAAAAACTACGAAACTACTAAGCCAGTAAAACATATTCAGATTTCTGGTATTCACTTTACGGGAACAAAAAGAACCTTAAAAGAAACCATTGAGCCTTTACTCAGAAGCGATTGGTGTGTATATCGTGGAGGTGCTATTCATATACGTGGCACGGAGCATATTATTGTTGAAAATTGTTCTTTCGAAGAATTGGGAGGAAACGCTGTATTTATTGATAGTTATAATCGTCATATAGAAATTAAAAGCAACTTTTTTCAGAATAATGGTTCTACGGATGTGAACTTGGTTGGTTCCTTTGCTGCGGTTCGTGATCCTTCATTTAGTTTTCAACATCTTCCACCACCAATAGATGAAATAGACACTACAATCGGTCCAAAATCTGAAGAATATCCAGAAGATTGTATAGTTGAAAATAATCTGATGATGCGTTGTGGTCGTTTTGAAAAGCAAGCCTCAGGAATCAATATTTCTATGTCATCAAGAATTACAATTGCCCACAATACTATTAGTCATACACCAAGGGCTGCCATTAATATTTGTGATGGTACTTGGGGAGGTCATATTATAGAATGGAACGATTGTTTTGAAACTGTACTAGAAACGCACGATCATGGCGCATTTAATTCTTGGGGAAGAGATCGTTTTTGGTTTAGAGCTGGCCCATCAGGACCAGATTTAATGGATGAAAATGGAAAGCCCATGATTAGTAATTATATAGAAAAGTATCCAAATATGCCTTTATGGGATGCATATCAAACAACTACAATTCGAAATAACAGAATGCAATGCGATCATGGTTGGGATATCGATTTAGATGATGGTTCCACTAATTATGAAATCTATAATAATATCAGCCTTTCAGGTGGTATTAAAACACGTGAAGGCTATCATCGTAATGTTACTAATAATGTAATCTTAGGTAGAGGATACACCTGTAATGTACCATACCCTAAACCAACGCATGATATTTTTGAAAGTAACATTTTATGGGGTGGGACAGTATACAAATCTAGTAATCCAACGCTTTGGGGAGGCATACGCAATAAAAATTTCATTCACAATCCAGATGCTAAAGACGTTGTTCCTGCTTATGGAGTACAGCAGCAAACATTGGATGATGCAGAAAGTCTCTATGGAAATGTTCTTTTTGAAGCGCCTCAACATGGCGATTTTACAGTTTCAAATCAATCAGAAGCATTACAACTTGGATTTAAAAACTTTCCAATGTCTGGTTTTGGTGTTACTTCAGATAAATTGAAGCGTTTAGCGATGAAACCACAAATACATGCACCAAAAGAGGTAGCATCCAATGTGTATGTGGAGCAAAAGATGAAAGGATTATTTGGAGCTAAGTTTAAAACGCTAGAAACAGAAGCCGAACTTACAGCAACGGGAATGTTTGACACCTATGGCGTTTTATTGGTTTCTGTTCCTAAGGATAGTAAATTGGCTAAAATGGGATTTAAAGTGGATGATGTCGTATTTGAATTAAATTCTAAAAAAATAGCAAATGAACAAGATTTTATTAAAAACATGAAGCAATTAGCGAACCATGAGCATACCGTAAAAGTGTGGAGACATCAAGAATCAAAAACATTTTCTTTTGAAAAATAAATCATATAATTCATCTAAAAAAATCATGAAAACAAACCATAGAACACAAGTAAATAAAGGCTTATTTCTGTCACTTACATTTTTATTATTGACAGCAAGCGGAATGCTACACGCACAAGATACTTGGACCCTTGAGTCTCAAGAAGACTGGCAAGCGAATATAGCTACAAAATCAAATTTGGAAATCACCAATGGAAAAGTAATTCCTACTGAAAAGGAAGCTGTTTTTCAAAGCGCCATGAAAAAGTTCACAAAAAAAAGAGCTGCAAAATCCATTACGTTTTCTCAATCACCAGAATGGTTAAATTGGGAACAAATTCCTACTGCAGCACCAGCAAATTTAGGTGATGCTCCTGTCGCATTGCAGTTAGGAGATGGAAATTACTGGATGTTTGGTAAATATGATACTCGAAAGAATAATAAACGACCGAATGATTTTAAAAGTAAGGATACCATCTTAAAAGGTTATGATGTGGTATTAAAAACCACACATCTTAAAAATCAATTTGATGCTCCATCAGGATTAAAAAAATCGCTAAAGGGCTATCATGCTTGGCATAGTATCGATATGAAAAACTGGGTGCATTATGGACCTATATCAGACATGTCTTCACGTTGGGTAACTTCTGCAGAATATATTGATGGAAAATTTTATTTTTATTACGATTTTCCAAACGATCAAGATCCGCATTTACTTATTGATGAAAACTTAACTGATGGTCTTGTTGGGAAAAAGATGGGCATGGCTTTTAAGGATCCATCAGATGGTTCTGATTGTGCAGTCATTAGAGATTTAGATGGTAATTTTCATATTATAGCTGAAGATTGGTCGCCTATTGATGCTTCTACGCATGCTTGGGATTCGCCCTTAGCAACGCATGCTGTAAGTAAAGATGGTTTTAATGATTTTAAAATTTTAAATCCTCCTGTAGATGAACGTACCAAACCAACTGGTAAATTTGCGGAATATGCACATCCACATTGGTTTAAGGAAGACCCTGATAACTATCCTGGAAAACCGTCACCAATTGATATACCTAGACAAAAAATCAAAAAAGGAGACGTTGTTTCTTTTGGTAAATACGAAATCCATGAGCCAGAACAAAATTCTTTTGGAGATTGGGCTTCTATTTCTATTGGTGGTCAATATTATTTATTTGCAGATTATGATCCAGCAGGTAAGACAGGTGGTAAACACATGAGTGTTGCTTGGTTTACGTCTGATGATATTAATAAACAATTTGAATTTTGTGGAAACATAGGTCAAGGTCATCCAGATCCAGATATTATGTTTGCAGAAGGTAAATATTACTTGCTTACGCAAACTAGAAACGATTATGTAAGTACTGGTCCTTGGGTAGAAACCGTAGAAGTGCGCATGGGAGTGGACACTACCAATGACGGACAAATTAATGAGTGGAGTGACTGGCAGGTTGTAAAAGAACAGTATGATTATATAAAAGGTTTTTCTAAGCAGGTTGAAAAAACACCAGCACAGTTAAATTTTTCTGACTTGTCTAAAGGATATGGTTTTCAATTTGAGGTTAAAATGACGGATACTACAGAAAATGAATCTAAACCTATTCTGGATAAGGTAATTGTTTCGTTTAAGGAATAAAAAATCAAAACCGAATATAAGTTTCATATGATGATAAAAAATATATTAATAGTTCTTGCCGTATTGTTAATAACAGGAAACACTTTTGCGAAAGATATTTATGTGTCTCCTACAGGAAAAGACACTAATTCCGGAACAAAAAACAGTCCTTTTTTAAGTTTTGAAAAAGCCTTACTAGAGGTGAAAAAATATGCAGGTAACGAAGCCGTTACGGTCTGGTTTACTTCTGGAGAATATTATCTTAATAAAACCATTGAGATAGGTAATGCTTATTCTGGAACGGAAAAATATCCCGTTGTATTTTCAGTTATACCTGGAGCAAAAGTAATTATCAAAGGCTCTCAGCGATTAGAGCATCTAGAATGGAAAGCCTATAAAAATGGTATTTATCAAACGCAAGTTCCTGAAGGCTTGTCTATGGATCAATTATTTGTTAATGAAGAACGCCAAGTTAGAGCAAGATTCCCTAATTATGATTATGAGAATCCACTTCGCGACGGGAAAGGATACCTTCAAGTCACAGGTGGTACAGATAAGCGTTATGATACATGGTTTTCCTATGATCCTGAAACTTTTTCAGATAAAACATGGGAGCATCCAGAAACAGGAATTGTGCATGGTTTCCAAAGTCATAACTGGGGAAATATGCAGTACAGACTTAAATCAATTAATAGAGAACAAAATAAAATTTTTCTAAACGAAGGTGGTTGGCAACTTCAAAGAACACATGGTATTGGAGGAAAAAAAAGTCATGCGTCTTACTATTTTGTTGAAAATATTTTTGAAGAACTAGATGTTCCTGGGGAATGGTTCTTAAATACAGAAACCCATACGCTTTACTATTATCCGATGCAAGGCGTAAAATTAAGTGACGTTAAAATTGAAGTTCCTGTTATAAAAGATATGATTCAGTTGAAGGGTACTAAAGAAGCACCTGTAAAACATATTCAATTTAAAGGATTCAATTTTACACAAACCAACTACACGTTTATGGAGGCTTATGAGCCGGTTGCTCGTGGAGATTGGGCTATTCACAGAGGCGGCACAATTTTTATGGAAGGTACAGAAAACCTGTTAATTGCAGATTGTAATTTTGAATATGTAGGTGGAAATGGTGTTTTTATGAGTGCCTACAATCGTAATAATAAAGTAACTGGTTGCCGGTTTGTGCATACCGGAGAAAGTGCAGTTTGTTTTGTCGGTTCGCCGGAAGCTGTTCGGTTTTATCAAACTTGGGATGATAGATTAATGGACGGAAAAAACTGGAATCACATGCGTGAGAATATGGACTTAGAAGCTGGTCCTAAAACCCCAGATTATCCAAAAAATTGCGTTGTTGAAAATAGCATTATGCACGATTTTGGTGATGTTGGTAAACAAGTGGCAGGCGTTTACATTTCTATGAGTCATAAAATAACAGCGTCTCACAATACCATTTATAACTGTCCACGTGCAGGCATATGTATTAATGATGGTACTTGGGGAGGACACCTCATCGAATTTAATGATATATGGGAAACCGTAAGAGAAACAGGAGAGCATGGCCCTTTTAATTCTTGGGGACGAGAGCGACAATGGAAAGGAGGTAGAGGAACGGATGAGCATTTTATAAAGGAATTAACAAGATTGGATGCTATTGACAACACAATTTTACGAAATAACAAAATAGCCAATTACCGTAAATCTATTAGTGCAGGAAACTGGACCATTGATTTAGATGATGGTTCTAGTTATTACGAAATCTACAACAACTTAAACTTAGGTTCTACTATCAAACTTAGAGATGGTATGGGACGTAAGGTGTACAATAATATTACAGTAAGTGCAGTACCTTCAGGATGGCATGTATGGCCAGAGAATTCGGAAGACGAGATTTATAAAAACATTTTTGTGATCGCTGGTACATTGCCTGGTAAAAATGCACCTACTCAAAATTTTATTCGAGGTGTAGGCTTGTCTAAAGAAGTTAAATGGAGTGAAAACTATGATAATAATACCTATTGGAACGTTAACTATCCTGATAATTTTCACATGTCACCTAATCAGAAAATGGAAGCTTGGAATAAGGAAGGCTATGATTTAAACTCTGTTTCAGCAAATCCAAATTTTGTAGACCCTATTAATGGAAATTATCAAGTTAAAGAGAATTCTCCAGCATTAAAGACAGGGTTTAAAAACTTCCCTATGGATCAGTTCGGTCATACAATGACTCGTATATTACCTTTTGGAGGTGATTTTGAAAACGAAACTATTGTACGTTTAAAGGCTGATATTAGAGCAGGAAAAAAATCTAATGTTTATTATACTACAGATGGTTCAGAACCAACGGTGAATTCGTTAAAATATTCAGAGCCATTTAAAATTAACCAATCAACATTGTTGAGAGCTAGAACCTTTGATTCTAATGGAATTCCAGTTGGTTTTACAAACGAAGTTGAATTCACAAAAGTTAAAGAAGTCACCTACCCTAGTTGGTTAGCTACATTACTTATTGGTAAGTATACAGGAGAAACTGTTACTGAAGGAAAGACTACAAAAATTAAAAAGGCACTTCAAAAAGAAGTGCATGGAGCTTTATTAATTAACATTGCAGATGATCCAGATTTAATAGATGCTACAGGAGGCTATAATTTTGGTTGTTATATTGAGTTGTTAGATCCTAAAAAAGCGCAAATGTGGTTGGATGCTGGATTGAACAAAGATTGGGTGATTCAAAAATTAAACAAGCATAAAGTTTTAAATATTGCCCATTTACAGAAGTTCCTTAAAACATATTCGGGCCAAACAGTAAAGATTACTGCGGTAAGAGATTATGGTTCTAAAGTGTTTGAGGTAACAATCCCATAAGTGAGTTCTATGTATGTGCACAAGTCATATACTATTAGAGTAGACAAGTTTAAAAACGGCATCTTAATTATACCTTACAAAACGTCTTTTCTCTTAAAATCTTTAGCAGATGCTTAGCAGGAAGTAAAACTGTCGAGACATCAACTGGAAAACGTTTTTTATTTTAAAAGCAAATGATGTAGGTAAATGGACTGTTAAAAATGATGCTCTAAAATGGCATAATTAGATTTTTTAAAGATTAATCTTTATTTAACAAAAAATGTATGAAATTTGGAACCTAGTATAGTTAGGTGCTTTTAAACCTATTGTTTTCTAGATACTCACCTCATAATATTGATTAAAAGAATGACTAAAAAAGTATTTGTTTCAGGATGTTTTGATATGCTACATAGTGGGCATGTTGCCTTTTTTAAAGAAGCGGCAACTTATGGAGATTTATATGTAGGAATAGGTTCAGACGCGACAATAGAAAAATTGAAGGGTCGTAACACCATAACTTCGGAACAAGAAAGGCTTTATATGATTGATTCTATAAAGTATGTAAAAGAGGTTTTTGTTAATAGTGGTTCTGGAATTTTAGATTTCAAGGAGGAATTAGTACAACTAAATCCAGATGTTTTTGTTGTTAATGAAGATGGTTTCTCTTCTATGAAAGAAGAGTTTTGTAATTCTTTAGGTATTGAATTGAAAATTCTAAGACGCGTGCCAGATGCAGACCTTCCAGCTCGCTCAACCACTGCAATTAGAACTTCCGGTAATTGTTCATTGCCGTATAGAATAGATTTAGCAGGTACATGGATAGACCAACCTTACGTTTCAAAGTATCATCCTGGATGGGCTATAACTTTATCCCTAGAACCAATTATAGAGTATAATGAACGTTGTGGTATGTCTACTTCAACTAGAAATGCAGCAAAAAAAATATGGCCTCATTATTTGCCTTTTGATAAACCAGAAAAATTAGCTGAAATACTTTTTAAATTTGAAAACACACCTGGATCAACATTAATTTCAGGCGCACAAGATGCCATAGGAATATGTATGCCTGGTGTAGTTAGACATCATTATAATAATGGGTATTGGCCAACAAAATTCGAATCCATTCATTCTGAAGCTACGCTTTCGTGGTTAGAAAAACATCTTTGTATGGTACTACTTTGGCCAAGAGAACAAGGATTGGACCTGCTAAAAGAAACCTATATAAATGAAGCCAATGTAAAATCACTTGCCGATTCGGCTGATAACGTTTGGGAGGCTATTAAAAGTGAAGATTTGGAAAAATTTGCTGAATCATTTCTAGAATCATTTAATGCGCAAACTAAAATGTTTCCTGAAATGGTTAATCAGAAAATAAATGCAGAGATTGCAAAATATAAAGATAAAGCACTTGCTTGGAAATTAGCTGGTGCTGGAGGCGGTGGCTATTTAATATTGGTCTCTAAAAAACCAATAGAAGGTACTATGCGAATTAATATACGTAGAAAAGAAGTTTTGTAACCAAATAGAGGAAACAATTACTGTTTAGTTTTCTATCTTGAAAAGGTGCTCTTCAAGAAATTTGAGTGAGGAATCCATGGTGCTATTAAAAATGTCATCCGCTTTATGTTTCCTAAAAAAAGAGCCATTAAAAAAGCCATGACCTTTCCCTTCAAAAGGAATTAATTCGCATGTATTTCCAGCTTCAGTCATTAATTTAGTGAAGCGTTCAACATTTTCAAAAGGAACAGTTTGGTCTGCGGTGCCATGGAATATCAACGTTGGTGGAATGCCTTCTTCAACATGATCATTTGGAGATAGCTCTGTTTTTCTATCTTCACCTACGTTTTCAATACCATAGCCTTTTTCTGTGGTGTCAATGACTGGATTAAAAAGTAGCATTGCATTAGGAACAGAACTAATATCTAGATTTTCATCTGTTGCATCAAAACCTTTAAGAACACCTGTGCACGCTGCTATATGGCCACCTGCAGAGGCACCTGAGGCTATAATTTTATTAGGGTCAATTCCGAGTTTATCAGCGTGCGCTCTTAAAAAGCGAATAGCAGATTTTGCATCTGTAACCGATTCAAAAGGTGTGGTTTTGTGTTTGCCACGACCCCTGTATGCCGCAGAAACAGCTAGAAAACCATGATCTGCAAAATACCGTGCTTGTTGGTAAAATTGCTTTGGGTCACCGCCAACCCAACCGCCTCCAAAAAAGAAAACTATTACAGGCCTTTGGTCTGAAGCTTTGTAATTTGAAGGTTTAAAAACATGCATGTTTAAGTTGCCTTGCACTGTGGTTTTGTAAATTAAAGTACTGTCTGGAACAAAATTAGCTTGTCCTTTTATTATAAAAGAAAAAGCGATTAAGAATGTCGAAAGAAGTATTTTAAGAGACGTCATAAAAAGTTAAGGCTTGAAAAGTAGCATTCAAAGGCATTTTTAATGCCAAGTGATCTTAGCTTCTCTAGTTTCGGTATCAACCCAAACTGAAGCATGTTCAAATTCGCGAGTAAACTCCCACCCTGAACTCGATGTTCTATGATATGCACCTTTGGGAGCACCTAGTGGTTTTTGCAATTCGGGATAATCCATTAAAGAACCATGAGACAATTGCCAACCCCAACCATATTGAAAATAAGAATATGGCTGTGCTCCTATTAAATAACAAGCATGATAAAACTCTAATTTCTCTTTAGAGAGTTTCGCAAAACGCTCATTTCTCTTTTTCCCTTTATAAAATAAAGGATCTGCAACAGCTACACTATCATACTCCACACCAATTCTAAATATAGACATTTTTCCAGCTTTAGAAATTCTAAGCATATCTTCCCAATCCTTCAATAGTTTTTCTTTACTTAGTAAGTCATTTCCATAATGTTCAAACATATTGGCATCTATAAAAGGAAAAACACGTTGTGCAAGCTTAGCATTTGCATTGTTACCAAGCAATATTTTATCAGGACCTAATTTTTCTTTTAGTGCTTTCATCATAGTTCCCATGGCTTTTTGAACATCTTGCCCTTTATCTTGGCGTAACCATGCAAAACCATGCATTTGATCTATAAAAGCACCATCCGCTTCAGAAAATTCAACACCTTCTGCTACTGTATTTACCCACCATTCCCGAAAATCAGGATTTAAAACATCAAAATAAAAAACTTTTTTGCGTTCCTCTAATTCTTTAGTTTCAGGATTTTCTATTAAAAAAGCCTTAAGTTTTGGGTAATTATTAATATTTTCATTTGTAAAATTCTTATTATACGATGTAAAAGGCCAGGCATAAGCCGAATTAAAATAAAAAAGCACTTTAATATCTGGCTTTACCTTTTTAAAAGCTGCTACCTCATGTTTTGCTCCTAATTCTGCAGCTCCTAATTCTCCTTGTCCATGCGATTTTTCAATACAAATAAAATCGGATCTTTCCGCAATATAATCTACTTCCTCTGGGAGTAAAATCCTTTTTGGGTCACCAAACATATAATACATTGGTGTCGTTTTCCAATTAAATTTGGGATAAAATGATTTTGTTTCAAAAGTACTACCATCACTTATTTTATAAGGGGGTTGAACTGTTACACATGAACAAAACAATAAAAAAAATGATAATACGCCGTTGATAACAAAACTGCTTTTCATTAAAAAAAAATATTTTATTCTTTATATAATACTTAAGTTAAATAAATTAGATTATTAATCTTTTGATTTCTTTTTATTTTTTGCTTTCTTACTTCTATTAACAGTTCTTTTTTTCCATAAAATAATATCATCCATATCATTTTCAGAAAACTCCCCTTTGGTACTTCTTCCTGTTTTTATATCCAATTCCAATTGCTTTAAAAGTTGTTCCGCAATTTCAGGATGTGTTGTATATAAGTTTGTGGTTTCGGCAGGATCATTTTCCATATCATATAATTGAGCAACAGGCATAGTATCTAAAGTAGGATCGTCTTCTTTAGGAGTACTCCAACCTCCTGAACCTCTTGCTAATAACAATTTCCATTTTCCTAATCTATACCCAAAATGGCCACTTATGGAATGATGAATAACTCCAGCTCTAGTACTATTAATAGCTTCCCCGTGTAATGCTGGTAAAAAACTCACACTATCTTCACCACTTTTGCTTGGCATAGCAATATCTGTTATTTCAGAAAACGTAGCGAAAATATCGGTTAAGCAAATTAAATCATTGTTTGTGGTGTTAGGTTCTATGTTATTGGGCCACTTTACAATAAATGGTATGCGATGGCCGCCATCCCATAAATCGGATTTTGAACCACGATAGCCTGCACTTACTAAATGGCCTTTATTTGCAAGCCCTTTGATATTTGCAGCTTTAGAGGCACCATTGTCACTAGTAAAAATCACCAATGTGTTTTCTGACAATCCGTTAGCTTTAAGCGCATCAGTTATTGCTCCCACAGTGGCGTCTGTTTGCATTACAAAATCGGCATAATTACCAAGACCACTTTTGCCTTGCCATTCTTTTGAAGGTACAATTGGTGTATGCGGAGATCCTAAAGGCACATATAAGAAAAATGGCTTACCATCTTTATGCTTTGCTTGTTCGTTGATATACTCTACAGATTTAGTTGTTAAACGAGGTAACATATTAATTACTTCGTCATGAATAATTACTTTGTCGTTTTCTATAACTGCTTTCATACTTCCAGCGTGATGAAAACCATGATAATAATCAAATCCTCTATGAATAGGTCCATCTGGTATCGTTGCACCTATAGGTGGTAAGTTTCTCCCTTTTTTGCGAATGGTTGTTTGCGAAATAGGATCAATATATTGAAAATTCAAATGCCATTTTCCAATGATAGCTGTATGATACCCTTGGTCTTTAAGAAAATTTCCAATTGTTGGTCGATCTTCTTTAATTAAATCTGGAGCAAAACCAGATACGACACCACTTTGTAATTTTGTACGCCAGCTATAACGTCCGGTCATAATACCATATCGCGTAGGTGTACAAACAGATGCTCCAGCATGTGCATCCGTAAATGTCATCCCTTCTTGGTTTAATTGATCTATATGAGGGGTTTTAATTTTACTAGTTTCTGGTGCTAAACTTTGTACATCACCATAGCCTAAATCATCACAGACTATTAGAACAATATTAGGTTTCTTTGCATTTTTTTGGGCATTAGAAGACCAAGTAAAGATGCTTAATAGCAAAACAATTAATCTAAGGCTATTACGTTTTTGTTTTTTCATGGTTATATTAATTTAGTATTATTGTGATATAAAATTTTTTAAAGGAATCTTTATAGTATTGTGTTCCGTTTATTTTAAATATGAATTAAAATAGTCTATTGTTGTTTTTATTATCGATTCTCGTGTTGGATTAATGTCAGCTCCAACTTTTCTCCAATTATGACCTGCGTTTTTTACAATTAATGTGGTTACAGGTGCACCAACCTCATTCGCTTTTTCTGCCATATAATAAGCATGTTTTACAGGGATAGTGGTGTCCTTGTCTCCTTGGATCATTAATAACGGAGCACTGTTTTTATCTAAATAATTAATCGGACTCATTTCCTTATACAGCGCTAATTTATCTTTAGGTTTGGTATCTGGTTTTGTTATTCTAGCACCAAATCGATCTTTAAAATTGGGGCTATCATCATGATTAAATAAACTGATATCTTCAAAATCGCAAGGACCGTACCAAGATACTCCAGCGACCATGTTATAATTGTAAGAAGCCAAATCAGGATCGCCTTTTAAAGTTTCAGGTGAGCTTAATAATAGCATTTGGGAAATTTGACCACCAGCAGAGTCTCCAAAAGAGAAAAACCGATTGGCATCAATGCCTAATGTTTCACTATGTTTAGACAAATAACGCATAGCATCTTTACTGTCTATTACGCAGTCTCGCATGGTATTATTTTCGTCTTTTTTCCAAAGTCTATAACTCACGGATACCACACAAAATCCTTTTTCTAAAAGTGCCGTATGCACAGTTTTAAAAGAAGCATTAGCTGCGCCGTGTCTGCTACCGGTTGTCCAGCCACCTCCATGTGTGTATATCACTACGGGTAATTTTTCACCGTCCTTTAACGTATTAGGATAATAAATATCTAAGTATAAATCCTCTTCTTCGGTAACTTTATAAAGCACATTTAACTTTCTTTTTCCTTCTATTTTTAAGTACGGAACTTGCTTTTTAGCCGAAAATTCTTCAAAGCTAATTAGGTCATCTCCGTTACTGTCCAATAATTTATTTAAATTTTTCCATAGGCGTTTGTTGTCCTCCTCTGTAAATTGACCGTCTTTGTTTACATCTAATCTTTCCCAAGTTTTGTTAATGTAAACATCACGATACGCTCCGTTGGATTGATCCTCTGATTGCGCAAATCCTTGTAAAAAAGGAAATGTGATACCTAGAATTACTAATGAAACATTAAAATTAAATTTTCTAAATCTTGTCATAACTCTGCTGTATTCCTATTTATTACTATACCCTTGACTTTTATAGGTCTCTAAAAGTTGTTCTAATTCTGCTACAACTTCAGGATGTTCATTATAGAGATTATTCTTTTCTTCAGGATCATTAATCATATCATATAACGTCCCAGGAGCTTCGTTAGGTTTTGGTTCTATAGATTTTGGCTTTGTAAAACCACCTGAACCTAATTCGGGAGTGTATTTCCACTTACCTTTTCTTATGGAGAACATGCCGTAAATTGAATGATGTACCACGGCTTCTCTAATTGGTGTCTCTATATTAGATGTATAAGCAGGCCAAAGATTGTAACTGTCTTCAGCTCCTTTTTCTACGTTAGGCTGATTTAATACACCAGTTAAGGTAGCAAACAAATCTGTTGTACACATGAGTTGATTCGATTCCAATCCTTCAGGAATGACACCTGGCCATTTTGCAATATAAGGGACCCTATGACCTCCCTCATAAATATCGGCTTTTTGCCCTTTGTAAATATAATTTGCACGATGCGCAAATTTTTCTTTATCTCTTTCGGTCCAATTAGAGCCGTTATCAGAAGTCACAATAATTAAGGTGTTATCTAGTTTTCCTGCTTTTTCTAAGGCAGTAACAACTGCACCAACAGCATCATCTACCATAGTAACATAATCACCATAATCGCCTGCTTCAGATTTACCTACAGCATCACCTATTGGTAACCAAGGTGTATGAGGTGCTGTTAACGCAAAATAAAGGAAGAAAGGTTGGTCTGTATTTTTTTGATCATCAATAAAAGAAACCGATTTTTTTGTGAAATTGTCTAAGACTTGATCAAAAACAAAATTAGGTGCTTTTTCCCCTGGCCTCCAACTAAGACCGCGCCCCTTTCTTTTTACGTTTGTATATTCCGTAGGTAATTCTACAGCTTTTCCATTTTCGATATATAAATAAGGAGGGATGTCTAATGATGCAGGAATGATATACGAATAGTCAAAGCCTAAATAACTAGGGTCTTTTATGGGTTTACTAAAATCGACATTACTAACTCCGTCTTTTGCTTTTATAGTCTTATCTCCATCTTTTGGTTGCATATCTAAGCCTATGTGCCATTTTCCAATACATGCTGTTGTATAGCCATTATTTTTAAGATAAGAAGCTACTGTTGGCCTGCTTTCTTCTATTAAGGCAGGTTTATAACCGTTTAAAACACCTCTTTTTAGTGAGCTTCTCCAGGCATAACGCCCTGTAATGATGCCATATCTAGTAGGTGTACACACTGAAGAATTTGTGTGTGCATCTGTAAAATGAACTCCTTCTGATAGCATTTTATCCATGTGTGGAGTTTGAATTCCGGATTTTGGATTTAAAGCCGAAAGGTCTCCATAACCCATATCATCGGCTAAAATGTATACGATATTAGGAGTTGTGTTTTTAATAGGAACTTCTTGCTTTTGGACAGTCGCATTAGACTTACAGGATGTTACTAAAACTAATATGAAAAGAAATTTTAATATATTCATTGGTACTTTTAATTTAATTGTCGTTGCTTAAATTATTTTTTTAAAGCAAACTTTATTTGAGGCCATTCTCCTGAAATAGGATCGTTTTCTTGAACTTTCCCAGGCGTACTTCTACCCTCTTTTATTTGTTGGATCAGTATGTCTTTTAATTCCTTAACTTTCTCAGGAAATTGATCGGCAACGTTATTTCTCTCTTTGACGTCCTTTTTTAAATTGTATAGAATTTCTTCCGCAGTAACATCTTTATGTATTTTTGTTTCTCCAGAGGCCATAATACCTGAGTTTGGAGATACGATTAATTTCCAATCTCCTTTTCTAATCGCAAAAACACCATACTTGTCATGATGAATAGTGGCATCTCTTAAATAATCTCCTTCATTGGTTAATAAAGGCATCATGCTAAAACTATCTTCTGCCTCATTATCCTTAAAATCATAATCGATAATATCTCCACATGTTGCCATAAAGTCTGTAGTACATATGGTGGCCTCTGAAACCGAATTTGGTTTTATTTTCCCTGGCCATTTCACTAAAAATGGGACTCTGTGACCTCCTTCTAAATAACTTCCTTTATAACCACTATATATATAACTTGGACTGTGTTTTTCCTTTTTTAAAGTTTTTAAATCGTTAGTAGTAGCAAAACCGTTATCACTTGTAAAGATGACTAATGTGTTTTCGTCAATGCCTTGTACTTTTAGTGTTTCAAAAATACGACCCATTAAATCATCTATCATGATTACAAAATCGGCATAAGGACTTTTAATGTCACTTTGACCTTTCCATGGTGCAATTGGTAACACGGGATTATGTGGAGAAGGCAAAGGAATGTACATAAAAAAAGGTTGGTCTTTATTGGCATTTTCCTTAATGAAAGCAATAGATTTATCTACAACATTTGGTAGTACGTCTTCATGTTTAAAATCATCAGCAATATCTCCTCTAATCCAAGTGGCATATGGTGATTGTTTTTTGGTTTGAGCCGAAATTCCTGTTGGTACCATCGTAGCCTTATTATTTTCTATATACACAAAAGGTGGCATGTTTAGGGATGCTGAAATCATATATGAATAATCGAAGCCCATATCATTAGGTCCAAACTTTAAAGGTTGACTATAATCAATATCCTTAAAATTTAAACGATCTGATGTATCTGAAAAATGATCAAACTCTTTGCTGTTATTTTTCATCGTCCAGTTTAAACCCAAATGCCATTTTCCAATACTTGCTGTTTTATAGCCCTTATTTTTTAGCATCTGTGCCACTGTTAATCTGTTTTTCTGAATTAAACTAGGTGAATTTCCCCAAGTCACAAATTCTTTTAAAGGCGTACGCCAATTATATCTTCCAGTTAAGATGCCGTATCGTGTTGGTGTACACACAGAAGAAGAGGTATGTGCATCTGTAAACTGCATGCCTTCTTTACCCATTTGATCTAAATGAGGTGTTTGTATTTTACTGTTTTCGTTATAAATACTTAAATCACCAATACCCAAATCATCTGCCAAAATGTATATGATATTTGGCTTTTGGGGTTTTGGTTCTTCTGTAGTATCGTTATTATCAAAACTGGTAAGCATAAAAAGTGATGCCAATAATAAGCTACTAATTATAAGTATTTGAGTTGTTTTAGTTTTCATAATTTTATTTAATTATTTTTTAAAGTAACTTCTATAACGTAACCAAGTGCGTCTTTAGGCACTCCTGTTATTGTGGTTTGTAATCCGTTTTTATTCTGATTCCAATTAAGGATCTTATCGCTTCCTAATAGTTTTACCTGTTCAATATCTCCTTCACCCTTTTTTAGTGATTTTATTAAGATATCTCCTTCTGTTTGGGTGAGTGAAATAACATAAACTTTATTTTCTTTAGCAGTAAACCAAAAATCTTTAGATGTAAAATCTCTTTTGAAACCTTTGGCAGCTCTATGACCTGTGCCATCTAATAATGTTTCTTCTTGTCCTTCGTTTGGTGTTTTCCAACGGGTTGTTCCGTAAACAGCATCTGCATTTTGATGAATCCATTTGCCCATGTCGCGCAAGTTTTGTGCACTAGCTTCTGGTACGTGTCCTTTTCCATCAGGACCTATATTTAATAGGTAGTTTCCACCTTTAGATAGAATATCTACAAAATAATACAGCAATTCTTTTGGACTTTTCCAGTCTTCATCATAAGATTTATAACCCCAAGAATTATTCGTGGTACCACAAGTTTCCCAATACTTTTCTAACGTTTCGGAGGCCGAAGGAATCTTATTATCTCCGGCATCTAAATAATCTCCAAACTCCCAGCCAACTCTTCTGTTTACCAATATATTTGGATTTGCATTGTACACCATTTTGTAAAACGTAAAGGATTGTTCTTCAGTTGTAAATCCTTCACCATCAAACCAAATTAAACGTAACTTTGGTAATAACGCAATAAGCTCTTTAATTTGCGGATAACTTTTAGAGGCATAATATTCGGCATGTGTATTTGGACTTGGATCCCACAAATTTTTACCAGAACTATGAGTATAGATTCCTAAGGAATCATTTACTTTTTTTACGTTAGCGTAGTTACCATCACCTCCATCATTCCAGTCGTTTCCATGTGAATAATAAACACCAAAATCTAAACCTTCGTTTAAACAAGCTTCATATAATTCTTTTACAACATCGGCTTTGTAAGGCGTTGCATCTACCATATCGTATTCTGAACTCTCAGAATCAAACAATGCAAAACCGTCGTGATGTTTAGAGGTAATCACTACATATTTCATTCCAACATCTTTGGCAAGTTTGGCTATGTTTTGCGCAAAAGATTTATCTGGGTTAAACGTTTTTGCGAGTTGGGCATATTCATCTCTAGGAATTTGAAACGCATGCATTAACCATTCTGCTACTTTTGGTCCTGGATATGGAGCATCGTTAATTTTAGTCCCTTTCCAAATTCCACCTGCCTGAGAATATAATCCCCAATGTATAAACATACCCAGTTTTGCCTCTTTAAACCATTTAAGCGCTTCTTGTTTTTCATTAGATTGATGCATGGTTAACCATTCGCTGTGATATTTACCAGAACCCACTAAATTTTTATAATGCGGAACCAATCGTACTTGATTAAAATTGGCTTCTGTCTCTATAGTTAAAACATGTTTAGCTGAGATATCCTTAATTTTAATTGGCTTCTTGAATTCTGAAACTATTTTATGGTCATAAGTGGTGTAATCTTTTTGAAAGTCTCCCTCTAACTCCTGATCATCTATCGTAACTTTAGCTACGGATGAATTTGTTGGTAAAGCATCAAAAACAACTTGTACGGAATAATCAATTGGGTGTGTGACTTCAATATCCCAACTGTATGTATTTGCTTCTTTTACACCATCTGCCTTATTCAATATTGCCCAATTCGTAGTTTGGTCAAAAACCTGACTTTCAGATTCATTTGCCTTTTCTTTTTGTACACATCCATACTGTGCCAAAATGGGTACAATTAGTAAACAAATAATTCTTAAATTAGTTTTCATCTTAAATATAGTTGTTGTTTACTTTCTTTCTAGTTTTCTGTTGCTATGGTATTATACGCTTCAGCTGTCATCCAAGTTAAATCATCCCAATACCCAGTATCATTATTCTGATAAACCCCTTTAGTTGTGCGTCCGCTAGCAATAATGACATTTATTTTAGCTGTTAAATCCTTTACTTTTTTAGGGTGTTTCTTTGCTAAATTTGTCTCCTCGCTTGGATCATTATCTAAATCATATAATTCAATGCCTTCTTCTTTCTTTTTAGATGGTAAAACCAATTTCCAGTTGCCTTCAGTAATAGCATACCTGCCAATTTTACCATTATCTCCTCTATTTATAAGAGGTAAGCGGTTATATGTACTTTGAGTTGTTGTTAAAACTGAAGCAAAACTTTGACTATCTTCACCTGCATTGTCGGAAATATCAACTCCTAATAAATCCGCAAAAGTTGCTAATAAGTCAACTTGTCCTACAGGTTTATTCCATGTACGACCAGATTCTTTAATTCCATTTGGCCAACGCACTATAAATGGTACGCGGTGACCGCCTTCGTAAACCGAACGTTTTCCTTCTTTTAATCCTCCTCTACTGTCATGATTAAATTCTTCGATACGTTTACCCCAAGATTTTTCAGGCCCATTATCACTGGTAAAAACAATCAAGGTATCATCATCTAGTCCTGACTCTTTTAAATAATTTAAAATTTGTCCAATATGATAATCCGTCTCTATTACAAATTCACCATAAGCACCTGAATCTCCTTCACCATGAAATTCTGGTAATGGAGCTACAGGATAATGTGGAGATGTATATGGTAAATACAAGAAAAAAGGTTTATCATTTTTAGCATCACCTTCTACTGTTTTCATCCAATCAATGGCTTTCTCTGTAAATTGAGTTAGACATTGGTTATCCGTAAAATCTGGAGCAACCTCAAAACCAGGTTTTCCTAATTTCTCTTTTGTCTGTTCGGGAGTTGTATCATATGGTGGCATGATTCGATAATCTACATGCCTATCATTTTTCTTTTTATTCGTATATTCTGTTGGAGGAACTTTGGCAAATCTACCTTCAAACCAAGCCAGAATACCAAAATTTAATGAGGCTGGTACTCCATAAAAATAATCAAAGCCTTTGTCTAAGGGCATATCTTTTATAGGCTGTGACCAATCTCTGTTTTGAGGAGTTCCAGGAAAATCCATTCCTAAATGCCATTTGCCCACCATTGCTGTATGGTAACCTTGATTTTTTAAAAGTGATGCCAATGTTTCTCTTCCATCTTCTATTAAACATGTGGCTTCAGATTTCATCACACCATTTTTAAGTGTTGTTCTCCAACTATAACGACCAGTTAACAAGGAATATCTAGAAGGTGTACATACTGAAGAAGCACTGTGCCCATTTGTAAAGGCAATCCCTTCATTTACTAAACGGTCCATGTTTGGTGTTTTAAATTTAGCATCTTTATTTAAAGTGCTTACATCTCCATAGCCCTGATCATCTGTATAAATAACAATGATATTTGGTTTATTAGATTCTTGTGCGCAAGCTGTTGCTATAAATGTTAAACTTACATAAGACACCAACATTAGACATCGTATTAATATATTTTTTAATCGCTTCATTGCTATAATGATTTTATAATAGCATCTAAGCTAACGCCTAATGTTGCTTCTGCGATTTTACTTAATTCTTGTTCTTCGCCTTGTAAATGAATAGTGGTTTGAATATGAACCATCGTTTCATTTGGTTTTAAGGCTGCTGCTGGCGACGACGTTTCTAACTCATAAAATGGTCCCATCGGTGGAACTCCTGGTTCTGGAGAACCATCGTTATAAGCGTTTAATACATCTCCTGCAAAGGGTTCTTCTTGGTGCTCCCATGCTGAATTCACATATCCATGAGGCGCTTCTTGGGTATTATAAGTGATTAAAGTCAAAACTTTACCTACGGCATCATAGCTTCCTGCAATTCCTTTTGAGCGTTTTGAGTTGACTCCAATTTTACTCCGTTTGGTCCCATCTCCCTTAAAAAACAAAATATTTTCTTTTACTTCTAAATAGTCTTTAGGCACCTTACCAAAATAGGTATCATTAACTGTTTGTCCTAAAATGGCTTCTTCTCCATCTTTAAAAGGAATAATCATAGTCGTTTCTGACGATGGCTTATACATCCCTAACATCCAAATAGAAGGTAAGCCCGTTTCTGGTATCCATGGTTGATCACCAATATTTGTAATTTGATTATTGCTTTGATAACCAACAAACTCAACATTTGTTGAAAATTTCTTTTTTATTATGTTTTCAATGGATGCTTTATTTAAAATAGAAATGGAACGTCCAATACCCATTTTAAAAATTGTTCCACTTTTATTTATGAGTTCACAACGGTGTTCAAACGTCGCCGAATGATCTGTATGAGAAACCAAGGTAAAAGCCTCTGTATCTATAACAGCTGGAGTTTTCCAGTTTGAAAATTCAAAATCGTCTTCTGGTTTAAAAAAGAGCGAAAACTGACCGCCTTCAGGACCTAACCAAAAACGTTCTTCACCTCCAAATACATAAATTTGATCTTCGATTTTTCCTTTACGTTCTTCTTCTGATAAGAAACCTTTTTCAATAACTTTTTTGTTAATCCAACCAAAACCGTTACCTGAATCAGCATTGGTAGCACTTGTCATTACTCGACCTTGAAACAAAGGAGCAACAGCCACGGCGCTCTTGTTATTCTTTAAAACAACAATATCTGTGTATTTTTTAAGGAAGTCTAAATCTTTTGAAAAATTGTCTTCGTTAAGCATGTTATCAGTCATAATTATGGAATTATAGTGTAATTGATACTTTTTATAAACCAAAATCGTTATCTAAGTAATACAAACGATTAAGGCTACTAAGTTGCCGTTTCTATTTGGTTATTGTTATATCTAATTCAATCAAAAAAATGTAGTATTTAAATCATTATATCGCTTCAAGTCGATTCTTAGTAGTTGAAATTTACCTTGTTATTTTTTTGAACTCCAAAGAGGAATACCTTGTGCCTCTAATTGCTTATAATATCTTATGTGAAGCGGATGTTCCTTTACTCTTTTTCTGTTTTCGTTTACCATAAGTGGAATAGAATTGGTCCACCATTCATTATAAGGTTGTTCAAATTTAGTAATTACATCAGGGTTTTGTGCAGCCACATTTTCACGCTCACCAGGATCGCTAATAACATCATACAATTCCTTGTTATTTACAAAACGCCATTGCTGACTTCTAATCGCCATTTTAGTGTACTTAGCTTCATTAACCATTCCAGTTTTCCAACGTCCACAATGTGTAAACATCAAACGATCTTTCCAAGTTGTCGTTGTATTTTCTAACAATGGCAATAAGGATAAGCCTTCTAAGGGTTGCATCGATTCTGGTAGTTTAACTCCTGTCAATTCTGAAAAAGTTAGGTATAAATCTACATGTGCTGTTAGTTGGTTAATATCTTTGCCTTCCGTTAAAACACCTTTCCAATAAAAGAAAAGCGGCACGTGATTTCCACCTTCATTTGGCGAGTTTTTTCCACCTTTAAGGTTGGCATTAAAGTGCTTTACGTTTTCCCCATTTAAAGTTCCTCTTAAATGTGTTGCTCCATTATCTGTAGTAAAAATAACTAAGGTGTTTTCTAAAGCATTCCATTCTTCAAGTTTACGCATCAATCTTCCAAAATTGTCATCAATATTTTCAATCATACCATATCTGCCTGCAGTCCCTTCATCATATCCTAATTCTAAAAATCGTTTTTTGTAAGCTTCAGGAGCAACCAAAGGTGCGTGAGGTGCATTTAAAGAGATATAGGTAAAATAGGGTTGTTTATGATCTATCTTTTCTTTGGACCAAGACAAGGCAGCATCAAAAAAAACATCGGTACAAAAGCCTTTGGTTTTTACAATCGTTTCATTGTGAAGTAAAATATTATCAAAATAAACATTGTCTTTATTAGGTGGAAAATCACCTAAACTCACTTGTCCAATGCCACCAGCTCCATGCATCAGTACTTCATTAAATCCTCTGTTTTGTGGTAAATACTCCTTTGCATCTCCCAAGTGCCATTTACCAAAAAGTCCGGTTTGGTAACCTGCAGACTGTAACGCTTGAGGTAGCGTGTACACCTCTAAAGCCATGCGTTCGCGATCTAAAATAGTATGGGTAACACCAACTCTAAATTCATGACGACCACTCATTAGAGCAGCTCGAGAAGGAGCACAAGTAGGACTTACATGGTATTCTGTAAAACGTGTTGATTTTTGATAAAAAGCATCAATATTTGGAGTTTTTACAACTTCATTTCCCATACAAGAAAAATCTCCCATACCTTGATCATCCGTCATTACAAAGATGATGTTAGGTTTACTATTTTTTAACGTATTAGTACTTTCTTGAGCATGGCCCATTTGAATAAAAAATAAGAAACACAAACAAAAGTTGGTAACTGTATTTTTCATGATTCCTATTTTTATATTTAACTTTTAATTACTTTATTTTTTGAAACTCTTCTTTTTTCCATAAAAAGATTATAACTCTATTAAAGACCTCTTATATCTTTTCACTTCCTTTAAAAGCTTAATTCTTTTTTTTCTTTTTATTTTTATTTTTTTTCTTTCCTTTTTTAGGATCCTTTATTAACTCATGAAATTTACTTTTCACCATAAACCTATTTTCATCAATAAAAATAACGCCACATTCATGTGCCCCTTTTGGTACATTAACAGTGTATTCTAATTTATCTTTACTATACTCTAAAGGTACTTTTATGTATGTTGTGTGTAATTTTTTCTTTCCAGTAGCACTTGGTTTATCAGAGATTTTAATAAGCGCATAACTTTCAATCACATTAGATTTTCCTTTTTCTAATTGAATAGAAACTTTACGAGAGTTTGCATCAAAAACATCATTCACAATAACTGGAATAGCGGCTGCATCCTCTTCGTTTTTAAATTTAGAAGGGTCTTTATATGGCAGCTTAGCATCGTAATCTTTTAGATACTTTTCTAGTTTAGCAGCTAACTTATTAACAATTTCAGGAGATTCTGCTGCAATATCATGTTGTTCTTCTAAATCATATCGCTTTCCATCTTTATACAAACGATGCAATACATATTTACCAGAATTAAAGTTTTTATACAATTTATAGTCTCCATATCTAATAGCCGATTGGTTTTTAACATCGTCTCCATAAGGATAGTGCCACCATAAATCTTCTCTAGGTTTTCCTTTGCTGTCTTTTACATCATTTTCGTTATTTAACAAGACATTAGAAATATCTAATCCGTCTAAATCATCTCTATATTTAGAAGGTATTTCACTATTTGTCAGGTTTAAAATAGTTGGATAAAAGTCTAACTGATTGATTAAAACATCTTTTGTTTTTTCCTTTGGAATACTTGGTCCAGAAATAAGCATTGGAACTCTAATACCACCTTCTTCAGAGTATTTTTTACCTTTATCTAAAGGAGCATTGTCAGACATTACTTCTGCCTTACGAGTTTCCGCTCCACCATTATCCGATGAAAAGAAGATATACGTAGTTTCGTATAATTTTTTACCAGGATTTCTAGGGTCATCTGTTTTCTTTAACAAATCTACAACTCGCCCTAAACTCCAATCTAAGGTAGTTACCATAGCACCAAAATAAGGATTGTTCTGACCTTCTTTAGTCCATTCAGCATCTACTTCTGGAAGCTCTACGCCTAATTTATCACAATAATAGTCTAATAATGCGCGGTTTTTTGAGTGAATTGGATAATGCACCATCCAATGTGCTAAATATAAAAAGAAAGGTTCCTCTTTACTTTCGGTAATAAATTTAAGTGCATTTTCTGTAACGGCATCCGTTGGATAAGAAATTCCTTCAGGATTTTCCTTTGTAAAAGGAAAATATTTTTCTTTACTTAAGCGGTATGGATCATTAGCGTCATTTGTTGCAAAATTAGTCAAACGAGTGTCTGGTTTTTTAGGTCCTGTGTGTGCTCCTCTAGATTCATGCGCAAAATCAAAACCTTGATTGGTTGATTTTTGAATTTTAAGTTCTCCTGCATGCCATTTCCCTACATGAGCTGTTTTATAACCATTCATTTTTAAAGCTTCTGCGATGGTAAAGTTTTCTGGCATTAATCCTGATGGAAAATAAGGACTAATATATTTTTCAGCTCTCTGAGCCTTAGGAACTCCTCCTCCACTTACATTGGTGATGCCTGTTTTAGCAGGATGTAATCCGCTTAAAAGTGCAGAACGAGAAGGCGCACAAGTTGGTGCCGGAGAGTATGCGTTGGTAAAATTGATAGCATCTTCCGCTAATTTGGCAATGTTTGGCGTATCCCAAGCACAAGGCGCATCTAAATCATTTAATTGTACGTCTTGCCAACCTAAATCATCCGCATAAAAAATGATGATATTTGGTTTTATTAATTTAGAATTCTTTTGACTATACATTGCATTAGATACAAATAGTGATAAGAACAATAAACCTAAAAGATTTGTTTTGTTTTTCATCGTAAGTATTTTAAATTTTATTTGTTTTAATTATTTCTGTTTTTCTTATTTTTTTTAGATTTTTTTGGTGATTTTAAAGCATGAAATTTACTTTTAACCATAAATCTGTTTTCATCTATAAAAATGATACCCGCTTCTGTTACTCCAACTGGAAGCGTTAAGGTATATTCTGATGTCTTTTTATTAAATTCTCCTTCTAATTTTGTAAAAGGTTCATGCACTTTTCTGTGTTTACCATTTTTTGAAACGGCATGTAAATCTTTGTAAGATATCAATCCATAAAACTCAATAACTTTAGAGTTCCCATTTTCTAATGTAACCGTAATTTTACGTGATACAGGATCAAAAGAATCTGATTTAATTTTTGGAATAGCAGCTACATTTTCTGGTTCTCCTTTTATTTTTGAAGGATTTTTATAAGGGAATTTAGCATCGTACTCTTTTAAATACTTTTCTAATCTTGTAGATAAATCTTTAACTATCTCTGGAGACTGTTCTGCAATATCAAATTTCTCTTCTAAATCTGCTCTTTCACCATTTTTGTACAAACGGTATAATTCATAATTACCTTTTGTATGGTTTTTATACAATTTATAATCTCCCGCTCTTATTGCAGATTGCATTTGAAATTCACGATTGTGAGGAAAATGCCACCATAAATCTTTTCTTGGTTCTCCATTGTTATTTTTGATAACAGTTTCATTATTTAACAAAACTCCAGAAATATCTAATCCATCTAAATCGGAACTGTACTTAGTAGGTATTTTACTATTTGTAAGGTCTAAAATTGTTGGATAAAAATCTAATTGATTTACCAATCCATCATATACCTTTCCTTTTGGTATACTTGGTCCAGAAATAAGCAATGGTACTCTAATACCTCCTTCTTGAGCATATTTCTTTCCTTCATCTAATGGAAAATTATCTGTAACTATTTCTTTACCTACGTGTTCAACAGCTCCATTATCCGAAGAAAAAAAGATATAAGTAGTTTCGTATAATTTTTTACCAGGATTTCTAGGGTCGTCTGTTTTCTTTAGTAAGTCTACAACACGTCCTAAACTCCAGTCTAAGGTTGTTACCATAGATCCAAAATAAGGGTTTGTTTGACCTTCTGTAGTTACAGGGACATCTTTTGTTGGGAAATCAATTCCTAACTTATCACAGTAGTATTGTAATAACTCGCGGTTTTTAGTATGAATTGGAGAATGAACCATCCAATGTGCTAAATATAAGAAGAAAGGTTCGTTTTTACTTTCACCAATAAATTTAAGAGCATTCTCAGTAATTTCATCATATGGGTATGAAATTCCTTCCGGAGAATCTTTGGTAAAAGGAGGATATTTTTCATCACTTAAACGGTAAGGATCATTCTTTGCTTTTGTTGCAAATGTATTCAAACGGTTGTCTGGTTTTTTAGGTCCTTGATGTGCTCCTCTAGATTCATGAACAAAATCAAAACCTTGGTTTTTTGATTTTTGAGAATCATCATGTCCTGCATGCCATTTTCCAATATGTCCTGTTGTATATCCATTCATTTTTAAAGCTTCCGCAATTGTAAAATGTTTTGGAAACAATCCTCCTTCAAAAAAAGGTGATATATAATTTTGGCTTTGCTCTGCGTTAGGCATTTGCCCCCCAGCAACGTGTGTTACTCCTGTTTTGGTAGGATGTAACCCACTTAAAACAGCACATCTAGATGGCGCACAAGTAGGTGCAGGAGAATATCCGTTTGTAAAATTTACAGCATCTTCAGCTAATTTTGAAATATTAGGCGTTTCCCATGGGCTTGGTTCGTCTAAATTATTTATTTCTGTATCCTGCCAACCTAAATCATCAGCATAAAAAATAATAACATTGGGTTTTATTAAATCCTTTTTTTCTTGACTAATTCCATAATTAGAAAAGAACAATAAAATTGCTAGAGTTGTTAAAAGTGATTTCATTTTATATGTATAAATAATTTAGTGTTAGTTTATTTCCAATCTAATTGGGCTGTTTTGTTTTGTATATCTAAGGTAACGTCTAAATATTCAAAAGACCTTGTGTAAATGTAGCCTTCACGTACGGCATAGCCTTTTGGTGCTCCTAGGTTTTTCTCATACTGCGGAAACGTTTTAAGCCAAACCGCAGATTTTTGAATATCATAACCATCATGTGGATAGACATAACTGTATTCCTCAGCGCAAACAAGAAAAATAGCCAATAGATAATCTAAGCGTTTTGTAAAATTTTCATTTATAGTTACTTTTTTTCTAGCATCATCAATACCTGCTTCAGCATTTTCTAAACCTTTACCAATACCAAGAGACATAGCTATGACACTGCCTTCTCTCGCTGATTTTTGAACAGCCTCAATACCTTTTGCTAGGTAATCTTCATAAGTCATGCCAAAACTTTCATGTTCAAAGCCTTCTATGTAAGAACCATCAAAGAATTTTAAGTATTCCCTTCCTGAATCTTTAAATTCTGGACGCACACGAAGGATATTTGCAATTAATAAGTTGTCTTTTCCTATTTGGGCGTCTAAATCTGCCATCATGGATAAATAGCCCGTTTTAATAGCTTCTCGTTTTTCTTCTCCAACACGATTGTTAAAAAACATAGGGACTAAAACTTTAATATTAGCATCTAAAAACACCCCATCAATAAATGGGCTTTCGGTAACTTTTTTCACATGGTTTAACCAATATTCGCGAACATAGTCTTCAGAGATATCAAAGAAGCCCGTTCTACCGTTTGGCATCAACGCTTTTTGTCCTTTAGTGTTAACTAATAAAGCTTCGGGATGTTTATATAAAAATTCTTCATCTTCATTATAACCTCCCCAGTTTACAATAACGTTTTTGTAGTATAATATTTTAGCATCAGGATTTATTTTTTTTACAGCTTTAGCAGCTCTAATAGTACCTATTTCTGTGGATCCATAAGCTTTACTTCCTGTTGTTTTTTCAAAGGTTGTAAGAGGAAATTTTGAAAGGTAGGTTAGCTCCTCTTTTGTAAATGCTTCAGATTTACGCAGATGCATATACAAAGGCATTTTATCCCATGAAAATTCAGGTAATTTTTGTTTTACCAAAGCTATTTCTTGTTTTTGTACTGAACACGCACATAAAGAAACGGCTAATAAAACTACTAAAAAGGACGATTTTAAACGCATTGTTACCTCTAGTTAATTTAATTGTATTTTCAACTATTCTGTAATTATTTTAAAACAAATAGCAGATTGATTTGGGATGTTTTTAAAATCATATGTAATAGCCAAACCATCTTTGTTTCGGTTCCATCTGATGATTTCATCGCTACCTAACAACTGTATCTCTTTTATATTTTTTTGTAAAAGCCCATCTTGCTTTAACACCTTAATCAAAATATCTTCTGTTGGTGGTGCTAATAGAAAAGCGTAGAGATTTCCATCTTTTGTGGTAAAACGAATGTCTTTTTCTGAGAATTCCTTTAAATTCTCACCAGCGCGTTTTGTCACAATTTCTAAAGGACCTTCCCCAAAAGTTTTCCAAGGTCTAGTATTGTAAATACCGTCTTGATTCATTTTTACAAAGGCACCAAAGTCGCTTAACATTTTTATTTGATTTTCAGGAATCGTACCATCGCCTTTTAGCGCCAAATTAATCATTACAATACCATTTTTACTAATGGCATCAATAGCATTACCAATTAAAACATCTAATGACATTTTAGTGAAAGCATCTTTTCTGTAAAACCAGCTTCCAGATAAATCGGTTGCCCATATCCATGGATGCTCTTGTTGTTCCCCAAACATCCCTCGCTCTAAGTTATAAGTAAATGCAGCTTTGTTCTCTTTTGCGTTTTTAAAAGATAAAACAGTGGTTTGTTTGCCATTATTCTCTTTTAAATCTCTATTTAAATACTCTGAAAATAGTTTAACACCCAATCCTTTTCCGGTTTTTATAGACGGATAAGGAGAATCGTTATTAAACATATCTGGATCATATTTTTCTATTAAATCCCAAGACCGCTTGTACCAATGTTCGTTCCAACTATCTTGACTCGCGAATTCTTTAGTGTCATAATCCATATTAAAGAATTCCCATTCTGGTGTGCCTTCTTTTTGAAATTTCCGAGCCGTTCTAAAAAAGCGAGGCGACCAATATAAGTGTGTAGATACTCCAAATTTTAAATCATGTTTGTAAGCGGCATCTTTCCATTCTCTTAGGATATCTTTCTTTGGGCCCATTTTAACTGAATTCCACGGAAAGAAGGAATCATACATATCAAAATTATCGTGATGTGTGGCCACAGGCATTATAAAACGCGCTCCAGAAGCTTTAACAAACTGTACAATCTTATCGGCATCAAAATTTTCAGCTTTAAAGTCTGCTATAAATTTTTCGTAACCAAATTCTGAAGGAGGCCCATAGTGTTCCGTATGCCATTGCGTTAATTTTACCGTTCTAAGTCTGTCTGGTTCATTCCTAGCATCATAATCTTCATCACCATACATTCGTCTTCCGTAGTGTGATCCATCTTCAACTCTGTTTTCGTCTATTGAAGACGGAATTCCCCAATGCATCCAAACACCAATTTTACCATCTTGGAACCATTTTGGCGTTTTGTAGTTTTCTGCCATTGCCTCCCAGTTGGCATCAATTGTTTTTTTTGCCTGCTTCGTTTGACTAAAAACAAAGCAAGTACTTAGTAGAAAAAAAAGAAGGGTAGCGCGTTTCTTTATGAACATACGTTATTATTTATCAGGTACACAAAGTAACCATTTACTAATTTAGTAACGCTTCTCTATTCCGTCATTTTTTTGCTGTAAAAATTCATATGCACCGAGATCCCATAGTATTAAAGGGGGTGGTGGAAATGAGAAAATTTTAAAAGGAACTGAGCAAGCTGATTTATCTTATTTGATACATATTTGTAATCACACAAACTAACTCATCATGTCATGAAAAAAAATAAAACTAAAAGCTTATTGTTTTTGATTCTGCTCCAATGCTTTATTGGTTTTGCTCAAGAACAAATTATTACAGGTAAAGTTACAGATGAAAATAATATCCCTTTACCAGGAGCAAGTATTATAGAAAAAGGCACTAAAAATGGTGCGACGACTAATATGGAGGGAGAATATACTATCCTACTAAAGAATGTTGATGCTGTATTAGAGTTTTACTATTTAGGTTTTAAGTCTGTAGAATATTCTACAACAGGAAAAACTATTATCAATGTTCAGATGTTAGCTGACGCTGAGTCTTTAAATGAAGTCGTTATTAATGTAGGAATACGTGCTTCGCATTTAGCTGAAGTAAGAGCTAAAAGAGATGCTGCTACTGTAATAGAAGCTATTACGCCAGAAGATATTGGGGATTTTTCAGACACCAACGCAGCAGATGCTTTGCAAAGAGTTGCAGGAGTACAAATAGAAAGAGATGTTGATGGGGTGTCTGGAGATAGAGTTTCTATTAGAGGTATAGGGCCACAATTTGTTGGTGTAACAGTGAATGGTCGTACACCTTTATCTGCAGGTAATGAAGGCAAGTCTGATTTTAGAAAGTTTAATTTAAATGTTATCCCTACCGAAATTATTTCAGGAGCAAGAATTCATAAGACAGCTCAAGCTAAAGAAGTTACAACGAATATTGGAGGTTCTGTAGATTTTCAAACTATAAGACCGTTAGACGCAAGATATAGAAAGAAGAATTATTTTGCCAGTATAAATCTAAGAGGCGCATCTAATACACCAATTGATGAACTTGATTTTGGTCAAAGGTTTTCAGGTGTTTATGGAACGAAAATAAATGATAAACTGGGTATTGCTGTATCAGTTATTTATGCTGATGAAGACAATATAAAAGATGAAACTTCTTTAAGAGGAATTACACAGGGTATAAATCTTACGGATGAAAATGGGACAGAGTATTCTGATGTAATTGTGGGAAGAACCATTAATAATTCATTGTTAAGAAAAAATGAAGTGCGTTTTGCAACATCTGCAGCTATACAATGGAGACCAATAGAAGAAATAGATATGGTATTAGACTATACCCGAACCACTGTAGAAGCTAATTCGGATAGACAGCAATTTCAGATAGGTTTGGGTAGCACAGGAGCTACTCAATTGTTAGGAGGAAACCATATTTTTGATGAAGGAGATCTTGATTTTAATGGAAATATATTAACGTACATAAGTCCTTCTTCAGAGGACAATGCTAGGACTACCATTACGAATGCAAATCAATTTTATGATAATGAGTCAACCAATAATATAGTTGGTTTAAATACAACAATTACACCAATAAATAAATTAAAAATCATTTCAGATATTTCGTATTCAGATTTAGATTTTTTTCAAAATTTAACACAAATAACTCACACAGTTCAAGGACGTAACGGAGGATATGATCAAACAAGTTTGGATATTGATTTGAGAGGGGAACTTCCTAGTTATGGATTACCCGCAGAGGCTTTTGATCCAGCTTCTTTCGACCTTAATAGAGTTTCACGCAGACTTATTAAAACTAAAGGGTATAATTATGCTACAAAATTTGATTTTGAATATGAGTTAGATAAAAAATCAAAAATAACTTTTGGAACTAGATATGCGGTAACTGATTTTGAAGCTAGACAAACAACTTCCTCACATACTGATAGTGATCAATTAAGTGGTCTGTATGGAGGTATTGTTGCGGAACTAAATGAAAGTGGCGCTTACAGTGATCTTTTAGGGGAGATTACAGGCGTAGGTTTTAATGAAGGCAATGTTGCTGGTTTGGAAAACGGATGGGTTAAAGTCCCTGGGCAAGCAGTACTAGATTTATTACCAGGGTATGCTGACATCGATGGAGGAAGTATTTTTGATTTTGATATAGATTTAAAAGACGTAGAGGCAGAAGAAAATAATTTAGGTTTTGATGCTAGAAGATCTTATGGTGCGAATGAATCTAGTACCGATTTTTATACACAAATGGACGTTAAGACAGCGCTTTTTAAGCTACCTGTAAGTTTTAATTTTGGAGTTAGAGCTGTAAGAACACAAAATAAATCAAGAGGATTTAGTGGAGTAACATTTGAAGATGCAGATACTGGTGATGATATTGAGGAGTTTTCAACAGAGAATTTTTACTATGAAGTAGAAACTTCAAGATGGGACGTATTACCTAGCTTTAATGCTAATTTCTCATTAAAAAGAAATGTGAAGTTAAGATTAAGTGCTTATAGAGGAGTTTCAAGACCAAAGTTTGTTGATCTAATTCCAAACAATGAGATTACTTTTCTAACCAATATTGATCCTGCAGATGCAGCAGACTTAGCTAATTCGGGATTAAGAGGAACTATTGTTTCTGGTAACCCTGACTTAAAACCTTATACAGCGTGGATGTATGATACTACTTTAGAGTTTTATACTAATAACGGAGGTGCTTTTATTTTTAGTGCTTTTTATAAAGATCTTAAAAATTATATAGTAAAAGCAGTAACACCAGATCAAACATATCCAGGAGAAGAATTATTAGGGATAGCATTACCTGATGGCACAGGTGGTACTGATGATTTGACTGGTTTGTTATTTGATATAACCACACCAATAAACATTACAGATGGCCGAATTTATGGTTTTGAAGTGGGCCTTAATCAACACCTTTCTTTTTTACCTGGTTTTGCAAAAGATTTTGGTATAAAAGCTAATTATTCTTACGTAGAGAGTGAATTTGATGGAGATTTAGGGGAGCAAGCTGATGGTTTTCCTGGTACAGCTAAGCATAATGCTAATGGAACTTTGTATTATGAGCGATCTGGTTTTTCTTTAAGGTTTACGGCTGCTTATAGAGGTGATTACCTGAGTAATTTAGGCGCTATCGGTGGAAATACACGTGCAGATGAACCACACTATACTGAAGGAAGCACAACCCTTGGGATTACCCTTAGAAAGAGTTTATTAAATAAAAAATTACAACTTAGTGCAGGCGTATCTAACCTTACAGGTGAGGATATTCGCAGGTTTCAAGGAGGTGATACTCGAAATTTTTCAGCTTACTATAGTAGAAATCCTATTTGGAAATTAACGATGAGATATAAGTTTTAATAATAATTTTTGAGGATCATTAGGTTGATAAATATAAATGACTCTCAAGACTATATCAATGCCATAAATATTGAAAGTCTGGAAAAGACTTCTAAAAGTTTTAAAATTAATAATAGTACGTATATGTTAAAGAATAGATGTTTTATAGTTTCCGTTTTACTAATCTTAATTAGTGTTTTGGACATAAATTCTCAAGAGAAGGATAAAAAAGGAATGGAAGAAATGTGGGGTGAAACTAGTGTTACTGGTGATGCCTTAAAAAGTGGAAAAGCAAAGTTGTTCGATGAAGGCAACTACGGCATGTTTATTCATTGGGGTTTATTTTCAAACCTAGGTGGAGTATGGGAAGATAAAACTTATTACGGCATTGGAGAATGGCTAATGAGTAAACGTGTGGCCGATATCTCTCCAGAAGACTATATGGAAACGGCAAAAACGTTTAACCCTACTAAATTCGATGCAAAAAAAATTGCGCAATTGGCAAAAGATGCAGGGATGAAATATATTATCATTACTAGTAAGCATCATGAAGGGTTCGCCATGTTTGATTCGGAAGCAAGTGACTTTAATATTGTCGATGCCACACCATTTGGTAGAGATCCCATGCACGAGTTGTCTGCGGCATGTAAGGAATTAGGACTTGGATTCGGGTTTTATTATTCTCATAATCAAGACTGGACAGCACCAGGTGGTACTAGAGGTCCCGAAGTTGACGCGCAAGGCAACAAAATGGATTTTAAAGATTACTTCTATAATAAGTGTAAACCTCAAGTTAGAGAAATCTGTACCAATTATGGTGATATAGATTTCGTATGGTTTGATACTCCTGGAGATATGCCAAAAGAATACGTTGTAGAATTAGCCGATATGGTGAGAGAGTTACAACCAAATGCTATGATGTGTAGTAGAGTGGGTTATGGTATGGGAGACTATGCGAGTATCGGAGATATGGAAGTGCCAACTAGAAATGTTGAAGGCCTTTGGGAAACCGCAGACACCAATAACGATTCTTGGTCATATGCTTGGTATGATAATAATTTTAAAAGTCCTAAGAAAATCCTTGGTCGCGTTATTGAAACCGTCGCTAGAGGAGGTACGTATTTATTTAATGTTGGTCCGGATAGCAATGGTGCTATTCCAAATATAGGGATTGAGTTTTTACAAGAATCTGGTCGTTGGATACAAAAATATCCACAAGTCATTTATGATGCAGGCAGTTCGCCTTGGGGTTTTGCATTACCTTGGGGAGATGTCACCACAAATGATAAATCTCTTTATTTGTCTGTAAGTGAATGGCCAACGGATGGTAAATTATACTTACCTGGATTGAAGTCTAAAGTAAAAAGCATTTCACTCTTAGATGGAAAAAAAAGCAGTCCGCTTAAATTTTCTAAGGCTAAAGATTGGTTAGTTATCGATGTGCCTTATAAAGCACCAGACGAGTTAATATCTGTAATTGAAGTTAAGCTTAAAGACGCAGAACCTATTGTAGAAACAAACTTAGGCATCTATCCAAATGTGCCGACCAGATTATTAACCGAATTTGGAGAAACTGAAGGCGCAGAACAAAAAAACGTGCGTTGGATGGAAAAATTTGGAGAATGGAAACACGCCAATCAAGTAAGCAATTGGGAAGAAGACGGCATGGTTTGTTGGGAAGTTAATGTTCAAGAACCAGGTTATTATTATCTAGATTTAGAATATAAAGGAGAAGGACGATTGGTTTGGAAAACAACAACAGATGAAGGTATAAAAATTCAAAACCAGCAAGCAGCAACCGATAAGTATGCCTATCGCAGAATGGGAATTTTAGAATTTAAAACGGCAGGTAATCATATAATAAAAACGTCTTTGGTTGAGGGTGATGCGCAAACATCGAGTCTAAAATCTATTAAAATTTTACCAATAAAATAATGTAAGCATCATGAAGTTAACCTTTTTGCATAAAAGTTTATTTTTAGTCAGTTTGTTTCTATTACAAGCAGCCTTTTCACAAAGCGATAAGCATTATCCAAAGTTTAGTTGGGACAAAGTTCCTGTGGCTTTTCATTTTGGTAAAAAAGGAAACCTTTTAACAAAATCTGAAGCAAAATTTGTAGCCTCTCATTCTAACTTCACAGTATTAGAAAAGGCACATGGTTTTCCAAAATACAAATATTCAGAAGAAGCTATTGCAGCTGATGCAAAAGTGTTAAAAGATTTAAATCCAGACATGAAAGTGGTATTCTATTGGAATGCCTTTTTAGATTATAATATGTATAAAGCGCATGAAGATTATCAAACAAAATCAGATTGGTGGCTTAAAACAAAAACAGGAGATTTAGATTTAAAAGATGGTAAATTAAAGCGCTATGATTTATCAAATCCAGAGCTTAGAGATTGGTGGTCTGATATTGCGTTAGACAATTTAAAGAATGATAACATTGATGGTGTTTTCTTTGATGCCTTGGTTCAGGTTACAAATCCAGGTAATAAACGCTTATGGGGAACTGAAAAATTTGATGCGATACAACAAGGCTTAAAAGATTTAATTAAAGAAACTAGAGCTAAAATTGGTGAAGAAAAATTAATCGTTTATAACGGTATACGTTCAACACCTGTTAGAAATAGTGGTAATGATTTTCCAGATTCTACAGATGCCATTATGATTGAGCATTTTGGATATTTTAATAGCAAAACGAAAGAGAGTATGCTTCAAGATATTCAAGAGATGGAAAAAGCAGGTAAGAGCGGAAAAATTGTAGTGTTTAAGACTTGGCCAGAAAATGCATGGGTAAACAAAGGGTTTATGGCTAAATCTGATAAAGAAAAAGCGGAAATTTCTAAAGAACACCTAACTTTTGCGTTGGCTTCTTTTTTAGCTGGTGCACAAAAACATTCGTATATTATCTATAATTGGGGGTATCGCTTAAGTATGGGATCACTTTTATGGTATCCAGAATTTGATAAACCATTAGGGAAGCCTTTAAACGAGATGCAAGTCAATGCATGGATTTTAACACGAGATTATGAACATGCCCGTGTTTGGGTCGATTTAGAAAACAAGAAAGCTACCATTGATTGGAAAGCATGAAAAACCATAAATAAAGTAAAAAAACCATGAAGATTAGTACCTACTGTTATGTTTTCATACTGATGTGTTTAACAGCTTGTCATCAACAAACAAAACCAACTAACCTAACAGTAAAGTCTGATAAGCCCAACATCATTATATTTTACGCCGATGATATGGGGTATGGTGATTTGGCGATTCAAAATCCACAATCTAAAATCCCAACACCTAATTTAGATCAACTCGCTAGAGAAGGGCTGCTCATGACAGATGCGCATAGTTCTTCGGGGGTTTGTACCCCAAGTCGGTACGCCTTATTATCTGGTCGTTATCATTGGAGAGATTTCAATGATATTGTACACTCTATGGGAGAATCTGTTTTTAAAGAAAATCAGGTGACTTTACCTAAAATCCTTAAAGAGAACGGGTACCATACGGCTGCAATTGGTAAATGGCACTTGGGTTGGAATTGGGAAGCCATCAGAAAAAAAGACTTTACACAAAAAGAAACAGTCATACGTGGAAAAAAGGAATTAGAAATCTGGCCAGCACAGGCTTATGATTGGACTAAAAGTATTCCTAATGGCCCTTTGTCTATAGGTTTTGACTCCTATTTTGGAGATGGTACTATTAATTTCCCTCCTTATACATGGATTAAAAATGATAAGGTCACAGAAGCTCCTATAGAAACCTTAAAACTTCCAAGAGAAGATATGCCTTTAGAAGGTAATTGGGAATTACGACCAGGACCAGCAGTTAAGGATTGGGATTTTTATAACGTTTTACCTACAATAACAAGCTTGGCAGTAACTTTTATAAAAAATCAAGAAAAAGCAGATAAACCTTTCTTTTTGTACCTCCCGTTTCCGTCTCCACATGCACCTATAATTCCGAATGAAGAATTTATAGGCAAAAGTAAAGCGGGTCCTTATGGAGATTGGGTGTATGAAACAGATGATGCTATCGGACAAGTATTAGCTGCTTTAAAAGCTATAAATGCAGACGAAGATACCATCGTTATTTTTACTTCAGACAATGGCTCAGAGCGTTATGCCTACGATCGCATTAAAAACTACAATCACGATAGTTCCCACCCTTTTAGAGGTGTAAAAAGAGACGTTTATGAAGGAGGCCACCATGTGCCGTTTATTGTAAAATGGCCACACAAAATAAAACCAGGGACTACAAGTTCTCAGTTATTTAGTCAAATAGATATTCTAAATACGCTAGCCACTATTACAAATAGCGATTTACCAAAAGGCTTTCAACACGATAGTTATAATTTTTCTAAGTTGTGGCTAGAAGAAAATAACAATGTTGTAAGAGCGAATATTATTCATAATACATTTACATCCAAATATGCCGTTAGAAAAGGAGATTGGCTGTATATCAATAATAAAGATGGTTATCACGCTAGAATTCCAAAATGGTTTGAAGAAGGGCAACGTTTTAAAAAGGATAAGGATACTGTGCAGCTCTTCAATCTTAAAGATGATATTGGTCAAACCACAAATTTAGCAAGTCAATTTCCTGAGAAAGTTAAGGAGTTAGCAGCAGAATTACGTAAAGAACAGAAAAAAGAAACGTTTAAAAATTAAAATGAGAATGATTCCATTAAAATACATCACATTAGGAATAGTTGTAAGTGTTATGTTTTCTTGTAATAACACTAAAAAAGAAGCTGTAGTAGAGAAAGCAGCTGAAGTGGAGAAAGAAGACACTAGGCCAAACATCATTTTCATTTTTGCAGATGATTGGGGTTTTGGAGATTTAGGAGTGTATGGAAGCACCGAAGTGGTCACTCCTAACCTAGATAAAATGGCTTCTGAAGGTACACGATTTACACAGTTTCATGTCACAAGTGGCGTTTGTTCTCCTAGTAGATCTTCGGTAATAACGGGGCATTATCCAGCAAGGCATCGTGTTCATGGACATTTTGCAGGAAATGAAATGAATGCAAAACGTAACATGCCCAATTATTTAACCGACTCCTTACCTGTATATCTACCTAGAACCATGCAAAAAGCAGGCTATAAAACAGCGCATTTTGGTAAATGGCATTTAGGAGGTGGAGGCGAACCTCATGGAGATCCTTCTGCACCAGAACCAAAAGTGTATGGTTATGATGAAACTAGAGTTTGGAACGGAAATGGACCTACATGGAAAGGTGATCAAAAATGGCCTACAACAAGATATATGGATAACGATACCTTATGGGTACAAAGTTCTAGTAAACTTGCTGTAAATGAAACGATTGATTTTATAAAAAGAAATAAAGGAAAGCAACCTATGTTTGTAAACCTCTGGTTAAAAGATCCACACACACCTTTATGGCCTTCAGAAGCACAACGTGCACCTTTTAAAGGGTTATCACCAAGTAAAGAAACCTATTATGCGGTTTTAAAGGATGCAGATTATCATGTAGGACGTTTATTAGACTCCATATCAAATATGGGATTAGATGAAAATACATTAATTATTTTTTCTAGTGATAACGGTCCTGCAGGATGGGGTCCTTCTAAAGAAGCAGGTTCAACCGCAGGTTTAAAAGGTAGAAAAGTAGATATTTTTGAAGGAGGCGTCGTGGTACCTTTTATTGTGAAATGGAAAAATCATGTTCAAGAAAATAAAGTGGATTCTACTAGTGTACTATCTACCGTAGATTTATTACCAACCTTTGCAAGCTTAGCACAAACAGAATTAACTGAAGATTATAATGTGGATGGTGAAAACATACAATCTATTTTAGAAAACACGAGCTTTAAAAGAACAAAACCCTTATTTTGGGAATGGCGCTTTACAAGAGAAAACACCAATCATTGGGCACAAGGTGCGGTTAGAAAAGGAGATTGGAAACTCTTATTTAATGAGAAAATGGATAGAGATGAACTCTACAATATTGCTAAAGATCCGAAGGAGAAAAACAATATAGCAGAAAATCAAAAACAGATCGTAATAGAATTGAAAAAACTATGGAAAGATTGGAAAAAAGAATTGCCTAAATAGATTAAAAACAATTTCGTTTAAATAGACATTATCTAATTTTAAAACTTAGAATAAAAATGAATAAACAAATAATTGCATTAATTGTACTTATGGGGCTTGCCTTTTCATGTACTTCTCAAGCAACAAAAACAGTAACAACTAAAAAAACAAAACAACCTAATGTTATTGTTATCATTACAGACGACCAAGGTTATGGAGATTTAGGTGCTCATGGCAACACCTTAGTAGAAACTCCGGCTTTAGATCAATTTCATGATGAATCGGTGCGGTTAACAGATTTTCATGTTGGTCCAACGTGTGCACCTTCAAGATCTGGATTAATGACTGGACGTTATGCCAATAGAGTTGGTGTATGGCACACCATTGGTGGCGTTTCTATTTTAAGACAAGATGAGGTTACTATGGCAGAAGTGTTTAAAGAAAATGGTTACGAAACAGCGATGTTTGGTAAGTGGCATTTAGGAGATACCTACCCTTCTAGACCTCAAGACAAAGGTTTTGATTATACCATTACGCATGGTGGTGGTGGTGTTGGACAAACACCAGATTATTGGGATAACGATTATTTTGATGATACTTATTTCAAAAATGGAGTACCAACAAAATACGAAGGCTATTGTACAGATGTATGGTTTGATGAGGCTATTAAATATATTGAAGAAAATAAAGACAAACCATTTTTTACGTACATCTCTACAAATGCACCACACTTGCCTTATAATGTTCCAGAAGAATACTATAACAAATACAAAGATTTAGACATTCCAGAGTTTCAAAAAATATTTTATGGAATGATTACCAATGTAGATGACAATTTTGCAAAGCTTCAAAAGAAACTGAAAGAATTAAATATCGAAGACAATACAATTTTGATCTTTATGACGGATAACGGAACGGCTTCTGGATATAAAAAAGTAGATGGTAAATTATATGGTTTTAATGCAGGAATGAAAGGTCATAAGAACAGTGAGTATGAAGGTGGACACAGAGTTCCATTTTTCATATCATACCCTGAAAAGAATATTAATGGAGGTAAAGATGTAACTGACTTAACAGCGCATTTAGATATTTTACCAACTTTAGCAACGTTATGTGATTTAGAATTACCTGAAAGACAGAAGGAAATTGATGGTTCTGATATTTCTTCATTGCTTTTAGGCGACAAAGAAACCATTGGTAGAGACTATCTAATCACCGATTCTCAACGTGTACAAAGTCCTATTAAATGGAGAAAAAGTGCTGTGATGTCAGACAAAATGCGATTAGTGAATGGTACAGAATTGTATGACATTTCTAAAGACCCAGGGCAAGAAAACGACTTAGCAGCCCAGTTTCCAGAAGAAGTTAAAAAAATGAGAGGTTACTATAACGAATGGTGGAGTTCTGTTTCTACGGAATTTAATCAGTTCCCGATCATTATTTTAGGTTCCGATAATCAAAATCCTATAGAATTAACTTGTCATGATACGCATGTACATGATTCTAAAATTCCATGGAATCAGAATTATATTAGAGAAGCACAAAAGAATCCAATAGGTGGTGAATTTACAGTAGCATTTGAGCAGTCTGGAACGTATACTATTGAATTAAGCAGATGGCCTTTTGAATCTGACCTAGCCATTAATGCTGCTGTAGCAGGAAAAGAAGGTACTATTTCTACAGAAGCTATTGCTGAAGGTAGAACAATGAACTTCAAATCTGGTGGCGTGAAAATTGGTGCTTGGGAACAAACTACGGCTGTAACAAAAGATGCTAAAGCATTAACCTTTAAAGGCAACTTTACTAAAGGAGAAACCGATATGAGTGCTTGGTTTACAACTGAGAAAGGTGAAGATTGGGGCGCTTTTTATATGAGAGTGACTCGAGTATCAAAAGAATTCTCTATGATAGACTAACCATTTTAGAAATTGTAATACTTATAAAGTATTACACATCGTTTTATAGCATAAAAAAAAGGGAAAGTTGACTTTCCCTTTTTTTTGTTATATATAACAAAAGCTTTATAATTTTTCAGTCGTTAACATACTTGGTGTAGCCACTGTTCTAAAGCCCATATGATCGGATCCAGAATCTACAGAAACACCCATTTTTGCTGAAATCCTATAACTTGAACAATAAGAAGCATTACATAAAAAAGACCCACCTTTCATCACATGTTCTACTTGATATGGATTATTAGGGTTAAAATGCGTATCCGCTCCTTTTGGGTTTACAATAGGTTTAGAAGTGTCTAATTCACTATAATATTTTACACTAAAGAAATCACTCGTTATTTCCCAAACATTTCCTGCCATATCATATAACCCAATACTATTTGGAGGATATGATTTTACAGGTGAAATAAATTCAAAACCGTCCTGAGAGTCATTACTTGTAGGAAATACACCTTGCCAAGTATTAGCATTAGCATCTAATTTCGCTGCATCATTTCCCCATGTAAATATGGTATTTGTGTTTTTTCCTTGAGCAGCAGACTCCCACTCTGCTTCAGTTGGTAAACGGCGATTCGCCCATTCACAATACGCTAAAGCATCTTGATAAGCTATATGGACTACAGGATAATCATCTTTACCTTCAATAGTAGATTCTGGACCATCAGGATGTTTCCAATCGGCTCCTGTTTTCCATGTCCACCATTGTCCGTAATTTTCCATGTTTACAACCGCATTGACATCTTTATTAAAAATTAAACTGCCTGGTTGCAGAATAGAATCGTGAGGCTTTGATGTGTTAGGAGGCAATTCTTTTTTCATTTCTTCCCAATCAATCGCGCGTTCTGCAATAGTCAAATAGTTTGTAGCGGCAACAAATGTTTTAAACTGCTTGTTGGTAACTTCAGTAACATCTATAAAAAAACCATCTACAGTAACCCAATGCGCGGGCTTTTCTCTTGGCATAGCATAATTGTCAGATTCTTTTGCGCCTTGTAAAAAGGTTTTTGTTTCCACCCAAACCATCCCATCAGGTGCTTCAATTTTAGAGATTTGTTCAGCTTCAACTTCAGGTTCACTGACTTGTTTCTGGTCTTGATTTTTACAGCTACTCACTGATAAAAATAGTAATACAACGAAAGCTAAATAAGCCCATTGTTTTGTTAAGTGTTGATGATACATGTTGTTTTAATATTTATTTAGAGTATTGTTTTTAACAGTGTTTAAATTAGTAGTTAATCTGTTATAGTATTCCTCTTGTAAATAAACTAATTTAAAGCCATACTATTACAAGTTTTTTATTAATGTTTAGGATAAAAAAACGCAATATTTAAAAAATATAACGGTTTTTCTACTATTAATCAATTTAGAATAATGAACTTTATAAAATAGAACAATGTTCTATACTTTAATTAATCATAATTTTTTGAGTTCTTTTTTGAGCTTCACTTTTTAATTCAACAATATAAACACCTGTTTTTAAAGCACTAACATTAAAAACGTTAGTCGTATTAGCCGTATTTAAAGCCTTCTGTAATACCAATCTACCTTGCATATCATAAATTACAGCTGTTGTATCCGCATTTAATAGACCTTCAACAACCACTGTTTTTGATGCTTGCTCTGTATAGATATTTATACCGTTAAACATATTATCATCTATCGATAATGCCATAGAAGAGAAATGAACATAGAAACGTCCCGTTCCATTTAATGTTGTAGATGGTGTAAATACATAATTATTAGTGTTTAATAATGTCCATGTATTGGTTACATTATCTTCTAAATAAATATTAACCGTTGAAGGAATAGTAGTAATTGTTGCATTTAAACCTATAGTTAATTGTGTAGCTGCATCACTAACAACACCTAGAGGCACAACCTCATCGTTAAAATCGTTATATGGTAAAGCTTGTATTGCTAACTCAATGCCTACATTGTTTTCTACAAGGTTAGTATAAATTCCATTAGCAGAACCTGCATAAGCACCTGCATCATAACCTGGATCTAAACCTCTAGTTTGATTCTCTACAAAGTAAATTCTTGTAGTATAAGTAGAAGAGTCATTAGCTAAAAATAATTCAGATAGCACATGATTAGGTGTTGATGATCTACCTGCAATAAAATCATCTGAACTGCCAATTGTTCGCATTTCTGGTGTAAAAGTTACAGTTCCACCACCTGTTTTACTTCTAACAAAGAAACCTTGACCTGGAGTTAATTTTTCTCCATTTAAATTATTCCATACTATCCAACCATCAGAAGCATCACCGTCATAACCATATATGGCTTGAAAAGCTCCTGTATCAAACTGAGATGAGTTCGCCGTAAAAAAAGTATTAAATTCTAAATAAGAAGGAAAAGGATTTCCTATTAAGTTCCATCTTTCGTAATTACCCGTACTTGTAGCACTCGCATCTGTAATAGCTATAGTTACATTCGCTTCGTGTGAAAATGGTTCTGCTTGAAATAAAATGGTACCATCAGCAACATCTCTTGCTGCTCTATACCCTTTTCCTGGCTCTAAAACAGTAGTGCCATTATTTGTAGTATCCCAATTTACGTATAAACCTGTTACATTATCAAAAGGGCCAAATGCTCTTTGGGTAGCATCACTAGGGTTAGCAAGAAGGCTAGATTCAATATCTCCAAAATTTTCAGATACAGGAGAAGAAATTAGGTCGTTAACTGGAGTTTTATGCACCCATCTATTATAACCAATTTCGCCAGTTTCAGTGCCATTAAAAATTAAACTACTAAAACTAGTAGCATTAGACTCGGCAAAAAGGTTATCATTTGTAGCGGCATTTCCATTTACCGTAAGAGATTTTCCAGGATCGACAGTTACTGCACCACCAGATAAAATGCTAAAATTGTTTACAGTAACGTCTGAATTAATAATTAAACTTCCTTGTATAAAAACATTATCAGTGGCTGTAGTAGGAGCAATATTTTCTAGCCAAGAGGTGTTATCCTCCCAATTAATCCCAGTATCTGTTGTTGACGTATATGCGGGAATTATAATAGAACCATCGGTGTCTTGTACAATTGTACCATTAGCAGGTTCTACACCGTCAATAAGCCAAGTGTCTAATATAGCTTGAGTCACCGTTGTAGCTGTTGTCCCTATTTTAAGCACTCCTGAGGTATAATTTTTTAAATTAATAACACCTGTCATTGTACCGATGCCAGAAAACTGCACTAGCGTTACTGTTGGGTCAAAATCTAAAGCTAATGATGTTTCTACTGAAAGATCATCCATACTGTCTTGATTAACGTTGAATAAGACTTCAGCTGTCCCATTTGTATCACTCACAATTGAGCCTTCAATAGTATTTTGGCCGTTTACAATTAATAATGCATTGCTATTACCAGTGAATTTGAAAGTTCCTGTAAAGCCTGTAAAATCAGAATTACTTCCTAAAACTATTATTCCTTTTAATCCAATAGTACCACTACCTGTTAGTATTCCTTGAAATTCTATAGGATTCGTATTGGACAAATTATTTAAATTTATGTCATTTGTTCCGAAGGTGACGGTCTTTCCAGCAGCAAAAGTAATTGTACCTGAGTCAGAATTTCTAATTCGCTTACCCGAATCGAAAATTACATCACAATCAAAAATCGTGGTTGCATTGTTAGCATTGTTACCAATAGCATTAGGGTTAGTACTTGAGGCAGTCGTACCTTCTATTGTTAAAGTACCATTAGAAATGGTTACTGCTGTACCGTCAATTATGATTTCACCAACATTAAAAGAACCAACACCTAAGTCAGCATTAGTTGTAATGGTTGCTATACCTGTTGCAGGTGCTAATGATGTAACAGGATCCATGACCCAGTTTTCAATATTAGCCCAAAGGCTATTTGTAGCTATTGTGCCTGAGTTTTCAGTAAAAGTTCCGTTTTGTGCATGTAATTGCAAACTACTAAAGCTAAAAAAAGCTAAAAGTATAAGGAATCGGAATTGTTTCTTCATAAGATAAGGAGATTTAGGTTAAGGGGTAAAAGTGGGTAAGGAATAAAATAGATTAAGGGGTTAAGGGGCTAAGGGGCTAAGGGGCTAAGGGGCTAAGGGGCTAAGGGGCTAAGGGGCTAAGTAATAAATGGTTAAAGCGGCAAAAATAAAGTAATTAGTAACAAATTTAAGGATATAAAATGATTTTATCTTCCTTAATTCGCTCAAAAGCATACTTTACTGTGTAAAAGTGGAGTAACTAAGTTTAAAATAACATACAAGTCATAACAAAAAACTATAAACGACTTGTGGTATCGGAGAGAATCTAACCTTTTAAGTCTTAATTATTACAATTATAAATCTTTTACAACTTTTAATCGTTATTACTATAGAGTCTGTATTCACGATTTTAAATTTACTAAAAAAAGGGGCTTAGAACAATATGAAACAAAGGGATTTCTTATTCTTAAAAAAAAATAATAGAGCATAAACTTTAATATATCTTAAACCCAAACAATAAGAACCATCGTTTAACTGATAATAATGAAATTATTGCTAAGAACTTGTATAAAAAAAGTACAGAAAGAAATATTATTTTAAAAAAAAGAATTAAATCATCCATCTTAAAATAGTTTTAAAATTAATCATGAGATAATTTTACTCTATTATCTTTTGCATAAAAACCCGTTATAATTATAAATTAGAACGGGTTTTACTTTTTAAATGACAAAAACTCCACTATTCCGGATACTCAATCCTTAAGTGGTAAATATTTGCTAACTTAGATTTCAGTACCTTTTTAATTGACTGAATCTCTTTAAAAGTGATATCTGCATTTAAAAACTGTCCACTTTCCATTTGCTTATTTATTATATTCTCAACAAACTCATTAAGCTTTGTCGTTGTAGGTTCTTTTAAACTTTTAGACGCTGCTTCTAAGCTATCACACATCATTAGTATTGCTGTTTCTTTACTAAAAGGTGTTGGACCAGGATACATAAAATCATTTATATCTACATTTTCATTTACCGCTTTCTCTTTCATGTAAAAATAATAGACAACACTAGTTCCATGATGCGTTCTAATAAAATCAATAACACGATCTGGTAAATTATATTTCTTAGCAATTTCAATACCATTTATAGTATGATCAATAATTATTTGCGCACTTTCTCTACTCGATAATTCATCGTGTGGATTAATTCCGTTACTCTGATTTTCTGTAAAATAAGTTGGATTATTCATTTTTCCAATATCATGGTAAAGTGCCCCTACTCTAATCAGCATGGCATTTGCACCAATTTCGTTTGCTGATGCTTCTGCCAAATTAGCTACATTAAGTGAATGGTGAAATGTACCAGGAGCTCTGTTAGATAATTCTTTTAATAATTTTGTATTGGTATCCGAAAGCTCTAAAAGTGACACATCGGACACTAATCCAAATATTTTTTCATATATATATATCAATGGTTGAACAAATAATGTTGCCAAACCGCATAATATAAACAACCCAAAAGTTTCTAGTTTAAGCCCTGTAAGTTGTCCTTCGTGAATTACAAAAAACGCGAAATAAGCAATAATATAAATAAATGTTATCTGTCCTACAGAAATAAATAAATTTGCTCTTTTATATAATTCAGACACAGTTAATATAGTTACCATACCAGCTATAATTTGAAGAAACATATACTCATAACTATTTGGTACTACAAATCCTAAAAGTAATACGGTAAGAACATGTGTAAACAAACCTAATCTTGCATCGAAAAACGCTTTTAAAAGCAGTGGTAAAATACACAAAGGAACCACATAAATAAATTGAGAATTCACATTAACTACTAACGAAGTAATTAAAATCATTAAAGCAATATTGAAAAAGATAAACGTGACTTTAGTATTATTTAAAAACACTTCCTTTCTATACTTACTTAAAAATAACAACAACATTAAAAGTGTTAATGCAACCAATAGTGTATATGCTATAAGTACCCAATTATAGTTTGCAGTATTCCAAACTTGAGACTCATATTCAGATTTTAAAGAGCTTAAAATATCATATTGAGCCTCTTCAATCACTTGCCCTTTTGAAATAATTAGCTGATCTTTTTCAACACGTCCTCTAGTTAAAGACAGCTTAGAGAGTTCTTCTTCTAATGCTTTTTTAGTTAAAATTTCATTAAGCTTAATATTGGGTTTTATAACATCAAAAAACACAGATATCATTCGTTTCTTAGCATTTATAGGAATCGAATTTCCCATATCTGCTTCTACGCGAAGTCTTAAATTACTAAGCTCAAATAAAGTTCCATATTGAACCTCTTTTTCAACCTTGTTAGCTGTCGCTAACTTTACAGCTCTGTCATCTTCATAATCATAATCAGAATCTAATATACCTTTGCTATAAAGGTTTTTAATTATCGATTGTCCTTTTTTATATAATTCTAAATTTTCAATATTAAAATCAGTAGAGTCTTTAAACACCTGATTAAACCTTGTCAGATATTCAGATAGCACTTCATCTTCAACCTCTTTATTTAATTCAAAATAAACAAGACTTCCGCTTTTAATTTCTATCTCCTCTTTTTCAATCTCTTTTTTAGATTTTTTAATCGCAAAATTAAAAGGAGAATATAGATTTTCCGATTGCCACGGTTTTCCTTTTTCAAAAGAATATCTAAATTTTCCTGTTTTAGGAAACAGGTACACAATAAACAATGTTGTTACAATAAACAACAAAACCTTATAGACCAGAGCATGGTTTTTATACCACTTATTATAGAATACATTCATATACAATCAAATGTAATAAATATTAAAATTTTAGAAGGCTAATATCAATAATACATTCTCAAATCTCTCAAAAAATGTTTAATTTCGCAACAAACAACAATCAAACATATTATATTTATGAACAAAGATGTCGTTATCGTTTCAGCAGTAAGAACTCCAATTGGAAGTTTTTTGGGAAGCTTATCTACAGTACCAGCAACAAAATTAGGAGCTGCTGCTATTAAAGGAGCTTTAGACAAAATTAACCTAAAACCAGAATTGGTTGATGAAGTTATTATGGGAAATGTTGTACAAGCCGGTAACGGACAAGCACCAGCTAGACAAGCTGCAATTTATGCTGGAATACCAAATTCAGTACCTTGTTCTACTGTAAATAAAGTATGTGCATCGGGAATGAAAGCCGTAATGCAAGCTGCACAGGCTATTCAATTAGGAGATGCAGAAATTGTTGTTGCCGGTGGTATGGAAAACATGAGTTTGATTCCGCATTATTACCATGCAAGATCAGCTACTAAATTTGGACCTGCTACATTAGAAGATGGTATGCAAAAAGATGGTTTAGTAGATGCTTATGATAACAATGCCATGGGTGTAAGTGCAGATGCTTGTGCTACTAAATATGAATTTTCTAGAGAAGATCAAGATGCTTTTGCTGTTCAATCTTATGAACGTTCTAAAGCCGCTTGGGAAGCTGGTAAATTTAAAGATGAAGTGATTGCAGTTGAAGTACCACAACGTCGTGGAGAACCTGTAATTGTGGATACAGATGAAGAATACACCAATGTAAAAATGGATAAAATTCCGGCTTTACGTCCTGCTTTTACTAAAGACGGAACAGTTACTGCCGCTAACGCATCTACAATTAATGATGGTGCTGCTGCATTAGTCATTATGATCAGAGAAAAAGCTGAAGAATTAGGATTAACACCTTTAGCAACAATAAAAGGATATGCCGATGCTGCACAAGAACCTAATTGGTTTACTACAGCACCTGCAAAGGCTTTACCTAAAGCATTAGCAAAAGCTAATCTGGATATAAACGCTATTGATTTCTTTGAATTTAACGAAGCATTTTCTATCGTAGGTTTAGCCAATATGAAAATTTTAGGATTGAATGATAATAACGTTAATGTAAACGGAGGAGCGGTTTCTTTGGGTCATCCCTTAGGTTGTTCTGGGGCTAGAATCTTAGTGACTTTAATTAACGTATTACATCAAAATAATGCAAAACTAGGAGCAGCTGCTATTTGTAATGGTGGTGGAGGTGCTTCTGCAATGATTTTAGAACGCGCTTAACAAACCCCTATGCAATACGGCATTTGCAATCTTGGAATTGTACCTATTAGAATTGAACCTAGCGATACCAGTGAAATGGTAACGCAGGCTTTGTATGGCGATTATTTTAAAGTGTTAGAACAACGCAAAAAATGGAGCCGTATTCGTTTTGCGTACGATAAATACGAAGGGTGGATTGATAATAAGCAATATTTAGAAATTGAAGAAGCTCATTATAATGATTTGTCTAAATCTGAAATTAACCTTTCTAAAGATTTAATCGAGTTTGTATCTGATGATACTGATAACCTCTACCCTATTCCTGTTGGATCTGAGTTAAACGGTATAGATATATTGAATCATCATTTCGACGGCATTGCTTTAACCTCTAAAAGTGCTAAAGAAAACATTGTAAAATCATCATTTTTATATTTGAATGCTCCTTATCTATGGGGAGGTAAAACACCTTTTGGTATTGACTGCTCTGGGTTTACCCAAATGGTTTATAAATTGAATGGTTACAAAATTCTAAGAGATGCTTCAGAACAAGCTAAACAAGGTGAAGCTTTAAGTTTTATTGAAGAAAGTGAGCCTGGAGATTTAGCCTTTTTTGATAATGCAGAAGGAGATATTACACATGTTGGCATTATAATGGAAGACAATTATATTATTCATGCACACGGAAAAGTAAGAATTGATCGTTTAGACCACAGTGGTATTTATAATATTGACAAAAATGCACATACACACAAACTAAGAGTTATTAAAAAGATTATTTAAAAATAATAGCTAAAAAACGCGACTATAATTGTCTTTACTTTAATTCTTTTTATTTACAATTTTCAACTTTAAATAACGTAATTACTACACTAAAAAATAACACTTTACCTCAAAAAAAGCACCTACTCTAACTTCAACGATATAGATAAGGTAACACTTTTGAATAAAACCTTACAACTTTAAACTTTTCCCTTACCTTTGCACGTTCTTTTTTTACAAATAAAAAACTGTAAATAAAGACTAAACAAGAATACTTATTATGAGATTACATAGAAATTTATGCTTTGCAGTGATTGACGGATTACACCTTATTTTTAATGAAGGTGAATATGCTGATAAAGTAATACAACAATTACTAAGACGCGATAAACGTTGGGGAAGCAGAGACAGAGGTTTTGTTGCAGAAACGGTTTACACTATCGTTCGCTACCAAAGATTATATGCAGAAATAGCTGATGTTAAAGGGCCATATGATAGAGATAACCTTTGGAGAATTTTTGCGGTTTGGGCAACACTAAAAGGAATAAAATTACCTGATTGGAAATACTTTGCAGATACACCTTCAAGAAAAATCAAAGGTCGTTTTGATGAATTATCTAAAACAAGAAAATTCAAAGAATCTATTCCGGATTGGATTGATGAATTAGGAGTTTCAGAATTAGGTGAAGCAGAATGGACAAAAGAAATTGCTAAACAAAACGAACAAGCAGAGGTGATTCTTAGAGTTAACACTTTAAAGACTAACAAGCAAGATTTACAATTAAAGTTAGAATCTGAGAGTATTGAAACTGATTTGTTACCAGATCATCCTTCAGCATTAAAACTTAAAGAGCGTGCTAACGTTTTTGTTACTGAAGCTTTTAAAGACGGATGGTTTGAAGTACAAGATGCTTCTTCTCAACTTGTTGCAGAATATTTAGACGTAAAACCAGGGATGAAGGTTGTAGATGTTTGTGCTGGTGCAGGTGGTAAAACTTTACACTTAGCCTCACTTATGGAAAACAAAGGGCAATTAATAGCAATGGATATTTACGAAAGTAAATTGAAAAAACTAAAAATTAGAGCTCGTAGAAATGGTGTTCATAATATTGAAATGAAGGTTATTGACTCTACTAAACCAATTAAAAAACTTCATGGCAAAGCTGATCGTTTGTTAATTGATGCGCCATGTTCTGGATTAGGTGTTTTAAGAAGAAACCCTGATGCTAAATGGAAATTACAACCCGAATTTATTGAAAATATCAAAAAAATACAACAAGAGGTTTTAGAACAATATTCTAAAATGGTAAAATCTGGTGGTAAAATGGTTTACGCAACATGTTCTGTTTTACCTTCTGAAAATCAGAAACAAGTTGATAAATTCTTAAAATCTGAAGCAGGACAAGATTTTACTTTTGTAAAAGACAAAAAAGTTTTAGCCTATAAGTCTGGATATGATGGATTTTACATGGCTTTGTTAGAAAGAAAATAACCAAATCATTTTTAAACAAAAATCTCGAATGAAAAACTTTTACTTACTAAGCATAACTTTACTAATCTCCTACATTGGGTTTGCTCAAATTCCATCTAACTATTATGATGATGCAGAAGGTTTAACAGGTTATGATCTAAAAACAGCATTGAAAACCATTGTTACTGATGGTCATTCTGATCAAGGATATGGATCATTATATTTTGGATATGAAACGACTCATGTAGATAATGTACAAGATGGTGGCTATGAAAATGACGGATCTGTTTTATTATTTTATACTGAAAATCCTAACGGAACTGACGCGTATGGATATCAACAAGGTTCTAATCAATGTGGTAATTACACACAAGAAGGCTCTTGTTACAATCGTGAGCATTTAGTACCGCAATCTGCTTTTGGAAGTGCTTCTCCAATGAAAAATGACATACATCACGTTATTCCTAGTGATGGCTATGCTAACGGAAAACGAGGAAATCTTCCTTTCGGAACAGTAGGATCTGCTGATTGGACCTCTTTAAACGGGTCGAAACAAGGATCTAGTAATGTTTCTGGATATTCAGGAACTGTTTTTGAACCTATAGACGAATTTAAAGGAGATATCGCTAGAGCAATACTTTATTTTGCCACACGTTACGAAGATAATATGGATAACTATGGTGGTTTTGCTATGTTTAATGGAACTGAAAACCAAGCACTTTCTGATTGGGCTATTACCATGTTATTAGATTGGCATTATAATGTAGATCCTGTAGATCAAGTAGAAATAGAACGAAATAATGCTGCTTATAATTACCAAGGTAATGCTAATCCGTTTGTAGATCATCCAGAATATGTTAACCTTATATGGAATCCAACGACAGATACAGAAGCTCCTACTAATCCATTAAATTTAGTCGCTTCTAACTCTACAGATTATAGTATTACTCTAACTTGGACAGCATCTACAGACAATATCGCTGTAACATCTTATGATGTTTATATTGATGGGACTTATAGTTTTAACTCCGCTAGTACAACTGCTACAGCATCAGGATTAACGCCTGATACTAATTACTGTTTTACTGTTAAAGCTAAAGATGCAGCAAATAATATATCTGGTTTTAGCAATGAAGATTGCGAAACTACAACTAATAATGGAAGTGTTAGTGGTGAAGATTGTTTAGCTGAAACTTTTGAAAACTTAGATACTTCAATTAGTTCTTATTCAAATATAGACTGGACAGGTGACAATGGAGGAAGTTGGAGTGCTACAGATGCCAGATCAGATCAACAAATTATTAATCCTTCTGCTGCAATTACTGTAAGAAATGGAGTTTTAACCCTTCCTTCAACTACAGGTGGAATTGGTTCTTTAACCGTAACAACTAAACGTGTATTTTCTGGATCTGATGGAACTTTTAATGTAAACGTTAATGGAAATTCAGTAGGAACTATTTCTTACACGGATACAGAACAAACGGTTACAATTTCAAATATTAATATTGAAGGTAATGTATCTGTAATTATTAACAATAATAGTGGTACTGGAAATAGAGTTGCTTTTGATGATTTATCATACACATGCTATTCTGCATTAGGTGTTGAACAAAACACCTTAGAAATAGTAAATCTGTACCCTAACCCGGTAAAAGATAACTTAACGGTAAATTTAAAATCTGAAGTTAATACCAATATTGAAATTTTTAATATTCTTGGAAAACGTGTTTTTAATAACATGATTACTAAGACGAGTACATTAAATGTTCAAAGTTTAAAAACAGGTATTTATATTGTGAAAATCACACAAGGCAATTCTACTATAACGAAGAAACTTGTAAAGAACTAAAAAAAGCAGATTTATAGATATAAAAAATGGTCGGAAGAAATTCTGACCATTTTTTATATCTATACTTTTCTATATGCATCTCACAAAAGAAACTAGTTAGCTTCTTTGGGTACTCTAAAAAGCAAAAGGATTCCGGCTATGAAGAAGACAACCAAAAACAAAATTGCATTTCTCATGCTTCCTGTAATCTGATCTATTGTTGCAAATATGACCATTCCGATAACGATTCCTATTTTTTCAGCAACATCATAAAAACTAAAATATGAAGTTGTATCTTCTGTTTCAGGTAAGAATTTAGAATATGTAGATCTTGCCAAAGACTGCACACCTCCCATTACTAAACCAACAAGTGAAGCTGCAAAATAAAACTCCATAGCACTTTTCATAAAATAGGCATAAAAACATAAGCCCATCCAAAAGAAATTAATAACAATTAATGTTTTTATATTTCCAAATCTAGCAGATGCTCTAGACGTTAAAAACGCACCTAAAATAGCAACAACTTGTATGATTAAAATACTTGATATTAGTCCAAATGTTTTAGCATCAGCACCACCCCAAGCAATCTCTTCTTCTCCAAAGTAAACTGCAACTAACATAATAGTTTGTACAGCCATACTAAACACAAAAAAGGCGACTAAATAACGTTTAAGTCGTAGATTCTGCTTCAACTGTAACCAAACTTGTCTTAATTCTTTAAGACCATTAAAAACAACATCTTTAGTTACTTTACCACCTTTAGAAATTCCTTTTGGTAAAATGTAAAATGTATATTGACTAAAAATAATCCACCATAAACCAACGGTTATAAAAGAAATACGCATGGCTTCAAATGAAGCACTATTTTTAGCTTCTTTTAAAGCTTCTGCAATTTCTTTTTCTGTTCCTGTTTCTAATAACGTTTTAGAAATACTAATATCAAAACCAAAAAAGTTAGGAAACATTACCATAGCTAAATTTAGTACCAGAAGTAAAACACTCCCCAAGTATCCCATGCTAAAACCTTTTGCACTAATGCTATCTTGTTGTTCTGGAAAAGCAATATCTGGCAAATATGAATTGTAAAAAACTAAACTTCCCCAATAGCCTATTAATCCCATAAAATAAAACAACAGACTGATATGAATACTATCTAAACTAAACCAATATAAACCTATACAACCAAGTGCACCGACATAGCAAAAGAATTTCATGAAAGTCTTTTTATTCCCAACATAATCGGCAATACCGGAAAGAATTGGAGAAAAAATAGCGACAATTAAAAACGTAAATGCTGTAACGTAAGTAATTAGTGCAGTACTTTTAAAAACCATTCCAAAAGCAGAAACATTCTTCTCTACTTGTGAAACAAATAAAGCCGAGTAAAATATTGGGAATATGGAAGAAGCAATTGTTAAGGTATAAACCGAATTTGCCCAATCGTAAAAAGCCCAAGCATTAAGAAGTTTTTTACTCCCTTTTTGAAGTTGATCCATAAGAATTATATCGTTAATTGTTTACTTGATAAAGTGAAACTTTATACTGAGTTTACATCACTTCATCAAAAAAAATCAAAAAAAAAAGCCACTCAAATTGAGCAGCTTCGAAAGTAATCAAATATTATTAAAATTTTAATTTATAGCTCTAAATGATGTTACACCAAATTTAGCAGCCTCTTCTTTTGCTTTTGGAGCTAAAGCTTTTAAATTTTCTATTCTAGAGTCATTACTAGGGTGTGTACTCAAAAATTCTGGAGTAGAAGAGTCGCCACTATTTGCTTTCATACGCACCCAAAGTTCTGCTGCTTCATCTGGGTTATAACCTGCAATAGCCATAAGATAAACTCCTATTTTATCTGCTTCTGTCTCATTACTTCTACTAAAAGGTAACATACCTCCAACATTAGAAGCGATACCAAAAGCTTGGTTATAAATACCTAAGTTTTTATCATCTGCCAAAGCCACATTACCAGCAAGAGATATACCTTGTTGAATATAAGCAGCACTCATTCTCTGTTGTCCATGATTAGCAAGTGCGTGGGCAACTTCATGCCCCATAATTGCTGCAACACCTGTTTCATTAGCTGCAATAGGTAAAATCCCTGTGTAAAAAGCTATTTTTCCTCCTGGCATACACCAAGCATTAACTTCATCTGATTCTATAAGTGAATATTCCCATTTATAATCTTCTAAATACCCTTCAAAACCATTCGCTGTTAAATAACGCTCGGCTGCAACTGCTATTCTTTGTCCTACTCGAGTAATCATCTCTGCATCTGATGTTCCTGTAATAACTTTATTTTCTGTAAGAACCTGGCTGTATTGTGCAAAAGCTGATGGAAACAATTCATCATTACCAACAAATGCCATTGTTTTTTTCCCTGTAAAAGGGTTTGTAGCGCATGAAACTGCCACAATGACTATCACAAAACTCAATATTATTTTATTTAGCTTCATATTTAATTCTTTTGTAAATATTATTATTTTCAACGATACTATTAGGACACAAAATTAGGCAATAAGTCACTATGATTTTACCTTTAATCCTTTAATATGTAACTGAGAAAAATTCTTATCGACTATAATATATTCAATATTGTCAATTTTTTGACTCTTATAATCTACTTTTTCATTATCTAAATATACTTCATAAATATCAAAAGGTAACCCATGAAGTTGAATTTTAAACGTCTCATAAGGTGTCACAAATTTGCCTTCCTTATATTGATTAATAATTAATTCATTTGATTTCCCTGTTAGATTAAAGTTTCTTAAGCTGTAACGCCCTTTAGTATAATCGAACCCATCATTTGCATCACTAAAAAGTTCACTTTCTTCTTTCCCTTTTTTATAATAAACATCTAGGGTAATTTCTGTAATTTCTTTCTCTCCAACGTATTGTTGAATAGGATATTTTGGAATTATAGCTCCTGCTTTAATATAAATAGGCATACTATCTATATCTGCATCAACCCACATTTCTTTTCCTCCTTTTACAACATTGTCTGTCCAGAAATCATACCATTGTCCTTTAGGAATATACATTCTACGTCCTTTAGCATTAGGCTCTAAAATAGGACAAGCTAAAATTTGTTCTCCAAAAATAAATTCGTCAGTTCTATAATGTGTTTGCACGTCTTCTTGATCGTATAAAACTAAAGACTTTAATAACGGTGTTCCGTGATCTACATAATTCCAAAATGCAGTATATAAATAAGGTAATAATTGATATCTAATTTCAATAAACTTTCTTACAATATCTGTAACATCTTCATCAAAAGCCCAAGGTTCTTGATCACCATGATCACCAGAAGAATGTACTCTAAAAAAGGGATGAAAAATACCTAATTGAATCCATCTTGTAAATAATTCTCCTTGTGGTTGTTCTGCAAACCCTCCAATATCACTACCTGCAAATGAGAAACCAGACATTGCCATACGTTGTGCTTGGATATTTGCAATCCATAGATGCTCCCAAGTTGCTACGTTATCTCCTGTCCATGTTGAAGTATAACGTTGTGTACCAGAATAGGCAGAACGCGTAATAACGAATGGACGTTTTGGAAATGAGTATTTTTTTAAACCTTGATACGTTGCTCTGGCCATCTGCATCCCATAAATATTATGAGCTTTTCTATGGCTACAAGGGTTTCCGTCGTAATCGTGACGTACATCATTAGGGAATGTTTTATTAGGAACTTCCATTACGGCTGGCTCATTCATATCATTCCAAACCCCTTTAACTCCTATATCTTCAATTAATTCTTGAAACAGTCCTGACCACCAATCTCTAACTTCAGGATTTGTAAAATCAGGAAAATAACATTCTCCTGGCCATACTTTACCTTTCATATAATCGCCATCGGCACGTTTACAGAAATAATCTTTCTCTAAAGCTTCATTAAAAACAGAATACTCTTTGTCTATTTTAATTCCTGGATCAATAATAGCAACGGTTTTAAATCCATCATCTAATAATTCTTTAACCATTCGTTTTGGATCCGGGAAATATTCTTTGTTCCAAGTGAAACATCTAAAACCTTCCATATAATCGATGTCTAAATAAATAGCATCACAAGGAATTTTAAGTTTTCTAAAGGTTGATGTAATTTCTTTTACTTTACTTTCAGGGTAATAACTCCATTTACATTGGTGAAATCCTAATGCCCAAAGTGGTGGTAAATGATGTGGTTTTCCGGTTAAATCTGTATAACTTTCTACGACGTCATTCATTTTAGGTCCATAGAAAAAGTAATAATTCATCTCCCCTCCTTGTGCCCAAAAGCTTGTTACATTTCTACGTTCGTGTGCAAAATCGAAAGACGATTCAAAAGTATTATCAAAAAATATTCCGTAAGCTTTTCCTTTGTGCAAACCTGTGTAAAAAGGAATGGCCTTATAAATAGGATCTGTATCTTTTCCGAAGGCATAAGAATCTGAAACCCAATTGCTATAACGCTTTCCTTTTAAATTAAGATGATTTGGCTTATCTCCTAGCCCGTAATAACTTTCTCCATCATTAGAGACTTTACTCATTTTTACAACATTCCCTCCATGCTCGTAACTTTCTTCCCAATGGAATCCACTTTCATCTTGACTTATTAAAACACCATCAACAGCATCGTAAATAGAAGTACGCATATCGTCTTTAGAAATTTCGCACCTTAATTTTGATGTTGTAACGACATAGCACGTTTCTTTCTCTTCAATTTCTAGTTTATTATAACCAATACTTGCATATTTAGTGATAGCATATGAAAAGTCATTATTAAAATTACCGACTGTTGTATACCTAAATCTTAGCAAACTATCTCTTACAACAGTTAATTCTAAAATAACATCATTATTTGCAGTGAAGTATAACTTATCAACGTCTTTTTTAAAGTCTATGATTTTTGAAGGAAATAGGTTTCCTTTATTTTCTAATTCTGTATTTATAATCATAAGTCAATTTTTTAAGCAAAAATTACTAACAAAAAAACGGAAAAAAACCAACATTAAAAAGGGTTCTGTTTGGTTATTAAATATTATTATCAACTATAACGTTTTCGAATTAATTATTGATAAAAAATCAATACTTATATTATTAATAACAAATACGCAATCAATAATTTATACCTAAAAAAGGTATAAATAGATACTTACAAAAACTTAATTGTTATACTTTCTATTTTTTAATTTCCAGAAAAAAGGGAATTATTTATTCCTTTTAATGAAATCCAAATTTTGTAACTACTAATGTAATACAACCAACTACCATTAACACATATAATAATCTCAATTTTAAGTTATGGCATAAAAGCAGTCCACAAATTGACAATAACGCCATAAAACCTGTTTCTAATCTTGTACATAATACACCTAAAATCATCATAACAAAAAGTAAGTGAGTCCAAGTATTTTTAGGTTTAACAAGTATGAATAAAGCTACCAAAAATTCAACAAAAATAGTTACCCAAGCAAATACCAAACTAACACTAGCTTGATGTGGAATAATAGTCTTCAATTCTATTTTTTTATATAAATTTGGATTTGTATTATTTAAGTCTAAAAAACTTTGATAATTACTTTTTATCAACTCGAATTTTTCAGGAAAAAATCTAAAAAAAACGCGGAATAAACCTCCTTTATTCATCATATCGTAATAAAAATCTCCATTAATAAACTGACTTGACATCAATTTCTGAACAACAGAGGTTATTACTACTACAACTAATAGCATTTGGATATTTTTTTGTAAAATTTCAGTACGTTTATGGTAAAAGTAAAGCAATACCGAAAGTACCATGTATAAAAGCATAAAATGGTGATTAGCAACACCAAAATACAAATTACATAAATCAACAATAAGGATCATAAAAAGCATAATCCAAATAATAGGATATTTGGTTTTATTACCGAAAAAAAACCAACTTAATAAACCAATAATAAGCAAAGGAATTTTCCAAATACGGAATTCTTCGGCCATGATTATAATATAAACACCAACAAGTAATAGCAACAACTGTAATGCCAACGCAATGTTGTTTTTTAGCCTTTCTTCTATCGTCATCCAATATTTCACAATTCAGAGTTTTTTAAGTAAATTTCATCTATTAAAACTCTTGTATATGTGTTATCTACCCTGCTAATAGCGGGCTTCCATATCTGTATATGAACACTATCTTTATCTCTTGTTTTTAAAACTAATATTGCTGCTTTTTTTAGGTTCGTTTTATTAGGCATTAATTTTAAGCGATCAAATATGCTTTTCATTTCACCTTTCTTACCAATTAAAGAATCTACAGACATTCCTGGTATATATATTTGATTGTATTGATAATGAATACCTGTATACATACCGTATCCTCCACCTTTCCATGCATTTAGATTTTGAGTATTAACAAAAAAGAAGTGAATAGCAATAACCAAAACAGCAAGGCTTGGAATGCTATATTTTAAAATATACTCTTTTGTTTTTTCAGTCATAAATTATGATTAAACTACAATATTAACATTATTTAGATGCTCTACTGGCTAAAATAATAAGACCTTTAAGATTAGGAAACCTTAAAAGCCTTTTTATTTATTACAGTAAAACCCTCTTAGATTGAGAAACTAACAGGGCTATGGTTTTATTATTTAGAATACTTAAATACCACCATTCCTAAAGGAGGAATAGTTATCTCTATAGATTGATCTCTATAATTCCAAGAAATAGCTTTTGTTGTTTTTAATTTATTTTTATACTGACCTGTACCAAAGTATTTCTCAAGATCGCTATTAAAAACTTCTTTCAACTTACCTTTTCTTGGTACTCCTAATTTATAGTTTTCTTTAGGATTTGGCGTCATATTACAAGCTATAATTAAATCTTCTGCTTTATCATTTCCTTTTCTTATATAAGTGAAAACTGAATTTTTAGAATCGCCATAATCAATCCACTCAAAGCCGTCTATTGAAAATTGCTTTTCATATAATGCAGGTTGTTTCTTGTATAATGTATTTAAATCTTTTATTAATTGTTGTACCCCCTGATGAGGACTAAATTCTAATAAGTGCCAATCGAGACTATTTTGAAAATCCCATTCGTTACTTTGTCCAAATTCTGAGCCTTGAAACAATAAATTAGTTCCTGGATGTGTAAACATATAACTGTATAAAAGTCTCAAGTTTCCAAAGCGTTGCCACTCATCTCCTGGCATTCTTCCTAAAATAGATTTTTTACCATAAACCACTTCATCATGACTTAACGGCAACATAAAATTCTCTGTAAACGCATACGTCATAGAGAATGTTAAATCATTTTGATGATATTCTCTGTAAATCGGTTCTTTTGCAAAATACTGAAGCGTATCGTGCATCCAGCCCATCATCCATTTCATTCCAAAACCTAAACCTCCCATAAACGTTGGTTTAGATACCATAGGAAATGCGGTAGATTCTTCTGCTATAGTTTGTACATCTGGAAAAGAAGCATAGACAGCTTCATTCATTTCTCTTAAAAATGACATGGCTTCTAAATTTTCGTTTCCACCATATATATTTGGTTCCCATTCGCCATCTTCTCTACTGTAATCTAAAAACAGCATAGAGGCAACAGCATCGACTCTTAAGCCATCGGCATGGTATTGATCTAACCAAAATAAAGCATTACTGATAAGAAAAGACTTTACCTCATTACGTCCGTAATTAAATATTAAACTTTTCCAATCCTGGTGATAGCCTTTTCTTTTATCTGGATGTTCGTAAAGTGCAGAACCATCAAAGAATCCTAGACCATGAGCATCTTCTGGAAAATGAGAAGGTACCCAATCTAAAATAATTCCGATATCGTTTTGATGTAATTTATCGACTAAAAGTTTAAATTCTTCAGGATAACCAAATCGAGAAGTTGGTGCAAAATACCCTGTAACTTGATAGCCCCAAGATGGATCGTATGGAAACTCCATAATAGGCATTAATTCTACATGTGTAAAATTCATTTCTTTTACATAGTTGACCAATTCATCTGCCAATTCTACATAAGAGAGAAATCGATTCTCTTCAATTTGCTTTTTCCAAGAGCCTAAATGAACTTCATATACAGAATATGGTGCATCTAAAGCGTTATGCTTAGTTCTCTTTTTTAACCATGTTTTATCTTTCCATTTATAATCATCTTCCCAAACAATAGATCCTGTGCTAGGATTATGTTCGCAGCGTCTTGCATAAGGATCTGCTTTTTCGGTAACAATACCATTATTATTGCTATGGATTTTGTATTTATAGATACTTCCTTTATTGACATTAGGAATAAAACCTTCCCAAATTCCACTAGAATCCCAGCGGACGTTTAAAAGGTATTCTCCATCCTTCCAAAAATTGAAATCTCCTACCACAGAAACCTGATTAGCACTAGGTGCCCAAACAGCAAAATAAGTGCCTTCTACGCCATCTACAGTTGTTAAATGTGATCCAAAATTCTCATATAAACGATAATGTTTACCGGATTTAAAAAGGTTGATATCAAAATCTGTAAAACGACTGTGTGCGATTACTTTTCCCATAAATTAAAGTACAAAACCTTTAGGAATAACAACTCCTTTTTTAATGACTACAATACCTTCTTTTATGACATAAGTATCTGTTTCTGTATCTTCAAGATGTGCTCCACCATTAATTCTTACATCATCACCAATACGCACATTTTTATCTATAATTGTATTTTTAATATAACAACGCTCCCCTATTCCTATTAAAATTTCGGTATGATTTTTATTAATTCCAGCTAAAGATTCATAATCATCATTCCCCATCATATACGTATTAATTATGGTAGAATCTTGACCAATACGCGAGCGAATACCAATTACTGATTTTTCAATTTTAGCTGCACCTATAATACAACCTTCTGCAATAACAGCTCTATCTAAACTTGTTCCTGATATTTTAGATGTAGGAAGTATACGAGCATTAGTATAAACACGTTGTTTAGAGTCATAGAGATTAAACTGAGGCATGGCATCTGTTAAACCAATATTAGCTTCAAAAAACGAATCTATATTTCCGATATCTGTCCAGTATCCTTCAAACGGATAACTTACTGTTTTATATTTTTCTATAGATTGTGGAATGATTTCTTTACCAAAATCCACAGTACTTTCATCTGCCATAAGCTCAATAAGCAACTCTCTATTAAACACATAAATCCCCATAGAACCTAAGTATTCACGACCTTGACTTTTCATTTCTTCTCCAACATCAGATTTCCAATCGACTAATAAATCTGAAGAAGGTTTTTCTATAAATGAAGTAATTAAATTGTCTTCATTAGATTTTAAAATTCCAAAAGAAGTTGCATCTTTTGCATTTACAGGATAAGTTGCTACAGAAATATCAGCATTACTTTCAATATGTTTTTCAATAATATCATTGTAATCCATTTGATACAGTTGATCACCAGAAAGTATTAGAGCATACTCAAAATCATGTTGTAAAAAATGATCCATGCTTTGTCTAACAGCATCTGCTGTACCTTGAAACCACTTATCACTTTTTATCGTTTGCTCAGCTGCAAGTACATCTACAAATGCCGAACTAAAAAAACTAAAGTTATATGTGTTTTTAATATGCCTATTTAGAGAGGCAGAATTAAACTGCGTTAAGACATACATACGTTTCATCCCTGAGTTAATACAATTAGAAATAGGAATATCTACCAACCTGTATTTACCCGCAATTGGTACTGCTGGTTTAGATCTTTTTTCAGTTAATGGGTAAAGCCGAGATCCCTGACCTCCTCCTAAGATAATTGATAATACTCTGTTGTTAATCATATTGTTTATTAGTTTATTGAGTTGTATAAGTTTATGTAGGCATTAGCTGAGGCTTTCCATGAGTGATCTAAACTCATGATGAATTTTCTATTGGAGTTAAATTGGGTTTTATTCTTATAAAAATCTAATGCGCGATTAATCGCATTATTAATATCGGTAATTGTAACTTCGTTATGACATATTCCGAAACCATTATTATTTATATCTACAACGGTATCTTTAAGTCCGCCAATACTTCTCACTACAGGAACTGTTCCATATCTCAAGCAATACATTTGATTTAGTCCACAAGGTTCTACGCGAGATGGCATAATTAAAAAATCTGCACCAGCATAAATAATATGAGACAGTTTTTCGTCATAACCAATGTAAACATTGTAATTTCCTTTGTATTCATTTTTAAGAGCATTAAGCTGCTCTTCTGTTTCTTTAAGACCAGAACCAAGAAGTAAAATATTTGCTTCCTTATCTTGCAATATGCTTCGAAATACTTCAGGTAATAACTCCGCTCCTTTTTCTCCTACCAAACGACCTATAAATGCTACTAAAGGTTTATTTTCATCTAAATTAAAGGTATCGCAAAGCCATCTTTTATTTCCATGCTTACCTGAAGCTACTGAGGCTTGATTATAATTATCTATAATAAAAGCATCGGTTTCAGTATTCCAAACATCTGTATCAATTCCGTTTAAAATCCCAAAAGACTTAGCACTTTCATTCGCTAACAAATGCTCTAATCCGTTAGCATTTTTTTTCAATTCTTCCATATAACTTGGAGAAACTGTAGTTACTCTCCAAGCACATTTTATAGCTGCCGCTAGTGGATTTATACTATTATCCCAATCTAATAATCCTATATTTTTCATATTGAATTCTGGAATTTTATATAAATGTTCATAAGACATCCAACCTTGGTATTGTGCATTGTGAATGGTTGTTATAACAGGTATTTTATTTAATAATTGGTATTTAAAGGATTCTTGAGCCATAAAAGGAATTAATCCTGTATGGTGATCGTGACAATGAAGAATATCTGGTTTATTTTCTAAAGTTAAAATCCAATCTAATGCCGCAATTTGAAACGCTAAGAATCTATCGATATCGTTTTCGGAATACACATAGTCTTTATAGAGTAAATCCTCTACATGCACAAAAAACACATCAAAATCTAAACTATCATCTGCTATTTTTAAGATACTGTAAGGATACTTTACATTCCCCAGATCAATTTCATCATTAAAAACAGTTATAAATTTATGAGCCTTTGTAAAGTTATTATTATAAAATGGCATTATTACAGCACTGTCTTCACCAACTTCATTTTGGTACTTAGGCAAAGCCCCTACAACATCTGCTAAACCTCCAATTTTAGCAATAGGATAACATTCTGCACTTAAATGGAATATCTTCATTTATACAAACAATTTTGTCTATAAATTTAACATTTTTTTTTCATAAAAAGTCAAGCTTTTAGTAAATAAATTAAGAGACTATCGTAATTATCAAAAGACTATTACGACTTAAATAGCAAACTGTATAAATAAACTTATAAAATGAAAAAATACTTCATAATTGCCTTAATTACATTATTTTTTAGTTGCAATAGTTCTGCTCAGAAAAGCAATCAAAAAGAAAACGAAAAAGTAACTTTTAATGTTACCAAAACAGAAGCTGAGTGGAAAGCTCAACTGACCAAGGAGCAATATTTTATATTAAGAGAAGCTGGTACTGAACGTCCTTACTCTAGTCCTTTTAATAATAACCACAAAAAAGGTGTTTATCATTGTGCTGCTTGTAATGTCCCTTTATTTAAAAGCGAACATAAATTTGAATCTGGTTCTGGTTGGCCAAGTTTTGATCGCGTTATAGAAGGTAATGTTGCTTTTGGTACAGATACCAAAATTGGATATACTAGAGATGAAGAACATTGTGCTAATTGTGGCGGACATTTAGGACACGTTTTTAATGATGGACCAAAAGAAACGACAGGAAAGCGCCACTGTATTAATGGTGATGCACTAACCTTTGTAGCTGCCAAGGAATAATTTGCTATAAAAAAGCTTTCCCAGAAGCATTTAGAACTACGCTTCTATCCTTTTTAATTAAAAACATTCTAAATATTAAATTATACTAATTTAGTATAATTTAAACACTCTAGATTGTGGGGTTATGTTTTTGGAATTTCTTACTTTTGTAATTAGAAAAATTCAATAATTCAATAAATAAAACTTACCCATGAGTAAATACGATATTATAGTATTAGGAAGTGGTCCTGGTGGCTACGTAACAGCAATTAGAGCATCACAATTAGGATTTAAAACTGCAGTTGTAGAAAAAGAAAGTCTTGGTGGTGTGTGTTTAAATTGGGGTTGTATCCCTACAAAAGCTCTTTTAAAATCTGCTCAAGTATTTGAATATTTAAAACATGCTGGAGATTACGGATTAAAAGTTAAAGATGCAGAACATGATTTTGATGCTATTGTAAAGCGTAGTCGTGGAGTTGCTGAAGGCATGAGTGGCGGTGTTAAATTCTTAATGAAAAAGAATAAAATAGACGTTATTGAAGGTTATGGAACTCTTAAACCAGGGAAAAAAGTTGAAGTTGACGGAAAAGAATATTCTGCTGACCATATTATTATCGCTACAGGTGCACGCTCTCGTGAACTTCCTAGCTTACCACAAGATGGTAAAAAAGTAATTGGTTACAGACAAGCCATGACTTTAGAAAAACAACCTAAGAAAATGATTGTTGTTGGTTCTGGAGCTATTGGTGTTGAATTTGCATATTTCTACAATTCAATAGGAACTGAAGTAACTATTGTTGAGTATTTAGATAAAATTGTACCTGTTGAAGATGATGACGTTTCTAAACAATTAGAGCGTAGCTTTAAAAAAGCAGGAATTAACATTATGACTTCTGCAGAAGTAACTTCGGTTGATACTTCTGGATCTGGTGTTAAAGCAACTATAAAAACTAAAAAAGGAGAAGAAGTACTAGAAGCTGATATTGTATTATCTGCTGTTGGTATTAAATCTAATATTGAAAACATCGGTTTAGAAGATGTTGGTATCGCTGTTGATAGAGATAAAATCTTAGTTAACGATTTCTACCAAACAAATATGCCTGGTTATTACGCTATTGGAGATGTAACTCCTGGTCAAGCTTTAGCACACGTTGCTTCTGCTGAAGGGATTCTTTGTGTAGAAAAAATTGCTGGACAACATGTTGAAGCTTTAGACTACGGAAATATTCCTGGTTGTACGTATTGTTCCCCAGAGATTGCTAGTGTTGGTATAACAGAAGCACAAGCTAAGGAACAAGGCTTAGATGTTAAGATTGGTAAATTCCCTTTCTCTGCATCAGGAAAAGCTAGTGCAGGTGGTAACAAAGAAGGTTTTGTAAAAGTAATCTTTGATGCTAAATATGGCGAATGGTTAGGATGCCATATGATTGGTGCTGGTGTTACAGATATGATTGCTGAAGCTGTTTTAGGTCGTAAATTAGAAACAACAGGACACGAAGTATTAAAAACAGTTCACCCTCACCCTACTATGAGTGAAGCGGTAATGGAAGCTGTTGCTGCTGCTTATGATGAAGTAATTCACCTATAAGCTAGAAGCTAGAAGCTAGAAGCTAGAAGCTAGAAGCTAGAAGCTAGAAGCTAGAAAAATAAAAAAGTTCCAGAATTATATTCTGGAACTTTTTTTATGCAATTAAATGAATTGGATATAATTTAAAACATAAATCCAAGACCTAATTGTAATACTTCATTTTTACCATCTACATTTTCGAAAAGCGTATCGTCTTTAAAAACACTTGATAATCCCATAGTATAACGGGCACTAACAAAAAAACCTCCATCAAACTTATAAGATGTTCCAAATGCTAAACTTGTATCAAAATCCTTCACATAAGAATCGTCTTCATTGATTTCAAAATCACCACCATCAGAGTTAGGTTCAGAATCAAATTCTTCATGAATCTTAAATCCAAATTGTGGTCCTGCTTCTACACTTAAACCTTTAATTAAATAAACTTTAAGCAACAAAGGAACCTGAATATAGTCTAACTGATATTCTATATCTTCACTGGTATTAAAAAATCGATCTTCGGCTTGTACAACATTGAAACCTTGACCTGAGTAAAACACTTCTGGTTGAAATGAAATTCTTTCCGACAATGGAATTTCAGCAACTAATCCTGCATTAAAACTTGTTCTTGAATCTACATCTTCAAAATCATCTCCTGTAATTTTAGAGAAGTTAACACCTCCCTTTGCTCCTAATTGCACAGCTTTAGAATCTGATTGCGAATACGAATAACTAGATGATAATGTGAATATAAATACGGTTGCAAATACAATTAAATTTCTCATAATTATTATTGATTTATTTTGGTTAATACCACAAAACTAAAGAGCTAAACACCAATAAAACAAGGCTTAACAGCAGTTTAACAACTTTCGTTTTTTAGTCAAAAAACAATCGGAAATCAATTACAATAGGTTAAACTCTATGAAGAAAAAGGTTAACTCATTTGTAAAAAAAGACAAGAATTTATAATTTATATCCTAATCCTAAAAACAATACGTTGGGTGAAATTTCTTCAAAACCGATGGTGTATTTCATATGAAGATCTAATTTTGAAGTTAAATTATACGCAAAAGCTAAATCTGCTCTAATTTTTAATTTCGTATAAAAAAAATTAAGAAAATAATTTATACTAGGACCAACAAGAATATTAAAATCCTCATCAAAATTATATTTGAGATAAATAGGAGCATTTAAAAACTTAAAATCTCCAAGACCTATAAAAAGTAATTCGGTTTGTAAATTAAAACCATTTTCAATTTCAAAATCAACAAAGCAGCCTGCATAATATCCGAGTTCTACTTCTTGGTTAGATCCAAAAGAACCTTCTTCAACATTAAAAAAAGTTAAATTACCCCCTCCTTTAATTCCAAATTCTGATTGCGCTTTCAAACCATTAAAACAACCTAGGGTTATTAAAATTAAGACTGTAAAAATAAAGCGCTTCATATATAAAAATTTAAATATTCTTAATAAATCACATACACCAAAAGATTAAAATCAGCTTAAAAAGCTCTCAATAGCCAATTCATAGCTTTGCAAACCAAAACCTAAAATGACTCCTTTTGCATTAGGTGATATGTAAGATTGGTGTCTAAATTCTTCTCTAGAGAACGTATTAGAAATATGAACTTCTACAACAGGTGTTGTCACTCCTTTAACAGTATCTCCGATACCTATAGATGTATGCGTATAGGCAGCTGCATTTAAAATAATACCATCATAAGTAAAACCTACTTCTTGAATTTTATCAATAAGCTCTCCTTCTATATTAGATTGAAAATATGCTAAGTCTATATTGGGATATTTTTTAACTACAGAATCAAAAAACTCCGTAAAAGTCATACTTCCATAAATATTAGTTTCTCTTTTACCTAACAAGTTAAGGTTTGGTCCATTTATAATGATTAGCTTTTTCATCTATATATTATATATATTTAATTGTAATATGTTTTTTTGTTATAAAACATATAATTTGAAGCGGAACTTTTAACATGTGAGCTTCATAAAGTAAAGATATTAAAATATACGCATAAAAAAACCGAAGCTGATTGCTTCGGTTTTAATTTATTATGTAATTATTTCTTTTAGTTAAAGAAATATCCTACTGATACTTGAAATACATTGTTTTGAACACTATAGTCATCATCAGCATCTTTAGCTATATTTGCTAAACCTAAGTTATAACGAACAGCGAAGTTTAAACCATTATCCATTTTGTAACCAGCACCAAAGTTTAATCCAAAATCAATTGAGTTAAAATCATCTTTAACATCTACACCATCTTCTGATTCAGTGTAACTTACTTCTCCGTCAAAAGATTCTGTATAATCAGAATCAGCTTTAGCAGAAACTAAGAAACCTATTTGAGGTCCTGCTTCAATACTAAAACCTTCAGCTACATAATATTTAGCCATAACAGGAACACTAATGTAAGATAATTTTACTTCATACTCTGAAGCATAAGCATATCCAGAAAAAGATTCAGAATACTCATTACTAGCACCTTGCATAGAATATAATAATTCTGGCTGTACAGAAAATTTCTCAGAAAAAGAAATTTCAGCGACACCACCAACATGAAAAGATGTTAAACCATCAGTATCTTCAACATCACCAACAAATGTAGCAAAGTTAACACCTGCTTTAGCACCAAAAGTAACTTCTTGTGCATTTACGTTTGAAAATCCAAGAACTGCAACTGCAGCTGTAAATAATAATTTTTTCATAATTTTAAATTTATTTTTGATTAAATTGATGGTCAAAAATAGCCTTTGAAAATTGTAAAAAAAACCTTTAAATGTTAAATTTTAACGCATTTTATCGATGATTCTAGCTGGTTAATCTAAAAACACACTAACTAATTGATTTGTAAATAATTAATGAAAATCTACTTTTTTCAATAGACAAAAAAAAATAATAGACCTTATATTAAGTTTATTTTTTTATTAAATGAATAGACTAAAGGATTTTAATTTTGAAAAAAAATGTAGCTATTATAAAATTTAATAAACTACAAATTGTTATTTTTAACTATGAAATGGGAACAAGCAATCATAGACTACAAACATTATTTACAAATTGAACGTGGTTTATCTAAAAACTCTATTGAAAATTACAGCTATGACATTAAAAAATTGATTTCATATCTTGAAAGTCATGATATAAAAGAATCTCCTATCACAATAGATACAAATGTTGTTAAGGAATTTATTTATTCTGTTTCAAAAGATATCAATCCTAGGTCTCAAGCGCGCTTAATTTCTGGACTTCGTAATTTTTTCGATTATCTTATTTTTGAAAATTATAGAACCTCAAATCCATTAGACTTAATAGAAACCCCTAGAATAGGAAGAAAATTACCCGATACATTATCTGTAAAAGAAATAGATACTTTAATTTCTAGTATAGACTTAAGCACTCCCCAAGGCGAACGTAACCGAGCCATTATAGAAACCTTATATAGTTGTGGATTAAGAGTTAGTGAATTGACAAACCTTAAACTTTCAGATTTATTTTTTGATGAAGGTTTTATAAAAGTGACCGGTAAAGGAGACAAACAACGCTTTGTACCCATAAGTGATTTAACTAAAAAATTTATTAGCATTTATGTAAAAGAAATTCGGCCTCATGAACCAGTTATTGAGGAATATAGAGATGTTTTATTTTTAAATAGAAGAGGAAAACAACTTACAAGGGCTATGATTTTTACCATTATTAAAACACTTGTAAAAGAAACAGGCTTAAATAAAACCGTATCGCCTCACACTTTTAGACATTCATTTGCAACCCATTTATTAGAAAATGGAGCTGATCTTAGAGCGATACAAATGATGCTTGGTCATGAGAGTATAACAACTACAGAAATTTATATGCATGTAGATCGTTCTCATTTAAGTGAGGTTTTAAATAAATTTCATCCTAGAAAATAAAGTGTTAAGTTGATTGTTTTATATTAAATAATCAATAAAAAATAAGTTATACTTAGAATTATGAACTATTTTTATGAGATAAAGGTTTAATTGTCAGCACACATGTGACAAAATCAAAATATTATGCTCTAAATAATAAAGAAAAAGACCATGAAATTCCCCAATCTCAACCTAATAAAACAGATCCATAATCTTTATAGTAATAAGTATTCTTCAAATTCTCATAAAGACAAAAAGTATAAAATTGCAATAGAGCTATCTAATATAGGACTATGGGAATGGAATATAAACACAAATAAAGTATTCTACTCTAAAGAATCTATACAAATCATTGGTTATTCTGAAAGCGATATAAAAAACACCTCAAAGTTCTGGGATGATAAAGTACACGCAGACGATAAAGATGAATATTTTAAAGATTTTAATAGGTTTTTAGAAGGTTATATTGATTTCTATGAAAACGAATACCGAATTCGCTGTAAAGATGGGAGTTACAAGTGGATATTAAATAAAGCTAAGGTTGTAGAAAAAGACAAAAACAATAAATCTACATGTATAATTGGTACACATACAGATATTACAAGTTCTAAAGTTAGCGAAGAACTTTTAGAAAAGAATCTTCAATTAATTACTTGTCAAAATAAAAGACTTTATAGTTTTACACATATTGTTTCTCACAACTTAAAAACTCATATTGGTAATTTTAAAAATATTTTAGAGTTTTATGATGAAGCTGAGTCTGAAAATGAAAAAGAAGAATTAATAGGACATCTACAAACTATTTCAAAGTCTTTAACCACTACTATTGTCGATCTAGATGATATTGTAAGTATAAAATCTAAGAGTGACTCTCAAGATCTTAATGAGCACATTAATCTTTATGATTTTACTAATAAAATAATAGAAAGCCTAAAAATAGATATAGAGAACAAAGAAATCACCGTACATAATGCGATAAAAAAAGGAGATACTCTTTTTACAAACAAACCTTATTTAGAAAGTATATTTTATAATTTAATTTCTAATGGTATAAAATATTCTGACCCTAAAAAGGATAGTCAAATAATTATTGAAGCCATACACATAAACAATACCATTAAAATTTTAATTTCAGATAATGGTATTGGTATTGATATGGATAAATATAAAAATCACATTTTTGAAATGTACAAGACGTTTCACGGTACTAAAAGAGCAGACTCTAGAGGTGTTGGTTTATATATTACAAAAACACAAGTTGAAGCCATACACGGAGAAATACAAGTAGAAAGCACTTTAAATCATGGTACTTCTTTCTCCATAACGCTTAAAAAATAAAAAAGCACTCTAATTTAGAGTGCTTTTTACTTTATATTAAAATACTATTTACTTCGCAATATTAACAGCTCTAGTTTCTCTAATCACTGTTACTTTTACTTGTCCTGGATATGTCATATCTGTTTGTATTTTCTGAGAAATCTCAAACGATAAACTAGCTGCCTTTTCATCTGTAACTTTTTCACTTTCTACAATAACACGTAATTCTCTACCTGCTTGTATAGCATAAGCTTTCTTTACTCCTGTAAATCCAAAGGCTACATCTTCTAAATCTTTAAGACGTTGTATATAAGAATCTAATACTTGACGTCTTGCTCCTGGTCTTGCTCCTGAAATAGCATCACAAACCTGAATTATTGGCGCTAGTAATGTTGTCATCTCAATCTCGTCGTGGTGAGCCCCAATAGCATTACATACTTCTGGTTTCTCTCCATGTTTCTCAGCCCATTGCATACCTAAAATGGCGTGTGGCGTTTCAACATCTGTTTCTGATGACGGTACTTTACCTATATCATGTAATAAACCTGCACGTTTAGCTAATTTAGGATTTAACCCTAACTCAGCAGCCATAACACCACAAAGCTTAGCAACTTCACGCGAGTGTTGTAACAAGTTTTGTCCGTAAGAAGAACGATATTTCATACGACCTACCATTTTTATTAATTCAGGATGTAAACCATGAATTCCTAAATCGATAACCGTACGCTTACCTACTTCTATAATTTCTTGTTCAATCTGCTTTTCTGTCTTTCTTACAATTTCTTCAATTCTAGCAGGGTGTATTCTTCCGTCCGTAACTAACTTGTGTAATGATAAACGTGCAATTTCACGTCTTACAGAATCGAAACAAGATAAGATAATTGCTTCTGGTGTATCATCTACAATAATCTCTACACCTGTTGCAGCTTCAATTGCTCTAATGTTTCTACCTTCTCTACCAATAATACGACCTTTAACGTCATCAGATTCAATATTAAATACAGACACACAGTTATCAACTGCTTCTTCTGTACCAATACGTTGAATGGTATTGATAATAATCTTTTTAGCTTCTTGCTGTGCTGTTAATTTAGCTTCTTCAACATGATTTTGAATGAAAGCCATGGCATCTGTCTTAGCTTCCTCTTTTAAAGACTCTACTAATTGTGCTTTTGCTTCTTCAGCAGACAATGAAGAAATCACTTCTAATTGTTTGATTTGATTTTGATGAGATTTATCAATTTCTTCTTGTTTCTTATCAAGAAACTCTAATCTAAAATCGTAATCTTTAATCTTACTTTCTAAAGATTGATTAGATTTTTTAGATTTATTTAATTCACTAGAAAGCTGAGATTCTTTGTCTCTTATGCGTTTCTCTGCTTCAGACATTTTTTTATCTCTAGAAAAAATCACCTTTTCGTGCTCTGATTTTAACTCAATAAATTTCTCTTTAGCTTGTAATATTTTTTCTTTTTTTATTGATTCCCCCTCTGATTTAGCTTCTTTCAAAATTGATTTAGACTCAATTTCTGCACTAGCAATTAATTTTGAAGCTTTCCCTTTTTCTAAAGCTTTAGCTATAAAGAACCCTATTATTATTCCTCCTATTATTCCTCCAACAATAAATATTATTGCGTAATTATCCATCTTTCTTATTTAGTTTTAGTGTATAAAAAAGCCTACATCAGTTTTGGTTTTGTATAAACTCCTTAAAACAAGTTTAGGGCTAACAAGCTGATCAAAAATCTGTCTAAGATACCGAAACGAGTTCAGTACTAACAGCACGATTTTACAACTTAAACTCACCCTTTTTAAAGAATTGATCGTTGAGTTTATCAAAAATGTAACTAATGTAGGCAGTAACCTTATTTTATTTTAAAGAACGTACGAGTTAAAGATGTTGATTTAAAAGTTCATTTAAAGCTTCTAACTTTTCCTGTACTTCTTCATTTACATACTCTTTATCTATAGACTTTTGCTCTACTTGAGAAGCAAATTGTAAGGCACACATTGCCAAAACATCTTGCTTATCTCTTACAGAGTAATTCTGCTCAAATTGCCCAATCATCGCCTCTATATTTTTTGAAGCTTTGCGTAAACCTTCTTCTTGCCCAGGGTTTATCGTTAACGGATAAACTCTATTAGCTATAGAAAGTTTAATTTTTAATTGTTCAGGCATTATAATTTAAATTTACAACTTTATTCAGAGAGTTGACCAATACAATGGTCAATATCTCTAATCAGTGCATTTATTTTGAGTTTTGTTTCTCGTTTATTTTCGTCACTACCAAGCATTGAATTTGCAATTTTGAGTGTGTCATGTTTTTCTACCCAAGCAGAAATCTCTTCTTGTTGTTCTAAAAGTTTTTGCTGTTGCTCTTTTAATTGACTTTCGAGTTTCTCATTAGTCTGTTTTAAAATCGCTTGCTTATCTAAAATCTTACTGATTTTATGTTCTAATGCATCAACAATGTCTTCTATTTTACTCATTAAAGTAATTCAATACTATCGAAACAAAGTTAACATACCTAATCAACAATCACAATTGTTTTACAATTATTTTTTATTAAAGCAGATAAGTTTAAAATTCTATAATAATAAAATTGGATTTTATTTAACTTATATCCTTCTATAATATACAAGGATACTAATAGTTATAAATGTATACGCTTATAAAAAACAACTAAATAGAAAAAACAATATTCGTATTTTTAATTTTTATTTGGTATTATTAGAGGTTCAATATAATTTATAAAATGCTAAAATTATACCGTTTTAGTGTTTGCAAAATGTAAACAAAGTAATATTTTCGCTGTCAGAGCTAATCCTATGAAACAATTTTTAATCCTCTTTTTATTAACTAGTTCATTATATGGACAATCGGAATATCCTCAAGATTATTTTCGCGCTCCTTTAGATATTCCTATTGTACTTTCAGGTACTTTTGGCGAATTACGTTCTACACATTTTCATGCTGGATTAGATATTAAAACACAACAACGAGAAGGTTTAAAAGTCTATGCGGCGGCACTAGGTTACATAAGTAGAATTAAAATCTCTCATTTTGGCTACGGAAAAGCCATCTACATTACACATCCTAATGGCTATACAACTGTTTATGGGCATCTTCAAAAATTTTCTAAACGATTAGAAGATTATATTAAACAATGTCAATATGATAAAGAGAGTTATGAAGTTGAAGTTTTTCCTCATTCTGAAGAACTTTTAATAGAGCCTGATGAAGTTATTGCATATTCAGGAAATACGGGTGGTTCTGGAGGTCCTCACTTACATTTCGAAATTAGAGACAACTTAGAACGTACAATGAATCCATTACTCTTTGGTATAGAAGTAGAAGATTCTACAGCACCCTACGTCACTGCGGTATTTGCCTATCCTAAAGACGAAAACGCAATTATTAATGGAAAAAATGAAAGAGTGCCCTTACGCTTAATTCCACAGAAAACAGGTGATTATGCTGTTGAAAAGATTAAAGCTTACGGAAATATTGGATTTGGTGTTACCTCTAACGACAAACAAGATTTAGCACCGAATAATAACGGTGTAAGTAATATTCAAACTTTTTTTAATGGAAATAAAAGTTTAGAAATAGATTTTAAACGTATTAGCTTCGATGAAAGTAAACATATTAAACGTCTTGTCGATTATGAATACTACGTTCGTAAACGCTCTAAAATTCAGAAACTTTTTATTGAAAAAAATAATCCTCTAAGTATTTATAAAGACGCTTACGATAAGGGCTACGTTAAAATTGAAGACAGTACAGCTTCAGTTTATAAGATGAGAATTAGAGATTATAACGGAAATGAATCTTGGGTTGTAATCCCTGTAGATGGAGAATTTGAAACTATAAAAAAAGATTCGACCACCATAGATCGCTCTAAACAATCACTGGTTTATAGCAATAAAATGTCGACATTAACTTCAGGTAATTATACAGTAAACTTTTATGAAAACACATTGTATGATGACACTTATGTAGATTTTAAGGTGAGTTCTGACACTATTTTTTTAGGAAATGATAACGTTGCGATGCAAAAGAATTTCTATATTAATTACGACTTAAGTAATTATAAAAAAGAACATCAAGACAAACTTTATATCGCCAGATTTTATGGTAATTATAAAAAGCCTTACTATGTATCTACCTCACGCAAAGGAGATGTCTTAACCGCAAAAACTAAAGCATTAGGCACCTATGCTTTATCAATGGATACTGTACCTCCAACCATAACACCCACCAATTTTACAGATAAAAAATGGATAAGTAACTATCGTTACCTTAAACTTAAGATTGATGATGAGTTAACAGGTATAAGTAAATACAGAGCTACAGTAAATGGAAAGTGGATTTTAATGGAATATGATTATAAAAAAAATACGCTTATACACGATTTTAGTGATAATATCGTTAAAGATACTAAGAACGAATTAAAAATAATTGTCACTGATAATGTTGGAAATAGTTCTACATTTGAAGCAACATTTTTTAGAAAGTAGAAATTTAGACCTTAGACTGTTACATTTTAAACGCTAAATTATAGAATCATTATGATTGTTAATCTATATTCTAAACCGCTATTCAACCTAACTAAGATTAAAAACAAAATATTTGAAACGCTTAATTTTCACCGTCCTCTTAGGCTTATTTTTTAGTCTACTTTCGTTTTCACAAAATGCAATTATTAGAGGTGTCATTTTAGATGAAGGCAACACTCCTATTGAAGGAGTTAATATAAAAACCAACACTGGAGAAGGCACAGCAACCAATAGCAACGGTTTTTACGAGCTTAGAATTCCTTACGGCATTGAAGTTACCGTTATTTTCACTCACGTTTCACATAAATTAGTTGAGCAAAAATTCAATTTAAAAAACGGACAAGAAATTGAATACAACCCTGTGATGCTTATTGAAGTTGAACAAATTGCTACCGTTGTTATTAATACAAATACAAGACAATCTGTAGATGGTGTTACTTCTATTTCACCACAAATGATAAGAACCATCAAAGGTGCGCAGCCTGGTGTAGAAAATATTCTTAAAACCTTACCTGGAGTAAATATTTCTAATGAATTAAGTACACAATATTCTGTACGTGGTGGTAATTTTGACGAAAACTTAGTTTATGTAAATGATATAGAAATTTATAGACCTTTTTTAATTCGTTCTGGAAATCAAGAAGGATTAAGTTTTGTAAATACCGATTTGGTTCAAGATGTAGATTTCTCTGCTGGTGGTTTTCAAGCTAAATATGGTGATAAATTATCTTCTGTATTAGATATTACGTATCGTAATCCTGTTGATTTTGGAATAAGAGCAGATTTAAGTTTACTTGGTGGAAGTATTGCTGCTGAAGGTGTTTCTAAAGACGGAAAATTCTCTGGTATTGCAGGTGTACGTTATAGAGACAATAGTTTATTATTAAATAGTTTAGAAACAGAAGGTAATGTAGAACCTATTTTTGCAGATGCACAAACATTTTTAACCTATCGTTTTTCGAGTAAGTTTCATTTAAATTTCCTTGGAAATATTTCTTCAAATAAATACAACTTTCAACCCGAAAATAGACAAACTAACTTCGGAACTATTGATGATCCTGTTGCGTTATTAGTATTTTACGATGGACAAGAAAAAGATCAATACCAAACCTATTTTGGGGCATTTAAAGCTAATTACTTTGTAAATGACGATTTAACGCTTAAACTTATTGCCTCTGCTTACCATACTACAGAACAAGAATATTTTGACATTTTAGCAGAATATCGTTTAGGTGAAGTAAACACAAGTATTGGTGATGAAAATTTAGGTGAAGTTGAATTTAGCGAAGGTATTGGATCTCAACTTACACATGCCCGAAATGATTTAGATGCTTTTATAGTTAACGCTGAACATAAAGGAGATTATAAAATTGATGACGAAAGTACATTAGAATGGTCTGCAAAATACACACACGAAGATATTAGAGACCGTTTAGTTGAATATGAAATTATTGATTCTGCTGGTTTTTCAATTAGACCACCTTCAATAAGTCAGCCTAACGATCAACCTTACAATTCTTTTTCTGGCCCTTTAACTGCTTATGAAGATATTAGAGCGACTAACCGAATTCAAATTAATAGATTTCAAGCTTTTATACAATATAGTAAAAAAACAGATTGGAACGGTCATGAAATTTTTTATAATGCTGGTGTAAGATCTCATAGTTGGGTTGTAAGCGGTGATGATATTGAAACAAGTGATACACAAACCGTAATTAGCCCAAGAGGACAATTTGCTATTAAACCCAATTGGGATAAAGATATGCTTTTTAGAGTAGCTGCTGGTCTCTACTACCAACCTCCATTTTACAGAGAATTAAGAGATTCTTCAGCAACGGTCCAACCTAATGTAAAAGCTCAAAAATCATTTCATGTTGTTTTAGGAAACGAGTATAGTTTTGAAATTTGGGACAGACCATTCAAGTTAGTAACTGAAGCTTATTACAAAGGAATGACAGATGTTAATCCTTACACGTTAGAAAACGTTAGAATTCGTTATAGTGCAGATAATAATGCTGTTGCTTATGCTTATGGCTTAGATTTAAGAATTAATGGAGAGTTTGTTCCTGGTACAGAGTCTTGGTTTAGTTTTGGATATTTAAAGACTGAAGAAAACATTGATGATCGTGGTTATATTGCTAGACCAACGGATCAACGTTTAAAATTTGGTGCTTTATTTCAAGATTACGTCCCTAACATGCCAGACCTTAAAATGTATTTAAATTTAGTATATAATACAGGTGTTCCTGGAGGTTCTCCAAGCTATGCAGATCCATACAATTACCAGATAAGATTACGTGATTATAGACGTGCGGATTTAGGAATTTCTTACGAATTAGTGAATCCTGAAAAAACTTATAATTCTAAATGGAAAGCCGCTTTTAAGGAACTCTCAATTGGTTTTGAAATCTATAATATGTTTAATAACCAAAACTCAATTACAAATACTTGGGTTAGAGACGTTTACAGTAAACAACAATATGCAATTCCTAATTACTTAACACCACGTGTTTTTAATATAAGAATGTCTGCAAGGTTTTAAGAATTAACTAAAGCTTTTAAAACACCAACTACATAATCTAATTCTTCTTTAGTATTATATATACTGAATGAAAAACGAATAGAAGGTTTTGCTAATTCATCATTAGGTAAAATAGCTTTTAATACATGAGACTGTTGACTGCTTCCACTTTGGCAAGCACTACCTCTAGAACTCGCAATCCCTTTTAAATCGAGTTGAAACTGTAACATTGATGCTTTTCCAGGAGCCATTGGTAAACGAACGCTTACTAATGTGTATGTGCTTTCTTCAGACTTTGAACAACCGTTAAAACTTACATTAGGAATATTATTTTGAAGTTCCGTGATAAAATAGTTCTTCAAATCTAAAACATAAGCATGTTCTTCTTCAAGATTTGCGTAAGCTATTTTTAAAGCCGCATCCATCCCAGCAATATTATGAAGAGACTCCGTCCCTGCTCTATGGCCTCGTTCTTGCTCTCCACCAAAAATCAATGGTTTTAATCCAGACTCTTTTCGTACAAAACAAAACCCAACACCTTTAGGTCCATGAAATTTATGTGCACTTGCGGCTGTAAAATCTATAGGTATTTCCTTTAAATCTATTTTATAATGTCCGACAGATTGTACAGTATCAGAATGAAATAAGGCTCCATAAGATTTTACAATCTTAGCTATGCTTTTCAAATTTAACACATTACCAATCTCATTGTTAACATGCATTAAAGTCACTAATTTTTTTCCATCAGAATGACCTAAAACAGATTCAAGATCTTCTTCATCTATACTTCCATCAGCTTTCAGTTTTACATAAGTGACTTTTACACCATATTCTTTCTGCAATTGATCTAAAGTATGTAAAACAGCATGATGTTCAATCTGAGATGTAATAATTTCTGTAACACCTAGATCTCTAACGGCACTTCTTAAAGCTAAATTATCGGATTCTGTTCCGCCAGCAGTAAAAACAATTTCTGATGCCGACACATTAAAATAGCTTGCTATATTTTTTCTACATTGTTCTAAAAGTGCTTTAGACGCACGACCAAAACTATGACTAGAAGATGCATTTCCATAAGTTTCATTTAACACTTGCGTCATACGCGTTACAACTTCGGGTCTTAAAGCTGTAGTGGCTGCGTTATCTAAATAGATTGAATTCATGTTATTTATAGTATTTTTATGGTCATACTTCTTCTAAGCTCAGTACAGTAGTGCAATTGATTAGTCATCATTTCTTTGAATGATACAATTTTGTAGATGATCAATTCATCCTACAAAAATATTGTAAATAAAATTATTTAGATAATGCAACGTTATAATTTTACAAATCCTTTATTTTTGCTAAAAATAGAATCTATGATACGTCGTTTTTTTATACTCTTATGTTTTGCTTTTTTAACTACTTGTGATGATGGTGACATTTTAACTGTAGATTTAGAATTTGATGAAGAATTAGCACAATGTACTAATTTTGAAGACTATCACCTTGTATATGATACACGAGAAGATCCTAACGAAGCGCTTATTTTAATTTTTGAAAAAGGAGATGATACCAATGACGCATTATTTACACATGCAACAACTGAAGGTTCTCCCACAGAATTAACAATCGACGCTAGTACAACTCGTTTTATTTATAGAACATACAATAGAGAATTAACTTCTAGTGACATTTGTGCTGTTGTACCACCTTCAGATTTAACAATAAGAGAAGATTATGAAGCAGGCTCTGGTGATGTATATGTAACTTCTACAATTGTAGATGATGATAATGATGGTGTTCCTAGTATTTATGAATATGGTCCTGGAGGTATAGATAACCCTCAAGATACAGATGAGGATGATATACCAGATTATTTAGATATTGATGATGATGGTGATAATGTTTTAACTGAAAATGAACTAGACGAATTGGATGAAGACGGAGATGGAGATCCTTTAACTAACCCTTTAAATACTGATGCAAATCATCCGACGAATAGTGATGATCTTCCTAATTACCTAGATGATGATGATGATGGAGACCTAATTCCTACCCGTTTAGAAGATGCGAATGGAGAGAATGGCCCTGGAGATGACAGAATTGCTGTGAATGATGTTTTAGTAGAATTATATCTAAATGCTGCCGAAAATACCTCTTACGTTTTTGATGATTATAATGCTTTTGAAAATTCTTACACCAGAACTGTTGAAACAGTATTTGTAATTAATAATACAGATTTAACAATCTTTAGAACTACCGAAATTACACTTGGTACACTAACAACAATTATAGAAGACTTTGATCCTGATGATTATGATTACGATTTCTAAGATTAAGGCGCTACATTTTGAAGTATACTAACTTCTGTTGCTCCTAAACCGTAGGTTTTATAATCGGCATCGTAAAATCTTACATTATTATAACGACTAAAAAGTGTTTCTAATTCTTGGCGTAGCACACCTTCGCCAACACCGTGTATAAAAACTACTTTTGGGATACGCTTACGCATGGCAAATTCTAATTGACCTCTTGCTGTATCTAGTTGTAGATTAAGCATTTCATAATTAGACATTCTTTTTGAAGATTTGGTTAAATGATGAATATGTAGATCTACTTCAAATTTAGGTGCATTTCTTTCTTTAGGTTTTATTGTTGGAGCAGATTTTCGTTTTAAAGATTCTTTTTCTTTTTTTACGGCTTCAAAATCCGTATTATAAACAGCACTTTCAAGCGAATTACCTGAAGACATTAACATAAGTTCACGAGCTTCAAATTGTAAATCAAAGCCATCAATATCTTCAACTGTAATTATATCTCCAGAAATCTTTGTTATTATTCCTGAAATATCATCGTCAATTGTTTCAACCTTATCACTTATTTTAAATTTCATCTTCTTTTTCTGTTTTTACAAATGATTCTTCTGATTCTTCATGTTTGCTCGGAATATTTCTAGAGGTTCTATAAACACCGACCATTAATAATGCAATACCTCCTATTAATAAGTACGTATTTTGTTCTTGCTGTGCTTGAGCATAAAATGCAATCATTCCTCCAACTAGAATACACATAAAATTTAAGCTTCTCGAAATATCCATAATTCATTAATTAAAACAGGTCGTAAAAGTACAATTTAGAAAAATATTTCTCGCAATTATAAAAGTAATAAATCAAATTGTTAATTTAGCGCCATGTTAATACTCGCAAAAGGACTTGAAGAATATATGTTACCATGCATGTGGAAACAAACGTTTAATGTTGATTGTATGGGATGTGGCATGCAAAGGGCTATTAACTTCATTTTTAAAGGAGAATTTGTTGCTGCTTTTTTTATGTATCCTGCAATTTACACACTTATTGCAATGTTTGCCTTTTTACTATTGCATCTAAAATTTCAATTTAAAAATGGTCATCGCATTATTTTAGGCTTTTTTATATTAAATATTAGTATTATTGTGGTAAGCTTTATTATTAAAACTTTTTTAATCAACTAAAAATCAATTTATATAATGGAAAAACAACAAATACCAAATGGAACTTTAGTCCTAATTATGGGAATTTTATCAATCGTCGGCTGTTGCTGTTATGGTCTTCCTGGATTAATTTTCGGAATCGTAGCAATAGTATTAGCTGGTAAAGCCACTAAAACTTATATGCTAGCACCTGAAACTTATTCTGGTTTTGGAAATGTAAAAGCGGGTAAAATAATGGGGATTATCGGTGTAGTATTAAGTATTGCAATGGTTTTATTTTACGTTTGGATATACACAACAATTGGATTAGAAGCAATGCAAGACCCTCAATTAATGGAGCTTAAAATGCAAGAATTATTAGGACAATAGTAGTTTCCTAATTCTTAATAAATATAAAAGCGATTTTCAATTAAGAAAATCGCTTTTTTTTGCTCTTATTTCAAATGCTTATTAAGCTTCAAATTCTTTTAAAGTCTTTGTAATAATAGATACACAATCTAATAACTGTGCTTCTGTCATTACTAAAGGTGGTGCAAAACGAATAATGTTTCCATGCGTTGGTTTTGCTAATAAGCCGTTATCTCTTAATTTTAGACAAATATTCCAAGCAGTTTCGCTGTCTTCGTCATCATTTATTAAAATAGCATTTAATAATCCTTTTCCTCTTACAGAATTAACAATAGGACTAGTTTCTATAAACTTAGAAATTTCACTTCTAAATAATTGCCCTAATTTTTCTGCATTGTTTGCTAAATCTTCATTTTTAACAACTTCTAAAGCCGCAATAGCTACAGCTGCTGCAATAGGATTTCCACCAAAGGTACTTCCATGATTTCCTGGTCCAATAACATTCATAATAGCATCATCAGCTAAAACTGCAGATACAGGATAAGCACCACCACTTAAGGCTTTACCTAAAATTAAAACATCTGGTTTTACGTTTTCATGATCTACTGCTAACATTTTTCCTGTTCTTGCAATACCGGTTTGTACTTCATCTGCAATAAATAAAACATTATATTTTTCACACAATGCTTTGGCTTTAGATAAGTAACCTTCAGTAGGTACATAAACACCAGCTTCACCTTGAATTGGCTCTACTAAGAAACCTGCAACATTAGCATTGCTTTTCAATGTGTCTTCTAAAGCTTCAAGATTATCATATGCAATCTTAATAAAACCATTAGTATAAGGTCCAAAGTTTTTACGCGCTACAGGATCGTTACTAAAAGAGATAATCGTTGTTGTTCTTCCGTGAAAGTTATTCTCACATACAATGATTTCAGCTTCATTTTCTGCAATTCCTTTAACTTCGTAAGCCCATTTTCTACAGATTTTTAAAGCTGTTTCTACAGCTTCAGCTCCCGTATTCATTGGTAAAAGTTTATCAAAATTAAATGTTTCAGAAGCATATTTCTCATACTTCCCTAACATGTCATTATAAAAAGCTCTTGACGTTAACGTTAGCGTTTGCGCCTGTTCTGTCATTGCTTTTACAATTTCAGGATGACAATGCCCTTGGTTTACGGCAGAATAAGCAGAAAGAAAATCGTAATATTTCTTACCTTCTACATCCCAAACAAACACACCTTCTCCCCTGTTTAATACTACAGGTAACGGATGGTAATTGTGCGCACCATACTTGTTTTCTAAATCTATCGCTTGTTGCGAATTTAATTGGTCTAAAACAGCCATTTTAAAAAGTTTAAAAGTTAATATCCAAAAAAAATGGATACCTAAAATAACCATTCCTTATCTACCTTTATCCTTTCGAAGTATCCGAAAATTCAGCGTGGGAAAGAAATCATCCCTGAATGTTGCAAATTACAAAAAATAATAGAAATTTATTGCTAGCGCCTACATCAATTAACGTTATGCTATTTGTAAAATTGCAACTATCTTTGCACCCTAATTTATATAAGAAATGCCAAAAAGAGAACGTAACAAATTTGTAAGACGCGGAGAAATCATAGAAATCCTAATTGAAGGTTATGCCTATGGAGGAAAAGGTATTGGTCGTATCCGTAACGAGCATGGCGAATTTGTAGTCTTTGTTCCTAATACTTTACCTGGTCAATTAGTAAAAGCTCAGATTAAAAAAACGAGCAAAAAGTATGCAGAAGGTAAACTTTTTGAAGTTTTAAAAGCATCTGAAGATGAAATTGACATGCCTTACCAAAGTATTCCTGGCGCACCTTATATCAATTTACCTATTGAAAAACAACACGAATACAAGAAGCAAAGTACTTTAGAGTTATTTAAACGTATTGGTAAAGTTGCTGATATTGAAGATAAGTTTGATGAATTTGTTACGTCTCCAAATACCTTTCATTATAGAAATAAAATGGAATATGGCTTTTCTGCTATTGGTTATGATCACGAATTAAAAACGGATGTAGATGAATTTACGCTAGGGTTTAAAAAACGTGGTACTTGGTGGTGTGGAGATAATTTAAATAAAGAATCTGGTTTATTTGATGCCGAATTTGAAAACCTAGTTAAAGATATTAGAACCTATTGTATTGAAACAGGTCTAGATCCTTGGCATGCTCCTAAAAGAGAAGGTTTCTTTAGATATTTTGTAGTTAGAAAATCTTACAAAACCAATCAACTTTTATTTAACTTGGTAACAACATCTTACGACTTACCTAAGTTCGATTTAGATAAATTTGCAAATTACCTCGTAGAATTACTTGGTGATCGTGTTGCTGGTTTATTACATACTATTAATGATGAAACAGGAGATAGAACAATCGCTACAACAGGAAGTATTTCTCTTATCTATGGTGATGATAAGATTGTTGAAGAATTATTAGGTCTTAACTTTGAAATTAGCATGAAAAGCTTTTTTCAAACCAACCCAAAATGTGCTGAAAAACTTTACACTAAAGTTGTTGATTATGCTTTAGAAAATAAAGAAGCTATTGATAATACTGTTGTTTTAGATTTATTTTGTGGTACAGGGACTATTGGTCAAATCATTGCTAATAAATCTGAAAACACTAAAATTGTTGGTGTAGATATTGTAGCTGCTGCAATTGAAGACGCTAAAGAGAATGCTAAACGTAATAATATTGAAGGTTTAAAATTCTTTGCTGCTGATGTTGGTAAATTCTTAACTGAACACCCAGAATACACCAATAAAATAAGAACTATTATTTTAGATCCTGCTAGAGCTGGTATTGCGCCTAAAACCCTAAAAAAAATAATAAACCTAAATGCAGAACGTTTGGTTTATGTATCTTGTAATCCTGCTACGCAAGCTAGAGACACAGAACTATTAATGGAATCTGGCTATATCATCAAAAAAATGAGCTTAGTAGATCAGTTTCCACATACAGCGCATATAGAAACAGTTGTGCTATTTGAAAAACAATAAATGAAAAACGTAAAATTCTTAATTCTTTTAATAGCCATTGCTCTTATCAACTGTGAGCGCGATGATATTTGTGCTTCTACAACGCAAACTACGCCTCGGCTAATTGTTGAGTTCTATGATGCTACAGATACAGATGAATTACTAAACGTATCTAGAATTACCGTTTATGGTGAAGGTTTAGTAACCGATGATGACGGTAATATTATTGAACCATTAGAAGAGTCAGATGCTACACTACTCTTTAATGAAAATGCAAATACCATAGAATTACCACTTATTATAGGTGCAGAAGGAGTCGAAGCCACGATAACCACACGCTATGTGCTAGAAAAAGACACCGATTTAAGAATTGAAGATGAAGATGATACAACCAACTCAAATATAGACATCATAGAAATCACCTATAACACAGAGTTTGTTTATGTTTCTAGAGCCTGTGGTTATAAAAGTAATTTTAATAGTTTAGGTGTTTCAAGAGAGACAGAGACAAACGGTGATAATTGGATTTCTAATATTGAGATTGAAGAAACAACACAACAAAGTATAGAAGATGAAAACACAACACATGTACGTATCTATCATTAGAAGCGTAATCTTAATGCTGTTGTTTTCTACAATAGCTTTTGCCCAACAAGAAAAGACTAAAACTATTAAAGATACCGTAGTTTTTAAACAAAAGTATGGACTTAGAATTGGTGCAGATATAAGTAAATTCGCACTTACTTTTTTTGATGATGATTATTCTGGATTTGAAATCATGGGAGATTACCGCCTTACTAAACGTATTTATATCGCAGGAGAAATTGGAAATGAAGAACGAACACTTGAAACCGATTATATAAATAACACCACAACGGGTAGTTATTTTAAAGCCGGAATTGATATGAATTTCTATCAAAACTGGTTAGACATGGAAAACATGATTTATACAGGTTTTCGTATCGGAGCAGCAACGTTTAGCCAAAAGTTAAATAATTATACAGTTTACGATGTTTACAACCAGTATTGGGATAACCAATATTCCGTTGAAGAAGGTCAAGAATTCAATGGACTAACTGCGTTTTGGGTAGAAATGCAAATAGGATTAAAAGCCGAATTATTTAATAATTTCTACGCAGGACTTAATGTACAATTAAAAGTACTTGTATCTGACAAAGAAATTGATAATTACGAAAATCTATATATCCCTGGTTATAATAGAACTTACGATAGTAGCCGTTTTGGTGGTGGTTTTGGTTTTAATCTCTCTTATTTAGTCCCAATTTTTAAGAAAGATAAAATTATAATTCAAGATAAAGAAGTTGAGGAATAAAAGGTCTTAAAACTTAACCTTTTCAACTTTTAAAAACACGCTATTTCTCTCTTTTTTATTAAAATATTAGTTGATTTTAATCTAATAAATACGTACATTCCTTTATCAAATTCCCCTTTATGGATAAAGAAGATATTGCCAATTTAATAGAATTAAAACACTTAGAATTAATTAGTTGGCTAGAGCAACAGCCTGACGAATCTTGGACACATGGCCCAGACGGAAAATGGACAACAGGACAACAAACATTACATCTACTTCAAAGTATAGTTCCACTAAACAACGCTTTAAGTTTACCTAAGTTTTTACTCCGATTAAAATATGGAAGAGCAAATAGACCTGTTAGGTCTTATGACGCTATTGTAAAACGTTCTCAAGAGCGCTTAAAAAACACTAAAGGTAAAACTTTTAAAGGATCTAGAAACATGAAAGTTCCTACACTTCAAGACAAGCAATACCTCTTAAACAGATTGCAAACTGAAGAAAAGAAACTACAGTATAAAACGAGACGTATCAGTGACGAAAATCTAGATACTGTTGTATTACCACATCCTTTAATGGGAAAAATGCCCGTTCGAGAAATTATTATGTGGACAGCACATCATGTTGAACATCATACAGAAATATTAAAGGCTAATTATTAAGAAATTGACCTAAAAAATAAACCTGACATTAATATGTCAGGTTTAAATCAATTTTGAAAACTATAATTCCTAATAAATTGAATTACTTTAAATACACCAATACATTATCTTCTATCCTTTTCTGGATATCTGAAAGATCAGCTTTTACAAAAGTATCTCCTGTAATATTTTCATAAAGTTCAATATAACGCTCGCTAACCGATGTAATATATTCGTCACTCATAAAAGGAACCGTTTGTCCTTCTAAACCTTGAAAATCGTTAGAAATTAACCATTGTCTTACAAATTCTTTAGACAATTGCTTTTGAGCTTCTCCTTTATCTTGACGTTCTTGGTAACCTTCAGTATAGAAATAACGTGAAGAATCTGGGGTATGAATTTCATCAATTAATACAATTTTACCCTCTTTTGTTTTACCAAATTCATATTTAGTATCCACTAAAATTAATCCACGGTTAGCAGCAATTTCTGTTCCTCGTTGAAATAATTTTCTTGTGTAATCTTCTAAAACAATATAATCATCTTCAGAAACAATACCACGTTTTAAAATATCTTCTCTAGAAATATCTTCGTCATGGTCCCCCATTTCTGCTTTTGTAGCCGGTGTAATTATTGCTTCAGGAAATTTATCATTTTCCTTCATTCCTTCTGGCATAGCAATACCACAAAGTATACGCTTTCCTGCTTTATACTCTCTAGCTGCATGTCCAGACATGTAACCACGTATCACCATTTCAACCTTAAACGGTTCACATAAATGACCTATAGCAACATTAGGATCTGGAGTAGCTACCAACCAATTTGGCACTATATCTTCTGTTTCCTTCATCATTTTAGTTGCAATCTGATTTAAGATTTGCCCTTTATACGGAATCCCTTTAGGCATCACCACATCAAAAGCACTTAAACGATCTGTAGCGACCATTACTAATTGCTTATCGTCTATATTGTAAACTTCTCTTACTTTTCCTTTATAAACGCTTTTCTGATTTGGAAAATTGAAATTGGTATCTATTATGGTGTTCATCTAGTCTTCATTTAATTATGTACTACAAATGTAATTTCTTTACTTATTCCACACAATAAACTGCATAAAAAAAGGAGAAATAAAATTTCTCCCTCTTTAATTTAAATAATCTTATGATTATTTATTTAAACCTAATATTATAAGTTGCTCCAATACCTACAGATTGTATATCTATATCGTTCTCTGCAAAGGTGTTTTGGTAATATGCATAAATATTCCAATCACGATTATGGTAACCAATTTGTGGGTTAACATAAAGACCACCTTCGTTCTCATCTACACCTGTTAAAAAACCATAACCTACATCAGAACCTATAAATAGGCCACTAGGTGTAAAATAATAACGTATAAACCCTGCTACTGGAATAATACCAAAATCATCATTTCCATCTTTCCCAAAATAATTGGTATAACCTGAAGCCAAACCAATACCTAAGTTAGGATTAAACAAGTATTGTCCTCTCAAATCCAAACCTAAAGCAAAAGATGACGCATCACCTGCATCATTTACTGGTACTCCAGCTGTTAAACCTGCTTTAAGCCATGAGTTGTCTGAATTAAAATCTATTTCATCATCCTGAGCAAATAATGGGCTTAATCCTAATGATAATCCTATAATCAAAAATACTTTTTTCATCTTTCCTTTTTTATAAATTTTTAATGTAACAGCAAATTTATATAAGATTACACTTAAGAATTTATATAATTTCTCTTTTAAATTATATAATTAAAAGACAAAATACTTAAAGATATAACTAATAAACACTTAAATGTTATTCTATATTTTCAATACTTTTATAAGCCGCAATCACTTTCTTCACAAGCTTGTGACGAATGACATCTTTATCATCTAAATAAATAATGCCAATCCCTTCTATATTTTGCAATACTAAAAGTGCTTCCTTTAACCCCGATACGCTACGACGCGGTAAATCGACTTGTCCAGGATCTCCCGTTAATAAAAATTTAGCATTTTTTCCCATTCTAGTTAAAAACATTTTCATCTGAGCATGCGTTGTATTTTGACCTTCATCTAAGATTACAAAAGCATTATCTAATGTTCGTCCACGCATAAAAGCTAATGGTGCAATTTGAATGACTCCTTTTTCTATATAACTTTCTAATTTCTCATGAGGAATCATATCGCGTAATGCATCATACAAAGGCTGCATATATGGATCTAATTTCTCCTTTAAATCACCGGGAAGAAATCCTAAATTCTCACCTGCCTCAACAGCAGGACGTGTTAATATTATACGTTTAACTTCTTTATTTTTCAAAGCTTGTACCGCCAAAGCAACACCAACATAGGTCTTACCTGTACCTGCCGGCCCGATAGCAAAAACCATATCGTTTTTAGACATGCTATCAACTAACTTTCTTTGATTAGCCGTTTGTGCCTTAATTAACTTGCCACCAACACCATGAACTAAAATCTCACCGCTTTTTGCTGTTGATTCATAATCGTTTTTACTTTGGCTGGTTAAAACACGCTCTATAACATTCTCATCAATCTTGTTATACTTCCCAAAATGTTGCATAAGCATGGTCATTCTACGATCAAATTCTTCAAGAAGATCTTCATCACCGTATGCTTTCAATGTATTGCCTCTAGCAACAATTTTAAGCTTGGGATAATATTTTTTTAAAAGTTCAATATTAGCATTTTGGGCTCCGAAAAATTCTTTAGGAGATATTTCTTCGAGTTCTAGGATAAGTTCATTCAAAAGCGAGCTTTATTTAGTGCGTTAATATATTTTCTTTTCTTAATTTTGTAATTCTATTGTACACACACAAATTTAACAATTTTACAATCATAATTCTCAAAAAAATATCAACAATAAATCTATGGCAATAATCACTTTAACGACTGATTTTGGACAAAAAGATCACTCTACTGGTGCCATAAAAGGCGCTATTTATAGTGAGCTTGATCAGATTAACATTGTAGATATTTCGCATTCTATATCTCCTTTTAATACTTGTGAAGCCGCTTATATTATACAAAATGCTTATAGCTCTTTTCCAAAAGGAACTATTCATTTAATAGGAATAGATTCTGAGTTAAGTCCTGAAAACAAACACATTGCTGTATTTTTAGATGATCATTACTTTATATGTGCTAATAATGGTATAATGAGTATGATTTGCTCAGATATTACGCCAGATAAGATTGTTGAGATTAATATTCATGACAGAGTAGAAACAAGTTTTCCTGTTTTAGATATTTTTGTAAAGGTGGCATGCCACATAGCTAGAGGTGGAACTTTAGAAGTCATAGGAAAAGTTATTAACACAATTAAGCCAATTAAAAACTTAAATCCTTTCGTTAATGACGAACAAAATCAAATTATTGGAAATGTAATTTATATTGACAATTATGGTAATGTAGTAACCAATATTAAACGTAAGCTATTTGAAAATATTCAGAAAGGAAGAGCTTATGAAGTTTCTGCTCGTAACCATAAGTTTAAAACAATATTAAATAAGTACAGTGATATTTTAAATCATGATAGTGAAGATTCTATACGTAATGCTGAAGGCAAGGCAATGGCGGTATTTAACTCTTCTCAATATCTAGAAATTGCAGTCTATAAAAGTAATAATAGCACTGTTGGTAGTGCAACCACTTTAATGGGCTTAAAAACTAAGGATACTGTAACCGTTAACTTTTTAAATAAATAAATAAGCTTTGTTAGTAAGAATTGTAAAAATGAGTTTTGAACCTTCTAAAATTGAAGAATTCTTAGCTAATTTTGAAACAGTAAAAGAAAAAATTAGAAATTTTGAAGGTTGTAACTTTCTAGAGCTATATCGAGATAAAAACGATACCAATATTTTTTTTACATATAGCTATTGGAACTCTGATGATGACTTAAATACTTATAGGCATTCTGATTTATTTAAAGGCGTTTGGAGCAAAATAAAACCAATGTTTAATGCAAAACCAGAAGCTTGGAGTGTAGATAAAATTGCATCACTCAAATAGCCTATCACAGAACTTAATTAAAAATATAATTGAGTCTAAATACAATAATTAAGATCGAATACTAATTTATGTTAGCAATACTAAAAAAAGAAATAAATACCTTCTTCGCTTCACCTATTGGCTATTTGGTTATTGGGGTGTTTTTATTACTCAACGGCTTATTTTTATGGGTTTTTAAAGGAGAATTCAACATTTTAGATAATGGACAAGCCAGTTTAGGTTCTTTCTTTTTACTGGCACCTTGGATTCTTATTTTTTTAGTACCAGCAGTTACAATGCGTAGCTTTAGTGATGAAAAAAAACAAGGTACTTTAGAGTTATTAGTAACCAAACCTATTTCTCATTTTCAGATTGTTTTAGGTAAATATTTTGGTGCTTTCACTCTAATAATAATGGCTTTAATTCCTACGTTTTTATATGTCTATACAATTTCATTATTAGGAAATCCTGAAGGAAATTTAGATATGGGAAGTACTATCGGTTCTTACTTTGGACTTTTATTTTTAGTTGGAGCATACACTGCAATTGGTGTATTTGCTTCGACACTTTCAGATAATCAGATTGTTGCATTTATTATTGCCGTTTTTATATGTTTCTTCTTTTATTTTGGGTTTGAAGGTCTTTCTAATTACAATATTTTAAACGACTTTGTTTATATGGAAAATATCGGTATGTCTGCGCACTACAACAGTATGAGTCGCGGTGTTATTGATACTAGAGATTTAATCTATTTTATAAGTATTTCAATCGCATTTTTATTATTCACAAAACTTAGAATTCAAAAACAATAAAATGATCATCACACCCCTATTAGTCACATTTTTAATCGTCGTTTTTATACTGCTTTTTTTATTCTTAAACACAGTAGATAATCGTAAATGGTTAACTGCACTTATTAGTTTAGTGCTTACACCTTTTGCTTTTTATTTTATGTTTTACCCTCTTCTAAACATCGTAAGTAATTATCACCATCAAAAATATTTTAATAGTGAAGCTTGGATAGAAAATCCAAACTTACGCTACGAAATGATTGATTATACTATTGAATCTGATACGTTAGTTGGTATTTCAAAAGAGAAAATAAAAACATTATTAGGTCCTGAAGAATGGCTGACTTGGGATGATGCAAAAAAAGCACACGATACTAATAAATGGAATTATGGATTAGGCATAGAACCAGGAGCTTTTACAGAACATAGAGAATGTGTAGAAATCATTTTTGAAAATAATAAGCTTATTTCTTTAAAACCTTATCGTGAAGCCATAACTTTTGAAAAGACTGAAGATGAAAAAGAATAAATCTATACTATATATCGTTGCTATTCTTATTGGACTCATCATTGTAAATGCAATATCTAGCTCAATATATCAACGGTTTGACTTAACGAAAGACCATCGCTATACACTTTCTGATAATTCTAAATCTTTAATTACCGATTTAGATTCCCCTTTAGTTATAGATGTCTTTTTGGAAGGCGATTTTTCATCTGAATTTAGATTACTTCAAACTGAAGTACGTCAGATAATAGAAGAATTTCAACTTGAAACTGATCAAATTTTCATCAATTATATCAACCCTATTGAAGATGAAACAACACGAGAACGCAATATAGAAGAGTTAACAAAATCCGGATTAGAACCTTATATCAATACAGATAATAGTACAGGAAAAGTAACACAAGATATTATATTTCCATGGGCATTTGCTAGTTACAAAGGAGCAACAGTAAAAATTCCTTTATTAAAAAGAAGCATTACTCAAGGTTTACAAGAACAAATTAATAATTCTGTTCAAGCTTTAGAATATGCTTTTGCAGACGGATTTAACAAACTTGTAAATGCTAAATCTAAGAAAATAGCCATTTTAAAAGGAAATGGTGAGTTAGAAGATATTTACATGGCTGATTTTCTAACAACCGTAAAACCTTATTACAATTTAGCTCCATTTACTTTAGATAGTGTTGCCAGTAATCCGCAAGGCACTTTAGATAAATTACAAGATTACGACTTAATTATCGCTGCCAAACCTAGCATCCCTTTTTCTGAAAATGAAAAACTAGTCTTAGACCAATACACAATGAATGGTGGTAAAAGTTTATGGTTAACAGAAGCTGTTGCCATGGATAAAGATAGTCTTTACAATGCTGCAGGACGCGGTGTTTCTATTATGAAAGATTTACTCCTCAATGATTTTTTCTTTCAATATGGTATAAGAGTTAACCCTACATTAGTAAAAGACCTCTATTCTGCTCCAATTATGTTATCTATTGGCGAAGGCAGTCAAGCACAAATGCAACCTTTACAATGGCAATATTCGCCATTAGCAGCATCTAACCCTAACCATTCTATTACTAAGAATTTAAATTTAGTGAAATTTGATTTTGCAAGTCCAATTGATACTTTAAAGAATAGTATTAAAAAATCGATCTTATTACAAAGTTCACCAAAATCTAAATTAGAAGGCGCACCAACCACAATTTCATTAGACGCCGTAACACAATCGCCAGACGAAGAAAGCTATAACCAAGGTTCTCAAAATTTAGCGGTACTCTTAGAAGGTGAGTTTTCTTCTGTTTACGACCAACGTGTTTTACCTTTTAAAGTAAAGAATTTTAAGTCTAAAAGTACAGCAACTAAAATGGTTGTTATTTCTGATGGAGATGTTATAAAAAATGAAGTTTTAAGAAATAAACCTCAACAATTGGGTTTTGATCAACTGACAGGAAAATCATTTGGTAACAAAGAGTTTTTACTAAATACAGTCAATTACCTTTTAGACGATTCTGGACTTATAAACATAAGATCTAAAGAAATTAATATCGCTTTTTTAGATGCCGATAAAATAAAAGAGAGGAAATCAAAATGGCAATTTATTAATATTGCTTTGCCACTCATACTTTTAGCGTTGTTTGGTTTCATCTTCAACTATTTAAGAAAACGCAAATACACCTCTTAAAACTTTATAATTAATTCTATATAAAACAACATTTATTCAATTAATTTGTTAATAAGTTTGTTTTATAAAACCCTTCTATTAAGATATATTTGTAAGAAGAATTAAAAGTATTAAACACATATATTCAGTATGAAATTTATTGTTTCAAGTACCTATTTATTAAAACAGCTTCAAGTATTAGGAGGTGTTATTAATAACAGCAATACATTACCTATTTTAGATAATTTCTTATTTGAACTAAGCCAATCTAAATTAACCATTTCGGCTAGTGATTTAGAAACTACAATGTCTGCAACAATTGATGTTGAAAGTGACTCTGAAGGTAGCATTGCTTTACCTGCAAGATTACTTTTAGATACCTTAAAGACATTCCCAGAGCAACCATTAACCTTTGTTATTGAAGAAAATAATACGGTTGAAATTAGCTCTAATCATGGTAAATATGCTTTAGCGTATGCTGATGGTGCAGAATTTCCTAATGCGGTTTCTATTGAAGATGCAAGTACTACAACTATAAAAGGAGATATTTTAGCAACGGCTATTAGCAAAACTATTTTTGCTGCTGGTAACGATGATTTAAGACCTGTAATGAGTGGAGTGTTTTTTCAATTCTCTCAAGACAGCTTAACATTTGTTGCTACTGATGCTCACAAATTAGTTAAATATACAAGAGCAGATGTTACTGCAACTGAATCTGCAGAATTCATTATGCCTAAAAAACCTTTAAATCTATTAAAAGGTATTTTATCTGGTAGTGATGATGATGTTTTAGTTGAATACAATGACTCTAACGCAAAATTTACTTTTGAAAACTCTATATTAATTTGTCGTTTAATAGATGGTAAATATCCAAACTATGAAGCGGTAATCCCTAAAGAAAATCCAAATAAATTAGTAATTGACAGAACACAATTTTTAAATTCAGTAAAGCGTGTAAGTATTTTCTCTAACAAAACAACACACCAAATTCGTTTAAAAATTGCTGGTGCTGAATTAAATATTTCTGCAGAAGATATCGATTACTCAAACAAAGCAGAAGAGCGTTTAACTTGTGATTACCAAGGTGACGACATGCAAATTGGTTTTAACTCTCGTTTCTTAACTGAGATGATTAATAACCTTAATGCAGATAATGTACAATTAGAGATGAGCTTACCAAACAGAGCCGGAATCTTAACACCTATTGATGGTTTAGATGAAGGAGAACACGTTACAATGCTTGTGATGCCAGTTATGCTAAACAGCTAACAAATTCCTTAAAAAAAAGGAATCTCTTTAATAATATTTTAAACACTCATTTTATATGAGTGTTTTTTTTTGCTATAAACTGAAACGAGAATTAAAAAATATAATAATTATATAAATTAAAAAAGGCCCACTAAATAGCGAGCCTTTTTACTTCCATTATGTAAATTCCTAACTAACAAAAATAAAAGACAATGGATAATATGGTAATTCGCCTTTACTGGCTTTTATAGCGTTCACTATTGGCATAATAAATGCCAAAATTGCAACAAGTATTAAAGTTATAATCCCTAACCCAAATAGAAAGATTAAAGGGATACTGATTATAGAGTAAATGAAAATACTAATCTGAAAATTTAAAATAGATTTCCCATGCACATCCATACCTTCTACTTGTTCTTTTTGTGTTGCCCAAAGAATTAATGGTGCAATAAAACCTCCAAATACAGTTGCATAAGTTAGTAGTTGAGATAAGTGTGTTAAAACTAATAATTGATTGTCTGTTCGTTTTAAGGTGTGATAATTTGATTCCATGATTGATGATTTTACAACTATAAGACGCACATATATTTATTATGTTACAGAATACTTTAAGAATAATCTAAAATATTAAAATATTAATTTAACATTAGCTTATTAGTTTAACATCAAAGACATACATATATAACACTTAGATAAAATAATTATACCGCCTTACATTATAACTTGCGACAAAAGTTATAATAGATATGAATAAGAATTTTAGCCGAAGAAATTTTATAAAAAATGCAGCCTTAGCAACTGGAGGAATTTTATTAGTTCCAAATTTCATTAGCTGTAGTAGTGATGATGATTTTACCAGTGGAGATATAGATTTCACAGGGTATACAAATCAAAACTTCAATGAAGGTGTCGCTAGTTTCGATCCCACACAATCACAAGTAATTATTTGGACACGTTATACGACCAATTTACCGTCTATCACATTGATTTGGCAAATTGCTACAGATGCAGATTTTACAACTATAATAAGAGATGGTGAAGTAATAACAGACAGCTCTAGAGATTTTACTGCTGCCGTTGAAATTCAAAATTTAGATGCCGATTTAAAATTATATTATCGTTTTATAAACACAGAAGATGAAAGTACGTCTCCTATTGGTGAGACTATAACTTTGCCAACCGGTAATGTTAATCAAATTAAATTAGGAGTAACTTCTTGTGCTAATTATGCTGCTGGTTTATTTACCGTTTATAATTCTATGGCAAATTCTGACTTAGATATTGTGATCCACCTAGGAGATTATATTTATGAATATGGCGAAAACGAATACGGTACAAATGAATATACAGCAACCTTAGGAAGAACGCATAGTCCAACTCATGAAACAATTTCATTAGACGATTACAGAACGAGATACAAACAATACAGAAGTGATGAAAATCTTATGTTACTTCACCAGAAGAAACCATTTATCTGTGTTTGGGATGATCATGAAATATCAAACGATACTTATAAAGATGGTGCTGAAAATCACCAAAGTGATGAAGGATCTTTTGAAGCTAGAAAACAAAGTGCATTACAAGCTTATAGCGAATACCTTCCTGCTAAAACCAATGATATTAGCATTATCTATCGTAGTTTCCAAATAGGAGATTTAGTTAATTTAGTCATGTTAGATACACGATTAGTTGGTAGAGATAAACAATTAGTAATTACCGATTATTTTGATGCTACGGGTGGTTTTGATGCTGCTACATTTCAGCAAGAATGGTTAGATACAAGTAGAACCATTTTAGGAACCACTCAGAAAAACTGGCTTTTAAATGAAGTAAGCGGTAACAGTGCAGAATGGCAAGTATTAGGACAACAAGTTTTAATGGGGAAAATGATGGTCCCTGCTGAATTATTAATGGCTTTAACAACTATTATAGCTGAAATAACAGCAACAGGATCTGCTTCTGCAACATCAATGGCTAGTTTTCAACAACAATTAGAAGAGCTTGTAACATTAAAACTAAGAGTTCTTGCCAATGACCCTTCACTTACAGAAATAGAATTAGCACGAATAAATACTGTTTTACCTTATAATTTAGATGCTTGGGACGGTTATCCTGCCGAACGCGAAATTATATTAGAAGCTTTTGCTGATAAAAAAGTAGTTGTTTTAGCTGGAGACACACACAATGCATGGTCTAATGAAGTAACATCTAATAGCGGAAACTCTACAATAACCGAATTTGCGACCTCATCAGTATCGTCTCCTGGTTTTGACACCTATTTAGGTTCTGAAGCGAGTTTTGTTGCCGGTTTTCAACAAGCCATTACGATACTTATTGATGACTTAAATTATTTTGATTCTGCAAGACGTGGTTATATGGAAGTAACTTTCAGCCCAGGTTCTGCAACATCTAATTGGATATTTGTTGATACTGTTTTTTCTGAAACATATAGTACACAAAGTGGACACTCAGTTACTGTATAATAAATTATAAAGAAGCCCCAAATCTATCTTTATAAACCAAAGAAGGCAACCGTTGTTAGCAAGACTTACAACTACCGCCTTCTTTTTTTATGCCCAATTTTACCAGAATGGTTTCTAATAAACACCATTTGGTAAAAGCTGACTGAATTAAATTTACGCCAATAAATACGGTGAACCACATCCAATTTGGACTTACAAAAACGGTAAGTACTACACTTAGTAATACCATGACACCAACAATGACTCTAAAATATGTATTTAACATGTTTTCTTTTTTTTAAGTTTAAATAGATTTTTCAATAGGAACCACAACCGCTTTAATAGGATTATTAGTTTCTACATTAGTATTAAATTCTTTTAATAAATCGAATAACGCATCAATATTCTCATCTTCTGCAAATGAGAAAAACAACCGCGATTCATTGCCAAATTGCTCTCCTGGAAACCAACTAGAAGCCATAGTTACAGATGGTCCGGTTTTATAACCATCAATATCGGAACTACTTAGATTCTGAATATTGGCTTTTTTGAATAATTTCAAAACCTCTTTTTGAAATTCTTCTACTGCTGTAACTATGACTAATTTCATGTTGTTTTTGTATTATGTTATTACCGTCACTTCAAGTGATTTTCGATAGAAAATTGTATCGAGAAGTCTTGATTAACATATTCTCGATACAATTTTTTCGTACCTCAAAAACCACTCGAAATGACGACCTGTTATTTATAATTCTTCTTCTCTATCATGTAATACACTAATGGCACCACTAATAATGTCAACACTGTAGAAACAATCGTTCCTCCCATTAATGAAATGGCTAATCCTTGAAAAATCGGATCAAATAGAATAACGAATGCTCCGATGACTACGGTTCCTGCGGTTAGTAGAATTGGTGTTGTTCTCACAGCTCCTGCTTCAATTGCAGCTTGTTTTAATGGTACACCTTCTGCTGTTCTTAGGTTTATAAAATCAATCAGTAAAACAGAGTTTCTAACCATAATTCCTGCTAAAGCAATCATACCAATAAAAGAAGTTGCAGTAAAAAATGCGCCCATAATCCAATGCCCGAGAATAATTCCAATTAACGATAATGGAATTGCAACCATCATTACAATTGGTGCTTTAAAGTTTTGAAACCAACCTACAATTAAGATATAGATTAAGATGATGGCTCCTAAAAAGGCAATTCCTAAATCTCTAAATACTTCCAAAGTAATTTGCCATTCTCCATCCCATTTTACGGTATAATCATCTTCAAATTCTGGCTGACCTAAGTACATTTCGTTAATAGCAAAACCTGGTGGCAATGGAATTTCTTTTAACTTTTCTTCCATTCCTAAAATAGCATACGCCGGACTCTCTAACTCCCCTGCCATGTCTGCCATCACATAAACGACACGTTTTTGATTTTTACGATAAATACTTTTCGCTGCAGATGCTTCTGTAATAGTTACTAAATCCGCGATTGGTACTAAATTCCCTTGCTTAGACTTCACTTTTAATTGTGAAATATCAGTAATCGTCGATTTCTCTTTTTCATCTAAAGCTAACACCAAGCCTATTTGGCTCACCGCATCCTCATCATATAAATTAGTAATCGCTCTGTTAGATAAAGCCATATTCATGGTATAAGCAATTTGCTGTGGTGCTACGCCATATAACATTGCTTTTTCTTTATTAATCTCAAATTGATATTCAGTTTGGTCTGCTTCTACCATCCAATCTACATCGACAACATCAGCTGTATTATTAAGAATATTTTCTACATGCTTAGCCACTTTAATTTGCTCATCGTAATCAGGTCCATAAACCTCAGCAACAATTGTAGACATTACCGGTGGTCCTGGTGGTACTTCTACCAATTTCACATTCGCATTGTATTTAGATGCTATTTTCTGAATATCTGGTCGTAATAACTTAGCAATATCATGACTCTGTGCTGTACGCTCTTCTTTATCAATTAAATTCACTTGAATATCTGCCATGTTAGATCCACCACGTAAATCGTAATGACGTACCAAACCGTTAAAGGTTATTGGTGCAGAAGTCCCAACATAGTTTTGATAATTCACTACTTCTGGTCGTGTAGATAAATATTGTGAAATTTCTTGAGCCACAACACCTGTACGTTCTAGCGTAGATCCTTCTGGCATATCAATCACAATCTGAAATTCATTCTTATTATCAAACGGTAACATTTTTACGGCTACAGAATTGGTGAAAAATAATACCATAGTTCCCATTAGTACCGCAAAAGTTCCTAATAAAAACAACCAACGCATTCCTTTCTTTTCTAAAAGCGGTCTTTCAAATTTGTTATAAATCTTATAAATATGTGTCTCTTCAATCGCAACTTCCGGTTTATTTTCAGCGCCTTTTTTCTCTTTTTCTCTTAAGAAAATATAACCTAAATACGGTGTAATAGTTAAAGCTACAAATAGTGATAAAATCATAGCAATAGATGCTCCTATTGGCATTGGCGCCATATAGGGCCCCATTAATCCTGAAACAAAAGCCATTGGTAAAACCGAAGCAATTACTGTAAATGTGGCTAATATAGTTGGGTTCCCTACTTCATTAATCGCATATAAAGCCGCTTGCTTAAATGGCAAGCGTTTCATTTTAAAATGCCTATGCATGTTTTCTGCAATAATAATCGAGTCATCCACCACAATTCCTGTTACAAACACCAAAGCAAAAAGTGTAATTCGGTTTAATGTGTAGTCCATCATGTAATAACTCAACAGCGTTAAAGCAAACGTAATTGGTACTGATAAAAACACGACCAATCCTCCTCTCCAGCCCATGGCTAACATTACCACAATAGTAACCGCAAAGATAGAACCGATAAGGTGCCACAGTAATTCCGATACTTTATGAGATGCTGTTTCTCCGTAGTTTCTAGTAATTTCTACATGAACATCATCGGGGATCAAAGTGCTTCTTAAATGATCTACTTTATCAATAATCACCTCTGAAATTTTCATTGCATCCGCACCTTTTCGCTTCGCTACAGAAATAGTAACTGCGGGATATTCTGATTTATAATCTGCTGATTTTACACTCCCTTTACCGAAGCCTAAACTCACATAATTTTGTGGCACTTCTGGTCCATCTATAATTTTAGCGACTTGTTTTAAATAAATCGGTTGATTTTGTTGTACACCAACCACTAAATTTTCAACATCCGTAACCGTTTCTAAAAACTTCCCTGTGTTAATTAAAAACTCCGTATCATTTTTATCAAAACTCCCTGAACTCAATTGGCTATTATTAGCCTTAATCATTTCTGAAACTGATAAGAAATCTAAACCGCTTGATGCTAATTTATCTTTATCTAAAACCACACGTAACTGACGGTTTCGACCTCCAATTTTATGGGTAATAGCAACGTCATTCACCTTTTTAATTTCCGCCTCAAGCTCTTGTGCCATTTGGCTTAATTGGTAATCGTCGTAATTCTCACTCCATAGGGTTAATCCCAACATCGGCACATCGTCAATAGCACGTGTTTTTACTAAAGGAAACGTTACACCTGCTGGCATTTGATCCATGTGTTTATTGATTTCGTTGTATAATTTTACAAACGAACGCTCAATATCTTCACCCACATAAAACTGAACAATCACCATCCCTTGTTCTTTCATCGATGTAGAATACACATATTCCACCCCTTTGATATTCGAGATTAATTGCTCTAATGGTTTAATGACTCTTGATTCTACTTCCGTAGGACTTGCGCCTGGATAACCAACAAAAATGTCTGCCATGGGCACATCAATTTGTGGTTCCTCTTCACGCGGAATTAAAAACGAACTATACACGCCAACAACCATAAATACAATCATTAACAATACGGTTAACTTAGATTGTATAAAGATCTTGGCAATTTTCCCTGCGATACCTTCTTTCATTTGACTTTTATTATTTTGAAAAGTTGACAAATGGAACTCGTATATAAGACTTCTTTTTAAACTTTAAAATCCGTTTTACTCGTTTCATTATTTTATCTTTTTTGGGCGTTTTAACAGGCTATTCGTTACAATCTTTTTTCGCCATTTATGGCAGCAAAAAAAGGATTTCTACTTCTATCCTTAACGCGCTTACTCTTATGTGATTTACTCTTATTTATACCTACAAGGTTTCAGAAACCTTGCAGGATACTGCAAACTGCGACTAAAAACTATCTACTGAACATTTATTTTTACTCCATTATAAAGCTTTCCTTCAGCTGAAACGATATAAGTTTCTCCTGCATTTAAACCCGCTAACACTTCTACCTGATCTCCGTAAGTTCTTCCTAAACGCAACCAACGTAATAGTGCTGTATTGCTTTGATTTACCGTATATAAACCGGTTAACTGCCCATTGGTAATAATGCTTTCACTAGGTACTAATACCAGTTCTGATTTCGATTTTCTTTCTACAGGAAATTGAACCGTAGTAAACATTCCCGATAAAATATTTACTTCAGTTTTATCTAAAGCTATTTTTACGAGATATTGACCTCCTGTATTTTTAGCAGAAGTACTTACTTCTGTAACTTTACCTTTAATGGTTTGGTTAATAGATTTTACCAAAACATCTACAGTCGTTCCTTTTTTAATTTCTGAAATTTCTGTTTCAGGCACCATTGCCATCACTTCAAAATTCCCAGGGGTTTCAATACTTATTAAAGGCACACCTGGATTTGCCATATTACCAGCTTCTACATTTTTACTTGTCACTATTCCGCTAAATGGTGCTGTAATATTACTGTAAGTGAATTGTGCATTGACTTCATTTTTCATCTGATTAGCAGATTCTAAACGTGCTTTTGCCATTTCAAAATTAGCCGTCATATCATCCATTTCTTTTTGTGAAGCACTATTTTCTGCAAACAAATTTTTAAAACGGTTATAATCTTTTTGTGCATTATTAAAAGCTGCTGCTGCTTCTGTTATCCCAGCATTAACTTGTGCTTTTTTAGCTTGTAAATCGGCATTATTTATAGACACTAATAACTGCCCTTTATTTACTTTATCACCTACATTAACATGTACTTTATTAACGTATCCCATCATTCTAGTACTTAAATCCGCACTATTTGAAGCTTGAATTTTTCCACTTACACTTAAAAATGGACTATTTCCATTAGTATCTACCTGGCTTATCTTTACAACAATTGCAGGTGAATTATCTACAACGGCTTTTTTGTCTTCGCTGCCACAACTTGTTACAAAAAAGGCTGTTGCTGCTAGCGTTAATACGTAAATATATTTTTTCATTTTGTAATTTGTTTATTAATTAGGTTTCGACTGCGCTCAACCAGACAACATTCTGTCTCCTCGAGCGCAGTCGAGAGGTTTTATTCCTTGGTTAAAAATTGTAAATAAGCTTGTGCGTAATTGTATTCAAAAATGGTTTGATAATATTCGAGTTGCTTCTGTGAATACTGTGTTTCGGCAATTAATAAATCTGATGTTTTTTCTAAACCCTCTTTAAATCTATTGGTTCTTATTCTTAAAGATTCATCAGATTGTTCTAAAGCTAAGGCGGTTAATTTCAATTTGTTTTCAGCATCTACAAAAGCACGTTTCGCTTTGTTAAGTTCTAGGTTACTCTGCGATACGTATTGTTTGTATTCTAGTTTTGACTTTTCAAATTCCGATTTACTTTTTTGAGCTTTACCAAAACGTTTAGACCCTTGAAAGATATCCCAACTCAATTGTGCTCCAAATAAATAACCGCTAGCATCGGCTTGAAAAATTTGATCGTCGTACAACTCATAACTTCCAAAGGCATTTAGTCGTGGTAAAAAAGCCATTTTATCTGCTTTACTCATAGCTTCATAAGCATTTGAAGCCAATTGCATCGCTTTAATATCTGAACGGTTTTCAGAAATTGACTTATCCTCTATTGTTGTTGTAGTTACCTTTAATTCATCTGTTGGTGTGTAAATCACATAGGTGTCATCATTCATTAAAAATGACAAATAATTTGAGGCATTTTGAACATTACTTTTTGCGGATTGTAATTGATTTTGAACTTCCGTAACACGTACTTCTACGTTTAAGACATCTGCACGTTGTAAATACCCTTGTTTAAAACTATTATCTGCTAATTGTTTATTGGCATTTGCAGCTTCTAATGCTGTTTCTAAAACATCGACTGCTTTATAAGCCAACTGTAATTGCATGTAGGCTTTTTCAACCTCAAACGCTAAATAATCTTGTGTACGTTCCGTCTTTAAGGACATCGCTTCCATTTTAGATTTAGCCGCTTTTCGTTGAAACATACCATCGACATTAATTAATGGTTGCTGAATTTCGAATTTTGTAGCGTAGTTTTCTATTTGTGAAGGATCGTTTAATAACGCTGGACTAAAATCGTTTGAGGTCAAAATTTCCTGATTCAATTTAGAGCCAAAAGCCATTAATGGATTTGTTGTTGCCATAGCAGTATGACTTGCTGTAATGTTTGGCAAAAACACCGCATTGGTTTGTCTGTAATCTGCTTTAGCTTGATTGAATTCTTCTTCAGAAATCTTAATAGAAGTATTATTCTCTGAAACTTTAGATAAGACCTCTGTTTTAGTTATAGGTACTAATTGTTGGGCTTGCACCATCAGGTTTAAAGCAAAGCATAACAGTAATATAGAAACAGTTTTTTTCATTGATTGTTAATTTATATGACAAAATTAGCACAATGTATTTGTTAAGTCTGTAACCAATGTTACTTGGCGTTTTTTCCTTTTTTAATTCGTTCTATTTTTTACTTTATTATTTCACTATTAAAAAGTATACTCATAATAAAAAATAGAACTTTCTTAACACTACGTTTTTTGAGTGACAAAATATTCTTAAATTTATTCACTCTATTTTTATGAATATTGTGATTGCTTACACTAAGCGATTTTAATGCAAATTTGCCCAAGTTAATTTTAACTAAACCTGTACAAAAATTCTACTAATGAAAACGTTACTGATAATTGATGTACAAAACGACTTTATGCCAAATGGGTCACTTCCTGTTCCTAATGGACATCAAATTGTACCTATAATTAATAAAATACAACCAAAATTTAATTTGATAATTGGCACACAAGACTGGCATCCTAGTAATCATGTAAGTTTTGCTAGCAATCATAAAGGAAAATCTAATTTTGATGAGATTGAAATTCACGGTAAGCCACAAACCCTGTGGCCAGATCATTGTGTGCAAGGCACAAAAGGCGCTGAATTTCATCCTGATTTAAATACAGAAAGTTTTGAAGCTATTTTTAAAAAAGGAACAAATAAAAATATTGATAGTTACAGTGCGTTTTATGACAATAGACATTTAAAGTCAACTGGATTGGCAAATTATTTAAAAGAAAAAGGAACTACCGAACTCTTTTTATGCGGTTTAGCCTCAGATATTTGTGTTTATTTTTCAATCTACGATGCTTTTAAAGAAGGTTTTAACTGTACTTTTATTGAAGATGCCTCTAAAGCATTAGATAATGAAGGATTTGAAAAACTTAAAACGAAAATGGTCGCTATGGGAATTAATATGGTAACATCAGAATTTTAAATTTAATAAAAATTACGATATCAATCACATAGAATTGGTTAATTATAACTTTTTAAATTCACAAAACACTACAGCATAAATCTTATGCCTAACGCCTTTTATAAAAAAAACTTTATCAACACTCACACACTATCGCTCATATAAATTCATAATATTTATATGTTTTTTATCATGTTTTAAAAAAAAGGAAGACTCTATTTTTGCAAAAGACGTATGCTTTATTTTAAACTATTCATTGATTCCTATTAGAAATGATAACATTAGAATCCGCCAAATTAAACCTGAAACAAAAAGGGTATTTAGATATTGAAACACCAAATATTGATTACGTAAAAGAAATAAAGCGATTAAAAAAAGAGAAAAATGCCATTCTTCTTGCACATTATTATCAGAGAGACGAAATTCAAGAAATTGCCGATTTTGTTGGTGACAGCTTAGCTTTAGCGCAACAAGCAGCAAAAACGGATGCGGATATGATTATTTTTGCAGGTGTACATTTTATGGCAGAAACTGCAAAAATTTTAAATCCAACTAAAAAAGTATTACTTCCTGATTTATTTGCTGGTTGTTCTTTAGCCGATTCTTGTCCGCCAGATAAGTTTTCAGAATTTAAAAAACGATATCCAAACCATGTCGTAGTAACTTATATTAATTGTTCCGCAGAAATAAAAGCCTTAAGCGATTATGTCTGTACGTCATCTAATGCTAAAAAAATAGTGGATTCTATACCTAAAGAACAGCCCATTATTTTTGCACCCGATAGAAATCTGGGTGCTTATTTAAATAAAGAAACAGGACGTAATATGGTTTTATGGGATGGGTCTTGCCTTGTCCATGAAGCTTTTTCTATGGAAAAATTAATAGAACTACATAAAGCACATCCTGATGCTGAGATTATAGCGCATCCCGAATCGGAAGCTCATTTATTAAGAGTAGCTAAATATATTGGTTCTACCGCTGGCTTATTAAACTATGTAAAAAACAGTAATAAAACAAAATTTATAGTAGCGACTGAAGCCGGAATCTTATTTCAAATGCTTCAAGAAAATCCTGACAAAGAAATCATTCCTGCTCCTGCAAAAGAAGATAACACTTGTGCCTGCAGTGAATGTGCTTATATGAAAATGAATACCTTAAAAAAGCTTTACTTGTGTATTAAACACGAATTGCCCAACATTGAGGTTGATGCTGAATTAGCTAAAAAGGCGATTGTTTCGATTGAAAGAATGTTAGAACTTTCAAAATAAGTATATAAAATGGTAAGTGAAAAAAAAATAATAGAATGCGATTTTTTAGTTATTGGCTCTGGAGTTTCAGGCTTAACTTTTGCTTTAAAAATTGCAATTCAATATAAAGATTCTAAGATCATTATTATTACCAAAGATGAAAAAACAGAATCGAATACTAAATACGCTCAAGGTGGTATTGCAACGGTTTATGATAAAACGGTTGATAGCTTTGAACAGCATATACAAGATACTTTAATTGCTGGTGATGGTTTGTGTGATGAAAAAGTGGTGAGAATGGTGGTAAAACATGCTCCTGACCGCTTGCGAGAATTAATAGATTGGGGAACAAAATTTGATAAAAATGATGCAGGCGAATACGATTTAGGTCGTGAAGGTGGCCATTCTCAAAACCGCATTTTACATCATACTGATGTTACTGGTGCAGAAATTGAACGGGCTTTAATTGCTCAAGTTAATGCGCAACCGAATATTGAGTTTTTAGAGCATCATTACGCTATTGATTTTATTACAGAACATCAGGCTAAAAAAACAAAGACCAAGCGCCACTCTAAAATATCTTGTTTTGGGGCTTATGTTTTAGATGAAAAAAAAGCGGTTGTAAAAACCTTTGTAAGTAAATTTACCATGTTGGCTTCTGGCGGTAGCGGACAAGTTTATGAAACAACAACCAACCCAAAAGTAGCAACAGGTGATGGATTAGCCATGGCGTATAGAGCCAAAGCAGAAATTGCTGATGTAGAGTTTATTCAGTTTCACCCAACGGCATTGTATAATCCAGGCGAATACCCAGCTTTTTTAATTTCTGAAGCCGTAAGAGGTTTTGGTGCAAAATTAAGAACCATTGATGGTAAAGCGTTTATGCACAATTATGATGATCGCGAAGAGTTAGCATCGAGAGATATTGTAGCCAGAGCTATTGATAATGAATTAAAGAAAAGTGGTTGGCCACATGTGTACTTAGATTGTACCCATTTAGATTTTGAAAAATTTAAAGCTCATTTCCCTAATATTACCGAAAAATGTGCTTCACTTGGTATCGATATTAGAACAGATTACATTCCTGTTTTACCGGCTTCTCATTACATCTGTGGTGGTGTTAAAGTTAATAAAAGTGCAAGAACTTCTATTAAAAACTTATATGCGTGTGGTGAAGTTACCCGAACCGGGTTACATGGTGGCAACCGATTGGCTTCGAATTCTTTATTAGAAGGTTTGGTTTACGCACATCGAGCTTATCTTCATGTTCATAAAAAATTTAAAAACGTGACGATGCCAAAAGGAATTCCCGAATGGAATGATAGCGGCGTGATTAAAAACATGGAAAACATTTTAATTACACACGATAAAAATGAAGTTAAAACTATAATGAGTAATTATGTGGGTATTGTAAGATCTAACGAGCGTTTATTACGTGCCGAAAAGCGTTTGAGTGTGCTTCATAAAGACAACAAACGTTTATATGACCACTCGGAATTATCTTCTGATTTGTGTGAATTACGAAACTTAATTATCACCGCTTATTTAATCACTAAATTTTCTAAAAAACGAAAGAAAAACTGTGGTGGATTTTATAATATGGATTTGGTTTAAAATTAAAAAAGCACGCATTATAAAAATGAGTGCTTTTAAAAACAACTAAAAAAATCAGATAATCTATCTGTTAATATTTCTTGTGCCTCCATGTCCTCCTGCTACAATAACCATAATTTTTATACTCAAAATTATAAACTTAAAAAACTGGAGAAAAGGATTCATCATTCTAAATCGCATTCTTGGTGATATTCTTTTCATGATATTTTTTTTAATACTTAATTTATTGTTTACTAAATACGGGACTTTATAATTGTTTATTCAGGAATCAACCACCAAAATGGTCTCATTTTAGCTTTGTAAATAAAAGCATAGTGCAACATTAGCTTAAGCCAATGACCTGCTAAACCAATTGCTCCAAATGTTTTTCCTAAATGTCTACCATGAGAATCTGGATATTTTTCAAAATCTGGAACTATTGGAAACGTTGTAATACTTACACCACTTCCTTTCCAGAAACCAAATCCTGCTGAAGCAATACAAGCAGCTCCCATATTCCCCATAGAACCTTTATGATTTAAAGACTCATTACCATTTTTAATGGTATCAATGATATTTTCTGCGACTAATTTTGCGGTGATACCAGACGGCATTCCTGTTCTTGGTGGTGCAGGAAAAATATCAGTTCCGTTTTTACTTTTACGAGGTTTAGAAATGGTATGTGGTGGTGCAAAAGCAATACCTGGTGCAAAAATATTTTTATAACTTGGGTTTTGGTAGGTTTCTGGCCAATCTTTTACACTCCATTCTTCGTAAGGTTTTGGTGTATAATCGGCATCTACAATCATAAATCCTTTGAAGAGTTTTTCTGTAATATCATTTTCATTTTTATCGTAAGCTTTAAAACCATGACCTGAAAATGCAGGAATTAACATCGCAAAATCATAAGATTCTGTTTTATAATCGCCTTCTAAAGTTTCGTAATGTGCTAAGCCATCTTCAATTTTATTAACGGCTGCTCCAATAATCCATTTGATGTCTCTGTCTTCAAAAATCATTTCGACCAATTCACTCGATTTCATAATCATATCACCATAACTCATCAAAACACCATCCATTCCAAAATCACCCAATTCATGCTCATTAGCAATCCAAGTAATTTCAGCCATGTCTCTTACTTTATGCTTTCTAAGTTCTTCTTCAACATTTAAAATATATTCAAAAGCGGCACCCTGACAAGTTGATTTAGCATGCCCCGTACCGATTAATATTTTCGCTTTTTTACCAGCTTTCATTTGTTGAATAACATCGCTTAAACCTTGCCATGCATGATCTGCGTGAGTATAAGTACAAACAGAATAGGTTTTATTCTTTCCAGGAATTAAACCCTCAGTAGCTTCAAAATTTAATTTTGGTCCTGTAGCATTGATTAAATAATCGTAAGTTATTTTTTCTTGTTGACCTTTGTTATCACCAACAACATATTCTGATAACACATAAGGTTTCTGTTCTGTATTATCGCCTTCAGGATGAAACGAAATGGCTTTTGCTTGTTTAAAACCAATCCCTTTCTTTTTATATAAAGGTGCTAATGGGAATAATATTTTTTCAGATTTCATTCTACCAATTCCGACCCAAATATTAGATGGAACCCATTGATAATTACTGTTAGGTGATACAACAACAACGTCGTGCTTTTTAGACAATTTTCTTCGTAAATGTGTCGCTGCCACATGCCCAGAAATTCCTGCCCCTAATATGACTATTTTAGACATTACTTTTAATTTTTATTAAAGGTAATTCTCTAAATAAAAATAAACCGTAACTAAAGTTACATAGCAAAAAAACAACGAATTAGTTATTTTTTATTCATTTTGTTATAAATAAATTTAGTCATAACAAGTCCTAAAACACCACCTAAAGCAGACACTAATAAATTAATAATTAAGCGCACACCATCAAAGTCTCCATCATTCATAATAGACCAAGGATCGAAGCCTAATCTGCCAAATGATTTGATAAGAAAAACACTTCCAAAAACACCAATTAAGGTATTGCCTATAACTCCGAATGAATATTTTTTATAAACATATCCGGTTACGTTTGCTGCGACTATTCCTATTACAATACTTATTAATGCGATTAGTGTTCCTGTCATAATATTATGAATATTCTAATGGCCATAATCCATGTTGTCAATTTTTCCGCTCATTAATCTTTTTTGAATAATAAAGTAAACAACAATCAAGGCAAAGCCTATAATCCCCCAAATTAAAGCTACAGACAACCCATATTCTGATGCAGACGTATTATAAATGGTTAAATCCTCATGCTTATTATTAATTGAAGGTAATATTACTGGAAATAAAGATGCCAATGAAGAGGTAATTCCACCTAAAATCAACAAAGTTGACAACAAAAAAGCATGACTATTCTTTTTAATTTTTTTAACAAAAAATAATCCTATCAATCCTGTTAAATAAATGACAGGAAATAACATTAAATAAGGCTTATGAATAAAATTATCTAATGAATTGGGGTTCACGTTTTGCCATACAACTAAAGAAAAAATGGTAAGAGCTGCCAAAGCGATGTTTAATTTAAAAATAACACCTTTGAGTTTCTTATTTATAGAGGAATTGGTTTTTAGAATGATCCAATTAGCACCATGGATTGCTAAAGTAACTACAGCTATTAAACCAATTATTATAGTAAACCAATCGATAACTCCTGGATGGTCTGTTAATGGACTAAAGCTACTGTCCCATAACGGTAAGAAGAAATAATGCCCTTCGTGAGCAGACACGCCATTTTCTACACTTCCTAGGTTTACTCCTCTAACGATATTACCTAAAGCGATTCCGAAAAACAACGCTAATAACAAACTAGAAACACCAAAGGATTTATCCCAAATATCTTTCCACATTTGATATTTAAATTGCCCTCTAAACTCTAATCCGATGGCTCTAAAAATAATTAACCATAACACAATTATTAGTGGCAAATAAAATCCACTAAAAACAGAGGCATAAAATGTTGGGAACGCCATAAAAAGCATACCTCCTACAGCCACTAACCAAACTTCGTTAGAATCCCAAAATAAGCCTGCAGATTTTGTAATGACTTCTTTATCTTTTTCTTCCTTCGCAAAAAATAAATGAATAATTCCCGCACCAAAATCATAACCGTCTAAAATAAAAAACACGGTTAGGACAATTCCTATTGCTATGTACCAAAATATTTCCATAATTAATGTTTTTGAGGTGTTGGACCGTGGTTAATAGTTTTACCAACTAAGACTAAAAATAACAATCCTAAAAGCATATATAAAGCAACAAAACCGAGTAAAGTAAATAAGGTATTCCCAGATGAAACCGTTGGTGAAATACCATCGCTTGTTTTTAACAAGCCATAAACTAAATAAGGCTGTCTTCCTAATTCTGCAGTGTACCAACCGGTAATATTTGCGATGTACGGAAATGGTACCAAAAACATGATAGTCCAAAGTAAGGCCTTTAAGTTGTATAGTTTTTTACGCCATAAAAAGAAAAGTGATAAAGCCATAACCCCTATAAAAATAGTACCCAAACCGACCATAATATGATAAGAATAATACAGCGCCGGAATATTATCTGGCAATTCATCTTCTTCAAATTGATCCATTCCTGGAATCTGTCTATGCCATTCTTGATAGGTTAAAAAACTTAAGATATTAGGAACGGCAATTTTATTGTCTAACTTTTTTTCTACCATATTGGGTTGACCAATAAGGACTATTTCTGCACCAGCATCTTCTGTTTCAAAAATACCTTCCATTGCTGCAAAAGCTCCTGGCTGATGTTTAGCAACATTTTTTGCATTCCAATCTCCTGTAGGAAAAGCTACTAAAACACTAGATATTAATCCAAAAACAACACCTGTTTTTAAAAATAATCTTCCGTATTCAGAATGCTTATCTCTTAAAATATAAAAAGCTCCGATACTTGCCATCACAAAAGCCGACGTTACAACAGATGCCATTTGATTATGCAAGAAAGCTGGTAATAACCAAGGGTTAGTGAAAAGTGCTGAGAAATTGTCTAATACAAATTTTCCATTATCTAAGATCTCATAACCTACAGGATGTTGCATCCAAGCATTGGTGGCTAAAATAAACCAACCACTTGCCCAAGAACCTAAAAAGACTAAAAAACCAGTTAAGAAATGTAGTTTTTGTCCCATTAATTTCTCACCAAAAATAAATAGTACTAAAAATGAGGATTCTAAAAAGAAAGAAAACATACCTTCCATGGCTAAGGTCTGACCGATAATACCACCTGTTAATTCAGAGAACTTTGCCCAATTGGTACCAAATTGAAATTCCATTGGAATCCCTGTAACGACACCCATTGTAAAATTAATGGCAAAGATTTTCATAAAAAACTTTGCTGCATTGTTATATTTTTCAATTTTATTTCTGAGGTATTTCCATTTGAAATAGACTATCATTAAGGATAATCCCATGGTTAATTGTGGAAATATGTAGTGAAATGTGATAGTAAATGCAAATTGCAATCTATCGTAAAAAATCATGTCTTCCATAAACTTTATTTTGGATAATACAAAGTTATGCTTTTTGAAAGTTTTGCTACGTTACATTTGTTACAATTTTTAAGTTCTATTTAGTTAAAATTACAACGGAAAGATATTTGGTATTAAGTCTAATAACTAAATCTAAAACACAATAATATAAAGCACTCATCACAGTATAAATACATTTATAGTTTTACACCTATAAACCGAATAACGTCTGCGTTTCCTTTATGAAATTCACCTTCTGAGAGTTCTACTATTTTTTCTTCCAAAAATTTAAATTCTAAACCTTTAAACTCTTGTTTTATCTCTTCTATAGAAAATAACATTGCTTCGTTTTTAGGACCACCAGAATTATTTTTTAATTGCGCTTTAGAGAAAGCTTCAAAAATAACTATACCTCCTTTTTTAAGAAATTTTAATAGGTGTTGGTTTGCTTGTTTACGAATATCTATAGGGAAATGCGTATAACATAAACCTATAACATCAAATTGTTTATCGCTTGTATAATCTAATACGCCAACGACATCATAAGCTATTGAAACATTATTTTGTTTAGACAAAAGCAATGCTTTTTCTTTTCCGCTTTTACTGATATCAAAAGCAGAAACATTCCAATTATTTGTAGCGGCATAAACAGCGTTACGACCTTCTCCTTCTGCTGGCAAAAGAAGCGTTCCTGCTTTTAACTTATCTAGCGCTTCTTTAAAAAAGACATTAGGTTGTGTACCATAAACAAATTCTTCGTTATTAAAACGATCGTTCCAAAAATCTGCTGGGTTGTTTTTCATATTGACATCAATTATCTTGTCTTTATGATCTTAATTTTTAGAACGAATAACATCAATTATCTCATTCTTTTGAAGTACTCCAGATTGTCTCCAAACTTGTTTTCCATTTTTAAACAACAGTAGTGTTGGCACACCTCTAACTTGATATTTAGCTGCTAAAGCTTGGTTTTTATCGACATCTATTTTTATAATGGAAACACCATCACTTAAATCGTCTTTAACTTGCTTTAAAATAGGACTCATCATTTTGCAAGGGCCGCACCATTCTGCAAAAAAGTCGACTAAAACAGCTTTATCTTGATTTATTATTTCTGAAAATTTACTCATACCTGACTTGAATTTATTTATCGAAATTAATACTCCAAATTCCTCTAACTTCATTTACATTATAACCAATAGCTTTATCCGTAGGGTATAAACTCTTGATTTTTGTTAATGTTGATTTTTCTATGGTTTCATTTGGTTTTCCGTGACATTGCAGACACATGGCATTTGTCGTAATTGGGTAGTAAACCCTTACTTTATTTTCTAATTCTTTTACAATTGGTTCTACTTCTTTGTTACTAGCAACCATGCTTTTAAAGGTGTTAATATAAACTAATTCTTCTGCATTTGCTTTATTCTTTGGATTTCTTGGTTGATCTGTCACACGTTTAATACTTGCATTATGCACAACCGCCATGCTATCTGTTAAAGGGTATGCTTGTGCATTACAAAAAGCTAATGCTTCTAACACTCCTTTTTTCTGAATGGTTCCCATTAAGTTTTTACCTAAAACAGCCTTTGTTGCTAAAGCATATTTTAAACCACGTTCGCCATATGGTAAATCTTCAAAATTAGATTGAGCTTGTTGCATTCCCTTCTTATTTCCTTGTCCATTACTCATTCCTCTCCCCTTTTGATTTCTATTTCCTTTATTGTAATGTTCTTCAAACCATTCGGGTTGATCTATTTCAAAATCAAACATATATTCTGAAATTTCAGCGATAGTTTCTTCAGGAAAATGCTGTTTAGGCATAACCCCATATCTTTTAACTGCACCTAGCATTTTTGCGTTTTCTTCTAAAGGATTTTTAATCCAAGCTTGCATTGAAGCTGTAAATTGTTCCTTAGTCATTTCATTTCTTAAATAACGTCTTTTTATGGCTATCATCGGTGGTCCTATTCTATCTGTTTCACTAGCTGTAGAACTGTGACAGACATAACAATTGGTCTCCATTAATTTTTTACCTGGGTGATCTGATTCAATTTTATTAACCTTGCTATATGAATTTTCTTCTTTTTTATTAGAATTACAACTCACAGAAACAAGGACTAAAACAAGTATTAAAATACTATTTTTCATTTTACGAAGAAATTTAAATAAAGTTACAAACTTTAAACTTTAAGTTAAGCAACTTATGTTACAGTAATTACCCTCTCTAAAAAGCTACATTTTATACATCTGCTTACATTTTATTGGATAATTACAAATGACCACTTTAATACAATCTTAACTATATAACAAACTTCTATAGCATACTTTAATACTAAAGATTATCTTTGAAAACATTATGGATTCACTCACACAAATCGTATTAGGAGCAGCTGTAGGAGAAGTTGTTTTAGGAAGAAAAGTAGGTAATAAAGCCATTTTATATGGAGCTATTGCAGGTACAATTCCAGATTTAGATGTATTTGCTTCTCACTTTACAGATACAGTTTCTGCTTTGGCAATACACCGTGGATTTACACATTCAATTTTATTTTCTGTGATTTTTGCTCCAATATTTGGTTGGATCGTTTCACGCTATGAAAAATATAAAGATTTTAAAGGTTGGTCTTGGTTATTCTTTTGGGCTTTAATAACACACCCAATGCTAGATGCACATACCACTTGGGGAACACAATTCTTTTGGCCTTTAGATTTAAGACTCGCATTTAAAACTATTTTTGTAATTGATCCTTTGTATACTGTCCCGTTTTTAGTGTTCTTAATTCTAACAATGTTTCAAAAACGAACTTCAGAAAAAAGGCGTTTATACAACGGAATTGGTCTTACTTTAAGTACGGCATATTTAGCATTCACTTTTATTTTAAAAGACTTGGCTATAAATCAGTTTGAAGATGCATTATTAAATCAAAATATCAATTATAAACAAATAGACACCAGACCATCTGCACTAAATACCATTCTATGGAATGCGAATGTTGAAACCGAAAACAACTATTTATTAGGAACTTATTCCTTTTTTGACACTAAACCTATCTCCTTTGAAACCTATCCTAAAAATCACGAATTATTAGGAGATTTAATCAATAATGAAAAGGTAAAACGCATGATTGCGATTTCTGAAGGTTGGTATACGATTACTAAATCTGAAAATAAATTATATTATAATGATCTACGATTTGGGTTATTAAGTACGGAACCTCAATCTCAAAATTTTGTTTTTAAATATTTGATTGATACAGATACCGCAGGAAATATTAACTTTATTGAACAGGAAAAAACACAACGAGACGGCAAAAAATTAATATCAGATTTATGGAAACGGGTTAAAGGAAATTAATTTATAGTCTTTTTACTTTTACCGTTAAACCACTTAAATTCATTGGTTCTAATCACATAACCAACCCTAATCATACTTTGTGATTGTTCATAATTTAACAACCCTTCAGCTTGCCCAACATACCATTCTAACATTAAGTATTGATTAGAGATATTGTTACCAAATGGATTATAATAAACTCTTGCTCTAACCGAACCTTTGGCTTTAAAATTTAAACCTTTTCGCAATCTTAAATCAAAAATTAACTTATCGGGCTGATAAGTATGCGAGATATTTACTTCTCCTAATCCAACATATTCTAAAAGGTCTGGGTTTCCTTCTTTATGAGAAAATGGCACCCATGCTTTAAAACTAGCGACTGTATTTTTAGAAATTCCTGTGGTATATTCTAAACTTATACGATTCCAACTTCGAGAAGCTAAGCTATCTCTACCATTAGATTCGTGCTCAAAAGCTAAAGTACCTATTCCTTTTAAGCGTTCATTTTTATCGTAAAAAACTTTACCTAAAGCAATCGATGGATTAAAATTTATATCATTAAACGGAAATGATTCTTTATAAATATTCCAAAATGCTTTTTGAGTATATGTCATATACAAATAGGTATCTAACGGCAATTTACTTCGAGTTAATATCTGTTTAAAACTAATTTGATATTTAGCATTCGCCGTAGAACTATTTATTGTCTTATTTGTAGGAACACCAGTAACAAAGAAATTATCCTTGTGTATTGAAAAATAAGGTTGTGTAGCCAAGGAATCTTCTAATTCTTGCTTGGTATATGCTTGTGATTGTACTGTAGATATTGTAAAAAATGAAAGAACAATGAAAGCCATTGTTTTAATTAGTCGGTGGTTAAAACTCAATTTAGTCATACGAAATCGAAAATTTTAGATGGTTTAGATTAAAAAACAAAGATCTCTAATTGAACCGAGCTTCATTAACTCATATACGGCTTAAACTAATCTAAAAAGAATTAAAAATGTTCGATTTGTAATCAAAGCAATTAAATATCTTAATGAGCACCTCTTCTATTTCTTCTGTCACTAAATTTAAATTCTGGCATTAAAATCTATGGAGCTTTCAATAATTTTAGTCTTTATTATAATAGGGATAAGTATTATCTTATTTATCACGGAGTTTTTTCCTGTAGATAAAATTGCCTTTTTTATAATAGTTGCTTTGGTATTGCTTCAATTAACAACTCCAGAAGAAGCTATCAGCGGCTTTGCAAACCCTGCAACAGTTACCGTTTTAGCTTTAATGATACTTGCTGTTGGTCTTGAAGAAAATGGAGTGATTCAATTACTTTCTGATGGTATTAAAAAACTAAAGATATTACCTCTCATTTTATTAACTCCAACATTTATGCTTATTTCAGCGAGTATATCTGCTTTTATTAGCACTACAGCTGTCGTTATTATTTTTATTAAAATAATTACAAGACTATCCGAAAAATGTGGATTCTCTTCTTCTCGATTATTAATGCCAATATCTTTTGCTGGAATTTTAGGAGGTAGTTGCACACTTATGGGAACATCAACCAACCTTATCGTTAACGCAATTGCGAAAAAACAAGGTGTTGAATCTTTTACCTTTTTTGAATTCTCATGGTACGGTCTTATATTTTTAGCTATTGGCCTGGTTATAATGACCATTGCCTCTCGCTTCTTACCAAAGAATAAAAAGAACAATCTAAACACGGATTATCATATAGATTCTTATGTTTTTACTATTAAAGTAACTGAAGATTCTCCTTTACTTGGAGAAAAATTTGGAGACATAGAATTTCTAAATCAAGAAGATTCTAAAATCCTTAAATTAATTAGAGATCAGCAAGTGATTAATGATCCTGGTAAATACATAAAATTAAAAGCTAAAGATAATTTAGTGTTAATGAGTAATTTGGAGAACTTTCAATCTATTCTTAAAAAAAATGGATTTGTCCTGAATGAAAAACGACAAAAGCAACAATTAGAAAACGTTAATACAATAGATAATGACACAGAAAAAAATGATGTAACCTACATAGAAACACTTATTCTACCTGGCTCTAACCTAATTGGTAAAACCTTAAAAGACTTGAGAAGGATTTCTTTTGAAGGAGCATTCCCTATTGCCATTAAAAAGCGAAGAAATTTAAGAAATACAAAAGAGCGTTTATTACGAAAAAACATAGAAGACATCAACCTAAAGCCTGGTGATCGTGTTTTATTAGAGATGCAAGAACATAAGATTTCTGATCTATATAATATTGAAAATATAGCGATATTAAATGAACATGAATTTAAACCCAATATTGCTAAGTCTAAAACAACTGTAGCCTTATTAATACTACTTGGAGTGATTGCATTAGCAGCAACAAGTGTACTAACCATATTAACAGCTTCTTTAGCTGGTGTTGCTATGATGCTTTTAACTAATAGTATTAAACTTGAAAGCGTTTATCAAAAAGTAAATTGGCAGATTATATTCTTACTTGCTGGCATGATTCCTCTAGGAACTGCCATGACTAATAGTGGTGCAGATATTTGGTTATCAGAACATTTATTAACCTTAATGAGTAATCAAAATCCAATAGTAGTTTTAGGATTACTTTTTGGAATCACAATACTATTATCAGGAGTTATATCTAACAATGCAACTGCAATTATTATGGCACCTATTGCTATTGCAGTCGCAAGCGGATTAAATTTAGACGTAAAATCTTTCTTACTCGCCGTAATGTTTGGTGCAAATTTTAGTTTTTTCACACCTGTAGGTTATCAAACTAATACACTTATATATGGAACTGGAGCTTATAAATTTAAACACTTCCTAATTATTGGAGGTATCTTATCTACTACATTATGGGTTGTAGGAACTCTACTTCTATCAATAAACTTATAACATAGATTTAGGCACTTTGTATATTTCCCTTTTTAGCTTCTTCAGCAAGCTCTTTTCTCATTTGCTTTACTGTTAACGTGCTTCCATCATGGCTCCAACCTGGAGGTCCAAAGACATACATTAATTTATGATACCAATTTTTAGATTTCTTAGTATCATCCCAAATGTTCTTATACTCATGGGTTAAAATTATAAACACATTATAAGAATCTGGAGGTGTTGAAACACCATATTCAATATCAATAGATTCATCTAATTCTTTCCAAGTTCCAAAAATTCGATCAAAAACATTTAGAAAACCACCATGATTTTTATCCATATACTCCAAATTACGAGCATGATGTACTTGGTGCATTGTGTGGGTATTTAATATCTTTTCTATAAAGCCCATTTTCTTAATGTATTGCGTATGTAATTGAAATTGCCACAGCGCCTCAATTCCTAAACAAACAACAAGCATTTCTGGCGGAAAACCAATCATTATAATCCAAACATAAAAGAAAGGTTTATAAAAAAGAGTAAACCAACCGTTACGAACAGCGGTTCCTAAATTAAAATTATCTGAAGAGTGATGTACAATGTGTGCTGCCCAGAAAAAACGGACCATATGGTTTTGTCTATGAAACCAGTAGTAGCTAAAATCATCTAATAGCATACATAACAACCATACATACCAAGCATAGCCAAACGATTCATATCCAAAAATATTAGTTCTAACACCATTTACTAATGGGTTAAATAATTCATCTGCATAATAAAAAATAGTAATTATAGAAAGTGTCTTTATTAGTGCTGCAAGTACTGCAGATCCTAAACCTAATAATACACTAGATGTTAAATCTTTCCAATCGTAAAGGTTTTTCTTATCATCTGAAGTCTTACTGTATGTAAGCTCTAAGGCAATAAGACCTAAAAAACACGGAACTCCGTATACTAAAGGGTTAGTAAAATCCATTTATTTTAATTTTAAAAAAAGCTATTTATTTAGAAGCATATCCTTTCTGATTCATGTAACCTGAAAATATTTTATAATATTTCAGGGCTTCTAAATTATTGTTAGGGCGTGAATATACAGTATCACTAATAGAAATCCGAATTTTAAATCTAGGTTTTGATTTATTTAATACTTAATCCACTTTATTACTCTCATAATATTTAAACTGATAAGAACAACTTTTATTTCAAAGTAGCATACTTTAAAATAAAAGATAAGAAACTAAAGTCTAAAAACCATAAAAAATACTCTTAAAAAAAGCTTAATGCTTAAACGATATAGCACAGTTTAAAACACTTTATATCTACAATATTAACCCAAATATTTGTAGGATTAACCTTAAACTTCATTATCATGTTAAAAAAAACTTAATAGATTTAAACTCATCTTTGTTCACTTTTAGTATTGTTACCTTAGAAGCTCATCGAAAACCTAAACACATGAAAAGTAAGTATCCAGTTTCAAGACGCGATTTTATAAGACTATCAAGTATGGCCACTGCCGGTGCATTGTTTTTACCTTTAGGAACTAGTTTCTCTGATAAAGCACCTGCACCTATGATGAGACCATTTGGCCGTATGAAAAACAAAGTAACTACTTTAGGTTTAGGCGGACAAGCATCTATACAATGGACAGCAGATGATATCGATCCCGTTAAAATTATTACCAAAGCCTTTGATTTAGGAATAAATTATTATGACACATCAAATGTTTACGATCTAAGTCAAATGCATTATCACTCTGCTTTTGAAAAAATGAACCTAATTCCAGGGAAATCGAATTACGATAAAAAACTTAGAGAATCTATTACCATTACAAGTAAAACATTAATGAGATGGGGAAAACCAGGATGGAAAGAAGTTGAAAATGTAAGAAACAAATCTAATGGTGAAGATGTGCAAACAGCTGCAGACGATATAAGAAGAACTATGACTCAACTTTTTGGTGATGGAAAAGGCTACTATCCAGAAGGTTCTTATGTAGATATCGTTATGGTTCATGCTTTACAAGCTATCGAGGAAAACGATATATTATACAAAGGTATTGAAACACCAATTAAACCAGATGAAAATTTTGGAGCTCTAGTGGTATTAAGAGATTTTAGAGATGGCACCAATCTTACAGGAACAAATCCTAAAAACGAAAAATTATTGAAACACATCGGGTTTTCAGGACATAATAATCCTGAAGCCATGATTGACTTTATGCAACGTGATAAATATGGATTACTAGATGCTTTATTAGTGTCAGTTAATTCGAATGATCACTTGTATTTTAATATGAAACACAATGTAATTCCACTAGCTAAAGCAAAAGGAATAGGTGTTATTGGTATGAAAGTTTTTGGAGCAGGAACCATGTATAAAGAAGTGCCAGGTTTCTCTAGAAAACCAAGTCAAATTTATCGTAAAGTAGGTTCTGCAGAATTGCCAAGTAGCGATCTTATAGAATATGTATTAACCACACCTGGTGTAGATACTTTAATTATAGGAATTGGTAAAATAGATGAAGATCCTCTTAAATGTCAGTTAACTCAAAATTATTATGCATCTCAAGTAAAACCTGATGCAATGTCTAAAGAAAGAAGACTTGAAATAGAAGCTAAAACAGCAAAGGCAGCAGGAGAACGAACAAATTTCTTTCAGCTTGATAAAATAGATATGACAGGACCTAGAGACCTTAAGCAAGAAGTTGTTAATGGAAGAACAAAACTTACTTGGCAAACCGCTTATGCTGCAGAAAACCCTATATCTCATTACGAAATTGTTTCTAATGGAAATATTTTAGGGACTGTTAAGCATCAACCACAAGTTTTAAAAGATAAGCCTTTCACTTTTGAGATAGAACAATCAAATGCTGATGGTTTTAAAGTCTATACTGTTGACGAAAAAGGTAATAAAGCTTAATAATTTAATCATTCAGTAAAAACAAAAATCAATATATGTCAAAATTAGCATTGCTAAAACAATGGTTTAAAGACCATAAAGGAACCGTTACAGCATTTTCTGGAGGTGTAGATTCTTCCCTTGTGTTGTATGTTTCAAAATTAGTGCTTGGTGATGCTGCTATTGGATTAATCTCTAATTCAGAAAGTCTAAAATCTAAGGATTTTAAAATCGCAACGGACTTTTGTAAGACACACAACATAAACTTAGAGGTTATTAAAACTACCGAATTAGAAGATCCTAATTATACAGCAAATCCGACAAATCGTTGTTTTTTCTGTAAAACGCATCTTTACGAAGCTATGGTAGATATTATTCAGGAACGCTATCCTGAATACACCATTTTAAACGGCACTAATTTAGATGATTTAGGAGATTATCGTCCCGGTTTAGAAGCCGCTAAAAATCACCAAATAAAGTCTCCTTTAGCCGAACTTAATATTACAAAAGCAGAAGTTATAGAAATGGCCAACTCCTTAGGTTTAGAAACCGCTTTTAAGCCACCAAGTCCGTGTCTAAGTTCTAGAATTCCTTATGGAACTGCTGTAAATAATGAAAGACTGAAACAAATTGAGCATGCTGAATATGTTTTAAACAGATTTGGCTTCAATAATGTTAGAGTCAGATATAAAGGAGAAGAAGCTTCCATAGAAGTTCCTGTAACAGAATTAGAAGTATTAAAAAGTCAATTTAACCAAATCACTAAAGAAATAAAAGCCTTAGGTTTCTCTAAAGTCACAATAGATGAAGAAGGATTTGTTTCTGGTAAATTAAATAGAGTATTAAATGGATAAAGCCTTTATCATAGATGAAGACAGAAAACGCCGTTTAGGTTTTGAAGAAGTCATCTTCGGAGCCTCAAAAAGCGTGGCATTACTTTCTGATTTATTGAAAGATTATGTTGAAAAAAATAAAAACGTACTCGTAACAAAGCTGCAAGCTAAAAAAGCAAAAGTGTTATTAAAAACATTTAAAACAGCCTTTTATGATGAGGAATCTGAAATTTTTATGCTTTCTCACATAGAAATATCAAAAGACACATCTGCTAAAATAGGAATTGTTTCCGCAGGAAGTTCAGATATTGGTGTTGCCAATGAAGCCTTTTATACTTTAGAATATATGGGAATTAAATCTCGTGTAATTCATGATGTAGGCGTTGCAGGTTTACACCGCTTGTTAGACAAATTAGAAATCTTAAAAACATTCGATATTTTAATTATCGTTGCAGGTTTTGAAGGCGCATTACCAACCGTTGTTGGTGGACTTCTCCCCCAGCCTATTATTGCTGTACCAACTTCTGTAGGTTACGGAACTGCAAAAGATGGAGAAACGGCATTACGTGCCATGCTTGCCAGTTGTGCAAACGGAATTACCGTAGTCAATATTGATAATGGTTATGGAGCCGCCATGAGTGCTTTTAGAATGTTAAAACTAATAGAAAAATGAAAACAATATATATAGAAGCTTTTTCGGGACTCTCAGGGAACATGTTTTTGAGTGCTTTTAGTGAATTGCTCGGTGATTACGACAAATTACTAAATTTACCTAAAGATTTACATTTACCTGATGGTAAAATAGAAATCCAAGAGGCCGATAAAAATGGGATTACATGCAAGTATGTTGAAGTCTTAGATTTAAATGTAGAGGGAGGCACAGCGCATAGCCATGAACATGATGATCATGGACACTCTCATTCTCATGATCATTCACATAGTCACGGTCATGCAGATAGCCATGATCATTCGCATAGTCATGATCACTCGCACAGCCATGACGACCATTCACATTCACATGAACATGAACATGAGCATGAGCATGAGCATTCTCACGATCACCATCATGGAGCACATCGTCATTTAAGTGATATTAAAAAAATAATTGACAATGCACATATCAGCGCTAATGCAAAGAAAATAGCACACGAGATTTTTCTAATGATAGGAGAAGCCGAGTCTAAAATTCACAATATGCCATTAGAAACCATTCACTTTCATGAAATAAGTGGAGTCGATTCTATTATAGATATTGTTGGAAATGCTGTGTTAATTGATAAGTTGAATATTTCAAAAGTATATTGCACACCTATTTGTACCGGTTTTGGAATTGTAAAAACACAACACGGTATGTTACCGGTTCCCGCTCCTGCTACCGCAGAATTACTTCAAGGTATGCCTATTTACCCTGGTAATGAAGAAGGTGAAAAGATTACACCAACAGGTGCTGCTATTTTAAGATATCTTAATCCAGATTTTAAAAGTAAAGCTTACACTCCAATAAAAACAGCTTACGGACCGGGCAAAAAAGATTTTCATAATGCTAATGTGGTTCGTATTTCTTTAATTGAAGATGAAGCTGAGAAAGACACTTACCTTCAATTAGAAGCTTCTATAGACGATATGTCTCCAGAATACTTAGGTAATGACTTTCAAGATGGTTTATTAACTTCAGGAGCTGTAGATTTTAGTATAACACAACAACTTATGAAAAAAGGAAGATTCGCTTTTTTATTAAGTGTTATTCTTCCTAAAGATGAATTAAAAAAAGTATCAAATTATCTATTTGATAATACGAGTACTATTGGACTTCGTTATTTCCCTATAGATCGAATTGAACTGCCAAGAGTACAAGTAAAAAAGCAAACAGCATTAGGTGAAATTGAAGTTAAAGAAACAACGACACCTACAAATCACACAAAAATTAAGCCTGAATTTGACGATGTACAAAGACTGGCTAAAGAAACAAATCAAACGCCTTATCAGGTTATAAGCAAACTCAATATTAACTCTTAAAACTCTAAACAATGAAAAAAGTATTTTCAATTTTATTATTCGTAATAAGTTCTCAAATTTTATTAGCACACCCAGGTGTAGAACATCATTCTCATGACTCTTTTATGGGAGAATGGGCATGGTTAGTTATCCCTGCAATTGCTTTAGTAGCTTTAGTATGGAAATTTAACAGCAACAAATCACAATCTGAAAAAAGTAAAAACAATTAATCGTATTTCTTCATAAAAGAATATTATTAAATAATCACAAAAAGCTCTTATTTGCGAATAAGGCCTTTTTATTTTAACATTCATTCTAAAATATTTTAATTTATAACCATTGCGTATTCATATTAAAAAAACAAACATACACAACTAAACTAGAGCACATTAAGAAACTAAGAAAGCTAAAAAAGACATTAAATACATCTGTCACTTTAATTTCCTTATTTATTCTAAATGAACTTTAGCTATATTTTAACCCCTGTTTATATGTTATTCAACGGAATAATTATATTTTCGCCTTTTCAAATTAAAATTTTAACAAAGAACATATGAAAGAATTAATCGAAAACATCCAAAGTACAATTGAATCATTTCAAACTGATGCAAACTTACAATTAGAAAGCGGAAACAAAGCTGCTGGAACTAGAGCTAGAAAATCATCTTTAGCATTAGAAAAATTGTTAAAAGAATTCCGTAAGGTTTCTGTTGCAGAATCAAAAAAATAAAAAAATACACCTCCCCTTTAGCGATAAAGGGGAGGATTTTATTATTTCTTCTCGTTTAAAAACGGTTATTATATTACAGTCTTAAAAGCTTAATCTAATCAGATTATCTTAAAAATTCCTATTCAGCTTTTTATTTCTCTCTTTAGAAGTATTTTTAATAAGCAAAAAACAACCTTAATCACCTACCAATAAGTCTTTTAATTTTCAAGAATTAAAAATCATAAATTCTTTAGAATTCTCGTGCTTAAAATTAGGTTCATTTTATAAAATATTTATATATTTGCATCCGCTTACCAATACTGCGAGAGTAGCTCAGTTGGTAGAGCGTCAGCCTTCCAAGCTGAATGTCGCCAGTTCGAACCTGGTCTCTCGCTCAAAAAGACTTCATTTTATTATGAAGTTTTTTTATTATTAAATTGAAATATTGAATTAAAATTTTGGGGAGATACTCAAGCGGCCAACGAGGGCAGACTGTAAATCTGCTGACTACGTCTTCGCAGGTTCGAATCCTGCTCTCCCCACAAATAATTTTTAATACAACGTTTTTTTATTAAAACGAAATTTAAAAATTTATCAGATTGAGTGTCATCAATCTAAAAATAAACATGACGATTTTAAATATTGAAATACCATTAATTAAAGTAATTTAATTACAAAATGCGAGAGTAGCTCAGTTGGTAGAGCGTCAGCCTTCCAAGCTGAATGTCGCCAGTTCGAACCTGGTCTCTCGCTCAAAGAGCTTCATATTTCTATGAAGCTCTTTTTTTTGCAATAAAGTGTATACCTTTAGATTCTAAAAGGCGCTTCACTATCTTCGTCATCAAACTCTCTTTGAGATACCAATTTGTTTTCTAAGGGTTCATAGAGTTCAGATTTCATATTACTACCATTAAATTTAGAGGTCCAGTATACCAACTTCTTTAAATTCATATTTCTAAAGTCTTCAGATACTTTTTCAGAAAATTCACAACCGCTAATACTTAATACTTCAAGCTGTTTTAATGATGCTAATTCTACAGGTAAAACAACTTGTTTAAAAATGTTTAGACCTAAAACACGTAGATTTTTCATATGGGCAATCCAAGTCGGAATTTCTTCTTCTTTATGATGTGCACTGATAAAAAGCGTTTCTAAATTTAATTCAGAAATTGATTCAGGATATATACCTCCATTTTCATCTAAACCTTCTAACCAAAGGTGTTTTAAAGAGTTCCAACGCGATATCACTTCAATACTTTCATCGCTAATATGATCACAATGTATCAGTTTTACCGCTTCAATAGTTTCTACTTTTAGATTGTCTATGGTTTTAACAGCCACACTCTGCATTATTAATTTTTTAAGCTGAGGCAATGTTACCGCAGGAAAAGCATCAAAACCTCTGGCTTCAAATACGTCTAAAAATTCAAGGTTTGGTGTATGTGTTAATAAACGCTCTAAAGCTTCAGTAGTTCCGTTATAATTATCAATTTTTAATACTTTTAAATTAGAGTGTTTAAAGGCCGTTAATGCATTGTTATGTTCTGGCTTATTTTTTTTAAACGTAATGGTAAGCTCTTTTAAATTTATGAAGTTTTTAAGTAAGCTATCTAACTGACTCACATCACTGGTAAAATCAAACGATTCAATTTTTTCTGGATGTCTAAAGTTTTCAAAATCTAACACATTATTGACATCATCATTTCTATGCCCAAGATTAAATTTAGCCGCACTAATTACTGCATAAAATTCCTGTAAATTAAGAATTGGTGTGGCTTTAACTTCCAGATGAAACACATCAAACTCTTCTGTTCCTGCTTTTATGCCTTTAATTTCAGAAATAGTTAAATTGGTTATATGCTTAGGTAAATGGTCGGTGTCTACAACTAAAGCACTAGCATTTTTAATCGTCAAGTTTTCTAACTGCTCTATTTTTGAAAATACTGAAGGGAAAATTCTAACAGCTAATTTTATATCTCTAGTATTCGACTCTTGAAACCTGTATAATTCTACATTTTTTAGTTTTGTACATTGCTCAATCCCTTCTAAAAGCCAATCTAGTTTATGCTCTAGTTTGCAATTAAGCGTTGTTAAGTTTTTAAATGCAGCTAACGCTGTTTTATGTGGAATTTCTGGTGCTTCACAATCCACTGTTATAGTCTTTAATTTAGGGAAAAACGACGCGTTATCTAATACAAAATTAAGTAGTTTGGGTGAATCTATTTCTATAGATTCTCGCAGATTTACTTCCGTTATTGGTGTAATATTAGTTTCTTCACTATATGTAATTTCTGTTACTAATTTAGGTCTAGGTACATCTTCAAAACATCTAGACGCATCGCCAAAAAACAAGGTAGCTGATAAGGAATCTATCTTAGGTGCAATAAGCTCAAAATATTCTAATTTTGGTAAATCCTCAAAACCATTTGGTAAGCTATCTATGCTTTTAGATAACATTTCAAACTCTTTTAGTTGCTTTAAATGACTAACATCTTTAGGTAATGCTGTTAATTCATGTAAGTAAAACAATTCTATACGTTTTAAGGTTGCCGGAAACACGACCTGAGACAGGTCTTGGACACCTACATAACGTAGTTTGAATACCTTTAATTTAGTAAGATTTGTAAGCCAATTAAAATTGGTTAGATTCATATTAGGAATAATTTTTCCAATCCAATAATCACCTTCTATATGTAATTTTTTTAAGGATGTTAACTGAGACATTGTACTTGGAAACCTTTTTAAACAAGGCGCAATAAGCTTTAGTTTTTTTAATTTTGATAAATTACCAAAATCCTCTGGTAGTTGTTCATAATCACCTTCTAGATCTATTTCTTCTAAAGACGTTAATTTTGATATCTCATTAAGAATACTATCATAGGTATTGCCTTCTCCTTTTAAATGGATTTCTAAACTTTTTACGCCATTAAATCGTCTTAATATATGAGGATGTTCTAGCAAGCGATCTAAGAAGTCTGTTGAAAGATGAAAAGATCTCATTTCTCTATTCTTTCTCGTCATTAGATCAAATAATTTAAGAAGATCTAAGTCTTTAGATAGCAATCCATATTCTAAAAGAGAAATCATTCTATAGTCGTGCCTTCCTGTTTGTGTTATTTTTTTTCGGCTTTTAAAGGCTAGTTGCAAAGCTTCTGGAGCTTGTTTTTTTATGATGTTAGCACACTCTGCTCTATTTTTTTTATCTGTTGTTGCTTTTGCAATCGTAAAAATTTCGTAATAAAAATCTTCTGGAAAGTTTTTAGACTTTTTAATCTCTTCATAATATTCATCCATTTTATAATAGGTGAATTCAGGGATTTCTGTTGGTTTTACCATAGTAATCGTTAATTTTTAGGGTATAAATTTCTTTTGGAAACAGGGTTTTTAGGTTGCGGTTCACTGTAAATTATTCTTTTTAGCTACACCCTAAAAGGGACTTCACTATCTATATCATCAAAATTACGTTGAGACACCAACTTATTCTCCAATGGCTCATAGAGTTCAGATTTCATATTACTACCATTAAATTTAGAGGTCCAATACACCAATTTTTGTAGGTTAAGGGTTCTAAAGTCTTCAGATACTTGTTCTGAAAATTCACATCCACTAATACTTAATACTTCAAGCTGTGTTAATGTTGCTAATTCTACTGGTAAAACAACTTGTTTAAAATTGTTTATTCCTAATACACGTAAGTTTTTAAGATTGGCAATCCAAGTCGGAATTTTTTCATCTTTATGATGTGCACTGATAAAAAGCGTTTCTAAATTTAATTCAGAAATCGATTCAGGATACGTGCCTCCATTTTCATCTAAACCTTCTAACCAAAGGTGTTTTAGAGAACTCCAATGCGATATAACCTCAATACTTTCATCGTTAATATGATTACAATGTATTAGTTTTATAGCTTCTATAGTTTCCACTTTAAGGTTGTCTATGGTTTTAAGAGCTACACTCTGCATTCTTAACTTTTTAAGCTGAGGCAAATTTACAGCAGGAAAAGCATCAAAGCCTTTGGCTTCAAATATCCCTAAGAATTCAAGGTTTGGTGTGTGTGTTAATAAACGCTCTAAGGCTTCGGTAGTTCCGTTATAATCATCAATTCTTAACACTTTTAAATTGGTGTGTTTAAAGGCCGTTAATCCATTATTATGTTCTGAATTGGCCTTCTTAAATGTAATGGTAAGTTCCTTTAAATTTATGAAGTTTTTAAGTAAGCTATCTAACTGACTCACATCACTGGTAAAATCATACGATTCAATTTTCTCTGGATGTCTAAAGTTTTCAAAATCTAACACATTATTGACATCATTATTTCTATGTCCAAGATTAAATTTAGCCGCACTAATTACTGCATAAAATTCCTGTAAATTAAGAATTGGTGTGGCTTTAACTTCCACATTAAACACATCAAACTGTTCTGTTCCTGTTTTTATGCCTTTAATTTCAGAAATAGTTAAATTGCTAATCTGCTTCGGTAAATGGTCAGTGTCTACAACCAAAGCACTCGCATTTTTAATGGTAAGGTTTTCTAACTGTGCTATTTTTGAAAACACATTTGGAAAAATTCTAACAGCTAATTTTATATCTTTAGTATGCCACTCTTGAAATCTGTATAATTCAATATTTTTAAGATTTGTACATTGCTCTATCCCTTCAAAAAGCCAGTCTAGTTTATGTTCTAGTTTGTAATGAAGCGTTGTTAAATTTTTAAATGCAGCTAATGATGTTTTATGCGGAATTTCTGGTGCTTCACAATCTACAGTTATCGTCTTTAAATTAAGGAAAAACGACGCATTATCTAACACAAAATTAAGTAGTTTGGGCGAATCTATTTCTATAGATTCTCGCAGACTTACTTCTGTCATTGGTGATATATTAGTTTCGCTATATGTGATTTTTGTTTCTAATTTAGGTCTAGGCGTTTCTTCAAAACATCTAGACGCATCTCCAAAAAACAAGGTAGACGATATGGAATCTATCTTAGGCGCATTAAGTTGAAAAAGTTCTAATTTTGGTAAATCTTCAAAACCATTTGGTAAGTTATCTATGCTTTTAGATAAAACCTGAAACTCTTTTAGTTGCTTTAAATGACTAACATCTTTAGGCAATGCTGTTAATTCATCTAAGCAAAAAAATTCTATTTGTTTTAAGGTTGCTGGAAACACAACTTGAGACAAATCTTGAACACCGATAAAACGCAGTTTCAATACTTTTAATTCAGTAAATTTTGTAAGCCAATTAAAATCGGTTAGATTTATATTGGAAGTAGATCTTCCTGTCCAATAAGCACCTATAATATTTATCTTTTTTAAGGATGTTAACTGAGACATTGTACTTGGAAAACTTTTTAAACAAGGAGCAACAAGCTTTAGTTTTTTTAAATTTGATAAATCACCAAAATCCTCTGGTAGTTGCTCAAACTCACCCTCTATATCTATTTCTTCTAAAGACGTTAATTTTGATATCTCATTAAAAATACTATCATACTTATTACCAAAATCTTTTAAATGGATTTCTAAACTTTTTACGCCGTTAAATCGTCTTAGTATATGTGGATGTTCTAACAAGCGATCTAAAAAATCTATCGAAAAATGAAAAAACTTTAGTTTTGTTCCTCTACCAATTAGGTTATTTAATTTAAGAAGGTCTAAGTCTTCAGATAGCAATCCATATTCTAAAATAGAAATCATTCTGGCTACACGCTTTCCTTTTTGTGTTATTCTTTTTCGACTTTTAAAAGCTATTTGTAAGGCTTCTGGGGCTTGTTTTTTTATGATGTTAGCACACTCTGTTCTATTTTTTTTATTAGATGTTGCTTTTGCAATCACAAAAATTTCATAATAAAAATCCTCTGGAAAGTTTTTACACTTTTTAATGTCTTCATAATACTCATCCATTGTATAAAACTTGAAAACAGGTGTTTCTGCTGGTTTTGTCATAATAATCGTTAATTTTTAAAGTATAAATTTCTTTTGGAAACAGTTTTTTTAGATACAGTACGTTGTGCTTTAATTTCTTTAACAGTACAGATCATATTTTTCATATCTGTTATCAAAATCCTCTTTTAAGATTTTATTTTTAGCTAATGCGTAAAATTTAGAGGATTTCATATTGTTTCCATTAAATTTTGAATACCTGTAAATTAAATCCTCTAAATTCAAATTCTTAAATTTATCAGATACTTGTTCTGTAAAATCACAGCCTCTGATACTCATTATTTTTAATTGGGTTAATTCGGCTAATTCTTCCGGTAATGGACAATAATAAAACTGTTCTATTCCTAGAACTCGTAAGGATTTCATTCTGCCTATCCATTTTGGTATTTGTCTTTTAGTTAAAAATCCATCAATAAAAAAGGTATCTAAATTTAAGTCTGCAATGGTCTCCGGGTAGGTTTCAAGAGCTCTACTAATGTTCTGTAACCAAAGAAACTTAAGCGTTTTCCAATGCGATGCCGTAACCATAGCATCGTAACCAAAATTGTCACACGATAAAACTTTAAAAAGTTCTATGTTGGGCACTGTTAAGTTTTCTATAGACTGTATATCATCGCTATAAAATAATTTTAGCGTTTTTAGTTTATTTAAAGTAACCTTAGGAAGATCTACAAGGCCTACACAATCGTAAATTTCTAAAAACTCTAGATGAGGCGTATGCTCTAATAATAATTTAATAACACTAGTGTCACCATTAAAATTTTTAATAGTCAAGTTCTTTAAATTATGATGCGTATAAGCGGTTAAACCATTGTTTTGTTCGGCATTATCTACATTAAAATCAATGGTTAGTGTTTGTAAATTACAAAGTGCTTTTAATGCCTTATCTAAGCCTTTTACATTACTATTAAATATAAAATCTTTAAAGCTTTCAGGGTCTTTAAAATTATCAAAATCTAAAGTCTCATTTTTAACACTATTTACATCGTCTAACTTTATTTTTTTAGCACGTATTACTGAATAAAACTTTTGCAATGCGGTAATAGGTGTATTTATTACTTTTATATGATTTACCTCAAAATTTTCAATACCCGGCTCAATTACTTTTATATCTGTAATGGTAAGACTGTCTGTCTTTATAGGTAAATAATCTGTATTTAAAACAAGTGCTTTTGCACTGTGCACTTTTAAGGTTTGCAAATGCTCTATTCTAGAAAATGACTGAGGAAAATTAGCAACATCAGCGTTTGTTATTTCAGCATCAGCTCCATTATATATACCATAAATAAAAACGTCTTCTAGCTTTTTACATTCGTGAATATCCTCTAAAACCCATTCTAAATGATGCGCTAATCTATACTTAAGGTTTTTAAGTTTTTTAAATGCAGAAAGCGTATGTGCACTTCTTCTTTGTGGTGCTTCACAAGTAATTTCTATCTCTTTTAAATTAGGAAAAGACAAGGCATTATCTAATACAAAACTAAGAAGCTCTGGATGGGTAAAAACGATTCTTTTTAGCTTAGTTACAGGGGTTACTCCATAAGGCATAAACTCTGTATACAAACCTAGTAAACGTTTAATATTTGGTCCAAAAATAAAGGATGCAGGAACTTTTTTTAATTTAGATAAATGAATAACTTCTAAAACCTCTAAGGTTTTAAATTCACTAACAGATGCAGGAAAGTGTTCTAGCTCCCTCATAACACTTAGCCTTAATGTTTTTAGTTTTGGTAAGTGACCAAGTGTTTCTGGTAAAGCGGTTAAATTCTCAAACCTAAAAAGCTCTAATTTTTTTAAACTTGCCGGAAGCTCAACATCAGAGAGGTCTTGTACCGTAAAAGAACCTATTTTTAAATGCTTTAAACTTGTCAGTTCTGTAAGCCAAGTAAAGTTAACGATGTTAGGATTAGGCTCGTCATTACCAAAAGGAAAACTCCCTCTAAACTCCAACATTTTAAGTGCTTTTAACTTGGTCATTCCTACGGGAATCCATACTAAGTTAGGTGCTGTTAGAATAAACTCTTTTAAGTTAACTAATCGTTCTAGTTCTTCTGGTATGTATTTATAATCAATTTCAAGCTCAAGTTTTTCTAATGAAGGAAGTTGCGTTATGTTGTTTACAACGCTACTAAAACCTTCTTTCTGTCTAGAGGTGCTAATTGTTAATTCTTTAATACCATTAAACTGACTTAAAAGACGTGGTGTTTCTATGAAAAGTTCAATAACTTCTTTACTTCTATATTCAAGCGAAAGCGTTAAACGCTTACAAACAAGTGTGTATAGTTTACAAAGGTCTAAGTCTTCTGAAAGTACGCCGTACTCTAATATAGCAATCAGTTTTTTGTTAAAAGATTGAGAATCTTGTATTGTCGTTATTTTTTTTCGACTCTTAAAAGCGAGTTGTAAAGCTTCTGGTGCCTGTTTTTTTATGATATTGGCACATTCGGTTCTAATCTGCTTGTTTTTAGTAGATTTAGAAAGCACAAAAATCTCGTAATAAAAATCTTCTGGGTAATTTTCACACCCTTTAATTTTTTCAAAAGATGCTTCATCTTCATAAAAATTGAAACCAAGTTCGTGTTTAGCAAGTATCATAAGGCCGTTTAATTTTATGTTACAAACCTATTTTAAAACAGGGTGTTATTTGTCACTGTATTCTGTGATATTTAAAACTCCATCTAAATATTTAATTAAAAACATCCCTAAATACCGTGAGTAAAAAAACTTGAATTACTTTTATCTTGCCAACCATTAAGAGTAATCTTTTTTTATAAAGAAATAAATTGAAACAATAATCACAACTCGTCTTAGTAGAGTAAGAGTTTAATAAGAAAAAGTAATGATTCCAATAGAAGAAGCAACTAAATACGTTGAAAAAAATAAGAAACCAGATGTAGATCGGTTTGAATTTCGTGCATTTTCTGAACCTTATCGCGTTTTAGCTAAAATTTTAGGACGTATTGACAAAGGCGAAAGAAGAACCTATTATAGTGCCACCGATTACATTGCGGTTTCTGAAGATGCTATTAATAATAATCCTTGGCGAACTCAAGAAGGTATGCGTTTAGGAATGCAGTTATTTGGTATTATTCAAACGCCGTATTTAGCAGATATGTGGGATTTTATGGATACAATACCTTATCAGAGAGGTTATGATAGAAAAGCATTTAGATCTGTAAAAACAGAAGATACATTACGTAATAAATTACAAGTTTTTACGCATTTTTTAAGTTTAAGCAGAAAGGGGTTTGGCGGATTAACATTACATGAACATTTTCAATACAGCACCTATTTTCCTCACGGAAATAGCTTTTTTTTAGCGACTTTACTCCATAATGGAAATGGAATGTTTGACGAATTGTTAGATGATATTATTCAAAATGAAGATGAAATTGGTGGTATTAGTGCAGATATTATAAAAGCATTATTACTTTCTGAAGACGAAAAACATTGGGAAATGGTAGCCAAGTTATTACTCGCTGCCCAACGTCAAGAAGGTTTAAGACAAACTATTTTAGAAGCTTTAGATGAATCTAGTCTTGGCGCTCTAAAATATATGATTAATATTGTTTTAGAAAACGACTTAACGCGTTTTACTAGTGTAACTCGAGCGGTAAGCACTTGGTTTGGTTTAAATTGGGAAATCCCTAAAAAATCAGTAATTAATCGTGTGCTAGAGTTAGCACAATCTTTAATTTTAGATTTAAAAGAAGTTGATACGCTTCTTAAAAGTAAAGATAACTTAGAAGTTTTAGTGGCCTTATGGTCTATAGCTATTTTAGATGTAGATAAAGCTAATGCAAAAGCTTTAGATATTGTTTATACTTCAGAAGATAGAAATAAAAAAATTCTAGCCTTATATTTTATTTCTTCAACAGATAGAACAAACGATTCTTTAGTCGAATACTTCAAAAATAACTTAGGTAAAGATTACGCTCTAGATCATTGGATGGCAGTAAACCTACCATCAACAGTAGTTATAGATAACACAACCTTCTTAAGGTTATTTGAAGTCGCTAAAACGGCCGAAGACCAAGGGAAAACCTTCGAAAGTAAAATATTCTCTTGGTGGAGTTTTACACCTAACTCTTATTATTTCTACCAGTTTTTAATCAATGGTGCTAATGAAGAACAACTAGAATTAATCGCGAATGATTTAGACATACTTCCAACAGAATTTAGAGAAAGCTACATCCGTAAAGTATTCCCTAAAGATTACAGCTATTCTTTTTACAATTACGAACAAAATACAGAGAAAAAAGAACGTTTAAATTACGATGAAAACTCTTGGAAAAGAGGTTTAGCGAGAAAAGCAATCTACAACAGAAATGAGTTATTAATGGCTACAGGACTTAACTTATTTAGTAGAATGCACTTGTATGATAAAGATTTAGAGATTGCTGAAGATTTATTAAGACGAAAACATAAAAACTTACGGACCTCATTAATTAAATTGTTAGTAGAATTACCAGCCGACCGATTAAGAAACAGTGCTACAAATTTAGTGACAGCAAAAAGTATAGACCAGCGTATAGCAGGTTTAGAGATGTTGACTCTTTTACACGACGAAAATAAACAGTCTAATTTTGTAGAAGACCAAATTCGCCTCTATAACGAACGCCCTAAAATCACCAAAAATGAACAAGTCTATTTAGATAAATTTAAAGATAACGCCGAAGAATTCGACTTCAGTAATGGTTTTGGAGCTATTGATTATGACAACTTAACACCATTATATATTCCACAATCGCGTTTTGAGAAAAAAACGAGTTTCTTCGATAAATTAGGAATTACCACTTCAGAATCTTCAGGGTTTAAATTCAAAGAATTCATAGATGTAAATAAAATTATTAAAGCAGTTAATACGTTAATTGATATTGTAACTAAAAACAGAAATCACGAATATCAAACAGAAGTATATCAAGGAGAAATAGCAACAACTTACATAGAAAAAGGCATTCGTGATATTAAAAGTTTAGGCGATGATGCAACACCAGAAGAACTGTTACATAACATTCCTTTAGCTAAAATTTGGATCGCTTGGCACGAGCAAAGTAAGCTTAATGATTTTGAAATGTATGCTGCAATTCGTTACATTAAGAATCATAATAACCCATTTGGAGATTATAAAGATTTTGAGCCTTTTGCTAGACAGTATTATCCAGATTTAAGTGGCTTAAAATTAGATAAAGAAGATCGGTACAATTCAAAATCTGATGCCTATAACAAAATTTTAATACGTCTGTTTAATGTCTATGCAGAAGAAAGAATTATAGCTAATTTTAAGCTAGATATAATGGAAGATATGATTGCTAATTTTCCTAAAAACCTCAAGGCAATACAGTATCAAACCTCTAATTATCGCTATAATAAAAAAACGTTTAACTGGACAAATGTTATTTTACCACTTGTACCAAGTTTAAGTATGAATAATTTAGAGCTTCTCACAGAAGCACAACTTCAAAAATATTGGGGAACTTATATCTATTTAGTAGCTCAAGATATAGCTTATCCTAATACAACTGACGATGTAAAGGTAATTACAAAACAATTCAGTAGACCAGGAATAGTTCCATATCCAAGTATTGCTGTTACATTAAGACTTTACAAAAAAGGCTTAATTAATGATGATGACATCCTTTTTCAAGCCTTAAATTCTCGTGAGTTAATGGTCATTATGGACGGTGGTTTTAATTACAGAATGAATTATAAATGGATAGAAAGAGATTGCGTACCTAAACACGTATTAGCGCCTTTAAAAACCAATTTATTAGAAACAGAATTAGAACGTGGCGATTTAGAAACCACTGCCACAGGATACATGAATGGTATTCACAGCATAGAAGGTGTAGATTATGTCTTTAGAATTTTAGAACGTTTAGGAAAAGATAATTTTGAACGTGGTTATAGCTATTACGGCGATAGTAAAAAAACAATATTTAGTGGTCTTCTAAAAAAATCGATTTTTAAAGATACTGAAAGTTATGCCGATTTTGCGGCACGTGCAGATGCTTCTAAAGTCACTAAAAAACGATTAATAGAATTAGCATGTTATGCCACGCAATGGACAGGTGTAATTGGTGAATACTTAGGGTTAGAGAAATTAGAAGATGCCGTTTGGTGGTTTCAAGCACACGCTTCAGATTATATGAATTCTGAAAAAGAAACCATTATTTCGCGTTATTCTAACATTCCAAAAAGTGATTTTGCCCTTGGTGCTATAGATGTCGATTGGTTTAATAAGGTGTACAAAACTATTGGGAAAACCAATTGGAAATTATTACACGATGCGGCCAAATATATTACCGATGGAAACGGACATAGACAAGTAAAACTCTATTCTAGCGTCATGCTAGGCGAAGTAAAAATCACCGAAACGTTGAAGAAAATCAAAGACAAACGCGATAAAGATTACGTACGTGCATTAGGTTTAATTCCGTTAAGTAAAACCATACCAGAAAAAGATTTATTAAAGCGATACAACCTGTTGCAAGATTTCTTAAAAGAAAGCAAACAGTTTGGGGCGCAACGTCAAGAAAGTGAAGCTACCGCTGTAGAAATTGGTTTAGACAATTTATCAAGAACCGCAGGTTACCAAGACCGTGTGCGTTTCAGTTGGGCAATGGAAGCGAAAGCTACCCAAAAAATCATGGAAAATGCCGTAATTACCATAGAAGAAACAGAGATAGAATTAATAATTAATGACCTTGGTAAAACAGATTTTAAAGTCACTAAAGCCGGAAAATCATTAAAAAACATCCCTGCTAAATTGCGAAAAGACAAACAAGTTATTGCTTTAAAAGAAAACAAAACATACCTATCTAGACAATACAGCAGAACACGTTTATCGTTAGAAAACGCAATGGTAAACGAAGATGAATTTACAGCACAAGAAATTCATAACATGATGCAACATCCTATCGTTAAAGTGATGTTGAGCAATTTGGTTATGTACGTTCCTGAGAAAGAAATTTCAGGGTTTTATAACGAAGGTATTTTAACAGATGCCACAGGAAAAAAACACCAATTAGCAGAAGACGATGTATTACTTATTGCTCACGCTTCACATTTATACAAAAATGTAGAATGGGATCTTTATCAAAAACACCTGTTTGCAGAACGCTTAGTACAACCCTTTAAACAAGTGTTTAGAGAGCTGTATTTAATTACCGATGATGAACGCGAACACAGCACACGTTCCGAACGTTACCAAGGACACCAAATTCAGCCTAAAAAAACCGTAGCACTTTTAAGAACTCGCGGTTGGACGGTAAGTATGGAAGAAGGCTTACAAAAAGTATATCATAAACGTGGTTTTATAGCAACCATGTACGCCATGGCAGATTGGTATTCGCCGTCTGAAGCCGAAGCACCAACACTAGAAGATGTCTGTTTCCATTCCATAGATACTTACAAAAAAATTCCGCTTACAGAGATCCCATCCGTAGTTTTTAGCGAAATTATGCGAGACGTAGATCTTGTAGTCAGTGTTGCGCATGTTGGTGGTGTAGATCCAGAAGCAAGTCATAGTACCATGCAAATGCGTGCTGCCTTGGCCGAAGAATCTGCAAGATTATTCAAACTTAAAAACATTACCGTTAAAGAACGTCACCTGTTTATTAAAGGAAAACTTGGCGAATACAGCATTCATTTAGGAAGCGGACAGGTTAGCAAAAACGGATTGGCATTATCCATCATTCCGGTACATAGTCAGCATCGCGGTCGTATGTTCTTGCCTTTCGTAGATGAAGATCCAAAATCGGCAGAAATTATTTCTAAAATGAAATTACTTTCAGAAGACAATAAAATCCAAGATCCAACCATTTTGGCACAAATTAATAGTTAATACAAGCATTAGGGCGTTACCTCGCTTAGGCGAGGTCGGGCTTTATGTTGCAAGTCCGCGTGCTAGCGCACTGTGGGCTTTCCACGGCAATCCCTAACGCAAAAAAATCCGTATTCAAATGGAACTAACATTACAACTAAAAAGATTAGGTAAAAAAAAGGTAAAACAAGTCCCTTTTACACTAGAAGAAAACCCGAAAAATTTAGAAGATTTATTAATTGGTTGTGTAAAAAATCAAGTGGAAGCCTTTAATAAAAAACGAACAGAAGTTAATGTCATTGGTTTCCTTAGTCCTGCCGAAATACAAGACAAAGCCCAAACAGGAAAAGTAGAATTTGGCGAATTAGCTAATACCGATTTAGCAAATTTAGAAAAGGCAATAGACAATGTATTGTTAGCTTTTAAAGACGGATTATTTGTTGTTTTTGTAGACGATGATGAAATTACCGATTTAAAAGCACCGCTAGAACTGACTTCAGAAAGTATCATTGCATTCATAAGAATGACGTTTCTAGTAGGTACGTATTGGTAGTTTTTAATATGGAACTCAAAAACATTCAAACTCAATTAGCAGAACACATCGCTAACCATAATAAAAGCTGGGGACATTTATTAGCCAATCTAGATTTTGGAAATGAAGCTTCCAGTTATTGGGATGTTACTTTAGAACCAATCAACATTTCTGTTGAAGTTAATAATAAATCTTTCACTTTTAAAAATGCCAAATTTATATGCGATGTAAATTCGGGTATTTCTTATGGAGATGATGTTAGCATTTTAACGAAACAAGTTTCTGGCAAAGGAAGTTGTCAATTTACAGATGACAAAACAATTCATCTTACAGAACTAAAAATTGAAGCGTAGGATTTAGAAACGAATAGAAAGTTAATGGAAAAACAATTTAAAACTAAAACAGGATTTTGTCATATTTTACCAGATAAAATTATACTCACAAGAGATGGAATTATTGGAAATGTAGCAAAAGTGGCTGTTGGAAAAAGCATCACTCGAGTTTTAATAATTTATGGAGGAATTTCTGCTTTCTTACTTTATTCAGCATTTGATAGCTTTAAAACAGGTCAAGTTCCGACATCAATATTTTATTCAATAATTAGTTTATTTCTTATGTATGGAATATTTACAAGCATTAATAATTCTACAACACCAATAATCGAAAGAAAAGATATTAAAAGTATCAAATTTAAAAAAGCAATATTAGGAATAACGCGTTCTCGATTTGAAGTCCTTTTTAAAGACGTAAACGGAAAAATTAAGAAGCGTATAATTATGTTACCCGGTGCAATGCATCATGGAAAAAAAGAAACAGAAATTGCAAAAAAAATAATGACAGAAGAGAAGTTATTAAATGAATAAAATATGAAGACCACATTTAAATAAAGGTTATAAAAACATCAAAATAAACAAAAAAACATTACATATTATGAAACAGTATACAAATGCAATTATTTTTGGAATAGCAATCGTTGCATCTTCAATCTTCTTAGGAAAAGCCTATACAGATAGAAATAAAGTAGACGGAAAAATTGAGGTTACAGGCTTAGGTAAAACAGATTTCTCATCAGACTTAATTGTTTGGGAAGGTAGTTTCGGATCTGTAAATACCGACTTAAAACAGGCTTACATCTCTTTAGAACAAAAAAAAGCAACTATAAACGACTATTTAACTAAAAAAGGAATTAAACCAGAAGAGCTTATATATAGTGCCGTTTCTACCAACCAAAAAACAAAACAATTATACACCCCTACTGGCGATTATGCAGGTGAAGAATTTGTAGGTTACGAGCTTACACAATCTGTAGAAATAGAATCTAAAGAAGTCGATAAAATAGAAAAAGTATCTCGAGAAATTACAGAATTATTAAATCAAGGCGTTCAGTTTTATTCGCAAGCACCAAGATATTACTACACCAAACTTGCCGATCTCAAGATTGAAATGATCTCTAAAGCTACAGAAGATGCCAGATTACGTGCCGAAAATATAGCTAAATTTTCAGGTGGTAATTTAAGCACTTTAGAATCTGCTAAAATGGGAATCTTTCAAATTACAGGTCAAAATTCAGGAGAAGATTATTCTTGGGGAGGAACTTTTAATACTGCTAATAGAGAAAAAACAGCTTCAATTACTATGAAATTGGTTTATAAAGTAGACTAATCCCCTACTCGATTTATATGTTAAAAAAGGTATGCTTATCCACTAGAATACCTTTCTTTATCTATTAAGTTCAATTAATATAAAGAACAAAAGATAAAACGAATTGAAATGGTTGAAATTACAAAAGCAAACGCAACACATTCTGAACTCATTGTAGAAATAGGAAAACAAACGTTTTTAGAATCTCATGGACATAGTGCTTCTAAAGAAGATATACAGGATTATATTTCTAGAACGTATAATAAAGCAGCCATTCTGAAAGAATTCGATAATACCAATGTACATTATCATCTTATATATTGCGATGGAGTTATTGCTGGATTTTCTAAAATAGAATTGCATACGACCAACAAAAACATAGCAGATACTAATATTTCTAAGTTTGATAGATTGTATATTTTAGAATCGTTTCAGGGCAAAAAATTAGGTGCTCAACTATTTAATTTTAATATCGAATTATCTATAAAAAATAAACAAAATGGCATTTGGCTTGCGGTTTGGACAGAGAACCAAAAGGCGATAAATTTTTATCAAAAAATGGGCTTTAAAATAGCAGGAGCTTTTGATTTCAAAATATCTGAGACGCATAGTAATCCCAATCATATTATGTATTTAAAATATTAATTTTTATCCTACAATAGACTAATTTTCTATTATCAAAAGGAGCTTTTATGCTAAGAATACTTTTTTTTTATAACTCAAAATAACATTTGCTTACTTCTTTAAGTGAATCATTAGCTCTAAAAGTTGTTAGAATAGTAATGTATTTTATAGACAAAGAAAATTAATAATAGTTTTACGAGTTTTTATATCACAGAATACAGTGATAAAACCTATCACATACGCTTATACATTTGTATTAAATTAATTACACATCACTATACTCATGACAGATCAAGAAAAAAAACAATATTTAGCAGAAATAGACCAAGACGTGCAAAAAGCTGTAGATGGAGAATATAAACTTTATCCTGTACTACAACCAGCAAGTTGGCCAGGTGTTAAAAATGGAGCACTCTATAATGTAGAAGTTCTTGAAGATAATGATGATGATAAAATTCCTTTAGTTATTAAATCTTATGCCGTAGAAACGCCAAATGGTTTGGTATATCTATCAAAGAAACATAAAGATTTTTTTGGAAATAGAAACTTATATCAAGAAGCTAGCGACAACTTAGACGAGCTTGAACAAGGATTTAAGTTTGAAAAAGAATTTGATAATAAAGTATTGAGTTCAAATGGAACTCGATTTTCTAATGAAAGAGCTCTTAGTTATACACAGATGCGTATGGCTCATGATTTTTTAGAGTCAGAAGAATTATTTGTATCTATACCTAGACGTGGTAATATCCTTATTATTCCTAAAGATTCGGACAAAGAGCTGTTAGATATGTTTTTATACGTACATAGACACAATTGGAACGATAAAACTAACCATAATGCGCATATCGCTAATATACTTTTATACATAAAAAGTGGTAATAGAGAAGGAATCGTATATCTATAAATCTAAACGCTATGTTATAAATTTGGCAACGTCTTTTATTCATAATAGATAATGATATCAAGGGCTTCAATTCAAAACATTGAAACAATGAAACAATGAAAAGTGCAGGTCTTAAAACGACAACGCGTAATTCCTCAAAAGAAATAAGTGACAAGAATTCGTTCTTTGTCATCAATGTTTTTGGAGCTCCACTCTATGAAAAACCTTCATTAAATTCAAAACTGATAAAACGCATTTCAGTTGGAGAAAGAATTGTTGCAGAGAAAATTATTGAAACAAAACAATCCATACACATTGGTGAAGGCTTTCAACTTCATGGAAATTTTATTAAAGTAAAAAATCAAGTCTGTTCTGGATTTATTCATAGTTCCGATTTAACAACATTTAGACCTCAATTAGAGCCTATTTACAATGGTGTCGTTATTCCTGATTTTAAAGGAAAAATGATACATAAAACTACAGATAAGAGAATTGAAACATGCAACGACAAGCCATTTGAAATTGAAGAAGAGATAGCAACCTATGACCATATCATTCATACCTACACAGATTTTAATGATTGTTTTGAGAACACGTATCTATATAAGGATATGACGTTACATGAAGTCTATCACCAATTACCTGTGCATAATCCTAAAATTGATATCACTTCAAAAGGAAATTTTATTCTCATGCCTAAGTTTATAGAAAAGAAAGACAACCAATACTTTTTTAAAGGCGTAGGAATCACACGTGGTGTAGCAATTAGTAAAAATAAAGATGGGCAATTTTTAATAGCATCACTAGATTGCCCTTAAATATCGTCAGTCTAAAACAGGCTAATTATTACAAATAACTAAGGTGTTCTAATTTATAAGAACACCTTTTCTTTTTTTTAATGAAAAGTAAAAAAAGTACTCTTTAGGCAAACCACTATATTTCATAATAGCTGAATACCGTGATAAAAAAACTGAGATGTATCTCTAATTTTGAAATAAATAAAAAACATATAATCTTATGAGTAATACCATTCATGGCCCAGAAAAAACACCTGAAGAAATAGCTAAAATAGTAGAACAAACAGAGAATAGCGATAAAAAGATTTATCCTATTTTAAAACCTGGCGACTGGGTTGGATTAAAAGCAGGAGCTTTAAGCTCTACTTTAATACCATCTGAAGATGGCGCTGAAGTCGTAATAGGTTACGGTATGAATACACCTGATAACTTTGTGTTTTTAACTAAAAAGCACCTAGAGACTATGGATGCTAAACAAATTACGCAAGAAGCCTTCACCAATTTAGAAAAATGTGATCCAGGATTAACATTTGTTGAAGCTTTAGATAATAAAGCCGTTGGTGCTAACGGAAACGATTTTTCTAGTGAAACCATTCTTTCTAGAACCCATATGTTAAAAGCACATACCATGTTAGACGCTGAAGAATTATTAGTATCTATTCCAAGAAGAACTTGTATGACTATTATTTCAAGACAAGCAGATGAAGATACCATTAATAAGTTTGCTTTTTTACACAATCATACTTGGGGAGATGATAGTTTTGGTAACGCACCAATAACAAATTCATTTTTTATTGTAAAAGATGGTAATATTGTAGGACATATTCCATTATAAATTCAATTAAAAAAAACAGATAAAAAAGGCATTCTTAATTTTAAGAATGCCTTTTTTATGGCTTCAATGCTATATAAATAAGCGTTATAACTAATTAAGTACACTTAGAAATAGCGGAATACCATGATAAAAAATGACAATTGCTACTCTAATTTTGCAGCAAACAATAAACACACAACACTATGAGCGGTACACTTTACGGAAAAGAAAAATCTCAAGAAGAAATAGAAAAAATCATTGAGCAGACTAAAAATAGGGATCAAAAAATCTATCCTATTTTAAAACCAGGTGATTGGGTTGGACTTAAAGCTGGGGCATTAAATTCTAATTTAATAAAAACAGAGGCTGGGCCAAAAGTAGTTATTGCTTACGGTATAGATACGCCTGATAATTTTGTGTTTTTAACGCAACAACATTTAGAAACTATGGACCAAAAGGAAATTACAAATGAAGCTTTTAGAAACTTAGGAAATTATGAAACAGAATTCACCTATTCTAAAGCGTTTCAAAATAAAATATTAACCTCTAGTGGCCATGATTTTTCTAGTGAACGCATTCTTTCTAATGCACATATGCTAAAAGCACACGCTATGTTACATGCCGAGGAATTATTTGTTTCCGTACCAAGGCGTTCTTGTATGATGGTCATTTCAAGAGATTCAGACGACGAGTTGCTTGGCGCGTTTCTAAGTATGCATAAAGATGCTTGGAAAGATGATAGTTATGGTAATGCGCCAATAGCCAATATCCTTTTTACGATGAAAGGAGGACATATTACTGGACACATAGCCTTGGATAATTTGTCTGAATACTAATAAAACATAATGCTTCAATAAAATTCAATATTAAATCCGAACAAAAACAAGAACAACAAAAAGGTATTTACAAAAACGTGAATACCCTTTTTTTATGCATTAAACGGAACAAAATTGATCTTGTAAGATATACCACTAAATAAACAAATGGCTGAATACAGTGACAAAAAAACTTCTATGTGTCTTTAATTTTGTCATAAATAATAAAACAAATAACATGAAAATTAATACACTTAATAGAAAAGAAAATTTAGCCGAGATTAAAACCATCGTGGAAAAAGCAAGCCAAGGAGAATATAAAGTTTATCCTATTGTAAAAGCAGGAACTTGGGAAGGCTTAGATGGTGAAATTCTACAAACCACAGCAATAAAAGGTGATAATGAAGAGGATCCTTCTAAAATAGTTGCTGTGTATGGAATAGACACACCAGATGGTTTTGTGTACTTAACGATGGCCGATTTAGAAATTTATGATGGAACAACACTACTTAATGACGCGTATCAAAACCTAGACGATTTAGAATCTACTTTAGAATATGCCGAAGCGTTAGACAATAAGGCACTTATTTCTATTGATACGTATTTTGCTAGTGAACGCGTCTTTAGCAAAGTAGAAATGACAAAAGCTCACGCTATGCTAGATTCAGAAGATTTATTTGTGTCTACATCCAAATATGGTGAACTAATGATTATTTCACAACACGCAGATAAAGAAACTAAAGATAAGTTTGCTTACCTACATAAGTACAATTGGAATGATGATGAAAATCCTAACGAACGTATCGCAGACCTTGTGTATTCAGTAACAAACTGTGACATTGTAGGACATATCCCTTTATAATTTTCAGAAATCAATAAACAAATAGTTACCTGTGCACACGCATCGGTGACTATTTTTTCAACTTAAAAACACAAAAATTGAAAAATCTAGACTTTAGTATCAACGGCAGAGTACAAAATTTAATGGTGGATGTCTTTGAATCGATTAGTGCTTCAAAAGAAGCAGAAGTTAAAATCAATGAACTTTTAGACACCCGAAGCATTTTTGAACTCGTTTTTGAAATCGTTAAAGAGTCTGGGTTTTACAGTCAGGATGAAAATTTTAGTCTTATTAAAGCTTTAAATATAGATACTGATGAATCTAATATTGAAGACGCTTTGTATGTGACTTGGGTATCGATGGGTGAAAACTTAAATACAGCAAAAACTCAAGAAGAATTTAATGCTAAATTCGCTTTGTTTGTACCTATTATTTTAAAACGTATGGAAGCTATTAACCGAATGTCTGCTTAAAATATCATCGCATTCCTTTTGAATTCTGTTACTAAAAAAATCAACGTTTTACTTTAGAAATTTATACAATGATCTTAGACCCTTCCAACCTTAATCGATATTACAAGCAATTAAAAACGCAACCAAATTATCCAAAAGCTTATCTTTATGAGCTTTTTGCTGTTGGTAAAACTTTAAGAGATCCTATTATTGTTGATGAGATTTCTAAAATCTTAGAAACAAACGGTACCCCAGAACTTCTTAGCGCTTTTAACACCCGTAATAAATTGCCTGCAGATGGTGAAAATTCTGCAGAAGTTTTAAAAGCATTACTCAAATACGGACTTAAAGATCCATTATTTCTTATAGGTAAAATCTACAATGCTTTTCAATTTTCATCACTTTCTATAAGACAGGAAGCGATTGCAGAAACACTAGAAAAGCAACCTGATCTTATTTCACGTTTAAATGGTATTGCTCACCTAAAAGTAAGTGATGTATTTAGCAACGGTTTACCAAAGGAAATTTGTGATATTACCTCTTTATCGACTTTAGAAATTAAAGGCGATTACCAAGCGTTGCCATTTTCTATTGGAAATTTACAACAGTTAGAAAGCGTTACTCTAGAATTAACTCAACTCGCAACATTTCCAGAATCATTTTGGTCTTTAATCAACATAAAGCAACTAGAATTAAGCAATATTACTACAGAATTTCAAGAGTCACTTCAGTTAGAAAAGTTTACAAATTTAGAAGAGTTAGATTTCATTCTAGTCAATTTAAAAAACGCATCTCAACTGCAATTACCAACAAGTTTAAAGGAATTGAATTTTATAAGATTAGAACATTTAACCAAACTACCAAGTAGCATTTCAACACTAATGCATCTCGAAAAATTCAACCTCTTTAAATGTCCAAATCTGAATGAGATACCTAGCGGATTTGATAAATTACACAAGCTTTTTGTATTTAAATTGAAAGCAGTTCCTTTAATTAAAACCATTAAAGACAGTCAAATATTTACTTCTAATTGCGAGTATATTACGTTAGATGACAACATAGAAATAATACCTAGTGCATCACCAATTTCAAATTCTGAATTATTAATCAGAGATGTCAAAATTTTAAATTACGTTTTATTGCACCCTGAACGGTTTACCGATCTAAAAAAGTTAAAAATTCATTACATCACTAATTTCTCTGAGGTTACAGCTAATTTTAGGACAATTAACAACACTTGAATCTATTGATATTCATCAAGGAAGTCATACCGAAACCCTGTTTCAAAATATTGAAAACTGTACGCAATTACGCTATTTAAAATTGTATGGTGTTGCTATTGAAAGCATCCCTGAAGGTTTAAAAGACTTGCAACATTTAGAGTATTTAAGTTTTAACAGTTGTCGTGATTTAGTTTTAGAGGCTATAAATTTGCCTTTTAAGATTAAAGACTTGCACTTATTTGACATTAAAGAATATGTTGCCACAGAAAAATTATTAGAAACAGAACAGGCTTATTTTGGGAATTTAGCGATTGAAGCACCTCAAGTTTTGTTTCAAAATTTAATCACGACATCACTTCATTTTTCGGGTATTAACGAGTGCAAAAACACCCAAGAAGATATAACACAATACTTACCAAAACCGGAAGTGTTAACCACCCTAAAAGCCTATACAAATACAGGTCATTTTCAAAATGTATTGGTCTATTGTACCAACTTAAAGCATTTACATTTAGATAATAATGAAGCTAGCGCTGTGGCTTTAACACCTAAACTCGCGCCTCAATTAAAATATTTAAAATTAGACTTTTATAAAGCTGAAAATTTAGAAGAAATCATTTCTAATATGCCTAATTTAGAAACCTTAAATATGGCGCATTATGAGATTGCTACTACGTTTCCTAAAATCAAGTTGCCACATTTAAAAACATTAGATTTAAGTTACACCAGCTTTAAAAGCCTTGAAACTCTAGAAGCACCCGTTTTAGAATCTCTATATATTGCCTTAAGTTATCAATTTGGAATGGCAGGCTATGCAAAACTAAATCAGTTTAAAGCCTTAAAAAAATTAAGTTTTATGGGCATTGGCGACGATGTCAACAGCATTCCTGAAAGTATTTCAGAATTAAAACTAACCGAGTTTTTAATCAACCATAAGTTTGAAGTGTTGCCAGAATTCATTCAGCAGATTAAAACTTTAAAAACCTTATCCTTAGGCGGAAATGACTTTGTAGATTTACCGACTTGGATAGCCGATTTACCTCATTTAGAACGCTTAGATATTGACAATTGTAAATTTGAAAATGCAGTTCCTGAATATTTTCAGAAACTAAAACTGAAAGAACTAAAATATTACCTCTCTGGTTTTGGCGGACATAATATGAATCCAGAAAAATACAAGAACTTAATAACACCGGGTTATACGGAGTTGAAAAAAGAATTTAGTAAAGAGGCAAATATGTGATTTTTGATGCTATTTAATATTTAAACCAAAGCTATGAATATAGAAAAATTAATTAGAACTCGGGAGCCTTACCAAGAAAGTTTATTTGACAGTTTCTTAATCGAAAATATAAAATCGTACGAGGAACTTATGGAGGTTTATCAAACCTATAAACAAAATCATCCTGACAAGACCATAATCTTAACCCTTGATGATTTAGGTCAAGCCGAATATACTAGTGGGCACGCTTGTGATTACAATTCTCTGCTGGATACAGAAGGTTATGATTTATCTGGACTTGATAAAGCGTGCTATGATGAAGATAACGAGCATTTGGGGCATTTGTCTACACCATCTGAATATTTCATTATAAGAGAAAACTTTTTAAAACAAACAAAAGGAATTGATTTTGAAACCGTTTGTAAAAAAGACATAAGCAATTCTGAAGACGATGTTTTAGATTTAGAAAATATTAATGAATCCCCTTTAGCATTTTTAGACCAACAGGTTGTCCTGAAGATTCTTCCTGTAGAACAACCATACGAAGGACTTACAGGGTTTCCGAATGGATATTTTGATGCCGACTTCAGTCCTTTTGAGAATTACGCGCTATCTAAACACTTATTTGAAACATATAATCTTGAACTTTTTGGAATAGGCGCTTCCTTTTTAGGGTTTATTAAAAGTGCCCCCTTAAGAGACAATGAATTAAAAGCATTGGTAACTGACTTGGCTAGATTGTATAACACCACCGAATCTGAGTTTGAAAAACTAGCAGATATCATTAAAGATAAAAACCATTTGTTTTTAAGATATACTGAATAATTTCAGTTATAAAAAAACTAAAAAGTCCAATTATAAAATTTATAATTGGGCTTTTTTTATTATTTACACTAAGTACCTAAAATTTACTCAGAAAATTGTTTAATAATTTCAAACAAGGTTAATTTAGTTCTCTTTATACTGCCATCATCGTGACGAAATAAATGTACTTTAGTATTATCATAGCAACCAAAAAATAATAAATCACCTTCAGAATTAGCACCAATAGCTTTACCTAAAGCTAATTTTTCTAAACTCCACTTATACCCATCTAAATCATTAAATATAGGATTCATAAATTCACTTAATGTTTTAACATACGGGGTTAATGCGTGAATCTTACTAACTTCCATTCCATCTATGTTGGTAAGCTCCATCATCTTTTCAAAATTATATAACTTAAATTCCTCTTCCTCAAAAATTACAGTCCTTGGTTTTTCAGCAATAAACTCCCTGTAATTTTTTCTAAACATTGGTTTTAGTTCATCTACCGAGGTTATAATTAAATTTTCATTCATAGTTGTAACTTTTTAAAGTATTAGTTCTTAGTATTTTCTTTGGTCTTTGTATCTACAATTTGTAATAGCGTTGGCATTCGGTATTTACCGTGCATACATTCTATGGCGTTACAAACCTCATCTCTATCTGTACCAATAGAGGTCACATACAATGGTTTTTTACTTTCGCCACGAAACACTTCTTTAAATACAGAAGTTTTAGATACAAACTCAGATTTCGCAATTCCAACAACCGGAATTTTATGCTCTAAAGCTTGGTACAAATAGCCACCTAAACCCAAATGTTTTTCTTCTAGAATCACGTAACCATCTACAATAATTAATTCTACCTCATCTAAATTCACTTGTTTTAGTAGACTTAAAATACACGGTAATTCGCGTTTGTAAAAAGATCCTGGCTCGTATGGTGTTACGCCTTCAATAATATCGGTGTAAATTTTTGTTGGTTCGTCGTCTTCCCAATCGTTAAAACTTACCGCTATGGTTTTGGCTTTTCCGTCGTAATAATAAGTGTCAAAAGCGAGTATCATAAGTTCATTTTTTAGTTTTGTTATTAGCTAATAGGCTTAATTAAATCAGCTTTGCTAAGCGTATATTTTATCTCTGGATATGTAAAATCTAGACCTCTATTTTCTTGACCCCGCAATTTGTAAAATTCTTTTTCTTGCGTTTCATTTGCGAGTTCCATTACTGCACCATCTTCAAAATAAGGCTTGTCATTTTTGAATTTAACCAAGGTTTTAGAGGTTCTAAAAGTGATGCCTAACCATTTGTTATCGGCTAATTTTAGTGCTTCGCGGTTTGGGTTTTCTAAAATTATTTTATGTGAATATTTAGCATTCATTTCCACAGAAAACAAAATGAAAGAATGATGCGTAAGCTTAATATCAAATTCTTCCTCGGTAGATTTATCTTTAATTCTGAGAATACGAATGGATACAGCTGTAAGCGTTTCAGGATGTTTATAACATGAAAACAAACCAATATAAGAGTTCTGTTCTAGATCTAAATTTTGATCGGAATGATAGCCCATTTTGGTATAATTCTCGTCATATATTTCAATAAGTCCACAGTTAAAAGCTGTTTTTGGTTGATTTTCGGCTTCTAATGTGTTATTAATATGATTTAAAATATCAAGATGATTTACAGTAAAATAATGAGCAGGAATACTAAACTTCGTTGTTGTTCTTACTACAGGAATACCTTTATCTAAGCACTTTATTATAGTATTTCCAACGCGTCCTTTGCCTAAGGCTTCAAAACTGATTTCTTTAGATAAAGATTCGAAACAATTGGTTTTTAAAGGAAGTGTCGTTTTATAAAACGGATACGTATTCATACAATAATGCTTTCAGATTAATAGATTGGTTTTTTATAATCTCCTGTATTCATACTAAAGTGAACTTTACCATAATCTACACGTTTTACGGTCTTGTTTTCTTCGTAATAAGACGTTCTTAAATCTTCTAGATTTTCGGTAACCATTGGTTCTAACTTAATCCGCTCGTCTTCATTTTTAATATAGGTTTGACCGTTTGTATAAACAGCCTCTAGATTAGAACAGCGTATAACATACCCCATTCTAATCGGAATTAAATCGATATCTAAAACCGATGGTCTTATCTCGTGCGTGTATAATCTGTTGGTAGACAACGGAATTAAAAACACAGAATTCGGATATAAAGTCACCGAAAATTCTTTAACTAAAGTAGCATCGTTTACAGACGATTTAAGTTTGAAAAGTAAGCGACTTAATCCGCTAGATTTGCCATAAACTCTATCAAACTTATTCGTTTTTGATGGACTTAATTTATCCCAATTCGTGTCGTCATAAAAGGTACAGAAGGCAATTAAACCTTCTTTTGGCATATCTTTCGTTTTGTCGGAATGTGCTTTTATCTTCGCTTTTACATCTTTAGGATGGTCTTTATCTTTCTTTTTATTCTCGTAAATCTGAGCTAATACGTGGTTTAATTCGGTCTCTTTTTCAAAATCAAATTTTACCGCTTCATTAATTTTGTTGACTATATAAGTATCTGTAGCTCTAAAATTATCTGTTGGTCCTGTTAAGTTGGTAGAACATCGTAATAATTTAAAATGAAGTTGCTCTTCATTTTTAGTCGATTTTTCTTTGGTGATTTCACTTAAATAAATGCCTTTTCTTAAAGCTACAGATTGTTTGGTCGATTCAGTTAAATGTTGAAATTGATGCTCTGTCTCTATTTTAGAAAAGTAATTCTCGTCTTCAAACAACTGACGATAAAACACACCTGCATTGTGTACATTTATTGGGACTTGTCCTTCACTAATCATCTTCAAATTTGACGTAGAATGGTTTTCGTAATTAGAAGAAAATTCTTTGATAATGAAAACGTCTTCAGATTTAACGTCTAACAAAGTTATATCTCCCAGAGCAAAAATTCGGATTGATTTTTCTGTGTTTTCAATATCAGAAAAACGTGTTACTACACATCCGTTAAAGTTGGCTAACAAGTAATCTAATGCTTCTGATTTAGTCTCTGAAGTACTTAAATTAAGTAAAATATTTTTAGTTTTTGAGAGTGCGTTTTCTATGTACATTATTTTTCCATTTGATGTTCGTAATAACTTAATGCTTCAGCTCTCACTAAATCGGTGTAATTAGCATTATCTGCAATCGATTTTAATAAATCGATGTGTTCTATACGTTCTTCTTCTTTTAAACCATTAATAAACCGGTTCAATAAAAGTGTCGAAGTAATCGTACCGTTTTCTGTATTGAATTTCAGCAATTCAGCATTATAAATTTTGTAATCGGGTTGATCTATAGCTTCTATAAAATGAATGAAAGAGAAATCTTCTTCCAATTCTGGATCTTGACGTTTTAAAAAATCGAAAAGCGTTTGAATGAGTTGCTGCTTTTGTGCATCTGTAAAACGATTTATAGCTTCTAATTGGAAGCCAATAGCATCAAAAAATTCACTAATTTCATAATCTTCAATTTCGTCATTTACTTGGAAGTTTTCAATTAGTGTGATGGTGTTTTCTAAATTCATAATAAACACTTTAAACTATTTGCGTTCTAAATCTGTTATTAATAATGGATTTGTTTCTTTTAATTCCTTAATTAATTCTTCTACTGCAGTTGTTGCAGGGTTTGCTTTTAAACGTTCTACCTCATCTTCGGTAATACCTACAAGTTGTAAAAATGCAACTTCACCATGCGGGGTTTCAATCTTTCCTAATTCGGGGTCAACAGCAAAAACAAAACCTACAATTTTAGTTTCTGTATTGCGTCTAATTGGGCCATTTGCAGGTATAAAATGATTCTCTTCAAACCATTTACCACTGCTAAAAACATAGCGCGCCAAATTATTCATAACTTGAATCGCCCAAATTGGCTCGCCTTTATCCTCTTTAAAAGGTTTTAATCTGAAAGTAAACTCAAAACCCCATTTGCTAAACTCTTCTTCTGTCTTATCTTCATCATAATATAATTCAGACATCCCATAACTCACCAAATGTTTGTGTGCTTCCTGATGATTAGAATCGTAAATACTGGCACCATCTATAGGATCTGTACCGCCTACACTAAAATGAATACCACATAAAGGGCCGTAATGTTTTGGCTCGGTGTCTCCGTAAATATTTTCTAAAGCGTTGTCTATAGCTATCCAACCTACAGCATCTTCTTCTGTAAATTTATTTTTATATGTTGTTTTGTCCATTTTATTCTAAATTATCCTCATTAATAAACCCTATTTCATTATCCATCATCATTTGTAAATAGTCTTCAAAACTATCTGCTATTACTTTAAATTCATCTGGATCGTGAAGAAACCGCACAACTTGTCCTTTTGTTCCTTTTTCGGAAGGACTAAAATCGATAAACAACTGAGACGTTCCGCCATTATTCATACAATCTGAAAAATGAAGCCACTTTAGATTTTCTGATTTATTAGTGATTTTTTCATCAATATCGACACCTTCATAAGCTCTTTCTATATAATCTGAATAATAGCTTGCTGCTACATTTTCATTTTCAATAATTTGTTCTGAAGACAATAAATAATACGGATATTCAGCCATGTCTGAACCTAAAAAGAACAAAATAATATCGTCATCACCATAAGTTCTCCAATACGTGCCATCTACAAACGTTAGTAAATGCAATAGTGCTTCAGGAACCTCAGGAAAGATGAGTTTTACCTGATCTAAATGCTCGGATGCAGCACCGTGTTTTATGCTCTCAAAATGATCCCAAATGTCTTTTCCTTTTGCATTATAATAAGCGCATTTGAGTGTTGCTATGTATTTATTTGCTATCGTATCCATTTTAGATTTTTTAAATTTTTCACTTACTCTCAGTTACGAACTCTAAGGCTTCAGAATTCATAACATGGCTATAAGTTCCGTTTTGAAGTTCTAAGGTATTGATATTAAAGTTTGAAGATTTTATACTATAAACTTTAATATGCCCTCCGTTTCCTTCTTTCACCCAGTCTTGAAAACTTCTTTTCATTGTATTTTGGTTATCCCAAACATATAGTTTTCCTAAAGATTTTTCAATAATTCCAAATTCATTATAATGTGTTGCGTCTAAAGTTCCAGTATTTACAGAGCGAAAAACAAGGTCTCCATCTATAATTTTTTTATCAAAAATTAAATCCATGCTTACATCTTCCTGATGGTTAATAAACAACCAAGAAAGTGCAAGTATGGATAAAATTCCTATAAAAATGGATGTAAATGTGGTTTTCATTTCAAAAATGATGCGTTACATTATTTTAAAACAGGTATAAGGTGTGACCAATTTAAAGCCGTAGCAAAGTCTAAAGCGGTTTTACCTGTATTGGTTTTAGCCGTTTTATCCGCGCCTAATTCCAATAAAATATCTACTGCTGTTTTGTTTCCTGCAATAGTTTCTGTGTGTAATCTAGTAACCCCGTTTTCATCTACAGCCTTTACTACGTCTAGATTAGCTTCAAAATAATCTCTAGCAGGTTGTTCCATTACTTTACTCATTGGGTGTTCAATAAGGTTTTCTTCATTGTCTTCTTGCTGATAAGCCACTAGAATATGGTTAGGGTCTCCAAAATCTAATCCCCAAGCCTCATCGTGTTGCTTTCTTGCTTCTTCCGTCATATCCGAACGTAAGACTTGTATGGTGTAACCGCCATAAGTTTTTCGGTCTATAGCTAGCATCCAATCTGATATTTCTGAAATTTTTCTAGTTACCGTATCACCTTCTGCAACATTGGTTAATAGGTTAGGTGAATTCATTAAAACACCAGTAATATGTTCTCCATCAAAAGCTATTTCGCTAATCCACATATGTTCTACAGTAGGTTGGTCATCACCTTCAGCCATTTGTTGAAAAGGAATTTTTACCAACGCTAAATTATGTGCAGGAACCACACGTTTTGCTTCCCAATATATTTCTCTCCAGAAATAGTTAAACGTGTCTTGTGCTTTAAGGTAAGCCGCTTTCATTTTTTCGTTTTGTTTAGCAAAAACGATATTGTTATCTTGACTCATAGTAATTGTTTTTTATTTATGTTTTTAAAGAAAGAATGTACCTGTTTCAGACATTCCGATAGGGTGTTGCGTACGTACTGTCCATTCTTCGTTATTCAAAATAGCATTAGGTTGCATTTCTATTTTGGTATCTAAACTTTTTCTACCCACAAGTACTATTTTGTCTTCTATGTTAGATTTAGTACTGTTGAAAATTTCTAAATAGGCTTCATTAAAATGCATTAGCATTATCTGTATTTTATTCTCAATTGTATAAATATCTAGCACTTTAAAATAAGCTCCAGAAGCAATTAAATGAAACCCATATTTTGCTACATCCGGATTTATTTCTCCTAAGTTAGAAGCCGAATTAGAGGCGATAGCAAAGCGTACATTTTTAGCTAAACCTTCTGCTTGATTAGAGACATCTGTAAAACCACGTTCTTGTATAATTTGATCTACCTTATAACGCGTCACTAAATCCTCTGAAAGCTCACAATCTCTATAATACATGGTTAAACCTGAAAATGTATTTTGGTAGGCCTGTTCAATTTTTATGTTTTCCATTTTGAAATTTTCAATTAATAAAAATCGTAATACAAACTCCACTGTTTGGTGTCGTTATTTTTAGCAAACATTAAACTACCATTATCTACCACGTTAAAATTTGCTTTTTCATCTGATGAAATTTGAAACACAAACTGAAAGCCTTTTCCAAAACCATCAGCATCGCCTATTCCAGATTGACAAAAAGAAGGATAACCACCTATTTTGTGGTCGTAAATATGTGCTGTAATTTCATCTGTGATATCAAAATAATCGTCGATAACACCTTCGTCTTCTAGTTTTAAAATTTCTGCTTCATCTTCTAGAGATAAACCGCCACCATCCCATAACGGGAAATCATTTTCGTCTAATTCTGCGTGTAACGGAAAAGCATTTATAAACGAGTCTGAATTTTCTATATTTTTAATTTGAATATTTTCTAAGTTGTTATATTCTCTTATCACCCAATGGTCTCCCATATCTTCAAAACATTCTGGCCATTCTGCAGAAACAAAAACAGTGATGAGTTTGGTATCCTTAAGACTTGGATGAACGTAAGGCAAATTAGGAAGGTAAAATTGCGCCAACGGAAACATTTGATCTCCGTTTTTATCTAACGGAATGTCTTCATCTTCATTATAAGCAAAGACTTTACCTATCCAACTTTCTTCAATCGTATTTTTGGGTCTAAAGCCACCTGTGTTAAATTTAGTAACCGGTTTAGATATTTTATTTTTAAGATCTTTTACTGTCATTTTTCGTGTTTTTTTTAACCAAACATGGTGCTATCGTCAAAATTTTCACCATCGTAAGATTGCGCGATTAAATAATGATTCCCGAACATTCCATCTTCATTATAAATGACATCTATCAAATCTTTGGCGTAAAAATGAATAGCTGTTATGGTTAATTTTTGTCTGAATTCTGGCTTGCTTAATTCTGGATATCCATTGTCTTCATCGACCCAGTTTTCATTGTAATTTTCGTAAAACGCATTTACGATTTCATCTGTGGCTTTTTTTTTATCTTCAAAATCTTCTAAAAATGAATTTCCTAAAGCAATCATGTCATCTAAATTAATGTCTTCGATATTTAGGCTGATATCAATTTTATTTTGCCCAAATAAAATTGTTGTTCTATAACAATCTTCGCTTCGTGGATCTTTTTTGAGCGTATCTTTGGTTATTTTCATTAGAATAATTTATAAATAAATAAACTTATGATATTAACCTAAATCGGTTCTAACGTTAGAGAAATCTCCTTTGGCAAGTTTATCTTTTTCAATAAAAAACATTAGAAACTCATCCATATCCCAGTCCCAAGAAAAAACATTATTCCATCGCAAAGTAAGTAAAGACGTCCATTCATCAGTTTTACGAGGATCATAAGCTAAGGTGTTGAAATATGGGTATCCAAATAAATAGCTGAACGTTTTTTTGCTTACCATATCTGGTACTTTGCTACAAACGTAATCTAGTTGCCTTTTATTTAATCCTTTATCTTTGTATAACTCTTCTCTGTAAGGTATATCTACATTTTCGAGTAAATCAATGCGTATACAATGATCTACATAGAAGTAATCTAAATTAGGATTTACATAGGTTTTTAAAGGTGTACCTTCTTCAAAATGATAGACTTTCGCATAATCTTTTGCTCCAAAAAATACATTTTTGTCATCATCATTAGCAATAAAAAAGCTTAACATTCCTGTTTTTGGTAGTGGCGTTTCAAATTTAATTTCACTTAAATTAATTTGTAATGCAAAACGATAATCACCAAACTCGTGTTTAGGCCATTCAAAATCTTCAGGTACTTCTGGATAGCCTCCTTGTTTACTTAAACCTACATTTTCTTTACTGCGATTTTCTCCTACTATTTTAATAGAGGGTAACATTACAGATCTTAAATACGCTTCTTTTTTATATAAATCGTATTTTTCAATTTTAACTATCTCTTCAAATTTAGCTTTGTCCATAAAGTTATTTTTTATTATTGATATCTTACAAAAATGAAGCTTTGCTTAGGTTTTTGAGTAACGGTTTTCAGTGATATTATAATTCTGCTTGACGTTCTTGAAGTTTATTTATTAACAAATCTATATGTTTTAATTTTTCTTTGTACTCACTTTTAATTACTTCTTGTGATGATTCTATAGTATCATTATAATCAAAATCTAATGGCTCTATTTTTTCTTGAAATTCTTGAGTGTTTTCTAAATTTTTAGACTTGAATAATTGTATTGCTACGCCTTCGTTATTTTCTAAATCTTTAATTGAAATTGTTTTAACAGTTCCGGACTGCGCTAATGCTAAAGAATCTGATGCAACAAAAACATCTTTCAGCGATAAGGTAAAATTCACTGTAGATGGACTACGATAAACAACACCTTCTATACCTTCTTCTATTTCTAACTGAGATGCTAGCGAAGCTTCTGGTTTTGGAATTTCTAATGTTAAAATATCCTTTAACACACCTTTACTTTCAAAAATATGCTTTGGATAAATGGTATGATAAATCTTATCATCTTTAGTATTAGACCAACGATTTTCTTCAGAATATAATGCTGTTGGATCTATAATTACAGTGTATTTTATTTTCGATTTTTTAACGTAAGGCTTAAAATCTTCATTTAACATTTTGAACTGGCTTTTATAGAAAGAGATTAAATTCAAAGCTAATTCTGCCTCATCTTTAGTCGTAATCTTATCTAATTTATCGTTCATTTCTAAAATTGCAGAATATGCTTCTGCTTCAATATTAGAATCTGTAAGCGAAGCTACTGGCAATGTATTACGTGCCATTATTTCTGAAGAAGGAATACTTATGGTTTGTTTTTGAATACTGTTTTTTCCATTTATTCCCGTATTTACAAATGAGGTTTCGGACAATTGCTTTCCGGTAACCACAAATGTTTGTGACTGATCTGCAACTAAAAGTTTTGTGATTTTAATAGGATCTTCAATCGTAACTTTAGTAGAACTTGATGTTAATGCTTGATCTATTCCATTTATAGAAACTCTTGGTTCATTTAGCGTATAAATCACCTCTAGTTTTAAAAGGTTTTTAGACAAATGATATTGAGTTTCATTAGCTGTTAATGTACTACCTTCTTTATATAAAGCTGTATAACTTTTTTTGCTACAAGAAGAAAATAGGCCTAATATTAACGTGAAATAAAGTAGAGTATTTTTCATTTTTGAATGTGTTTGTTTTACAGTTCAAAATTAGAACTAACACTCTATTATTTTATCCCTGAAACTAGTGAGATTTATACATACTGAATTCAGGTTGTTTTATTTTCTAACTAATAAACAACAAAAAAAGCACGCTTTTATAGACGTGCTTTTTTCTCTAAATACGATTAGTAAAGTGAAATAATTATGGATTCCTTTTTACCATTTCATTATAGGTTCATCTTTCCATAAAACAAGCCTAAATTCTTCGTAATGATTACCAGTCCCTATAGTGTGTTTATCTCTAAGCCCTTTTTCTAGTTGTAGTTTATGAAGCATTCCTGAAGCAGAACCAACCCACAGCGTCTTTTCATCTTCAGAAATGGTAATACCTGTAATTGTAGATCCTAAAAAATATCTCCAAATACAATTACCCTTGGTATCTACAGCTCTAATATACCCGAATGCATCTCCTAAAATATAGAATTCCGAAGTAGAAACGCCGCAATAAACTCTCATTTCCGAATCTATAGTTGTACAATCTTCACTTCCGTCATAAGCAGGTATACTAAGGTTTTTTAAACTTGAAGTATCTACACCAATAGTTATACCGTTATAAAAGTGACACGAATTTGTAATTAACTGTTTATCGTCTTTAGAAAAAAGACAAAAATCGGGGTAATCAGATTGCGGACCAATTTCCCCAATTTCAGTACCATTCTGATCTAAAATTCTATGATCGTAACACTGATCGCCCACAACGATATACTTATTATCATTAGAAAGCGTTGCATTTTCCATATCCAAATAAGGCTCCCACTCATCATCTTCTGGGTCTGGTAAAGGATGAATTAAATTTTCAATAGCGTTTGAAATAATGTAAATACCGTCTGATGATACTAAAAGAACTTTAAGTCCGTCGTTAAAAGGAATCAATTCTGTAATCCCTATATTTTTAGCTTTATCTAAAGTAAAAGTTGCAATAATTTCACCTTCCCAACCTTGTGTAGTTACAATCGTATTATTTGCTGCTATGGCAAAAACATGATTTTGCTTAGACTTTCCTATAGCACTTATAGACGAATCAAGCTCTAAAGTCTCACTGTCTTTAAGAAGATAAGCTTGTCTTTTTTGATAAGCTGTTCCTGTTAAAAAAACAATTTTCTGATGATCTATAAAATGTAATTGCTCTACACTTTGTCCTTTATCTTTCATAAACTGAACAAAAGGCGTGTGAGCAGGCGGAAAATCTATTCTAAATTGAGCAACCGTATTATTTTTGTTAGCTTCTTTTAAAAGTTGATAGACCATACCTGCCAAATGATCTCTTTCATCTTTAGGTTCTTCCCCTTTCCAATTTTCCCATCCGTTAGTTTCACCAAATGCAACCATTTTATTAACATCAGAAGCATATTTACTTCCTAAACTATTCCAGTCTTCTTTAGTGTTTTCTATATTTTTACTTGTTAACTCCATTTGTCCCTTTTTACTTAGAAATACCTTTAGTCTAAAGCGTTTCTATTTAATTAAAAACGATAGCTGTGTTGTTAGTGATGCTAAATTTTGCAGCATCTAAAAGTGTAGCACAAACCAATGTCTCTACCCAAAAATCACCTTTAGCTTGAATTTTCTCATTCAATTCTGGTAAATTTGAAACAATATCATTTTCGTTTAATGTAATCCCTAAATGTTTTGAAAGACTTTTTAATTCCCTTAAAAGATCGTAAGAAGAACCAATCATTGCCCCAGGAACGGGTGCTTCATCGTTGTCAAAAAGAATTTCTGGTAATTCTACTGGAATATAAAAACCTTCTGAATCTGAATGTGTTAAAAGATGACTAGACATATAAGAATAGTGGTCTTCTAAAATAGAATCTGCACCAGGCTCATCATCTTGTGAAAAAAGTGTTGGCTTCCAATTATCATTACCTTCATTCTCCCATACATGTGCAGCAAAACGTCTTAAATAATGCAAAAAACTATAAGGAAAACCGCCTGAGGATAGAGGTGCCCTTTCTAAAACATCTGGTTCTTGGTGAGGTGTTACATTATTCTTTGCCAATATTATATTTATATTGTTGAAGTATGTTTTATAAGCTTCGTAACCTTTTGGTTCATTTTCCTTGAAATCTACTAATATTCCACTTGTAATTGTTAATCCCATTATCTTGTTGTTTTTATTTTACAAGACAAAATTAGAATTAATACTTTTTTGTTTTATCCCTGAAACTAGTGAGATTTATTTTTACTGAATTTAGCCTGTTTCATTTTTTCGTTACTAAAAAAAGCCTCTCACGCCTAATGAACATACTTTGCATAATCATCAATTTTAAATTGAAGCCTGACATTTAAATAGTTATTTTTATCTTGAAGTTTAAATGCAATCAAAATGGCTTCTTCGTGATAAGCTTTTATCTTTTCAGGGTTCCATAAGCTTGGGGGTTGCTGTAAATTTGTAATCCTATCTGCTAATTTTACAAGACCAACTTCTTTCTCTAAACTATTTATTCGATTTAAACTATCAAGCATACGCTCGCTTTTAGTCGGAATGGTATTATTTTTAGTTAACGCTTGCACACCCTCGGCTATACTAAGACCAAATGTAGCTTCTATATCATTAAAACTCGTATCAGTATCTTCAAGCGTATCGTGTAATAATGCTAATTGTATGGCAAAAGCCAAATTAAAATCTGGTTCGTTTTGATAAGCCATTAAAACTTCCATCGCCACATTAGAGAGATGCAATACATAATTTGAATTACTTCCTGGCACCTTTTGATCGTGATGTTTTTCTCCTGCAAATTGTATGGCTTTTTGATATAAATCTTGAATCATAGGCTTTAATTTATTAATATTCTATAATGATTCTGCATCAATTCCTAGTGCTGAAAACTCATCATAAACACAATCTTTAGCATAACATAATGTTGCTTTTTTTAAATTAGGAAACTGTTTAGCATCTTCTGCAGATTCTATATCCCAATATTCTACTGCCCCACCTGAAAATGGAGATAAATTCATATAAATATCGTTTCCACCATCTTGATAAATCTCCGTGATTTCTGAAGCTAAACGTTTTGGGATGGGTAAATCTTTAAAATATTGCTCTACTTCTGCAATCGGCTCGTAGCCTTCTTCATTAATATCAATGTCACGTTCTTTATACCATCTTGCAAATTCGTGTATATCAAATAGAGGTTTTAATAATCCTTTAACATACATCAGTTCTTCAATAATTGACAGTTTAAATCCAAAATCTACAAAGGTGATTTCTTCTTCATTCAGTGGTTTAATACTGTACTTATCTTCCGGAATACCTTCCCAACGGTTATAAATTTCATAAGTACTTATTTCAATGGCACTAATACGGTTATCATTAACATCAAACCAAGCACTCATATTATTCAGTACTAAAGCACCACAATCATCACCTTCAAAAAGCGCAATATGCTCTGCTTTATGCGTTTTATAATAATTTATAATCTCTTCATCATTAAAATAAAATGTTCCAGAGAACTTGGTTTTCGGACAAAAATCGAAAGCATCAGGTTCTAACTCTAACGTTAGAGAATCGATATGTTCTCCATCGCCTGAATAGCCTAAAATCCCTAAATTATCCCAAGTAAAAATGGTATTCTCTTTTAGTTTTACACTTCTGTAATTCGCATCTAAACCATCTTTTAAAGTTTCTATTGAAACTGGAAATTCTATAGACACTAAATTAATTTTTAAACCTGTTGAAGATAAATGTATTGTCGTCATAATTACATGCTTTTAAAAGACCAAAGATAACAACATCCTCAAGAGTTTAAATGGCTGTTTTCCGTGATTTTTTATTCGGAATAAGAAAGCTCAAAACAATATCACGGTTATCAGGGATAAAAAAAACAATAGCTTCTTTTAACTTTGCTTAAAACCTTTTTTATGGAAGACCAAGTTAAAAGTGCTGCGTTTTTAGAATCCTTAAAACGTAACAACGAAAAAATAAGAGATGATCGTGCCAATGCTATTGCAGAAGATGCACAACTCATGTACAAACGCGAAACAGAAGATTTAGCTTTGTCTTTAAAACGTTTAAAACGTGAGCAAGAAAATATGCTAGATATGAGCCCTACAGATGCAAATAGTTTGGTCTTAGCTTCAGATTTTGATGCCAAAGATTATGTAGCCAAAGACTTAGAAATGTCAGTGAAAATTAGAAATTTTGAAATTAAATTAGAATTAGCCAAAAAGCGCTATACACACTTATTTGGTGGAATAATAAATGAACTATAATTATGGGAGGAGGAAGATTTAGTAACGACGCCTATAAGCGTTTACGAAAAATGAAAGACTATGGTAACAAGTCTAGAGAAGAAATATTTACATCCAGACACATAGATCCAGAAATGGATCCTACAAAAGCAGTCGTAAGAGAATCGAGAGATTCTGAAGAACATCCTGAAACAGTATCTATTATTGTCGCTCTAGATGTTACTGGAAGTATGGGTTTTGTACCAGAACATATTGTGAAAGAAGCCTTACCAGATCTTATTGGCTCATTAATGGAAGCTGGAATTGAAGATCCGCAAGTACTATTTTTAGGGATTGGCGATTTTATTTATGATAGTGCACCTTTACAAGTTGGACAGTTTGAATCGTCTGCAGAATTGTTAGACCGTTGGTTAACACGCGTCTATTTAGAAGGTGGCGGTGGCGGAAACAATCAAGAAGGGTATAACTTGGCACATTTGTTTGCTGCACGTCATACCGCTATTGATTGTTGGGAAATAAGACAACAAAAAGGCTTTTTATTTACCATTGGTGATGAACCTGTTTTCCCTACTATTCCAGCCGAAATCATTAAAAGATATACCTGTACAAATGAAGCAGAAACCATAACTACAGAAGCTATTATTACAGAAGCACAAGAAAAATATAATGTTTTCCATATGCATTTAGAGCATAACGAATGGTCAAAACAAGATAGTCGTAAAGGTAATTGGAAGACACTTTTGGGAGAAAACTTTATAGAAGTTCCTGATTTTAAAACCGTAGCAAAACGTATTGCAGAGGTGGTGATTCAAAATCATAAACCATATAGTGCTACAATAAATACAAATACGTCTTCTGACACTACAGAAGTAGAAAATATGCTATAAATGACAAAGTGTAGTTTGGTTATAGATTTAGGTTTTGGTGATGCTGGAAAAGGGTTAACGACCGATTTTCTGGCATCACAAAATCCTAAAGAAAGTTTAGTGGTTCGGCTTTCAGGAGGTCATCAAATTGGGCATACCGTGAGTACAGACACGCTTACCCATACGTTCAGTAATTTTGGTTCTGGGACTTTATTGGGTGTGCCAACGTATTATTCGAAGCACACTACCCTATTTCCTCCTGCCATTTTAGACGAAGGTGATTTCTTAAAAACCTACAAGCCAAAATTGTATTTTCATCCATTGGCGATGATTACTACGTTTTACGATATTGCTTATAATAGAGCGATTGAAAAACAACAAAATCACGGCTCTTGCGGCTTGGGTTTCGGTACAACCATCGCTAGAAATAAAGCAGAAGTATATCTTTATGCTAACGACTTACAATTTCAATGGATTTTAAAACAACGTTTAGAAAGTATAAAATTGTATTATGAAACGAAACTAGAAAGTCAGCCAAAATCGATTCAAGATTATTACAAAAACGAACTTAAAGATTACAACGAAGATTATTTTACTGACAGTTGTTTAGATATTAAAAAGTATTATAGTTTAACCTCTCTTTCAGAGTTAAAAAAAACATTCGAGCATTTTATTTTTGAAGGCAGTCAAGGTATTTTATTAGATACACAACATGGTTTTCATCCGCATACCACGTGGAGTTATACCACTTCTAAAAACGCTATTCAGCTTATAAAAACACATTTAAAAGCTGAAGTAGAAATAGATATTTATTACGTGACGCGCTGTTACCAAACACGACATGGCAACGGACCAATGTCTAACACAAAACCTGTTTCACTTCAGAATAATGAAAATGAAGCGAATGTAACTAACGAGTTTCAAGGGGAGTTTAGAACACAAGCTTTAGATCCAGTATTACTTAATTATGCTTTAAGTTCTGATGCCATTCATCATCAGGATTTAAAAACTCAAAAGCATGTAATGATTACCTGTCTCGACCAGTTACCTGGTTTTTCTTACGTGAATTTACTTCAAAAATTAGATACAACATTCAATACTATTTATGGAAGTTACGGCCCTAGACGAGAATGCATAGAGAAACTTCAAAATTGATTTTATAAAACCATAATACAATATCTAAGAAGATATATTATAAAGTATGCACAAAACAAACACTAAATCTGAAATTGAACTAAGTTCTAAAGCAAAAAACAAACCTTTGATTTTTGCACTATTTATGATAGGACTAAGCCTAATAACTCTACAAGCGACATCAATAGAAATAGTCTTTCCAATAGCATTTTGTATAATATTTTTTAGTCTATATGCCTTCAACAAAAATCTTAAAGTGTTTAAATTTTCAGAACATCACTTTGTATTTCAAGCCGGAATTATAGGTAAAAAAGAGGTATCTTATAGTGCCCTTAAATCTTATGTTGTTGAGAGAAAGGTTATGATTATCACCTATCAAAACCCGAATGAAAAAGAAAAAAAGATAAGAATTCAGGTCAGTCAAATTGAACCAACACAATTTCCATTATTAGAAGACATTTTAAAAAGTAAGATTAGGTTTTAAACCAATACCTTCATTTTTATAAAATCACTAGTTTCAGGGATAAAAATTTTAGTTTTCTAGAGTACTTTAGCATTGCCAAAAATTAAGAAAACATGAATAATTACGTAACGTATTCAGAAGATTTCAAATTATTAAAATGGGATGATTTCAATTTTGAACCTATCAAAATAGAGACACTTCCAACTCTTGAAGATCCAAAACATTACAAGAATTCTTTTACGTTTAGAGATGCACTTTTAGAGGCTATTGAAACCCGCTCTGGGAAAAAATTATTCAAACTATCACTTATTACACCAGATTATAAATTTAATACCAAATTTTACGGAATTGGATTTTTAGAAGACAGAACTGTTGCTACTTTTGAAATAGAAAATACGCCACTATTTAAAGCATGGTTTATAAATATTCAGCGTTTTAGAAGTGATGACGTCGTTAAAAATTTTGTAGAATCTGTTTATAACTTTAGTACGAGTTTGTATAGTTCTCAGCCTGTTTCTAATTTTAAAGATATTACGTTTCAAGACAACACAGGTGCTTTTATTAATGAATTTATTCCTAATCAATTTATAGCAGAACAATTAGCAAAAGAAAAAGCCGATTTCTTAAAGCCTTTTATTCAGTTAGAAGCTGAAATTAATATGAAAGAGGTTACACAATCTTTTATCGCTTTAATCACAGAAAAAAAATTAAAATTAAATCCACCGAATAGTAATGACGCGATTTATGCTCAGTTTGAAAAAGAGGCCGGTTTTCCTTTTCCTACAATAATAAAAGAATACTTAACGTTGCATAATGGTATTGATAGATGTGCTATAATGGGCGCAGATGATATTTATAAAGAATGGAAACAGTGGAAAGACATTTACGATGATTGGACGCAAGAAGACTTGTTCGATACCTATTCTACAAACCAAGGAAAAGCCTTATTAATGTACACCACACCCTATTGGATTCCGTTTTTCGATTTACAAAACGGTAATTTTTTAGCTTTCGATTTTGCACCAAATACAAAAGGAAAAGCCGGACAAATTATTCGTTATGGAGCTGATCAGGAAATTGGATATATTGAAGCCGAAGATTTAAATACCTTCTTGAAAAGTTTAATGGGTAACGAAGGCGAAATTGAAGAAAACGAATGGTTTTATGTCGAATAGAGAATCATCCTAAAAAGAATAAAACACATTACAATATAATTTGAATAATACCCAGCACATGTCTGCGATTTTTAAAGAAAAAATAGTACCAAAATTAAAGTTAGAATCATTAGCCCCACCTGAAGTAAAAGCAATGCTTCAAGTTTTAGAGATAATGGACGCTACAGATACCGATGTTTACAGAAATGCTGTAAACAGTAGTAAACACGAAGGTGTAACTGATGAATTTACAGAAAACACAGCGCAACACCTCTATTTTCACCCTAAGGTTTTTGCCAATGAACAGGAAGGTTTAGAGCTTGTTGGGTCTTGGTACCCACTATTACAAAAAGGATTATTTCCTGATGAAAAAAGCACGAATAAGCTCGTCGAGTTTTTAAATTTTAGTCTAAGTTATTTACAAACCGATGCCGTTTCTGAAGATTTAAAAACACAAATTTTTCAGGTTTTAAAAATGCTAGTACAAAGTGAATCGGAAGCCTCTCTTCCTATCGCCCGCTTTTTAATCGACCGGATTTTTGATATTCGAGATGTATTGAGTTCTGATTTTTTAATTCAGTTTTGTATTAGATATCAAATTTTAAACGAAACATATTCCGTTGTCCAGTCAGATAAAACGATTACTAAATTTCCGTTCAAAATAAACAACGATTTTGTTCAGTATTTTTTTGAGAATGATTGGAGTAAATTCATCACTCAATTTCATCGTATATTACCCGTCGGTCGCGTATACGTTACTGGTGCTTACGATTTAATGTTGCCTTGGTTTACCACAGATTTAGCAGCCTATTATTATAATAGCTTAGAAGTTATTTACGAAGCACATAAAGCGATAAAAGAACGCTTGATTTTTGGAGACGTTAAAAGTTTAGAATTACTTAATTTAAAAACGGCTGAAGGTTTTTATCCGTTAATTGCCGCTTTGGGTCCTAAAGTTTGGGATGCTGGCGATACCTTATTATTTAATAATCGAGATAAAAATATACCGCAAGAACAATTAGACGTTTGCTATTTAAGATTTATAGATTGGTTAACTGCCGATGGCGGAAGTAATTTTTATACGGAAGCTTTTAAAGATTATGGCAAACTCATTTTCACAGAAAATACAGCAGAAGCACTTCCGCTGCGATGCATTCCGTTTTGGTTTAATACATGCCATCCAGAAACAGGTATTAAAAACCAAACAGAAACATACAATATCATTTTTTCAGATCTATTGATTGAAGAACGCCAAGGCAAACTTCCTATAATGCGTTTTGATCACAAGGATTTTCAAATGACGGGTGAATTTTTAATTAAAAACGTTTTTCAAACTAAAGATAACTTAAAGGGGTTTCTTCATGGTTTTACTAAAGAAAGTATTAAAAATCCATTAAATCAGTTTTTAGTTCGTACGTTTTACGATGCTCGCGAGGAATTATTTAATTTATACAACGCAGAACAACAAGAGATTTTACAATTGTATTTGTTAGAAATGGCCTATTCTACCAGAGATGTTAGAGATGATATTAGAAAACAAAACTTGCCTTTAATCACAAAAACGCTCATTACGTTATGTGCGGAACCAGGAAATTATTCTCGTGTAAACGAAATTGGCGCTCTTAAAAGTATTGATGCTTGTGTGGCCAAAATTTGTAACACGTTTGCTGGCGGACATTATATCAATGAAGCGCGTCCGTTAGAACTAAATATAATTCAAGCGTGGTTTAATTATTTAGGCGATTTTTATTACAGTTCTAGACAAGAAGCCGTTTGGGTTTCTAATCTTTTAACAACCCAAGGCGTAAGGACAGCTACCTATTTTAATGATCGTGAAGATGACACCAGTTATTTCTTAGATAAGGCGATCAATCGTATCATCACTTTTCATAAAAAATGTAAAATTAAAGCTTCTGAAAATGTCGCTTTAGCTGAAATTTCAACAGAAATTGAAGTGTATTTAACCGACTTTTTAGGGGCGTTAAAAAAAGATAAACTAAACGTAAACACCACTAAATATCTTTCTGATTATAGTCAAAGTACAATAGCCGATTTTAATGATCAAACAGAATTAGTAACTGCTATTAAAGCTTTTTATAATTTTCATTTTAAAGAAGAAACAACCACAGAAACACCCACAGCTGTTAATAATTCTCAAACCATTACAATTGAAATGGAAGTTACAGAAATTAACCAAAAATATGTAGATGCTGTACTTCATAATCTAGAACATTATAGTGAAACTGGAAGTTACGACACCGAACTTTTACAGCCTTTGGATGAAAAAATAGAAGAATTTAAAACCTGGTTACTTGATGATGAAACAGGAATGCAAGTACGGATGGGGCAAGCACTTTATATGACTTTACTAGACACCAATTTAGCGCCAGGAACAGCACAAGAAACCTACGGAAATCTTTGCCGAAGTTTATTTATACACTTAGTAAAAGGCACTCAAATGGCACCTTCGTACGGTATGGGATTACAAGCTATGGCAAAATCTGGAGCCTATTCAGAAGATTTAACGACGGCTTTATTACAAGTCGTTGATGATTTAAACGCTTAGAAAATGACACAAGAGATCACACCCGAAATACAAGACCAATTAAATTTATCGGCCTTGATTTTAAAGAAAAATTATAAAAACGCAGATTTAACAAGTTGGTCTGGTTTCGATTTAGAAAACCAAATGCATGTAAAGCAAGCCAAACGCCTTTTAAGTTTATTTGGCATAAAATCTGGTTTGCACTTACGCAATAGTTTACAACGCTATGAAAACGGACAAATGGTATCTCATAATTTTGAAAAATTGGCTTCAGAGTTTCGTATGATTACCACAACCGATTTTGATGCCAAATATAATGCCGAAGAAAGCCCAAGAACCAAAGGCATTTATAAAATGGTATGGAAATACCGCTTTAGTCTAAAAAAAGAAAAACTTATGGGGTACGAAATGGCCTTTTATATTTTTCAAATGCGTTTAGGTCACGTATTAGGTTTTATAAATACAGATGAAATGATTTTACGTTTAGAAGAAGCTAACGACACTATAAAATCGACCTTTTCTAGTTGGAGTGATTTTCATCGTAACGTATGTTTAGGAGACGAATACGCTTTGGGAGCAACAGAACAAGATGTGAGTAAATTTCCAGGAACAGCGACGCTTTGGGACTGCTACCAACGTTTACATATAGAACATGCCGATTGGTTTAAAACATGGAAAAAATGAGTTTAACAAGAAGAGAAGTTATAAAACAAATTGAGCATGCAGAAGCACTTTATAAAGCTAACCTTTATGCGCCTTTACAATCTGTAATAAGCAATATTCAAGAAAATTTTGACGTATTAGGAGATAACAATCTTGCCGATAATGCCAGATATTATCGTATTTACATGCTTTATCTTGGTGCTTTTGAAGAAATGAATATGGACGTTATGGAGTCTTATTTACAAGCTTTAATAGATATAAATGAAGTATTACCTTCCGATTACGAATATGTTTGTAGTTACTATAAAGAGTGTAAAGAATGGGTATATGAAACGGCATTAATGACGTATTCATATAATGAAACCTTACATATCCATTACGCGTTAAAACTTCAAGAAGACAAACGATTTGAAGAAGCTATTATCACGCTTAAATATGTTTTAGAATGTTATCCTGCGTTAACAGAAGCACGTTTATTACTTTGGGATATTCAATCAGCTCAGTTAGAACAGTTATGCGCATCTTCCGAAGAAGCAGATTGTTTTGAATTATTAGATTTAGCATCGGCTACCCATAATAAAACGGTTCTAAAAGGCTTACAATTAGATGATCGTTTAGATCAAGCTGGTAAAAACCTAGCAATGATACAAGTCGAGATTTGGTCAAAATGGTCGGCAGAAATAAAAAAGCTATGGGATAAAGAATGGAAATATTTCGATTTAACAGATCACACACGCTTATTATTAGCTGATTTTGCTAAGAATTTTATGAGATATGATTTTGTATCTCAAATAGTAGCAACACCGCCTGAACCGGAATTTCCAGAGGAAAACTACAGCAATTTTGAGGAGTATCAAACCTATATGAAAGCCTTAGCAAACTCAGGTTGGCAATCGGCACAGCATCAATATGTGTTGATAGGAAATGCAGGATATTATCATACAAAACACAAACCAACTATTGAGGCTTGTGTAGAACGCGGTTTAGCTTTAAACCCTAAAAACCCGTTACTTCATGTTCTAAAAGCAAAATCTTATTTCCTTGACAAAGACTATAACCAAACAGGAGTTGCCTACCACGAGGCTTTTAGAAACGGATTAAGAATGAGTGAATATTTACAATATTTACTAGAGGTTAATGGTAGAATAGAAAGCTGGCAAGGTATTTTAGATATCGTTGTACAGTTTCATCGCAGAGAAACACCAACGCTTAAAACCTTATTTTTTCAAGCACGAGCATTATTTAGATTACATAGATTTGACGAAGCGCTAGAGGTGATTAATGAAGCGCTTGCAGATTTTCCGTTACCAAAACATTCTTTTGCGCCTTGGTTGTATAATTTACGAATGAATATTCATAGAATAAACCATAATTACACGGCCTTTTTTGAAGATATGCAAGAAGAAATCAACTTTTATGAGGATGATGATTCGGATTATTTTAGTACAATGAATATGTGTATTGAAGTACTTGTAGAAATGGGAGATTACGAAGAATGCCATAAATACGCCATCTATAATTTTGAGCAAGAGCAGTTACCGACAGAATTAAAACCCGTTTTTCAATGGATTTGTTATTATACGTTTTTAGAACACCCAGAAGAATTAGGTAAAGCCACTGCCGATGATTTAATAGATAACCCAACAACATTCAGTGAGTACAGAAATAACGGATTTATTCAATGGATGTTAAGAGATAATACTGCTGGGGCCGAATCTTTAAAAATGGCAGCAGAGCTTTCAACTAACAAAGCCTGTTATTTAAAATTAGCCTTAGATTGTTTAACAGCAGGTTTTGATAATAAAACAACTATTGCCCTTTGTGAAACCATAAAAAAAGAGGTTCCAGAAGCCAGAGATTGGCAACTAGATTTTGATTATGCCAATACTTTACAACAAGATAAAAGATATAAAGATGCTAAAATTGCGTATAAAAATCTATTGCAAAGTTATCCTAAAAAAACATTTATTAATTTCCCAAAAGACCAATATCATGTCATGTTAAGAGCTATAAAAAACATGGCTAAAGGTTTGGATAATGTAGAAGATTACACAAAATACAATGCCATGTATTTAAGTAAAGACAATCCGTCTGAAACAGCCCTATTAGAGCATTTAGAAATTGCAAAAACACATTATAAAGATGATTTATTTCTTCAACATAATTTACTAGAAAGCGTTTCTAAACGAAATATAGAATTTGAAAACGGAGAGCTAGAAATGTTAAATGAAATGAAAACTAGAATAAGAGCAGACTATTTCGTTTAAAAGTAATTAATTTCGCTCGTCAAATGAAAATTCACTCAAAATATAACCTACTTATTTTATTCTTTTTTTTGAACGTATTTAATGTCGTTGTTGCACAAACAACACAGAATACATCAAAAATAGACTCACTTTCTATTGTTTACAGCAATAATCTATATAAAAGCCCACAAGTTGCTAAAAAAGCAGCTTTAAAATGGTTAGAAGAAAGTAAAGCTTTAGAAATGGACTTACAAGTGGCTCGCGCCTTGTATGCTTTAGGAAATTTAGGAAATATTTCAGGCGATTATAAAAGTACTATAACGTACACTACCGAAGCAATTACCTTACTTAAAGCTGTTAAAGTTGAAAAAGGATTAGCAGCTTGCTATAATATATTAGCCTTAGGCTACAAAAACCTAGGGCAATATCCTGAAGCTATGGATAGTTTTATTCAGTGTTTAAATTATGCTAAACTAACAAAGAATAAAGTACAAGAATCCAATGCCTATCAAAATATAGCAACACTTTATTTACTTCAAAAAGAATATAAAAAAGCCGCAGAAAACTTAGATCGTGCAGCAAATCTTTACAGAGAGTTGGGAGATGATGATGGGGTACTTACTACCTTATTTAATTTTGCTAATATTTTAAAAGAAGAAGGGAAATTTAACCAAGCAAGAGAACATTACCAAACGGTTTTAGGCTACAGAGAAAAAGAAGGTAATAAAGCCGTAATTGCTTATGTTAATATTAACCTTTCGCAAATGCTTGTTGAAGAAGGCCGTTGTAAAGAAGCAGTGGTTGCTTTACGCAAAACAATGTCGCTTTTAGAAGCCCTTAAATTTAATTCAGATCTTGTTATTGTATTAAATGATTTAGGATTATGCGAAAGTAAATTAGGACATAGAAAAGAAGCTATTGCAGCCTTTGTAAAAGCCTTATCTATAGGCCAAAACCAATCGCTTCAGCTTTATAATTCTGATATTTATAAAAATTTAGCACAACTTTACGAAGAAGATGGCGATTACGAAAATGCTTTAAAATTTTATCAAAAAGGTGTTATTACTGGAGAAGAACAAAACTCACTAGACAAAGAAAAATATGTCGCTAACATTCAAGAACGTTACGAAACCGAATTAAAGGAAACCCGCATTCAACTTTTAGAAAAAGAGCAAAAATTAAGTGATGCCGAGTTGCAAAAAGTAGAGCTGACTGTAAAACGACAAAAATTAATTAGAAATGTGCTTATTGCTGGGTTTGGCCTAGTGTTACTAACCTTAATAATTTTAAGACTTTTCTATATTCAACGTTTGCGTGTGCAAAAAGAATTAAGCCTACAACAGGAAGAAAATGCCAAGCAAAAGATTAGTGAAATGATGAAGGATCATAAACTATCTGTTATTGAGCGTTACCAAGAAGGCCAGGATGAAGAACGCTCTAGATTAGCACGAGAAATACATGATGGCATAGGAAGTGATTTAGCAGGAATAAAAATAGCTTTTGAACATTATGTTGAAAGTAATCACGATCAATCACAATCAAATAGAATAGCAAAAGCTATAAGTAGTGCTTGTGTAGATGTACGTAGTCTTTCTCATCAACTACATCCTCTCTCTTTCTCGAAAATAGGATTTACCAGTTTCTTAAATGATTTTATTGATCAAATCTCAACAAAATCACCTATCGAAATTCAGACCTTCTTTTTTCCTGAAGAAGAAATCGATCAATTACCCGAATTACTTCTTGCAGATGCTTATCGTATTGTGCAAGAACTTATAAATAATATTTTAAAACATGCAGAGGCTACACATGCAGACGTACAATTGACCAAGCATGAAGACCATTTAAATATTGTAATAAATGACAATGGTAAAGGCTTTAAAAAGAATAAAAAACAAGGTATAGGACTTCGTAATATTAAAGAACGTTTACACAAAGTTGAAGGTGATTTAGATATTGATAGTAGTCCTGGTAACGGAACATCGATTACCATAAATATTCCTATAATTTAAAGATTTTGAAGAAAACAAACATCATTATAGCAGACGATCATCTTATGTTTTTAGAAGGCATAAATACCATATTAAGCGATATGGAAGAAATTGGTGAGATACATTTAGCTACCGAAGGCAAACAAGTAATTAGATTACTCAATCAGTTTGAAATTGGTTTAATTATAAGTGATATTAGTATGCCAAAAATGGACGGCATAGAGCTACTTACCGAGATTAAGAAAAAACATACGAGTGTAAAAATTATAATGCTGAGTATGCTAGATAACCACAGAACGGTACATAAAGTCATTCAGAAAGGTGCAGATGGATTTGTACCTAAATTTACGAGTAAAGAAGAGTTACAAAAAGCAGTGCGTACCGTTTTAGGTAATGAACAATATTTTTCAGAATTGATTAAGCAACGTTATATGGAAAGTGTTTTTGAACGTAAAAAGTATAAAAACATAGAACTTTCGCCTCGTGAAAAAGAAGTGTTAGCACTTTTGGCAGATGAGCTAACGTCTAAAGAAATTTCAGAAAAGTTATTTATTTCTGTTAATACTGTAGAGACACACCGAAAAAATATTCTTTTAAAAACAGGTTCTAAAACCACAACCGGAGCTGTAAAATACGCTATAGAATCTGGATTATTTGATTAATATAAAAACGGCTTGAATACCACTTTCAAGCCGCTTTTATTTACACTAAAAGATCATTTATTTTGTTCTTATCCCCTCTGCTTCTACCGTTTTTATTAATTGTCTTAGTTCTTCAACGTAAGAATCTTTATCATTTTCTTCTGTTAGCAATTCTCCTCGATAAATAAATTTGGTATCTAAATCAAAATAGACAACATAAATTCCGGTCTGTGGATTTCTCCATTTCTCTTTTCTATTATTTACAATTCTTTTATCTTCTAAATACTGTATCCAAGCACCTCTAGACAAAGAAGATTTATCCATATAAATTTTGCTGCTTTCAGTAATTTTAAAATAAGGGTATGGTGTTTCTATTTTTGCCTGTATATTTTTTAGAATCATTGTTTTTAAAGTTTCAAAACCAACTGCTTTTTCAGACAATAACATTGGGTTGGCTTTCCATTTACTATCTTCAACTTCTAACGGAATGATCATAAAACCTTCTGGATGACTCGCTGTTCTAATCCGTAAACTAAATTGATAAGCAGAATCTAACTCTTCTATAGATTGACTTAACCGATCTATAAAACGTGCCACGATAGCTTCCAATTCATTTGGTTTTACATCTGCCTTAAAATTTAAATCAATAATTTCTGTAGAAAAATGTATTTCAGGAATTTCATTTTTAAAATCGGCTTTAACAGCTTGTCTCGCTTCATAGCGCTTTACGGCACCTTTATATAAATCGTCAACAGTCATTGAATCTATAGTAGGGTACATTGGCAAGGTGTCGTTTTCTAATATGTTTTTTAGATTAAGGTGTGTATAAAATTCAATTTCAGGAATATTTTTATCATAAATAAGCATACCATACATATTAGGATCCATAGTTGCTGCATTGAAAAACAAGCTTAAATCACTAAAGGCAAGTCTTCCTTTATATTTTTTTTGTAAATATTCTTCTAAATTAGCAGCAGCTTTCTTTTTAGGAATTCCGATGTAATTTGCACAACCTGCAACAATAAGTCCTATAATTAGGATACAAATAATACTTATAATTGTAATTTTCATACTTTTTTTGTTTAAAAAAATAAATGTAGCATAACACGCGTAGCAAATACTCACGGAATTCAGTGAGTTTGCACATTCCCTTAATAGTGGTGTTTTTACTATTAATACATCCTATACCTTTGAGATATTAATAAAACTAAAAACCACATATTATGGGATTACAGGAAAAAAGAGCTGCAAAATCAATAGAAGACCAATATTTAGGAAATTACCAAAAAGAAATTAATGAGATTGTTGGTAAAGAATTACCAATAAATATCAATTGGGATACCTTTGAAATGGATTTTATTAAATTTGTACCAAGTGTATGTTTACAACGCCTTACAGACGGACTAAAATTAGTTTGCAAAGACGACATGGGAAAAGAAGCTGTCGCAGAAAGTATAAACGCTATTGAAGTCTATTGCATCCCAAACGAAGGTGCTGAAGCTAAAAAAGAATTAAAATTAGAAGATGGCGTATTTTCATTAACAGCATGTTGGGGAGGGCACCACAGTGGTTATTTTATAGATTTAACAATTCGTGAGTATTTAGAAAACAACTTATAGAATTATATTTTTTTTATAACGTCTAAGTATCAATACAAAAAGGGAAAACGTAATACGCTTTCCCTTTTTGTATACTTCAATATTTTTTGATATCTGAAATAAAAAAGCCTTTAAGATTCATCTCTTAAAGGCTTTTTTTATTGTAATATGTTGTGCTTAATTTAGTTTTACATCATTTAAAACGACACCTGTTAATATCGCACTAAAGTAATAATCTTGAGACTGTACATTGTTCTCTGAAAATGATTGACTGTAATTATGAATTATAGCATTATCAAATACAAAACTAACAACAGGTTCTTCTTGGTTTTGATAATAAATTTTCAAACTGCCTGACCAATCGCCTGGTTTATGAGATAACCATTCTAAAAATAGCGTGCTCATCTCGTTCCTCATAGCGCCAGATAAATTTACATCTACCCCTCTTTCTTGTTCTTCGTTTGGATAGTATGTAGACGAAAAGCTATAATCACATTGCGAAAGCTTAAATAGCTCTTCTGTATGTTCGTCTTTTTTAATTCTTAATTCTATACGCTGAATTACATTTAATTCTTTCATATCATTCTTGTTTTTACAATTGCTTTTCTATTTGTGTTTGTAATCCTTTTGCCTTCGGGAAGCTTTTTAAACCTTTAGATGTATCTACAGTAATCGAAAGTACATCTTTTTCTAAACTTGATTTATTTTCGCTACCTAAATTAAAATTTATTGTTGAAATAGATTCTGAAAATGCTTCTTTTGCTAAATGATCAGCTGCTATACTAGAAAGCGTTTCTTTTAATAACGAAACTATTTTTGAAGCATAAAATTTATCAAGATCTTCGGGAGTACCTTCATGGATATAAACTATAGAAATTTCTTTTTCTAAAACTGCTTTAACTTCTAATTCTAACGCTTTTATATCTTTTTTAAGTTGAAGAACAGTAGGAATTTCATCTGCGTTTGGTACGAAAGGAATTTTCCCATCCGATAAAAGGTAACCATACTTATTAATGTTACTCAAAGAGATCGAAGAAATTGAATGTACTTCTATATATTGAAATTGTGCATCACGATCATAAATATCACATAATAAAACAACTTTCTTTTCGGCATCATGATTTACAAAAAAACCAGAAGCACTACCTGAATGTGTAGATATTGAAACTTTAGGCATACGAGGTCTATCTTCTTTTCTTTCTATGTCTGCTATTTCTTGAACTATCTTTAAAACGGCATTAGTATCTAATACTGGTAATTGTAACATTGTTTTAAAATCCATAATTGTATTTTTTTATTTTATACAAAGTTGAAATAATAGCGGTAAATATTTCTAACTGTTTTCAGGGATATTACAATCCCATTTAAACCACTAAAAAAGCAAAAAAAACTAAAAGTATTTGCCTATCCTCACTCTCTTTTAAAAACATCAACAAAAAGACCACAAGACTACACATTACGCAATTAATTAACATAAAAATTAAATAATACAACGTGCTTAATGGTTTAACTTTTTTTAAATTAGTAGTAGATTAACTAGTTTAATAAATATACTATATGTTGTTAATAAATAATAGTCATGAATTGACTCAACAAATCCCACTTTGGCCGTCAATCCCATTTTTTTTAATCCTATTAGCCATAGCCATTGGCCCTCTCATTGCAGAGGAATGGTGGGAAAACAATCGTAATAAATTATTAGTCTCAATAGTTCTAAGTGTACCTACTATAGGTTATTTAGTATATATGGATCTTACCGAACACCTAAAACATCAAGTTTTGGGAGATTACCTACCTTTTATAGTGTTATTAACGTCCTTATTTGTTATTACAGGAGGCATACACCTCAGTGGTGATATTAAAGCTAAACCAAAGATTAATACACTGTTTTTGGGTATTGGTTTTCTTTTAGCTTCTTTTATGGGAACAACAGGAGCTGCAATGTTACTAATACGCCCTGTAATATCTATTAATAAACAAAGACAGTTTAGTGTACATACCATTTTATTTTTTATTGCTGCTGTTGCCAATTGTGGTGGGCTTTTAACCCCACTTGGTGATCCACCATTATTAATGTTATACTTAAGAGGTGCTAGTTTTACTTGGTTCTTTAATCTCTTACCCGAATGGGCTTTTGTAGGAACACTACTTCTTACAGCTTATTATTTCCTTGATTCTTATTATTATAAAAAAGAACCTAAGGTAAATCTCCTTGCGGATGAAAGACAAATAAAACCGATACGCATTACCGGAGCTATTAATTTTATCTTTTTATTAGGAGTCGTTTTTTCTGTGGCTTTAATTAATCACGATGTTATACCTGCAATGGCTGAAGAAGACGCGTCTTATTTCCTTAAACATTTAAGAGAAATTGTTCTCATTGTATTAACTGTAATGGCTTATTTTACAACATCTCAAAAAATACGTGAAAGCAATAAATTTTCATGGGGACCAATCGCAGAGGTTGCTGTGGTTTTCATCGGAATATTTATTACCATGACACCAACACTTATTTATCTAAGCCAGCATGCACCAGATTTAGGACTTACTGATCCATGGCAATATTATTATGCAACTGGTTTTCTTAGTGCCTTTTTAGATAATACACCAACGGCTGTGGCTTTTCATAGTGTAGCTTCTAGTATACCGTATGCAGATAGTATACCATTAGTCGCTAACGTCGCTGAAAACATATTAAAAGCTATTGCAACTAGTGCCGTTTTCTTTGGCGCATTAACATATATTGGAAACGGCCCCAACTTTATGGTGAAGTCTATTGCTGAAGATCACGGTATTAACATGCCTAGCTTCTTTGGGTATATGTTTAAATTTTCATTAATTATTTTATTACCCATATATATACTTACGCAACTTATATTTATGTAATAGAGTGAATATAATGTAGAACGTTTATAAAAAAAAGCTCCTATTTTTCATATGAGCTTTTTTTTTTATCTATTTATGTGAATTAATAAAAATCGCATTAGTCTTGAAATAACAATAAAATTTGGATTATCCATCTAAAACTTTAATAATCTATTACGTTGTATTCCTATGGCTACCTTTGAAGAAGATGAAGTCACATGGTTTTTTAAGTCCTCGTTACGTTAAGTATAGCAAATAGAACAACAAACTATATAATATAGAAAGGAACCCTATTCTAAATAATGAGATGATCATTACATAAAATGGGCTCCTAATCAATTTCAGTTCTTAAGTGATACAAAAACTAATAAGCTATAAAACTTTTAGGAAAAGCTTACAACACTAATTATATGATAGTTCAATCTAGACCATCACATGATAATTTTTATGAAAGACAACAGTTTTTAATGGCAGAAGCTGATATAACTGCGGTATCTGAAAATGTAGCTAACGGTTTTTCTACAGCTGAAGCGACAGTGAATACATGGTTAAATAGCGAAAGCCATAAAATGAATATTGAAGGAGATCACACACATTTTGAAATATCTGCAGAACAAGCCGATAAAGGGAAATGGTATTTTACAAATATTATAACACAAACACTTTATAGTTTTTTCACTTTACAATACAGTATCTAATTGTCCTTTATTTATAAAGAGTTAATGGTTTATGCAGTACAAATGTGATGCAAATTTTACACTATTTATCGATTAGGTAAAAAAAGCAGGTTAACTCTAATTCTGTTTATTTTCAAAAGATATTCTATGATATTTACATCATTTATAAGTTCATTTGGGTATCTCAATAGAGATATTTGTAAAAAGCAAACCCTTTAATTACAAATACTATTTTTAAGTTTTAAACTAAAAATAACGTTCTTCAATTAATTATTTTTTTGAAATACCAATAACATTCGGAATCCTCCAAAATTGATTGTTGTTATCATTTTCATTGAAGCCAGTTTCATAACTTCCCATTTTCTCTACAGTTGTTTTGTTATGATTGAGGTAAAAAGAAGCTTCTGGTCCGCCTTCTAAATACATTAAATTATGTAGGTTTAATGAAGATTTAGAGAGTATGTCAATAAAATCGTGCACCGAATATGGCGACCGAGAAAATATAAAAAGGACATTATCTTCTTTATCCTTGCCAATAACCACCATACTCCATTTTTTACTTTGCTGACTCCATCTATTTTTCTGGTTGCAATCCATCATTCTAATAGATTGTGAAAACGAATTGTATTGTGTTTTTAATACGTCCCAATCTTGACAGGTTAAATCAATAATTTGAAATTCTGGAACACTATCCGTTTTTCTATTAAAAGCAGCAACAGTATTATCGCTATTTAATCTTCCATTGTTTACGAAGTTAAAATTCTTCATATACCCAACATTTGTAGCATGGTCTGCCATATACATGCCTGCATTTATTACGGCTATTTGATTTTCTTGCTTAGACCAGTCCTTAGCTGTTTTAGAGCTACCCCCTTTTTCCTTGGCACTCAATAAATTGAAATCATATAATTTAGAAGAAATTTTTAAAACATCTATTTTACTATCACTATGGCTCGACTTTATTGGCGCATTATATGTTGTATAATACAAACCTTCATCAATTTCTTTCCAAATTATTTCACCTTCAATAAACCTACTCGACAAAAGCAGACATCCTATTATTACAGCAATAACGACATATAAAACATTTTTCATCTTATTAATTATTATATAATTCAACTTTATTATTATCTGTAATTGATGTGCTTTGACTTAGAAATTAAACCCTACTAATTATATTCTTTTTCAGAGATTATTTTATCGTTTTTGTATTCTATCTCTTTTTCAATTTTCCCGTTTAATTTATAGTATTTCCATAAACCAGTTCTTTCATCCTTTGCGTATAAACCTTCACTATACACATTACCAGCGGCATTGTAACTTTTATAAATACCATTCTTTTTACCATCTACAAAAGTGGTCGTATTTTGAAGCATTTGGTCACTTGTATAAGCGGTCCAAACACCAGTTTGATAACCAATTTTATATTGTCCTTCTAATGTTAAATCGCCTGTTTTAGAATATTTTTTGTAAATACCATCCTTGTAACCATCTTTAGAATCTACAATTTCTTTTTTATTTCCGTTGGCATAAAAATTAGTTTCAGATTTTAAATAACCTTCTGCATATTTCTTTTCACTTAACAAAATACTTGAAGAATCAAAATACATACTAACACCATCTAACTTACCATCTTTATAGGTTTCTTCTGACGCTAATTTGCCGTTAACATGGTAATCTTTCATTACATAATCTTTGGCTGCTGTGTATTCTTTCTCCCAAATCATACGACCATCTTCAGTCTTCTGTGACCAAGAACCTGTTGGTTTGTCATTTTTGTAAAACGTGGTTTCAATTAATTTTGTTCCTAATCTTGCATCCTTTAAATGCACCACCCATTTCCCTTCTTTTAAATCATTTTTATAAGATTCTGTTCTCTGTAAGTCTCCTTTTTTATTATAGGTTTTCCATTCGCCTTCCTTTAAACCATCCTGATACTTAAAGTCTTCATTTATGCTTCCATCTGAATAATAAGAAATGCTTTTCCCGTTAGCTTGCCCTTTATCATTAAAAGTCATTTCTTGTTCTATGTTTCCAGACATATCGAAATCCTTCTTAACACCTATCATTTTACCGTTCTTAAAACTGACTTCAGTATAAGCTCCACTATTCTCAGCAATTTTGTAATCGCCTTCTAAGAATTTATTATCATTTTTAAATAAAACATCTTTACCAAAACGTTGGGTTTCTACATCGTCCCACATTAAATAGGTGTCTTGAGCACTTAATTTTGTTATGGTAATTAAGCAAATTATTAAGATTAATTTATACATCTTTTATCCGTTTAGAAATTTATAATTGATACTGATGTAAAGATATGTGAGGTTAGACAAGAAGTAATTAGCCAATCTATATTCGTTAGCATTGCGTTTATATTAGTAAGATATAATGTAAGTACTTGTTAAAACGAGTTCAATAGCTAATACTCGGATGGTATAAGGCTATTATTAGCCTAAAGTACTTATTAGAGCATAGGTTTTTTATTCTGCTGAGACAGCACGTTCTCTATTCTTATTCAAACTGTATTCAACATAAATCATTATAAGATTAAAACCAATAAAAGCAATGGGCTCAAAGTTAAAAGACTTATCATCCATACCGAGAAAATGAATAGACAACATTGTTATGGGCACTAAAGGAACTAATACAAATAATGATGCTATACCTATTGAAAACGATTTTATGACTCTAAATATATTTTCGACTACAAATACATCGGCATATTTAATCATACGATAAGTGACATTTAAAATAAAGAACAACAAAGCAATGTCTATACCTTTAAGGACTAAATTATCTTGTAGAAAATTAGAAAACACCAACCAATCTTTATAAATAAAATATAAAATAACCAAAATACATGCTAACAGCCTTGAATAAAATAAACCTTCATTTTTGTTAAGGATACAATGTAACGTTTTATTATTAATGTTACTTTTTACACGCTCCGGAATTCTTAAAAACGGATTTAAAACTCCTATAATACTAAATAGAATAGCAACATTAAATTGAAAAACTAAATCGTCGTAAAACCGATTGTAATAAGAGTTATTATATGAGGCTAAGTTAAATTGAGATAGAATGATATTTAATAGTATTAAAACAACTAGAAAAATATGAAAATACATAGGATTGTAAAAAACATTATGACCAGTGGATTGTAATCCACTTTTTCTAGAGTTAAGAATTTTAGTTAATATAGCCTGTGAGCTTCCTAAAATTTTAACTTTTTTCATCAAAAAAACAATACCGACTAGCATGAACACCAAGGCAAACGAAATAAAAACATAAAAGAGCATTATTTTGGGTTCCTGAAATACAATTGAGAGTATAATGACTAAACAAAATCCTCCCAATAAGATATAAAGTCCTTTACGAATTAAGTTGCTATTATTAATATCTCCTTTTTTTTCACTCATAAATACTGCCAAATTCACCAATTATATAAATAGTTACAATTTGATATTATATGATTATTCGTCAACTATTATTTTAAATAAAGCCAATCCCCTGAAGACATACGCCCCATAATTGAATCTTTAAATTTATTATTAACAATAAACAACCTCGTATCAATAGTTGGTTTTTTCATGGTATCAAACTCAACGTCGTTATCATTGATGGTTATTCCTATTTTGAGTAAGTTCTTTTTATTATTATACTTAGAATTTATAAGTATTAACCTATCATTTGTAAGCCAACTGTAATTATAATAATCTCCAAAAAAATTATATTTTGACACTTCTGGCTTGCCATGTTTTTTAACTAAATACGCTAACAATTCTTCAAACTCAGCATCACTATCGTCTTCACTTTGAGTAGAAAGGGCTATGAATTCTCCGTTGACACTTTTCATCATATCTATTTTATGAAAACTCATTTGATTAAAATCTGCTATAGAGTCATTTTGAGACCATGAAGTCATATTGTATTGTATACCGATAACTCTGTAAGGATCGTCCAAAATTTCATTATTTCGGTAATTTATGGTATCAATCTGTATATGTTTTATATCCCAAAACTCTACTAATTGATCACCAATCTCTTCCTTAGTTTTTCCGTTTAATATCTCATCTTTTTGCCTTTCAAAGATTTCATATTTTTCAATTTCACCTTCATAAAAATCGGAAACATTAAAACTTAAATTAAAACCTTCTAAGTCTAATTTGTCTTCACCCAATTTAGACTGTTGACATGACGTTAATATTGAGAGTATCATTAAGAAAAAAAAAGTACTTTTCATTTGGGCTTGTTTAAATAGGTTGGCTATAAAAATATAATACTAAGCGCTCAAAGTAAGCAACCAATCTATATTCGTCAGTGATGTCTTGATATTTGCTCCATTAATCTTATGGTAGCCAATTAAATTTTTACCCTTGCCAGTAAACAAATCCCATTTTAAAATTTTCAGAAGTATTTTTTCTATGATATTACGGCTAAAATCACCTTCTACTTTCTAGTAAATCCTAGTACTTAATTAGACTCAACATTTTTTTATACTCAAAGTTTTTATTTAAAAGGCTTAATAATAACTTCTTCCGTAATGCTTTCGTTCTCTTTTGTGTTACAATAAAACAACACCGCTTCAATATCACCATAATAACAGTTATTTATATAATAATGGTATTCAAAGTTAGTATCTGGTAACTGCTCCATGGCTTCCATGAGTTGTGCCTTTGTTGTAATCTCTTCAGTATCTACTTTATTTTGTATGGTTTTTATAATTTCTATAGTTTCTTTTAACTCTTTCATTGAGCTATCACTAAGTACTGGATGACTAGAACTAGAGATCACTTCTAAATTTTTCTTAGACTTATGTATAGCTCCAATTTGTTGTGAATCATCTAAGCTTAAAAATTCAGTGTTTTTTTGGGGCACTATAATCTGAACTTTATTTTCTTTAAAACGGACTTCAATACTTTCATCTCCTTCCGTTATTTTTTGATAAGCTTCAGTTATTTTATAGACTTTGAGTTTTGGGTATTCTATAGTCAAAGTCATTTTTAGCTCTACAATCTCTTTGATTGTATCGATTTCGAAACTTAAGTCATTAAACACGATTTCATCTTGTGAGCTAGAACCATCTTTATATGTAATGTTATGAATTGTAGTTTTAAAAGCTATATTAGAATATTCTTGATTAGCAAATAACATCAGGTTTTCAACATTTAAAATTAGCTGAACTATAGAACCATCCATTCCAAAAGATTGCTAAAAAGAGATGTCTTCTGAAATATTAACAATCAATGAGACTGCTTTTGGTTTATCAAATGTAGTCGTCGTCTCAAAACTTTCAGTTGTAAATTTTAGTTCGTCTTGATCATTATCTTCATTACATATAAAACCTCGTTTCCGTGTTTCATTTTCTATAATTGAAGGTGACCTATCTATAAAATCTTTTTGAGTTACTACAAATTCTTCAAAACTACTAGACTTTAATTCATTTATCAATTCTTGTTTAAGTGTTGGTCTTTGTGCATTGATGGATTGGTTTGTAAAACCAGAGACTGCGCATATTAAACCTATTTTAATAACATTCCTGAAATTGAGGATTTTATAGACAATGCTATTTCTGTTCGTATGTTTATTCATATTATTTTTTACTAGTTTTATCTTTATTTTAACTGATGATATGTAATGGTTTCTTTAGATTGGTCACAGCTGTGTTCTTTAATCTCTATAACGTCATTTTCAAATATTTTAGACTGAACACCACAGTAGGCATCACCTTTCATCGTTGAAGAATAAACAAGAATAGGTGCGTCATTTTTATTTAAAATTAAATAGGCCAAAAGCCTATGTTCTTTCCAATTCTGAACAATTACCAAGTGTTTATTTCCATTAAAATTATCCGTTATAAAATAATTATCATGCCTATTTTTTGTCGTATAAGTATATGGTATTTTATAAGTACTTAAATCTTCTTTTGTTATTTTTTCAGCCTCATGCATTTCATACATTATCGTAGGGAAATCTACAGTAAACACATAACATGGACTAAACCTTTGGTTTTCATAATTCTCTAAAAGTTTTTTTAAGCGACTGTTTTCTAATTTTAAATCTTGATGAGCTATATAATCTTCTACTATAATCTTATTTATTTTCCTCAAAGCACTACTATCTTTATGAAAATCCATAAATCTTAACTCAACAAGACCTCTGTCTATTAAACTTTTCAGAAAGGGTTGAGCATATTCTGGATTGTTTAAAAGTTTAAAATTTTTATGCACATCTTGTAACGTACTTAACATTTCGCTCTGCCTTTCTGCCTCTAATTCTAGCAATTCTGCTCGTTCTTCAAGTTGATGATTTTTTAAAAAATAAACACCTATTGCTGTGCCTATTAAGACACCAATAGCCAGTATGGTAAATGCTAGTTTATTTTTCATGTTAACAATTATTTTAAGAGATACAGCTTATATAATGAGGATACTTCACAATATGCTAAAAAAGCAATTGCTTATTATCTACAAATAATTTATAAAACATTGGTGTGTGGTAATGGTAACATTCACTTACGTGCATTGTTACAGTGTATAACAACAAGAATATATCTGTGATTTTAAAAATGAATTTCATTTCAATCCTATTTTAAATAAAATTAATGAAATGATGTTGTGACTTAAAGCTCCAATATATATTCACTAGTGTTCATTCTTTTTTTGATGCTTCTTTATGTGATGTAAGAGTTCATTTAAGGTATTTCCTTTTATAAAGTTTTCATTGATACGCATTGTAGCACCATCTAAAAATTTTAATTTCACCTTTCTAAACCGTAAATAGTTACTCCTTTTAGCATAAATAGCCAAAATAAAAAAGGCTCTATTAGACATTGAAAAATCTACGGATTTTATTTTAAAACTTACCAATGTACTCAATTTACGCTCTTTTGTAATAAGCCCTAAAAAACGATGAGTTTTAAAAAAATCATCTTCAATCTCGTAAGTTTTAATATTCCAAAGACCAAAAAAAACAACTATGACACCTAAAAAGCACCACCAAAAACTGATACTTTCTGTTTTAAAGAATTCAATATATAATCCTATGATTAATAAGATAACTCCAAGAATAATAGGCTCCAACTGAACGTTATAATCTATTTTAGTTTTTATATGCGTTTTGGTGACCTTCATTGATTATTTAAACTGGAGTGTTATATAATGATATTCATCGTTTTAAGAGTATACTACTTATACCTCGTTTTCTTTATCACTTTTCCCTTTTCGTTATATAACTTCCAAACGCCTTTCTTTTCTCCTCTTTCGTAGAACTTTTCTTCTTTTATGGTTCCGTTTTCAAAATATACTATCCACGGACCATCGGATTTAGAAAGCACATATTTTCCTGTTTTTTCAACTTTTCCATTTTCATGATATCTTATTAAAGTGGACGTACGTCCTTCTTTATAACTCACACCAATAAAGCTCTCCTTTAGAATATTACTTGGGTAGTAATACTCGTACTCCTCAAAAGAACCTAAGGCTTCACCTTTATTGTAATTTTGTTTTTGTTTTAGCTTACCATCTCTATTATAATAACTCCAAAGCCCATCTTTTTTATCCGCTTTATAATGGCCTTCTGCTTCTAATTGACCACCAGAATAATAGCGCTGATATAATCCTTCCAATTCACTATATTGGTTATAAGTGAGCTTCTTTTTAGTTTTAAACTCTCTTAATTGCCCGTTTTCGAAGAAATCTTTATTTATAGTAGTACCAAAAAAAGATTCATTTTCATTTAATGGATTTAGTAGTTTATCTTCTTGAATTATTATTGAAGATAGTTGCCCTTCATTTCTATAGTAATAGTCAATTCTTTTTGAAGGAAAACAACAATCACCAGAATAAATATCGTCGCTTACAATTTGTCCGGCTTCATTATACTCTTTCCAATTACCACTTTTAACGCCTTCTTTTCTATAGCTAACAGATTCTAATTGTCCGCTTTCGTAATATTCTTTTATCTCTCCATGTAAATTTCCTTTTTTATATGAAGCACTGAATTTTAATTGGCCATTTGGGTAATACATCTTTTTAGTACCTTCCTCTCTTAACGTATTATACGCTGTAACAGACTTTAGGTTTTTACTCTCTTTATAGTATTCCTTTTTGGTGTCGACATGAGATTCTTCATCAGAAAAATCAACTTTTTTTGTCAGTTTTCCTTTGCTGTCAAACGTTTTCCAAATACCAGTTTTAATACCATCTTGGTAAATTCCAGATTGGATAATAATTTTGTTTGAATCCATTTTACCTAAAGCAACCACTTTTTTATAATCTTGTAAGTAGGTTGTAAACTCTCCCATTAATTCTCCTTGATTATTGTAACTACCTTCTTCTAAAACATAGACTTCTGGATTAGCACCTTCTGTATTATAACTTTCTGGTGTGTATTTAAAAGCACCTACTTTTTCTCCGTTTACATAATTGTATTCATAAAACAACAAACCATCATCATTAAACTTTGCGTGCTTACCGTTTTTTATGCCTTTGGTATAATTTATGGTCTCTTTTAATTGACCCTTATAATCATAAAATTCTTGAGTGCCTTCTAACGTATCATTACGTTTGCGCTCTATTCTCTCTATGCTTTCATCATTATCCTTGTATGTTTTCTCAATGATATCACCTTCTGGAGTTTTTAATATTTTGGTGTCTACATCATTGTAATCACCATCTATTATGGTATACGTTTTCTTTAATTTCCCTGTTTTTAAATCATAACTTTTTAAGGTTCCGTTACCATTTTTTAAAGTTCCGTGATTTAACTTATGACCTTCTTTATCGAAAAATGAAAGTATATTATAAACTTTACCTTCTTTATAATTAGATGATTTATGCAACTGTCCGTTATTAAAAAAAGTTTCTGAAACTCCTGCTTTACGATCATCAATAAAACTTCCGGTATTTGCTACTCTTCCGTTTTCGTGATAATAAATAAAAACGCCATGCGCTTTGCCTTTATTAAAATTAAAAGTTCCACTTAATTTCTCTTGCGCATCAAACATCTTCCATTCTCCATGTTTTTGCCGTGGTAAAAGCCGACCAAAAAAGTCATATTTATTCTGTTTTAAAAAAGGACCTTTAGCAGATAGTTTTCCTTTTTCATCATAGAGCAATATGTCGCCTACCTCTAATGCGCCTTTAGTAAAAATGGTATCTGTGGTAAATATTGTTTTCTGTTTTATTACATCATTTTTATAATAGAGTAATTCTAAGTTTGCCTTGCCATAGACTTCATGGTCGATAACTTTAGTCTCTGAATGTTGTGCAAAACTCGCTGAGATGCTAAATGCAAACAGTAAAATGAAAAATATGTTTTTATTGCTGTTTTTTAATTTCATACGATTCTTTTTATCTAAAATTATTTACACAAAATTTGTTCTGCTAAAAGACTCACAACAAAACCTACTATAACCATAAGACCTGAAAAAACAGTAAAAAGTATAGAAACTATTGTTATAAAAATGGCTGACTATTTATTATTTCGAAATATGGTTTTTCACTTAATCGTAATACCTCGACCACCATATAAATGAACAGCAAACAAACTAAACTCTTCACCTAGTTCTTCTTTTTTTAACTTATATTTTTTGCTGTTTTCTATAATTAACTTCTTTATTTGGCTAGACTTAGACATTGCAATACCTGCAATTACAAAAACGGCAAGGATAATAACACCAACTATAGACAATTCCACGGTCATAATAGTATCATAAGTATCTATAGCATAACTATTACCTGCAATAAATATATTGTGGATTAAAACGAGTACAAATATGAGGGCAAAACATAGTTTTGCATAAGTTTCCATATCTATAGACGCCCCATAAAGGTCCATCATCTCTTGAGTTTTCTCCTTTGGTATAGCCTCTAAAGATTTTAATTCAATTTTTTCTGTAGTTTCATTTCCCATAATCTCGTTCTTTTGAGATATAAAAATAGAACAGGTAAGACTGATAAAAATTAGGCAATTAATATTTGATTGGGTTGAGTCTATATTCGTGAAATAAATTCACAAAATTCCATTATAGCTTTCTTTTAAATTAATTATGAATAGAATTGAGACTATTACATTGAAAACCAATATAGATATATCAAAGTGCTTTACCCTTTAATTAACTTAGAAACAAAATCATCTTTTCTACGTGAAGCTACAGGTATTTTTTCGCCACTCTTTAAATAGATATAACCATTTTTATCATATCTATCCACAAAAGTCATGTTTACAATATAAGATTGATGCGTTCTCAAAAAATCACCTTCTGGCAACTGACCTTCGTATTCTTTAATTGGTTTTGAGGCTAAATACGATCGTCTATCCGTTAAAAAAAATGTAGTATAACCTTTGTCTGATTTGCAATACAATAACTCTTTAAAATCAATAACCTGGTACCCTTCTTGCAAACTCAAAACCAGTTTGTTTTTGTCTTTGTTTATTAACTGATCTTTTACAATTTGAATTTGTTCTCCGAGTATAGACTTATCTGCAACTAGAGCCTTATCTATGGCTTGCTCTAGCTCATCTATATCTACTGGTTTTAAAATATAATCAATAGCACCATTTTTTATAGCTTGCAAAGCGTATTGCTCGTAAGCGGTTATAAATATGACCTGAAAATCTAAACTCCCAACTTGTTCTAAAAAATCGAAAGCATTACCATCTCGTAAATTGATATCCAAGAAAATAAGGTCTGGTTTACAAGCATTGGCTACCGTTACAGCCTCTTTTACAGACTCACATTCTCCTAAAATTGTAATATCCTTATCTAAACTATTTATCATAGCCAAAAGTCCTTTTCTAATGTATAATTCGTCTTCTACGATTAACGCTTTCATCATGCTGCTTATATTTTATACGGAATCATTAATGTTACTTGAGTTCCCTTTTCATTATATTTTTCTCTGTCTTCGAGAATAAGATTCGATTCGATTTTAAAATCTTTAGATAACATTTTTAAACGCTCTGAAGTAATCTTAGTGGCAAGCGAGTTTTTGTGGCTTTTAGTTATATTTTTGGTCGCATTTAGACCAATTCCGTTATCTTTTATGGTACAAACAAGCACATTGTTTTGGGCTGATAGATGTATTTTAATTTTAGGATCGTCTATCCGTTCTTTAAACCCATGCTCTATGGCATTTTCTATAAAAGGTTGAATTAACATAGGCGGAATAAGGATATCTTCCTCATTAACAGAATCATCAATTTCAACCTTATATTCAAACGGCTGTAATCGACTTAAATTCTGTAACTCTACATAACTTTGTAAAGCCAAAAGTTCTTCCTTTACAGCGACTAATTTTTCGCGAGAACTTTCTAAAATTAGCCTCAGTAATTTTGAAAATTTAGATAAATATTTAACCGCTTTTTTATCTTCTTTATTTAATACCATGCCTTGAATTACAGACAACGAATTAAAAATAAAATGAGGGGTCATTTGCGAGCGCAAAAGTTGTTGCTCTGTTACGGATTTCTCGTGAGCAGACTTCACGTTTTTATATTTAAAGTAGAAAATAGTACTTATAAAACCTATTAAAGCCAATAAGGACACTATAGTTCCCCAAAGTATTTGCCTATCAGACGCTCTAACCTTTTCCCTTAAGTGATCCTCTCTTCTATTAGAAGTCTCTAGTGCATCTATTTCTTCATTAATTTTTTTTCTATAGATATCTTCATTTACTTCTGAAATTAATTCTAAATAATGGGAAGCTTTATCATATTTACCCTGAATTTGATAAAGCTTAAAGTAATTAGTATAAATACCTTTTTGGGCTCTTAATGAACTGTCATTGTATAAAACGCTAGCGGCAGAATCTAAATATACTTTTGATTCTGCCCACTTCCCTTGATTCATATAAACAATTGAAACGTTAGAATAGTTTACATTTAATTTTTCTGTATTGCCTTTAGACTTATATTTTGCGATAGATTTTTTAAAATAGAATAAGGCTTCATCCCATTTTTCTAAACCCATAAGGGTTAAAGCATAGTTATTAGTAAACAAGCTTAAGTCTCTATATTTTGGTAAAGTAATTTTATTGTAAGTATCGTAAGCGTTCTGAAATTCTCCTGTATGATAATACATCATTCCCCATTTAAAACATAATTTTTGAAATTCAATGGAGTCTTGTTCTCTAAAAACCCGACTTGACTGTTCACAAAATATAACGCCAGATTTATAACCACCAGAATCAATTAAATTTTCGGCTTTTAAATTAAAGGCTTTTACTAAATTTGTTGTGTCTTTTGCCTCTAAACTTTTACCAATCATCTCATTAGAATAGATCAAACCATTAGCATATTGCTTATTACGTCCGTAAGATTTTGTTAATAAAAAATAGTCGCGTAATGTGAGTGGTTCATTAGATTCCTTCGCGGTTAAAATCTCTATAACTTTAGCATAGTCTTCATTTGTAAAAAGTTCTTCTACATTATTTTGTGCGTTCAATTGTGTTGCAAAAAGCAACGTAAAGAAACAGACTGTGAGATAATGTATTCTCACTTTTAAATTGGTTTTAATAACCATATAAGTTGATATTTCTTTAATTATCTCTATTAAAATTCTTTTTGTTTTAATTACCTAACGTTCTAAATAGAGTTGTAAACCTTTTGAGTGTTGTTTTTCTATACAACCTGCCAAATCTTGACGAATGGTATTCTAAAAAAATACTCTTCATTTCAAAACTATAAAAATACATTATTAATAGTTCTGTAATAAATAGGTTCAAGTATTCGTTTTTTAGATATAATCATATTAATTAGAAAATATTTGTTTCTGATTTTCCTGTTTTTAAAATATGGCAAATATTATTCTTGTTTTCATAAATATCTAAAGGCATTTTTTACGCAGTATCATTGACATATCTTTTTAGAATAATGTTGGATTTTTAAAGTCTCGTCTTTTATTTTATTTTATTTTAAGATTAAAAAAAGATTCACCAATAGTAAGATTATCTATTTCAATTTAGAATACAGTATATTTTCCTTCGTAGCTTGTTGTCCGTTACACGCAGAAAATAATGTAGTAAAAAGCACTAAAGTGACTATTGATTTTTTCATAAAATTGATTTACATATAAGCATTTATAGCGGTTTGTCCTTTTTTAAACTTTTTATAAGTCCAAAAAGCTAACCCAAGTGTTATTGCAGTACCTAATAAGATGGTGTTTAATGTTCCTAAATATTCTGCTACAGCAAGCATAATTTGCTTTAATCCTCGTCTCCTACCTGAAATAGTAACTCTTTTACCAGCTTCAATATCTTTAGCTGTCATCGCAATTGCCAATGTAAAAAACAAAGACACTAAAGTGTAAGTTGCTTGTTTTATCCAAGTCGATATTGACTTACTTTGTATAGTTTGTAGTGATAAATGATGGGTCTTAGCTATTATATATTGAAGTGTTTCTGTATATTCTTCAATAGAATTTAATTCTAAATAAGTTTTCTCTTTTTTCTCTTTTTCAACAAAGAAAAGTTGAATTCCATTTTCGTTTTCAAAAGGCACTATTTTAGTTATTTTAGAATAGGCAATAACATGTTGCGTATCTAAAAAGCCTTTCTTTTCAGCATTTATCTTTTCTAAAAATGCATCTTTTGTTTTGTAATCTTCATCCGACAGTTTTAAACTATCATCCGTAATTAAGATGTTTTTTATTAAAGTCGCTTTTGTATTAATTATAAACTTTTCCATTTTAGTTAAGTTTTACAGATTCTTGTTGTTTCAATTTTTCTAAAATCACAAAAGCAACTGTCGCTGATATTAAAACGGCAGGTATCATAACAACTAAAATACCATCACTGTCTACATCAAAAAATGCAAATGCAATGATGAAAATTAATATTTCAATGGCAAACCAAGATATAAATGTAGCTGCGATCCACTTACCTGGTTTAATCCCTTTTTCTTCTGCTATTTTTTTTATTTGCCTAGCAAAATAACTCAGTGCTAAAATTTCTAACATAATATTTATTTTATTTTAATACAATGTTACAATACTATGAGTGCGGTTTAAAGCATCAACATTTATTCGCTAGAGAATAGTTAATATCTGTCCTTAATTTCTCTACAATTTAGAATGATGTGAATATAATTGTTAGCCTACGAATTTCATTTCTTAGTGTGTATTCTTTTTTTGTTGCTTTTTTTATAATTTGTAGTAGTTGATTAAGTTTATTTCCTTTTATAAAGTTTTCATTAATTTGTATTGTATCACCGTATATGAATTTTAATTTCACTTTTCTGAAAAGCAGACAGTTACTCCTTTTGGCGTAAATGACTAAAATGAAAAGAGCGGAAGGTGAAGATGCCATATCTATGGCTTTTATTTTAACTTGCCATTGTACTCCTAGTTTTTAATCTAAATGTATTTGGAACTATTTTGACATCAACCTTAATTTTAATTATATTTTTTGATGTTGTAGGTTGTAATAAGAATGATTGTCTTTTATGAAACTAAAAAAGTAATAATTTGTGAATTCAATTTTTCTAGAATCAGTAATAACGTTATTGTTATTGAGCAGGCCAATTCTAAATTTTGAAGAGTGATATTGATTAAGAAGTATTGCTGGTAAAAAATACCCTTTTCTGTTTTGTTCAAAATAACCCTTTTTAATTTTACCTTTAATTAGGTAAGACTTTATATAGGTCTCATTGACATGCAATGTGGCACTAATTCTTTTTTTATTAATGACTTTTAAGGTAATATAGTAACATGGTTTTTCTTCCAATTTCATGTTGTAAATAATCCTAGATTCCTTGCTTTTAAAATAAGAACCCCAAAAATAATCTAAGTATCCAGCGCTTTCAGCTTCATTATTCTCATAAGTTCCATCGAGTAAGTGTAAATTTTCTTTCGTTAATTCTATTTTGTTTTCAATAACTTCAGTTTGCTTTAATGTAGCGCAAGAAGAGGCTAATACTATTATACACAGATATGGTAAAAGTTTATGTATTGGCATTTTAAAATTTATTTTTGTTTTATGGTTTATAGTACTAGTGAAGTAAATCAACCATTACTGTTTTATAAATAGTATGACTAAATACAATAGAACTGTTGGGTAACATATTTAAATTTACCAAACCTGTTTGTTCTCTATTGAGAGTAATGCTTACATTCTTGATGGTGTTTTCGGAATCCATTAAATAAGATTTTGGTATTTTATATTCACCATGTTTTGTTTTTAACGAATCTATGGTAACACCATCATAGGCATTAGATGTAATATTATCTGCTGGCTTAGGCTTTTCAATGAATTTATTAAATTTTAATTGATGTGGAGTAAGAAGGTTTGTCCATTTTATACGCATACTGTTTGCATCATAAATCGTATCTGGTATTTCAAATTTTGTTAGATTATATGCTTCATTTGGTTTTATAAAAGCCAGTGCATGTTTGGTGCTGTCTGGTAATATAATTTCAAAATAGTAAGATGCTTTTTTAGATAAACTATCCGTAGTATAGAATGATGTTTTTGTGTAATACAATTCATCTTTCACATACAATTCCATAGGTATATTGTTGACCAGAATTTTTACTTCGTCATTAATAATTTGCTTATCTCCATCAGATAGGGAAACTTTAATCCTCCTTAAATCCTCTTTTTTATTATTGGTTTCTATTAGGATAGTTGCTTTATATTTAGACAAGTCATTTACAGCTTTGCCTCCAAGTGTTGAAACATCACAACGACTAAAAATCAGTAATAAAAGTAATAGCTTTAAATTTTTCATTTCTAAATGTATGATGAATAACTGTATTTAATATTAGGTACTATAAACTACTAAACCTATCGCTAAAGCAACTATCGTAATTGTAAAATAAATTAGAGCTGTAACCATTTTACCAGAAAGTTTATTATTTGTTTTATCTCCTAGTTTTCTTAATACTTTTTTTTCGCTCTTAGAGTATAAAAAATGTTCCTTAAAAAAACCACTAAACACCAACAGGACTATAAAAACACCAGCAAGTATCTTCTTAATCGGTAGCGTATTTAAAAAATCTTCCATAGCTTTTGATCTGTTTAAACAATAAAATTCAAATTAAACATTATACAATTCTGGATTGTATGTAAAAAACCCATAAATAAACAGTAACACTGCTAAAAACGATATAAAACCAAATACTATCCGTACCCTTTTTCGTCCAAAAACGTCTATATAATAGGCAATATTAAAATAACCACCTCCTGGTTCTAAAACCCAATCCCAATCTAAAATAAGTCCAATAATTATAAATAGAAATGCAGCTGCACCTAATAAGTAACCATATTCTGGATTAAGCGCCATAAAATTTGTAAATTCTTCTACCATAGATTTGTTCTTTTTAATGTTTCAATAACACCTGATTATGTATTAGGTATCGATATATTAAATATTTCCCTTGCTTTTTTAAAATCTACCTTGAGTTCTCCTCTCCAACCTGCTAATGGCATAACGATATCCGAACGCGCTGGCTGTTTATCAAATGTATCTTTATGTGGCAAGATTTCTAAAATGGCTAGAGTTTGTAAAATCCCATACCTTTTATACTTATCTGTTTTAGGTAGTAATTTTTCTTTTCCTATTCTTTTTTCGAGCTGACCTGGCGTTTCATTATCGTTCGCCTTTTCTATAAAAAGTAATAATAGCACAAGCATATCTTTATCTTTCTCTGTAATTTCCGGAATTGGGTATTGCATAATATCTTCTAATTCTGCAACAAAGTGTTTAGGATACTCATTCCAAGCATGACCTAGATAATAGGTAAATAAGTTATGTGTTCTATCATCTATTGTTTTTTCTGGTAGACCACAAATTTCACAATTAGAATATCCTTTTTGAGGTGTATAGTCATGAGTGCTAATATCTTGTAAATACAAATAACTAATTAGGGTTTGCCTAAACCTTGGAAATTCGCCAGTTAAACCCTTAATAAAGAGTGCTTTTGCAAATTCTAAGCTTAGCTTATCATTCTTTTTTAATTTCAAAAAATCAGAAACTAAACTGTTGTGCGTATGCGTTTTAAATTGATTAGGCTTTAGATTATTTTCTTCTAAAATTTGCCATTGATCTTTACTAAGAAAATCTGTTTTATACCCCACTTCACCCAAATGAGTCGTATCATAATCTGTATTAGTGTAGTGGTAAACTTTTTTTAGAATTTTTAAGGCTTTATTCTTGTTTTTTAGCATCGTTTAAGCATTTATTCACTTTTGTAAAAATAATAACAACATTATTTTTTATACCAAAGGTTTGGTCTTTCTTCTTTGCCCTATAATTTAATTAAAAAGCAACGTTAGATAAATAAGTGCGAGAAGCAATTTTTATTCTCGTATACTCTAAACGGTGTTCTCTAGTGATTCCTATTTTAAAAATAGATTTTTATACGCAGTCATAATGTATCAATTCATATTTCTGTAAAAATCAATATTAACCCTTTATCTCAAGTCTAAAGAACACCAATTGATATTCGTTAGTTATGAGTTAATATTTGAAAAAAAGGGGCTAACACCTCATACTAAAACATTCAATACATACTTATACCTTTAAAAACAAAGCTCTTAAGCCTTCTATATACGCCATAAACGATTACAAAACGGATACATCGTCTATAGATTTAGAAGCATTAAAGTAGGCTACGCCTATAAAATTCAAATTAGTATGATCAAATATAGACTGATAACTAACGAATATAGATTGAGGCTATTATTCTCTTAGCTATTCATGTAATCTTGTACCGAACAAATAAATATTAGTCAACAATTATTGAAATACAACAATTAATCATCAACCATTTAGAGTTCAAAACAAAAACACATTTTTAATTTAATCGCTAATAGTTTTAGCGAAAAACAAACTAACAATTATGAAAAATATTTTAAAAACCTTTTTAGCCGTTTCAGTATTAACATTATCATCTTGTGGTATGGATTCTTTAGTTCCAAAAAACTTGAATGACGCTGATGACATTGCAGTAATTAAAGCTACCGTTGAAGAAAAACTTGGTGCTGACAAGATGGTTAACAAATTAACCCTTAGAGCAGATGATTATCTATCTAGCCAATTTGAAAGAGCTCAAATAACCTATATGAGAAATGGTAAAGAATATTCTCAAGATTATTTTTTAAAAGTCGTTAACGATCCTAAAAAATCAATGTTTCAAAGAAATTTACATGATGGTGCTATAAAAATATCTGAATTCAATTTTGAGCAGATTCCTCCAAGTTTTAATAAAGCCGTTGAAATAATAAATGCAGAAACGGATGAATACCACGAGTTTGTACTGTACGAATGGGAGTTTGTTGTAGACAAAAACAATGAGGTGACATCAACTTTTACACTAAATGGAACTAAGAAATCTGAAGGAAGCCATATGGAAGGTAAATCTATAGTAACAAACTATTATGAATTTAAATTTACGTCTGACAAGGATGGTAATCTACAACTTAAAATGTAAGGTTAAACACTGTATACTATAAATTAATCAAAACTAGAATTATATGAAAACTACATTATTAGCCAGTTGCGCATTTCTATTTATTTTTCTTCAATCCTGTGGATCAGGAGGAAGCGATACTTACCTACTAAACAACGCAGAAGGTCTAAAAGGACTGCAAACTAATTTAATAGAAGAATTTGGTGGAGACAGAGCCGTATATGGCTTAGACTTAACAACAAAAGACCACTTAACAAGTGAATTTGAAATGGCAACCATAACGTACGTCGAAAATGGAAAAGCTTATTCTCAATCTTATATAACAGGTCCATATGGTGTGAAGATAGAACCTACAGAAGTTAAAGATATTGTAAAAAATGAATCATTCTTTAAAGACAAAAAAGGGAAGATAAAGATTAAGGATTTGGATTTGACAGTAATTTTAGAAAACTACAACAAAGCCATTAAAATGATTGAATCTACAACCGACCAGTTTTCTAATTTTCATATGAAAGATTTCAATATCGATGTTACAAATGACAATAAGGTAAAGGTTAAATTTGTTATAGAAGGGGAAAAACCAGATGGTAAAACTACGTATTATGGAGAACGTGTAAGAAATACGAATACTTTTCAATTTGAATTTAAAGCAGATGAAAATAATGTTCTAAAATCTACCGAAGGATTAGAGGGTTAAGAAACAAATAATTACAAACTAAAAAACATAAGTATGGGATTTAAAGACATGTTTTCAAAACTATTAAAAAGCGTAACACCTGAATATGATTTAGAAGAACTCTCTTACGAGAAATTGAAAGAAATGGAAGGTCAAGGCTTTGACGTTAAAGAACTCCTTGAAAAATACGAGAAAGGTGAGAATAAAAATCAACTTTTGGCTCGTATAAGATTTGAAGATGTTAACATAGACCTGAGCAAAATACCCAATGCTACTGATGTTAGTTTGTTAAAACCTTATATAGATTCTAAACTCGATCCAGATTCCGATTTTATAAAGAAAAGCATGTCTGCTCCATTAATGGGAAAAGATAGCTGGAAACAGAAAGTAAAAGAAGGCGAAGTGATAATAGCTACAGTTATACAATGTGCGCCTCAATTATGGGAAACACACGAAGATGTTGGGTATGGTATGCTAGTTTGTGCGTTGGTTGAAAAAAACGAATACAAAAACAATCCTCTATTTTTAAAATCTATAAGTGAACTACTTAATAACTTTAGAGATGAAGATAATTTGCCTGCAGGTTTATCACAAAGAATGACTAAACTTCATAGTGATTTGGATAATCCGAATTCTACATTCGATATTAATTTAGATCAAAGTTTGTTAGATGCTTACAATTTTCAATTCGAAAACAAACGCGTAATGTCTACAGATATTAGAGTTTCTACAATTGGTTTCTCTGATAGCCAAAATGATAAATTGCCAAGAAAAGCAATTGGTTCTGATGGCCTGTTGCCATTCATAGCTTTTGATAATAGAAACGAATTTCATGTTAACAACTATAAGGTAGTAAACGGAGAACTTTACAGCATCTAAGTATTACTCAATAATAAAAGTTTAAGTCTCATAAAATTTATTTTATGAGACTTTTTTATAGCAATAAAACAGGTATTCAATAAGCGTTTTACAAACACTAATAATCAGAATACTTACGTATCTTAAATATTTGAGATGGGCTATTTGTATTTGTAATTTCAGGTGTAAAATCCCAAACCTCTTCTCCTAATTCGTTAACTTCAATAAAACGCCCTTCAACTCCTGAACAAATTAAAGTATTTCCAGAATCCAGACGTTGTGTTCCTGATATATGATCGGAATAAAAATGGTTTGAATAATTCCAAACAACCTCATCTGCTAATGTAATTTCTAAAACTGCAGATACGTTAGTTTCTGCATTATTATTAAAAACAAGGAGGTTGCCATTATCTAAAAACGTAGCATCATGCTGCCCAGACAAAGCACCAGAAGCTGTAATACTTTGCGTAATAGCTTTACTCGCTTCATTAATGATGTATAATGTATTTTTACCTCTTGAACTTATAAGTATATTTCCGTCTTTATAATCAACCGAATTAAAATGGAGATAGTCTACGTTGTCATTATTTGCTGGTAAAATACCACCATCGTCCATAGCACTCCATTCCCAAATAATGGAATTATCAGACTTATCAATTATAATAACAACCTCATTCCAATACTCAGAATTGTTATAGGTTCTCAATTCCCAAGTTAATGCAATAATCGTGTTAGCATCTATTTCCTTAAAATCATGATGAAATGTTGCCGCATCACTAGCTTTTTCTATAGACCAAATGACATCACTATTATCGTCTAATTCTTCTATAACACCTGCAACCAGACCTCCTGTAGAAAAGGACCCACTAGTTACAAGTGGTAATTTCCCCAATCGTAATAAATTATTATTTTCGGATAAATAACTCCCTCCTGAAGAACTATAAGCGGATGACCATGTCTTAACATCTACGCCCAAAGAATCAATGAGATGAGTTGTTTTATTTCCTATATACGAATAGAGCACATACCCCTCTGTAATATGCGATGTTAATTCCGTATCTGTTTCACCACTTCCTGCCGCATCAGATTCGCAAGCACAAACGGAACACAATACAATAAGAAATAACGATATATAAAAGCTTCTGATTTTCATCTTTATTTATTTTTAATAATTAGTTGGCGTCTCGTACACATCGTATAAAATTATACACTTTACGAATATCGCCTTGTGGTCCAAAAGAATCAGGAAAATCATCTGTGCTACCTGCTTTTGGATCGTTACGTTGTGCACCTGCGCCGTGTACATCTAATAATTGGCCGTTCATTTCACCTTCAGCTTCTCCAAAACAGAAATAAACAGCATCTGTATAAGGTGTTGGTCCATCTTGTAAAGGAGAACTTGCCCAATAGTAACCATATTGACCAGAATTACCTTCATAATCTAAAATTGGAGTACACGTAAATAAAGGGTCTATGGCAGGAGAATTGGTAGTTTGTGGAGACCTTGTGTAATCTACAATACTTTGTAATTCTTTAGCATTAGGCATTCTCCAATCACTTTGACCAGCAAGCGTAAGTGATTCTGCATAAGCCAAACCATGTTCCCAATCGTAAGTTTCACCATTATCTGCTTGTTGCCACATTAAGCCAGTAGCATGATCTGTAATTGTACCATCTCCATTATCTGTAAAATTATTTTCACCATACGCTTCATTTCCTCTTACCATTCTAAAATACATAGTATTTGCTGCTCCAGTCGCTGGACTGTATTTAGGATACCCTTTTAATCTACCGTCCACAAAATTATACCCAAATACAGCTTCATTTCCTGTCATTATTTGTCCTACATATTCTGTAATAGACCATGTTTGCCCATCAATTTCTCTTTCTCCAATAGACTCATCACCAATAGGTTGGTCAAAATAATTAACGTCAATAAACATATCTACAGCATCATCACCAAAACAACGTCCTGTAAAGTTCGCTAACGAATACAATTCTTTAATTGTTGGTATTCTCCAATCTGTATAATCACCTAAATTAAAATCCTCTACCAATGCTATGGCATCTGCATAAGACATTTTATCACCCATATCTTGTTGCCACATTAAGCCGGTAACATTATCGGTAACTGTACCATCTCCATGATCCGTATAAGAAGGTTGATGACCAAAATATGTTGCATCTTGACCATAAAAAGCATCACCAATACTAGGTGATGAAATTATAGCATCATTACTATAAGAGTCAGAAACACCTGTATCTACAATAGCATAAGTAAGTCCTGTAATTACAGTCGCTCCTCCTCCATCTTCATCACTATCAGACGTATTAACATCGTCATCTGAACAAGAGATAATAGAAAAAAGAACAAATAGACTTAATGCAATTTTTAAATATTTAAAATTCATATATTTTGTTTTAAGGTATTAAAATTCAAAGGTCACTAATCAAAGTGTTGTAAAAAAAAGGTATCAATAGAATTTAGTATGCAATCAATGAAAAGCGGATTAAGTTTATAACTTTTAATATATAAGTCGCTTTTAAAACTTCAATAAGCTAGAAAATTATATTTTAATTGTACGTACGCTCCGCACATAATTGTAGACATACCTAACATCGCCTTGCGGACCGAAATATTTTGGGTATTGATTTTCATTACCACTTTTGGGATCACTTCTTTGGCATCCTGCGCCATGCACATCCATAAGCTGATTTCTCATTTTTCCTTGTCCTTCTCCAAAAGCAATATATACTGCTCCAGAAGTTGGGTTTACACCATCTAAATGCGTGGTACTCGTCCAAAAGAATGGATATTGTCCTAAATTCCCTTCTGGATCTTTAATTTCTGAAGTTATAAAAACAGGATCTATTGCTGGAGAGTTTGTTGTTTGAGGCGATCTAGAATAATCTACTATACTCTGCAATTCTTTGGCATTTGGTAAACGCCAATCTGTATAACCAGCAAGTTCTAAGTTTTCTGAATATGCTAAAGAGGCTTCCCAATCACGTCCTTTACCATCATCGGCTTTTTGCCACATTAATCCTGTTGCATAATCACTTACGGTGCCATCGTCATTATCTATAAAATTATTTTTTCCATAGTTAGTATTTCCTCTAACCATTCTAAAATACATGGTGTTTTTACTATGTGTACGTTTCTTAACTGTAGGATATCCTTTTATACGACCATCAATAAAATTAACACCAAAAACAGTCTCATCACCTCTCATTGTTACACCAACATATTTTGTAGAAGACCATGTTTGTGCATCAATTTCTCGTTCTCCGATATTGGTATTTCCTAGTGACTGATTAAAATAATTGGTATCTATAAACAATTTATTAGATGTAGCGCCTTTAACCTGACCTGTAAACTGAATTAGAGAATACAACTCTTTAATAGTTGGTACTCTCCAATCTGAATATCCGCCCAAATTAGATTGTTCTGCTTTGGAAAAAGAAGCGTCATAGGTTATTTTTTTACCCATATCTTTTTCCCACATTAATCCCGTTACATTATCGGTAATGGTGCCATCACCATGATCTGTATATGAAGGTTGACTCCCTGTATATGTGGCATCTTGACCATAAAAGGCATCGCCAATATGCGGTTCTGAAATGACAGTGTTAGCACTGTAAAATTCAGTAACACCAGTATCTACAATTGGATATGTTATTTGTGCGGCTGCAGAATAAAACACAGCGATACACATAACTAGTGTGGTAATTTCTTTATTAATCTTCTTTTTCATAATTCTAATCTTAAAATGTAACTTAGCTTAAAGGTCTCTATTTAGAGATTAGAAAAAAAATAAAATCAATAGAAGGGCATTTTCTATCAATGAAATTTCAGCTGAAGAAATTAGTACTCAAAAAAGTCTTAAAAGCTTCCTGATACGTATCACTAACTACAATAAATTCTTTTTGACTATAAATAATTCTATTCCGTTCAACGGTAACAATATGATTTAGATTCACAATAAAGGAACGATGAATACGCATAAAGTTTTCTTTAGGTAATATGTCTTCAATGTTTTTAAGGCGAAGTAAGGTTTTTACAGGCGCTCCATGCACTAAGTTTATAGAAACATATTCTTTTTGAGCTTCAAGATATTTAATGTCTTTAAAATGAATTCTAATATGTTGCTGACCAGATTTTATAAATAAAAAATCATCTTTCTTTTTGACTTCTGAAGCGAGTTGTCGCTCTTTATTTATGGTTTCTGATGCTTTGTTTGATGCCAATAAAAAGTCTACATATTCAATAGGTTTCAGCAAATAATCTATGGCGTTTACTTTATAGCCTTCTATGGCATATTCACTATAAGCCGTGGTAAAAATAATTCGAGGCGGATTTACTAAAGTTTTAGCCAATTCTAATCCGTTTAAATCGGACATATGAATATCCAAAAACAACAAATCAACAGGATTTTCTTTTAAAAAACTACCAACCTCTAGTGCATTGGTAAATTTCCCTCTAAGTTCAAGAAAAGGCGTTTGTTCTATATAAGACACAATTTGTCTAAGTGCCAAAGGTTCGTCATCTACAGCTATACAAGTGATCATATGGGGATTTTAATAGTTGAAAGATATACATTTTCATGCACTGTGTATGTAAACACGTAATCGTCTTGGTATAAGAGCCTTAAACGCTTCTCCGTGTTTTCAATACCGATTCCTGATTTTTCAACTGATTTTAATTTTTTATGCACACTGTTTTCAATCGTAAATTCAAGCTCATTTTCATGAATACATAAGTTAATATATACAAACGATTTCTGCTCATAACTAATTCCATATTTAAATGCATTCTCTAGTATATTGGTAAATAATAATGTTGGAATGGAAATATTTGGCGGATTTTCAGGAAGATGCAATTCAATACTAACATCTTCATGAAAGCGCAACTTCATAAGCTCTACATAACTCTCAATAAATTTAATTTCTTTGGATAATGGTATAGGTTTGTCGCTAGATTCATATAATAAATGACGCATTAAAACAGATAATTTCCCTATGGAACGTTTGGCTTCTTTAGTATCAAAATCAACCAAGGCATGAATATTATTGAGGGTATTCATTAAAAAATGAGGACTAACCTGGTTGCGTAAAAAGGCCAATTCATTTTTAATACTTTCTTTTTCAACTTCTGCTTTTTGTTGTTGCGTTTCCGCCCATTTTACAGAGATTTTCATTCCAGTATCAAAACCAACTAATAAGATAGATAACAAGATTAAATTTACATACGGCGGATAAGTTCCTGCACCAGCTTGTGGTTCAAAACCCCTTTGTGGTTTACCCGATTTATTTGAATTAGGAAACTGAAGTCCAACTCGTTTTTGAGGCGGATTTATATTTTGAGATGGCACTTCTTTTCGTAAGGAAATTGAGCCAATGACCGTTAACCCTATGACTATAATTACAGAAAGTATATATAAAAATTTCTTATTCTTAAATAATAAAAAAGGTGTTAAAATGAATCTATTTATGCAGAATATAACCAGTAATGGCAAGTAGTCAATCCAAACACTAAAGATTGCATTCCAACGAATAGTAGCACTATTAATCCATTGGTAAAAGAGCGGTAAAACAAACAGAAGTATCCAAAATAAACTGATAAAAGTGGACTCAAAGAAACTGGACCATTGTTTATTTAAGATTTTTTTATTCATAAGACTAAGATACATTTTAATTGAAGCTAATTAGCCAAAAACAAAAATGTATATTCCGTCTGTAGTATTCAAATAATATCAATAGAAAGTTAATTTGAATCAATGAAAAATTAAAACACTTAAAAACTACGGTTTAAAATTTACGTCCCAAATACAGAAACAAATTCCCCCTTCTTTATAGGACATCAACCACAACAAGATACAAAATAGATACAAAAAAAATATTTAAAGCTTTCAGTTGTCGTAAATTGCTTTCAGATTACTATTTTAGTATAGCATTTACAGGATAATAGCTATTTTCCAATTATTATTACTAGTTAACTACAAGCTGATTCCAAATCAACATTTTTCTAAAATTTAAACATCAAACTAACAACTTTGGATTGATTACTCGGATGAATAATGCAAACTCAAAAGCATTACGGAGTAAACTCAACTTGACTAAATAACCAAGATAATTTAGATTTAAAAAATTAAAGAAAGTAAACCAACTTACAACTCACTCTACTCTGCTTGAATTAAAAGAAACTAAGATAATTTAAGATTAAAAAAGACTAATATAGAAACCAAATATCAACTCGCTCTACTCTATTTGATAATTAAAACAACTAAGATAATTTGAGATTAAAAAGATTGATAAAGGAAACCTAGATTGAAAAGCAAACGTTTATCATTACGGCTGAACTACACGCAGGAAAACCAATCTGTACTAATCTGGATTCACTAAACGGAGTAATACGCTTAAACTCTTGCGAGAATTTGAGTTCCAAAATGAATTTAAAGTAAAATATAAAAATTTGAACGCTGCCTAAATAGAAAAAAGCCAGTAGTTAACAACGTGTATAATTAATTGCTTTTTTTAGATTACGTGCGAAAATTCCGCTGGAATTTTCTCGGGTTCGGTCAATTTTTGCTAAATTAGTTGTCAAACCACGCAACTAACCATACACAAGACCGTTGTATGCCATTTATGAAAAACCTAATTCTGACCATATTATTGTTAATTGGAATTAATTTGACTTATTGTCAAACAGACTATTCTATGCATTCTATAGAGTTTTTCGAAAATAAAACTGAAAAAGATTTTAAAGTTATAGAGATTTCAATTATTGTCGATGGAACTAAAATAAATGGAGAAAAAATTGGGACTAATTACAGATTTCCAAAAATTGACTCTACTAAAACTTTCGATTTTCATATTAAAACCAATAAAATGGATTTTGATTCAGGTTCGCATAAAGCTTGGATTTTGAATAACGGCTCGAACATAATGATTGGAAAAATAACACGAATTGACAAACTTCTCTCTGTTGCGGAATATAACGGAATGGAAAAAGAGGATGAGGATTATGAAGTATTTTCAAAACGTTTTTTCTTGCCAAACGATTATACGATTGACATAAATGAATATGAAAAAATTAAGCGTCTGGACTATATGATTTTGAATCCAATTCAACAAGGAGATGGAATTTATGTTTTGACACAAAAAGTAATTGAACTGAAAAAATAAAAACGGCATACAACACCGTATATAATTTATTGCTAGTTCTAGCCTACTTACGAAAATCCTCGCGGATTTTCTATTCGGTTTTTATTTGCTAAATTAGGTGCTTAAACCACGCAACAAACCATATACAAACACGTTGCCAGCAAGCTAAGACGAACGACATTGCAAATGAAAAATCTTTATGCTTTAAATGAAAAGAAATGCTTAATCCATATTGGAAGTGCTAAAAAAGAATTGAAAGAAAAATATACTTGTTGTAATTGTGGTAGCGAATTAATCGCAAGAAAAGGAAAAATAAAAGCACATCATTTTTCTCATAAGTCAGAAGGGAATTGTAGCTATGAAAGCTATTTACATAAAGTTTCTAAAATAAAATTTCACGAAATTTATACTCAATGTTTAAAAAATAAAAAGCCCTTTTATGTTGAGTATAAAACCAAACTTACCTGTGTTTCTTGTAAGACTATTGATAATATAAATATAGAATGCAAACTCAAAGATAAAATTGGGCGATTTGATTTAACCAAATACTTTGACAAAATTTCAATTGAAAAAGGAGTTAATGGTTTTATTGCTGATGTACTTTTAAAATCAAGTCTAAAAGGTGACGAAATCTTAATCGAATTTGCAGTTACTCATAAATGTGAGGAAAAGAAGTTACAAAGTGGATTGAGAATAATAGAAATTCAATTGAAAAACGAGAATGATTTGAAGTTTATTGATTTTAAATATATAAGCCTTTCAAATAAGAATATTGAATTGTTTAACTTCAATGTAAACCATAAAATTGACCAACTTATAAAGCCAAGAAAATGCAATCAGAAATTCGAGTTTTTCTCAATTCTTAAAGATAACACAGCAATGAAAGTAAAAAAAACAATGTCTAACATAATCTTAGATATTGAAGAGGATAAATACAAACATTTTGAAGTTTTAAAAAAACAAGAGGATGAATACACTGGTCTAGATTTCATTGACCTTGTGAAAGACTATGCAGATAAAGATAAGAGTTTTAAAAACTGTTATGCTTGTAGATTTGCAGTAAAAAGAAACAGGCCTGATACTTATTCTGATTTAGTATGTAAAAGAATGAGACAGGGAATACGAAATTCAAATACTGGAAGTAATTGCGATAAATATTGGAAATTCCAAAGTCCTTATTTACAAAATTGAAAACAATAACGAAATAAGCCAGCTGGCAACAACGTGTATAATTAATTGCTTTATTGAGCTTACTTGCGAATATTCCTGCGGAATATTCACGGGTTCGTAAATGTTTATTAACTTAGTTGCTTAACCACGCAACTAACCATACACAACAACGCTGTGCGCAAGCTAAAAAAACACTCTGCACTAAATGACAGAACCGATAAAGAAGAATTTTATGTCTGGAAAACATTGGATTATTGTTTTAATAATCTTGATTTCTGGTTACGGAATTTATAGTGGAATAAAAGATAAAAATCAAAGATGGACTGCCGAAAGCTCAAAAATTTTAACAGATAAATGTGTTTCTGACTCAAAAGAAATGGCGGAAAATTACCCTGAATTGACTCACGAATACTGTAAATGCTCGACCGAAAAAATTCAAGCGGAATTTACTCAATCGAAATATATTGAGATTACCAAAATGTCAATTGAGAATCAAAGAAAAAAATTATGGCCAGTATTTCAAAACTGTTTAACCGAATATCAAGTAAAAATAAAAGCAAAAAATCAAGAATAGGTTTATGATAAAATCTAATATAATTAAAGAAATTGCGCAAGAATTGGATTGCGGGTTTGACTGCTACTATAATATCAAAACTGATGAAATTGTTGCAATTCCGAGTTTTGCACAATTTTCAGATGAGGAAGATTTTAAAGAGGCTTTTAGTGACAGTTTAGAAAATGTAGAAAAACATAAAACGGATTTTATAAAGTTTGAGTCATTAGAAAGCTTTGAGTCATTTAAAATCATGGAGCTTTTTGTCGAGCAGTTATCTGACCAAAATATAAAGTCGGAATTGGAAAATATTTTAGCAAATAAAAAGCCATTTCAGAATTTTAAACATAAAATCGACCATTCTGAATTTAGACAAAGTTGGTTTGAATTTAAGAAAAGTGAGTTGGAAAAAATAGTAGAAAACCAATTAGACAGTGGAAAAGCCAGCGCACAACAAAATATATAATTTATTGCTAGTTATAGCCTACTTACAAAAATCCTCGCGGACTTTCTTGGTCGGTAAATATTTACTAAATTAGTGGCGCAACCACGCAACACCCGAGCGCAGCGAACAGACGAAGTAAACCATACACAAAACCGTTGTAGCCAATTTAACTAAACCTGTCTGAATTTACTTCCTTTTAAATTAAACTATTTAGAAAAAAAAGTGTCTAAAAAACAAAATATTTAAAATGATAAAATACTTAGTCTTAATGATGGTTTGCTTGGGCGCACAACTTTTCGCTCAAGAAAACAACCATTTAACTGCAACAATAATTGGCTCTGGCTCACCTAAATTTAACACAGAACGTGTGGGACCTTCCGTATTAATTACTTATAAAAACACGCAGATTTTGGTAGATATGGGAAATGGTACACAAGCCAATTTAAACAAAAACAACACCAAAATTAAAGACATTGACGGTTTCCTTTTTACACATCATCATTTAGACCATAACGAAGAATTTGCTCCTATTTTTATTCAATCGCTACTAGGCGGAAATAAAATAACTATTGCGGGTCCAAAACATACTACTTCAATCATTGCTAATATTCTTGATATTTATGAAGAAGACATTGAGTATAGATTATCAAAATCTGGAAGAAGTTTAAAAAGTGTAAAGTCCAACTATGTTGCTAAAAACTTGATAGGAAGTAATTCTTTCTATATTGGAGACATAAAAATATCATACACGCCAGTAAACCATACAATTGCCACAAATGCCTATCGTTTTGATGCTGGAAATCAATCTATCGTGATTTCTGGAGACTTAACATATTCTGAGTCATTACCTATTTTGGCTAACAATGCCGATTATTTAATAATGGATTCTGGTGGAGCTATTGAATTAGGAAAAAAAAGAAATGCTACAAGAAGTAACAACAATAGAAGCGGTGCTAAAACTAAAGAAAAAGCACACGTTAATTTAACGGAAAGTTCACAAATGGCAAAAGAAGCCAATGTTAAAAATTTAGTGTTAACGCATTTCAACTTTACAAATGTTGATGAAGATGCTACATCTGCAGAAATTCGCAAAAATTATATTGGCAAAATTTTATACGCTAAAGATTTGATGGTATTACCGCTAGAAAATGAGGTTCATAGTCATAATGGCATATCTCATTCGCACAATAATGAACACTTGCCAGAAATAAAGAACTCTTCCAAGGAAAAACTATCACTTCAAAACGAAGTTTCTATTACAGAAGATAAAAAGAATGGTGTTCGTATAATAAAATCCAATGCCATTCCAAATCATACTGTCGGTCAATTTCCCACAAAAGGAAATCCAAACACAATTACAGAACAAAACAAAGAATATTCTATTGATTTAACACCAACATTAGCGAACAAAATCACCTATGTTTATGATTTAGGAATTGATAAAGGAAGACCAAGTTATGTATTTGGTGTTGCTATTAATGGAGTGAAATTTGAGCCTTCTGCCAACGAATATTTTAGAAACATAGAAACAAATGAACCTAATTATGAATGGACACTTGAACCTTTAAGTGAAGAAGTGAACTTAGGTGAAGACTATAACAACGCTCACGTTCAACCAAATGGCGAGTATCACTATCACGGTACACCATCAGGGTTGGTTGCTAATTTTGATAAAAACAAAATGACTTTAGTGGGTTGGGCTGCAGACGGATTCCCTATGTACTATAAAATGGGATATAAAGATCCAATGGATGCAAATAGTGGCGTTATTCAGTTAAAATCTAGTTATACTTTAAAACAAGGAGAAAGACCAGGAAATGGAGTTTCTGCACCAAACGGAATTTATTCTGGAAAATATGTGCGTGATTACGAATACCAAAATAACTATGGTGATTTAGATGAATGTAACGGAAGATCTGGAGTAACACCTGAATTTCCAAATGGGACGTATTATTATGTGGTTTCTGATGAGTTTCCTTCTGCAAGCAGATGTTTTATGGGAACACCAAGTAACGATTTTAAAATTGGTGGAGGAAGAAACCAAACACAGCAAATGCAAAACCAACCACGACAAAGGGAAGAAAAAACAAATGAAAACACGCCTCCAAGTTTCACAAATATGCTCAAAAGAATGGACGCAAACAATGATGGGAAAATATCAAAATCTGAAGCTAAAGGAAATATAAAAGAAAATTTTCAGAATAGAGACAAAAACAAAGATGGTTATATCACACAAAATGAAATGACAAGAAGAAACTGATAAAAACTGGTTACAACAATGTATAAAAATAATTGCGGTTTAGTGCTTAATCAAAGGGCGTTGCGTGTTTGTAACGGCTGAATTTCCTTCGGAAATTCCTCGCATACAAACCCAAAACTAACCATACACAAGACCGTTGTGCAACATTAGAGAAAAATATCAACAAAATTATACGCTAAGCCATTTTTATAAATTACGTTTGTTTTCTATAAATCTTCAATAATGAAAAAGCACATTTTATTTCTAATATTTTTATTACTACCTATATTATTACTACAAGCCCAATGGGAACAAACTGGAGCAGATATTGACGGAGAAGCTTTAGAAGATCTTTCTGGCGGTTCAGTTTGCTTAAATTCTGATGGTTCTATTTTAGCAATTGGAGCAATCAGAAATGAAGGCAACGGATCATTTGCAGGTCATACCCGTATTTACCAAAATCAAAATGGAAATTGGATACAAATTGGAGACGACATTGATAGTGAAGAAGCCAATGATGGTTTTGGAGCCTCAGTGAGTTTAAATTCTGATGGTTCTATTTTAGCAATTGGTGGAAAAGGAAATGATGCTAATGGTATGGCCTCAGGTCATGTTCGAATATTTGAAAATATAAATGATACATGGTTTCAAGTAGGTAATGATATTGATGGTGAAGCTGCATTTGATAGTTCTGGTATTTCAATAAGCTTGAATTCTGATGGATCGATAGTCGCAATTGGTGCTTCAGGAAATGATGGTAATGGTCCAAACTCAGGTCATGTTCGTGTTTACGAAAACCAAAATGATACATGGGTACAAATAGGAGACGATATTGATGGTGAGGCTGCAGGTGATCTCTTTGGTCGTGCTGTAAGTCTAAATTCTGATGGGTCAATATTAGCAATTGGAGCTCCTAATAATGATGGTAACGGAGAAGATTCTGGACATGCAAGAATATATCAAAATCAAGAAAATACTTGGGTGCAAATAGGTGATGATATCGATGGTGAAGCATCAGGTGATTTCTTTCACTCAGTAAGCTTAAGTTCTGATGGCTCAATAGTAGCAATAGGAGGACAAGGAAATGATGGTAGTGCTTCAGCTTCAGGTCACGTCCGAATATTTGAAAACATAAGCGGTACATGGTCTCAAATAGGTAATGATATAAATGGTGAAGCTGCATTTGACAATTCTGGAATTTCAACGAGCTTGAATTCTGATGGATCGGTAGTCGCAATTGGAGCTATTGGAAATGATGGGAATGGCGAATTTTCTGGTCATGTTCGTGTTTACCAAAATTTAAATGGTCTTTGGACGAAAGTAGGAATGGATATTGACGGCGAAGCAGAAAATGACATGTCTGGTAACTCAGTAAGTTTAAGTTCTAATGGCTCTATAGTTGCTATTGGAGCGAGGTTGAATGATGGAAATGGAGAAGACTCAGGTCATGTTAGAGTTTTTAATAATAGTACACTCTCAGTTGAAGATTTTAAAAGCACAAATATTTCAATATATCCAAACCCAACAGAAGGTATTGTTTTTATAAATGAAGATCGTATTCATAAAATAGAATTGATAGATATGATTGGCAGAAGTATTTATGTAATAGAACGCAGTAATAAAATAGATTTATCAGGAAAAGAAAAAGGTATTTATATACTGAGAGTACATACCGAGAAAGGCATAGGTGTTGTTAAAGTAATTTTGAGATAGTAGTAATAGCTATTTTCCAATTATTATTACTAGTTACCACACATTTGATAAAATGACCGCAATAATCATATTTTTTACAATTATAATTGGACTGAATTGCATTCCTTACTTAATCAAAACGGAATTTCCGAAATTTGAAAAAATAATTAAAAGAACTTTAATCGTTAGTTCAATTATTCTTCTCATAATCGGAATCTTTTTATTTAATGGTTATCGACTGAAAGGAATTTATACCAATTCATTTTTTGAATTGACTTTTATAGTATTTACTTTATTATTTTTTAGTTTCGTGAAAAACAACAGAACAAAACTATTAACACTATTTCTTTTAATTCCATTAATTTCGTTAACGTTTTTACTTTTCATATTCGAACAAGTAATCGCTGAATATAAAATTAACGAAACTTATAAAATAGAAGTGTCTGAAAGTGGATTTTTAAACTGCGGGGAAAGAATTTCAATTACTAAATCGGAATTTGGAATATTTAGAAAAAGAATTTTAACAAGAACAGATTTATGTTTAATAGGAATAGATAAAATAGAAACGGTGGAATTTAACGAAAATAGTGCTGAATTTTTAATTTATCACAACGGAATTTATGATAGTGAAAATCCATATAAATTCGAAATGAAAAATAAAAACGTGTGGTAACACCATATATAATTTATTGCTGGCTTCTCGCCTACTTACAAAAATCCTCGCGGACTTTCTTGGTCGGTAAATATTTACTAAATTAGTGGCGCAACCACGCATCACCCGAGCGCAGCGAACAGACGAAGTAAACCATACACAAACACGCTGTAAATGGCTTTCAGATTACCATTTTAGTATAGCATTTACAAGATAATAGCTGTTTTCCAATTATTATTACTAGTTAGCTACAATATGAGAAAAGCGATAATCATAATTTCAATCTTAATCTCACAGTATACATTTGCAGACTGTTATTGCTTGTATGTTAATGCAATAAATGGATTGAATTTAAGAGAATCGCCATCATTCGACAGTAAAGTTTTAAAAAAACTTCCTTTCGGAACGAGAATAGTTGGAACTAAATGGAAACAACATTCTAACTGGAAATCAAAACCAGTAATTTCAATTATTGATAATGGTAAAGAAGTAAAGGGTTATTGGGTTCGTGTTGGTAAACAATTAAAAGAAAATGGAGAGTATATAAATGGTTATGTCTTTGATGCATATTTATCTGAACACTTAAATGAAATCCCCAAGTCATCCTTATATTTATACAAACGCTTGATGATAATTGATTCTTCAAAAAAAATCTTTAACATAGAATATATTCCAGAATATGATAATTCCGCTTGGAGTAATTCTGTTTGCCAAAAACATTTTTCTTGTTGCGCACCTATAAACGACTGTGAAGCTAGATATGAAAAAGAACCATATATACCTTACAGTTTTATAAACAACAAACAAGATTCAATAGACACAAAAAGCTCTAAGCTAGACACTTTAAAACATTACATAAAAATAGAAAAAATTAATGTTAACAATTATAAAAGATTAAAATCCAAGTTTGAAATTGATACTGTTTTTCAACCAAAAATTATTAAAGAAAGTTATTTAATAAAACATTTTTATCTTAAAATAAAAAAAGGACAAGATTCTATTTGCATTAGAGATACTGAAGGAGAAGGTTATACAAGCCATAATTATATTGGAGAAATAAAAGCATTAAATAAGTATTTAATTAAAGAATGCTACGAAAGTTGTTCAGTATATACAATAGACAAAGAAAATGGAGAAAAAGAATATTTTTCGGGAATTCCATATATTTCCCCAAATGGAACTTATCAAATCTCTTGTTCTTATAATGATTTTCAGATGCTAGACAACAGCTTAACAACTACGCTAAGTATTGTAAGAAAAGATAGAAAACTATATTCTATTTCAATTGATTTCAAAAGTTGGATTCCTGCAAAAGGAATTGATAATATTTTTTGGGTTTCGGAAAATGAATTTATTGTTAAAGTTTCACCTGTAGACAACTATGTAACATCTTATTTAGATAATCACAAAGAACCTTTAAAAAATTATGAATATCTGAAAATAAAAATACTGTAGCTAACAACGCATATAGCTCATAGCTAATTAGTTGCTTAAACGAAGTTAAGGAGTATTTGGAAAGTCTCCAATTTTTTAAATTTGACGATTTCCAATAAAAAAGATAAATAGTAAAATTTAAAAATCTGGCTTGTGCTCAATCCGAAAATAATTTTCTAATTTACACGCAACTAACTTATACACAAAACCGTTACCTGCAAGCTGAAAAAAACATTACGGCTGAATGAAAAATTGAGCGGATTATAGAATTTAGAATAAAAACAACGAATTGAATAGATGACAGAAATTACCTTTGAATACTGGAATAAACTTGCTGAACAAACAATTACAATTAGTTCATTACTTGGTGGATTTTCGATTGCTGTAATTGCAAATTTATTAGTTTCAGATATGAATACTAAATTATCGAAAACAATTATGGTTGTTTCAACTTTAGCTGCAAGTTTCTTTTTGATTACTGTTTTTGCAATGACTAATGTATTAATGAAAACAACTGTTGGATATCCATTTAAAGTAGTCGATAATGATTTATTCCTTCCACGAGTTTTAGGTTCTATTTCATTTTTTTTAGGAATCACATCTTTAATTGCAATGATTTCTTTAGCAGGTTGGACTAAATCAAAAAAAATGGGAAGATTTACCACAATACTTGGAATTATGACATTAATATTGATATTGTTTATGACAACCTAATAACTGAATTTGAATAAATAACTATTGCCAACACCATATATAATTTATTGCTAGTTATAGCCTACTTACAAAAATCCTCGCAGACTTTCTTGGTCGGTAAATATTTACTAAATTAGTTGCTCAAACACGCAACACCCGAGCGCAGCGAACAAACGAAGTAAACCATATACATAAACGTTGTAAATGGCTTTCAGATTACCATTTTAGTATAGCATTTACAGGATAATAGCTATTTTCCAATTATTATTACTAGTTGTGCTTAATGCAAAAAAAATGAGAACAATCGAAATAAACGGAAATAATTTCTCAAATCTAACTGAATTTTATGATGAATTGGAAAGAAAAATGACAAACGGTTTGAATTGGAAAATTGGACGGAATTTAGACGCATTTGAAGATGTTTTAAGTGGTGGTTTTGGAGTTCAAGAAGTTGAAGAGAATTACGAATTGAAATGGTTGAATAGTAAAAAAAGCAAAACGGAATTAAAAGAATACGGAATTTTAATTGAAATAATTACTTAAAATAAAAATGTTGAACTTAAATTAAACTAAATGATTTTACTTTTCATTTTTGGAATTTCTTTAGTGCAACTCGGTTTGTATTTTTTGAATAATAAGTACAAAACTAAACTGCCGAATTTTATAATTCTTTTGGTTTTATTAATCTGCTACTTTTTTCTGTTTCCAAAACTTTTTTACCCAGAGCCAAGAACAGACGGAATTAATTGCGGAATGCCAATACTTGGAATAACACTCGGATTTTGGTTTTTCGGAACAATCGCAGGAATTACAACACACATAATTTGGAAAATAAAAAAACGAATAAGCACTAAAGCACAACACCGTATATAATTTATTGCTGGCTTCTTGCCTACTTACGAAAGTCCTCGCGGACTTTCTTTGTCCGTAATTATTTACTAAATTAGTTGCTTGAAACACGCAACAAACCATATACAACAACGTTGTGGTTAATTTAAGAAAATCAGATAGCATACATCCATATGTGTTTTTCATAAGAACTAATTAATAATACTAAATGAAAATTTATTTAATTATATTATATCTATTCTGTATTAACAATTTTGCTAATGCTCAACAGAAAATCGTAAAATTAGGCTCATTTCCTGATGGGATTACCGAATTATCCAAAAACGATACTATTTACTATAAAGATTTAAACAAAAATCTTGATAAATATATTGGAACGTGGAGTTTTGAGAACGATAGTGTTTATTTCCAAATTATTATTTATAAGAAAGTAAGAATAGATAACTTCCCAAAAGTGAACATAATGTCTGACGAATTAGTATCTGAATTTATATACAAAAATAAAGGTGTTGAAATCTACAACACAAAAATTGAGGATAGCTACATAAGTGGAAATAGTGTTTTTTCTGAAAACAAGATTTCATTACTATATGGTGAACCTACTGAAAATAATCATATTAGATATAAAAATACTGATTTAATAATAGAATATATACCTGATAAACCCCCTAAGCTTTTATGGGTTAGAAAAAACTATCAAACATGCAAAGGAACAGGAGAGAAACCTATTTACGATATGTCTGATTTTAAAATTCCGGAAATAATGCAATTAACCAAGCAATAAAACTAACCACAACACCGTATATAATTTATTGCTTGGTTATAGCCTACTTACGAAAATCCTCGCGGATTTTATATTCGGTTTTTATTTGCTAAATTTAGTGCTTAAACCACGCAACACCCGAGCGCAGCGAACAGACGAAGTAAACCATACACAACAAAGCTGTAAATGGCTTTCAGATTACTATTTTAGTATAGCATTTACAGGCAATCTTCTTTAATTGGGTACGTATCATCGGTTGTGAATTGCTTTCAGATTACTATTTTAGTATAGCATTTACAGGATAATAGCTGTTTTCCAATTATATATTACTAGTTACCCACAATATGAAAAAAACTTTGAGAACTACATTTACATTTGGAATTTTATTAATTGGAATTACTGTTTTTGGACAAGATTTAGGATTTGACATTCATAATATTTCGCTGAATGAATATGTCCAAATGGAAGAAAATTTAAAAAGTGAAAGAATTCCAACAACTTCAAATCACGTTTCATTTAGTGGAGATGCTCAACCGATTAAATACAAAAGAACTGAAAAGAAAATAGCGGACTTAATAACTTACTATTACTTTAAAGAAAAAGACTCAACAATGAGTTCTGTGCTTTACGAATGGGATGTTTCTAACTTTGAAAAGAAAGATAACAATCAAAAACCTAAAAAATATCAAAAAGCATTTATTTCAAAATATAAAGGACTTAAAGAAAAAATTTCATCCGAATTTGGAGAACCAAAAACAAAGAGAAATTATTCTAATATTAGTCGATTAGATTCCATAAATACATTTGTAGAAAGTTCAACTTGGAAACCGAATGATAGTACAGAAATTGAAATGTACGCTACAGTTTCAAACTACTATGAAAAAAAAGGTGCAATGACTATAAATCCAGTTCATAGAATAAGACTTTATATCAAAAACCAATCAAAAGAAAAGGAAAAAGAAATCCCGAAATTAGACGAGAATAAACTTTCCGAATTAGAGAATATTAAGACAGATTTTTTCAAAATTTTAAAATCAAAAGATTTAACAAAATCGAAAGATTATTTATCCAACATAATTAAAGAAAAGGTTACTGACGAGCAATTAAATCTATTAATCGACAACATAGATTTTGAGAGAAAAACTGAATTAATTTACAGCGGAATCCAAATGGGTTTTGATGGAAGTATGTTTACATTACTTCAGTACAAATATTCAGATGACAGTTCAAGTCCGCCAAGTGAAATGATTAAATTAATTTTTGACGAGAAAGATAAAGTCGTAGGAATTCAGCCGATTAAATTACAAGGAAAAGAATAAAATACTGTGGGCAACACCGTATATAATTTATTGCTAGCTTCTTGCCTACTTACAAAAATCCTCGCGGACTTTCTTGGTCGATAATTATTTACTAAATTAGTTGCTTGAAACACGCAACACCCGAGCGCAGCGAACAGACGAAGTAAACCATATACAACAACGCTGTAAATGGCTTTCAGATTACTATTTTAGTATAGCATTTACAGGATAATAGCTGTTTTCCAATTATTATTACTAGTTACCACACATTTAAAAAAACGTACATTATGACATCAGAAGACAAATTATTTAGAGAATTCCAAGAATTAACAAGTTCTTTTAAGATGAATTTTTTTAAAGACAATAACGGAATACAAGGTGGCGCAAAAATGGATTTTGAAATACACCAAATTGATTCAGATATTGAAAATTCAATGGTTTTTGACTCAAAAGACACCTGTTTTAATGTAATTTCTAAAACAATGGTTGACAAAGACAAAGAAAAATTTAAAAAACTTTTAGATGAAAAAACCAATGGATTAAACTCTTTTAGAATTGCTTTCATTGAAAAATAATTTATTTAAAAACCTTTTTAATTCATCCATTTTAGAAAAGTCATGTTGATGTTTAAAAAGCAGTTCGACTAATTCTATTTCTGAATCCGATAAGTGACCGAAATTGAATTGATTAAATTGATAAAATTGATTTTATTTTGACATAATATTTGAATTTAAAATTAATAATCTGAATTAAACCTTATGGAGAATATTAAAAATGTTAATGATATTGAACTAAACGAATTTGAGAAATACAGCAAATACAAAAAGCTATCTGAATTACGAGCAATGGATGAAAAAGAATTGTTGATTCTAAACAATCTAAACCAATTCCGACTTTTAAAAACACAGAATATCTCGAAAAACATATTTATATTCTTTCTAGTTGTTGCGATTTTATCCATTCTGTTGCAAATTGTAGTTGCTTTTATAATCTGAATATAAAAACGAGTGGTAACACCGTGTATAATTAATTGCTTTTTTCTTCTCTACTTGCGAATATTCCTGCGGAATATTCACAGGTTCGTGAAAGTTTGCTAAATTAGTTGCTTAACCACGCAACTAACCATACACAACAACGTTAGGCATAATTTAGGAAAACCTCGTAAATGAAAAAAAGATATTGGATAATAGGACTAATTATACTTCTATTAGTCTCGTTAAAATTATATTTAAACAGACACACAGTCAATTGTCCTGAAATGAACACGGCATATTTTGAATGGTTTCCCTATAAGAAAAATGATGTTTTATTTTTTTCAAATGCCGATTCTATTAGAAAATACCGTGTTGATGAATTTGCTGTACATCATAGAGAGAATTACAATAGTAATCTTAAATGTGGGTGTTGTGAAGAAGGAATATATCTATCTTTAATAGGAGAAAAAGATACCATTAAGATTTCTCTTGATAATTACAAAAACCCAAATAGTTGCCTAGGTGGTTTCACTTATTTTAAACGTAATGGAATTAATTTAAAGAAAGTCAAGAATGACTCTAGTCAAAAGGAAAATTCTTCACAGGTTTGGAAATTTGAATCTTTTAAAGTTGATAAAGCCTATGGAATCGACTCATTAAAGTGGAATAATAAAATATGGAATTTCTACAAAAAAGTGAACAGCAATGACAAAAATACAATTCAATCAAATGACTGTTAAAAACTATGCCTAACACCGTGTATAATTAATTGCTTTGTTCTTCCCTACTTGCGAATATTCCTGCGGAATATTCACGGGTTCGTAAAAGTTTGCTAACTTAGTTGCTTAACCACGCAACTAACCATACACAAACACGTTGGCATTCATTTGACCAACAACTTCAATAAAAGTAAACTATGGGATTTAACATATCAGGATTGGTAATAAATAAAAATTACGAAAAAAATTTCGATGAGTTACAAAACATACTTGGTTGGAATTTAATCAAAGGCAAAAAAATTGATTTTGAAACAGCATCATCTAATTGGAAAGAAGAAAATTACTGTGATGTATATTTTTCTGAAAACGGAACTATAATTTTTCTGAATATTGATTACTGTACTAGCGGTTATCCATTAGAAAATGTGAATACTTTAACATTTGGATATTCAGAAGTATCAATGACTTTTTTGTTAGATTATTTCGAAAAAGGGACTGAACATCGGTCAATTATGGAAGCACAAGGCGAAAGAATTATTGACGAAGGTAAAAGAATTGAAGTTGAAGATAGATTTGAGGAAATGACCGAAATAATATGGAATCAGATAGAAATTGTTTTAGGCAAAAATTTTCACCAAATTGATAATTCAGAAGTTGCACATAGATATTATTTTAACAAAAAGGAATCTACTGATAATGATATTGGCGAAAAAGAGATTCAAATAAATAAAGTAAACATTTTAGAACCTTTAGATGTAAAATATTTTTCAGAAGATGAATTAATAGAATACTTTAATAAAATTGTCATTTATTGCAAGGATAATAAAATTAACTTTTTTTTACATCCAACTTTACTAGACGATAAAAATAAAAAGGTGGTTCAAAACCTCGTTGACATTAAATATTACATCGGAAGTAAAGAGAATTTATTAAATGCTGTAAGACCCAAATTTCCAATGGAAGGATATTATATGATTGGTAAATTTGAAAAAGATAACATAGATTTTAAGACATCAAAATTGTTATTTGATTTGATTGAAAATTATAAAGTTGAAAACATTGAAAACACTAAAATAAATACAAATAAAGTTGCAAATAATAAATGGATTGAAATTGACAAAAAATTAGATGATAATTCTAAAGCAAGTGATTCTGATTTTGTTCTTTTGATTATAACAATAATTGTATTATTAGCTTTTTTTGGTGGACTTATTTATGTTATATATAATATTTCCACCTTACCTTGATAAAAAACGTATGCTAACACCGTGTATAATTAATTGCTTTGGTAAGTGCTTATTTGGAAAATTCCTTCGGAATTTTCTCGCGTTCGTTTTTGTTTATTAACTTAGTTGCTCAAACACGCAACACCCGAGCGCAGCGAACAGACGAAGTAAACCACAAAACAACGTTGTAAATAGCTTTCAGATTACTATTTTAGTATAGCATTTACAGGAAAAGGCAATACCTGCCCTACATTACAAACTGGGGTATAATTAAAATGTTGCACCAGTTTTAGCCCATCACTATGAGCAATACCATTGGCAACACGTCGCTTGCCGCGTTTGTTTATCGCATCTAAATCCTTTAAACGTGTAAACAAACCCATCAATCGACTATGAAAATAGGGAAACCTATAACCTCTAAAAAAAGGCACTAAAGCCGTCCTAAAAGCTTTATTAACACCAGAGCAATGCCCAAACTCACTAGCGTTTTTGCGTACACGTTGCATACTCCGCTTCGTCTTTATGGTCTTACCATTAAAACCACCACCTGCTTTTCGGGCAATAGCCTTACCATTTAAATAATAAAAATTAATACCTCCCATAGTCCCCACTAAGGGAATAATGCCTTTCTGCTCCGCCATAATTCAACATTTTAATATAAACAGCTATAAAACAGTAATATACAAAAATTAAATTATAGGTTATAGCGTGGTTATAGCATACTTAAAACAAGCTTAAAGCAGAGTTGTTGTATAAAAGAAGCAAACAAAACCAAATAAGAAGATAAAAACGGGCACTACTTCCCGATACAATATTTAACTAACCCTGTATTCATTGGTGCTATTGTATTTGGGCAACAAATAGCATACAAAAAATGGATAATAAGAGAAGATTAGTAACAACTATTAATAAATAGAGCAACAAATATAGCATAAAAAAAACCGCTCGATTAGAGCGGTTTCCAAATAAAAACACCAAGCATTAATTAGCTGTACCAGAGCCTAAATAAATACTGTTTGATACTTGACTACCATCAGCAGAAATAAAAGCCATAAATAGCTCTACTGCATCTCCTGCATAAGTTGTTGGGATTGGAATAATTTGAGAACCTACTGTTCTGTCTGCTCCATCAAGTAAAGAAATGGATTCCTTTTTTGAAGGATTGTAAACCAATAACATCGCCTTGTCAGTAGCATTTGCGTTACCTTCAGCAGAGTTATCATCCCAACCAAACGTTACTTCTCCAGCAGTTGCTAAATCAGTCGTTGGGTTTAGCACACCAGATAAACCTCCTCGACTTACTAAAGCGTTTGGATAGTCAACAACAAAGTTAGGTTCAGTACCTGTAATAGCATTATTCAATACATACGACATTGCAGCATTAAATTCTGTTTTCTTAACAGCTAACCCTTTATAACCTAACTTAATAAAAGGCTTTACAGCCTGTAAAAATTCTAAAGTGGCAGTAAACTTGGTTCTTTGGTTTACTTGACCAACAGTTCTTGGATTGGCTACACTTGAAGGTTTAATTCTAATGTAATCAATTCCTTTCCAGCTTCCACCGATAACGTTACCAACCTTACCTGAAAGACCTCCTAAAATACCTTGAGCAATTTTACCCATAACATAAATAATTTAAATGAAACATAATTTTCTTCGGACTTGGTACGGACTTAACACGAAGTTGTACCTTCCGTTGAAATATATGGCAAGTTTTATGCTATTCTTTTGATATGGATTTTGTTGCTTTAGATTGCTTCTTTTTGCATTTTAGAAAATAAACTTTGGATATATGATACTTTCAAATCTGCCATTTTTGAAATAATTTTATGAAGCTCCTTTTCCTTTTTATTAATTGCTGACACAATATTAATATGTTTTTGCAACTGAATTGCATCATAAAACAATGAGCTGTAGCTGTTTTTCAAAGTGTTCCTACAATCATCTATTGAAATAAACGGAATAACACTACCTTTTAAATAGTAAGCGTAAAAACCGCCTATTTGCAACATCATAGATAAGTGAAAAAGTGTGTGTTTTACCTCTTCTGTTGTAGTAGTGACAACGAAACAGTTAGCACAGGATTTTAAGAGTGGTTTTCCGCTGTTTAGACCTTTGTTTAGAATGAAAAAATGAGGGTTCGAGTAAGTCTTTCCGACTTGGTGTGTTTTTAGTTCAAAAGTTGACATAGCTATCCAATTTAAAATTGCTTCGCTACGCTTCGCGCCATTATTTTTTTTGAAAAGAAAAAAGATAGCCATAGTTGTTGTGGCGTGGGCAAGGCTGTCAAGGTTTTTGGATAAAAGTTTTTTGAGTTGTATGTTTAAATCAAGAGGAAAAGGGTCTTGAAAAAAGTTTTATTCAAAACCCGTAGGGCTTGACCTTTATAGCCTTGTGCGTTGGATGAAGCAAGCCACATATATTTGCTGCCTTTTTTTATTTTAATACTACACCTACTAATATTAAAATTATTGCAAGAATAATGATTGTAAAAACCTTTGTAGAATAAGAATCGTCTCCTTCAGGATTTTCGATTTTATTACCGTTTTCATCTATATCGTGAGGAAAGAATAAATCAAATAATGATTCAATCAGTTTTTTCATACATTAAATATAACTTTTCTGGGGAATTAACTTTTAAAAAAATAGGTTTACTTAACAAATTGAGCGATGGATGAAGCGTTTGTATGGGTAGTGTTTTAAATAGTTGTTTGATAAAACAGCATTTAAACAAGCTACTTATACAGGACTTTTAGACAATAGCTTATTGCTTTTTTGAGGCACGATAAAAAGTAATGTGCTATGGCGTATTACTACATATTCTAAACCTATTTTTTTATATCCTATTTCTTGGGTGGTGGGGAAAAGTGGACATTAATATTTGTTAACGAAATGAAACAAACAAAGACTTGAGGTAAGGAATACTTGGACTTAACGATGGTTTTGTGCAGTTGAATGAGATAACGAATATTATAATAAATTAACGTTACCCTTTGAATGTTCGACTGTTTAATGTTTGTTGAAAATGTAGTTAGAAGTTCGGATGTGAGCGTTGGAATAGCGGATATTTTACATAATAGCAGTTATAGCGACGAAAATATAATAAAACGCCGTAGGCAACCATTGAAAGGATTTTTGCTCCTATAACTTCTATTATGTAACATAGCTTGGGATTGGTTTTTTGGCGTAATAGTTGTTTGAGCGTTGGCAATAGCTCTTTGCTTTTTTATTGTACTAATTTATTTATATAGATACTTTTAAATAAAACAAGTAATGTGCTATTATAGCGTTGGATACAAGTATTATGACATAAAACCAATTATGCATTGGCGAGCGGAACAGCACAAAAGACAGAGGATTTTGAGGTACGAAAAAACTGGGTTTTGGGTTGTGGGGACAATTACCAACTCATTCGTTGTAATCTAACTGCATTTAAAATTGCTAATAATGCTACTCCTACATCTGCAAAAACTGCTTCCCACATTGTAGCTAAACCACCTGCTCCTAAAATTAAGACAATAACTTTAACACCAAATGCTAAAATGATATTCTGCCAAACAATTTTACGTGTAGAACGACTTATTTTAATGGCTCTTACTACTTTTGAAGGTTGGTCTGTTTGAATGATAACATCTGCTGTTTCAATAGCTACATCGCTCCCTAAACCACCCATTGCAATACCAACGTTACTTGCTGCTAAAACTGGTGCGTCATTAATACCATCACCTATAAAAGCTACTTTATTTTCAGGATTTTTCTTTAAAATTTCAACTTCGTTTAATTTATCTTCTGGTAGCAAACCACCTTTAGCATTTTCGATGTTCAACTCTTTAGCGACTTGTTGCGTAATGGAATCTTTATCACCGGAAAACATCATAATATTTTTAATGCCTACTTTATGTAAATTAGTAATTGTTTCTTTTGCATCTTCCTTTAATTCATCTGCTATTACTACAAAACCTGCAAATTGATTATCGATTGCTACCAACACTATCGATTCTACAATAGATTCCGTTTCCGTTGGAACATTAATATTATTCGCAGTCATTAAGGCTTTATTACCTACTAAAACTGTTTTACCATTTACAATGCCTTTTAAACCTTTACCTGCAACTTCAGAAACGTCTTGTGCTTCAAAATCTTCACCTTCAGCTTTGTACTCTAAAATGGCTTTAGCAATTGGATGCGTGGATTGTTCTTCCATCGCCATTAAGTATTGCATAAATTCGGTTTCATTCCAACCAATTGCTTTTACTTCTTTGATTTTAAAAACACCTTTGGTAACGGTTCCTGTTTTGTCCATTACCAAAGTATTTATCTTGGTCATTGCATCTAAAAATGAAGCACCTTTAAATAAGATTCCATTTTTTGAAGCTGCTCCCAATCCACCGAAATATCCTAATGGAATTGAAATCACTAACGCACAAGGACAAGATATTACCAAGAAAATTAATGCTCTGTATAACCAATCTCTAAACACATAATCATCTACAAAAAAGTAAGGTATAAAAGTAACACCAATAGCTAAAAACACTACAATTGGTGTGTAGATACGAGCAAACTGTCTGATGAATAATTCTGTTTTAGATTTACGTGCTGTTGCATTTTGAACCAAGTCTAATATTCTCGCAATAGAACTGTCTTCAAACTTATTGGTTACCTCAACTTCAATAACGCTTTCCAAATTAATACTACCTGCGTAAACCTTTGCTTCTTTTTGAATGGAATCTGGTTTGCTTTCTCCTGTTAACGCAGCTGTATTTAAAGATGCTTTTTCGGATAATAAAATGCCATCCAATGGAATTTTTTCACCTACACGAATTTGAATTTTCTCTCCAATATTGACAACTTCAGGCGAAACACTTTTATAATCTCCCTCACGAAATACATTGGCTTCTTTAGGTCTAACATCTAATAATGCTTTTATATTTCCTTTTGCACGATTTACAGCAGCACTTTGAAATAATTCGCCTACTGCATAAAATAGCATTACTGCAACACCTTCGGGATATTCACCAATAACAAATGCACCAATGGTTGCTATAGACATTAAAAAGAACTCTGTAAAAACATCACCTTTTTTAATACTAATCCAACCCTCTTTTACAACAGGAAACCCTACAGGAAGATATGCAATACCATACCAAGCAATACGAATCCAATCCTTAAAGAATGAAACATCAAAATAATCTAAACCTATACCAATGATAAGCATTGTAAAACTTATTATTGCAGGCACGTAGGTTTTGAATGCACTTCCATTACCGTGATTATGACCATCATTATGCGTGTGTTGCACTTCTGAATTTGGTTTTAAATCTCTTAAATTGACTTTCTTTTTTTTCATTTAATATCTAATAATTTTTCAATGTCATTGGGAATAGGCATTCGTTTTAATGGTGGCACGTTTGCTCCACCAGTATTACCAAGTGGAACGTGATTTATAAATGATTTCCAGCCACCCACAAGCAACCTAATTATTTGACCTATTACTTCTTTCGTATCTTTTTGTCTAAATCCAAACTTTAGCATAAGCCAATGTGAATAGGTATGTTCTATAGGATAAGATTGTCCTATTATATGACTACGTTCTAAATGATACCAAGCATTACCAAACTGCTTATTTTCCAAACAGAAACTGTATTGTTTTAATTCTTGGTTATACGCCTGTTTTAGATGTTTAGGTATTTTAGTATTAAACTTCATATCCTCTAATTTTGGATAAATGTACTTTAATAGTAAGTGCAATGGAAGTGCAATAATTAGACACTACACTTATCGCAAATACCTTTTACCACCAAATTTACATTCTCTGACACAAAACCATCTGGCACTTTTATTTGAGGTATTTTATGTTCTGTTAAGCAAATGGTTTCATTGCAATTATTACAATGGAAATGTAAGTGCAAATCGGTTTCAATTTCACAATTACATCCCTTTTCACATAATGCATATTTTGTAATCCCTGTACCATCGTCTATTTGATGCACAATTGCCTTTTCTTCAAAGGTTTTAATAGTTCTGTATAAAGTGGTTCTGTCTGCTTTTGAGAAAGCATTTTCAATATCACTTAAAGTAACAGCGACCTCTTTTTCTGCAAGAAACTTATATATAAGCAAACGCATTGCTGTAACACGAATATTTTTTGACTCTAATACTTGTTCTATTGTTTCCATAATTAATGTGCGTGTTCTGCTTCTCCTTTTTTCATTTCTGCGTTAAGATAATAAGCATTGTTATAAGCAAATTTTGTATTACTTTCTATGTTTTCAGTAAATTGAACCGATACCCAATCACCATCTTTAGTGCCTAACACAACTTCAATAGGTTTAAAGCTCCAATCGTCATTTTCTTTTTCTACTGAAAACACATAATATCTTTCGCCTTCTTTTATAATTGCACTTTCTGGTAAAGCTTTTGTTTGGGTATTATCTACTTGAATTTTACCTTGAATATACATACCAGGAATTAAGTTACCTTTTTTGTTTTCTATTTCTGCGTGAACGTGGACTGCTTTTGGGTTGTCCTCAAAGGTTTTGCTTACGGAATAGATTTCTGCGATAAGCTCTGCATCTGGTATGGATTGTACCGTAAAGTTAACTTTCTGACCTTTCTGTACTTTATAAACATCTTTTTCAAAAACCATTAAATCGGCGTGAACGTGATGCGTATTTACAACTTCAAATAATTCGGTTTGTGGTTCTACATATTGACCTGTTTTTACTTCAACTTTTTGTACAAAACCCTCTATTGGACTTCTTAAAGCAATGCGTTGCGAAATTGTGCCATTACGAACAGAAGAGGTATTGACATTTAATATTTTTAATTGTGCTTGCATACCATTTACCATTGCTTTTGATGCATCATATTCTGCTTCTGCCTTTTGAAAATTAGCACCAGAGCCAACACCTGCTTCATATAATTTTTGTTGACGTTCGAAATTCTTTTTCAGAAAATTACTATTGCTATATGCGTTTAAGTAATCAGTTTGAGCTTGTATAATATTGGGATGCGAGAGATAAGCCACAACTTGACCTTTATTAACCTTGTCACCTTCAATCACTTCAATTGAAACAACATTTGCACCAATGACTGTGGTAATGGCTGCTTCATTTTGTGGTGGCACTTCTAACGTTCCATTTGCCTCAACATAACCGCTCATATTGCGTAATGCTAACGTATCTATTTTCATTTTTAAAGCATCGAATTGTTGTTGTGAAAGCATTACTTCTTCGCTTTCATTATGTTCTTCTTTAATTTCTGTTTTTTCTTCCTCATCGTGGGAATGACCATCATTTTCGTTATGATTTTCTTTATTTCCGCAAGCTGACACAAAAATGGTTAACACCATTACGATAAGGATTTTATATGTTTTACTTTTCATTGTCTTATTGATTAAAATATTGTAGTTGAAATGTGCTTTCTAAATAGTTTACTAATGCTGTTTGTGCTTCCAATTCTGACTGAATGGCTTCTTTTATCAACTGCGTAAATGCAGTATAATCTATTTCGCCTTCTCTATATGCCAGTAATGCACCTGTTTTTTGCTCTTTTGTTAATGGTAAAACTTGGTCTTTGTAAAACTCCCAAGATGTTTTCCATTTCATATATTTTTCTTTAGCCAGAACAAACCTTGATTGTACTTCCTGTTTTTTGAACGCTACATTGGTTTCGGCTATGTCTTTATCAATTCTGGCACTTCTAACTTGTGCTTTGTTAGAACCTGATAAAAACGGAATGGAAATACCTGCTTGATAGGTGTAAAACCCTGAATTGCCATTTACTTTTTGTAAACCACCTTGTAGATTGAACTTCGGTAAATTATCCGCCTTTGCAGCTTTATATTTGGCTTCTGCTTCATCTACAATGTTCATCGACATACTGTACAACGGATGATTTTCAATACTAATCGTTTCCACATCACTATCTATCGCTACATCAAATTCATCTGAAACCGTAAAAATTTCTTCTGAAACTAACCACAAATTGAATTGCTGTAAAGCAATATGATAATCACTATAAGCTTGCGCTTTTTTATTCTGAATTTGAAACGCTTGATTTTTTGCTGCTGAATATTCTAATTTAGAAATAGCTTCTACTTCATAATTTAAAGCTGCTGCTTGTTCAAATTTGGAATATATGGAATCCAGTTCTTTATACAAATCATAGTTTCGTTTCATTTGATAACATTTTGACCACGCTTTTTTGACTTCCAATTCTAATTCCAATTCGGAAAGTTGAAAGGCTTTTTGTGCCAATTGAATGCGTTGTTCTTGTAACTTCTTTTTAGAAGCTATACCAAATACATCGATATTTGATTGACCAATACCAATGGTTGTATAGATGCCATTTCCATTATCAATTTCTTCTCCACCTGTAAAAATTTGAGTCGTTCCGAAATCATAGGCAGTCGATTTTAATTGTTCTTGTTTTGTAATTTCCAACTGCTTTTGCTTCAATAATGGATAATTACTTTTTGCGAGTTTAACAGCTTCCTGTAATGAAATTTCGGGAATTGTATCATTCAACTCTTGTGCATTACTTTGTGGTGAAAAGCCAAATAGTAATAATACAACTGCTGTTGCTGTTACTAACTTTTTATTTGGCTTAAACGTAAAAGATTTGTTTTCTACCCAATGATATAAAATTGGTAAAACAAATAAGGTAAGCAAAGTTGAAGTTAATAATCCACCAATAACAACCGTTGCCAATGGACGTTGTACTTCTGCACCAGCTGATGATGAAATAGCCATTGGTAGAAAGCCTAATACATCTGTAAAAGCAGTTAGCATAATAGGTCTGATTCTTCGTTTAGTACCTTCAACTATTCTATCCTTTAGATTGGTTACACCTTCTTCTTTTAATTCGTTGAGTCCGCTTATCATTACCAAACCATTTAAAACTGCAACACCAAACAGCACAATAAAACCAACACCTGCCGAAATACTAAATGGCATATCACGTAACCACAACGCCACAACACCACCAATAGTTGCCATTGGAATAGCTATGTAAATCATTAAGGTCTGTGGTAAAGATTTTAATGCAAAATATATTAGTATAAATATGAGTAACAATGCAATAGGCACAACGGTTTGTAATCGGTTGCTGGCACGTTCTAAATTTTCAAATGCACCACCATAACGAATAAAATAACCTGATGGTAATTCTAATTGTGCATCTAATTTTGATTTAATTTCAGTTACTAACGATTTTACATCACGTCCTCTAACATTAACACCTACATAGGTTCTTCTATTGGTGTTATCTCTACTGATTTGCATTGGTCCTGCTTTATAGCTTACATCTGCAATTTCACGTAAAGGAATTTGAGCACCCGAAGGTAAATTGATATACAGGTTTTGAACATCTGAAATATCCTTACGGTTTTGATCGCTTAATCGTACTACTAAATCGAAGCGTTTTTCACCTTCAAAAATTACACCTGCTGTACCACCTGCAAATGCAGATTGTACGGTTTGATTAAGCGTATTTATTTGAAGACCATATTGCGCCAATTTATTCCTGTTGTAATTGATTGTCATTTGTGGCAAACCTGTTGTGGCTTCCGCTTTCATATCACCAATACCTTCAGTACCTGCGATAATTTTAGATATTTCTTCGGCTTTTTGAGATAGAATATCAATGTCTTCACCATAAAGTTTTATAGCAATATCTTCACGAACACCTTCTAATAACTCGTTAAAACGCATTTCAATAGGTTGTGTAAACTCATAATTAACACCAGGAACCATTTCAACTGCTTCTTTCATTGCTTCAATCAATTCATCTTTTGATTCTATAGTAGTCCATTCACTTTTAGGTTTCAGAATTACAAAAACATCGGCAATATCCATAGGCATCGGGTCGGTTGGAATTTCGGCAACACCAATACGACTCACAATTTTATCAACTTCTGGAAATTTTGCTTTTACTATTTGTTCTATTTTGGTAGTAGTTTCAATAGTTTCTGTAAGTGAACTACCTGGTTTTAAAATAGCGTGAAATGCAATATCACCTTCATCGAGTTGCGGAATGAACTCGCCACCCATTCTTGAAAACATAAAAACGGTTATTCCGAACAACACAACTGCAATACCAATTACCCATTTCCCTTTTCGCAAGGCTCTAACCAATAAAGGTTGGTATTTATCTTCAACCCAATGCACAAATCTATCTCCATAAGATTTTTTATCGTTTTTAGGTGCTCTTAATATTAAAGCTGACATCATTGGCACATAGGTTAAACAAAGTACCATTGCACCAATCATAGCAAAAATAAAGGTCAAAGCCATTGGTTTAAACATCTTTCCTTCAATACCTTGTAAGGCTAAAATGGGTAGAAAAACGATAAGGATAATCAACTGACCGAAGAAGGCAGCATTCATCATCTTTTTTGAAGCATTAGAAGCAACTTTATCTCTTTCTTTAGATGTAAGTTGTTTCTTTTTCAAAACTTGTGATGCTATAAGAAAAACAGTGCTTTCAACAATAATTACAGCACCATCTACAATGATTCCGAAATCAATTGCTCCTAAACTCATTAGGTTTACCCAAACATCAAAAACATTCATTAAAATAAAAGCAAATAATAAGGATAATGGAATAGTAGAGGCAACTATTAAACCTCCTCGCCAATTACCTAATAAAAAGACCAACACAAAAATGACGATTAATGCACCTTCAATAAGATTAGTTGTTACTGTAGAAGTTGTTTCGCCAATTAATTTACTTCGGTCTAATAATGGTTCAATAATTACGCCTTCTGGTAACGACTTTTCAATTTGAGTCATTCGCTCTTTTACATTGGCAATAACATCATTGGAATTAGCTCCTTTTAGCATCATTACCAATCCACCTACAACTTCTCCTTCACCATCTTGGGTTAATGCACCGTAACGAATTGCAGAGCCAAATTGTACCGTAGCAATATCGCCAATAGTGACAGGTATATTATTAATATTCTTGACAGTGATTTTTTTAATGTCCTCTAAACTTCTCACCAAGCCTTCACCACGAATAAAATTGGCTTGATGGTTCTTTTCAATATATGCACCTCCTGTATTTTGATTATTGGCTTCAAGTGCATTAAACACATCTGTAATGGTAAGGCCAATAGCATTTAAATCGTTTGGGTCAACCGCTACTTCGTATTGTTTTATTTTTCCACCAATAGCGTTTACTTCTACCACACCAGGAACCATTGCCATTTGACGCTGTACAATCCAGTCTTGCATTGAGCGTAAATCTGCAATGTTGTATTTGTCTTTAAACTCTGGTGCAACTTTTAGTGTGTATTGGTAAATCTCTCCTAAACCTGTTGAAATAGGACCCATTGTAGGTTCGCCAAATCCAGCAGGTATTTGCTCTTTGACTTTGTTTAGTTTTTCGGCTACTAATTGGCGAGGTAGATATGTTCCCATATCATCATCAAATACAATAGTAACCACAGATAAGCCAAAACGAGAAATTGACCTTATTTCCTGAACATCAGGAAGATTGCTCATTGCCACTTCAATTGGATAAGTAACAATTTGCTCAATATCTTCAGTACCTAAATTGGGGGATTGTGTTATAACCTGTACTTGGTTATTGGTAATATCTGGAACAGCATCTATTGGCACTTTGGTCATACTCCAAATACCTGTTCCGATTATGGTAAGCGTAAGCAAACCAATAATGAATTTGTTATTGATTGAAAAATCAATGATTTTATTAATCATAGAAAATGTATTAATTCAGTTAAACTATTCGATACAATTCTGATATAAGAAAATAGAATTACACAAAATGAAATGAACCCTTTAGGCTCAAAATTGGATATAGCTATCCATTAAAAAACTGAATTATACTTTAGGTGGCTGGAAAAGTGATTCCAAATATCTGGAAGTGAAGTTTACTTTATGTAAATTATATTGTTTTTTCTCTTCAAACTTTAATCGATTGGTTAAAGCCAAATTATTGTTCGCAATAATTAATACCAAAGGGTGACAACATTGATTATGGGAATGGACTGGTGTATTCTCCTTATCTGGGTTATGATGATGCTCTTCATTTTTAGCATCGCTCTCAATGTAATCTTCAACTACATATTCAAAGAAAGAGTCTCCATAAACTTTATGGTCTTGATAATGGGTAATTACATTTGAAATTTCTTTAATTGGACCACAAAAGTCCATATCTATGCTTATCCCTTGAAAAAAGAATAAAATAGACATTGATATGGAAACAAATATTTTCATATAATTTATACAAATATACAAATTATTGAATGCAATGGTGTTGCAAATAAATTGATTGGTAAATTACAAAAACCATAGAGCATCTTTAGCATCGTCTGGAACCCCATTATTAAAATGTGGTGCTATTTGTGCTACCATTTCTGGATATTTTATTGTGATTGGTACATTTTGTTGTCGAAGCGATTTCCAATATAATCTGCTAAACTGATACACTTGTGTTAATAATTCTAACACTACATCTGCATCTTCAAAAGCATCTTCATCTGGACTGCTTACCTTAATTTTTATTGGGAACGGATAACCATCTGTATCTGCATACCGCTGTGAATTAGGGTAACGTGCATTATTAAACAACAAAAAATGATTTTCGCTAATACGTATGTATGTACCACTTACAGGCATTAACTTTTTGTTCCAATTAAGGTCGTAAGCAATAATATCTTCTGCTTCTGTTTTATTGATATTTAGAATGTAGAGCGGAATTTTTAACCCTAATGTATGCATCCCTCTAATAATTGGTTTTAGTTCCTCGTAACTCATTTCCTTATAGAAGTGAATGACTACTTTATCTGCTTCTGCAACCGATGTAAAATCTCTAATGGCTTTACATATACTTCCTGCCAATAGTTCTGTTTCGCTTTGGTCAAAATATTCGAACTTTCTAAATAAGCCATTGTTTTGAAAACTAAAGGCACTTGCTATATAACGTCTGTTTTCGCCTTGATTGGTAAATGCACCAACACCTATTACTAATTCTTTTTTATCGGTTACTGCAAGTTTCCAAGGTGCGCCACCTAATTTGGCGTGAATAGCTAACGCCATATTTTGCAATGAAAATTGGAAGTTGTATTGATTCTCGATATTGACCACCATTTTTTCATAATCTACCACTTGTGTAACAATGCCTTCATTTAAAAACAGTTCTTTGATTTGAATATAGATTTCGCGGTCTTCGGGATTTTGTGTGAACTTATCGAAAGGACTTAAATAAAAAGCTGCGTAAAGCACATTATCGTGGTCGAAGGTTAAACTCTCTAACTTTTCAACTATTTCTGGTATTGGGTCGTTTTCGTTGGTAAATTCAATGAAGTGTTCTTTGGATGATGATGCTTTAATGTTCACATAGGCTTCTAATCCTTTATAATAATTCTTTTCTGTATTTACACCTTCCTTTAAATTTTGATAGAAAGACAATACCGAATCTTTATGAGAAGTATGGCAAATGAAAAATATCTTGATATTTTGATTGTTTGGACGTCTGTAAGGGTTTAGGATATTCATTGCCTTTTTAGGCACTAAATGGGTTTTCTTGTTACCGTATTGGTCTTTACCAAATTCCAATAAACCTACTTGTGGGTCGATATGGTTGATACGATTGAGTGGCACATCTATAAACGTATCAGTTTTAAATGGAAATATGACTTTAAAATCTTCTTTAAACAGATAGTTGGTTGCAAAATTATTAATAAGTGCTACGTACTTTTGATATTTATTAATTGGTCTTATAGGTTCCTCAATAGGTATATCTAATGCTCGTGCTAATGACAAATTAAAAATTGGGTATGCTTGGTCAAACTGAATAGCATTGTAAAATTCTTGTTTTTCCTCTGTATCGAGGTCCATTTGGTAATTGAACGTTTTTTGACCATATACACAACGCTTTATTAGCTCTGAATCCTCTATATCCTTAACCGACGTTGTAAGGACTTTTGAAGTACCATCGTATGATACAATTAACTCTGGTAAGTCTGTGAGTTTTGCAAACTGTATCTTAAATGAAAATTTATAGTAGAGGTTATAGTCTGCTGTATTCCCTTTTTTTGAAGGCATCCACACTTGTACATCGCCAACAAAGTTTTTTACTACTATATAGTCTTTAGATTTAAAATAGCTTCTTAATTGGTGTTTAAGGTATTGTTTATATATTCTCAATTCTCTACCATTTACTAAATTCAGCTTAATGCTTGGTGCATTGGGTATTTCTGTAATAAATGTTGTAAATATTTGGTCTGTATTAGATAGGTCTGTGTCTGGAAACACCTCTTTAATCTGTCTTGAAAATTTAGATTTATGAATGGGATGACTGCCTTCAATATCCTCTAATGATAAAAATATTGTAGGCGCACTATTAGGCCATTTAAAATTAAGTATGTTGGTTTTGAGGTGTTCTTGCATTGGTATTGTAATTTTCAGTTTTACATAAAATCTATTTGAATTGCTCTGTTATTTTTAATCCTTTTTCAATAACTAAATTAATATCATTACTGTTATTTGATTGTGCGTTTAGAGAGCCTAAAATTTTTAAACTTTCTTCTGTTTTATAGTCAATATCTTGTTTAAAAAACACTTCAATAGCTTGTTCTATTCTTTCTTGTATAATTTTAAGTTCTTTTTGTTGGTCTCCTTTTTGTTCTGCTCTGGTAAGTGAATAGTATTCACCTTTTGAAGGTCTTTTAATTCTTTTATCCAAATTATATGCTCTATTTAAAAATGCTTCCAAACGCATTGCTTTTATTTCTTCTGTTGCCATATTTATTTAGTTTTCATCAATCTTACTAATTTTTTCTTTAGCTATTTTGAGGATTTCCGTACGTTCTCTTTCATTTTTAAGCATTAGTACAATTTGTTCGGACATCCATAGCTTAATTAATTCGTTTTCGTCTTCTTTTAATGCTTTGGCGAATGCAACTACTTGTTCACGTCTTGCCATCCGATTTCCTCGTTCTATTTTGCTTAAATAGGCAACGTCCATATTTAGGTTTGCAGCCATTTCCCTTAATAGCAAATTGCGTTTTTCACGCAATGAGCGTATGTACTCCCCAAACTCCATAATAGAATTATTTAGACTTGTCAAATTTTGTCTAATTTAAGTAAAGGAAACTAAAGGAAAAGAAAAAGATATAAGTAGTTATTAACAGATAGTGAGGATATTAAGGATTTAAGGAAGTCATTTAACCATATCCCTAAATCCTTAATATCCTTAATTACGTCCTTGCAGGATTTGAATAGTTATTGTGTGCTTCTCTGTGAATTAATCCTGCTTCTACAAATTTGGTAATATAACCTTCTGCGGTTTTATGTGGGATATTCTGTTTTGTGGATAAATCTAAATACTCTTGTCTGCTAAATTGCTTTGGCAAACTTTCTAAAAAGCGTTCTTTTCTATTTGAACGTTTTGTTGCTCTCTGCTCTATTGGTAAATCATTAAATACTTTACTACTGTGCTTCACTAAAATTGAAATTATGGTTATAGCGTTTTCAAAATCTATATCCTCACATTCTTTAGTTGCGTTTACATCACCATCTTCCATAATGCGGAATGCTGTGAATAGCATCATTATTCTAAATGCAATTAAGCCTAACCGCCTTATTGTTGCAATGTATTCTTCGGGTTGTAGGTTGATGTATTTGGTTTGTAAGGATTCAAAAAACGTATTGAATTGCTGTTGTTGGCTTGTGGTTAATCGTATTTCAATCTCTGGGTTATTTTTAAGCGTTTTATACAGTTCTAAAAACTCGCTACCTAATTGGTTATAGTAATCATCTAAACCTACTTTATTGCTGTTTTGAAACACGTTTTTCCAAGTTGGTTTAATATTCATATAGTAAAACATAAAACGACTAAACAAACCATTTTCTGCGTTGGGTATTAGAGTCGCCACTTGTTTAGGTGTACCTGATAATACTGTTGATAAACACGGTTTTTCAATATCTACATATTCTCTATCTGTTCTGCGATAATAGCTTATAGTTTCGTGATGAAAGGCTTTACGAAAACCATCGGAATAATTACCATAATCGCTTTTAAAGGCTTGTGCTAACGTATCGCCTTCGGTTTCAAAAATTAAACCTCTGCCTTTATTATCAGAAATTAATTGATATACGCCTGTTACACTATTGTTAGCAGGAATGAACAGCATTCGCTCTGGCGGTTTACTCGGTTTTTCCAAGTTTTCATCTTTGCCTTTGTTCATATTGTAAGTAGCGTTTTCTGATTGAAATTGTTGCTTTAATACTTTGGCTTGTTCTCGTTTTAATTTGTGAACAGGCTCTACTAAATTTTTAATTTGGTTAAGCCTTCCTTTTCCTGCAGAAGCAGGTGCGGTTACAAATAAATATAAGTTGCTGAATACTTTACGTTGGTCATAGATTCCGAAGAGTTTAGGAAAACACGCACTAAATGCTGTTAATGCGCCTAACAATAAAATGTCCTTTTCTTCCTGTCCATTAGCAGGGTTTACAACTTGTTGTAAAAACTGTGGCAAATTCTCATATACCGTTTCTGGTATTGTAGGCATTGCTTGGTTGGGTGTATCGACAACAGTTGCAACGTTTGTTGCAACTTCGTTGTTGTACTGTTGTTTAGGCGGTTTGACACCTGACTGATGTGCATAGTGATAAAAGGTAGCAATTGTAATTCCGTGTCCTTTTGCGTTTAAGCATTTATTGAATTGTGCATCACACTCTTTAGCATCGTAACCTGCATAATTTTTACTTATTCGGTGGAAATAATCTCTTCCTGCTTCTCCGTATTCTTCTGCTAATGCAAAGCCTAAATCTCTCCAAATAGCGTAACTTCCTGTTATGTCTGTACCTGATTGCTCGATTACTGAAATGTAGGGTTCAATGTCGTTATCAGCAACAGCAACAACATTGGTTGTTGCTGTGTTGCTTTTTGGTTGAGGTTGCTCTTTAGGAACTTCTAACCAATCTTTTGGATTAAATATTTTACTCATAATGCTTGATGTCTTTTATGTAAAAAGGCTGTTGGGTCGTATGGTAAAAAACACGCTCTGGAAACGTCTTTACCTGACTGGTCAACCTCAATGTTATAATTGTGTTTAATGTAATTTGCAACTGCTGTGAAATATTCTGAATGTGTTACTTCTGAAATATCTATTCTAATAATCCATTTTAAACCATCACCAGATGGTGATATGAATAGCATTTCGGTTTCAAAATATTCATCATTTAAGAGCTGTGTTCTTAACTCTTGTAGATTCTCTAAATGGTCAAAATCAATGGTTAATAAATTAGAATGCTTTATCAAGTTGTTATCGCTTCGTTTTTCAAATGTTCCTGAAAGTGTTACGTAATCAAAGCGATTCGCTTTGAATTTACGTGCTTCTTTTACATTGGTAATTGCTCTTAATTCTTCAGTAATGCTTTTGTATTTATCACTTGTGATTAATGCAAACACTTGATGCAATCGCAAGGTTTCCGAGGGAAACACATTGCGAACAGGCGCTTTAAAAAAGCTACAGTTGGCATACCAGGTATCGTCTGGTTCATTAAGCCATTCCAATTCGTCTTTTTCCTTGACTTCTAAATTTAGATGTAGCTCTTGATTTATCTTCTGGTACAAATCTTCTTCATCGGTTATTCTAAAATGATATTGTGCAAAATCGAATACATCACCTTTAAAGGCTTCTAATTCTGTATCTCGATGTGTTGCTATAATACCATCAATATGAATCCGTAAGGTTTCTTTACCACCATTAAAAGGGTTTCGAGTTATCCCACAGTCCCTTCCTTTTACAGAAAGGACTGTTTGATTAGGATAATACTGTCTCAACACATAGGCATAGATTTTTAAACCATAATGTGTTTTGTCTAAAATTGCTTCTCTACTTATTTCCATCTTGCTTGAAATTATGGTTGTAGTAGTTGTCTTGAAGCAACTGCTCTATGTCAGCAACTTTATAGTAAAATTTACCTTTTACTTTGCTGTAAGGCAAAGTGCCATTGGTTCTTAAAGTTTGTAGCGTTCGCTTACTTATATGTAAGGTCTGCAATACATCTTGATTGTCTATCCACGTATCTTTTAATACTTCTGCTCTCGATTGTCGTAACAATTCGATACGTGCTTTAATGTCCTTTATTTCTTGAGAGAGCGTTAAGAGTAAATCGATTATTTCAGTCATAACTTCACTGCTCCTTTCTTAATAAGGTAATCGGCAGCTTGCTGTTCGATTTCGTCTCTTGAGTTCATACGGTTACGCAGTAACCAATGGTCTAACTCTTCTCTTTGGAAATAAATCTTTTTACCATTCGGTTTATAATGTGGAATGGTTCCCGTACTTGTGAGTTTATACAAGTGCGATTGGGATAATTCTAAATACTTGCAAGTTTCATTAAAGTTTAATACTTGCTTTTGCATTGTTTGTTGCTCTAATAAGAGTTTTTCAATGCGGTCTAACTTTTCGATGATATTTGTGTCCATCGTTTATTTTGTTTTAAATAAATGAGGACATCTGGCCAAATGTCATTCTTGGTTTTCAAGAACAGGACAAAGGTTGAAAATTGGCTTCCCGATTTTAGTAAGAGTGTAAAACAAGGGTAAGACAACAGTAAGGTTTCTTACTATTCTTACTGTTTTTTATTGCAGTTGTTGGATGATTTTATCTATTTCTTCCTTTTCTTTTGGGTTGTGAATTTTGTTTTTGTGAAGATTATTCGCCTTTAATAGCGTACCTGTTTTAGTAATAAATTTTCCAGAACGTTCTATTGAGGTAGGATTGAAACCATTAAAAAATGGTTTAAGTTTTGTTACAAGGTAACTAAACTGTGTAGTTTCGCATTGAAGATAAATTTGCGATTCTGTATTTGCAAAATCTTTTGCTAATAACAATTGGTGCAAATGTTCAACAGTTGTGCGGTTATCTAACAAGTCGATTTTTAGATTTACTTGTTTAAGTACAGTTAGCAAAGTTGAAGTGTCATTACTTTTATATCCAAAAGAAGTCTTGGGTGTTGCTTTCGTTTTTGATGTTTTTTTGGTAGCAACTTTTTTAGTGGTGTTCTTTTCTATTAAGCTAACATCAAAAGTTTCATCATTAAAGTATTTTTCTGCAATTTCAGAAATTGAGAATTTTGTATTTTCCGAAAATTGTCCGTATTGCTCTTGTAGTTCAGCATACAACCTTATTACAGATACTTTTAAGTAGTTTATGATATAATTGTCATCATTATTTAAATCTGTTGTTATACCTCTTTTATTGATATAAGTTGCAATGTCATTTAAGTACTTATCAAATTTATTAAGTAGAATGGTATAGCTGTATTTATTTTCTGGTGTAGTTGCATTTTTCGGAAATTCCTTTACAAATGATGCTACTGTATTTTCTGTTTCATTAAATATTAGCTTTTGGCAGTATTCTTTTTTCGCATTTAAAGGCTTTTTAAAGTTTACTTTAAAAACTGCGTTATTAGCTTTTTGGTTCAATTTAAAATCAGACAATAAGTATTTAAAATCCTTTTCCTGTCTATTATCTCTATGTAAGCCATTGGTTATAGAAACCAAACTTGAAAATATACTTCCTTTCATTATAAATCCAGTTGAATACGGTTAGCAGCTTCTTTCTTTTTATCGTCAATTACTTTGGCATATATCTGTGTAGTTCGTAACTCTTTATGACCTAATAATTTTGATACAGTATATATGTCTGTACCCAAAGTTAATTGTAAGGTAGCGTAGGTATGACGCGCACAATGAAACGTAATAGTTTTAGTAATACCTCCCTTCATCATCCATTGTTGTAATTTTAAATTAGACCAGGCACTATAATGTAAGCCATCAAATACTTTATCGTCTGGATTACCTTTTTCTCCTAATAGATTTCTTGCTTGGTCTGATATTGGTAAGGTTTCGACACCTTTAGTTTTCTTTTGTCTAAATCGGATATAATATCCCATTTCTTTTGAGTGCTGGATTTCTGACCATATCAGTTTTTCAATATCTGACCAACGTAATCCGGTTAAAGCTGAAAAAATAAAAGCATTTTTTAAAATAGGTAGTTCACATTCTGTATTAACTGCCTTTTGTAATTCATCAAGCGTTAAAAATTCTCGTTGAGGTTCACCTTGTTTAAAATACTCTACACCATTTGCAGGATTTACTTTTAATATGCCATCTTTGACCGCCTGTTTTAATGCAGCTGAAAATTTACCATAATACGAATATTTAGAATTTTGAGACAGTTGCTTACCTGCTCTACCTATTGCATCTTTATCTAAATACTCTTTGAAACGCTCAACAAATGATTTGTCTATATCTTGAAAACTAACATCTGTTGGACAAAACTTTTTTAAATGTTTTAGCATACTATTCCAATTACCATAATTGCCAGAGCTTGTATTTTTCTTTTCTGCTAAAGCTGTGATATAAGTAATAAAACTGCCTTTTAGCTTTTCAATATCTTGAAAGCCATAAATACCATTTTGAATTTCTATTTGTCGCTGTGCACATATAGTTTCAGCCAATTGTTTGGTTTTCTTATTTACCTCTCTTTCAGTTTTGGTTTTAGGATTAGGCGTAAGGTATAAGCGTAAGTATTCTGTTTTACGTTTGCCTTTATGATAGTAATCTAAATACAGGCTTATTTTGTCGTTCTTCTTGCGTTGTCTTAATGTTACTTTCATAATGTAATTAATTAAAAAGGTTTTCTATTTGCCATCTGGCCACAATACGCTTTCTACCAAAAGGAACTGCTTTTAAACGTCCTTGTTGTATCATTCTTTGAATGGTCCATCTACTTACTCCAATAAGTTGTGAGGCTTCTGTAACACTTAAAAAATCCTTGTTATTTACTGCATTAGGATTATGAACCTCAACAATTTCTTTTTGTTGTTGCATATCTTCAGTAAGAGTAGCTTGAATTTTTTCTTTTCGTTTGCGTGCCTTATAGGCTCTTTTTGCACAAGTATCACCACAGTATTTAGTAACTGTTGTGCGTGCTGTAAACGCATTACCGCAATGCTTACAAGTTTTAGGAATGAATAAATTACTGCTCATAAATGGTGCTTTATGTAGCGTAATGGTGCAACGTGGTGCGTTATGGTGCATCATTTCGCCAATATCTTCGCCAACAGAAATGGGCAACAATTCTATATTTTAGGCAACAGATATACAACAAATTTAATCAAAAAAGAGCAAATAAACAACAAACAAAAGAAGATAAAATACTATAAAGTCAACAATAACAAGGGATTAACAAATAAAAGAAAGTAAGTTACTTCCCGATACAGAAATTAGCAAATATATTACCCAACAAATCATCATTGGTTATCTCGCCCGTTATCTCACCAAAGTGATATAAAGCTTGCCGAATATCAATAGCCAACAAATCTCCTGACAAGTCGGTTTCTAAACCATATTGTACTTTTTGCACTTCTTCAAAAGCCTTTAATAAAGCATCATAATGACGAGAGTTAGTAACAATAGTTTCATTATTTCTTAAAGCTCCTGTATTAATTAAATTAAGCAGTTTATTGGTCAATTCCTCCACTCCAAATCCTGTTTTAGCAGAAATAGGAATCACATTTGAAGCCTTAACTTCTAAAGCTGTAGTTATGGTTGCTAATTCAGAATCCGTTATTTGATCTATTTTGTTTAAAATAACCAACAACTGCTTTTGTGGAAACTGATTTCTTACTTTTTCTATTTCAATTAAAAAATTAGCGATGGCTTTACCTCCAACAGCTAATTGTGGACTTCCTATTAAAAACAGCACCACTTGGGCTTGCTCTATTTTTTCAAAGGTCTTTTTAATACCAATACTCTCTACAACATCTTCAGTGTCCCTAATTCCCGCAGTATCTATAAAACGAAAGCCAATACCTCCTATTGAAATTTCGTCTTCTATAGTATCTCTTGTCGTCCCTGCTATTTCCGATACTATCGCACGATCTTCATTCAGTAAAGCATTCAACAACGTAGACTTCCCCACATTAGGCTCACCGACAATAGCTACTGGAATACCGTTTTTTATAACGTTTCCAACAGCAAAAGAATCAATCAAACGTTTCAATACAAAAGTGATACGCGCTATCAACTGCTTAAATTGTGTACGGTCTGCAAACTCTACATCTTCTTCCGCAAAGTCCAATTCTAATTCTATTAAAGACGCAAAGTTTAAAAGCTCTTCCCTTAGCTTAGCTATTTCCGAAGAAAATCCACCTCGCATCTGCTGCATAGCTATTTGGTGAGAGGCTTCATTATCACTAGAAATTAAATCGGCTACAGCTTCTGCCTGACTCAAATCGAGTTTTCCATTTAAAAAAGCACGCAGTGTAAACTCACCTGCTGTCGCCATTCTACAGCCTTTTCGTAAAAATAACTGAATAATTTCTTGCTGAATATAAGATGATCCATGGCAAGATATTTCTACTACATTTTCACCTGTATAAGAATTAGGGTCTTTAAAAACAGAAACTAAAACTTCATCTATAGTTCTACCGCCTTCAACGATATGACCCAAATGAATGGTATGTGTTTTTTGCTTATTCAGATCTTTATCAGATACAGATTTAAAGCTTTTAGATGCTATTGTTATGGCTTCTTTTCCCGATAAGCGAATAACTGCTATAGCTCCACTCCCAGAGGGTGTTGCTAAAGCTACAATGGTATCATTATGCATATTCTAATTCTTTAATGCAAAAGTATTGTAATTTATGCGATTGATTAAACATTATCCTTGCCAACTTTTAAGTGGTCGCTTTTATAAGCATACTATTAATCATTGTTTTTATATTTGCAATGCACACTTTAATAAAGAACAATATTAATTCATGAAAAATCTATGCCTCCTTATTTTTACTTGTCTATTATGTTTTAGCTGTAAAGAAGCAGAACCTAAACTCCCTCATTATACGATTACCGGTACTGCAAAAGGAGTTTATAATGGTGTTAGAATTCATCTAAAAAGCTCTGATGATAAAGAAAAAGATAAAATAGTGAGTACAAGAATGGTTAAGAACGAAAGCTTTTTTATTGAAGGAAGAGTAGATATGCCAACGTTATACAATGTTACAATAGATGGCATACAAGGAAAACTATCTATAATGGTTGAAAACAGTAACATCAATATCGACATTAATAAATCTAAAATAGAAGAATCTAAAATAACGGGGTCTAAAGCGCAGGAAGATTATGATCGTTTTTATATTGGATTTAATAAACTTGATAAAGAAATTTTTGCAACTGTAAAAGAGTTTAGAAAATATAGATCTCAAAATAATAAAACAAAACTAGACTCACTTTCTAATCAAATGAAAATCATTGACAATAAAAAAACTCAATATGTCATTGACTTCATTAATAATAATGAGGATAATTTTTTTAGTTTATTCCTAATCAGTAAACAATTAAATAACAAAAAATTAGACGCAAAAAAATACATGGATGCCTTTAATAACTTATCCTCTGAAATTAAATCTTCTAAAAAAGGAATAGAAATTAAATTAAAACTAGAAAACTTACTTGATAACTATTTAAAAACCAATCAACCTAAAATTGAAAAGTAACACCAAGTTTTGAAGCTACAACCCCCGATGGTAATACTATAAACCCAAAGGAAAGGCATTAGAACTAAAAGTTAGAATATAAATTAAAGTTGGACAATCTTCAGATTGTTCAGCTTTTTTTTAGTTTGTACTGCTTTCTTATTAATTTTTCTTTTCTAGATCTATAGCATTATCTACATTTAAGAGTTCTAATTTATAGAGCTACTATTTAACCATTGTTTTTATATTTGTAGTATACAAACTATCTATTATGAAAAGACTCGTTACAATTGCAATAATTAGTTTACTTTTTTTAAGCTGCAAAACAGAACCAAAAAGAACAGATTTTATTATTAACGGAACGGCTAAAAACATCTACAATGGTGTGCGCACTTATTTAAAAGTGAAACAGCAAAATGGAAGAACAAGAGTCATTGATACAGCTATCGTTGTTAATGAAAAATTCACTTTTACAGGTAAGGTATTAAACCCTACACTTCATTTAATAACTGTAAATTCTGTAAAAGGAGAGTTAGATTTTATGCTAGAAAATAATCAGATTGATATAACTATTAACAAATCTGATATTACACAATCTACAGTCGTTGGTTCTAAATCTAATGCAGACTATAAAACGTACAATGATAATCTACAAGAATTAAATAAAGAAGCTGAGGCTTTAAAAATGCAATTAAGAAATAGAACAACAAGAGATTCTATTTCTAAACTTTATACCATAGTGCAAAATAAACAAAAAGAAGCACCTTTAAATTTCATTGATAAAAACAGAAGTAGCTATTACAGTTTAGTTTTAATAAAACAAAAAAACTCTAAAGACAATACAAACATCGAAGACTATATTGAAGCTTTTAACAAACTAGATGCTGATATACAAAACTCTCCTGAAGGTGTTGCCATTAAAATAAATCTCGACAAAGCATTGGCTGATTACTTAAAAACAGCTCAAATTGAAATAGGTAAAGTAGCACCAAATTTTGAAGCTCCAAATCTTGATGGTAAAATGGTTAGTCTCAATGATGTAAAAGGTAAAGTGACCATTATAGATTTTTGGGCCGCTTGGTGCGGACCTTGCCGTCGCGAAAACCCTAATGTGGTTAGAATCTACAACAAATACCATGATCAAGGACTAGAAATTATTGGGGTATCTTTAGATGGAACACGCAATCAAAAAGATCCTAAAAACGCTTGGCTAAACGCAATTAAAACAGATAAATTAACTTGGACGCATGTTTCTAATTTACAATATTTTAAAGATCCTATTGTAGAACTTTACAATGTTACAGCTATACCGGCCACTTTTATCTTAGATAAAGATGGTAAAATTGCAGCTAAAAACCTTAGAGGAAGAGCATTGGAATTAAAAGTGCAAGAACTTTTAAAATAAACATCAAAAAAAGCCTTTAAAGAAAATTTAAAGGCTTTTTTTTTATGTCAATAAGTTAATAAAATTCTAAATAGAAAAGTTAAGCCAATTCTAATTCGGGAATTTTAACAGCTATCAATTCTTCTTTATTTATCTGAAGTTCTTCTTGAATAGTTTTATATTCTGAAGAAACTGAAGCTACAAACACATCTTGATAGTATGCAATACCATCGAATAAATGGCTTTTAAAAGCATTCCATTTTTTTATTTGTTTAGCAGAAAGATCTTCAGACATAGTCTCTATTTCATTTTTTAAATAATCGATATACATCTTTAATTCTTTAACAAACATATTAGGACGCTTAGCATTAGAAAGTACAGATGCATTTCCATTAATATGCTTCATCATTTCAAACAAAGAGACTTCCTTATCAAAATAAGCTAAATTAGGACCAGGGCATATAACAACGCCTTGCTCCTGCCCTTTTATGCTAATCTCATTTTCTAAATAAGAGGCATTTGCTAAACCTACACAAAGACAAGCTTTCTCGGTAATTTTAGCTTTTGCATTAGCATAAGCTTTTGAAGATAAATCTGCTTTTTCAGATTCTAATGCTTCCAATTTAATATCCTGATATTTCTTAGAAGCTGTACAAATCCCTTCGGCTCCAAACTCTTTACTTAGAGCCAATAATTTTTTAGGACAAGAACTTCCTGCTTTATCATTATCAATACGTTTTTGTTTATGAAATTCATTAGATGTACCTTTAATAGTGTTAAAAGGAACTCCTAAAGGTGATATTCCGCTTAAATACAAATCTTTTTCTTTAGCGTTTGCTAATAAATCTCGTGTTACTTTATCTACAGAGGTGGCTTCTGGCACTAATAAAAACGGTGTTCCCCAACCTACAGAATCAACATTATAATTATCAAGTAAAAAAGATTGCTCATCAGCAGTACCAACTCCTCCTTGAACAGTAATTTTCAACTCTAAAGGTTGCTCTGGTATTACCAATTCTTTTTGACTTAAGCCTTTTACATAAACTTCATAAGTATCGTTTATTAATTCTGATTTTTTAGTTTTAAATTCCTCTAAAATAGGACCTAATAAAAAACCTTCGGTAGCAAAAGCATGTCCGCCACAGTTTAATCCCGATTCTATTCTATATTCTGAAACCCAAAGTCCTTTTTTTGCTAAAAATTTTCCTTGAATCGTTGCAGAACGATAATCACTAACTTTTAAAATGATTTTCTTTTTTAATTGTCCATTTGCATCAGGAAAGAAGTCTTTAAAGTTCTCAAAATAACTGTACAGTCGTGGATTCATTCCTGCAGAAAGTACTACAGAAGAACTTAGGTTACTATTAGCAAATCCTCTAAGTGAAGCATGAGCATCATTAAACGCGGTTGGAAGTTGTTCCCCTTTTTCAAAATTATCTTTATCAACTTTGGTCATGATGTTAACATCAATATCCCCTGCTTTTAAATGTGTTTCTAAATAAGCTTTAATGTGGTCCTTAAACGCTGCTCCTTCTTGTAATAAGTTAGAAAGCCCTTCTTTAAAGTCTGACTTATGCGGTAAGGTTGAAATAAAGTTTTCTAAAGCCAATTTACTTTCCGATAATTCAGCTTTAAACTTTGAGAATTTGTCTTTTACAATGGTATCCGCTAAGTTTAAATAGGACGTAATACGTTCTGCACGATAGTCGTGTGCCTTTTTTGTTATTTCTTTATATGGTAAGTTGAATTTCTTACTATAAAAAGCATTCATTTTTTCTACAAGCTCGTCATCTATAATAGATATTACAGACGAAATACCATATTGAGCCACTCTAATTGGGCTATCTATAGTATAAGCTAATCCCATAACTGGGATATGAAAATTATGTGTTAGGTGAGATGAAGCCATCTTTTTTATTTTTAAAATTAGATAAGCTACGAATATAGACTCATCACTTTCTAAAAAACATGACAATTGTCATACAACCTCAACCTTTATTTAATAAGCTAACACTTAATTAAGTTTCCCTGTTTTATAGAGTACAAAAAGAATAATGATAGGGATTGCCAAAATACCAACATGCAATAAATCGGTTTTAAATAGGCTTGGCATCATTATTAATGTCACCACATAACCACCAATAGCACCACCAAAGTGAGCATCATGTCCTATATTACCAATTCTATTTTTCATTCCATATATTGAATAAAGTAAGTAACCAATACCAAATATATAACCTGGAATAGGGATTGGTATAAACATCATATATAAACTCATTTGTGGCTGAAGTAAAATAGCGGCATATAAAATTCCGGTAACAGCTCCACTAGCTCCTATTGCACTATACCAATCTTCATCTTTATGAAAATAAAGCGAAAGTAAGTTTCCAAATATTAAACTCGCCATATAAATAATAACAAATTTAACAGAACCTAATTGCATAATTACAGCATCTGCAAACATGTAAAGTGTAAACATATTAAACAATAAATGTGTAATATCTGCATGTAAGAATCCAGAGCTAATCATTCTTATTTGCTCACCGCGTTTTATGCTCCCAACATTAAATTTATAGCGTTCAAAAAACATACGATCACCAAATCCTTTATAGGAAAAAAGAGCGTTTGCAACAATGATTACTATTGTTACGATACTTAAATTATACATAAATTCTAAATCTTATAAATCAAATATAATATATTTGCGCCTTAACACTAACATAGTTTAATGCAACTTATTGCTTACATCATAATCTACCCAATTCTTTGGCTAGTTTCTATATTACCTTTTAGATTACTCTATGGGCTTTCTGATGTTATTTACTTTTTAATTTACAGAGTTATAGGCTACCGTAAGTCTACTGTAAAAGAAAATCTAAGATTGGTTTTCCCTGATAAATCAGAAAAAGAAGTCTCTAAAATAACGAGTCAGTTTTACCATCATTTTTGTGATATGATGGTCGAAGCTATAAAATCATTAACAATTACAGAAGCGCAAATGAATAAACGCTTCAAATTTACCAACGTAGAACTTATTAGTGATTTAGAAGCAAAACAACGCAGCATCATTTTAATGTGTGCACATTATGGAAGCTGGGAATGGATTTTCATTTTACAAAAACACGTAAAACATAAAGGTTATGCTGTTTATAAACGTTTAGCCAATAAGCATTTTGATAAATTAGTAAAACGCATTAGAGCAAAATACAACTCACACCTCATCACCACTAAGGAAACTTATAAAGTTCTTTATGATAGTAAGAAAAAAGGTGAATTAACAATTAACGGATTTGTATCTGACCAATCTCCAAAAGCAACCAAAGCCTTTCATTGGAATGAATTTATGGGTATAAAAGTACCCATGTACGTAGGTGCTGAAATATTAGCAAAAAGATTGGATATGGCTGTTGTATTTTTTAGTGTAAAACGTATTAAACGCGGTTATTACGAAACAACTTTTAAAACAATTACAGAACACCCAAAAGAATTTAAGGATTACGAAATCACCGATTTATTTTTCAAATTAGTAGAAAAAGAAATTCTTGAAGCACCCCAATATTACCTTTGGACTCATAAACGATGGAAACACAGAGATAAAGTACCTGCTAAATTCCTTTAATTAATCCCTTTACAAAAAGAATCTAAGCGTAATTCTACTTATAAGAGGCAAAGACTATTTTAGTATTTAAACTAGGTTTTCTGCAGCAGTCTCGGGTTTCTGTAAATTAGTTTTTCATTTTAAAATAAAAAATCAAACTTTACTTCTTATTTTTTTTCTCCGTACTTCTTGTGTAAACTCTAAGAATCTTTGTGAAAGTATTTTTCTCAAAAAATATCAAAGTAAAAAGCTTAGTTCTTACAACTCAAACCAAGCATCTACATTAGTCGCTTTACAATCTACATTAGCTATAGACTTGTGAATAAATTCATTATTGCATTTAGAATAATCATAATCCTTAGCCCAATCAATATGATTTTTAGCTAAGTCTGCAATACTATTGCAAACATATTCAATTTCAGAATTTGTAGTTGTTGGATGAATAGACATACGAATCCAACCTGGCTTGCGTACTAAATCTCCAATAGAAATCTCATTAGTTAACTCATTAGACATTTGCTGATCTACATGAAGTAAAAAGTGACCATAAGTACCAGCACAACTACAACCACCACGTGTTTGAATACCAAATCTGTCATTCAATATTTTTACAGCTAGATTGAAGTGTAAGTCATCAATGTAAAATGAAATTACCCCTAAACGATCTTTATGTTGACCAGCAAGAATATTGATATTAGAAATACCATCTAACTTATCAAAAATAATAGCGACCAACTCATGCTCGCGCTTTAAGATATTATCGACTCCCATTTGTTCTTTTAAACGAATAGAAAGTGCTGTTTTTATAGTTTGAAGAAATCCTGGTGTACCACCATCTTCACGGTCTTCAATATTATCGATATATCTGTGTTCTCCCCAAGGATTCGTCCAACTTACAGTTCCACCTCCTGGACAATCGGGAACCATATTTTTATATAGTTTTTTATTAAATACTAAAACACCTGAAGTTCCTGGTCCTCCTAAAAATTTATGAGGTGAAAAGAAAATAGCATCTAGTTGTGCTGCTTCATCTTCAGGGTGCATATCCATAGCAACATAAGGTGCAGAACAAGCAAAATCTACAAAACAGACACCTCCATGTTGATGCATCAGTTTTGCCACATCATGATGAGGAACTTGAACTCCTGTAACATTAGATGCCCCAACAACAGAAGCGATTTTAATGGTACAATCTTTATATTGATGTAATAATACTTCTAAATTCTTCAAACAAAATAAACCATCTTCATCTGGCGGAACCACTTCAACTTTTGCTACAGTTTCTAACCATGTGGTTTGATTAGAGTGGTGTTCCATATGCGAAATAAAAACCACGGGGCGCATTTCATCTGGAATCGTTGTAAAGTTTTTTAAATTCTCAGGAATTTTTAATCCTAATATTCTTTGAAACTTATTAATCACGCCAGTCATACCATTTCCTGAGCAAATTAAAATATCATCCTCATTAGCATTAACGTGATCTTTAATAATATGCTTCGCTTTATGGTAGGCTTTTGTCATTGCTGTACCAGACACTGTAGTTTCGGTATGTGTATTGGCCACAAAGGGTCCAAAATCGTTACATAACTTTTCTTCAATAGGTCGGTATAAACGACCAGAAGCTGTCCAATCGGTATAAATGATTTTTTGTTCACCAAAAGGTGATTCAAACATTTGATTTTGACCAATAATATGTTGTCTAAACTGACTAAAATAAGTTTCTAATTCAGTTACTTTATTTGTGCTTGTTTCTAAAATCATCATTCTATCACTTTACCAATTAAGACCTATCTTAATCTTTTTTATTACTCTAGCTTTAATCTAATTCAATCTAATATCTCAAGACTAGATATTAGCAATCGTTTTAATTTCTGCAATAAAACGATCAGCTAAAATATCTGCAGCTTCTTGGCTTGGTGCTTCTGTATATATTCTTATTATAGGTTCTGTATTACTTTTACGTAAATGCACCCAACTATCTGCAAAATCAATTTTCACACCATCAATAGTCGTCAGTTTTTCATGACTATAATTAGCTTCCATAGTACTTAAAATTCCATCGACATCTAACTCTGGTGTTAATTGAATTTTCTTTTTACTCATATAGTAGTTAGGATAAGAAGCACGTAACTCACTTACTTTTATCTGTCTTTCTGCTAATAAGCTTAAAAATAGAGCCACACCAACTAAAGCATCTCGTCCGTAATGTGATTCTGGATAAATAATACCTCCATTACCTTCTCCTCCTATAACAACATTATTTTTCTTCATCAATGTTACAACATTTACTTCGCCTACAGCACTAGCTTCGTAAGTTCCTCCATACTTTTCTGTAACATCTCTCAACGCTCTTGTAGAACTCATGTTACTTACTGTATTTCCTGGGTTTTTACTTAAAACGTAATCTGCACAAGCAACTAAAGTGTATTCTTCACCAAACATTTCACCTGTTTCATCCATAAAAGCCAAACGATCTACATCAGGATCTACAACAATACCAAAATCAGCGTGTTCTTTTACAACTGCTTTTGCTAAATCGCCTAAATGTTCTTTTAAAGGTTCTGGATTATGAGGAAAATGCCCCGTTGGGTCACAATATAATTTAACAGGCTCTACACCTAAACGTTCTAATAATAAAGGAATAGCAATTCCTCCTGTAGAATTTACGCCATCAACAACCACTTTAAAGTTAGCAGCTTCAATAGCTTTTTTATTTACTAATGGTAATTTTAAAACCTCATCAATATGTAAATCAATGTAAGCATCATTCACCGTAATTTTCCCTAAGTCATCTACCTCTGCAAAATTCATAGCATTAGAATCTGCGATTTCTAAAATCTTCTGCCCCTCAGATCCATTTAAAAATTCACCTTTAGCATTTAAAAGCTTTAAGGCATTCCATTGTTTTGGATTATGACTTGCTGTTAAAATAATTCCTCCATCTGCATGTTCCATAGGCACAGCAATTTCAACAGTAGGCGTTGTAGATAAGCCTAAATCAATAACGTGAATTCCTAAACCTACTAAGGTATTCATTACCAAGTTCTGAATCATTTCTCCAGAAATACGTGCATCACGACCAACAACCACAATATAATTATCCTTACTGCGTTGCTGCTTTAACCACGTTCCATAAGCTGCTGCAAATTTAACCGCATCAATTGGAGTTAAATTATCATCAACAGAACCTCCAATAGTTCCACGAATTCCTGAAATAGATTTTATCAATGTCATAAAGAATATTTTTTTACAAATATAAAGAGATATCCCCTTTTTAACGATTTTGTTATTATGAATTTGTAATTTCGAAAGATGAACTTTCTAGCCCATATATACCTCTCAGGAGACCACAAACTTATCACTATTGGAAACTTTGCTGCCGATGGTGTAAGAGGTAATAAATACAAAACCTACCCTAAAGAAATTCAAGCGGGTATTATGTTGCATCGGCATATAGATACTTTTACAGATGCACATCCTCTTTTTAGACAGTGTACAAAAAGACTACATAGAGGTTATGGGCATTACAGTGGTGTGATTGTCGATATATTTTTCGATCATTTTTTAGCTAAAAACTGGAAAACGTACTCTGACGTTCCTTTAGAACTTTATATATCTAACTTCTATAAAAACCTCATTGAAAACCTTGACAATTTACCTCCAAGATTTCAAGCCTTAACTCCAATTATGATCGAAGATAATTGGCTACTTAGTTATGCTACTATTGAAGGCATTCAAAAAGTATTAAATGGAATGAATAAAAGAACTGAAGGCCGTTCTAAGATGAATGAAGCAGTCAATGAACTCAAAGAATTTTATGAGGACTTTGAAGAAGACTTTACTTTGTTTTTTGAAGACTTAATGGAATTTAGTCGCTTAAAACGGATAGAAATAAAAAATCAATTCAAGATATAAAGCTCACTACTTAAAAAAACAAAAATTTCATTAGCCTCATTATTTTATCTTAAAATTATTAATATAATAATATAATGACATTTATTACATATATCTACAAATACCACTGTATTAATAATTAATTTTATGGTTTTTAACAAAAAAAAGACACAATTTTAAATATATTTAGCTTTTTTTTAAACAAAAACCAACTAACTAAAATTATGATAAAAATCTTTACCCCTCTTTTATGCTTACTCTTAGCTTTTTCAACTAATATGTTCGCACAACAAATCGATCAATCTAACTACTCTATACAATCCTACAGTACCGATAACAACTCGACACCAGTTGCAAACGCTTTTGATGGAAATACTTCTACTTACTGGGCTATTTATGATGCTGGTGGATTTTCACTACCCGCATATGTTGAAGTTGATTTAGGAGCAACTCATGACGTAAATGGCTTTAGCTACACACCTAATGCAAATAACTTAGAAAGAAAAGCCGTTGGATACGAGATTTATCTTAGCACTGATGGATCAACATGGGGAACCCCTGAAAGTGTAGGTGATTTTGTATGGGCAGACCTTTCAGATGCAGCCCAAAAAGATATAACTTTTGGAGCCGTATCCGCAAGATATGTCAAGGTTGTATATACCTCAAACAATAGTGACACAACAGACAATACTCATACAGCTGAACTTATTTTTTATGAAAGTTCTACGGGATCTACACAAGAAAATCAAACCATAGCCTTTAATCCAGTAGAAAATAAAAGTTCTACGGCTGCACCTTTTGCTATTTCAGCTTCAGCAAGCTCTGGTTTAACAGACATTACTTATAGCGTTGAATCTGGACCTGCAACAATCATTGGTAACACCGTGACTTTAACTGGTGTTGCTGGTATAGTTACTTTAAAAGCAGAACAAGCAGGCGATTCAAATTATTATGCTGCTGAAGCCTATCAACAGTTTGAAGTTTTAGATCTTAGCACTTATTACCCTACAGTCTCAACTCGACTAACAGAAGATTACTCTTTAGAAATGCCTTCTTTTTATGCATACCCTATCTATGTAACATCGTCTATAGAAGAACCTGATTTTATGACTATAGATTACGTAGAAATTTCAGTTGATGGAAATCCTATAACCATTGTTGGAGAAGAAGGCTTACATTATGGCCTATGGACACCAACATCATATGGCACAAAAACCGTAAATATTACCGTATTTGGCACTAACGGTAACAGTACTACAATTACAAGAAACATAAATGTTACTGATGTTATTAACACCCAAAATGTTCAAACAATGGAAGACGTGGTAATAGAAATTGGTACTGAGAATAGTCAGTTTTATTATGGTACACATACCTTACCTCAGCATATTGGTAGTTATGATGAAATCATTGCAAATTTAACAGTTGAGTGTCCTTCTGATGATGGAGATTGTGATGATTGGGATCGTAGAGCTAACATTGATGTTATGGGACCTGATGGTAACTGGATACAAATAATTCGTTATATAACACCTTATGGAGTTGGATGTAATCACACCATAGATTTAACAGATTACGCTAGCTTACTTCAAGGAGAAGTAGAATTTAGAATGTATATTCAGACCTACGGAACGGGAGGTTGGCAAATATCTTTAGATTTTGACTTTATACAAGGTACTCCAACCTACTTATATTCAAACATCGATGAATTGTGGGACGGATCATGGGATTTTGGGGACCCTAGCAATTTACAACCTGTTGATGTTATAAATTATACTTACGATTCTAACATTTTAAGTTCTCACTTACGTTTATCCACTACAGGTCATGGTTGGGGAGATAACAATACAAGCAATGCTGCAGAATTTTATAACGCTACGCATTATATAGATGTTGATGGCGTACCAAATTATACGCAAAACTTATGGAATACATGTAATCCAAACCCAGACAACTGTACTGGTCAATTAGGTACTTGGACGTATAGCAGAGCCGGATGGTGTCCTGGTGCAATTTCTCCTCCAGACATTATTGATATGACAGCTCAAATTGCTAATAGTACTGTAGATTTTAGTTATAGATTTGATCCTACTTACGTAGATTATTGTCACCCTAACAGCGAAGATTGTATTTCAGGAACGACTTGTACGGACTGTGATGATGGTTTTAAAGCTCAATACGTTATAGATGGTCAACTTATCAACTTTAGCAATACGCCATTAATACAAGGAACACTAGGTATAGAGGAAGTAAATAATACAGCTACGTATGAATTATTAGCATACCCTAATCCTTCTACGGGAGTATTTCAAATATCTAGCCCAAGTACTATAGGTAAATCTGTAATGCACATACAAAGTGTTTCTGGTGAAATAGTGAAAAGTTATTATTTAAATTCTGCTGCGGAATTAAATAATAAAACTTTTGATTTATCTTCAGTAGCTTCAGGTGTTTATTTTATTAGTATAGAAAACAATGCTGGTCAAGGTAACTTGAAGCTTATAATACAATAAGGTAAATTATCTAGTATTTATAAATTATAAAACATCGTTAAGATTAATCTTAACGATGTTTTTTTTATACCTTTTTAACCATTAAATTCCCTCTAATTCATTTAAAGCTTACAATAAAACAATGCTAGTTTTCTATTCTTACTGTACCTTTACATACTTAAATTTAGTACTCTTATAACGATAACAAAAATACTTTCACATATGAAAAAGACATCTAAACTAAAAAAAGTTTTAAAAATAATAGGAGGCATCATTGTCTTTTTCACTTTACCTACTCTTCTACTCTTTGGATTTCTATACTTTAAATACAATGAAGAATTACCCACAGGACAACAAGGAGCTAAGGCAGATCAATTAGCAATACAAATGCTTAATGCTTTAGATGAAACAGCTTATATAAACACCGATTATTTAGAATGGACTTTTAAAGGAAGACATCATTATAAATGGTATAAATCTGATAATAAGTGTGAAGTGAGTTGGGATCAGATTACTGTAATTCTAGATTTAAAAAATCATGATAATTCTAAAGTTTTTGTAGCAGAACAAGAATACAATGGTATAGAAAAGCACGATTATATACATAAGGCTGAAGGTTATTTTAATAATGATTCTTTTTGGCTTGTTGCACCCTATAAAGTATTTGATGCTGGTGTAGAACGTAGAATAGTTGCTACTAAAAACAATAAAGAAGCGCTTTTAGTTACTTATACTTCAGGTGGATCTACACCTGGTGATTCTTATTTATGGCATTTAGATGAAAACTATAAACCAAAAAGCTTCCAAATGTGGGTAGATATTTTACCAATTAAAGGTTTAGAAGCTACATGGGAAAACTGGACAACTACAGAAAGTGGCGCACAACTTCCAACCTTTCATAAGTTTCTTGTTTTAGGTATTGAAATGGATAATGTTACAGGGGTGAAATTATAAATGAAGTAGTCATTATAGTGTTTTTAAACTAAAAAAAATAAAATTGTTACTCCTCACTTAGTATTCATATTTAAATATTCAAAAACCAAGTTATTCCACTGTATATTAACATCATAAATGAACACTTTTTTTAAATTGTTAAGAATTGCTAAAAGTATTAAATCAGGTGAAAAATCTTAGTATTTTTGACCTGATCAACAATTTAAACGCGATTAATTATGAAAAAACTATTTTTTACACTTTTATGCTTCGGTATATTTTTAACAGCTTCAGCCAATAATACTCCAAAAATCGGTGATGTTTTAATCGTTAAAACCCCTTCTACAGAAAGTTTTAAACACATTGATTTTCCGAAGGCAAATATTTTAATAAAAAGAGGTGTAGTAACACGTTACAAATCAGTATTCAATGAAGCCGTAGTTATAGAAGAAGTTAACATAAAAAATAACGGATCTACTTCTGTAGTTTTAAAGAAAAAAGACGGCACTAAATTCTTTGGATTTTTAAATAAAGTGGAAGCTAATTACGAAAAAGCAATCAATGCAGGTGAACTTGAAATCCTTAAATAACTAGGCTTATTTTCACTTATAAACATAAAAAAACTTAGCCTAAATAATAGACTAAGTTTTTTTGTATTAATAAAGTACTTCAATAAGAACTTTCAATTTTATTAAACGTAAAACTTACATTTTACACATTCTTATACCATAATTCTATTGTTTTACAACTCTAAAACTATGTTGTCCTTCTTCAGAAAACAATTTTACAATATAAACACCTGAGGTAAATTCAGATAAGTCTATCTGTAATTGAGAAGCTTCTGTATTTCTACGTAAAACCTCTTGCCCTACTATATTATAAACTGTTACACCTGTTAAATTAGATTTGTAATTGATGTTTAAAACATCTTTTGTAGGATTAGGATAAACTGCTAAAGCATTACGCTCAAAAGTATCGGTACTTAAGGTTGCTAAGTTTAAAGTAAAATCTAATGCCTGACCGTAACCTGGCTCAACAACTTCTCCAAAAACATCAAATGTTATACCACAAGCGTCTACCTCTGCTAAAGAAGCTGGATATCCATCTGGATCTGGATCCGTGTAAGTTTTAGTAATTCTAATACGCGTTTCACCTAAAACAGCATCTGTAGGGATTGTAATATCTAAAGACACAGATACACCATCCGTGCCATCGGTATCAAATAGAGTTCCAACGGCGTAAACTTCACCTTCATCATCTAATATATCATTATGGTTCCAATCTATAAAAGCAACAATATCAGTTTCAAAATCACCTTCGGTATTTCCTGTGACAACTAAAGCATATGTTTCATCTGGAGCTACATTAGCAGCAAAAGAAGTTGCGTTTATCAAAACAGAACTTAAGTCTGTATTTACAATACTAGCGTCTGCAAAACTCACCGTTGAGATTTCTTCTACTATAACTTGTGCTTCATCTGCAATCTCGCAGTATGGAGCTGGAAACGTTTGTGCTTGTGCGCCTATAGCTAATAATAAGGCTGTTGCTAAAGTAATTTTCTTCATATGTTATTATATTTATAAGGTTAACTAGCAATTTATGATAAAAAAACACCACTTCTTCAAATCAATCCTATTTTAACAAAAACAAATATTTTAACACATAAACCAACAAAAACACAAAACTCTCATTATATATATATAAAACGTAACAATCACCTGAGTTTACACCTTCAAAACATATCGGTTTTCACTTCTTCTTCCGTTTTGATTTTTCTTCATTAAGCTTTACATAAATCAATTTTGAACGTCCCTTGGAATCTTCACGACGTTCTATTTCAAAATCAGGAATAGAATTAATTAAAGGTGTTAATTTTTGAAAACCGTAGTTACGTGAATCAAAATTAGGTTGTTTCTTCTGCAATAAACTTCCAACATCGCCTAAAAATGCCCAACCATCATCATCCGCAACATCATCTATAGTAGTTGCTATAAAATTAATTTCTTTTTGAGTGATGGTGTCATAATCACTTTTAGGAGATGTCGGAGCTGTACTAGATTCTGAAGGGAGATCTTCTCGCTGATTTTTAAGAATCTCTATGTAGATAAATTTATCACAGGCCACAATAAATGGACTTGGGGTTTTCTTTTCGCCTATACCATAAACCGCCATCCCAGCTTCTCTTAATCGAGTAGCTAAACGTGTAAAGTCGCTATCACTAGACACCAAACAGAATCCATCTACTTTTTCTGAATATAGAATATCCATAGCATCTATAATCATTGCTGAATCTGTAGCATTCTTCCCTGTTGTATAACCATATTGTTGTATAGGTGTGATGGCGTTTTCTAATAAAACGTTTTTCCACTTAGACAAATTAGGCTTTGTCCAATCTCCGTAAATACGTTTTATAGTTGGATTACCATATTTTGCAATCTCTTCCATCATTTCTTTTACATAAGCAGACGGTATGTTGTCTCCGTCTATAAGCACGGCTAATTTTATATCCATAATAAGTTATTGATTTATATTTTATTTGTAACTAAAGATACTTCCTCTAACGCAAAAAAACCACTCCTAATGAAGTGGTTTTATAAATTATTGATAAGATTTTAAGTACGACTCGCCTTTTTAGCTTGTTTTGCCGCCTTTTTCTCTTTAGCTGATAATGTAGCTTCTTTTTTTACATTTTTCTTTGAATCTTGTGATTTTGACATATTGATAACGTTTTAAGATTTCTTCGTTTTATGAAAGTTAAATGTAGTAAAAAGAGCAATACAAATCCTTTTGTAGAAGACTTGTTTTAATTATAAATTTTATATGTTTTTTTTCACTCTATGCCATTAAAAAAAAGCCGTAACAAACTATGTAAAGACTAAAATTAAAGTTTTACAAAAGAATTATAGTAATGAGAATTAACCTTCATTATTAAATAAACAAAAACATATCGTCTTCATTAGACGTTGTATTTGCATCTAAAGTTTCTACATCATAAAAAGGATCGTTAAAACTCTCTTCTTTAGGATCTAATGTTGTTTTCTGTAGCCGGTTTCTAAATTCTTCCAGTAGTTTCATAGTGCTTTCTCGTTTTATTTTAAATATACGGATAAAAACACAGTATTGGATGTTTTAAAAGTACATAAAACGCCACATATCAAATATTTAGCATTCTATTAACATTTAGATTGTATTACAGAAACATTTAACCTAAAATTTAAACAGAAGCACCAAGTTTAATACTACTGAAGTCCTGTTTCAGTAGTTACCTTTTTCCATATCAATTCACTGTTAAGTAGAAAACTTCCTATGTAATCGAAATTACAGTCGCTGGGTGCAATAATGGACAAAAAAGATTCTTCTTTTTTGTCACGGTATAAATGATAAGTTTCCCCTACAATAGGTTCAAAAGCATAGCGTGCATTATAAACTAAATTATTATACTCTAACTCTTCCATCATTTTTTCATAGGCTGCTTTAAGCTCTAAATACTTGGCTTTAATTTGCTTATTTGCCTTGTTTACGTTTCTGGTTTTCCAAGATGAATTATCTGTCACTTGAATTGCTGGTGCCCCTACGCTAGTTGCATATGGCTTTAATGCGGCATCGTACCGTTGTGTATCTTCATTAAATACAACTTGATCTGGTTTCTTGGATTTAGACATAAATTAAAAGGCTTTATACAAAGGTAAAACTCATTTAGGGCTCATAAAAAGGAATAGGCTATATTTTTTTATTAAATTTAGAACCTTAATATATTTGACTAAAATGAGCTTTACAAAAAAAATAGGTCCCTTAAACCTTTTTATGTTAGCACTATGTGCATTAATTATTGTAGTTGCCGAGTATTTATTTTTAAGAGGAGATGAGCTTCATGCTATCTTTATCGGACTATGGGCACCAACACTACTGGGATTAGTAATTTTTATAAAACAGATCTTAAATGGAGGCAAATGAAATAATTTTCTCATTCTCGTTATTTGTATCCGTATGTGTGGTCATTTGGGCCATACTGTTGATCCGTACTTATTACAAGATTGACCGTAAAGAATAGTGTGGTTTACTATACTTAAATTTTTAGCAAAAAAATGTGGTACTTTATTATAGCACCACATCTTTTTTTAATTTTATATTTTAAGATTAAATCATTTTAAAATCTAGAAGCAACTCACCTTCAATAGAAGCTTCTAAATGATCTCCTTTAACCACTAATCCAGTTCCACTAGCCGGAGTTCCTGTAAAGATAACATCACCTTCTTCTAGCGTCATAAATGAAGATACATAAGCTATAATTTCTTTAAAACTATAGATCATAAGACTTGTAGTTCCTACTTGTTTTTGCTCACCGTTAATTTTTAAGTCGAAATTAATCGCATTTAAATCAGGAAAATCAGATACTGGTTTAAAAGCCGACATAGGTGATGCTCCATCAAACCCTTTAGCTAATGCCCAAGGTCCTTTGTTTTCTCTACTTGCACTTAATACATCTTTAGCTGTATAATCAATCCCTACGGCTAATTCTGAAATGTAAGATTCTGCATCTTCTAAAGTGATGTCCTTACCTCGTTTTCCTATTTTAGCTACAAGTTCAACCTCATAAGCTAACTGATTTGTAATCTTAGGAAAATCAATATTCTTATTACCCGTTACCAAACTAGAATCTGGTTTAGTAAATATGGTTTGAGCTCCTGTTTTTATAGCGCTTATTTCAGATTTATCGTTGACGTAATTTTTACCAATACCTATTATTTTCATGTTATTTTTAGTTTAATTTTTTCAGGACTAAAGGTAAAAAAAGAACAGTAAAAGAATGTCATTAAAATAAAGAAAATACATCTATTATAATCAATAGAATTAACATTACATAAATTGCATTACTTAAGCTAGTCTTATTATAAACCTCATAATAATGGTATAAACCAAAAAACTAATTAAAATAAACAAAATCACAAATTATAAAATAGATTTGCAATACCATACCAATTAAAATTCTTGAGATGATTAAACCCATAATAACCTTAACCTTTTTGGTATTCATTAGTTTAAAAACAAATGCTCAAGCCTTAATTGAAAACCCACGAGAACTTAAAACTATAGAAAACATATGGGATTTAGATAAATCTAATAAACAAGGTACTTTTAAACTTACGCCATACAAACCAATCTATGTAACAGCTGCCAGATGGTCTAACAGCCCCAACAAATTACCTTATAGCGAAAACCCTGACTATACTGTAACAGACCCCATAGATTATAACAGTTTTGAAGCTAAATTTCAGCTTAGTTTTAAAACTAAGATTGCAGAATCTATACTCTTTGGAGAAGGAGATTTATGGCTTGGTTATACACAAATAGCACATTGGCAAATTTATAATACCGATATATCTCGTGCCTTTAGGGAATTAAACTATGAGCCAGAACTGATCTTAACCTATCCACTAAACTTAAAATTTGCTGGATTTACCATAAAAATGGCTCGCTTTAGTTTTAACCATCAATCTAATGGTAGAGATTTACCACGATCTCGAAGTTGGAACCGACTTATCTTTAGCCTTGCTATGGAAACTAAAAACTTACAACTTGAGGTTTCGCCTTGGTTTAGATTACCCGATGATGAAGACGAAAACCCACTTATTACGAGTTACGTTGGTAATGCTAGTATTACAGCTACATACAAACTAAGTAAACATACATTTTACGCTATTTTTAATAATTCATTCAAACTCAATGATAATCGCGGTAGTTTACAATTCAACTATCTCTTTCCGTTAAATGAAAATTTAAATTTACACGCGCAATTATTCACTGGCTATGGAGAAACTTTAATAGACTATAATCACTACCAAAACACCATTGGCTTAGGGGTTTCGCTTTATAATTGGTAACCTCTTACCTATTTTACACACTTTAACAATTTCTTAGTGTATATTGACTAATAGCACATTAAAAATAACACTATTTTTGATCGCTTAGAATCCCAACTAACACACGCTATAATGGAAACGGTCAATAACAAGAAGAAATTGCTAACTAAAATTTTAAAATGGACTTTAGCCATTATTATTCTACTGATCACTAGCCTGTTTGCTATCCCAAGTATTTTTAACGATGCTATTGCCAATCAAATAAAAAAAGGTATTAACGAAAACTTAGCAACAGAACTTCAGTTTAAAGATTCTAACATTTCTTTCTTTAATCATTTTCCTTCACTAACTTTTTCTTTTGAAGACGTTAACCTATCTAGCTCTCAACCTTTTGAAAAAGATTCTTTAATAACAGCCAAAGAACTCGGATTTGGTATTAATGTGTTTAAACTTATTTTTTCGGATAAAGTGGTTATTAATGAAACTTACTTAACCGATTGCCATATAAAATTAGTTAAAGATAAGTTTGATAGAAATAACTACGATATATTTAAAGCAACAGACACAATTACGACCAATAAAATAGAGACTGAAACAGATACAACTGCTCTAGGCTTAAATCTGAATTTAAAACATTTAAAGATTGACAATGCAACTGTACATTATGAAGATCAAGACCTTGGCATCACTATGATTTCTAACGGATTGAATTATAATGGCAGAGGCGGAATTGTTAATGGAAAGCTAGAATTAGGCTCTAAATTAGATATTACGAGTGTAGATGTTGTTTTTGATCATGTTGATTATTTAAAAGGCAAGAAACTTAAAGCGCGTTCTTTCACCATTTACGATACTGAAAACCTATCCATTACTTTAGATAAAAACACCATTGCTTTAAATGATTTAAAGGTGAATTTTCACGGAAAACTCGATGTCTTTGAAAACGGATTTGCATACAACTTATTATTCAATACAGAAGATGGTACGCTTGAAGATGTTGTAAGTGCTTTACCTCCAAAATACACTGAATGGTCTAAAACCGTTTCGCTTAACGGAGATCTAGATGCAAAATTACAACTTACAGGATATACAGGTATTGTTCCTAAAGCTTCAGTAATAGAACGTACTAATGTCGAAGTTAATATATATGATGGTAAAATTAAACATGCAGATGCCGATAAAGCTGTAGAAAATCTATACCTAAAATTTAAAGGAGATATCACAGGCGATGAGATAAAAATAAAGCTAGATAGCCTTAACTTTTCTCTTAATAATGAAATTACATCAGGGCAAATACTTGCGCAAGGTAAAATGGATTCATTGTATATAAAGTCTAACATAAAATCGAACATTGACTTAAACATCTTAAATCAGACTTTAAAACTTCCAGACCTTCAATTTAACGGTTTATTAATTGCAGATGTAGCTGTAGATGGTGTTTACCAACCTTCCCACTCTAAGTTCCCAAAAACAAACGGAACTTTCAACTTATCTAAAGGTTATCTATTAACTTCAGGATACCCAGAACCAATTAAAGATATTACCTTAAATGCTATAGTTAAAAATGAAGGACAAACTTATGCGGAGTCCTCTCTAACCGTTAATGCTTTAAATTTTAGTTTTCTAGAAAATCAGTTTACAAGTAGTGGCGTTTTTAAAAATTTCGACAATTTAGAATACCTCATTAAAGGAAAAGGAAATATAGATTTCACAACCTTAAATCAAGTTATTGAGCTACCTGTTTTAATTGCTAACGGACAACTTAAAGCCGATTTAAATTTAAAAGGACAACTAAATAATCCAAACAGCAATAATACACATAGCGGTTCACTTATACTTAAAGATATAGAAATCAATACAAACGAACTTCAATATCCTGTTTTTATAAAAGAAGGTGAGTTTTTATTCTTAAATGATAGAATGGCTTTTTCTAACCTTAATGTAAAGCATCAATCATCAGATGTTATAATGAATGGATATTTTCAGAATTATCTAGATTATGGTTTATATGAAAAAGGAGTATTACTTGGAGATTTAAAATTAGCATCTTCTAAAATTGATATTACAGAATTCTTTCCGAAACAAGAACAAATACAACAACAAACAGATAGCATAACTAATACAAACAACATAGAAACTGTTGTTAGTGGAGTAATGCAAGTCCCTAAAAATATAGATTTAGCTATTGAAGTAAAAATAGACACCTTACAATACAATAAGCTAGTCATCACCACTCTCTCTGGAGACTTAGGCGTAAAAGAACAAAGTCTTTTCTTAAAGAACAGTCATCTACAAATGGCAGATGGTACGGCAGATCTTAGCGGATTCTACCAACCAACAGCTATAGACCAAGCCTTATTTGCAATGGATATTAAAGTTAAAAATCTTAATATAAAAAAAGGCTACAACAGTATAGACCTGTTTAAAGAACTAGCACCTGCCGCAGCCCAAGCATCAGGGATTGCCTCGGTAGATTATAAATTAACAGGCACATTAGATAAAGAAATGCTTCCTGTATTGTCTGCATTAAAAGGTAAAGGGGTTTTAAAAGTTCATAATGTAAAATTTGATGGTTATAAACTACTCGGTAAAGTTTCTGAAAAATCAGGTTTTGATGCCCTTAATGATCCTAAAATTTCAGAAATCACAATAAATTCTAAACTAGATAATAATGTTTTAGAACTCGAACAATTCAAATTTAAAGTCAGTCCATTTAGATTACGTTTAGAAGGACAAACAACCTTAGACGGTGAGTTAAGTCTTAAAATGAGAATAGGATTACCCCCAATAGGTCTTATAGGAATCCCTGTTGTTATAGAAGGAAATAGTGATGAGTTTGATGTTAAGGTTGGTAAAAAATCATCAGACCTTAATACGCTAGAAACAGATACTTCAAGCTATACAGAAGACAAAATAAAACAAATGTCTACACTAAAAGATTCTATAAGAGAAAGTGCATCTTTAGATGAAATAAGTAAAATGAAACAAAGCATTAAAAACGTTAACCTAGACGCAATAAAAAAACAAGAAACAGACACTCTTAAGGTTCAAAAATAAAGAATATGTAAGTTATTTGTTTATAAATACGGATTAACATAACGATTTAAAAATCACAAAAAAGACTACTTTACTACAATCAAGGCTTATAAAAAGTAACAACTATAATTTGTATCTTTGCAAACCTGTAAGCTTTACAGAAAAAACTGCACAACACAAAAGAAAGATTCTAACCTTATATGAGCCATTTTAACGATTCTATTGAAGTACAAGGAGCACGTGTTCACAACCTTAAAAATATAGACGTTACCATTCCTAGAGATAAACTTGTCGTTATTACAGGATTATCTGGTAGTGGAAAATCGTCTTTAGCTTTCGATACTATTTATGCAGAAGGACAACGTCGATATATTGAAACATTTTCTGCTTATGCACGTCAGTTTCTAGGCAATTTAGAGCGCCCAGATGTCGATAAGATTGATGGTTTATCTCCTGTTATTGCCATAGAACAAAAAACCACGAGTAAATCTCCACGTTCTACAGTCGGGACCATTACAGAAATCTATGATTTTTTGCGTTTATTATACGCTCGCGCTTCAGATGCTTACAGTTTTAATACTGGTGAGCAAATGGTAAGTTATAATGACGAGCAGATAAAAGATCTTATTTTACAATCTTACGAAGGTAAACGCATTAATATTTTATCACCTGTTATACGATCTCGTAAAGGACATTATCGCGAATTGTTTGAGCAAATTGCAAAACAAGGTTTCGTAAAAGTAAGAACAGATGGCAAGATTGTAGATATAGAAAAAGGATTAAAACTAGATCGTTATAAAAACCACGATATAGAAATTGTTATCGATAGACTTAAGATAGATAGCTCTAAAGACAATGAAAAACGTCTTATGGAAAGCATCAACACCGCTATGTATCATGGTGAAGATGTACTTATGGTTATTGATCAAGATACTAACGAACCGCGTTTCTTTAGTCGTAACTTAATGTGTCCTTCTACAGGAATCTCCTACCCTAACCCAGAGCCAAACAACTTCTCTTTTAACTCACCAAAAGGAGCTTGTTCTAATTGTAATGGTATTGGTGAATTGTATGTGGTAAATGATGCAAAATTAGTTCCAGACGAAACGCTTTCTATAAAAAATGGTGCTCTAGCACCACATGGTCCTCAAAAGAAAAGTTGGATTTTTAAACAATTTGAAACCATAGCACAACGCTTTGATTTTTCATTAAGTGATCCATGGAAAGACATACCCGACGAAGCAAAACACGTTATTCTGAACGGAGGAAAAGAGAGTTTCAGCGTAGAAAGCAAATTATTAGGCGTCACTAGAGATTACAAAATTGATTTTGAAGGTGTTGCTAATTTCATTCAAAGTCAATACAATTCAGATTCAACATCATTAGTTCGTTGGGCTAAGGAATATATGGACAAAGTAGAATGTCCGGTTTGTGAAGGCTCTCGTTTACGTAGAGAATCTTTATACTTTAAAGTAGATGGTAAAAGTATTGCCGAATTAGCCAACATGGACGTTGTAGAATTAGGGCAATGGTTAGACGGATTAACAGAGCGTCTATCAAATAAACAGCAACAAATTTCAGCTGAAATTATAAAAGAAATCAGAAACAGAGTTCAATTTTTATTAGATGTAGGTTTAACCTATTTATCTTTAAACCGAAGCTCTAAATCGCTTTCTGGTGGTGAAGCACAACGAATTAGATTAGCGACACAAATTGGCTCTCAATTAGTTGGTGTACTTTATATTTTAGATGAACCAAGTATTGGATTGCACCAACGCGATAACGAAAAACTAATTAATTCTTTAATTTCATTAAGAGACGTAGGAAACTCCGTTATTGTGGTAGAACATGATAAGGATATGATAGAACGTGCTGACCACGTTATTGATATTGGTCCTTTTGCAGGAAAATTTGGTGGAGAAATAATTAGTCAAGGAACCCCAAAAGAATTACTAAAACAAAAAACCTTAACGGCTGCATATCTTAATGGAGAACGTAAAATTGAAATCCCAAAAGAGAGACGAAAAGGGAATGGCAAAAAACTAATCCTTAAAGGTTGTACAGGAAATAATTTAAAGAATGTTGATGTAGAGTTCCCTTTAGGAAAAATGATTGGAGTAACTGGAGTTTCGGGTAGTGGAAAGTCTACGCTTATTAACGAAACCCTCTACCCTATTTTAAATGCACATTATTTTAATGGTGTAAAAAAGCCAATGCCTTACAAAAGCATTAAAGGTTTAGAACATTTAGATAAGGTAATTGACATAAATCAATCACCAATAGGACGTACACCAAGAAGTAATCCGGCAACTTACACTAAGACTTTTGATGAAATAAGAAGTCTATTTGCTAAGATTCCAGAAGCACTTATTCGTGGTTATAAACCGGGTCGTTTTAGTTTTAATGTAAAAGGAGGACGTTGCGAAACTTGCCAAGGAGGAGGATTACGTGTCATAGAAATGAACTTCTTACCAGACGTTTATGTAGAATGTGAAACCTGCCAAGGAAAGCGTTTTAATCGTGAAACTTTAGAAATTCGTTATAAAGGAAAATCGATCAGTGATGTCTTAAACATGACGATTGAAGAAGCTGTTGGTTTCTTTGAACATATACCTAAAATTCACAGAAAACTAAAAACCATAAAAGATGTTGGCTTAGGTTACATAACTCTAGGACAACAAAGTACAACGCTTTCTGGTGGTGAAGCACAGCGTATAAAATTAGCTACAGAATTAAGTAAACGCGATACAGGTAATACATTTTATATCCTAGATGAACCTACAACTGGTTTACATTTTGAAGATATTAGAGTCCTAATGAAAGTACTTAATAAACTTGCAGATAAAGGAAACACCGTTTTAATTATAGAGCACAATTTAGACGTCATTAAAACCGTAGACTATGTTATAGATATTGGTTACGAAGGCGGAAAAGGTGGAGGAGAATTAGTTGCCAAAGGCACACCCGAACAAATTATTAAAGATAAAAAGAGTTACACCGCTAAGTTTTTAAAGAAAGAAATGTAATTTTTTACAAAAAACAAAGTTTATCCCTTGTTAATAGCAATCTGTAGCTTATACAACCATAATGTTAACTCTATAGACTTAGATATTTTGTAGTTGATAGCTTAATTTATAATTTTAAAGTATTAACAACTTAAATCTTAAAAATTATGAAAAGTATTCTCTGGTTAGTCGCCGTTATATGTATAGTCGTTTGGTTACTTGGTTTATTAAATATTATTCCCGGTATGAGCAGCAATAGTCTTATTCATATTTTATTAGTTATTGCAGTAATTGTTATTCTCTATAATATTATATCGGGTAGAAAACCATTATAAACCTTTAAAATATATCAGTAACAAGCGTATCAAAATATTTTGATGCGCTTATTTTTGTATTAAATATTAATTTCAATCAATTTAACTTAACTTTGAGGAACATTTAAAGAAAAAATGAGCCATATTAAATTATGGCTTTTATATGTTATAATTAGAATAAACTTATGCGAACAGAAAGTAATAGCAAACGTTGGAATGAAATAAAAACAAATGACTCTTGGGCGATTTTTAAAATCATGGGAGAATTTGTAAACGGATATGAAAAATTAAGTAAAATAGGACCTTGTGTTTCTATTTTTGGATCGGCAAGAACTAAGCCTGATCATAAATATTATAAATTAGCTGAAGATGTAGCTACTCAAATTGTAGAACATGGATATGGTGTTATTACAGGCGGTGGCCCCGGTATTATGGAAGCCGGTAACAAAGGTGCTCATATTGCAGGTGGTACTTCTGTAGGACTAAATATAGAATTACCTTTTGAGCAACACGACAATCCTTATATCGACTCAGATAAAAGTCTTGATTTTGATTACTTCTTTGTAAGAAAAGTAATGTTTGTAAAATACTCTCAGGGCTTTGTAGTCATGCCTGGTGGTTTTGGAACTTTAGATGAACTATTTGAAGCTATTACGCTAATACAAACTCATAAAATTGAAAGTTTCCCTATTATATTAGTAGGAACTGAGTTTTGGGGCGGTTTGTTAGACTGGGTAAAAACAACTCTTGTAGCTGCTAAAAATATTAATGAAAAGGATTTAGATTTAATTCACCTTGTTGATACTCCTGCTGAAGTTATAGCCATCTTAGATGACTTTTATAAAGATTATGACCTTAGTCCTAACTTCTAAGAAAACCATATTTCTATTCATTACTTATTGAAACATTCAAATTTTTATGATTTTTTCAATAAGTAATGCATATAGAATTGTCAAATTTCACAAAACATTAACTTGGACACTACGCTAACAAATCATATACTTGCTATTCAAGTTAATAAAGTAGTTTTAAAAATGAATCGCTAGCCATTAATAATATGGTCAGTTCAAAAAAAACACTTTTAAATCTTTATAATTCAAAACTCTATAATTGAACAAGCTACATTACATATCTGTACTTTTCATTGTTTTCAGCACTACTCTTATTGCTCAAAACATAATTGATATTAATGCAAATGTTAGTGTAGAAACTAAAACGATTGCAATAACGCAAGCCATCGTTTATAAAAATGAATCTAAAGACACCTTAAAAACAATTTATCTTAGTGATTGGAACAACAGTTACTCTACTAAATCTACACCGTTAGCAAAACGTTTTGAAGAAGGGTTTAGTACCAAATTTCATTTAGCAAAAGATGAACAGCGTGGGTTTACCACAATAGCATCTATAAAAAATCCTACAGGTAATTCTCTAAACTTTGAACGTTTAGAATCTCATATAGATGTCATAAAAGTAGATTTACTTCACCCTGTTTTACCAGGAGAATCTTACAGAATAAGTCTTAACTATCAAATTACACTTCCTGATGCCACTTTCACGAATTACGGAGTTACAAAAGAGCAAGATTTCGATTTAAAATATTGGTACATAACTCCTGCTGTTTACAACGGTAAATGGAATTATTATAGCAATAAAAACTTGGATGATTTATTTGTTCCTAAAGCAGATTTATCAATAAACATTACATATCCTAAAAATTATAAAGTAACCACTGAGCTTGATTTTAATACTACTAGTTTTAATAACACAGAAAATACAAAAACCACTATTTTAAGTGGAGAAAACAGAATAGAAACCTACTTATCACTTCATAAATCACCAACATATAGTTCTGTTCAAACTGATGATTTTTTATTAACTACAAACATTAAAGAAAAAGGATTAATAGGACCACAAAAAGCTTTAATTACAGATAAAATTACACAATACTTAACTAAACATCTTGGTAAATATCCGCACAAAAAGTTATTAGTTACCTCTATAGATTATCAAAGAGATCAGCTTTATGGATTAAATCAGTTGCCTTCATTTTTTAGACCTTTCCCAGATGAGTTTCAATATGAATTAAAACTACTTAAAACCTCATTAAAAAAATATATTGATAATATTCTATTACTTAACCCAAGAAAAGAGCATTGGTTAAGTGAAGGGCTTCAGGTTTATTATTTAATTAATTATGTTGAAGAGAATTATCCTGATATGAAACTGCTAGGAACCTTAGCTGATGTTTGGGGAATTAGAGCTTTTCATGCTGCAGATTTAGATTTCAATTTTCAGTATTTTCTATATTCTATGGAAATTGCAAGAAAAAATAGAGATCAGCCTTTAACCACTTCTAAAGATTCTCTTACCAAATTCAACACCAATATTGCAGGTAAGTATAAAGCAGGTGTAGGACTTAACTACCTAGATCAATTTACAGACGATATTAATTTACCTGATCATCTTACTGAATTTTTAAAAACCTATCAATTAAAAACAGTTTCTCTTAATGATTTTGAAACCTATATAAGTTCTAAAACAACAAAAGACATTCGTTGGTTTTTTACTGACTATTTGGATACGCGCAAAAAAATAGACTTTAAAATTTCGTCTATTAAAACTTTAGAAGATTCTTTACAATTAACTCTAAAGAATAAAAGAGATAACACTATGCCAATATCAGTTTTTAAACTAAAAAACGATTCTGTAATTGGCAAATTATGGGTAGAAAATATAGAAGGTAAAAAGACAATAACTTTACCTAAAGATAGTACTGATAAATTTGTTCTCGATTATGATAATGTTATCCCAGAATATAATCAGCGTGATAACTATAAAGCTGTAAACGGTTCTTTTTTAAACAATAAGCCTTTGCAATTTCGTTTATTTAAAGACATCGAAGACCCTAATTACAATCAGATATTCTTTATGCCTTTGGTAGAATTTAATAATATTTATGATGGCTTAACCTTAGGTACAAAAGTATACAACAAGACCATCTTAAGAAAGCGTCTTAATTATAGGTTCTCACCACAATACGCAACAAAATCTAGAACACTTACAGGCTCTACGTCCATTTTTTACTCACACAATATTGAAGATCAAAATCTATACGATATTACCTATGGGATTTCTGCAGGTTACCAATCTTTTGCTAAAGATGCCTTTTTTACAAGAATAAGACCTTCTATATCATTAAGTTTTAGAAATGACGATTACATAAGATCTAACCAAACCGATCAAATTTCTGCGAGATATGTAAGTATTAAAAGAGAATTGGGAGATGATGCTACTGTTATTTTAGATGAACCAAATTATGGTGTATTTAGCTTAAGGTATTCACATTCTAATCCAGGAGTTATTAATTATTCTAAATTATTTACAGACATACAGATTGCCGATAAGTTTAGTAAAGTTACTTTTAATTACGAATTTAGAAAGCTCACTAAAAGCAATAGAAATATTAACTTTAGATTTTTCGCAGGTTATTTCTTAGAAAATAATACGAATCCTAATTCTAATTATTTCAGCTTTGCCTTAGACAGACCAACCGATTATTTATTTGATTTCAATTATTTAGGACGCTCTGAAGCTGCCGGTTTATTTAGTCAACAAATTATTATTGCAGAAGGAGGATTTAAATCTAAATTAGACACACCATTTGCAAATCAATGGATGACTACAGCTAATTTTAGCACGTCCATTTGGAGATATATTCAAGCTTATGGAGATCTAGGTTTGGTAAAAAACAAGTTTACAAATCCTCAATTTGTTTACGACTCAGGCATACGCCTTAGCCTTGTTGAGGATTATTTTGAAATCTACTTCCCTATTTACTCAAATTTAGGTTGGGAAATTGCACAACCTCAGTACAGTCAGCATATACGTTTTATGTTCACCGTTGACCCACAAGTACTTCTAGGACTCTTCAGAAGAAAGTGGTATTAATACATTCTTAATTAAGCGTTAAAATAAACTCTTACATTAAATTATTTTCAATAAAAACGACATATTAATAAGAATTCATCAACAACATAACACAAATCTATATTGTGTAAAATTTTTATTTTTTGTACTTTTGCAATAAGCTAGATAAATTATAAAATACAGATTCTACTTCTAAAAATAGTTTTGGTTTAGAATCGAAAACTCTAATTCATATATAATTATATGTTTTCAATTCGTTTTAAAACGAACTATTACATTAATCTAAATTATTTATCTAGTATTATACAAAAAAACGTTTCCAATAATGAATACAGATTCTAAGACTAAAACAGAGATTACTTTTGACGATTTTAAAACGGAAGTTTTAAACGATTACAAACTGGCAGTTACTAGCCGAGAATGTAGTTTATTAGGTCGTAGAGAAGTACTTACTGGTAAGGCAAAATTCGGAATATTCGGTGACGGAAAAGAAATCCCTCAAATCGCATGGGCAAAAGCCTTTAAAAATGGTGATTTTAGATCGGGTTATTATAGAGATCAAACCTTTATGATGGCTATTGGTGAGTTAACCATTGAGCAATTCTTTGCGGGTTTATATGCCGATACCGACCTAAGTAATGAACCAATGTCTGCAGGTCGCCAAATGGGAGGCCATTTTACAACACATAGCTTAGATGAAAACGGACAATGGAAAAACCTCACTGAACAAAAAAATTCAAGTGCAGATATTTCTCCAACTGCAGGCCAAATGCCAAGACTTTTAGGTTTAGCACAAGCTTCTAAAATATATAGAGAAGTTGATGGTATAGACACTACTAAATTCTCTAAAGAAGGAAATGAAATTGCTTGGGGAACTATTGGTAACGCGAGTACAAGTGAAGGTTTGTTTTTTGAAACGATAAACGCAGCAGGTGTATTACAAGTGCCAATGGTAATTAGCATTTGGGATGACCAGTACGGAATTTCAGTACACGCAAGGCACCAAACAACAAAAGAAAACATTTCTGAAATATTAAAAGGATTTCAGCGCAATGAAAAAGAAAAGGGTTACGAAATTTTTAGAGTAGATGGATGGAATTATCCTGAACTTATAGACACTTACCAACGTGCCGCTAAAATCTCTAGAAAAGAACATATCCCTGTAATGATTCATGTTCAAGAATTAACGCAACCACAAGGACATTCTACTTCAGGATCTCATGAACGTTACAAAAATCAAGAACGTTTAAAATGGGAAGCAGAATACGATTGTAATGCTCAAATGCGTCTTTGGATGATTGCAAATAATATTGCAACAGATGAAGAATTAACAGCGCTAGAACGCAGTATTAAAAAAACCGTAAGAGAAGGTAAAAAAGCAGCTTGGGCAGCCATAATTAATCCTATTATAGCAGAGCGAAAAGAAGCGCTTGTTTTATTAGAAAACTTAGCAACCTCTAGTACTAATAGTGCTTTTATTACAAAATTAAAAAACGAATTAGAAAGCTTTAATGAGCCATTAAGAAAAAACATCCTTTCTGCAACAAGAAAGGCATTACGCTATGTTGTTTCTGAAACATCACCAGAAAAAGTAGCACTTCAAAATTGGATTACAAACTATTTTGAAATTATACAACCAAAATACAGTTCGCATCTACATAGCCAGTCAGAACAAAGTGCTTTAAATCAAACTGAAATACTCCCAACTTACGATCCTTTAACTGAAGAAGTTGATGGACGTGTGGTTTTAAGAGAAAATTTTGATGCAATTTTCAGCAACTATCCTGAAGCTTTAATTTTTGGAGAAGACGCAGGCTATATCGGAGATGTAAATCAAGGACTAGAAGGACTTCAAGAAAAACATGGAGCACTTAGAGTTGCAGATACGGGCATTAGAGAAGCTACAATTATCGGACAAGGAATTGGGATGGCAATGCGTGGACTAAGACCTATTGCTGAGATTCAGTATTTAGATTACATTATGTATGCGCTTCAAATTATGAGTGATGATTTGGCAACTGTTCAATACAGAACAAAAGGACGCCAAAAAGCACCATTAATTGTAAGAACAAGAGGGCACCGTTTAGAAGGTATTTGGCACTCGGGCTCACAAATGGGCGGGATTCTAAACTTAATTAGAGGAATCCATTTATTAGTGCCAAGAAACATGACAAAAGCAGCAGGTTTTTACAACACACTTCTAGATAGTGATGAACCTGCCTTAGTTATAGAATGTTTAAATGGTTACCGTTTAAAAGAAAAATTACCAAATAATATTGGTGAATTTAAAACTCCAATAGGTGTTGTAGAAACAATTAGAGAAGGTAATGACATTACTTTAGTCTCTTACGGTTCTACGCTACGTCTGGTAGAAAAAGCTGCAAAAGAATTGGTACAAGTAGGCATTGATGCAGAAATTATTGATGTACAATCGCTATTACCTTTTGATATTAATCATGATATTGTGAAAAGTATTTCAAAAACTAATCGTGTAATGATTATCGACGAAGATGTATCTGGTGGAGGTTCTGCATATATTTTAAATGAGATATTAAATAAGCAAAATGCTTTTCAATATTTAGATAGCTCACCAAAAACATTAACATCTAAACAACACCGACCAGCTTATGGTACAGATGGTGATTATTTTTCTAAACCATCAACCGAAGATATTTTTGAAGCAGTTTATGACGTTATGAATGAATCAAACCCTTCAAACTATCCTAAACTGAGATAACAATCTTATTTACAACAAAAAAAACCTTCCTTTAATTTAAAAGAAGGTTTTTTTTTGTAGAATAATATTTCAAATTTTATCATTAATTTATTTTTTATAACTTTCACACTCAATTATTAACCCACAACATATGCTTACAGAGGAAATTCTTAATACGTTTAAAAAGAAGGCCGATTTGGTCGATTATATTGAAAAGCACCAAGATGATAACCCAACATTTAAAATTGCTTTAGAAAAATATGCTTATGAACAAGAATTACTCCCTTTACAAGCAGAACTGGTAGATTTTCAACATTGGGTACAAAAAGAAAAGAAAAAAATAGCCATTATTTTTGAAGGTAGAGATGCTTCAGGAAAAGGAGGAACAATTAAACGTTTTACAGAACACCTTAACCCAAGAGCTCGTAGAATTGTTGCCTTAAACAAACCGACTGAGATAGAAAAAAGTCAATGGTATTTTAATCGCTATATAAAAGAACTTCCTAATGCCGGAGAAATTGTTTTCTTTGACAGAAGTTGGTATAATAGAGCTGTTGTAGAACCTGTTATGGGCTTTTGTTCTAAAGAACAGTATAACCGCTTTATGATTCAAGTACCAGAATTTGAACATATGCTCTACGAAAATGGAACTATAATAATTAAATTTTGGTTTTCTGTATCTAAAGAAGAACAACAACGTCGGTTTGAAAAACGCTTAAAAAGTCCTCTCAAAAAATGGAAATTTAGTCCTGTTGATGAAAAAGGCCAGGAACTTTGGAATGAGTTTACAACTTACAAAAATCAAATGTTCTCTAGAACTCACAATTCATTCAGTCCCTGGGTCGTTATTAAATCTAACGACAAAAAACGTGCACGATTAGAGAGTATTAAATATGTTTTAAGCATGTTTGATTACGATAATAAAGGAAGTAATTGCAAATCACTTTTACCAGATCCCAATATTGTACAGCGTTATTTTAGAAACACAGATCAACTTGACCAATAATAAAATTCTCTTTAAAGATGACCGAAAAAAACTTACAACTTCTAAATACAAAAAAGGGAATTGAAGCCTTATTGCGCCAAAAGCAACTAAATATTGAAAAAACGCTTAACAATGTAAAATATGAAAAGCGCCTAGAAAAGCTTCAAGAAGAAATGCTTATTCTTCAACAGTGGGTTGCTAAGAATAATAAAAAGGTAATTATTCTTTTTGAAGGAAGAGATGCCGCAGGAAAAGGTGGTGCTATAAGACGTGTTATTCAACATTTACCGCCACGTGCCATCCGTGTTGTAGCTTTACCTAAACCAAATGAAACCGAAATGGGACAATGGTATTTTCAACGTTATATAAACCGCTTACCTAATGATGGTGAAATTGTATTTTTTGATAGAAGTTGGTATAATAGAGCTGTTGTAGAACCTGTTAATGGATTTTGTACAAAAAAAGAGTACAATATCTTTATGGGACAAGTGAATGAATTTGAAAAAATGATTCAAGATTCTGGTATCTATTTACTTAAACTCTATTTTTCTATAACAAAGAATGAACAAGAGCGAAGATTTAAAGACATTGTAAGTACACCTATAAAAAAATGGAAATATAGCGATGTAGATAGGCGTGCTATTTCATTATGGGATGAATACACAAAATATAAAGAGGTTATGTTTGAAAAAACACAAGTTTCAGCACCTTGGAAGGTTATAAAAGCCAACCGTAAAACTAATGCAAGAATCACTGCTTTTGAATATATTTTAAAAAAAATACCCTACGAAACTAAAGACCTAGATGGAATTAGACATAAATCCATGAAAAAACTTTTGAATGAATAAAATAAAGTAATTGATTTCAATAAAATTAGAGAAGGCATTATTGCCTTCTTTCTTTTTTAACATTAATTTTATAAAATGAAGATAGAATCTATTGTCACTATAAAAAAAGAGTTAAAACACCTTTCTCAAGAAGAGCTCTTAGAATTATGCTTACGTCTAGGGAAATTCAAAAAAGAAAATAAAGCACTACTCACCTATTTATTATTTGAATCTCATGACGAAGAAGGATATATAGCGAGTGTAAAATTAAGCTTAGACGAATTATTTATAGGCATCAACACAGATAGTTACTTCTATATGAAGAAAACAATCCGTAAAATTTTAAGGGAAATTAGAGTTTATAGCCGCTATTCTTTAAAGAAAACCACAGAAGTAGAGCTTCTACTCTATTTTTGTGAGCAAATGAACACTCTAAAACCTTCTATTCATAAAAATATAACCTTAAGCAATTTATATGAACGTCAAGTATTGTCTATTAAGAAAAAAATAAGTGTGCTACATGAAGATTTACAATATGACTATAACCTACAACTAGAGGAATTAGAAAACTAAAATAGACTTCATTACTACCAACTATAACACAAATTTACATTGAGGAATCACTGAGATTGATAAAGCGATTCCTCTAAAACAAAATTACTAACTGATTATCTATTTAAGACTAATCAACTTGCTTCTTAGTCTTTTTACTTCCTTCGTACATTTCGTATTTTACTAACCTAGCTTCAAGTTTAGCATTAAATACTTTTATCTTTCTTGAAGGTCTTAATCCTACAAATTTTAAAGCTTCAAGATTAGAAGTGATTAACCAAGCGTTGGTATTTGGGTAACCATGCTTTAAAGTAGAACCAATATCTCCGTAAAATTCTTCAACATTTAAATTATCTAAACGTTCTCCATACGGAGGATTAAAAACCATATGTAGTTTCTCATCACCTGATTTTTGAGTTTTGAAAAAATCTTCATGCTGAATATGTACAAATTCATCTAAATGAGCATTCTTCATATTTTCCTTAGCTTTAACAACGGCTGAAGGAGATTTATCGTAACCTAATATTTTATGATGAAAATCTCGTGTTTTCTTAAGTAACGATTCTTCTATTTTTTCAAATAAATCTACATCCCAATCTTCCCAACGTTCAAAACCAAACTCTTTTCGCATTAAATTTGGAGGAATATTACAAGCAATCATCGCTGCTTCTGCTAACATAGTTCCACTACCACACATCGGATCCATAAAATCAGATTGACCATCCCAACCGCTCAACATTATTAATCCTGCTGCTAAAACTTCATTAATCGGTGCAATATTGGTAGCCGATTTGTAACCACGTCTGTGTAATGATTCTCCAGAAGTATCTAGAGAAATTGTACAACGTTGGCGATCTATGTGGACATTAATTTTTAAATCCGGAAAACGTAAATCTACATCAGGACGTACACCTTCTTTTTCTCTAAAACGATCTACAATAGCATCTTTAGTTTTTAAAGCTGTGTATTGCGAATGTGTAAACACACTATTATGAACCGTAGCATCAACCGCTAAAGAACCTGTAGCCTTTAAATATTCTTCCCACTTCATATTCTTTACGTTTTTGTAAAGATCCTCTTCTCTTGTCACTCTAAAAGAATGGATAGGTTTCAATATTTTAATAGCTGTCCTTAGACCAAGGTTTGCTTTATACATAAAACCTTTATCGCCTACAAAACTTACATTTCTAACTCCTTTTTCTACTTGCGTAGCACCGAGTTGTGTAAGTTCATTTGCTAAAATATCTTCGAAGCCAAATAAAGTCTTGGCTAACATCTTGTAATTATTGTCCATGAGTTCCGTCAAATAAATTGCAAAAATACGCTATTTTTGCAGGATGACATCCTAAAACATCAACTAGGATATATCATTATAAAACTTAAACTAAAAATGATGATCTTTTTTTTAGCTACAAAGAGGTTATACGCACGTTATAATCGTAATGATTACTAATTATATTAACTAAAAAGGCTCCTATTTTCATAGGATATAAATATGACTAAATCAGCAGAACATTGGTACGCATCATGGTTTGACACACCTTACTACCATATTTTATATAAAGATAGAGACTATACAGAAGCTCAAAATTTTATGGATAATCTTACGGATTATCTTAATCTACCGGAACAAGGCAAAATTTTAGATTTAGCATGTGGTAAAGGAAGGCACTCTGTGTATCTAAATTCTTTAGGATATAATGTTACAGGAGTTGATTTATCTGAACAAAGTATTACGCATGCCAAACAATTTGAAAATGAAACTTTAGAGTTTAAGGTTCATGATATGAGTAAGCCATATCCTGAAACTTTTGATGCCGTTTTTAACCTATTTACTAGTTTTGGTTATTTTGATGATGAAAAATGTAATCTTGAAACCATTAAGTCTATAAAATTAGAATTAAATGAATTTGGTTTTGGTGTCATTGATTTTATGAACACAAACTACATTATTGAAAATTTAATTCCCGAAGATGTAAAAACTGTTGATGGAATTGATTTTCATCAAAAACGTTCTGTAAAAGATGGCTATATTCTAAAGGATATTAGTTTTGAAGCAGATGGACAACATTTTGAATTTCAAGAACGCGTAAAGGCATTCACCTTAAAAGATTTTGAAAAACTTTTTGAAGAAGCAGGTGTATATTTGTTAGATGTATTTGGAGATTATAAATTACATAAATACCACTCACAAACATCTGAACGCATGATTATGATTTTTAAGTAAATTACTACATGAATAGTTATTTATTACCTCTACTCGCGGTTATTATAGGTGTCGTTATTGCTTTATTAACTAAAAAGCAAAAACCAATTTACACCAAATTACTACTATCATTTAGTGGTGCTTTTTTATTAGCGCTAACACTTTTTGATTTGTTACCAGAAGTCTATGAACATGTAGAAGCCAAACTTACAGGTTTGTATATTATGTGTGGTATTCTGCTTCAAATTATATTAGAATTCTTTTCTAAAGGAGCAGAACATGGGCATGTGCACATTCATAAAAATGATAAAATGTTTCCTTGGATGCTTTTTATCAGTTTATGCATTCATAGTTTCTTAGAAGGTTTTCCTATTCATAAACACAATGATATGGTTTATGGTGTTTTAATACATAAAATACCAATCGCCATATTAATTACTACGTTTTTACTAAAGTCTAGTTATAGTAAATTTCAGATTGTAACATTTTTGGTTATTTTTTCTGCTATGACTCCTATTGGTACATTGATTTCAAACCATTCTAGCTTAATGACGACTTATGTAGATGTTATAAATGCCTTTGTTATTGGTATCTTTTTACATATTTCTACTACTATTTTGTTTGAAACAGGTGAAGGGCATAAGTTTAACTTATCTAAACTTGTAGCTATTTGCTTAGGAATATTAATCGCTTATTTTATTTAAATGTTTTCAAAAGAAGAATCAAGATTATTAAGACAAGAATTCTGGATTAGTTTCGGAAAATCATTCCCTAGAAAATGGCTTTTATATGATACAAAAATCAAAGGGTTTTCATTTAAATTTTATTTCGATACAAAGTCAGCTTTAATTGCCTTGGATATTGAAGATGATTTAGAAAACCGAATTAAATATTGGGAAAAACTAACATCTTTAAAAGGGATTTTAAAGAGTGACTATTTACCTGAAATTATTTTTGAAGAAGAATATTTACTTGAAAACGGTAAAGAAATCTCTCGTATTTATCTACCATTAGATCAAAAAGTATCAATCCATAATAAAAACACATGGCAAGATGTTATGGTCTTTTTTAATGAGAACATGGATTTACTTGAAGGTTTTTTCCATGAATACAGCGATATAATTAAGGATTAATCATTTTAAATATCCAAAAACTTATTAAAATTCTTATTTAAAAAGAACTTTCAAATAAGTTATTGATTAATATATACTTTAAAATTGACTCATAAAAAAGAGGCTGTCTATATATAGACAGCCTCTTTAAATTATAATAGGTTTTAATTAAACTATTGCTTAATCACTCTTATTGTTTCTGTAGCATTACCAATTGTTACTCTAACAAAATAAGTACCTGTTTGTAAGTTAGACATATCTAAATCACTATCAACAGTATTTGGAGTAGCTCTTAATACTTCTTGACCTAACATATTATACATTACTACCTGCTCTATTGTATTTTGAGCATTTAATGTTAATGTATTTTTTACTGGGTTAGGGTAATATGTAAAAGTAGCTTCACTTTCAAAATCATTTACAGATAATGCTGCGTTACTAACCTCAAATACTCCTACATGAAAATCATAATCAAATGAATCATCAGTTTCACCATCAGATGCAAAGAATGCAAACTTTACACTACCAACCATGCTACTTAAATCTACAAGATAATCTGTACCCGTTACTAATGGTTGATTGGTAACATTCCAAGTTGTAATATTTGTCCACGTTACACCATCATCTGAAGTCATTAATAACTGTACTTCATCATCCGACCCCATAACATCAGTATTTGTTTCTGTACTTACCCCTGAGGATCTATAATCTGTGACAGCAACTTTAACCAAAAGTGCAACTGCTCCCATAGCATCTAAATCAAAAGAAGGAGAAACCAACCATTCTCTATCATCGTTGTCGTAAAGATTAATTACATTACTATCTATTATATCTCCATTATCTGTAGTAAAAGCTCTACCACTTTTCCAGTCTGAAGCACCAAAGCCAGAAGGTCCATCTATAACTTCTCCTATGCCTGCTTCTTTCCAACATAAATCTGGAACATTAGAAGACATATCTGCAGTATAGTCTACTGAAATTGCTTCGCAAGGTGTTTCAAATTCAAAAGGACCTACCCATATTGATAAATCACCACCAGTACAATCAGCCTGAACATAAAATTGATAAACCGTTGTTTCTGTTAAACCAGATTTAGTAAATCCACTTGCAACACTAACGTCTGTAGCAGTACCTGTTGGTACCTCACCAGAAACAACAACCTCTACATTATATAAAGACGTAGTACCATTTTCAGTCCAAGATAAATCTGCTGTAGTTGTTGTAATATTTGTAGCACTTAAATCTGAAGCTTCTAAACAAGAAGGTATAGGCTCAACAACAATATTATCTATATTATATGATTTATAATCCGCTGTTTGCCCATGCTTAAAGCCCAAATACATATCTGTACCTGCAGGAATGTTTACAATAAAACTTTCATAATCTGATGTTAATAAAGTAACTGTTTCAATTTCTGTGAAGGTTGTAGGATCTGAAGGATCAGTTAGTGTACCAACAATAAATTCATTTGCTAAACTGCCATCTAAATCAAATCTAACTCTATTATCACCTGAGGATAAATCTGTAGTTTGAGGACTTACTAAAATGTAATCTCCAGAAGAATCATAACTATTATACATATAAAATGAGTTACCATCAGTAGAGTTCACATAACCATAACCTAAACCACCATCTATAAATGACCAACAATTTGGTACAGTAGAATTATTTGATGTACCTGCAGCTGTTAAATCAAAGTTTTCAGAGTAAGGTACAGTGAACAATTCACAGTCTGTTGCAAAAGTAAATGGACCAGCCCATCCACTTAAATCTCCACCTGTACAGTCTGCTTGAACATAATAAAAATAGCTTGTACCTGAAGTCAATCCTGTTTTTGTAAATCCGTTAGCAATACCTGTATCTGTTGCAGTACCAGTTGCAGCTTCACCTGCTTCTAAGACTTCTATATTATATGAAGTTGCTGAACCATTTTCAGTCCAAGCTAAACCTGCTGTAGTTGTTGTAATGTCAGTTACTGTTAAATCAGAAGGAACTGGACAAGTCTGATTAATACCATTTAATATAATATTTGGTATATAAAAAGGCATCTGACTTGCTGTTTCTGGACTAGCAGGATCAAAAACTGAACTATCCCTATATGAAACAATTGATTGTACTGAAGAAACAGCCGTTGATAAGAAATCATCACCTGAACCATCATAACTTGGGGCTGTTTCATTTACTGCAATCACAAGGTTATCTGTACCATTATAGTTAAAATCTGTAATATCAATGTTTATCCACTCTGAACTTCCTGCTCCAACAACAGTTATTGTTCCCTCAAAAACCTGAGTTAAAGTACTTACATCTACCCAATCAGTGTTTGATGTGAATTCAGTTTTTGTAGTATATCCTATAAAAACAGTCCATTCTTTTGAAGCATCAATTGTAGAATTTCCATCAAATTGATATGAAATGTCCGTAATTGTGCCATTAGCATTAATTTGATTAGATGTATAAATTGTTTGTGAATAGCTATACCCAAAATATGGATTTATAGGAAGATTTTGGGATTGATTTGTGCCATCACCTATTTGTACTTGTGCATTAGATTGCCAACAAAAGGTTACTAATACAAATAACATCAATGTAATTTTTTTCATAAATTTATATAATTAAGTTAGTATTCTTTAAAAATATGTTAAATCATAAAAAGAAAACTATCATTTAACAATGTAATCGACTAAGCGAAAATATCAAAGATAAACGGCATTAATAGAAATAATGATTAAGAGAAAGTCATTTTTACTTTAATTAACTCTTAATTTATAACAATAAAAAAAGCCGCTAAATTAGCGGCTTTTAATAAAAAATTATAAAGGTTAATTAAACTATTGCTTAATCACTCTTATTGTTTCTGTAACATTACCAATGGTAACTTTTACAAAATAAGTACCTGTTTGTAACTGCGACATATCTAAATCACTATCAACAGTATTAGGTGTTACTCTTAATACTTCTTGACCTAGCATATTATACATTGCCACTTGCTCTATTGTATTTTGAGCATTTAATGTCAATGTATTTTTAACTGGGTTTGGATAGTAAGTAAATGTACTAATAGCAAAATCTGAAGTAGAAAGAGCATTCTCAACAGTTATTTTATAATCTTCAACTTCTCCTCTTCCATTGCCAAAAGAACAAGCGTCATTATCACCAGGTTCATTATCATTCCAATCAATAAGCACTCTCATTCTATAATCGCCATCGGCTGTTCCTGCAGGTACTTCTATTGTTCCTGTAAAAGGCCCATTTCCATAAGCTGTTGTTGTAAACATAACTTCAGAAATATCAAAAACATAATCATTGTTCCAATCTACCCATATAGCAGCACCAACAGAACCTCCTTCGATTTCTAAACTAAAGTCAAAGCTTTCTTCTGGAGCAAGACTAACGGTATGTGTATCAAAATAATTACCATAGTTATCCGTTGCAAAACCAGAAGCAGAATTATCAATATTCACACCAGAAGCATCTGTTGTAGTGAAAATATCAATATATGTACTAGCATTTGTTCCGGAAGGAAAGCAATAACCTACATTGAATGTAAATGGACCTGCCCACGCACTTGTATCACCACCTCCACAATCAGATTGAATATACAAGTCATACAATGTATTTTCAGTCAATCCAGAAACTGTTGTGGTAAGACTAGTTACATTACCAGAATCTATAGTACCAATACCTTGCTCATTTCCAACAGGAACGACTTCCCAATTATAACTTTCAGGCGTTCCATCATCAGGAGTTCCCCAGCTTAATTCAACTGAATCAGGAACAACAAAAGCAGCACTAAAGCTTTCTGCTTCTGGTGCAAAACACGTTGGCGCTGGATAAACACAAAGTTCAAAATCTATAGAACTAGAATTATAAGTAGCCACAGAAATCAAATACGTTTCACCTGCCGTAAGAGTTTCATCCAGTGAAGAGGAATAACAACTTGAATTAATTTGAGTTAAACTACCACAACTACCAGAATAAATAGATAAATAAGTAGATGATGTAGCTGAAACTAAAGTTCTTTCTACATTATAAACACCAGATGTTGTAGGTGTAAACTCATACCAAACTTCGTTATATAATGTTGAGCAACTATAATCTGCAGAGTTAGTAGCACTCTCCGTTGTTCCTGCTACTGAATTATTACAAGATGCATCAGACTCATTAATGACAATAGCATTAGCACAGTCATCATTAGCTGGTGGTGGTGCTGGTGTTCCTACACAGATATCAAAGGTAGTCTTAGTAATAGAATATCCATAAACTCTTACTAAGTATGTATTTCCAACTGTCAATTCTGAAACACTAAAAGAATTGGGATCAGAATCCTCAACAACAACTAAATTGGCACAATCTCCAGTAGCATCATAAAGTCCCATTGCCATATCAACATTAGTTCCTTCAACTGCAACCACATTGTTTAGCTTAATTTCATGTGATGTCGAAGTAGCTACAAAACTAAACCAAACATCATCATCAGGAGTACCTACAACATCATCTTCTTGAGAAGAAGCTGTAGCACCATAATTTGTTCCACTTGTTACTACAGCACACTCTAAATCAGCATTTACTGTTAATGCTATGGCATTATCACAATCGTCATTTGCTGGAACTGGTGGTGGGCATGTAAACTCAAATGTACCGACAAATGAATCACAAAATACACCATCAAGAACATCTAAAGTAATCGCTACTTCTTCTCCACTAGTATAAGGTCCTGCTATAATAGTACCTACAACTACTGGATATGTGTTTGTTCCATCGTCAAAAACACTACCTGCATCACCAGCATCAGATACCACTATTTCTACATTATATGTTCCTGTTCCATCTGGGTTACAGCTATCTTCTACTGCTATAGAACTGTCAATTGTTGGTCCTGTACATGTTGGTGGGGGACCACAAATAATATTTGCTTCCCAACCTGTTTCTTGAACTGAAGAATCAGAAGAAAACTCAATAGTTAACGCACCAGATGCATCTGTAGATGTAAATGAATCCCCTAAATTAATCCTATAGCTGTCACCTGGATCACCTCCGTCACCACTTACTTCTCCACACAAAGTCTCAGCTAAAATAGGATAAGTATTATCTGGGCCATTATAGATAGTTAAATAATCATAACATCCGCCAGAAGTACTATTTGATTCAATATCAACATATGTAAATACAAGCGTTACAACATCTCCAGAGTTTTCAGGTGTAATAGTTGTAGAAGATGATTCATTAGAACCATAACTAGCTTCTATTCCTCCAGAATCCATAAATACTTCGCCACAAACCTGGGCGTTACTTGCATAACCTACAAGTAACATTGCAAAAAACATTAGCGTAATTTTTCTCATTTAAATAAAAATTTTAGTTAGTAATTCTCTAAAAATATGTTAATTATTTAGAACAATCTTAGCTTTAACTTTTGAATCGTTTAAATGAAGAAAACATCGACAAAAAAAACACTAATAAACTAAAGTGTTAAATATTTAACACAGTTTTTAGTTCTGTATTAAAATTAAGAAGCATAAAAAAGCCGTTATGAATAAACATAACGGCTAAAAGTATATAGATTATTAAACTTGTTATTGCTTATCTACAAAGGCTTCCATAACAGCATCACTAACTCCCATATTACTAAAACCACCATCATTATATAAGTTTTGTAATGTAACACGTTTTGTTAAATCACTAAATAATGTTATCGTATAATTAGCACAGTCCATTGCTGTAGCGTTTCCTAACGGAGACATCTTATCTGCATAGGCAATAAAGCCATCAAATCCTTTAACTCCACTACCTGCAGTGGTTGGTGTTGGTGACTGAGAAATTGTATTAACACGAACTTTTTTATCTTTTCCGAAGAAATAACCAAAACTACGCGCTACACTTTCTAAAAAAGCTTTGTTATCTGCCATATCATTATAATCTGGAAAAACACGTTGTGCAGCCATGTAAGTTAAAGCAACAATACTTCCCCACTCATTCATTGCATCTGCCTTATAAAGTGTTTGCATTACTTTATGAAAAGACATTGCAGAAACGTCTGTTCCTTTTTGTGTCCAAGCATAATTTTGATCTGTATAATGCTTTCCTTTTCTCACATTAATAGACATACCAATAGAGTGTAAAACAAAATCAATTTTACCTCCTAAAATCTCCATAGATTGCTCTACTAAGTTTTTTAAGTCTTCTTCTGATGTAGCATCAGCAGGGATTATTTGTGATCCTGTTTTTTCTGCAAGTTCATTAATTTGGCCCATACGCATTGCTACTGGTGCATTTGTTAAAACAAACGTTCCTCCTTCTTCATGCACACGTTCTGCTGTTTTCCAAGCGATAGAATTTTCATCTAATGCTCCAAATATGATTCCTCTTTTTCCTTTTAATAAATTATAAGACATGTTATTTTTTTATTTATTGATAAGCTATATTAAGAGTTCAAAGTTAATAAAACTTTAAACTTATTAATCGGTTTTAATTTCTAAATCTTTAATTACATCATTCCGCTCATCCAACCAATGACCGTCACTATATGTAATGACACCAAATTCTTTATGATAATATTTATCTCCGTTTTGTAAATTTTCATTATTCGGAAAAATATAATCAGGAATGCATTCATCATTAACAATGATGTGATTAACATCACAAGGATCTTCATCATCATTACAAGACACTGATAATAAACTTGTAATAAAACACAGAATTAGAAAATAATTTTTCATCTCTAAAAGTTAATTCAACAATTCTTTTGCATGCGCCATGGCAGAATCTGTAATTGCTAAACCGCCTAGCATCTGAGCAATTTCTACCACACGTTCGTCTTCTGTTAATTTCTTTAGATTTGTGTGAGTAACGTCGTCTATATCTGTTTTAAAAACTTTAAAATGCGAACTTCCCTTGGCAGCAATCTGTGGTAAATGCGTAATTGTAAACACTTGCATTGTACGACTCATCTGCTTCATTATATCTCCCATTTTGTTAGAAATTTCTCCAGAAACTCCGGTGTCAATCTCATCAAACATTATGGATGGCAATTGTACATATTCTGCTAAAATAGATTTTATAGCTAACATAATACGCGACAACTCACCACCTGAAGCTGATTTTTTAAGTTCATTGAAACTAGAACCTTTATTTGCCATAAATAAAAATTGCAAATTATCTTTTCCGTTTTTAGCAAAATGATCAAGTGCTTCTAACTCTACTTTAAATTTAGCATTTGGCATACCTAACTCAGCAAGAATAGCTTCTAATTTAGAAACAAATACAGGAATGACCTTTTTTCTGTTTTTATGTATTTTTAAAGCTATATGATTTAACTTATCATTAGCTTTTAAAATTTCTTGCTCTTTATCTGCTATAGATTGATCTAAGCTTTCTGTATTATTAATTTTTAATTGTAATTCGTTTCTAATTTCAATTAACTCATTAATATCTAAAACAGAGTGTTTTTGAAATAGGTTATTAATTATCTGAAGCTTACTATTAATACGTTCTAGTTCTTGAGGATCTGATGATAATTTTTCTTCTAAATCATCAATTTCTATAAGAATATCATCTAACTCAATACCGATACTAATAATTCGTTCCTTTAAGTTTTCATATGAAGTACCAAAAGTTGCAATTTTAGACAATTCTTGTTTTACTGAATTAAGCTGATCTGTAACTCCTAAATCTTCAGCACTTAATATTGCTTTTGCACTTGTTAACTTCTCTCCTATTATTTCAACATTATTTAATTCTTCAAATTGTGCTTCTAAATCTTCAAGATTTATTTTCTCTAAATTAATTTCATTTAATTCTTTAGATAAAAAGAGGTTATAATCGTATTCTTTTATCAATTCAGATTTAGATGATTTTAATTCTTCTAAAGATTTCTCAAGTTTTTTATAAACTTTTAATTGTTTAGAAAATTCACCTAAATTCAATTTATTTGCAGCCAAAGCATCAATAACCTTAAATTGATAATCGTCTTGCGTTAATTGTTGTGTTTGCTGCTGTGAATGGATGTCAATAAGATTACTACTTAATACTCCTAAGCTTTCTAATGTTACTGGTGTATCATTTATAAATGCTCTAGATTTTCCTGATGGTAAGATTTCTCTTCTTATAATGGTTTGCACATCATAATCTAAATCTAAAGCTTTAAATAGAGTTGTTAAATCATAATTAGCAACATCAAAAACAGCTTCTATTACACATTTCTCCTTGGCATTTTTTACCTGACTTAAATCGGCGCGTTTTCCTAAAACTAATGACAAACCTCCTAAAAGAATAGATTTACCGGCACCTGTTTCTCCTGTAATAATAGTTAAACCATTATTAAATGATACTTTTAACTCATCTATGAGCGCGTAGTTTTTTATGTAAAGTGATGTTAACAATCGTCTATAATTTAATATTGTAAAATTAATATTTTACGGATTAGTAAAACACAAAAAGAATTTAAATATTCTATCTTAACAAGAAGAATAAATTGGTCATATAAACACGTAAATAATGTGTGTTTTAAAACTTAATATTTCTCCATTTTTGAGAGTGAATAGGCGCAATTTTATTTAAGATATCCACAGCGTCAGTAATATTAACACTTGGTCCTCCTGATAAAATATCCATAATTTCATCTGCTTTTGCATCGAAAAAGACGCGCATTAAATAAGAATTTGGTCTTAGGCTATGTACTTTATTTAAATCTTCTAATGATGCAATGATTTGAGACTTGCCTTCTTTAGCACCATTATTCATTAAATCTAATCCTTCAATATGATATTTGTACATCGCCGATCTCATACCTTTATATATCGGAGAGGTTAGATTGTTTATTAAAGAAAAACGAGACTGTAATCCGTCTTCTAATTTCCAACCTTGACCACTTAACTGTTGTGAATAACTTGCTATTGTTTGTGCCTGATTAAAATATTCATCACCTCCATTTAGTTCAAAAGAATCTGCATCCATTCCTAAAATCATATACACATGAAATGATAAGACTGAAATTAAATTAGATTCGAATTGCGTTGGATTAAAAACTAAATTTTGAAATTCTAAATATTCGAAATTAAAAGTTCTATCATTATAATTATAAACAGGTGTACTGTAAGTAGAATTAAAAACGGGTCTTGATGAAGATACTTGAAGCGTAGCAGAAAATAAATTGTTACTCTGTTCTGTAACATTAATTACCATACTGCAATTAATACGCTCTTGCTGACCAAACTTTTTATCTGTCCATTTAGTATTATTTACAAACTCTGTAAGCTGATTACCTAAAGTTTTAAAAATAACATCATTTTCATTACCTGTCTGTTGAGCTAAAACAGTTACTGTACAATTCAATTCCTGTGCTATAACAACAGAACTGCATAAAAAAGCAAATAATAAAAATAGGTTACGCATGAGTTTGTTTTAATATAAGGTGCATTAAATCTTGAGCAACTTCTGCTTTTGATTTTAGTTCATTTTCAATAACAACATTAGCTGATGTTATAAATGTAACTTTATTTGTTGACACTCCAAAACCTGCGCCTTTATCTTGTAATGAATTAAGCACAATAAGATCTAAATTTTTAGATTCTAATTTTCCTTTTGCATGTTCTAATTCATTGTTTGTTTCTAGAGCAAAGCCAACTAAAAATTGATCTTTTTTAATTTCACCTAGTGACTTTAAAATGTCTTTAGTTTTTTCTAACTCAATAGTAAACGTTGAATCTTTCTTTTTTATTTTCTGAGTAGCAACATTCTTAGGTTTGTAATCTGCAACTGCAGCAGATAAAATAGCAATATCTGATGTATTGAAATGTTTATGCACTTCGTTATACATATCTTCTGCACTAACCACAGATTTTATACTAACAAGATTGCTGATTAAGGTTTGATGCGTTGGCCCAGATACTAAAATAACTTCTGCTCCTAAATTTGATGCTGCTTTAGCGATTTCAAATCCCATTTTACCACTAGAATGATTTCCTATAAAACGTACAGGATCTATAGCTTCATGTGTTGGTCCGGCTGTAATTAAAATACGCTTGCCTTGCAATGGTAATTGATCTAAAACATCCTTCTCTATAAAACTAAGTATATCCTCTGGCTCAGCCATACGACCTTCACCAACTAAACCACTCGCTAATTCGCCAGTGCCAGCAGGAATCATTTTATTTCCGTAAGAGATTAATTTTTCGAAGGAGTTTTTTGTAGATTCATGTTTATACATATCCAAATCCATTGCCGGAGCGAAATAAACAGGACATTTAGCAGAAAGATACACCGCTAAAAGTATATTATCACAAACACCATTGGCCATTTTAGCCATAGTATTAGCTGTGGCAGGAGCAATAACAAAAAGGTCTGCCCAAAGCCCTAAATCTACGTGGTTGTTCCAAACTTCATCATCTTCATTTTCATCTGATTCACCAACAAAAGTGGAACATACAGGATTTTTAGATAATGTTGAAAGCGTAAGAGGAGTTACAAATTCTTTAGAAGCAGGTGTCATAACGACTTTAACGTTAGCACCTGCTTTAATGAATAATCTGACTAAATTAGCAGATTTATATGCGGCAATACCAGCGGTAATACCTAATAAAATATTTTTATCCTTAAGAATAGACATCTAAGGCTTTTTTATTTATGACTGAGTATCATCAGCATTTCTGTGATAAATTTTATTATCAAGCCATTCTTGAACAGCTAAAGCATGAGGTTTTGGCAATTTTTCATAAAACTTAGAAACTTCAATTTGTTCTTTGTTTTCGAAAACTTCCTCAAGACTATCATTATAAGTTGCAAACTCTTCAAGTTTGTCAATTAACTCTCTTCTGATATCTGTATTAATTTGTTCAGCACGTCTAGCAATTACAGAAATGGCTTCATAGATATTATCTGTTGGAGCATCAATTTCGTTCTTATCATAAGTTATTGTACTTACTGGTGCATGTGTCTTTTTTAAATCCATCATTATAATGTTCAACTTTTAGTAGTAAACGTATTTAATTGTTGTTGTAATTCCTCTTTCATTTCAATCGAAATCTCCGAATGATCCGAATTTGGATATGCTTTTATTAAAGCGTCATAATAAGATATCGCATCTTTAATTCGTTCTTCTTTTAAGTAATTCACACTTAAAATAGCTAAATTATATGCAGAATCATATCTATAATAAAAAGCTTCACTTCTTAAAGAAGCTCCTGGAAACTCAAGTAAAAAATTATTAAATGATTTAATTGAAGCTTTATATTCAGCAATCGTATTATATTGTTTAGCGATTTCAAACGCTTTTTTCTCTAATTTAAAATCTAGTTCTTTAACTAAAGTATTAGCTTCATCTAAATATTGAGAGTTTGGATACCTATTTACAAATAATTGTAACTTCTCAATAGCCTCAATAGTTTCTTTCTGCTCTTTAGAATAAACTGGAGAATTAAAATAATATCCTTTAGCTGCTAAAAATGCTGCTTGTTCTGCTTTTTCACTTTTAGGATAGATATCTGCAAATTTATCAAAGTGAAAACTTGAAATATAATGATCCCCTAGTTGATAAGAACACATGGCATGCATGAATGTTATTTTCTCCGCTTGTGGTTTCCCTCTATACTGTTGAAGAATTTGTTCTAATAGTTTGTAAGACTTGCTCCACTTCTCAGCATTGTATAGCTCTGTAGCCATATCATACTTAGCAGCTGTATCTTCAGATTTCAGTGCTTTTTGATAATCGCTACAAGAAACAAAAAAGATACTTATAAGTAATATGTAAATTCCTCTCTTCATAAATATTAAACAGTGTGCAAAAGTAAACATTATTAACGGATTTTAAAAACAATTATTATATGCTAAAGTAAGCCTTGTAAATAGGCCTAAAATCAATTTATATAAAATTTAACTTTTACCTAAAACTTTTAGCTCAGATTCTATTTTAGATTTTAACTGATCTGTAGCTTCTACAAGAGGTAAACGCACATCTGGTTTTGAAATATTTAAAGCACTTAAAACAGCTTTAATTCCTGAAGGATTATTTTCAGAAAAAATAAGAGCAGTTATAGGCATTAATTTAAAATGAATATCATAAGCTTCTTTAGCTTTACGTGCAATACCTAATCTTATCATTTCAGAAAATTCTTTAGGTAAAGCTTGCCCTATTACAGAAATAACACCAGACCCACCAGCTAAAGCAACGCCTAAAGCTAAATCATCATCACCAGATAAGATTAAAAAGCCTTTTGGTTTAGATCTTAATAATTCTAAATATTGATGCACATTATTTCCTGCTTCTTTTACAGCTACAATATTATCAAAGTCTTTTGCTAATCTTAAAGTTGTTTCTGGAGACATGTTTGATGCCGTTCTACCAGGAACATTATATAAAATAATAGGTTTTGGTGCTACTGCAGAAATCGCTTTAAAATGCTGATAAATCCCTTCTTGTGTAGGTTTACTGTAATAAGGAGTTACAGATAATATACCATCTATAGTTGAGAAATCTGTAGATTTAATTTCTTCAATGACACTCAAAGTATTGTTTCCACCAATTCCTAATACCAATGGTAATCTTCCATTATTAATTTTAGAAATAAATGTTATAAGTTCTTTTTTTTCTGCTGGCGTAACCGTTACACTTTCTCCTGTTGTTCCGCTTATTACTAAATAGTCTGTACCATTAGCAATATTATATTCTACTAAACGCTCTAAAGCATCAAAATCTATGCTTAAATCTGCATTAAATGGTGTAATTAAAGCAACACCTGTCCCTATAAATTTGGTCATTATAATTTTTTTAAAATATTTAAGTATTTTTTTAATTCTTGTTTAAAAATATTGATATCCTTTAAATCTACATCAATTATTAAATCATATAAACGTTCATCTTCTGATGAAATTCCTACTTTAAAAGCAGCTTTAGATGCTGCGGTTATTAAATTTAACTGTGAAACATCATTTTTATAAAAGCATATTAACAAATCAAAAGGCGTATTAATAAAAGTCTCTAAATCCGCATTTTTTATTTTCCCTTTCCATCCAAAATCTTTAGGACTAAAATGAGCATTCCATTTATTATGCTCTAATTTATCATCTAAAGTAAAAGCTACAATTTTATGCTTAGTCGAATTTAATCCTAATTCTTTAAAATAAACTCTGAAAACTTCAAATTCATGAAATTCACTTGAGTTAAGCAGAACGGCAACGGTCTTTATTTTATTACTATTAACATTAGATTGACGTGTAGTCAATAATTTGTTAATATATTTTCGATTAGATTTTTCTTTAAATGCTTTTAAAATCATTTACCTTTACATTTCTGCAAATTTAATAAAAGCACTCATATATTATTACAAACTTCATATAAGTTATTCAATGATACTTAAACATATTTTTAAACTCTGCTTATTGTTGCTCATTTTTTCTTGTGCATCACCTAAATTATCAAAAATAGAAGGAAAACGTATTGTTATAGATAATGACATAAAATCTGATCAAGCAATAGAAGATTACATCAAACCTTATAGATTACATGTTAATAAAGATATGGATAGTGTTATTTCTTATGCACCAGAAACATATACTAAAACGGACGGTAAATTAAATACAGCTATTGGAAATTTAATGGCTGATGCAGTTTATAGCGAAGGAAATATTATTTTTAATAAACGAACTCAAAAGAATATTGATTTTGTTTTACTTAATCATGGTGGTATTCGTTCTATAATTTCTAAAGGAAATATTACAACAAGAACAGCTTTCCAGGTAATGCCCTTTGAGAACTCTATTGTTGTAGCGGCACTAAAAGGAACACAGATTAATTTAATGATGGAGTACCTATCTAAAGCAAAACGTGCCCATCCGATATCAAGTCAATTACAATTAACTTTAGATAAAAATGATGCTGTGAGTTCTGCTACTATTAATGGAGAACCTATAGATAGTAACAAAATATATTATGTTGCCACCAACGACTACCTTTATGATGGTGGTGATGGAATGACATTTTTTCACCCAAATGAAGGGTTATATTCCTTAGACTACAAAATAAGAAATATTCTTATTGATAATTTCAAAAAGAAAGATACTATCAATCCTAAACAAGATCAACGTTTTATTAAATTAGAAGATTAAATTATGAAAAGAAGAGATTTTATACAAAAATCAACTGCAGCAACTGTTTTAGCAGGTGTTGGAGCTCTAAGTTTACAGTCTTTTAGTTCATCTAAAACGAAAAAAATCACCATTTTACATACTAATGATGTACATAGCCATATTGATCCTTTTGGACCTGAAGATGGTCGAAATGCTAACAAAGGAGGAGTCGCAAGACGTGCAACATTAGTTGAATCTATAAGAAAAGAAAACCCTAATACCTTATTATTAGACGCTGGTGATATTTTTCAAGGAACACCTTATTTTAATTATTACGGTGGTGAATTAGAGTTTAAACTAATGAGCATGTTAAAATATGATGTTGCCACTATTGGTAATCATGATTTTGATAATGGTATTGATGGTTTATATAATCAAATTCCTCATGCTGATTTTGAATTTGTTTCTGCAAATTACGACTTTTCAAATACAGTAATGGATACACATGTTAAACCTTACAGAATCATAAGTAAAGATCGTATTAAAATAGGCATATTTGGTTTAGGTATTGAACTCGATGGATTAGTTGGTAAAGACATGTATAAAGAAACTGTTTACCATAATCCGATAGAAAAAGCACAAGATATGTCTCGCATATTAAAAGAAGAAGAATCTTGTGATCTAGTGATTTGTTTATCACATTTAGGTTATGAATATAAAAATAGCCCAAACAAAGTTAGTGACATAAGTTTAGCGAGAGCAACAAAAAACATAGACCTTATTATCGGTGGGCATACGCATACTTTTTTACCGAAACCAACAATTGAAAAGAACAGCCTAGGTAAAGATGTGCTTGTAAATCAAGTGGGATGCTTTGGTCTTTATCTTGGTAAAGTTGATTTTTACTTTGAACCAGGGAAAAAAGTAGCTTCAGAAGGTGTATCTATTGTGGTTTGATGACCATATTGAATTTCATAGGGTCAAAAAAAGTTCTTATGTAATTATATGATTACAAATTCCGCTTCTAAATTGAAGAATTACAATAAAATATGAATAATTCATATTACAAAAACTTTATTTATAAAGGCTGAAAACATATTGATTAAGCCATAAAGCACAAAATCAATAATTTAGTAAGTATAGTATGTGTTTTATTTCTATAAAACATCCAAGTCTTCATCACTATATTCTGTAATCGGATCAGTAACAGGATGTTGTGATTGAATGTAGAAAAACGAAAATGCGACTACTAGAAATGTAGAATAAACGAAACCTAAAATATTAATATCTAAAATATAAAAATAGGCTAACTGAATTATTTCTGAAAAGACCATAAATATAGCTCCTATTAAAAAAAGCATAGATTTATTATTATTTCGATACATATAATTAATCAATGCAATTGATAAAAGCATCATTATAACTGCATTATAAAAATACTCAAGTATATATTCATAATAAGTAAAAGCACCTTCTGTAGTACTTGAAATTAACGTCACACAAAAAATATCTAGAATCACTAAAATTACTATAGGAACAGTCAATTGAGACAAAACTGCTTTCAAATTAAAGTGAATAAACATCTTTATGATAAGTAAAGTATAAGACAATATACAAAGCATATTAGCTACATAATAGAGATAATCTGGCTCTCCGTCTTCAACCATTGGCATAAACCAAATTATAAAACTTATAATATGTGCAGATGTAAACAGTAATAAAAATGATGAGAATAGTTTTGACTTATTCTCTGTCCAGCCCAAATAAAGATATGTGAGCAAAATAAATGCTAATGTTCCTACAGCATCTCCCTCTACTTCTAAAGCTAAGCTTTGAAGAAGTATATATACAGACCCCAAGAGCAATATAATTATTTTTAAAATTCTATGTACTAACATTTAATTAACCCCTTAATTACAACAACAAATATAAATATTTTTAACACATTAACGCATATTAACGTATTTAATCGATAAAATATTTGTATTAACGTAAGAATTTACTTGAAATCAGCTAAAAACGCCTCTTCTGTTAAAATACTGATACCCAAACTCTCTGCTTTTGTACGTTTACTCGGCCCCATTTTATCTCCTGCAATTAAAAAGCTTGTTTTAGATGAAATAGACGAAGACACTTTGCCGCCATTATCTTCTATTAGCTTTTTAAGCTCATTTCTAGAAATTGTTTCAAATACTCCTGATACTACAAATGTTTGTCCTTTTAGTTTTTCTGTTTGGTTGGCTAATTTATCTGCTGATATTTCTAATTGCACACCAAAACTTCTTAATCGTTCAATAATCTGTTTGTTTTCTTCAGAACTAAAAAACGCAACAACACTTTGCGCAATACGTTCTCCTATTTCATCTACTGTCACTAAATCTAATATAGAAGCAAACATTAAAGCATCAATAGATTTATAATGCTTAGCTAGTTTTTTAGCCACTGTTTCTCCTACATAACGAATCCCTAAAGCAAAAAGCACACGCTCAAACGGAATTTGCTTCGAAGCCTCAATACCATTTACTAAATTAATGGCACTTTTCTGTGCCATACGCTCTAATGGAATCACTTTCTCTACCGTTAACTCGTATAAATCAGAATAGTTATTTATAAGACCTTCTTTAACTAATAAAATCACAGTCTCACCTCCTAACCCATCAATATCCATCGCTTTTCTAGAGATATAATGCTGAATTCTTCCTGCAACTTGAGTTGGACAGCCATTATAATTAGGACAATAATGTTTTGCTTCTCCTGCTAATCTTACGAGTTCAGTATCACATTCAGGGCAATGCTTAATGTATTCTGTAGGCACAGAGTTTTCTGGACGTTGCGTTAAATCTACCGCAATAATCTTTGGAATAATTTCACCGCCTTTTTCTACAAATACAGTATCTCCTATTCTTATATCTAATTTCTCTATTTGGTCTGCATTATGAAGCGAAGCGCGCTTAACAATAGTCCCAGCCAATTGCACGGGTTCTAAATTTGCTACAGGCGTAATTGCTCCTGTACGCCCTACTTGGTATGTAATTTCGTTTAATAAAGTAGAAACCTGTTCGGCTTTAAACTTATAAGCCATAGCCCAACGTGGTGCTTTAGAGGTAAACCCTAATTCATCTTGTTGGTGCAAATTATTTACTTTTACCACAACGCCATCAATTTCAAATGGTAAATTGAATCGATGCTCGTCCCAATAACTAATGTATTCTAAAACTTCATCAATTGAATGTACTAATTTAGCTTCTTGTGGCACTTTAAATCCCCAAGATCTCGCCTTTTCTAAGCCATCAAATTGCGATTCTAAATTCAGGTTATTACCAATAATACTGTATAATAAACATTCTAAAGGGCGTTTAGCAACTTCTGCACTATCTTGTAGTTTTAAACTTCCTGAAGCTGTATTTCTAGGATTCTTATAAGGTTCTTCTTCATTTTCAACACGTTCTTCATTCATTTTTAAGAAGCCTTCAATAGGTAAAACAATTTCACCTCTAATATCAAAACGCTCCGGAAATTCGCCTTTTAATTGCAAAGGCACCGTATTTATCGTTTTAATGTTCGCTGTAACTTCATCGCCTTGCACACCATCACCACGTGTTACCGCTCTTAATAATTTTCCGTTTTCATAAGTTAAACTTATGGAAGCTCCATCGTATTTTAATTCACAAGTATAACCAACATCACCATCAACCATTTTTTTAACGCGGGCTTCCCAGTCTAATAAATCTTCTTTAGAATATGAATTATCTAAAGAATACATTCTAGAATCGTGAACCGTTGTTTTAAAATTCTTGGTCACAGAACCACCTACACGTTGACTTGGTGAATTAGCATCAAAAAACTCTGGATGCGCTTCTTCTAAAGCCTGAAGTTCTTTTAATTTAATATCAAAATCGTAATCACTGATCGTTGCATCATCTAAAATGTAATAATTATAGTTATGCTGACGTAATTCTTCGCGAAGTGTATTTATTTTCTCTTGTGTATTCATTCTTTAGGGATGTGTGCTATTAATATTAAAAAGGTTAATTTCTGCTTACGCCAGAATTTAAAGCCCTTCCTTATTTAACCATTTTGGTGCTGGCAATGGTTTGTAATTATTCATTTTTTCTAATAAACCTTCAATAGTGCTATCTACAACAACGGCTTCTAAATTTTCTTGAGATAAGAAACCACGCTTTACCATCATTTTACTTTGCTCAATTAAAGCGTCGTAATAACCATTGGTATTTAAAATACCGATAGGTTTGGTGTGTAACCCGAGTTGTCCCCAAGTGGTGATTTCAAAAAACTCGTCCATGGTTCCAAAACCTCCAGGAATTATAATAAAACCTTCACTCTTTTCATACATAATCACTTTACGGTCGTGCATATTATCCGTAACAATTAATTCAGAAAGTTTTGTATGTACAATTTCTTTTGTTTTTAGGAAGTTTGGAATAATTCCGATAACATTTCCATTATGCTTTAAAACGCCTTCTGCTACTTTTCCCATAAGGCCAATTTTAGCAGCACCATAAACTAAAGTAATATTTTTATGCGCTAAAGTTTCTCCTAATTGGTAGGCTTCATTTAAGATTTCAGGATCGTTACCTTCACTACTTCCACAAAAAACGGCTATACTTTTCATATTATAATTTTCTTCCTTTAAGCATTCTATCATTTCCATTTAAATCTTTCAATAACGCTACATCTTCAAAATGCTTTTCTTCTAACAAAGCTTTCGTCTCTTCTCCGAGATATTGATTAATTTCAAAATAAAGAACACCCTTTGGTTTTAATTTTTGAATTGCGAAGTTAGTAATGGCTTTGTAAAATAACAAAGGATTATGGTCTTCTACAAACAAAGCTAAATGAGGTTCGTTTTCTAAAACGTTAGGCAGAATTTCTTCTTTTTCTAATTCTCTTACATAAGGCGGATTAGACACAATAACATCGAAATAAGATTCGCCTTCAAATTGAGATATAGAATTATAATCTAGAATGCTAGCTTCTACAAATGTAATATTCACTTTGTTGAGTTCCGCATTTTGCTTTGCCATATTTAGAGCCTCACGACTCACATCTAACGCATAAACTTGAGCATTAGGTAATTTTTTAGCCAAAGAAATTGCAATACAACCAGAACCAGTTCCGATATCTAAAATCTTAATTTTAGCAGCCTCACTTTCCTTTGCATGAGATTTAATAATTAAATCTACTAATTCTTCGGTTTCTGGTCGTGGAATAAGAACATTTTTATTCACTTTAAAAGTCAAACCAAAAAACTCTGTTTCCCCTAATAAATATTGAATCGGTTTTTGTGCTTTTAAATGCTTTATTGCTTTAATAAAAAGTTTTGTTTTAGAATTTTCAATCTTAAGTTCAGGCTCTAAAGTCAATTGAATTCTAAGAATATTCAAATAATGTTCAGAACACAAATAGAAAAAGCTTCCCACTTCGTTCTTTCCGTAAATAGCATCTAATTCTGAATGAAATTTATTTTTAAGGTCTAATAATCTCACAACTACAAATCTTTTAGCATCCAAACGGTGCATGAATAATGTCCGGTATTCCCCATTGGTTTTTCAATAGATTTAAAACCTACTTTTTCATAAAGTTTTCTAGCGTCATCCATGTAAGGCATCGTTTCTAAATAACATTGATCAAAACCAGATTGCTTAGCAAAATTGAGACATTTAGCCATCATTTCACTACCTAAACCTTTTCCTCTAGCTTCTGGCATAAAATACATTTTTTGTAATTCGCATATATTACCATCGTAATTATCTAAAGGCGAAATTCCAGCACCTCCAATAATTTCATCTTCATCTTCTACTACAAAATAAGCTTTCTTTGCCTCTTCATAGGTTTCTGTCATACAATCTAATGCAGAATCTTCATAAGCCGTGCCCACTTTAGGAACACCCATTTCTATTAAAACACTCCTTACCGCTTTTGCAATTTTAGGATTATCCTTGGCTTCAATTTCTCGAATAACAATAGTATCTTTACGCACTAAATTTTGATTTTTAAGGCTGAATTATTTTCGGCATGAAGATACATATAAAAAGAATTTTATGTCAAAAAGACTCTTAATGTTTTCCTTAATTTTTACACTCCTATTTAACTGTTCTTTTACCAAAAAGCCTGAATTTGTTAGGTTAGAGAATATTGAAGTTATAGATTCTAATTCTAAAAACATCACGATTAGAGCTGAAGCATTATTTCTAAATAAAAATGATGTTGGCGGTACTTTAAAAACCGACGACCTCAAAGTATACCTTAATGATTTAGAACTGGCTTCTGTAATTTCGGATGAATTTGATGTTCCTAGAAGGAAAAATTTTACCATTCCGCTAACGGTTAAAGTAGCGACAGCAAGCCTTACTAGTGATAAAAACCTAGGAAGCCTTTTAGGTAGTTTACTAACCCAGAGTTTAAAATTACATTACAAAGGCGCTATAAAATATAAGATTATGGGATATTCTTCAACCTATACCGTTAATGAAATCCAGGATGTAAAAATAAAATTCTAAAATTGACTACTCACGAAACATACATAAATCGCTGTTTACAAATTGCAAAAAACGGATTAGGAAGCACAAGACCCAACCCAATGGTTGGCGCTGTCATTGTGTATAATAACACTATAATTAGCGAAGGTTTTACCTGTGAATACGGTGGAAACCACGCTGAAGTTAACGCAATTAACGCCGTAAAAGACAAGTCGCTTTTAGCAAAAAGCACCATTTATGTCACTTTAGAACCTTGTAGTCATTTTGGAAAAACACCTCCTTGCAGTGATTTAATTGTATCTCATAAAATTCCGAATGTGGTTATTGGCTGTATCGATGATAATCCGGAAGTTGCAGGAAAGGGAATAGCAAAATTAAAAGCTTCAGGTTGTAATGTTACTGTTGGTGTTTTAGAAACAGAATGTAAGGAACATCACAAACGCTTTTTTACCTTTCATAATAAAAAGCGTCCTTATATTATATTAAAATGGGCGGAAACCAAAGATGGTTTTATTGCACCAAAAACTAGAGACGAGCAAAAACCAGTTTGGATTACTAATCCTTATTCGCGTCAGCTTGTGCACAAATGGCGAGCCGAAGAACAAGCTATTTTAGTTGGAACGAATACGGTTTTAGAAGATAATCCGAGTTTAACCGTTAGAGATTGGACAGGCAAAAATCCGATTAGAGTGGTTTTAGATAAGGATTTAAAACTCAATACAGATGCTAGTATTTTTAATGATGAGGCCGAAACGATTGTAATAAATTCAGAGAAGAACAAATCTCAAAGCAAGAAAATAGAATTTATAAATTGGGACTTAAAAGACGCAATAGCGAAACAAATCTGTGACGTTTTACATCATAAAAACATCAATTCTATAATTATTGAAGGTGGTGCAAAAACATTACAAACCTTTATTGATGAAGAGCTTTGGGACGAAGCACGAATTTTTGTTGGTCATTCTCAATTTAATGAAGGCACAAAAGCACCTGAACTAAAAGGACAATTAATTTCTGAAACTGATATTTTAGAGGATAAGCTAAAAACAATAAGACCTAACAGGTTTTAAAAACCTAACAGGTATTTAAATAAAATTAATAGATTACAATAACAAAAAAAGCATTTAGACTCTACTAAGTGCAACCAAGAATAAATGAGTAAAATTAAAACACTAATTTTCGATTTTGGCGATGTATTTATCAATTTAGATAAGCAAGGCGCTATGCAAAATGCTTTAGATTTATTTCAAATTGAAGCGTTAGATGCAGAAATGAATGCAACCAATGAACTTTATGAAGTTGGAAAAATTTCGACCTCAGAATTTGTTGATTTTTATAAAAGTAAATTTTCAAATATAGAAGAAACACAACTCATTGACGTTTGGAATTCTATCTTGAAAGATTTTCCGAAATACAGATTAGAATTTATTCAAAATTTAGCAGAACAAAAAAAGTACACGCTTATACTGTTAAGCAACACCAATGATTTACATATTGATTCTGTAAAATCTACAACACCATTCTTTCAGGAATTTAAAGCTTGCTTTGATGTCTTTTATTTATCGCAAGAAATTCATTTTAGAAAGCCAAATACTGATATTTTCGAATTTGTGTTAAAAGAAAATAATCTTATAGCTAACGAATGCCTCTTTATTGACGATACTAAAGATAATACAGACACTGCTGCAGCAATGGGTTTTCATACTTGGAATATAGACGAAACCAAAGAAGACATTATTACACTTTTTGAAACTAAAAAAGAGCTTTTTTGATATACTTACTCATTAGTATTTTATCTTCTACTGCAATTTTTGTGGTATTTAAACTATTGAAGAAATTTAACATTGACACCTTACAAGTTATTGTTATCAATTATTTTGTTGCCTTCTTTTGTGGATTCTTTTTATACGAAGACAACATTAACCCTACCGAAATAGTTCAATCTAATTGGTTTGTAGCCGCTATAATGTTAGGATTTCTATTTATAGCGATATTTAACGTTATGGCACTAACGGCTCAGAAAAATGGCCTTTCAGTAGCCTCCGTTTCTAGTAAAATGAGTGTTATTATTCCTATTGTATTTGGTATTTTAGTTTTCAAAGAAAGTATAGGCATTCAAAAAATCTTAGGAATTATATTAGCTTTAGTTGCCGTATATCTTACTTCAATAAAACAGAAAGAAAATGGTATTCTAAAACAATCTATTTACTTACCTATCATTTTATTTTTAGGTTCTGGCACAATAGATACTTCTATCAATTATTTTGCACCAGATGATAACATTCCTTTATTCTCAGCAACAATATTTGCAATGGCAGCTGTAATTGGCGTATCGCTTTTAATTTTTAAAGCTTTAAAAAACAAAAGCATTTTTAAATTAAAATGCATTCCTTTTGGCTTCGCTTTAGGTATCGTTAATTATGGATCTATACATTTTTTATTAATGGCCTTACGTGTTGAAAACACAGAAAGCTCTACTTTATTTACAATAAATCATATTGCAATTTTAGCACTCTCTACATTAATCGGTTTAATATTCTTTAAAGAAAACATCTCTAAGAAAAACTGGATTGGTATTATTTTAGCCTTAATTGCAATCTTATTAGTCACTTTAGCATAATGGAAGACGATATTTATAAAACAATTACAAAGCCTGCTCAAGGCGAATTATTTAAAGACAAAAACAGTAAGTTCTACGGCTTTGCTTTTCCTGTTACCAATGAAGAACAAATAAAGCAACATTTAGAAGCCGTTAAAAAAGAACATTATGCAGCCAGACATTGGTGTTACGCCTATCAAATTGGAACAGAAACGATACAGTATAGAGCTAATGACGACGGGGAACCAAATAATTCTGCAGGAATGCCAATTTATGGTCAAATTCAATCTTTTGAAGTTACTAACATTTTAATTATAGTTGTACGTTATTACGGCGGCGTAAAACTTGGTGTTGGCGGATTAATTAACGCTTACAGAACAGGTGCACAATTAGCGCTTGAAGCTTCAAAAATTGTTGAACGAACAATAAACAAAGAATTCCAACTTCAATTTGAATATAAAAATATGAGTAAAGTGATGCGCATTTTGAAAGAAAATGACGTAGAAATTACAAATCAAAAATTGGAACTCGATTGTTTGTTAGAAATATCTGTCAGAAAAAACCACAGTTCAAAAATATCTGATCTCTTTTCACAATTTTTCGGTGTTGACATCAAAGAATTATAACGAGTAATTTTGTAGTTGGTCTAAAATATATTTTGGACATCTTGTAGGTCTATTCCTTTCCTTGTTAATAAATGCCAAAACGGTATTTCCTGTCGCTAGCAAAACGTCAGATTGGTTACGTAATTCGTACTCAAATTCAATAGACGCAGTTGGCATTTTTTTAAGTGTAGTTTTCACTGTAATTACATCATCATAACGCGCTGAATTTTTATAATTTACAGATAGAGAAACAACAGGAAGCATTACTCCATCTGCTTCCATATCACTATAATTAAGCCCAAACTCCCGTAACCACTCGGTTCTTCCTACTTCAAAGTACGCTGCGTAATTAGCATGGTACACAACTCCCATCTGATCAGTTTCCCCATAGCGAACTCTTAATTTAGTTTCATTATAATCCATAGTATATACATTTATTTGGTAATAATTTTGTAAATTTAAAAAGTATTAAACATGGGAAAAAAAATCCAAATATTCATTAAAATTATATTTTTTTTTTAAGAATTTTGTTCACATATTTGTGCTGTTAAAAACTACAAGAGAATTCACTTCTCTTTTTTTTTGCTAATCTAACTATCAATAAAATTTAAGTTAACGAATGGATATCACCGCGCAATCTGTATGGAGTAATTGTCTCGCTTTTATAAAAGATAATATACAACCACAGGCCTATAAAACTTGGTTTGAACCTATAGATGCGGTAAAACTTTCGGGTAATGCATTAAGTATACAAGTACCTAGTAAGTTTTTCTACGAATGGTTAGAGGAGCACTATGTTAAAATATTAAAAGTATCTCTAAGTAAAGAATTAGGTGAAGGTGCTAAATTGGTGTACGTAATCAGAATGGAAAACACCTATGGTAACAAACAGCCATTTACAGAAAAGATTCCAAGTTCTAACCGATCTGCATTAAAATCTCAAGATGTTGATGTTCCTTTTAATAACAAAAGTCCAGAACTTAGAAATCCATTTATAATTCCTGGAATTAGAAATGTTAAGATAGAATCGCAACTTAACCCAAGTTATAGTTTTGAAAACTTCTTAGAAGGAGATTCTAATAGGTTGGCTAGAAATGCAGGTATTGCTGTAGCAAATAAACCAGGGGGAACTTCTTTTAACCCACTATTAATATTTGGTGGTGTTGGTTTAGGTAAAACACACTTAGCACATGCTATTGGTGTTGATATTAAAGATAAATATCCTGAAAAAACAGTTTTATATATTTCTGCTGAAAAATTCACGCAACAATATATAGACTCTGTTAAGAAAAATAATAGAAATGATTTTATTCACTTCTATCAAATTATAGATGTACTTATTATAGATGACGTTCAATTCTTATCTGGTAAAACAGGTACACAAGATGTTTTCTTTCATATATTTAATCACTTACACCAAAACGGAAAGCAAGTTATTTTAACAAGTGACAAAGCTCCTGTAGACATGCAAGACATTGAACAACGTTTATTATCACGTTTTAAATGGGGACTTTCTGCAGAATTACAAACTCCGGATTTTGAAACTAGAGTTTCTATTTTAAAGAACAAGCTTTATAGAGATGGTGTTGAAATGCCTGAAGATATTATAGAGTATGTTGCAAAACATATTAAAAGTAATGTTAGAGAGCTAGAAGGTGCTATTATTTCATTAATTGCACAATCATCATTTAACAAAAAAGAAATTACAATAAGCTTAGCAAGAGAAATTGTAGAGAAGTTTGTTAAAAACACAAAACGAGAAGTTTCGATTGATTACATACAGAAAGTAGTCTCTGATTATTTTCAAATGGATGTAAACACACTACAATCTAAAACTCGTAAACGTCATATTGTACAAGCCCGTCAACTAGCGATGTTTTTTGCGAAAAAATATACAAAAGCATCTTTAGCTAGTATTGGTTCTCAAATAGGACAACGTGATCACGCTACTGTATTGCATGCTTGTAAAACTGTCGATAATTTATCTTCAACAGATAAACAATTTAGAAAATACGTTGAAGATTTATCTAAAAAATTAGCGCTTTAATTCCTCTTTATTATGATACGTATTTTAATGGTGTGCTTGGGTAATATTTGCCGATCGCCATTAGCTCATGGAGTAATGCAATCTAAACTCACTGAAGATCATTTTTATGTAGATTCTGCCGGAACAGCCGCTTATCATATAGGTAATTCTCCTGATAAACGTTCTATTGCTGTTGCTAAAAATAACGGCTTAGATATTAGTACTCAAAGTGCACGGAAATTTAGTGTTTCAGATTTTGATACTTTTGATTATATCTATGTCATGGATCAATCAAATTACTCTGACATTATCAGTTTATCTCGAAATGCAAATGACACTAAAAAAGTGAAGTTATTTTTAGATATCAATACTTCAATTCAAAATAAAAACATGCCTGATCCTTATTATGGAGATCATAGTGATTTTGAATATGTGTATAATCTTATTAATGAAACTTGTGATATCTTGGCCAAACAATTAAACCAAGATTAACATCATAAATACTTTTAAAACATCATTTTCGTAAATTAGTACCAAAGCAATTTATAATCATATAATTTAATAGACCTAAACTCTATTAATATAAAAGTTTCTTATACATGAGCACTAACAAAGGTAAATTATATCTTATACCTACAAGATTAGGTGATAATCCGCCGCTTGAGGTATTACCAATTTCAATAAAAAAAATAGTTGAAGAACTCGATTATTACATTGTTGAAAATGAAAAAACAGCTCGCCGGTTTATAAAACGTATATCACCTAATAAATCACAACCTAGTTTAAAACTTCAGGTTTTAAATAAATATACTACAGTAGAAGAACGAAATACATTTTTAAACCCATGTTTAGAAGGAATTTCTATCGGGTTAGTTTCTGAAGCTGGTTGCCCTGCTATTGCAGATCCTGGCGCAGACATTGCTAATTTAGCACACCAAATGGATATTAGAGTTGTACCACTTGTTGGACCATCTTCTATTTTATTAGCTTTAATGGGCTCTGGTATGAATGGACAAAGTTTTACATTTAATGGTTATTTACCTATTGATAAAAGTGAACGCAAATCAAAATTAAAAACCCTAGAACGTATATCTGCTGAACATAATCAGTCTCAAATTTTTATTGAAACACCATATAGAAATATGAAGATGCTTGAAGATCTTGTTAGTATTCTTCATCCTAACACTAGAATTTGTGTAGCATGTGATCTAACTTTGCCTACCGAATATATTAAAACAAAGATTGCAAAGGAATGGAAAAACAATAAAGAAGATTTTCATAAAAGACCTTCAATATTTATCATCCATAAGGATTAACTAATATTTACACATAAAAAAAAGCTCTAAATTTTAAATTAATTATTGAAATTTAGAGCTTTTTTTTTATAAATGATACAGACAATACTTAAAGCATTACTCGTGCTTTTTTGTCTGGTGCAATCATTGAAGTATCATAACCAGAAAACTTCTTCATATAATATTTTACAGAAGAACCGTAGGCATCAGAAAAGTTTTGAACACCATAACTTCTTAAAAATTTCTTTACACTTCCTGGTCCAGCTAAATGTGCTGCTGCTAAAATACCAGATTCAGTAATCTTAACACCTCCAATTTTTTTACCTTCAAAACGTGTAATATCTTTTCTAAGTACCCACTTGTTACGTTCTGCATTTGCTATAAATGCTTTTTCTTGTAATTCTGGATTATATAAAAATTGATTAGGATCATATATCCCTATCACTTTTAAGGTTTCTGCACCAAATTGATACTTCCCTAAATATCCTAAAGTGTTTACTGTAAAATAATCTCCTCTAGATTCTTTAAAAGCTAAAGCTTCTTTAAAGCCTTCAAATGATTTTCCTAAATATGGAGTAAACACATTAGGTTTTACAGAATGTTCTTTAGTCACTGCCACTAAATTTTCTGAAACAGTAAAATCTAAATCTAGTCCTTCTGTAGAATAGATATCAGGATTTAATGCAGAATCTGGATACAAGGCCAAAGCCATAAGTAAACAAATTGAAAATGGTAATAAAATATTCTTAACGCTATTTTTAATCATAACAGCTAAATTTTAATAGCAAGATTGTTAAAAAAACCCTCTCGCAAAATTCGCGTGCAAATATACGACATATTTTCAATTACTGAAAATCAATCGATTAAGTGTTAATTTTTTAACTTAAAAGTAGATATAGTGCCACTTTACCCGACCATCGTCGTTCATTTCTATCGTCGGAAAAGGGATCTTAATAACATTAAAAACGTCAAATAAAGTTTTTAAGAAGTGAGAATTTGTTTCAATTCGACTTAAATCAATGTCTAAACTTAGATAATATTGTCGTTTTCTATTCTGATTTAAAAACAAAGGATCATTAGCTTCTCCTGTTAACATTCCATCAGCTCCATAACCAAAAGCTAAGTTTAACCAATTAGGAATTGTTTCTGTTTTTAAGAATGAATTAATGTTTGCACTTAACCAATAAGTTTGTCCATTGTAATCTTTAAGAAATTCTTCAGTAATACCACTTCCTAATTTATTAGGTCGCTGTTTTGCAAATTCTGTTTGATGAAAAGAGTACTTTAAAACCAAACGTTGTTCGTCCCAAAGTAATTCTTGGCCAATATGTAACCCTGAGCCTAAAGTATTCGCTGCAATATCTGACCAAGAGAATCCCCATTCTTCAGAAAAACCATCCAAAACTTCAACAGCGGTAAGAAAACCAAACCCTAATGTAGAACCATAAATTAATTGGTCTTTTTTACTGACTCCTGCCCATTTTAAGGTATTAGATCCAAGCCTACCTAATTGATAAGACGAAAACATATGTCCCATTTTATCCATCTGTAACCACTCTTCACTATCGTTTAATACTTTAAAATTAGAACGTGGATAATCTGCATACCATAATTGATTTAAACCAATCAATGTGATGGTCGCCAGTGAAGCTTCAGTAATAAAAACCGTATTTCTACGCGATTTATTAAGGGTGTCACTAGGTTTTAAAAACTGATTAAATTTAGATTGTGAATAAAGCGAATTGCTGACTAATAACAAAAAAACTATATAGCCAAAAAAACGATTCACCTTATTTGTTAATTCCTTGAGAAGACAAGTATCTATGATATTCTCTTGCATTATTATTATGTTGCCCTAATGTTTTTGCGAACTTATGATATCCTAAACGTTTTGCGTCTGCCGCAAAATAAAGGTAACTATGAGATTCAGGATTTAAAACCGCTTTTATAGCAGATAAATCTGGCATAGCAATTAGCCCTGGAGGCAAACCTAAATTTTTATATGTATTATAAGGAGAGTCAATATCTTTATGAATATTTAAAACACGTCTAATAATTGTGTTTTGATATTGTGGCAATTGATAAGCTGCAAACTTTAAAGTAGGATCTGCCTGCAATGGCATACCAATACGAAGTCTATTTAAATATACACCTGCAACTCTTGGTTGTTCATCAGCTTGCTTAGATTCTTCATGAACTATTGAAGCTAAAGTGATCACTTCATTTGGTGTTAAATTCAGTTTTTCCGCTTTTGCCTTTCTTGCCTCTGTCCAAAAACGGTTGTATTCTGTTAGCATTCTATCTCTAAAAGTTTCGGCAGATGTATTCCAGAAAAACTCATAGCTATTTGGTAGATACATGCCTAAAGCTGTAGCTTTAGAGAAACCATTTTTAGATAAAAATGATTGATCAGACATTGCTTTAAATAAAGACAAACTATCAGCTTCAATTTGCATACTTACTCTTCCTGCTAAGTCTTTTAAACTATGCTGATTATTAAATGCAATCTTAATAGGAAGATTTTTACTTCGGATTGAATTAATAATATCATTATTATTCATCCCCTTAGAAATAGCAAAACGTCCTGCTTTTATATTTGACGTATATTTTTTCTGTTTAGCTAAAGCATCAAAAGCATTAATATCTGCCAAAAGTGGTTCTAACTGAGATCTAACCATAGAATAATTAGCATTGGTTGGCACAAAAATATATGCTGCCTCGTTTTCAAAACTTGTATTTGGTGAAAACATAGCATTATAAATATAATAAGCAAATCCACCAAAAATCATTAAACCAATAAGAGCTACTGCCCACAGAACTTTTTTAATATACATAGTTAATTATTAATCTGTTGTAAAATATACTCGTTGGTATAATTTTCACCATCGAAACTCCAATCTTTTTTTAATCCTATAATTTTAAAGCCATTACCTTCAAATAAGTTTAAACTAGCTAAATTATTTTCCGAAATATTAGCATATACTTGATGTAAATGTAAAGTTTGAAAACAATAATCTACAAGTAATTTTAAAGCTTCTTTACCATAACCTTGATTTCTATTTTCTTTATCTTGAATCAAGATACCTATGCCTGCACGTTTATTTTTTATGTCAAAATCAAACACATCAATTAATCCAATAGTATTGTGTTTATGATCACAAATTGCTAATCTTAATTGTTTAGCTTCAAAAATATCTTGCTGTGCATTTTCTAGATATTGCTTTATTAAAAATCTAGAATAAGGTGTTTGTGTATCACTTAACGACCAAAGCGCTGTGTTATTTTCAATATTATACACAAAATCGAGATCTTCGGGTTCTAATGCTCTTAAATAAATATCAGTTCCTTTAAGGCTTACCATACAAATTCACCTTTAAAAACTTGCTCAGCAGGACCAACTAACCAAATGTTATTATAGCCATTTTCACTGCTATTAAAAGACACTTTAAGTTTACCACCTTCAGTATCTAAATTTACAATTTGAGCTTTAGTTTTTTCACTCTTATGCATTGCTAATGCCACAGCTGTTACACCTGTACCACAAGATAAAGTTTCGTCTTCTACGCCACGTTCGTAAGTTCTCACTGCAAAACAATCTGACTCTAATTGTGTAACAAAATTCACATTAGTTCCTGCTTCATTATAAGGTTCGCCATATCTAATTTTAGCACCATTAGCTTTTACTTCAAAAGTTTTTAAATCTGAAACAATTTCTACATGATGAGGAGATCCCGTATCTAAAAACAAATGATTATCAAATGACTCAATTACAGAAACATTTTGCATTTGAAGATGTACCAAACCATTTTCAACTTTAGCTTTATGAAGTCCGTCAATAGCGATAAATTCAGTTTCATTATCAATGATACCTAAAAATTTAGCGAAAGCCACAATACAGCGTCCACCATTACCACACATCGTACTTTCGTTACCATCTGCATTATAATAGACCATTTTAAAGTCTACATTTTCATCATTTTCTAATAGTATAAAACCATCTGCTCCAATGCCAAAACGTCTATCGCAAATGGTTGCTATACGTTTGGTATCCTTTTTGTTTATGAATTGTAAACGGTTGTCTACAATTACAAAATCGTTCCCTGTTCCTTGATATTTATAAAATGTCATATGTAAAAATAATGCACAAATATAAGCATATTAGTCTGTATTTTGCGATGTTAATAGGGCGTTAAATTTGGCGTTAAAAACCCGTTAAAATCAAAATCGAAATCAATAAATTTCTAATTTTAATCGTTCATTAAACATAAATAATAATTAAATAGTTAAACTTAAATCTGAAAAATTATGAAGAAGATTATAACATTGGTGTTTGTTTCTGCATTAGGTGGTCTATTAACTTTAGGTGGCTACAAATTTTTTGTCGAAAATGACACACAACTTTTATCCGTTGATCAGTCGTCTGATTATCCTGTATTTGTACCTACTAATAATTCAAATTCTATTAATGTAAGTAAAGTTGCTACACCAGATTTTGTAAACGCAGCAGAAAAATCTTTAGATGCCGTTGTTCACGTAAAAAATACATCTGTAATATCCTCTCCAACTACAATGCAAGATTTGTTTTATGGTAGACAATCGCAACATGCACAAGTAGGAACAGGAAGTGGAGTCGTTATTTCTCCAACAGGTTACATTGTAACCAACAACCATGTTATTAAAAATGCTAATGAGATTAGTATTACATTAAACAACAATAAGTCTTATATCGCTGAATTAATTGGAACTGATGAAACAACCGACATTGCCTTATTAAAAATTGAAACAGATGAAGATTTACCTTTTATGGCATTTGGAGATTCTGATAATGCTAAAGTTGGAGAATGGGTTTTAGCCGTAGGAAATCCTTTTAACTTAACCTCTACTGTTACTGCTGGTATTATTAGTGCAAAAGCAAGAGATTTATCTGGGCAAAATATGCAATCTTTTATTCAAACTGATGCCGCTGTAAACCCAGGAAATTCAGGTGGTGCTCTAGTAAATACTAATGGTGATTTAATAGGAATTAATACCGCTATTTCATCTCAAACAGGATCTTATATTGGTTATTCGTTTGCTGTACCAAGTAATATTGCGCGTAAAATTGTGAATGATATCATGGAATATGGTAATGTACAAAATGGTATTTTAGGAGTTGTTGGAGGGGCTTTAAATAGTGCTGCTGCTAAAGAATTAGGAACTGATATTACTGAAGGTTTTTATGTTAGTGATGTACAAGAAGATACAGGTGCTGATAAAGCAGGAATTAAAGAAGGTGACATTATTAAAAAAATTGATAAAGTTAAAATCCATAAATTCTCTGACTTAACAGGCTATTTAAAAACAAAAAGTCCAGATGATGTTGTTAATGTAACTTTATTAAGAGATGGTGATGAAGAAGTTATGCCAGTAACATTATTAAAACCTACAAGTTACACTTTACCAACAATTGGACTTATTAAAAATCCATCAGAAAAAGACTTAAAACGTTATGACTCAGAATATGGTGTTAAAATTTCTGAATTAGATGAAAATTACAAATCTAATTGGATTAGAAGTGGTGTTGAAGAAGGAAGTATAATTACTCGAATAAATGGTAAAAAATTATACAATGTTGAAGATGCTCAAACAGCAATAAAAACACGTCGTTATAATGAACCGCTTCAAATTGAAGTAATCAATAAAAATGGAGAAAAAGTAGTATACAATTTTAGATAAATAAAGCTCTTCACTTTATAAAAAACCCTTTCAAAATATTAGATTTTGAAGGGGTTTTATTTTTGATAAAAGGATTTACGAAAACGTTTGAAATATGCTATTTTTGCGCAAAATCTAAATCACTTAAACCAAGAAAACATGGGATTTAATGCCATTTACGAAAAAGAATTAGCATTTCAAGCCGATCGCCGCAGAGCAACTGTAGAATTTATTAAAATTGTTAGCGATTTATGGTATGATAAATCAATAGAATTGGTCTTGTTTAGAAACCAATTAATTGATAGAAATGTGAGCGAAATATTAAACTTGCACGAGTATGCGGGGAAGTTTGTTCAAAAACCTATTTCTATTTTCGATTCTGTTGAAATTGCACAAGCCATTAGCGCTTTAAACTTACCACCTGCTAAATTAGATATCGGAAAGTTAACTTATGAATATCATTTAGAAGATCAAAAATATGGTAATGCTACAGCTTTTATTACCTCTAAATTAAAAGATGCAAAAGATAACAAAGGCATTGAGCCAAAAGATGTTGTTCTCTATGGATTTGGTAGAATTGGTCGTTTGGTTGCAAGAGAATTAATGACGCGCACAGGAAAAGGAACACAATTAAGACTAAGAGCTATTGTTACTCGAGGTACTGTTGATAAAACTGTTCTAGAAAAACGAGCTTCTTTATTAAGAAATGATTCTGTACACGGAGATTTTTCTGGAATTGTAAATATCGATGTTAAAAATTCTGCTCTAATTATAAACGGTACAACTGTTAAAATTATTTCTGCAAATGCGCCAGAAGATATTGATTATACTAATTACGGAATTAATAATGCTCTAGTTATCGATAATACAGGTGCGTTTAGAGATAAAGAGGCTTTAAGCAAACACCTAAAATCTAAAGGTGTAGAAAAAGTATTAATTACTGCGCCTGCAAAAGGAATTCCAAATATTGTACATGGTGTTAACCATTTAGAGCACCACCCTGATAAGGTTCAGATTTTCTCAGCTGCGTCTTGTACAACTAATGCTATTACACCTGTTTTAAAAGTTATTGAGGATTCTTTCGGCATTAAAACTGGACATTTAGAAACCATTCACGCCTATACTAACGATCAAAATTTAGTAGATAATTTTCACGGTAAATACAGACGCGGTCGTGCTGCTGCATTAAATATGGTAATAACAGAAACCGGAGCTGGTAAAGCAGTCAGCAAAGCGCTTCCTTCTTTAGAAGGTAAATTAACGTCTAATGCAATTAGAGTTCCTGTACCAAATGGATCTTTAGCTATTCTTAACTTAGAATTAGAAAAAGAAACCTCAGTAGAAAGCATCAATACTATTATGAAAAAATATGCTTTAGAAGGTGATTTAGTTGAGCAAATTAAATATGAAATGAGCGATGAGTTAGTTTCTAGCGATATTGTAGGCTGCTCTGCACCTTCAATTTATGACAGCAAAGCAACGATAGTTAGAAAAGATGGAAAAAATGCTATTCTCTATATATGGTATGATAATGAATACGGCTATAGTCATCAAGTTATTCGTTTAGCAAAATATATTGCTAAGGTTAGACGTTATTCTTATTATTAGAGCTTTTTTAAGTTCTTTAATTTATTATTAGAGCTTTTTTAAGTTCTTTAATTTAAAAAAAAAAAATAAAAAAAATTAAGATCTAAATTAAATTGTGCATCGTATATAATTAGCCTTACCTAATATGTAGGGCTATTTGTTTTTATAATTGTTATATGAAGTCTTCATAAAATCATTATCTTGGCATACTTTTTTAAACTAACACAACCATAAATTAAACCTAAGATGAAATTCTTAACCAAACTTGCTTTTATTCTTTTAGTTACACTTAATTTACCCTCAATATCTGCACAAACAGATGATGATCAAGATGAAAAATTATCTCTTAATAGTGGTACAATTGACAACCAATTTGAATACGTTATTCAAAAATCTGGAAAATTTCAAGAATATAAAGTTGTTAAAAGAACTTGGTTATTCTCACTAAAGGCTCATGTGCTAGATTCATTAAAAGCAGTACATAAAGATTTAACAGATACACAAGCTGTAGTTACTAAACAAGCTGATGAAATTGAAAATCTAAAATCTAATCTATCAAATACAGAATCTACATTAAACGCTACTAATGACGAAAAAGATAATATTTCTTTATTTGGAATACAAACCAATAAAGCGAGTTATAAAGTTTTAATGTGGGCCATTATTGGTGGACTTCTAGCTTTATTATTATTATTTATTTATAAGTTTAAGGGAAGTAATTCTGCTACGCGTGAAGCGAAATTTAAACTTACAGAAGTAGAAACTGAATTTGAAGAACACAGACGTAATGCATTAGAAAGAGAACAAAAAGTAAGACGCCAATTACAAGATGAATTAAATAAGCATAAATCTTAATAAGCTTCTTAAATCAAAATTTAAATCCGCAATTGAATTGCGGATTTTTTTTGTGCCAAAAATTTATTCTTTAGGTAATTTTACTTCCATTTTTTAAGCTTTATAAATTCACAATATCTAAAAAAACGATTATTTTTATCTATTATATGAATCATAGATCCCCTCAATATAATATCTCTCATTTTATATAAAACATCTACTGAGTAAATTAATATTATGACACAAAAAATTGGAATAATTTATTCATCTGTTGATGGACAAACCAAAAAGATTTGCGAAAAATTATGCGCTCATTTTAATAATCAAAAAATTGAAGTTGAACTGTATTCAATTGAAACTTTTAATGAAGATATATTAGAGTTCCATACGTTAATAATTGGGGCAAGTATTAGATATGGTAAGCACCATAAAAAAGTCTATGAATTTATACAGAAAAACATAATAATTCTCAATCAAATAACGACAGCTTTTTTCTCTGTTAACCTTGTTGCAAGAAAAGAAGATAAAAATTCTGCTAATACAAACCCTTATCTTATTAAGTTTTTAAACACTATTGATTGGAAACCCGATATTTTAGAAGTATTTGCAGGGAAATTAGATTATAAATCATATCCTTTAATTGATCGATTAATGATTAAATTAATCATGAAATTAACTGGGGGTCCCACAAAATCTGTCCAACCTATAGAATACACAAATTGGAAAAAAGTAGATGATTTTGGATTAAGAATCCAAAAAAGTCTTGAAACAAAATAACAAGAAGCCTATAATACAGACACTTTAAACAATCTCTATAAAATATAGAGATATTAATCGCACCAATTATATATCTTCGCATCCTTATATAATTGAATTATGCGTATAGATATTATCACTGTATTACCAGAACTTTTAAAAAGTCCGTTTGAAGCATCAATCTTAAAACGTGCTATTGAAGCAGGTCTAGTGGAAGTACACTTTCATAATTTAAGAGATTACGCTACTGGTGGTTACAAATCTGTTGACGACACTCAATTTGGAGGAGGTGCAGGTATGGTAATGACTATAGAGCCTATAGATAAATGTATTTCTAAACTACAAAAAGAACGTCATTACGACGAGCTTATCTATATGACGCCAGATGGTGAGCAGCTTAACCAAAGTATAGCGAACCAAACGTCTTTAAAAGAAAACATTCTTATTTTATGCGGACATTATAAAGGAGTAGATCAGCGTGTACGCGATAAATTTATAACTCGCGAAATATCTATCGGAGATTATGTGTTATCTGGAGGTGAATTAGGCGCTGCTGTTTTATGTGATGCAGTAATTAGATTAATTCCTGGTGTTTTAGGAAATGAAACTTCTGCCCTAACTGATTCTTTTCAAGATAATTTATTAGCACCACCAATTTATACAAAACCTAGAGAATATGATGGAATGAAAGTTCCTGAAGTATTATTTAGTGGAAATTTTCCTAAAATTGAAAAGTGGAGAGAAGAACAAGCTTATAAAAGAACTTTAGAAAGACGACCAGACCTTTTAGAAGATTAATTACTAAATTTATATAGAATGCTTAGTTCTACTGAAATGCTTTTTACAATAGGTTCAATTATTAGTGTTTTTTCAACTCTTATTATATTAATGGCCTCAATTATTCTTTTTATAAAGAAGAAGACTCTAGCAACATGGATCATTTTAATAGGTACTATCTTAGTATTTGTTACTTACATCGGAAATATAATTCTTAACGTTTTTGCAAGCAGAGGGAATATGGATACTTTATTACTGTTACAAGGTGTTTCTAACATCATTCAGAGTTTATCTTATTTAATATTTACTGTAGGATTAACAATCCTTGCTATAACAGAGTTTTCAAAAAAGAAACCATGAGGTTGTAATTGTCTTATCATTTTAAAAATAATGCACTAAAGTATTGTCTATATTATAAATATCATTACTTTTGCAAACCAATTTAGACCAACCTCTGGCGAGAACCGTGAATGTTGCTTTAAATCAAACTATTATAAATAAAATAAAATGAGTTCTTTAATAAAATTTGTACAAGACGAATTTGTAACCCGTAAAGACTTTCCAGAATTTAGTGCTGGTGATACAATCACAGTATACTACGAAATTAGAGAAGGTGAAAAAGTACGTACACAGTTTTTTAGAGGTGTTGTATTACAACGTAAAGGAAGTGGATCTTCTGAAACGTTTACAATCCGTAAAATGTCTGGAACAATTGGAGTAGAGCGTATCTTCCCAGTTAACTTACCTGCTTTACAAAAAGTAGAAGTTAACAAACGTGGAAAAGTACGTAGAGCTAGAATTTTCTACTTTAGAGGTCTTACTGGTAAAAAAGCAAGAATCAAAGAAGTTAGAAGATAATTCCAACTTATATATTACAATAAAAAAGCCTTCTGAAAAGAAGGCTTTTTTGGGTTATTAACTTTTGTTAATAAGTACAGTTCATAAACTATTGATATATAAAATGTTAAAAAAACAAAGAAATCTATAAAATTTATGTAAATTAGTATAACAATTAAAAACATGAACTGATTGGTTTTTAATAATTGTTCTAATTAGTATTTAATTGTTATCGAAGATTCGTTCTTTATGTATTGAGGTTGTTTTTAGAGGTTACATTGCAGTTGCGTAAGCAAGTATTTTAGCAATAGACCATGAAACTTAATAATAACATGCTTTTTTAACTAGTATATTATTAAGGTGGAAAGCTCAGAAAATTTAGCGTGAGTGAAAATAAACACTAAAAATGAGCAATGCTTTATTCTAATATTTATTTAGTTGAATAACATAGATACTGCATCAAGAAAAACAAACCTAAGAAACAAAGTCATATCAAGTCAATACATTTTGAAAGATATGAAATGTTTCGAATTGGAAACAGAAACTCTTGAACCAAAAAGGTTTATGACATTGTCCATACAACTGAAATAGCAAAAGCTACAAGGTTTTGTAAGTACTGTTTCTAAAAAAGCCATATAACACAGATATTTCTGAGTGATATGGCTTTTTGTTTTTAATATATTGCAAATTGATGTTAGAATAATATCCTAGTAAATTCACATAACCTACTAAGTTTACTTACCAAATTGTTTTCGTATTCTTGTAATATGAATCTACCTCCCATAGACGAACAGCATTTTAAGGCAATAGATTATACAAAAAAAACCTTGCCAAAAACAGAATACACAGATTGTACATTTACTAATTGTAATTTTGAAAATTCAGACCTTTCAAATATCACTTTTTTAGAATGCGATTTTACAGACTGCAATTTTAGTAATGCCAACGTAATGAACACCACTTTTAGCGCTATAACTTTTAAGGGTTGTAAGATTATGGGCGTTCTATTTCAAAACTGTAACACTTTTTTGTTATCCTTTAATTTTACCAATTGCATTCTAAATCTAAGTAGCTTTTATCAATTAAAAATAAACCATACTAAGTTTAACTCTTGTACAATGCAACAAGTAGATTTTACAGAATGTGAAGCTAAACAAGTCGTTTTTAATGATTGTGATCTAAAACAATCTATATTTCAATTAACAAATATTGTACAATCAGATTTCTCAACGGCTTTTAATTTTGCTATTAATCCTTCAACAAATCAAGTAAAACAAGCTTCTTTTTCTAAAGAAAATATCTCAGGTTTATTATACAGCTATAATATTAAGATAAAAGACTAAATTTAATATTTTAAGAGTTTATTTGCTAATTTCATAAAATTAAACACTCTTAAGTAACAATCTTATACGTGTAAAAATCAAACGTTTTCGTATATTTGCTCAGCTCAATTTCGAGCACAATTATATTCATTTTTATTATCAAGACTTATGACGAAAACAGCAAAGATTGTTTATACAAAAACGGATGAAGCACCAGCTTTAGCAACACGTTCATTTTTACCGATTGTGGAAGCATTTACAAAGTCTTCAGGTATTGTTATAGAAACAAAAGATATATCATTAGCAGCTAGAATTTTAGCTACTTTTCCTGATTTTTTAACAGACGATCAAAAAGTAACAGATGCTTTAGCAGAATTAGGCGAATTAGCTAAAAAACCTGAAGCAAACATTATAAAATTACCAAATATCAGTGCATCAGTACCACAACTTATTGCTGCAATTGAAGAATTACAAGCTAAAGGATTTAAAATCCCTAGTTACCCAGATGAGCCAAAAGACGATGCGGAAAAAGAAATTAAATCGCGTTACAATAAAATTAAAGGAAGTGCTGTAAACCCAGTACTTAGAGAAGGAAACTCTGACAGACGTGCTCCAAAAGCTGTTAAAAATTACGCTAAGAAAAACCCACATAGTATGGGGGCTTGGTCTCCAAATTCTAAAACACATGTTTCAACAATGTCTAAAGGAGATTTTGCTCATAATGAGAAATCTGTAACTTTAGACGAAGCGACTTCAATTAACATTGTACATACAGACGCTAAAGGAAATAAAACAAACTTAAAAAGTGATTTAGGTTTATTAAAAGGTGAAATTATCGATGCAACGATAATGAGTAAAAAAGCCTTAATTGAATTTTTAGAAGAACAAGTAGAAGATGCTTTAGATAAAAGTGTTTTGTTTTCTTTACACATGAAAGCAACCATGATGAAGGTGTCAGACCCTATCATTTTTGGTCATGCTGTACGTGTATTCTTTGATGATTTATTCAAAAAACATGGGAAAACTTTTGAAAAAATTGGTGTCGATGTAAACAATGGATTTGGTAACTTACTTGAAAAATTAAGCGAACTTCCAGAAGAAAAAAGAGACATTATTAGAGAAGATATTCGTTTTGCATTAACTCATGGAGCAGATGTTGCAATGGTAAATTCTGAAAGAGGAATTACAAATCTTCATGTACCTAGTGATGTTATAATTGATGCTTCAATGCCTGCAATGATTAGAACTTCTGGTCAGATGTGGAATGCAGAAGGGAAACAACAAGATACTAAAGCAGTAATACCAGACAGTAGTTATGCTGGTGTTTACAGTGCAACAATCGATTTCTGTAAAAAGAATGGTGCTTTCGATCCAACAACAATGGGAACTGTACCAAACGTAGGACTTATGGCTCAAAAAGCTGAAGAATATGGTTCTCACGATAAAACTTTCGAGATTGCTTCTAAAGGAAAAGTAGAAGTTATTGATGCTGATGGTAAAGTGCTTTTAACTCATAAAGTAGAAGAAGGTGATATTTGGAGAATGTGCCAAGCTAAAGATGCACCAATCCAAGACTGGGTAAAACTTGCCGTTACAAGAGCAAGAGCTTCACAGACACCTGCTGTTTTCTGGTTAGATAAGAAAAGAGCACATGATGCTGAATTAATTAAAAAAGTAAACTTATACCTTAAAGATCATGATACTGAAGGTTTAGATATTAGAATTCTTTCTTTAGTTGATGCAACTAATTTTACATTAAAAAGAATTAAAGAAGGAAAAGATACTATTTCTGTAACAGGTAACGTACTTAGAGATTACTTAACAGATTTATTTCCAATTTTAGAAGTTGGTACAAGTGCAAAAATGTTATCTATTGTGCCATTAATGAATGGTGGTGGATTATTTGAAACTGGAGCTGGTGGATCTGCACCTAAGCATGTTCAACAATTCCTTGCTGAAGACCATTTACGTTGGGATTCTTTAGGTGAATTTTTAGCGTTAGCTGTTTCTTTAGAACATTTTTCTCAAGTAAACTCTAATGATAAAGCGAGTATTTTAGGTAAAACTTTAGATGATGCTTCTGATAAATTATTAGAAAACAGAAAAGGACCTTCAAGAAAAGTGAATGAATTAGACAACAGAGGAAGTCATTTTTATTTAGCACTTTACTGGGCAGAAGCTTTAGCAAACCAAGATAAAGATGCTGATTTAAAAGCTGAATTTACAAGTATCTTCAATGCTTTATCTTCTAAAGAAGAAGAGATTGTTAAAGAACTTATTGATTGTCAAGGTGAGTCTGTTGATATAGAAGGATATTATCTTCCAAATGAAGATTTGATTTCTAATGCTATGCGTCCAAGTAAAGCTTTTAATGCTATCATAAATGCATAATTAATATTATAATATTGATATACTAAAAAGCTTCCTTCGGGAAGCTTTTTTTATTTATTATATTTATTCTTTATTTCATGTAACAAACAGTTACGTCAATCGTCAAACGTAAAATACCCCATCAATCAATTAGATCATTCATAAATTATGATATTAGTTCTCAAAAGAATCCTTTATCTTTTTTTACTCTTCCCTATTCTACTTCAAGCTCAAGAAAATTTCACTCTTAGCGGTACAATAGCAGATAACCAAAGTAACGAAACACTTATTGGTGTTAATGTCATTATTCCCGAGCAACAAACCGGAACTGTTACCAACGAGTACGGCTTCTACTCTATTACATTACCTGCCGGAACCTATAACATTAAAATAAGTTACTTAGGATTTAAAACAATTTCCGAAACGTTAATCCTTGATGACAACCTTACAAAAAACTATAAACTTGACGAAACTACTGAAAGTTTAGATGAAGTTGTTATTACTGATAATATTGAAAGATTAAACATAAAAAAACCGCAAATGAGCGTCAATTCTTTATCCATAAAAACGATAAAGAACATGCCTGTTGTTTTAGGAGAAGTCGATGTTATAAAATCTATTACCCTTTTACCTGGTGTTACCAATGCTGGCGAAGGCTCTTCAGGCTTTAATGTTAGAGGTGGTGCTGCTGATCAAAATCTTATTCTTTTAGATGAGGCTACAATTTTTAATTCGTCTCACCTTTTTGGGTTCTTTTCGGTTTTTAACCCTGATGCTATAAAAGACATTAAATTATATAAAGGCGGAATACCTTCTAAATACGGTGGCCGTATATCTTCTGTCCTAGATATTTATCAGAAAGAAGGGAATAGCAAGTCTTTTCATATGAATGGTGGAATCGGACTTATATCTAGCCGTCTATTAGCTGAAGGTCCAATTAAAAAAGACAAAGGTTCCTTTTTAATAGGTGGCCGTAGCAGTTATGCACATCTTTTCCTCCCCCTTTTTGACTTAGATAATATTGCTTATTTCTATGATGTCAACACAAAATTAAGTTACAACATAAACGATAATAATAACATTTATCTTTCGGGTTATTTTGGCCGTGATGTTTTTAAGTTTTCTGACACTTTCGAGAATACATTCGGAAATTCAGTAGTTAACTTTAGGTGGAATCATCTTTATTCAGACAAAATATTTTCAAATTTATCACTTATTTATTCAGACTATTACTACGGATTAAAATTAGATTTCGTTGGCTTTGACTGGGTTTCAGGTATAAAAAACGTCAACCTTAAATACGACTTCAAACATTACATCAGTAATGATTTTAAACTAGAATATGGTTTAAATAGTATGTATTACAAATTTAACCCAGGAGATATTCAACCTATTAATGACGATTCGGGTATTAACCCATATAAACTTATTGATAAATATGCATTCGAAAATGCCATTTACATAGATGCAGAACATAAAATAAGTGATAAATTATCGGTTAGTTACGGCGCCAGATTAAGTATGTTTCATCGATTAGGGCAAGATGAATTAAATGTATATGAAAACGATAGTCCATTAATATTTAATGAAACTTTTGGCATTTACGAAAAAGCAGATCCTATAGGTACAGAGACTTTTAGTAAAAATGATGTTATAGAATCTTTTGCAAACCTTGAGCCTCGTTTAGCTATTGCTTATCAATTAAATAACAAATCTTCGGTAAAAGCAAGTTATAATCGTATGAGTCAATATTTACATTTACTATCTAACACAAGCTCACCAACTCCTTTAGATGTTTGGGCTCCAAGTGGAAAATACATTAAACCCCAGTTATTAGATCAAGTTGCTTTAGGGTATTTTAGAACATTCAATAACAATGCTTATTCCTTAGAAGTCGAAAGTTTTTATAAAACCATAGAAAATCGAATTGATTACATTGATGGTGCCGATTTAATTGCAAACGACGCTATAGAACAAGTGATTCTTAATGGTGAAGGGCGCGCTTATGGTTTAGAGGTTCTTTTCAAAAAAAATGAAGGCAAGTTTACAGGTTGGGTTGCTTACACATTATCAAAATCAGAACAAAGAACACCTGGAAGAACAGCCATTGAAACTGGAATTAACAACGGACAATGGTACAACACACCTTACGATAAAACACATGATATTTCTATTACAGGCAGTTATGAGTTAAACAAAAAATGGTCATTTAGTTCTAATTTTATTTTTCAAACTGGGCAACCAAGCACTTATCCAAACGGACAATATCAATATAACGATATCATTATTCCAACTTATGAAACCCGAAATTCTAGCAGGCTTACCTCCTATCACCGTTTAGATTTAGCTGTTAATTACAACCCAAATCCAGAAAGCACAAAGAACTTTAAAGGCGAATGGGTATTCGGATTATACAACGTCTATAACAGAAAAAATGCTGCAAGTATTTCCTTTAGCGAAAACAGAAACTCAGGCACTAATGAAGCTACACGCTTATCTATTTTTGGTGTCGTGCCATCATTTTCTTATAATTTCAAATTTTAAACCATGAAAAGATTACTATATATAAGTCTCATTTTAATCCTTTTTACTAATTGCGAAGATGTCATTGACGTCGATTTAAATACTGCAGAACCTAGATTGGTTATAGAAGCATCTATCAACTATTTTAAAGGCACCACAGGTAACGAACAAAGTATAAAGCTAACTTTGTCAGCACCTTTTTTCGACGAAACAGTCCCTCCTGCAAACGGTGCAACCATACAGATTTCAGACACCTCTGGCAACACGTTCAATTTTATAGAAACAGACAATACAGGCATTTACAATAACAGTACTTTCATCCCAACAATAGATGACGTTTATACCTTAACTATAAATTACAACGGTGAAACTTATACTGCAACCGAGACTTTAACAGCCGTAGTTCCTATAGATTATATAGAACAAAATAATGAAGGAGGATTTTCGGGTGACGATATAGAGCTTAAAGCCTATTATACCGACCCTGCTGAAATTGATAATTATTATTTATTTGAATTTATTAGTGATATCCCAGTCGTTCCAGACTTAAATGTTAATGATGATACTTTTACAGATGGTAATCAAATTTTCGGCTTTTACACAGAAGAAGATTTAGAATCCGGAGATATTGTAACCATAAGAAATTATGGCATCTCTAGTCAGTTTTACAATTTCATGTACATTCTGCTACAACAAGGAGGAGATTCTGGCGGAGGACCTTTTCAAACACAGCCCGCAACGGTACGCGGAAATTGTATTAATACAACCAACCCTGATAATTACCCTTATGGTTATTTCAGATTGTCAGAAGTAGATGAAGTTATTTATACGGTAGAATAAATTATTTTTTAGGGCATTACCCACCTTAGGGTGGGTCGTGTCATCCACTATATCTTTTTACAAATTACTTAGTCGCTATTAAAAATAGTTTGTCTATGTATAGATTATACAGTAGTGCCAACCACATATTTTATTTTGTAAAAAGGATGCCGTTACTACCACTAATGCAGCCTATCCGCCAAAATTATTTCTTACCTTTAAGGCATGAATTTTATAAAAACAACAGAACAAGACTCAAATTATAATAATCTCGAAAATATGTCTATTAACGAGATTATACATTCTATAAATAAAGAAGACCAAAGTGTTCCATTAGCTGTAGAAAAAGCATTACCACAAATAGAAGCTCTTATTCTTCAAATCGTTAATAAATTAAAAGAAGGAGGTCGCCTTTTCTATATGGGAGCTGGTACGAGTGGACGTTTAGGAATTTTAGATGCCTCAGAATGCCCTCCTACTTTCGGAGTTTCACATGATTTAGTGGTAGGAATTATAGCTGGCGGAGACAAAGCCATAAGAAAAGCAGTAGAAAATGCAGAAGATTCAACCACTCAAGGCTGGAAAGACTTAGAAGCATATAAAATTTCAGAAAAAGATGTCGTTATCGGTATTGCTGCTTCTGGTACCACTCCTTATGTTATTAGTGCTTTAGAAACATGTAACGCAAAAAATATTATAACAGGCTGTATTACATGTAACCAAAACAGTCCTTTATCTTTAACAGCTCAATTTCCTATCGAAGTTATAGTAGGTCCAGAATTCCTAACAGGAAGTTCAAGAATGAAAGCTGGTACGGCCCAAAAACTAGTTCTTAATATGATTACTACAACAGTAATGATTCAATTAGGAAAGGTAAAAGGAAACAAAATGGTAGATATGCAGCTTAGTAACGACAAATTAGTTAATAGAGCTAAGCAAATGATAATGAACGAACTTAACATTTCAGAATCAGAAGCATCCACATTATTAAGTCAACACAAAAACGTTAGAGATAGTATTACTCATGGAAGAAGATCATAGTACAGACAGAGACATTTTAGCAAAAGGCTTAAAACGATTAGCAATCTGTTTAGGTCTTATGTTTGCCGGCCCAACATTGTTACATTTAGCATTATCCAACAGTGAAAAACCACTTTATATCCCATTGCTTATCATTGCTTTTATACTTTGTATTGGAGCCATATTTTTTTTGTTTTTAGGAATTAACACCGTATTAGATAGTATCTTTAAGAAAAAGAAATAATTATTGTTAGCACAAATCATAATCTGCCAACAACCGCATTTTTCTTAATTAGCGTTATGTTAAAGTCTTACTTACAGCATACAAAAATAATTATCTTTATAATACTAGATATAAAATCATATGTCGTCTGCTATAAAAAACATATACAATATAAAGATTAACAGTTTACAAGGAAACCCGATAGATTTACTACAATTTAAAGGAAAAAAAATACTGTTTGTTAATGTTGCATCTAAATGCGGATTTACAGCGCAATACAAGGATTTACAAAAACTACAAGATATATATAATGATACGTTAGTAATTATAGGTCTTCCTTGTAATCAGTTTGGAAAACAAGAACCCGGAAACTCGAGTGAAATACAAGAATTTTGTAAAGTTAATTATGGAGTCACCTTTTTAATTACTGAAAAAATTGAAGTCAAAGGAAAAAATCAACATCCACTTTATAAATGGTTAACAGATAAAAATAGCAACGGAAAGCAAAATTCTACAGTTAAATGGAATTTTCAAAAATATCTTATTGACGAGAAAGGTGAATTTTTAAATTATTTTTATTCTATCACAAACCCTTTGAGTTCTCGAATTACAAAATATCTAAATTAAACTATTGTGAAAAAAATATATAGCTTTTTATTATTCTTAATTATCAATTTTGGCGGATTAGCTCTTGGCAGTTGGTTTATGGGAGACGCAGTTACCGGAGAATGGTATTCTAACCTCAATAAAGCACCATGGATGCCACCTGGATGGGTTTTTGGAGCGGCTTGGACATTAATTATGCTTTGTTTTTCAATTTATTTAAGCTTTTTATTTTCCATTAGACATTCAAAATTTGTTATGACTATTTACTCCATAGCAGTACTTTTAAATGTGAGTTGGAATTACCTCTTTTTCAACCAACATTTAACAACATTTGCATTCATAAATATCATTTTACTAACCTTAGTCATCATCTATTTATTTATCACTTTTGGAGATGACAAACTACGATATATAAAATATCTATTACTGCCATACATCATTTGGCTCTGTATTGCAACATCATTAAATGGTTATGTTCTTTTTAATAACTAGCCTCTAAACACCGCTTAACTAAACAGATATTAGGCGTATAATGAAATAAAATCACCATGAAAATATACACCTTACATAAAAAACAAAAATTACCAATCACCGTTGATCAGGCGTGGGAATTTCTTTCAAGTCCAGAAAACTTAAAAACAATAACTCCAGATTATATGGGCTTTCATATCCTTTCTGGTGCAGATAGACCTATGTTTTCAGGTCAAATTATCCAATATATAGTTACACCTGTGTTAGGCATTAAAACAAAATGGGTCACAGAAATAACACATGTTAAAGACCATGAATATTTTGTAGACGAGCAGCGTTTTGGACCTTATGCGCTTTGGCACCATAAGCATTTTATTAAAGAAATTGAAGGTGGTGTTGAAATGGAAGACATCATAGATTACAAAGTTCCTATGGGAATTTTAGGACAACTCGTTCATCCCATATTGGTTAAACCTAAATTAGAAGAAATATTTAATTATAGAACCAAAAAATTAGAAGAATTGTTTGGTAAATACGAAGGGTAAAAATTCAATTCATAAAGCGGAATTTATATGAGTAAAAAAGTAAATATTTTTTGGTTTAGACGCGACTTAAGACTAGACGATAATCACGGTTTTTTTGAAGCGTTAAAAAGCGATTTCCCAGTATTACCTATTTTTATATTCGATTCAGAAATACTAGATCACTTGCCAAAAAATGACGCTCGCGTTACTTTTATTTATGAAACACTTCAAAATATAAGACAAACTCTACAAGATAAATATGGCAGCAGTTTAGCGCTTTATCATGGTAAACCAGAAGCTATTCATAAGCAATTAATCAAAGATTATAATATTAATACAGTCTATACTAATCATGATTATGAACCCTATGCAAAAGAGCGAGATAATCATATTAAATCCTTATTAGACGAACAAGGAATAGAATTTAAAACTTATAAAGACCATGTTATTTTTGAAAAAGATGACGTTGTAAAAAAAGATGGCAATCCATATTTGGTTTACACACCTTATATGAAAACATGGAAAGCGAAGTTTAAAACTATAGATTTAGAAATATTTGATACCAATCCTTATTTAGATCGTTTAATTAAAAATGATAAATTACCTAATTTAAGTTTATCAGACATAGGATTTGAAACCTCTAACCAAAAGATAGAACCGTTTGAAGTTACACCTCATTTAATTCAGAATTACGAGGAAACTAGAGATTTCCCAGCAAAAGATTCTACGTCTAAATTAGGTCCACATTTAAGGTTTGGAACTGTAAGTATCCGAAAAATGGTAAAAAAAGCCATTGCAGAAACCAATGAAATATTTTGGCAAGAACTTATTTGGCGTGAGTTTTTCACACAAATACTTTGGCATTTTCCACATACGGTAAACCAAGCTTTTAAACCCAAATACGACCGTATTGAATGGCGTTACAATGAAGAAGAATTTAAAAAGTGGTGCCAAGGACAAACCGGTTATCCTTTAGTAGATGCAGGGATGCGCCAACTTAATGAAACTGGTTTTATGCACAACAGAATACGCATGCTTGTTGGTAGTTTTCTCTGTAAACACTTATTAATGGACTGGCGTTTAGGAGAAGCGTATTTTGCAGAAAAGCTACACGATTACGATATGGCAAGTAATGTTGGTAATTGGCAATGGGTTGCTGGTTGTGGTGTAGATGCAGCTCCTTATTTTAGAATTTTTAATCCTACAACTCAAATTCAGAAATTTGATAAAAAGCATGAATATCTAAAAAAATGGGTTCCAGATTACCAAGAACTAACGTATCCACAGCCAATGGTAGATCACAAAGAAGCTAGAGAGCGATGCTTAAAAACTTATAAAACCGCACTAAATTAACATATTTTTGGTTATTTAATTTTTTATTCCATTAAAAAATGATAAATTCACTACCTCTATAAATAAGACAATAAATGTCTTAGCTAAATAACAATATAAAACAACAATTTTTAAAAGCTCTGTTTAATTTCAGAGCTTTTTTATTTTTCAATTCTAAGCAAAAAAAAAAGCTTCAAGTTAATACCTGAAGCTTATTATGATTTTATATTTTTTTCTAGTTTCCTTCCACACGTTCTATTTTGGCTCCAATAGCTCTTAAGCGTTCATCAATATTTTCGTAACCTCTATCAATTTGTTCAATATTATGAATAATAGATGTTCCTTTTGCAGATAATGCAGCAATTAGCAGAGAAACTCCGGCTCTAATATCTGGAGAAGTCATTGTTGTTGCTTTTAATGTTGACTTAAAATCATGACCAATAACTGTTGCTCTATGCGGATCACAAAGTATGATTTTGGCTCCCATGTCTATTAATTTATCGACAAAGAACAAACGACTTTCAAACATTTTTTGGTGTACAATAGCACTTCCTCTTGCTTGCGTTAAAACCGTTAATACAATACTTAACAAATCTGGCGTAAATCCTGGCCATGGTGCATCTGAAATAGTTAATATAGAACCATCTATATAACTTTGAACTTCATAACCATCTGTATGAGCAGGGATATGAATATCATCACCTCGACGTTCAACCGTAATTCCTATTTTTCTAAAAACACTTGGTATTACACCTAAATCGTCCCAACTTACGTTAGTAATTGTTAATTCACTTTTTGTCATTGCAGCTAAACCAATCCAGCTACCAATCTCAATCATATCTGGCAACATTCTATGCTCTGTACCACCAAGACGATCAACACCTTCAATTGTTAAAAGATTAGAACCAACACCTGAAATTTTGGCCCCCATACGATTCAACATTTTACAAAGTTGTTGTAAATAAGGTTCGCAAGCCGCATTATAAATTGTTGTAATTCCTTCAGCTAAAACTGCAGCCATAACAATATTTGCAGTCCCTGTAACAGATGCTTCATCTAAAAGCATGTAAGTCCCTTTAAGCTTATCTGCCTCTACACCATAAAATAAATCTTCTTTGTTGTAGCGAAATTTTGCTCCAAGATTAATGAATCCTTCAAAATGAGTATCTAAACGACGACGACCTATTTTATCACCTCCTGGTTTTGGAATATATCCCTTACCAAAACGTGCTAATAAAGGACCTACAATCATTATAGAACCTCTTAAACCTTTTCCATCTTCTTTAAATTCAGCTGACTCTAAATATTTTAGATTAACCTCATCTGCTTTAAATGTATAAGATCCTTTGTCTAGTTTATTGATTTTTACACCTAACTTTTTTAATAAAGCAATCAGTTTATTAACATCAATAATATCAGGAATGTTATCTATCTTAATTTCTTCTGCAGTTAAAAGCACTGCACATAAGATTTGTAAAGCTTCATTTTTGGCTCCTTGAGGTTGAATTTTACCTTTAAGTTGGTGACCTCCTTCAATTTTAAATGTACTCATGCGTTATTAGTAACGTTTTCTGTTATTAGTATATTTTTTCTTACTTGTAGTACTATTGGTCTTTTTGTTAGTGTTGCTTTTGCTACCATATTTAGATTTGGTACGCATTAAACTTGTAGAATCGCTTAAATCTTCTTCACTCTCTTTTAAGTTTATTTTACCTTCAGAAAGCTCATATAAATGGTTATAAATAACAGCATCTTCAACTGTATCTTTATTCCAATTTAAGAAACATTTTTTCATATGATTTGCAATCGTAAACATTAAAGCTTCCTTTAACTCACCATCTTCCCAACTTACAGCAACATCAATCATCGTTTTTATATTATTTCCGTAGAAACGATATTTTGGATAATTTTGAGGATACTTTAAAGGTTCTGGCTTAGCTAAAATAACTTCTTTTGAAGGTTCACCATAAGGTGCATCAACATCAATTTCAAAGTCAGCCATGATAAACAATTGATCCCATAATTTATGTTGAAAATCTGGAACATCCCTTAAATGTGGCTGTATATTTCCCATGACAGAAATTATCGCTTTCGCCAATTTATTACGTTCTTCTTTCGTTTCGCGAGATTTAGCATGATTAATCATCTTTTGTAGATGACGTCCATACTCTGGAATAATTAAATGCTCGCGCTCTGTGTTGTATTCTAAATCGTCAATCAAAATTATAAAATGTAAAAAGTGTAGTGTATAAATTTAAACCCGTAGTCTTCTAGGTTTGGTTGCAAAGTACAAAAAAATAATAAGCTTAAAAGAAATATTATAAGGAAATTACGCCTTCTACATTTTCTGTCACTTCTTTATATTTAGTAATAACAGCTTCAGGAGTTTTCATTTTTACATTTATAGAAACACTGGTGTATTTACCGTTCTTAGATTCTGTAGTGGTAATTACAGCACCTAAGTTGTCAAATAAGCTATCTATATGATTAACACCTGGACTTTTAGTAAGTACAATGAATTTGTATAAATATGTCGATGGCCAAGTAGCCGTATCATAAAGTTGAGATTTTAGTTTTTCGTAAAACTCATCTGTTTTTTTAGAATTATCCATATTGAAATTTTTCAGTTGTAAAGATACGCTTAACTTTACATTTTTATATTTTATTTTTATTATCAAAAATATTGCCAATTTGAATCCAAAAAAAATAATTATCGCTGGTGGACCTGGAACCGGGAAAACCACCATTATTGACGAATTAAAAAATCGTGACTTAACATGCTATGATGAAATATCTAGACAAGTAATTTTAGACGCTAGAAAAGACGGTATTGAGCAGCTTTTTTTAACAGAACCACTTCTATTTAGTCAAAAACTGTTAGAAGGTAGAACTAAACAATATAAAGATGCTGCTAAAGAAACAGAATCTATTGTGTTTTTAGACCGAGGCTTACCCGATGTTATTGCTTACATGGATTATATTGGTGACACATATCCGGACCATTTTGTAGAAACTTGTGACAGTCATAAATACGATTCTATCTTTATTTTATCGCCTTGGCAAGAAATATTTACAAGTGATAGCGAACGCTATGAAAGTTTTGAAGAAGCAATAGAAATTCATCATCACTTAATAAAAACATATGAGCGTTTTGGTTACAATTTAATTGATGTGCCTTTTGGAACTGTAGAAACTAGAGTAGATTTTATTCTAAAGTCCTTAAATTTGCAGTAATGCATCCTTTAGAAGTTTTAGAACGGTATTGGAATCATACTTCATTTAGACCGTATCAAGAAGAAATAATTAATTCGGTTTTAAACCGAGAAGACACCTTTGCTTTATTGCCAACAGGTGGAGGTAAATCTGTTTGTTTTCAAATTCCTGCTTTAATACAAGATGGTATTTGTATTGTTGTTTCTCCTTTAATTGCTTTAATGCGAGACCAAGTTAATACCTTAAAAGCAAAAGGAATAAAAGCCATTGCTTTAACTTCTGGTATGTCTTACAAAGATTTAGACACGCAATTAGACAACTGTATTTACGGCAACTATAAGTTTCTATATCTTTCACCTGAGCGTTTACAACAATCTCTTGTTCAAGATCGAATTCAGCAAATGAAAGTCAATTTAATTGCTGTAGATGAAGCGCACTGTATTAGCCAATGGGGAAATGATTTTAGGCCCGCTTACCAAAACATTACTGTATTACGACAAATGCACCCGCACGTTAACTGTATTGCTTTAACGGCAACTGCAAAGTATAATGTGGTTGATGATATTGTTGCTAATCTCGATTTTATAAATCCTAATATCTTTAAAGCCTCTTTTGCTAGACCAAACATTGCTTACAATGTAATGCATACGGACGATAAATTATTTCAACTCGATTATTTGTTAAAAACCTATTCGGGATCATCTATTATTTATGTCCGAAATCGAAGAGCAACTACTAATATTCATAATTACTTAAATTCTAAAGGATTTTCATCTACATTTTATCATGGTGGAATTACCAATAAAGAAAAGCAAGAACGCTTGTATGAGTGGAGTCATGGTCAAAAACAGATTATGGTTGCGACTACTGCTTTTGGAATGGGGATTGACAAAGCCAACGTAAAAACCGTTATTCATTTTAACTTACCCGAAAGTTTAGAAAGTTATTATCAAGAAGCAGGACGTGCAGGACGAGATGGAGAATTAGCACATGCTTTTATACTAAAACAACATATTGACGAAGAACATTTACGTAGTCAGTTTTTAAGTACTTTACCTTCTGTAAAATTCGTAAAAACAGTTTACAATAGATTATGTAATTATTTTCAGATCTCTTATGGTGAAGGAGAAAACACCATTCATCAATTCGATTTTAGATCTTTTTGTAGTCATTACAAGCTAAATACAACAATGACTTACAATACTTTATTATTGTTAGATCGTAATGCCATTATTACTTTAACACAGCACTATAATTTTAGAACTAAAATTCGGTTTATAACAACTAATGCTGTTCTATTTAAATATTTAGAAACGCATCTCGATTTAAATATTTTGGTTAAAGTATTATTAAGAACCTATGGTGGTATTTTTGATTATGATACAAAAGTGAACCTCAGCTTAGTAATCAATAAAGCTAAACTTCCTGAAAAGCAAGTCATTGCTCAGTTACAACGCTTAGAAAAAGATGACGTTATTAGCCTTCAAATGGCCGATACAGACTCTGAAGTTACATTTTTGAAACCACGGGAAGACGATATTACCATCAATCCTATTGCAAAAACAATAAATCATCAACATACTTTAAAGCATCAACAAATTGAATCGGTTATAAATTATATTAAGAATGATTCGGTTTGTAGAAGTCAACAACTCCTACTCTATTTTGGAGAAAAGTCTAATAAGGCTTGTGGAATTTGTTCCGTTTGTACTTCAAAAGCTTCAAAAAGACATAGAGGTTCTGATGACAGTATTGCAATTAAAATTATAAAATCCTTAGAAAAAGAACCTTTAAGCTCTAGAGAATTATTACATCAAATTAAATGTTCTGAACAAGATCTTTTACAAAGTCTGTCAGAACTTATAGCATTAAAAAAAATAAAATTAACACACGCTAACACTTATATACTAGCATGACAGATAAACGTGATTTACGAATTGTATTTATGGGTACGCCCGATTTTGCAGTTGCCACATTAAAAGCATTAATTGACCATAATTATAATGTGGTTGGAGTTATTACAGCACCAGATCGCCCAGCAGGACGAGGACAAAAATTAAGAGCTTCTGCAGTAAAAGAATTTGCATTAGCACAAAATTTAAACATATTACAACCTACAAACCTAAAAGCTGAATCTTTTTTAGAAGAATTAAAAGCATTAGAAGCTAATTTACAAATTATAGTAGCCTTTAGAATGTTACCAAAAGTTGTTTGGCAAATGCCAGAATATGGCACATTTAATCTTCATGCATCTTTACTTCCTCAATACAGAGGAGCTGCACCAATACATTGGGCAATTATTAATGGCGAAACAAAAACAGGAGTTACAACATTTTTTATAGATGAAAAAATTGACACAGGAGCTGTTATTAAAAGTGAAATCACAGAAATAGGAACCAGCACTACCGTTGGTGAATTACACGACACCTTAATGACTATAGGAAGCGCCTTAGTGGTTAAAACGGTAGAACAAGTTGAAAATAATACTATAACAACTACTATACAACCACAAACCGAAGATTTAAAAACAGCCTATAAATTAAATAGAGATAATTGTAAAATTGATTGGTCTCTATCTATTGATACGATATACAATAAAATAAGAGGCTTAAATCCATTTCCGGCTGCTTGGTGTTACTTAGATAATAATGAAGAAAAGCCTTTATCTGTAAAGATATATGGGGTTGAAAAAGTTGAAGAAGAGCATGATTTTGAATCAGGACTTTTATTCGCTTCTAAAGACGAATTAAAAGTGGCTTGCAAAGGAGGTTATATTAAGATTTTAGAAATTCAACTACCAGGAAAACGTAAAATGGATGTTAAATCATTATTAAATGGATTTGAATTTTCAAACACATCAAAACTCTTGTAAACCCTTATTATCATTGGTTTGACAATAAATCCGATAAAACACATACCCTTTATTAACAAATAACAGAAGTTATTAACAATAAGCTGTATTTCCCTTGTTATTACTTGTATAGCTTAATAATCCTAATAATTTTGTGTAAGGTTTTTAAAGTACTATCACTTTGTGAATCTAAAATTTAAACAATTTAAACTTAATATTTATGAACAAAACAGATTTAATCAATGGAATGGCAGAAAATGCTGGCATTACAAAAGCAGCTGCTAAAAAAGCATTAGATTCATTATTAATTGATATCGAAGGATCTTTACAAAAAGGAAACAGAGTTTCTTTAGTAGGGTTTGGTTCTTGGTCAGTATCTAAAAGAGCTGCAAGAGACGGAAGAAATCCTCAAACAGGAGAAACTATAAAAATTAAAGCTAAAAATATAGTGAAATTTAAGGCAGGTTCTGACTTAAGTAACGCTGTAAACTAAGACAATTTTTGTTTTAAATATAGAACCTGCTCAATGAGCAGGTTTTTTTTTGCTTTAATTTAAACAGGCTATTAGTTGCATTTTTAACAAAAAAAACATAGATTTAGTGAACTAACTTTAGAAAAACTAAGATGAACAAACCCGAAAAAGGCGATTTACTAATTGCCGAACCTTCTATTATCGGTGATATTTCATTTAATCGCGCCGTGATACTTTTAGCAGACCATAATGCTTTAGGATCTGTTGGCTTTATTTTAAACAAACCTTTAGAATATAATCTTAAAGACCTCATTGAAGGCACCGAATCTGACTTTCCAGTATATAATGGAGGACCTGTAGAACAAGACAACCTTTACTTCATCCATAAATCACCAGAGCTTATACCTAACAGTGTAGAAATATCTCATGGTATCTTTTGGGGTGGAGATTTTAATACTGTATTAAACCTTATTAATCGCGATGAAATTTCTACAGAAGATATTCGTTTCTTTTTAGGATATTCGGGTTGGGATGAACAACAATTAGATAATGAATTAAAATCTAATGCTTGGTTAGTTTCAGAAAACATCTATAACAAGGAAATTATTTCAAAATCATGCAATACCTTTTGGCGTGAAAAAATGATAGAGCTTGGTGGAGATTATAGTATTTGGTCTAATGCACCAGAAAACCCGAGTTATAATTAACTTACAGTTTGACCCAAATTAAGAAACGATACACAAATAGATTTTTAAACCTAATAGGCTAAGTAAATAAAAACATATTGCTGATTTATTTAAAACAGACTTTTAGATGGTTATTTAGCTAATTTTCATTTGATCGTAAATCAGTAATTACTTATAACAGCCTTAACTTTGCATTTAATTTTACTACGAGTTTCTGAGAAAAATCACTACCATAAGTTTTTTTACGATATTTAGTAATAGGTATAATTCCTTTTATCACATTAGTAATAAATAATTCGTCCGCTTTTTGAAGTTCAAAAGGACTGATTGATGTTTCTTCTATAATTAGATTTAGATCTTTAGCTAAAAGTTCTAAAATTTGCTTTCTCATTACGCCTTTAAGTCCGCCTTCTTCTAATGGTGGTGTTTTAATCTTATCTCCTTTTACTAAAAATAAATTCCCGTTTAAAGCTTCAATAATACTTTTATTAGTATTTAAAACTAAACAGTTATCAAGATCATTTTCTTTAGCATAAATACTACCAATAACTTGAATAGCCTTGTTATTAGACTTTAATCCTGATAATAATCCTGGAGCAATAAAATAATCCTTATATAAATCAACAACACAAGTTGCTTCAGGATCTATAGAATAAAATGGATCATCATGCTTTTCTACACTAATATTAAACTGAACTTGAGTACTCTCTAAAGGCAAATACTTACCACCTTCACCTCTATCCACGTTTATACGAACACGTGCTGCAGATTCTAATAAATGATTAGCTTCTAAAGTCTTCAGAACTTCTGACTCTAAAAATTCCATTGTAAAACTCATAGGAATATTCATTCTCAGAATACGCATAGAAGACATCAGTCTAAAATAATGATCTTCCCAAAAAAAGATTTTACCATTCACAACTTTTAGAGTTTCAAAAAGAGCATCGCCATATTTGTATCCTCTATTTGCAATTGTGATTTTAGCTTCTGATTGAGAAAGCAGAGTTCCATTAAAATTTATCATAAAAAAACACTTCTAAAGTCCCGCTGAAGAGACAATCCTTAAAAAATTAATAATTATAGTATTCTTACTAGAATTACAGTATTAAATAAAAAATCTCGATTTAGTTTTAAAACTAAATCGAGACAAATATATAATAGAATAGTTATTTAGTTCTTATGCTGAACCTAAAACTTGTTTTAAACTAGAGATTTGATTAGACCAAAGCATTTTACCTTCTTCAACTTCATCTTCTTCTGCAAAGTCTGTAATCATTAAAGACACATCTTTAGTGATTTCATCTACTTGAATTCGGATTTCAAAATAACATGTTGCTCCGTCTTCATCATCATGTAACCAACGGAATTTAATGCGTTCACCACTCTTTTTACTTAACATTTTTGCCTGTTCTTCAGAGCCATCCCATATAAAAGTGTAGAGCTCTCCTCTAGAATTTACATTATCAGCAAACCATTCTGATAAGCCAGAAGGTGTTGAGATATACTGATAAATTAGAGTTGGTGATGCTTGAATCACAAACTCCATTTCAAATTTTTCTTTGTCGTCCATATTAGTACTTGTATTATGTGCTCAATATATACAATTAAACTTGAGTTTTAAACTTTTTAAATTAATTTTATTTTTTTAGTTTTTATTGCTTGCTGTATTCAGAAATCTTTATATCTTTGCACCCGCAATTATAAAGATGTTTTTTTTACTTAATTTATCTTATTTAATTGTTATTTATGGCGAGGTAGCTCAGTTGGTTAGAGCGTTGGATTCATAACCCAGAGGTCACGAGTTCAAATCTCGTTCTCGCTACAACAGTTAAAGTCTAGTACGAAAGTACTGGACTTTTTTTATGCATTGCGCTGAAGCGCGCTTCAAAGCGCAAAAGCATAAAAAAAGCCCAAAGCAATGCCCTAACATTATGGACTTCTACTATTGTACAGCTCACCTTGCGAAGATTCAGAGAAGCTAAACGAGTAAAACAAAAGCGCAAAAGCATAAAAAAAGTCCATAACAATGCCCTAGCATTGTAGACTTCTACTATTGTACAGCTCACCTTGCGAAGATTCAGAGAAGCTAAACGAGTAAAACAAAAGCGCAAAAGCATAAAAAAAGTCCATAACAATACGCCAGCATTATGGACTTATAAAAAAGTAAAACATTACTACGGAGATACTTTTATATCTACATCCAATTAAAACTAAATGTGAAAGAAAGATATTAATAAATACTTACGCGCATATATATCAAAAACCCTCATAAATTAATAATGAGGGCTTTCTCGCAGCACAATTAGTAATAAGGGGATAATTAGTAATTAATGCTTAGCAAAACGTTTAAAAGCAACGATATTGTTAGAATCTTGTACACGTAACACATAAATTCCGGCTGCTAATTTAGAAATATCAAGTGTTGCTGCTCCTTTAAAGTCCATCACCCTTGAGCCAGACAAGTTATATACAGTAGCTTGAGCAACAAAAGCATCTTTTAATTGAATGTGAAGCACTCCTGACGTCGGATTAGGGTAAATGGCCATCTTATTATCATCTTCTGTAAAGTCAGGTGTTCCTAGCACCTCTAGATCTATACTATATTCCATAAGTCCTATATCAAACGTACCAACATATACTGTAACAGCAGCATCTTCGAACCTGTACGATGCAGAAGACGACCTGATACTTAACAATTGTTCATTGTAAATTACATCCCAAGTCTCCCCATAATCTGTAGAAGAAAACAATTCAAACACTGTGAAGTCGCTAGTATACTTAGTAGCAACCATAGCTCCTACTGTTTCTGTTGAAAAGGCTATTTTATTAACTAGTTCGGTTGATTTTTGAGTCCAGGTCACCCCAGAGTCCTCAGACATAAAGATACCTTTTGATGACGCAATAGCAAATGTTCCTGGTGTTAACGGATCCTCTTCTAGATCGAAAATCACATCATAAGCATCAAATACCTCTAAACCTGTAGTTGAGGCTTCCCAAGTACTACCATCATCTGTAGAACGGTAAACCACAGTTCCTATAGGTAAAGTGATAGTCCCACTAGCATCGATTACAATACTGTTAATAAAATCTACCGAAGGCATAACAATATCTGTAACTGCAACGGCATTTATATCGCTAAAATCAATCTTTTTTAATTGGGTTTCACCTGGATCATAACCTGCAAAAGCCACAATTATCGCATCGGTATTAGAAGGATAGGTTGCTAAAGCCGACACTCTATTGGTAAATACACTTAGTAATTGCGTACTGGTTACCCCATTATCTGTACTTATATTAAAACTACTTCCTATAAAACTTGACGTAAAACTATAGATGCGATTAGCGACATAGTTATCAATAAAATAGGTTGTACCACCTGTAGAATATGAATTTAAAGGCATCAAATTGTAAGGTGTATCTACTCCTGTGGTTAGGTCTCTATGTACCCAACCTTGTTGTACTCCGTAGTATAAACTAGACGTATTAACATCTGAAAAAATAGCATTAGTACCTGTACTTACAAAGTAAGGATTAGCAATAGCACTGAGCGTCTCACCGCCATCGTTGGAGAACAATGGAATATAGTTAGAACTGATTACAATCTCATCGGAGTTATGTGGGTTATAGCTGACATTTAAACCGTAATAATAACTATCGGTGTTATCATATGGATAAACATAGTTGACAAAGGTAACACCTCCGTCTTCAGAAATCACGATTTCATTTTCTTCTAAAACAATGATTTGCAACGGATTATTCTCGTTAAATTTAATAGCTATAATATCTCCTAATATACCTGTTGTCCAAGCAATTGGCACTACACTAAACGTTGCGCCTCCATCCGTAGATTTAAATAAATTTTCTGGTGTCGCTCCAAAACTAATACCTGTACCGACATAGATCGTTTGATCATCTGAAGGATCAAAAGCTAAAGTACTTAAAACATTACCTGACAAGGTTTCTGTATACGTTGTACCAGCATCTGAAGATACATATAAACCTCCATCAATTTCGGTACTACCATTTGCTCTAACTAAAAATACAGTGTCAGGATCTGAAGGACTTATGGCGACCTTACTTAAAAAAACCGTATCATAATCGTTGGTATAATAAATCATATCCCATGTTACTCCACCGTCAGCAGTATAAAACACTTTAGATTCCCTATCCCATCCTACAGGAAAATTAGTATCCATAATAAGCACATCCATATTGCCATCATAAAAATCGTAAGAGGATACATGTGCGAATTCGTCTTGATTAGGTACCGGAATAGTTCTAACAACCTCATCTAAAGCTAAGTCATAAACCAAAACAGTATTTTCTGTTGTGTTTGGCGCATAGAGTAAAAAGGTTAAAGCCGAGCCATCTGCAGACAACTTTAATTGACTTACGAGTGCGTTATCCACTAAATCCAAGGTATAAAAAAGAGACCAAGTGGCACCGTTATCTTCCGAAACTACAATATGATTCCCTAAAGTAATGCCGTAAATCTTATTGGGTATATGAGCATCATACGTAAGGTCGAATATTCTACCGTAGTCTGTAGACCCTGTAATTTCAACTTGAGCAAAAGTGCACTGCACTGCAAAGACGAGTACCAATAAAAATCGTGTAATTGTTTTAGTCATAATGAATTGTTTTAGTGAACTTCAATATTCTCCAATACTAATTACAATTACTAAATTTTTCAAACAATTAGTGCGACAGTAAAAATAAAAAGTGTGACATTAACACCTAAACACCTGACAAATAATGATATAAATCCAAACTCTCTGAGAGTCCCATTTTCTGACTTATACGTTCTTTGCGCTTTCTAGAGGCGACAGCGGTGATGTTAAAGAGCGACGAAATCTCTTTATTTGTAAGATCCATATACAAATAACTGATGTAACGAATGTCATTTGCTGTTAATTCTGGGTGGCGTCGTTTAAGTTCTGAAATAAAATTTTGGTTGACTTCTTCAAAATGTTTTAAGAAGCTTTCCCATTCATTATCATTTTTTAGTAAACTTTTTAGCTCTTTTATTTTGCGTGTTAGAAAAACATTCTTGGAAATTTCGGTTTGGCTAGACAACGAATTAATCACATCCTTTAACAATTCATTTCTACTGGAAATCTGTAAGGCTTTGGCTGCCAACTTTTGGTTTTGCGTTTCAATTTCGTTTTTAAGCTTTTCTTGTTCTAACAATAAAAAGGCTTCTTTAGCATGCAATTGCTTTTCTAACACCAAATTATCACTCTTTTCTTTTTCGAGTTCTAAGGCTATAATTTCTTGACTTCTGTCATGTAGTATTTTGCGTTGTTTGTTCTTTATAAAACTATTCCGTAAGGCCCAAGATATTAACATAATAACCAAAGCACAAAAGCCCAACAAGGTATAAAGTCGTGCACGTTCTTCACGTTGCTCGGCACTGCTTTGCTGTAATTCTCGGCGGTAATTGGCAATTTCAAATTTTACTTTATTGGCTTCAAAAAAGCGGCCGTTCTTAATGGTGGACAAGGTGTCATTCAGCGCTATGATAGAATCTTTAGCAACTAGCGCTGCATCCATTAAGCCATGGGCTTTGTACAATTTAGCCAACTGTTCATACATTGAGATTTTAAGATCTAGATTTGTCGCTACTTCAAGCGCCTCTTCAGCATAGATAATGGAGGTAGAAAGCTCTCCCTTTTCCTGATACACATTAGATAATACGGTAAGTGTAGAAATTTTTTCTTCTGTAAATTCTATAGCACTTAAACTCGGCAATACTGTTTTGGCTATGGTTTCGGCTGTCTCTAAATCTCCACGCTTATAATAGTTTTCAGCCAATGCAATATCGACCATAAGTATTAAATTCGCATGACCTTTAAGATGTTCTTTCGCCTCTTCTAAATACACTAAGGCTTCATCTGGCTTATTGAGCTCATTTGCTGAGAGCCCTAAATTAACAGCGTAAAGTCCTGTTTTAATTGTATCGTCGTGTTCTTTTGCCATAAGATACGCCTTATAAAAATAGGCTTCAGCTTTCTCTGGCTCTCCTTCTTTACTGTACAGAATAGCGATATTGTTCAATACCGTCATTTCCTCATTCTCATCGAGGTGTTTTAAGGCAATGGTGTAGGCTTCTAAATAATAGTCTAGCGCTTCTCCGTAATCTAACATGGAATAGTAATTGGCTCCAATATTATTTAAAGCTAAAAACTGCTGCTTGTACCAATGGTTGTCTTCGGCAACGGTACGTACTTCTGTTAATAGCTCTAAAGAGGTCGCGTAATCCTTATTGCTTCGAGCGGTAATGCCCGCAATTAACAAGCTGTCTAAGCGTTCGGTTTGTTGTGCACTTAGAATCATACTTAAAAGAATAACGATGCCCCCTAAAATACGCTTCATACTTTGTTTACCTGTGAATCCTTAGCTTATAGCCAAAACGTTAAATATAGTTTTTTTTTAGTTCAAGGAAAAACGCGACTGTACCCTCAGTTCCTTTTTCAATAGGGCGACATAACGTTATACACGTAATGTAAGTTATAATAGTCGTACATCTATACACCAATTGCAGTGTAGTTGTGAATCTCTTTTGTAAATCTAATTAGGGTTCCTAACTTACGCGTTAACGCCGCTAACTTCATAAGTTTACTAAGCGGCTACACGTAGCAGAAAAAAAACAAAATCTCAATTAACCAACTCAAGCTGTTCAGTCCCTACCCTATAGCAACCTTCCTCACCAAGATACAATGGATTGCCATGCTTCTCAGACCAAAAGCCATCTAATAGGTCTTTAGTGATACACTTGTATACCACAACTCCTTTATAAGTACGAGCATCATCTCCTTTGTAATTAAAATTAATAATCAAGATATTGTCCTTAAAAAACCCAGTACCTAATTGCTCTCGGCTATCATTAATCAACCATGTCGCCTCTATCCTATTGTTTTGATTTAAGGCTAATTCTAATAGCCCTTTGTAAGCGATACCGTCTTCATCTTGGTTGCTTCCAATAATAGTATAAGTGCCTGGTAATTCGTTTATGGTCATATGATTTTTAATCTATATTCCTTAACACTAGCCAAAAATAATTAATCTATAAAATTCTACCACCCCCAAAACCTCAACAATCCTAAAAACAAATCGCTTCATATCACTTATGTAAAGTGATATGAAGCGATAACGCATTCCAAGTCAAGCGTAATAATTACAACTTATTTTTCTATAAAATCAGCATCGGTTAAGGTTTTCATAAATGCCACTAAGTTCTCTTGTTCTGCCTTAGTAAGATTTAATTCATCAAAAGGTAAGGTTTGAAATTCTTCATGTATCCCTATTCCTTTTCCTCCACCACGATTATAAAAATCAACCACTTCTTCCAAAGTATTATAAACACCATTATGCATATAAGGGCCTGTTACATTACTATTTCTAACGGTAGGGGTTTTAAAAAAATGTTTTCTCTGATTGGTTTTAAACACATTATAACGTCCTAAATCATCACTAATAACAGCATTAATCGTATCATTTGTTCCCGGTACGCCAATCAATTCTACCTCAGTATCATTATAATGAGGTGGTACAGTACCATTAAATAATGGTGGAAAATGACAAGTGGCACAAGCAGCCTTCCCCATAAACAGATTAAATCCTTGCTTTTCTTCTGCTGTTAAAGAGGACTCGATGCCTTCTATATTCTTATCAAATTTAGAATTAAAACCATTTAAACTACGCACATAACTCGCAATAGCATGTCGTATATTAAAATCAATACGCTTGTTGCCATACAAACTATCTATAGCCGCTTTGTATGCTGGATTTTTTAATACACGACGAACTATAGAATCCATCGGTAAATTAAATTCATCATGATTTTCAGCGACACCTACTACTTGCCCTTCTAAACTCGCAGCTCGACCATCCATAAAAAAAGATTGTTGATACGCACTGTAGGTAAGCGTTGGTGAATTTCTTACTTGTCGGTCATCAAAGGTCTTTCTACCATCGGTAAAAGCCTTTTCTTTAATATGGCAACTTGCACAAGCCATATTGTTACTTCTTGATAGTACTTGGTCATTAAAAAGTGCCTTTCCAAAGATCTCCTTCTGTTTTAAGTGAAGCGTATCGCTCTTATAGTCTGAAAAATAGAGAACATTCACCGTATTAGCTCCAAAAAAGGAAGAAGCAGTATTAGAAATCGCCATTTCAAATGGAAAATTCACTTCCCAATCTTCCTGAGTTTTTACTAATAATTTTAATTGCGTATCTGTATGATTTTTTATAAAATTAAAACGATCAAAAGTATCAAAATCCGAATCCAGAGCTACAATCCCTTCTTTAAAAGAAGCTCTCAAGTCTTCATAAATTTCTTTAGAACTAAACTTAGCTTTACAGATATCTATCAACGCTATAAGTGTCTGAGTGGTATATTGACTTTCGGTTAATGCTTGTCCTAAAACAGGCGAATCAAATCCTGTGATACCAGTAGCTGCAGTTCTCATAATTTGATCTCTAAGCAACCAAATAAGATGATAATCTTTTAATTTAATATGGGTATTACGTTGTAACAACTTCAACCGATCAGACGTAATTGTTAACGCATTATGTAATGCTGCATCATCCCCTTCCTCTTCGTGCAACAACTCTTCAATTACCTGAAAACCAAATGGATTCCTAATTTTTACATCCGTCAAATCCTCTTCTTGTACCTGCAAGATATTTGGAGCATTTAAAGATTTAAAATTATTTTTATCTATAGCAGCCAATACAGGCTCCATTGCTTTAAAATGCTTACGTGCTTGCTTATAATAAGCAATACGCTCCTCTGCATTTTTAGATATAAAGATGGAATCTAAAAAATTAATACAACGTTCTAATTCAGAATTATAAAACGAAGCTATTTTTTTATCTGTTGAATCTATATTTACGGGTTCCGTATGCTTTTTGCACGACACCGTAATGAAAAGCAAAAGACATATACAAAATGTATATGTCTTAGCTTTCATAAATATTTTATTATTCATGCTTATATTTTATTATCTATCTAAACCTTTAATAACGTAAAGCATTGAACCTTCTTTAGCATTAGATAAGTTAGGATTTGCCAATGGATCTGTAAAAGACGTTCCGTCAGCAGGATTCCAGCCATGATTTTGTGTCATTACTAAAAATGTGTTTTCTCCATTATTTACCACATCAGTAACATCAATCATACCTGTAATTTCCCAAGTACTTGAAGTGGAACCATATCCTAAATCTTCAGCTCTTGCTTGGTCTGCTTCTAAAACTGTTTTTAATTCTCCTGTATTTAAGTTGTACTGGTAAAGCTTAGCATAACCATTAATTGAAGTATCTAAATATCCATTAGGATCTTCTTGAATGTAAGCATAGTTTTCAGTCACTAAAATATTATCTGGAGAATGGAATCCATCAGCTACACCACCAACAATATCACCATCTAAAACACAAGTAATTGTTGCAGGACCTGTTGGATCTGTTTCATTTAATGTTACTTTATACACACGACCTAAAGCAGATCCTTTTCCTGTTAAACTAGCTGAGATACGCCCTGTAACACAAAAATATATTTCTCTTTGATTTGCAGCAGAACCTCTTCTCCAATCAATATCTTCTAATCTAGAGAATCCCATAACACCTTTCGTTTTTGCTTCCGCATCTAAAGCATTAATTTCTGTTTCATCTAAAGAAACAAATTCAGCACTATATGATGTTCCTTGTACCATATCCATTTCAAAATCGATACCTGCAGCAGTTACTTTTAATCCGTATAATTGACCACCATATAAATCTCCACGATTACCAACATACATTCCTAATTGACCAGAAGGTACTGAGTTATCTGCATGATCATCGCCAATAAAAACAACTGTTTTATCTGCATAAGCATCTTTTCCGATTGGAACAGCGTTCTCTGTAGACCACTGGCCTAACGCAGCTAATGTTTCTCCTACACTAGCATCCTCAGCACTTTTAGTAGGATCTACTGCAAATACTCCTTTTGAAGCTCCACCCCATTCTCCTCCTGAAAGGTATAATGGTCCAAATCCATGTTCTTCTGGAGTTACTAAAGTTCCTGAACACATTGCTGTTTCTGCCGTTGCTGTAGCGTTTAATATATACTCCCCATTATATGGTCTTAAGTTTTCATTTAATAAAATTCTAGCGATAGAATAATCAGCTTCAATATTATTAATTAAAGTAAAGGTATTATCACCATTATTAATTAGTCCTGCTCCATCGGCCATAGACCCATAAATAAAATTAGGAGTGTTTGGAATAATATCTTCTGAAGTTAAAAGTGTAGAAATTCTTAGGTTGATAAACTGATCCGTAACCTTTAAAAAACTAGGCGTCTTAGATGCCGTTAAATAAACAGAAGCATCGCTACCATCTTCTCCGTCAGTACCGTCAGATCCATCAGTTCCGTCAACACCATCAATGCCATCTTTTCCGTCTTCAACTTCACAACTTACAACAAGCGCGCCTGATGCTGTGATAACAAATGCTAATAAAAATAATTTAATAATTTTGTTCATAATTTAAGGTTTTTTTAGTGGTTATACTGTGTCCACAAATCTACCTTCAGACTCTTAAAAACATGTTAATTAATAAAAACCGTTTGATTAACTTACCGCTAACTAAGCGTTAACGGTATTACTTTACTATTACTAATATTTAAAATTTTAAACCCTAATGTTATCTTAAAATTAAGAACATAGACTAAAAGTTATAGTACTTCTAGAGTTTATTAAAATCCTATTAACCTAAAAATTGGGTACAAAAAAAAGAGAAATGAAGTTGCTATCCGTTTCATTTCTCTAAATAAAATTATTAAGACTAATAAAGTTACATTACAAACTTTCTGTATTTACATCAGATAACATTCTAGACTCAACAGCCCTATTTTCATCGTTATGAATTACAGATACATCACCTGTACTTTCAAAAACAACAGCTTTAACCTCGTTAAAATCGTGCACATTAGCTTCTCTTAATTTAGCTATTAAATCACTTTCTCCCACATTACAGCTTTTTAACTGCTTGTATAAAATTTTCCCATTCCACATTATAATCTGTGGTTTATTGGTAAATAATTGCTTCATAAATTTATTCTTACGCACTAAAAAAGAGAATAATGTTTGAAATGCGATGATAGTCGCTAAAACAATCCCACCTTTTAAAAGTGAATAATCTGTATTAAGAATAATGGAGGCCAACACGGAACCCACGGCAATGGTAGATGCAAAATCAAAGCTAGACATTTTTGCAAATGTTCTAAGTCCAAAAACGCGAGTAATCACAATTATAATTGTAAATATTCCTAATACCGAGAGTATTAACCAAAGAATGTCTTGTAGCGTCATAATATATAAAGTTGAGTTAGAAGGTAAAATTAAGACTACTCTGATAACTTTATTAATCCAATTACCATACAAAATAGCTCAAATGATTTGTTCAACGCTCCTCTTATCAACACATCTTGAAATGAGCTAATTATAATATTAATAGAGTAAATCCTTTGTTTTTATCCCTCTTAAATTTGAGTATACAGTATAATTAATAAGATTTTGTTATGAATACAATTCCAAAAAACCATCCTTTATACCTTGCTATAGATGAAGATTATAAGGATTTTATACTAACACAAAAACATCCTTGTGTTATGGCTAAGACCTTATTTATGACAGACAAGTACCATCTCAATGTATACCGTTCTTCTCAACAGATTGATGGTTTAAAATTGCTATTAAACGATTTAGAGTCTTTTATTGACCAATATGATTTTGAGTCTCCTTTATTTGAATCGTTTTTAGCGGTCTTTCCGTTTGATCATTATGATTCTGAATTAGATTTCGAAAAAGCGTTGTGGCATACCCTTCAACAATTGCATGCTTTAGACGATTGCGAATGGGACACTTCCGTAAGTGATAACCCTCAAGATCCTAATTTTAGTTTTAGTTTAAAAGGGAGTGCTTTTTATATTGTCGGACTTCATCCGCAAAGTTCTCGCAAGGCACGCCAAAGTCCCTACCCTACCATTGTTTTTAATCTACATTCTCAATTTGAGCAATTACGAGCCATGGGGACCTATAAAAAGGTCAAAAAGCGGATAAGAAAACGAGATAAAAAATTACAAGGACATATCAACCCTGTACTTAAAGATTTTGGAAAAGAATCGGAAACGAAACAGTACAGTGGCAGAGCTGTAGACAGTACTTGGAAATGTCCTTTTCATAAAACTACTAAAGAAAAAACACTAAAATAGTATGAAACCATTAATTAATGTTATCGATAAACAATCGGGTGCAGCTTTCAAACTCAACAAGAATGACATCCTTACAGTAATAGATCCTATGGGCAAACAAGTGAGTGATATGGTTCTATTTAATGCTGACGATTATAATGAGAAATTATCCTCTGGAAAATCCTTAGACTTTGAAGAAAATTTATTGCTCACCAAAGGAAACGTTCTCTGGTCTAATAGGTCGCACAAAATGATGCATATCTTAGAAGACACCAATGGACGTAACGATTTTCTATTGGCTCCATGCAGCCCTGAAACTTTTAAAATTATGTACAATTACAAAGGTGAACATCCTAGTTGTCTTGGTAATTTAGAGCATCATTTAAAACCGTTTGGTATTGATCGAGACAGCATACCAACGGCCTTTAATATTTTTATGAATGTACAGTTTAATACCAATGGTAAGCTATCAGTTCTACCTCCTACATCTAAAGCTGGTGATTACATCCAATTTAAAGCAGAGATGGATCTATTGGTTGGTCTTACAGCTTGCTCTGCCGAAGATAGCAATGGTGGCTCATTTAAACCAATTCATTATTACATTGAAACGGCATCAAAACACACAACGCCATAGCAGTTATAGAATATTAATTTAGATAACAATTATTTATAAAAACAATCGATTACTAATTTAAATACATTAAACCATGAAGAAAGATAAAAAAGACCATCAAGAAACAGAACACGAGAAGCGTTTACATCAAAATGCAACAGATGAAAAAGGGGCATTAAAAGAAGAGCATTACAACCAATACGGGAAGCAAAATGAAACACGTCGAGAACGCGCCAACAAATTAAAAGAAGATTAAACTATTATAACCCACTACTTAAAATAGTTTAAGTACAATAAAAAAATCCAATAACTAAGCTATTGGATTTTTTTCTGATTAAAAGTTCCTAGTGCTTATCAATTTTCATCTAAATTAATATTGGCTTTATCAGATATTTGAGATTCTGGGATGCTATTAAAAAATTCAGATAATTCTAAATCGGAATTTGGTCCAAATCCTAACAACATGGTCCCTTTTTCTCCTTTATTGGTTTCAATAATATATAAAATTGACATATCCGAAGGATCACTCATACCTTCATACCGGTGTTCAGCAACTATAGTAAGATCTGCGGGTTCATATACGTTAGAAGAATCATTTCCTAATAACTTACCTTCTTTAAAATGAAAGCCCGCTGTATAGCCTTTTTCCTCATAGATTTTCATATAATCCTTTTCATGTTTTGCAAATTCATTATCCATAATTCTCAAATTTTATATTCACTTACAATGTATTTCAAACAACTTACATAAGATAACTTCATCCATTATATTATTAACTTAAACGCATAATAACAGCTTATGACCTTCATATTTTTATAATGATACCGCTACATTTATTAAATGTTCCTTTTATCATAAGCTTTCCTATAATTAACTTGTAATAACCTTATAAATAATAATAATCAGCTGCTAACAAATCGCACCGAACCCACGTCATTGCGAGCTAGTCATTGCGAGGCTTAGCCTGTTGCGAGGAACGAAGCAAAAGCAACCTGTTGAATGCTTACGTCATCTCAAAGCACAAAGCAATCTGTTAACCCACGTCATTGCGAGGACAAAGGACGAAGCAAACTCATAATCACTACCACCAATCCCCCTTACGTCATTGAAAACGAAGCAATCTCAATTCACCATCTCAAGCTGTTCCTCACCCACCCTATAACAACGTTCCTCACCAAGATACAACGGATCCCCATGCTTCTCAGACCAAAAACCATCTAACAAGTCCTTAGTAATACATTTATAAACAACAACACCTTTATAAATTATCGCATCATCACCTTTGTAATTAAAGTTAATGACCAAGATATTATCCTTAAAAAACCCAGTGCCCAACTGCTCCTGACTATTATTAATCAACCATTTTGCTTTAATTCTGTTGTTCTCATCTAGGGTTAAGTATAGAGTTCCTTTATAAGTTACTCCTTCTGAATCTTGGTTGCTTCCAATAATATTGTAGACTCCTGGTAGTTGGTTTATAGTCATTTTCTTATTTTACGTCTCTATTTACTAGCCTGTCATTACAAGGACGCAGGACATGGCAATCTCAACTACAAAGCATCAAACAAATCCGTCCATTCCGGATTTTCTGATTCTATCAATGCTATTTTCCGAGCCCTGTTTCCTGCTTTAAGTTGCTTCTCTCTACCTATTGCATCGCCTATCGTTTGATAAACTTCGTAATACACCAATTTATTCAAATTGTAACGAGCAGTAAAAGATCTAGGATAGCGTTTTTCTTTGTGTTGCTGTATGCGATTAACCAAATCAGAAGTGACACCCACATAAAGTGTAGTATTATTTTTATTGGTCAGTATGTAAACATAGCCTGGTTTCATAATAATAATAATAATAATAATAATAATAATAATGTCATTGCGAGCGCAGTAAAGCAACCCACGTCATCGCGAGCTAGTCATTGCGAGGCTTAGCCTGTTGCGAGGAACGAAGCAAAAGCAACCTGTTGAATGCTTACGTCATAGCAAGAACAAAGCAAACCCTAACCTCATCGCGAGCTAGTCATTGCGAGGAACGAAGCAAAAGCAACCTGTTTAACGCTTATGTCATTGCGAGGACGCAGGACGTGGCAATCTGCTCACCGTTAATCACACCATAATCGAGTAACTCGCCACATCCTCTTTTACCATAACGATTTGAATTAGCGTCATGCTTTTGCATCAACCAATTATACACTTGCTTTTCGTAGTCTCTATAATTAATCATTTTACTTTTCAGTTTTATTAGCCACAAACATTGAGATAATTATTTTCTATTTTAATCTTCTAATATCGGATGAGCCATAGATGTTTTGCCATTAGAAGCTTCCCCTGTTTTATGACAGTATTTCTCAGGGAAATCATAGTTTTCAAACTTTGCCCAAGACTTATACGCTTTATAACAGAATGGTCTTTTAGGGTTAAAAGCAATCTCTTCTCCTGTTCTTATACAATATCCTTTCTCTGGAACTTGAGACTCTACTTTTTCTTTCCTAGTTTCCTTCTTATTTTTAACAAATGGCTTTTCTGTTTTTTGTAACCTCTCTTCAGATCTAGACTTTAATACAGGAACAACTTCTTTATCTTCTAAACTAATAACATCTACATCTTGGTAAACGATACGTTTGTATCCTTTTTCACTTGGATCGAATGACTCAAATATATCTAATAACACCTCTGACCTTAAATAATTTTTACTTAAACCTAATAACGTCGTTTTAAAGACAGGTCGTTTTATAAACACACAATGGGCACTTTTCTCTAATAATTCAAAATGATGAGCTTCATGCTCTTGGTAAATTTTTTCAGTTAAGGTTGTTTTAGAAAAAGCTACTCCATATTCTACATTATTTACAGCTGAATAATCGTATAAATTCATAGAAGTAATAATACCCTCAGATTCGTTAACATAACTTTTAGCATGGAGTCTTGGCTCATAAATAATAGATACATTAGGAAAAGATTTAAAATAGTCTAAATCTTCACTTTTCATGCTACGGTAAAAATTATCTTCATTTTTACCAAATAAAATTTGTAAATAGATAGATGGATTATTTTTGATTAGATTAAAGCGGTTTTTAAAATGATCGTCTAACTTTATATAAGGTGACGTAACGATAATAAACTTTTTGGTGTTTTCAATGACACCATCAATAGCATCATTAAGTTGATCAGCGGTTAAAAATGTACTCATAATAGGTTAATACTTTAATTTGGTTTTAAATATTTATTACAAAATTCCTTGAAAATTAATAAAACAAAATATTTTATCCCTTTTACAGGCCTTGTTTCTTTAAGCAATAATCTTGGTAGCTTTCTATAAAAGCTGCTGTTTGCTTTACAACTGCACTGACCATTTCTTCAAAATAAAGACTATCACTACTTAATTTTTCTAAGGTTATAGTACTAGATAAATTTAATGGATTACCTGATGGGGTTTTAATATTTCTAATAACTGGCCAATACGAGTTTAAACGTGTATCCCCTTCAATTAAACAATCATATTCATTTTTATTATCAAAAATACCTACAAACATTCTCCCTTCATTATTTCCATGTCCTGAGAATGACTCTATTCCGAAACTAAAATCATCATCTAAAGCTACTGGATTATTCAACCATATTTGAGAATAATTATGGCTACTGTCATTTCCTAATTTAACATCTAGCGGCAGTTTTAATGTTTCTAATTTAGAAGACACAGCTAACCTCAACTTTTCTTTTATATTATTTACTGCTTTTTGATAATGGGCATGAATGTACTTTGCTTCTTCAAGGTTATTAATAATTAAGGTGTTAAACTGTGCTTCTAAATTATCGTCCATAGTATGCGTTAATTTTTTTAATAAAATTTGATATTGTTTTAGCGAGGTTTCAATTATAGATCCCGGTTTTACGACTTCTATACATTCTTCTAACCAGTTTAAAATTTCATTAGAATAGGTTATAATTTGGTAATCATCTTTTGACAATGTCTTAAGACTTTTTTTTGATGGTTGACGTCCAAATAAATTTAAATAATATAAAGTTGACTTTCCTTTATTAAACAAACTGTACCTATACATTTGTTTAGGTTGGTCCCCTGCATATATTTTGTTTTCTATAGTTATAGTCCTATCTGATAAAGGAAATGTGATTAATATATCTATAAAACCACCACTTTCATAATCTTTAGAAATGGTACCTAAATGATGCTCGGCCTTAACTCTAACGAGGTTTAAATCCTCTCCCTCATAATCATATTCAATTTCCTTTAAAAACAATTCCAAAAATTGTGTGTCATAATAATGATTCCCTTTCGGGTCTAATAATGCGACTAGCATTCCAGAATGCGTTTTAGTTTCATCGGATTCCATCCCTAAAACCGAAAAAATATTAAAGTCTTCTCCTTTTTCTTTAGTCGCTTTGCGATGGGTTTCTACAACATGTCTTGATGAACTAAGTAATGTTTCTAATTTTGATTGATTCATATGTTTTTATTTCACTTTACTATCCTTAAGCACTCCAATCACTATACTGACCTTCGGCTTGTTGCATAATCTCTTCTAAGATCTCATTAAGCTTCGATAAACTTACTTTTTTCCGTAATTCTTTCTTTACGGATAACCGTATCGCAGCTTTTGCATTTTCTTTTTTAACCCAATCTAATTGCAAATTAGATTTCACGGCCTTAACCACAGCATGTACAATATCTTGAATAGGACCTTCCTCCTTTATAATATCTTTTTTAGCCGCGAGAATATCATAAAAAGCCAATTCCTCATCACTTAACCCTAATTCTGCCGTACGCTTATCATCGTTTTGAAGGTCTTTGGCGCGTTCTACCATTTCTGCAATCGTGGCATAACTATCTAGGGCGTTATTATGGTAGCGGTCTATTACTTTTTCAAGTTCTTCTCTTAGAGACGTGTACTTTTTAATATTTTTATGAAGACGTAATTTAATTTCATCTTTAAGAATATTTTTAATCAATTCTATTTTTAAAGCGTGTCCATCCTTTTCATTTTTAGCACCTAGTAAAAAGGTGTCATCTAAAATGGAGATGTCTGGTTTTTCTATTCCAGCCATCGCAAATACATCTACAATATCTTCAGAATCGATACTCTGACTAATCAATTCTTTAATTTTTTCTTTTTGCTCGCCTCGACTCGATGTTACCGATTTTGCGTTACGCAAAGCTTTAGAAACATGTTGCGCAAACAACACATCTACTGCGTAATCCTGTATTTCGGTCTGACTTTTTACAATAGATAACAAACTAGACAAGGTTTTCTCAGCCTTCATATAATTGTTGGCGTCCTCATCGTATTTAATCACATGGTTTAAAGCTGCCTTTACTAAAAGTACCTTATCAGCATCACGCAAACGTTTCCAATCGGAATAATCAATAGATTCAGGAATAAAGGCTTTGCATAGCTCTACTTGATTGAAAAACAATTCTAAAGCTTGCTCCATATCAATAGTTGGTTTGCCTTCTCCTCCACTACCTGTATATTTACTAGTTGCTGTTTTTAAGTTATCGCCAATACCTATATAATCTACAATAACACCGTTTTTCTTATCTTTCAAAACACGGTTGGTTCTCGTAATGGCTTGCATTAAATTATGACCTTTCATAATTTTATCTACATACATGGTGTGCACACATGGTGCATCAAAACCTGTTAACCACATGTCTCTAACAATCACGATTTTTAAAGGATCATCTTCCTTTTTAAATCGTGCTTTTATACCTTCTGTAGCATCTTTTGTTCTAAAGTGTGGATTCCAACCTACGGGATCTTTAGAAATATTACCCGTCATTACTACGGCGACTTCAGGACAACCGTCTAAAGCGGTTAGTGCATTATACATTTTCACACAATTACGTCTACTCATGCAAACTACCATGGCTTTTCCTGCCAAAGTGTTGGTTCGGTTGGTGTAATGGCTTAGGATATCTTTTGCTATTTTATTAACACGATCTTCGCTTCCTGCGGCATCTTCAATAGCAGCCCATTTTAGATTGCTATTATCTTCTTCGCCTTCTGCCAAAGCATCAACTTCATCATCAATACTTTCATTCCATAAATGCAATTTTGCTAAACGGGGTTCGTAAAAAATATTTACAGTGGCATTATCGGCTACGGCTTGCTTTATATCGTAAGTATGGATTACAGAACCAAACACTTCTTGGGTGTCTGCATCTTTACTATCTACTGGTGTTCCTGTAAAACCTATAAAGGATGCATTAGGCAAGGCTTTCCGTAAATTAGAAGCAAAGCCATCTAATAAACCATATTGTGTGCGATGCGCTTCATCTGCCATAACGATGATGTTTTCGCGTTCCGACAAAATAGGATGCTCTAATTCCCCTAAAGCCTCATCTGTGGTTTGCTTTAATCTAAACTTTTCTATGGTGGTGAAAATAACGCCTCCTGCGCCTGCACTTAATAAGTTGCGCAAATCTTGTGTAGTATCGGCATGTTGCACATCGCCAACCAAATCTTTAGCTAATACAAAGTTGTCATACAGTTGCCGGTCTAAATCACTACGATCGACTTGAATGACGATGGTTGGATTTTTTAATTCTTGAAGACTGCGTAAAATACCGGTATAAATAGCCATAGAAATACTTTTACCAGACCCTTGCGTATGCCAAATAACACCAATACGACCATCACCAAACGGACGCACCGATGTTTTAGCGGCTTCTACTGCAAAGTTAACACCGAAAAACTGATGGTATTTGGCTCCTTTTTTAATAAGCGTTCCATTATGATCTTCATGAAAAATAAAGTTCTTTATATAATTAAGGATTCTGTCTTTAGGGAACAAACCAAATAACAAGGTGTGCATCTGGAAATCGTCTTCCTGTACCGTATCTCTACCGTTAATACTTTTCCAAGCAGCAAACCATTCCATACCCGAACTAAACATACCATGTTGCGCCTCGTTACCATCACTAATAATAGTTAAGGCATTATACTCAAACAACAACGGAATATCTTTAATGTAATGTTGTATTTGGTTGTGCGCTTCTTTTATGTTGGTGTTTTCGTCATACCAGTTTTTCAATTCAAATACAATTAATGGTAAACCATTAATGTATATGATGATGTCTGGACGCCGTTTGTTTTTTCCTGTAATACTAAACTGATTGACGGCCCAAAAGGTATTATTTTCTGGGTTTGTAAAATCTATGGGATAAATATGAACGGCCTTTTCCTTACCCGAAGCATCCTCATAAGCAAACTCAATCCCTTTGGTGAGTTTTAAATGAAAGGTACGGTTACGATGCTCTAAATCTGCACCCGCATTATTAGTAAACTCAGATACTGCTAAAGTTTGTATCTCTTTCGGAATATCAGGATACTGCTGTTCTATAAACTGAAGTAACCGATCTTTTAAAACCACTTCCGTCGTATGGTTTTGTGGTAAAGTAGTACCTAATTGGTGTTTGTAACCTAAATCGGTTAACCAATCTATAGTCGCTTGTTCTATGGTGGCTTCTTTGGTCATATTTTATGGTATTCCGTCATTGCGAGGACGCAGGACGTGGCAATCTGTCTATTATTTACCGTCATTGCGAGGACGCAGGACGCGGCAATCCGTCTATTATTAGTCATTGCGAGCGCAGTGCGGCAATCTGCTTATTATCTTCCGTCATTGCGAGGACGCAGGACGCGGCAATCTGTCTATTATTAGTCATTGCGAGCGCAGCGCGGCAATCTGCTTCTTATTCCTTTATCATTGGCTGAAAGTACTCTCCCCCAAGAGTTTCCCCAACACCTCCTTGTGGTTGCCATCCATTTTGTATGGCTTCATTTACACTAGCGGCTAACATATCTATATGACGTACTTTGATTATTTTGTATTCCATAATATTTTTCGTTTTAAATTATTGTTTCTACTTGTGCTCTAAATTCTTTTAAGCGCACCTCTCCACTTATTAGTTTTGGTAATAGAGTGTCGCGAAGCTTTGTTAGCGTTTGGTTTTCTTGAGAATTAATAAGTATTTGTTCATCAAATTCGTTTAATTGGCATTCAAAGTTATTTAAGTTTACCTCTCCTGGATACAATATTTCTATAGCTTCAAATGTAGATTTATTAATTATCGGCATAGTCGTTCCATCTCCTGCTAACCTCTTTAAAAGTGAATAATTATAAACAAAGAAGCAATACATGTAATGATAGTTATTACATTTTAGTGAATTGATTTGTTGATTTGTTAAGCAAGAAGCTTTTGAAATTGCAACTTTTCCCATATCAGAACCAATGCAAGTGACTATTATTGAATTTACAGGAATAATATTTCTTTGATGCTTCTCAATTCCCAACTTAGAAATAGAACGATTCGCGTCTAATATATGCTTTCCATAATTTTTAAAATCTGTTGGCGTTACAAATGGCATTTCATTTCCAAAATGCTCCGGAAACTTCTTAGAAGGTGTTTTACCTGTAATAGTATCTCCAAAATCTTTAACACTTTTCACCTCCCAACCTTTAGGAATTAATCCCAATTCACTATCTACAAACTCGCCATCTTGAAAAGGACCAAAATCTACAAACCAATGTTTGTACAATGCCATAGCCATGTCTTCTAAGGTTTTGTTTGTGGCTAGATTGTTTTCTATTTTATCGTCTATGACTGATAGGATGTTTGCTATTTGGATTTGTTCTTTTAACCTAGGTGCCTTAATTTCAATTTCTTCAAATCTTCCCTTATTAATTATAGGCATAGTTGTGCCATCACCTGCTAACATTTTTAAATAATCATAAATACTATTTAAATAATAATAGATATAATCAACATCAAAAAACTCTTTATCTATTTTAATCGAATTTATTTGCTGGTTAGTTACACAAGGAATTTTATTAATAGCCACCTTTCCCATATCTGAACCAATACAAGTAACAATTACTGAATTATTAGGCAATAATTTATTTTTAAGTCGATTTACCCCAGTCTGCGATAAATATCTTTTTGCGTTTGAGATTGATTTGTGATAATCTCCAAAATCTGTTGGCGTTACAAATGCAAACTCATCACCAAAATCCTCAGGATGTTTTGAAGAAGGTGTTTTTCCTGTAACTACATCTCCAATTTCGGCTAGTTTATATGTTTTCCAGTTATTGGGCATTAAATTTTATAATTTTCTAGTTTTTTTTATTCCTTTATTATCAATATCTGTTGGTTTTCTTTTTAAAGTTTTACCACGAGTTTGTTTCTTGGTACTTTTGTTTAAGGTGTTTTTTATAGTACTTATCCATTCTAATTCATCGTTATGACATAAATCATTATATATCAAAGCTAAACGTGTTTTCAATGGTTCTATAACACCACTTAATTGCGTCATTAACGCTACTTTTTCAGCACCTTTCTTATCCGTTTCAACAAAAGAATAATCTCCTCCAAACTTGCTTAAAGTAAAATCCTTTTGGTGCTTAAAATCAGCTAACACCGACTTTAAACCCTCTTCTGAATCTGCTAATTTGTTTAAGGCTTCCCACATGATTTTGGGATTCATTACATCCTCAATTCTTATTTCTTCTCCATGTGTATTCTCGATGTAATCTATTAATTCCACATTTCCGTTTTTAAAAAGATATCTTTTAAAATAAATAATTTCAGATTCAGTGATTATTGAAGATTTATATTCTCTATCATTATCAGACAAAAAGATAATTTTGTTTTTAGTGTAATTTTTTTCGCTTTTATTCTTTAATGGAATTGACAAAAAATCAACTAAACTAATTAGCCTGTCTATTCCTCCAATTGATAAAAATTTGACTTTTTCGAGATCAAAATAAGATTGTAAATAAATTTTATCAGAATGTCCTTCAACAATAATCCAGTCCTTATTTCCATTTCTTAAGGAAGCTAAAATGGAAGATGCAAGATCATAAATACTCTTAAAGAATATATCTTCAACACGATGCGCTTCATGACTATCAAATAAATTAGAAGAAGCAAAATTTGTTATTTGGGGTATCTGCTTTTCATCCTCTAATGTATGAGATATTGTCGCATTGTCTACAATCGGTAATGCTCCATACCAATGTGTAGTCGCAAATGTTTGGATATTGCTGTTTGCTATTTTTTCTATTTTTTCGAATTGATCAAAACAATTTGTAACATCTAAAGATGATTCAGGTTCATCAATCCCTAATATGATATTACTTTCTGTATCAGAATTATTAACGAGTAAAGAATAAATAATATCTATTAGGGCTTTCTTTCTTTGACCAGAACTCATTGCCGAAATTTTAGTATCATTTTTGCGTAATGTTCTATTTCTAAAATATTCTTCAATTACTTTACCTCTTAAATCCTTTGATGTAACTTTTTTCTTTACGTTTGGATCTGTTTTAAAAGAATAATTATTATCTATTTTTTGAACTCTATTTTCTACTTTAGTTACAAAATCTTCTAAATTCTCATTTATAATTGTAATAATTTTCTTTTCACTACCATCAAAGGTTACTTTTTCATCAAAAATATCATCAATTTTCTTTTTAACATCTTGACCTATTAAGTGTTGTAAACTGCTGTTTTCTAATCTTAAATAATCATTTAAATCTGTTTCTACTGGGATAAATATATAATTGTATGAATTTCTAATTGCAGTAGATAGCTTATTTATCTTTTTCTTGTCAAATGTAATTTCTAATACATTCAATAATTCTTCAAATGGTCCAAATTTTATTGTTGAATCAACATCTATTCCGTCGACTAAAAAATAATGTGTTTCCCTTTTTATTGAAGGATTAATTCTATTTTTTAAATTTTCAAATGCAGCTTGTGGTTTACTATTATTTGGCGCCTTTAAATTCCATAAGAAATCACTAATTATATTTAGCATTTCTTCAAGCTCTCTTTTTGTACCATTAAAGTTTGAATGTAATTTATCTATAAAGGTTTTTTCTATAATAAAAACAGGTGCAATGTATGCGTCTAATCGATTTGCATCATGAGATAATTGAAAGCTGTTTTTATTAAAGTAAACATCAAGTATTTCTAGTATTGAAGTTTTTCCAGATCCATTTTTACCAATAATTAAATTAAGATTAGCATTTTTATAATTTGTTGTAAACGGTATGTAATGCAAATTCTTATAGCATTTATAATGTCTTAAAAAAACTCCAAATATCATATATTAAAATTTTTCAAAATTCGTTAAAATCTGTTGCTGCAACGCATTCCCTTTTTTAAACTGCATTTGCAATTGCGCTTTTAAAGTTTCCATTTTATCCTCAAAAGGAATACCATCATCTTCAACTGCTTCTGTACCTACATAAATACCTGGCGTTAATTTGTAATCTTGTTTTTGTACTTCTTCTAGAGTTGCGCTGTAGCAGAAGCCGTCTGTGTTTTCATAAGAGACAGATGGCGTCGCGTTGCTCGCAATGACAGTGTCATTAATGTTTCTCCAAGCGTGGTAGGTATCCGTGACTTTTTGGATATCCTGGTCAGTAAACACACGTAGCTTTCTACTTTCCATAGTCCCCATTTTAGAAGTATCTATAAAAAGTATTTCGTTAGTACGTTCGCGATGAATGCCATCTTTACCATCTCTATTTTTACTGAGTATAAAAATACAGGCAGGAATCCCTGTAGTTAGAAACAATTTGTCTGGTAAACGTACAATACAATCTACCATACTATTGTCTACCATGTGTTGACGCACGTTTTTTTCACCTTTATTGTTAGAGGTCATGGCGCCATTTGCCATTACCACACTTGCTGTGCCTTTATCGCTAAGGTGACTCCAAAAGGTTTGCATCCACATATAATTGGCGCTACCATCGGTGGTAAACTCATCTTTAGGCCCAAAGAGTCGAGGGTCATTTTCAGGTAAATCTTCTGGATGCCATTGACTCACATTAAACGGTGGATTGACGATAATGAAATCGGCTTTTAAATCTGGAAACTTATCTTGTAGTAAAGAATCGCCTAAACGGACATCAAAAGACAAGTCACGCAAAGCGAGGTTCATTTTGCATAAACGCAATGTACCATCGTAACGTTCTTGTCCGTAAATGGAAATGTTCTTTTTATCTCCGTTGTGCGCTTGTAAAAACTTTAAGGATTGCACAAACATACCACCAGAACCACAAGCAGCATCAAAAATTTTACCTTCATAAGGTTCTATCATTTCCACCAATAAACGTACTATACTTCCTGGTGTAAAGAATTGTCCTGCACCAGAACCTTCTGCTATAGCAAACTTACCAATGTAATACTCATACACACGACCTAGAATATCGCTATCTGGGTTTTCTTTTTCAGATAATTTAGGATTGGCTAAGAGGTTAATTAAGCCAGCGACTTGTTTAGCTGTTAATTGACTTTTAACAAAGATGCGAGGCAATATCCCTTTTAGGTCGGGTCTATAGGTAGCTAAGGTGTCGTCTAAAATATCAAACGCATTATCTACCAATACTTTTATATTATCTTGTTCCGCACTATCCTGTAGAAATTGCCATGTGGCTTTTTCTGGAATGATATAGGTGTTTTTAGACAGGTACTCGTCCGGATCTTCAAGGACATAATTTTGTTCTTCGCTATCCTCCGTATAATAATCCGATTTAGGATCTTGCAATAACGATTTTAATCCATCGCGTCGCAACTCATACCGTTCAGAGACATGCTTTAAGAATATGAGAGGTAAAATGTAATCTTTATATTGGTTTTCGGCTACTGCACCTCGGAGTTCATTGGCAGCTTTCCAGAGTTCTTGCTCAAAATTGATATCGGCCTTAGTTAGTTTTTGGGTCATAAATATGCATTACTAATTCTGCGTTAGATAAACGCAAAACGATCTGTCAGTTAATATTAAATTGTAGGGAACACTAAAGGTATAAAAAGCTTCCATTTTTCAAAGTGAAAAGTAAGATACTTTTTGATGCTGTGTTTACGGTATCCCGTAAAATAAACGATATATAAACTTCTACTAGGCTATTTAGTTTTAACATTAAATACCAAAATTGCTTTTATAATTTAATACAATAAAAAAAGCCCACTATTTAAGGGCTTTTTTTATCAAGTATTAAGGGGTAATTCATTTAAAAAAATCAATGCCCTATTTATTTTTCATTCTGTTTTAATAAGTAGAAAGAATAACCAAATTGAAATTGAGAGAAATTATTATCCCAATCTTCCATTTCAGTCATTAAATTATATCTTATAAATAACTTCCCTGTAGTAGATGTATTAACAAAAAACTGAAATTGAGTTTGGTTAAACCATTGATTGGGTCTAACCAAACTATTATTATTTAGAGACATAACATTAAAACCATCATCATTATAAATTTGAAAATATTGAGCTTTAATACTAGCTAAAAAACCATAACGTTTTTCCGGAATAAATTGAAAACCTAATTTTGCTGTTGTAGTAATACTATTAAAAAACTCTTGGGTGTTCTCGTCTATTTGCAATCCACTTCTACCATAACGCAAACCTATATCAAAATTTGTGTTTATTTTTTTATTTTGATTTTCTAAATACAGAATATTAAGATCTGCACCTATAGAAAAAGATTCGTGTTGCATAATTTTAAGTGGCGAAAAATACCATTCCCCATTAAGGGTATCTGCATTTAAAAACTTATTATTTTCTTCAAGCTTAGATATTTTAGCACTAACATCTAAATATTCAAAAAAACCATAGCCTTCTGCAAATAACGCAGGTAAAAATGGTGATAATAAATAACTTCCAATTTTAGAGACTTCTCCACGGTTGGTATTAATATAAAACTTTTTAGCCACTTCCGTTTGAAGAATACCATTTGGGTTTTCAGCATCAAAGACACCTAAAAAATCCGAATATACAATCGCTTCAAAAAGTTTAGTAGATTCTTCTTTGTAGAGTACTGTTTTATCGTCTAAACTAGTTAATACTAATTTTGTTGGTTCTGGACTTATATCATTCGCATTAATATCTATTTCTCTATCATAATCTATAACATCTGCAAAATTTATAGATAACATAGAACCCTCAGAATCCCTTACTAACGTATCACCTGCTTCTTCTTTATAGCTATAAAAACTTTGAATATTATTTTTTACAAACTTTCTGATACCACTTGTAGAAGAAATCCCAATTGAGTAAAGATTTGTAAATCTTACTTTCGCAGATTTTATTTCTGCCTCTAATTCTATTTTTTCTATAAACCCATTGTAAAATGTAAGTTCTAATTTAGCACTATTAATTTTACATAACTCTACCAAACCATCGCCTTCTTCTTCTAATGCTTTTCTCTTTTTATCTTTTTCTTTTTTAGCTTCATCTGTAGCATCATCAGCTAGTTTTAAGTCTTCTATTTCTCTATTATATTGTGGAGTATACTTGTATTTTATCTTTACAGGTATATTTTTTTTTAAAGTAATATTTGCTACAACTGGTCTTTCATTTTCTGTACGCTCAAAAGCTATAAGTTCTACAAAAAGTAATGAAATTTCTAAATCTTTAAATTGAGTAGAACTATCCACAGTAATTAATTCACTTTTCTCAACCAAATCTTTATAAGCTTGTTTAAAACTTGTAGAAAAAACTTCAATGGATAAAGGATATATTTTAAAAGATTCTTTTTTTTGTGTATCATCAGCATTATCCGGATCATCTGAAATAAGATCTATAATAAGATAATCAGTAGCCTCATCCTTTTCTGCTCTAACATAATAGTTTTTTGTTAGCTGATGAGTTGTCCCTGATCCATCTATAAAAATTTTTTGATTAACAACAATGTCTTTATTAATAGATTTAGAAAAGGTCTGAGAATGTAGACCTAATGAAAAGATCAGAAGAGTAAAAATTAGTAATGTAGTTTTCATAATACAGTTGGTTTTAAGTTAATATTTAAAATTAATTAGATGCATTAGCACAAACAATACCCAATAAAAGGGATATTACACAACAGCCACAGCTTAAAAAAACCAAACAAAAAGGCCTTTTAAAAGCTACAGCAATACTCATATTAATTTAGGGGGATTAACAACACATCTACAGAAATAACCACAGGTAAATAACTATAGAGCAACACAACATGTTATTGTTAGGTGTACGGTTAAGGAAGCCGTATCTCAGGGATGAAATAAAACTAATAAAAACACATAAACCACTAACAATAAACAAGATAAAATACAAAATTACTCTTTATAATGCGTTTTTCAGAGACAGAGGTTTTATAATAAAACAAAAAAAATCTCGCAAAGGATCAACCAATGCGAGACTTCTCAATAAAAAGGCAACAAAATAAAAATCAGATACCAAGCACTACCCAGCCGCGGCAATTTTCATACAATGGCCTTGGGCTAGCTCATAAAAAGCGCCATTAACCTCTTGGTAAAATACAATAGCTGTACTGGCAAACAAAGCCGTAGTTACAGGTATAGGCGCATTAGCAGTTAAATCTACAGTCAAATTGGTAGCTGCACCAACCATCCCTGTTAAAGGGATAGCAGCACTATAACTCACCTCTCCAATACCATTTGGGGTATCTTCTACAGGCTCGTAAGACTTCAATACTGCTTCCCACTCGTAATTGCTAGTGTAACCTGCACACAAAGCCAACTTGCAATGCGTCGCGCCCTCTGGCGCATTAATATATGTATCAGTACTAAAGTCGGGTACAGACCAAGTCACCGTATCACGGCTAGCAGCAATAACAGGCCCTGTAGATGGGGCATTAAAATGACGATCAAAAGGTTTACTTTCATTAAAATTTAAACCTACTAAAGAGGCGGCGTTATCAACCAAATTAATGTCTCGCTCTCCTCTTAACCCTACGCCATTTGGCAAAATACCGCGTAGCTTTCCTGTAATTCTAGCACTCAAATAAGTATCTCCTACAAGCCGAGCTATTGATGCAAAACTATCTCTAAAAGCTTTACTACAACGCGCTGCGCCTCCAAACTCTTGCATGTTCTCTCGGGTACGTTTATAAGCGGGGTCATTAAGTATGCGGTTCCTACTAACGCCACTTTTCGTTTTCACAAAGTTCTTACCGTTCTTTCTAAAAAAGGTCAAACCATCTAAGGTTCCTTCTAGTCTAATAAATGAATTGTTCTTGGCCATAATTAAAAGGTTTAAGACAACTATAACCTATGGCATAAAAAGATTATAGCATATCGGATTGAATTCCCAAAACGATTTTGGGATATAAAGTAAATAGGGACGAAATACCAATCTAGAATTGGTTAAATCTAGCCGACTATAAATCCGGATCTTATAGCGCGCAAACGATCACTTTTCCAAACGACTAGAAATCAAACATATAAAAAATATTTTAATTCGCAAACAATTCATTTATAGCCTTTTACAATAAAACACACCTTTTTAAGATAATGTTCTAAAATTGAAACAAAAAAACAGCCCCTAAATTGAAGAATTAGCACCACACCCCGAAATCCCATTAAGAATTCAATAAAAATGAAGACCACCCAATTTACCAATAACACAAAAAAGCGATTTACCAACACCTTAATCAAGAACAACATCGAATATGCGTCGGTTGTACCTCGGGTAAACCGAGGGGCAGACCAATAGCTTCTTAACAAATCGTACAACCACAAAAAACAACACGATCAAGCCACCATGAAGCCACTATAAAGCCACTATGAAGTAAGATTAAGGAGGAAATATATTAGGTATTCTTACTGTTTTATAATGCATTTAAAGAACACATTTTTGTTAGAATCTGCCCCACCCTGATGATAAATTAGAAATAGTGTGGCATCGGTAGCGCATTCATAAACGCCCAAGGACTTCCATAAGCCATAGAGAAATAAAACCAGGCCCCTATCAACAATATCAAACGGAGTTTCAACACGCGTTCAACCTGCAACAGTTACTAATAATGTTTAGGTAGTAGCCAGAAAAGTGGCTATTCTTTATAGCGCAAATTGTTAACGTTTTAAAATAAATAGAAAAAGCCTGAACATAATTAAATGTTCAGGCTTTTTCTTAATTTAAATTTACTTTAGCGTTTCAATGTAAAATGAGCTTTAAATACTTTACGTTCGCCTGTACTTGGCTCATCGTATTCTACTGTAAACCAATATCCATCTGTTGGCATCAGTTTACCGTTATACGTGCCGTCCCAGCCATCACCATCTGGACTTAACTGTTTTAGCAGCTTACCGTATCTATCATAAATATAGATCTCAGCACTATCACCAATACCTTCAATGTTCCAAGTTTCATGAGCTCCATCTCCATTTGGGGTGAAATACAATGGATAATCTAGTACAAACTTAGATGATGATCTCAATCCACATCCGTTTCTATCTCTTGCAGTGATCTCATGATCTCCTGATGATACGTTGCTAAAGATCCCTGAGTCTTGCCATGGACCGCCATCTAAACTGAACTCATAGACTCCGATTCCTACTGCTGTCGCCTTTAAAACGTGATTATCGGCAAAAGCTTGTGTTAAGAGTTCTATGGTTACACTTGGCGGCTCACTTTCTATAACTTCTGTACGATCACTGATAACGCAATTAGTCTCACTTGATGTACTGATATCAGTAACAGCAACGCTATAGGTTCCTTCTTCTAATGGAACTATACTCGGTCCTGTTTCGCCTGCCATTTCTACAGCATTAAAATACCATACAAAACTGTAATCTGCAGCTGATAAATAAGTATCTATAACTAAAGGCCCTAATACTTCTGTAGCGTTAGTATTGATACAAAGAATATAACGATCGTCTAAATCTAAATCTGGTAATGGATTAACTTCCAAGGTTAATTCGGCTACAGCATAACAGATAGAAGTGTCGTTACCCGTTACCGCATCTGGGGTGTCATTATCGACTCTTGCATAAATCACTTGTGGATTTACCGTGTTTTCATACAAGGTTGGTAATGGATTCTCTTTTAAATCCGCATCTTCTTGAGTCCCATAATAGGTTACAATATAATTTAAAGGATCCTGAAGGTCTAAAATATCTTCATCCATCGTGGTTAAATCGAATTGAGCACTACCATTGGTATAATCTACATCAATATCATCATCACATATCTCATATAATATTGGATTTATATCCGGGTTGGCTTGTGCCGCCTCATCTACTTCAATATAAAAACGTTGTGTACTGATTGAACAACCTGTTTCATTGTTTGTGATTCTAACAAAGATTTCTTGTGGGTTACTTGTGTTACTAAAAGGACTTAATAATCCATTTTCTCCTGCTTCTGCATCAGCTAAACTTTCGTGATAACTCACGCTGAATTCTGTAGCATCTTGAACGCCTAAGACTTCTTCATCTTTTGTGGCTAAATCAAAACTATCTATTCCGTCAGTAAACAATTCACATTGTACAATATCTGTAACAGGAACGACTGTTGGTAAAGGATGCACTACAATAGTAAAGTCTACTAATGAATAACAACCTGTACTGTTTCTTGTTATTCTTACATAGATCTCTTGTTCTGGCGTATCTATATTAGTGTACTGTGTTGGATCGGGTATTTCATTAGAGTCAGTATTCGCATCTTGCTGAGTTTCATAATAACTTGCCGTTACACCTGCTTCTCCGTTTAGAATTAAAACTTCATTTTCTGTTAGATCAAAAACCGCTACACCATCTCCTGTATTTACATCATCACATAACTCGATGTTTGGAATATCTTCACTTGGTGTTGGCGTTGGATTTGGTAATACACGGATGGTCAATGTTACATAATCTACACAACCTGTATTTGTATCCGTAACTACCGCATAAAGCGTTTGTGGGTTCGCATTTAATCCATCTACAGAGGTATTAGTATATTGTGTTGGGTCTTCAATAACATTGATTTGAGACTGTGCATCAGCATTAGTTTCATAATACGCTACTGACAAACTTCCATTACCTCCTGTAATTTCATCATCTTTAACGGTTAAATCAAAAACTGTAAACTCATCTCCTGGTGTTTCTCCTAAGTCATCACATAAACTTAATTGTGTCGGCTGGATTGCAACAGGTAAAGGATTAACGATTAATTCTAAACTTGTTATTTTATAACACCCTCCTGCACTTGTATGATATTCCACTCTTATCCATATAATTTGATTAAAAGGAACACTATTAGTATAAGCTGAAGGATTAGCAATTACATCAGTCCCTGACTCTGCATCAGATTCACTGGTATAATAACTAAGAAGGTATTGCGTCTCATCTTGACCGTTTAATACTTCTGACGTTTTACTTGTAAGATCAAAACTAATAGATCCATCTGCTGATGATATGTCATCACAAAATTCTAGTGCGCTTGGTACTGTTAATTGTGGGGTTTCTTCTACTATCAATTCTACGACAACAATCGTAGCACAGGCTGTAGTTATTGTTGAGCTTTCAATACGTGCGTATAAGGTTTGAGCATCTTGAACAATATTTTCATAATCAAAAGAGGTATCTATCGCATTTACTCCAGTATCTGCATTGATTTGTGTTTCATGATAAGTAACATCTAATCCTGAAGCACCTCCAGTAATTTCAGCGTCTAAATCACTAAGCATAAATATCCCATATCCATCGTTATCTGGATCACAATAAATAAGAGGTTGGGGTGTATAAGCTACAGGGGCTTGTTGCACAACTAATTCTAACCGCGTTGTCGCATAACATCCTGTAGTGTTATCTTCTACGCGTGCGAAAATAAATTGCCCATTACTTGTATTTGTATACAGCGTTGGTAATGGATTAGTACCTAATTCTGCTTCTGTTATTGACGCATAGTAAGTAATTGTATAATCTGGATTGTCTCCTGTGATTTCTGAATTCTTCAAACTTAAATCCATTTCAGTAAGACCATCCGGTGTACCATCGTCACAAACTTCTAAGGCTGATGGATCAGTGATCACAGGTAATGAATTAACTATTAAATTAAAAGATGTCGTTGCATAACAACTTGGATATAATGGATCTTCTACTCGAACATAAATCGTTTGTGTATTTGGTGAACTTGTATTTTCATAACTCGTTGGTAAGACTCCAACATTATTTTCTGCATCATCTTGACTAGCATGAAAACTAACATCAAAAACAGAAGCATCTTGTGCTCCTAAGATTGCTGCTTCTTGATGACTTAAGTTAAACGTCGCAATCCCATCTCCACTAACATCATCACACATGTCTAAATCTATTGGAGCTGTGGCCAATGCTCTGGTATGAACAACCAAATTAAATAATGGTGTTGCTGACGAATTATAACATCCTGAATCTCCAATACGCGCTACTCTTACATAAATAGGTTGTGAATTTACAGTATTAGTATATGTTAGCGGTAAAGCGTTGCTTCCTAAATCAGCATCTTCTGCTGTTAAATAATAAGTGACTTCAAAATTTGCCGCAGCTTGTGATCCTAAAATTGTAGCTGTTTGATCGCCTAATTCAAAAGTTGCTAATCCATCATTTAATTCATCATCGCAGGTCTCTAAATCTGATACAGCGTTGATATCTGGAGCCAAAACTACAAACAACTCAAATGAGGTCGTTACGACACAGGTTTGAGATACATCTGCTAATCGCACCCACAGAGTTTGCGGATTAGACACGTTAGTGTAAAGGTCTGGTAACGGATTTAAATTAGCAATTGCATCGTCTTCGGTAAGATGGTAGGTAACGGTGTATGCTTCAGAACTTTGTTCGCCTAATACATGATCATTATTGTCAGACAAATTAAATTCTTCAGTACCGGTACTACTACATATAACCAAATCTGGAGCTAGATTTACTACTGGATTCTCTATAAACTCAACTAAAATAGAATCTGAAAATTGACATATGGCCCCAAACGCTACATCTACCGAGTATAGACCCGTTTCTGTCACTGTAAGCATAGAACTTGTTTCCCCTTCAATCTCTATTCTATTATTTGGTACTGAAGGATCTGCAGCGTAATACCAAACATGATCTGCGAAAGGTGCTGAGGTATCTAATATAATTTCTGCTCCTCCACATTGTGCACTACCTGCTTCAATAGTAATATCATCACCTAAATCACCTCCTAAATCAAAGCTTCCTGCTTTTAGAAATACTCCTGAATCATAATTATTATCTCTATCATCAGCAATGACTAATTTTATAGTATAATTTTCTCCAGGGACAACAGCAGATTGTGCTGTAAATACTGCGGTTCTACCATCAAATGCTATTGGTGGTTGATTGTAGGGTATATATTCCCCAAAATAGTCCTCATTTGCCCCTCCACAACTTTCTCCATTATCAGGGTGAATATTAGTCACCAATACAGGTAAGTTGGTCTCTGGAATTACGGCTAAATTAGAAACATTACCATCGGAATCTGTTAATAAAAAAGCGAAAGCATCTGAATAGATACACTCAAAAGAGCCCATATCATACTCTTCTGAAGCCATTAAAAACTCAAAATTTATAGTATCTGCTAAAGGAATAAAATTGAATTGGATAAATGTAGCATTATGAGAATTGACACCCAAAGCTGCATCTAATTCATCGTCTCCACCCCAAACATTAGAACCATTACTTAAACTAAGATTATTAGGCCCTCTTGCATCACTGGCCTCGCCTGAACTTAAAAGAATCCCATCACTAAAAGGAAAACTTAATCCATCTCCAAAAAAGTAGCCAATACCATTAGGCTGAGAGCTAGTAATACTCGAGCCTGTAGACCAAGTGACATCAGACACAGAGGCACAAGGACTATTAATTAGCACGTCAGCAATTAACTCTTCTGGAGTAAATATAGTTTGATCTATTATGACATTAGGCCCCATGACAAAAACAGGAATTGTTGTAACTTCAGAACACCCTAATGGATTACTATCGGCAACTGTTAATGTTACGATAAAAGTACCATCAGTTGAAAATGTATTTGAAACTTCTGTTCCTGTTGCTGTATTTCCATCTCCAAAATCCCAGTCATAAGTGGCGCCTGAGTCATCCAAAGGAAATATTGCGCTTCCTAAAAAATTAACCGTTTCCCCTGGTAATATACCAATTACACCAGATTCATTTGGTGCAGGTGTTGTATTATTAATTAACGGCGTAATTTCCTGACAAGGTGTAATACACAATAGTTCTGCCTTCCATCCATTTATAGTTCCTGTTTCATTACTTGTAAACGCAAAAGTTAAACAGCCTGAAATATTACTTTCTGATGCCGAAACAAAACCAGGTGAAGAAACCCCCGTATATACTCCAATAATATCAGCCGATACATCATCACCATCATAAATGGTTAAAAAATCTACATTAAGTTGTGTTAAAAATTCGACGAAATTAACGTTAAGACGATCACCACTATTTTCTGGACATATCGTAGTGACATAACTTTCATTATCTGAATAAGAATCTAATGCTCCACCTGAATCATAAAAGAAATCTGGAGCACAGCGATTAAAGGTGCCATCTTGCATTAAAAGATCTTGCGAGAATCCTACTTTAATAACTAAAAACATAAATATGCATATAATTTTTTTCACTCTAAATTGATTTTAAAATAAATAGTAAAGCCGCTTATTAATAGAATTGGAATAAATACACTCCCTCCGTTAGCGACATGAGTTAGTGGTATAGTATAACATAAATAATGTGTCAGATGGAAAGCTAATCATTTAAAGGTGCTCAGCTTAGAAAGCTTAAGCACCCTAGAATTAAAATAAGTTAAAAGACGAATAACCTTACACTTACTTATTTTTTTCTTATTATTCTGCGCTTGTTTTTTAATAAAGACTTAAACATCTCATTTTTTTCTTTTGTATTGAAAAAGGCTTCAATTCGTTCTTTAAGCTGAATTTTATTGCCCTGTGTACACAATTCATTGTTCTTACAGAATTCAATTAATTCAAATTTCAACCAATGATGATGATGATGATGATGATGATGATGATGTTCTAATTTTTCTTTCACAACTTATCGCTTTAATTATTGTTATAGAGGATCTACAATAATAAATTCAGAACGTCTGTTTTCAGCGTGTTGTGCTTTAGTACATCCAGTAAAACAATCTACTTTAGGTTCTGTTTCACCTTTACCTTCACCTGTAATACGAGATGCGTCAATACCTTTAGAGATTACATACTGTACCGTAGTTTTAGCTCTACGATCAGAAAGACCTGTATTATAAGATTCAGGTCCTCTAGAATCTGTATGAGAGGTTGCATAAATTTTCATTTCAGGATATTTGTTCATAATCTGAACCAATTTATCCAATTCAAATGCTGCTTGTGCTGTAATGTTTGACTTATCAAATTCGAAGAAAATCGGAGCTAAATCTATTGTTTCAGCTAAGATTAATTTTTCGATAGGATCTAAAGAAATCTGAACATTGTTTTCTTCTTCGTTAGTTCCTTTGACTTGTACTTTTTTACTGTCAAAACCATCTTTCACAACTTCTAATTCTGTGTTTTCTTCACATTCTATCATGAATTCAACAAGACCTTCTGCGTTTGATGTTTTAGAAACAACCTTATTACCTTCTGCATCAAATAATGTTACTGTTGCACCTGCAATTGGCTCACGTGTTTTATCATCTAAAACTGTAGCATTAACTAATACATCACAAAGAGGTTGTAGTTTTTTAAATTCATAAATATCATCACTTCCTTTTCCGCCAGCTCTGTTAGAAGATACTAAACCTTGGTCATTTTCTTCGTCAATTATAAAGGCAAAATCATCAGTATTACTGTTTATAGGAACTCCAACATTACGAATTGTAGCCATTTTACCATCGATTTCTTTTGTATAAAACACATCTAATCCACCAAGACCTAAATGCCCGTTAGATGAGAAATATAATGTATTGTTACTACTGATATATGGGAACATTTCTTGTGCTTCAGTATTTACTTTTTGTCCCATGTTAACAGGTGCTCCTAAAGTACCATCTATATTAATAGGAGCTTTGTAGATATCAAAGTTTCCATATCCACCTGGCATATTAGAGGCAAAGTATATTGTTTTTCCATCGGCACTTACTGAAGGATTTTTTACAGAATAGTTTTCACTGTTAATAGCTAAAGGTTCTACAGTATCCCAATCATCACCTAATTTAGTGGCTTTAAATAAATAAAGTTGACTAAATCTAGCGCTGCTAATTGAATCTTTTTCGTAGTCTTTTTCAAAATAACTTTCTCTTGAAAAATACATTGTTTTACCATCTGGAGAAAAAGAGACTAAACCTTCATGGTATTTTGTATTGATCTCATCGTTTGCTAATGTAGCTTCTTGAGAAGTACCATCTGTATTTTTAGTAATGGTATAGATATCTAAAAACGGTTGATCATTCCAACCATAGTTTTTTCTATGATCATTACGACCAGAAGTAATGTATAATTTACCATCATTCGTTAGTCCACCAAAGTCTGACTGTTCAGAGTTATAATCTGCATTTTGCACATTAAACTTTTTACCTTGTTCTAAAATTTTAGGGAGGTAATCAGGGTTTGCTCTATAAGCTGTAGCTCTATTATCAGCAGGGCGCAAGGTTGCAAACTTATCCATTTGCACATTAGATGCTTCATACTTTCCATTAGCCTTAAGCATTTGTGAGTACTTAAAAACCATTTCAGGATCACTTGAAGTTCCTAAAGCTTTAGCATACCAGCGTTCTGCTTCTACGGTATTAAAAATGTTATAATAACTTTCTGCTAATTGTCCGTAAACATAGCTGTCTGCCTTTCCTTTTTCAACAAGCTTATTATAATCATCTACAGCCTTTACAAATTCGTAACGGTCAAAATGTTTATCTGCTTTTTTTGTGTCTTTGTTTTGAGCAGTTAAGCAAAAGCCACTCATCAACGTAATAAGTAATAATGTATTAAAGTTTTTCATAATTGTTTTAGCTTAACTGATTAAAAGTATCTAGGTGAACGAGAAACACGTTTTGGGAAATTAAGATCAAATAATAACATGATCTCATGAGATGCAGGCGCGTACGCTTTAATGTCTGATGTTATAGCATCGTATGCGTAACCAATTCTTACAGACGGTGTAATAGCAAAGTTTACTAAACCAGAAAACGAATCATCTAATCTGTAAGAAGCTCCTATTTCAAATTTCTTAAAGAATCTAGCATTTAAGTTAACATCAAAAGACGTCGGTGCATCAAAAGCAGATTTTACCATTACAGAAGGTTTAAGTTCTGTATTAGGTGAAATATCAAACACATAACCACCAGATAAGAAGTAGTGTTGCGTTTCAGATCCTATTTTATAACCATTTGCATCTAAATGCACTGATGATAATAAGTTAGGTGCAGATAAAGACACATAGTATTTATCGGTATAGTAAAATAATCCAGCACCAACGTTTGGAGTGACCTCATTAACATCTTGAGAAAAGAATGCATCAGTTGGATCTACAACATCTAAACTTGTTAAACCGATATCATGAAATGTAGCACCGGCTTTTACACCAAAGGCAAGGCGGTGTTCACCGCCAAGCTTTAGAGTGTATGAAAGATCTACATAAGCATTGGTTTCTGTAACTGGCCCAATATGATCTGAGATTAAAGACAGACCTAAGCCTAGGTTATTACCAAGTGGTGTATGTCCAAAAAATGTTCCTGTTTCAGGTCCCCCATCAATCTTAGTCCATTGATTTCTGTATAATAGTCCAAAAGAAAGATTTTCTTTTGATCCTGCATAAGCAGGATTTACGATGTTCATATTATACATGTACTGCGTGTACTGAGGGTCTTGTTGTCCGTGCATTTTAAATGCTAAAAGCAAGACCACTATAATAGTGAGTTTTTTCATTATAAGTATTTGATTCGATTAGTTTTTTATTTTGATTATCTGTTAATATAAACCCAAGCACTTTTAGATTTTGCTCCACCTTCATAAATAACGGTGTAGAAATAAGTGCCTACAGGTAAATCATCCCCATCGTTTGTTTGACCGTGCCACTCATTTCTATAATTATCTTTAGAATATACAAGTGTTCCGTATCTATTAAATATTTCTAGCTTAGTGACTCCAAAACTGCTTAAGTCAAAAGTATCATTTTGACCTGGTGTAACACCTGGTGAAATACCTTCTGGGAAAACACAAGTCTCTAACTCTATTATTGTAAACTCAGCAACACCTATACATCCTGTAGCATTAAATAGGACTTCAATCTCATATAATCCAGCTTCTAAAACAGGGAGAGTCAAACTAGTTTCATCAGCAATTAAACCACCATCTCGATACCAGCTTATAGACACTTCAGATAATGAATAATTTTCAGGAATGGCTTCAATATCTATGGGAGATGAAGCATTAGAACAGACTTCATAATCTACATCTGATGAAAAATTGGTTATCGGCTGATTGCCAATGATTAAATCAAAGCTATTGGTAACATAACAATCTGAGAAATCGACAGACTCTACTCTTACAAATAGAGTTTCACCAGTACTGTCATAAGAACCTGACAGTGCATTTGTAGCGGATATAGCTTCGGCTTCTGAGGTGTAATAAGACACATGATATTGAGAAGCTTCTTGACCGTTAAGAATTTCGAAATCATGATCCTCTAAATTAAAACTAGCAAAGCCATCATTATCAAAATCGCATGCTATAAAATCTACACTCAACGCTGTATGTGAGGGAGCTGTAGTCATTAGAGAAAATGAGGTTGTAGAAAAACATCCCGAATTATTATCTTCTATTCTCGCATAAACAACTTGAGGATTTGAAATGTTACTATAAACAGATGGTAATGGACTTAACTGATCTATAGCATCTTGTTCTGAAACATGATAGGTTATAGAATAATCTGAAGCATTCTGAGATCCTAAAATATAACTGTCATTCTCTTCAAGGTTAAATAGCGCTTGATTGGTTGTTGAACATTCTATTAAATCAATGGCTGGATTAGCGACTGGGACAGACAAAAACTCAACGACAATTTCATCACTAAGAATACAGTTACTAGAAAATATGACTTGCGCTGTATAGACTCCTGGTTCTGTAGCCGTTATAACAGATCCTGTAGCATCTGCAAGAAGTAACCCATTTTTAAACCAATAATGTTCAAGATTTGGCAAGTTGGTGTCTAAAACCATAGGTTCATTTAAACAACTTGCTGTACCTGCTTCAATAGTAATATCATCACCTAAGTCTAACTCTCCAATATCAAAACTACCTGACTTAAGAAAAATACCGGTATCGTATTGTGTATCTGTATCATCTGCTACAACCAATTTAATATGGTAGGTTTCCCCAATAACCACAGGAGATTGAGCTGTAAAAACAACGGTTCTACCATTAAAATTCATTGGTGGTAAATCTTCAGTGATGTATTCTCCAAAATACTCCTCATTAATCGCTGGACAAGACGCATTTTCTGGATGAATATTTGTTGTTAAAATCGGTGTTGTAGTCCCCGGAATAACAGCTAAATTGGTGGTATTGTTTTCTGCATCCGTTAAGAGAAAAGCAAAAGCATCCGAATACGTACACTCATCTGTTCCGCCTGTTGCGCCTGTGTATTCTTCTGAAGCCATCATAAAATCAAAACTGATAGTGTTTGATAATGGCACAAAATCAAATTCAATTATAGTTGCATTTCTAGAGGATACCCCTAAAAGATCGTCTAAATCAGAATCTCCAGGCCACGATGTTCCTCCCGAATTTATTAATTCATCATTGGGTCCTGCGGCCTCTACAACATGTCCTGTGCTTAATAATAGGCCTTGCTCAAAAGGAAAACCATCACCATCCATAGAGAAATAACCAATACCATTAGGCTGACTATCATTAAAATTAATACCTGTAGAATAAGTAATATTAGAGACTTGAGCACAGGGACTATTAAACAAGATATCGCGTACTAATTCGTCTACAGTATATACATTATCGCTTACTTCTATACTATTAAAACCTTTTCTTATACATAAATCAAAAGTGACGTTTTCATCTTCAGAGCCTGCTGAGAATACTCTAATATAGTAAGTGTCACCAATGGTCAATTGAGGGGTAACACTAGAGTTTGAATCTGAACAATACAATTCATTAAGACTCCCACAAGCACCTTCGTAAACGGCATGATTAAGACCTGAAGATACTTCGTTTTCTACAATATTTATAAACTCTATGATTTGAATATCATTTAAAGCGACAAACTGAAACCACACATCATCATCTGGGTCTCCTTCACAAGATGTTCCTGAGACATTAGATGGCGTTGCAGATAATATAGTCCCATAATTTAATAGCGTACAATCATCACCTGTATTTACTACTGCTATTTCTGCATTTAAACACTCATCATTGTCAGGGAGACAAGCTCTTACCTCTATGGGTAAACTATCATATACACAATTAATATCTTGATCATTACTTAAAGTATAGATGACATCGGTAAGGAAAGGAAATGGTCCTATTTGATAAGTTCCAACGGCATTTATAGTGGTCGTATTTAAATCTATGTTATTAGATAAAGTTAATGATGAAGCAGTACCTAAAGAGGTAACATTAACATCTAATAAAAACTGATCACCAGTATCACAATCATCTACTATTGTAAAGGTTGATTCTGAATTTGTACAGGTAGCACAATTAACGGTATAAGTAATACCGCCTCTCATAGGATCATCTCCATTAGCACAACTTGATGGTACAAAATCATCTGAAGCAACATAAAAAGAAATTCTATTTCCTGTAGACGTATAGGTCACACCTGTTAAATCACCTTCGTCTCCGAAAAAATAATCCTCAAAAGCAACTATAGAAGAGCCATCAGTATCAATAACAACCAATGGATCCCAGCCTTGTTGAACATAACCAGACTGAAAAGTTAATGTTAAAGGGGTACCATCTGTACTCGTAAAAGTAAATACTTCAGGATTAGTCACGCCTCCATCTCCATAACACAGTGACTCGACTAAAGGACCTGCACTACAATCTACTATAAAATTCGTTTGTATAGGCGTCGTAAAAGTTAAGGGGCCTGCCCAAATACTATTCCCATTGGTACAATTTGCTCTTACATATACTTCATACGCCGTTCCAAACAATAAATCATTTGCAATAATATTGGTTACTGTAGACACTATACCCGAAGCTGGAATACCAGATCCTGAAGGTTGTACAACATACTCCCAAGACGTTTCACTATCATTTGCGTCCCAATAAAAACTAGCGGATGCACTTGAAGCATTAGAATTCACATAGTTAAGAGATAGTGTTGGTGAAATACAAAATGTCCCACAGGTTTCTACACGGACTAAATCGATAGACATGTCTGCTCGACCACTAAAAGTAGCTCGTGTATTCTTAAATTCAAGATATATAGATTGTCCGAGATAAGCATCCAAATTAACACCTACCGGAACCCAAGCTTCAGAACTAGAAGTCTGTAATTCACCTGTCCATGTAAATACATTTGTAAAGGGACCCGAAATTGAAGTAGAAACCCCAACTTCTAATTCTCCCATATTATCACCATAAGCATGCAGATAAAAAGACAATTCTGCCCCATCTGTAGCTGTAGTAAGATCAATAACGGGACTAATTATTGATGATGAGGCCTGGTTAACATTACCTGATGCTTCATAATTCATATAATGTGAACCACTAAATGCTGAACTTGGCCCGGTTCCACTACTATCAGAATTACCTGGCACTTCCCAATTACCACCAATATTATTAGTTGTGATATCCCCTACCCATCCATCAGAATCATCAAATTCTTCTGTAAATACGTAAGTAGAATTATTAGAAGAACAAGACACCCCAACTGGTGAGGGTATGGTTTGACATAAAGCTATTGAACTCCCAAGCAAACAGAAAGCTAAAAAGGTCAGTTTGAAGATATTCTTTTTCATTTTATTTTTTATTTAATTCGATAAAAAAATTAGTCAATTTTTAAACAGACAACTGTTAAACCCTAAATCAATAAAAACAACAAAAGCCACATAGTAAAATTAAGTGGCTTCTGTATGCTTTAATAAATTTATTGTTTAATTACGCGTATCGTTTGCGTCACACTTTCAATAGTAACCTTAACAAAATAAGTACCAGTACTTAAGCTAGACATATCTAACTCACTTGCAATACTATTAGGAGCTGTATGTAACACCTTTTGCCCCAACATATTGTACACTATTATAGTTTCAATACTTTTTTGAGCATTCAATGACAACGTGTTTTTAACTGGATTAGGATAGTAAGTAAATGCAGATTCGTTAACCAGATCGTCAATACTTAAAGTAGCACAAGACACTGTGGCTTCCCAACCTGTTAAATTAGTATAAGGATTAGATCTAAACTCAATAGTTAAGGCTCCTGATGCATCTGTAGAGGTAAAAGAATCACCAACATGAAGTTCACTATCGGCTACAATTGTATTATCGCCATTACTACTGTCTTGCCCACACAATGTTTGTGCTAAAACAGGATAGGTGTTATCTGGCCCATTATAAATAGTTAAGTAGTCATAACAACCATCTTGCTCACCTGTACCAAAAGTATCAACCTCTATATCAACATATGTAAATGTAATAGTTACGGCTTCTCCGGCTGAATCTGGAAGAATAGTCGAAGACGAAAATTCAGATTCCGAATAATTACCATCGCTACCACCACCATCTACAAATATACCACCACAAGCTGGAGGAATAATTGCAGTTGCAAATGGATACGGACCTACCCATAAAGAAACACCATCTGTACCACAATCGGCCTGCACATAAACTTCGTAATGGTTATCAGCTGTTAAACCTGTAAGAGTATACGGATTTGTAACTCCTGTTACTGTTGCTACTCCTGTAGCTGTTTCACCTGCTGTTAAATTAACAACTTCAATATTCCAAGTAGTACCAGCACCATTAGCTGTCCACGCGACGTCTGCTGTAGTCAATGTAATATTAGATACAGATAAATCTGTAGGAGCCATACAAGCAGGCGCCTCTCCAAAAGTAACATCATCAATAGCAATATCATCGTCAACATCACCAGGGGCAATAACTTCAGAATATGTAAAACGCGCTTGTGCTGGTCCGGTAAACGTTAAACCACTAATGTCTAAAGTTTTCAATTCCCAACCTACTGTATTTGTATTATAAGTTGCCATTAGATTCCAAGCTGCACCATCCCAAACTTCAACATCTAGTTGTGCATTTTCTGAATCTTCAGAATTACTTATTTCATAAAAACTTAATGCTGGTGTTGTCAATGTACTTACATCTACAAAAGGACTCAACAAATATCTAGGACCATGATCCTGAGAAGCATCTGCTGCGGCATAGAAACCTCCTGTCGCTGTACTTCCTATTATGACACCATGATCACCAACATGACTTAATCCTGAATCTTGAAAAATCCAATCTTCCTCTCCCGAATCACTATACATTCTCCAACATTCTGGTATAGCACCACCATTATCAAAACCTTCTGTATATGGCGCTGTCAGAGCTTCACAATCAGTTATAATAGACACTGGTCCTATCCAAGACGAATTTCCATCGGTGGTACCACAATTGGATTGAACATAAAATTCATAAACGGTATTTGGCAATAAACCTGTTGCTGTATATGGGTTGGTAACTCCTGTTAGTGTTGCTACACCGGTTACTGTTTCGCCAGCAGTTATATTTACGATTTCAATATTCCAAGCTGCTGCACTACCTGTTTCTGTCCATGCCAAATCTGCTGTTGTAGCAGTAACATTTACAACTGATAAATCCGCAGGAAAAATACAAGGTATAGGGTTATCAAAAATTACATCATCAATAGCAATATCATCATCACTACCGCCATTAGGTTCTGAAAAAGTAAAACGAGCTTGTGCTGGTCCTGTATAGGTTAACGTACTTATATCTATTATTTTTAACTCCCAACCATCTGTATTGCTATCAAATGTAGCCATAAGATTCCATGTAGCTCCATCCCAAATTTCGACATCTAGTTGTGCATTTTCAGAATCTTCAGCATTACTAATTTCATAAAAACGTAATTCAGGCGTAGTTAATGTACTTACATCTACAAAAGGACTCATTAAATATCGAAGACCATGGTTACTAGACGCATCACAAACAGCATAATAGCCATCTGATAATGTACTGCCTGAGAGCTCGCCTCCATCGCCTACATGACTTGGACCAGAATCTCTAAAAAACCAATCTTCTTGTCCTGAATCGCTAGACATTGTCCAACAAGCTGGAATAGCTCCTGAATTCTCAAAATTTTGTGTGTAAGGTGCTGTAAAAGTATCACAAACCGTCGTAAACGACATTGGACCTCCCCAAATAGAAGCTCCATCAACAACACCACAATCGGCTTGCACATAAAATTCATATTGGGTACCAGACGCTAAACTAGTTGCCGTATAAGGATTAGTAACGCCACTGAATGTTGGAACACCAGTTACAGATCCTCCTGCAGTAACATCTACAAGTTCTATATTCCATGCTGAAGCTGTACCGTTCTCTGTCCAAGCTAAATCTGCTGTTGTAGTACTAATAGCATCTACGGTTAATTCTGTAGGTTCCATACATGCAGGAAATGTGTCATTCACAAAATTATCTACATACAACTCCCAATTATCACTTGACGTTGATTTAATAGCAACATAAATTGATTGCCCATTATAAGCAGATAGATCAAAAGTCACTTTAGTCCATTCATCAGAAGCATCGCCTTCTGGCTGTAGAATAACAGTAAAATCCGCAGCAGTAGCTGTGGCTGTAGACAATAATACTTCATAAGGGTCTAAAAACAAACCACTTCTCGATTTTACATAAAATGTTAACCTATCGTTTAAACCAGAAGTCACTGAAATTTGAGGTGTAACTAAGTAATCATCGTTAGCATCAGGATAGCCAGATCCAATCTTTGCTACGGAAGAACCATCTTGTGCACCATTTTCTGGTGAACCTTCCCAAACCCACGATGTTGTACTAGCAAAATCTAAAACAGTCCATGTCGCTGGTATTTCGGTTTCAAAGCTCTCTGTAAATTGAGCATTAGACTGCCAACAAAAAGCAATCATTAGAATAAATAGAAAAGTAATTTTTTTCATAAAGTCAAGATTAAATAGTTAGTGTTTTTTTAGAGTTTAAAAACGGAATCTTCTTAAAGAGGATTAAATATTTTAAACTTATGAAGCTCAAGTTGAACATTATCTTCCTTATTTTTGAATTTCAAGGGTTATCAAAAGGTAATCATGTTAAAATTTATAAAAAAAAATTAGCACAACAACCTGTAAAACAACTTGTTAACAAAATAAATAAATTACAGTAAAAAATGAATAGATATTACTAAATAAATGAGAATTAAGTAAAACTTCGAGCTTTTACCTGAATTTATCTTAAAAAAATAACAGCAACCAAAGTAGTACTTACCTCAAAAAAAATAATAACAAGCAAAAAAATTAACATATAAACGACTCTAAAAAACAAAAACATTAGAGTTCAATATAAGGCTTAAAAACACATTAATTTCAATAAAAAAACATTCCAAAATCATGATTATCACAAAAAAATCCATATAAATTTAAATGCCTTAATTATATGATAAACTTTCATTATCATTATAAGATTTAAATAATCTCTGAATTCAAAAAGAAAAATAACAACTCTTTTTTGGAGAAGAATTAGCATCTCAAACTAACAAAATCATAAAGTAATTATGTTTTTAAATACCTTAAAAAAATCAAGCATACTCTTTATTACCCTCCTTTTTGGTAACACATGCTATGCGCAAAATAATGAACCCTTAATTAAAATTAGTGATTTAGACAGTTTACACAATCAATTTTACGGACAAGCTTCTGAAGAAGCTTATTTTGTGCACAACAAACTTTTAAGACAATCAAAAAAACTCTCTTACAACCAAGGCATACTTTCTGCCTATAAGGCATTAATGTGGTATTATGGCGTAAATTCAAAACCAAATATTGATAGTGTTTTACATTATGCCGATCTTTTTGAAACAAAAATGGCTACAAAAAGTATAAAAGAAGATACCCTACTAATTAAAAGATTAAAACTTCCTCAATATTATTTAAATAAAGGGCAAATATTAGCTAATGGATTTGGATTGCCCGAACAAGGCTTAAAAAGCTATTTTAAGGTTTATCCATTAATTTCAAAGGGAGATACAAAATTATTTATAGCCTACAACATCTCAATCGCTGAAATTTACTACCACAAATTCCAATACGATAAAGCACTCGAAGTACTGACCCCGTTATTAAAAGATACTGTTAATGTAGGCGATTTTACAAAAAAGCTTTTATTAAAAAATATTTCTGCAAATTATGTTCACAAAAAAAGACCTGAAAAAAGCTATCCTTTACATGAAGAACTATTAAAATTAGCCATAAAAAATAATGACATTCCAGAAATCTGGTGGTCTAAAAATAGGTTAGCAAATGATTATTATAACTTAGGCGATATCCAAAAGGCCATTGACTCGGCCCTAGCTGTGAGAAAATATTGCTTAGAAAACAAAGACTATCAGCTTATTTTTAATAACACGGCTTATTTAAGCACATTCTATTATGCGGCAGGAAATCTTGATAAAGCAATTACCTACAGAAAAGAAGCCTCTAAACTTGCACATGGCTCTGAATATAAAAAAGATTCCTACGATAGACTGGCTGAATATTACACAGAGAATAAGCAATATTTAAAAGCTGTAGATATATATCAAAAAAAAGATGCATTAGTAGACAGTTTAAGATCTAATGAAAAAAAAGCGCTTTCCAATTATATTGACTCTAACATAAAACTCCTCAAAGAAAAACAAAAAAGTCAACAAATGCTTTTCGACATGGAGTTGTTAGAAATTAAAAACAAAAAACAGAAACTCTATTATTTAACTATTAGTGCCATACTTGCAAGTATAACTCTACTATTAGGAAGTATTCTATTATTTAGAAAATATAAAAAAGGAGAAAAAATTATAGAAGTTCTAATGAGTAATGAGAAAAAATTACTTGAAGAAAAAATTATACTTCGTGAAAACGAACTTGAAGCTTCTGCTATTGCATTATCACAACGTATAGAAACACTAACATTAATTAAAAACGAACTAAACGAAATAAAAAAACCAGTAATACCTAAGTTAGAAGCTGCTAAGCAAAAAGTAAACGACCTTATTAAATCTGCTTCTGATGTATCTATTATTACAAAAAGAATAGAATCTGAATACCCAACCATGTCGGCTAAATTACTAAACAAATATCCAAACCTATCAGATACACAAATTCGCTATTGCTTATTAACTAAAATGAATTTGTCTATAAAAGAAACGGCCACAATCTTAAATGTAACACCAGATACGGTAAAAGTAGCCCGAAGCCGATTAAAGAAAAAACTAAACATACCTACAGAGGTGTCCATTAAAATGTTCTTAGACCAACTCTTTAAAGAATAGCGCAACAACGGTTTAAAACGCTCCTTATCATATAAGTAATCTAAAAACCTTAAAAACCCATAACTTACACTTAACCAAAAAAATAAGCTACAAATAAACAAAACGAAGTTAATGGGATTAAAAAAAGATAAAGATTTTTAACAACTAATTGGTGGAGGTCCCTTTCGGTTTCACCTACAGCGACTTCTCACATATAAGCTAGCATAATATAAGGTCTTAAAAGTTCACCAAACATTCGCAACGCTTTCTTTAACCCTAATCTCATACAGATACGCAGAAATCTTGGAAAGTTAGGGTGTTCTAAGTGGTTTTATGGCGGGCCTTTTTACACACTACCACCAGCAAAAAAGAGCAAACCATCCAAAGTCCCCTTTTATCTAATAAATGAATTGTTATGCTCCTTAATAATTAAAATTTTAGACACGTCAACCTATGTCATAAAGTAGCTATAACATATCGTGGTAAATACCCAAAACTTTTTAGTATAATAAAGTAAATTAAGGAAGAATACCGATCTAGAATGGGTTAAAACTAGCCGACTATAAATCCAAATCTTACAGCTAGTAAACGATCACTTCACTTAACAACTAGAAACCAGACGTATAAAAAACAGTTCAATAAACAAACAATTCATTTGTAGGTATTTACAATAAAACAGCCCATTTTAAAATAATGTTCTAAAATTCAAATAAAAAACACAACCTAAATTGAAGAAATAACACCAACACCCGAAATCCAATTAAGAATTCTATAAAAATGAAAACCTAACAATGCACCACCGACACAAACAACCATTTAGCAACACTCCAAACAAGAGCTACGTCGGGTATGCGTCGGGTATACGTCGGGTGTACCTCGGGTAAGCCTCGGGTCAGACCACTAGTAATTTAAAAAGTCAGACATGTAAGAAACAAAAAACTAACAATTCTAATAACAGCCAACCACCAAAAACCGCATTAAAACCACATTAAAAACGCATTAAAAACGCATTAAAAACGAAAAAAGAACTAAAAAAGAACTAAAACAATAAGAACAATCAGGCACCTCTTAAACAAGAAAAAAGCTACAATAAAACAGGAATAAAACAAGAATGAAATAAGAATGAAGCAAGAATGAAACAGGAATAAAATAAGAGTGAAGCAAGAGAGAATCAAGAAGTTATAATAAATGAAAGACCTTTTTAAGAGGAATAAACTTACTAAAACCTCACAATCACCACCTATCCAACCAAATAAGCCACTAAAAAACGGAACTGAGTCAATAGATTAAAAAAAATATAAAGAGTTTTGAATCGCAATGAATAAATAAGATTCTAAACCCTAAAGTTTTCAAAATTTAACGGTGATAAACACAGCAACCATGAAAAATTATTACACTGTTTTGCTCATTATTGGTATCGCAACACTTCTAGCGAGTTTCCTTCCCATCTTATTAAAAAAATTCAGAATCAGTTTCACAATTCCCCTATTACTATTAGGAGCCATTTTGTATTATTTAAAAACCCCGCTCCCTTGGCCAAACCCCGTCTGGGATATTGATATCACTTTAAGGTTTTCAGAATTAGTCGTCATTATCAGCTTAATGGTGGCGGGTCTAAAAATCGGACTTAACTACTCATGGAGAGAGTGGCTTATGCCCTTACGTTTACTCGGCTTTACCATGCCTTTATTCATGTTGGTCGTCTTTCTAATCGCCTATTACCTTTTAGAGTTTGATGGGCCGGTGGCCTTACTATTAGCTGCGGTTTTAGCGCCTACAGACCCTGCTTTAGCGTCAGAAATACAACTCAATAAAAAACAAACTATCGACACTAAAAATGTAGGCGTTCAGTATAATCTTACCGCAGAAGCCGGACTCAATGACGGCCTAGCTTTTCCCTTTGTATTTCTAGCTATTGTATGGTCTCAAAACGGAACTTTAGGCATCCAAGAATGGAAAGAATGGCTGTGGTACTACATGCTTTTTAAAATTACCGTTGGGCTATTGGTGGGGGTCGCTATCGGTTTCGCCTACAGTTACTTCACATGTAAGCTAGCTAAATATAACCTCTTAAAAGTACACCAAGCATTCGTAGCGCTTTCGTTAACCCTAATTTCATACGGGCTCGCAGAGATTTTAGATGGCTATGGCTTTCTAAGTGTTTTTATGGCTGGCCTTTTTGCACACTACCACCAACATACTAAAAACAAAACAACTGAAAGCGACCCAAGCTTAGACTTCATCACTAACGTAGAAAAGTTTCTTATTATCTTTTGGATGATTTTCTTTGGGGGCTCTTTAGTCGGTGGCATCCTTAACTTCAACTCCATTGCCACAATAGCATTTGGTACTTTCTTAGTGTGCATTGCACGTCCCTTTTTAGGCTATTTTAGCTTGTACAAAGCTAAACTCACTTCTAAAAAAAAATGGGCCATATCCTTTTTTGGCATCCGCGGTATCGGTTCTGTGTTTTACCTCACTTATGCCATTAAACATGGTAACTTTAAAGATATCAATCACATATTCTCTATCGTCGCATTGATCATTTTACTATCCATTTTACTACATGGAGTCACAACAAAACGATTAATCTCTAAAATTGAAAAAGATTAAATAACAAATACAATAACCTAATGCACTAACTTTTAAATGATTTGAGCTAAAAACCCTATTCTATAGGTTGTACTTTTAGTCGGAATTTAAAGACTAACATAATGAAATACTTTTATAACATTTTTGCAATAACCTTAGTAACACTTTCTTTTTCTTGTAAAAATGAAACGTCAGAGAAAAGCATTCCAGAGACCAGAAACCCAATGAACGAAGAACTCACCGATACGCGGAACTATGAGTCGGATGGAAACTTCAAGGAAGACACTTATACCTACGAAGAAAAAACAGACAGTATAAACGAAAACTGGAACCTTAACAGCCCTGAACGTCAAATGGAACTCTATGCAAGGTTTAAAATGACCGATATGCAACAACAACGTTACGAAACAGCATTAACCAAATGGTGGGATTCTGAAACAGAGGATTCTTTCGAAAAACACTCTGCAAACAAACGTATTGAAGTCGAATCTAATATCTTAAAGAACATCCTTAATGAAGATCAGTACGAAAACTATGAAGAATGGGCTGATGATAACAATAAAAGATAGTATTGCCCAAACATTCAAAAATACCATTACCTAAAGGCTCTCTTCCGTGATTAATATAACAATTAGGATAAAGTTCGATTAAGGCTTTAAACTGTGCTTTATCTAAATACCTGGGTCTCTTTACAAAGTGAAGATAACGCTGTAACCTTTTTGTTCTTCCAAAAATGATCAAACCTAAGTTAAGATAAACTCTAAAGCTACTACTCCAGAAGTATGAGAACTTTAGTCTAATTATTTTTGATATTTTTCAACAATATCCAAATGCTTATTATGCAATTTTAAATACACTAATAAATCGCAAGGGTAACCATTTTTTGATTTCTTATAATGCTCTGGAAGTGGACTGTATTTTTCGGTCATGAGATTATGAAAATGCTGTAACTTCATGTAATAATCTATAATATACTCATAACCTTTTATTACTATCTTAACTTCTGTAACATGGGTTTTTAAAATAATATAGCCTTCCTTTCTTATTTTTTCAAAATTTATAAGCCCTTTAATAAAATCGTGATCTTTTCTGTTTTCATAAAACCATATAAGCTTTTCACGCTCTGTATGTGTATCACTATAATTAATTAGAGCTTCTGTAGTATGCTCTTCATTTGATTTTATATTCGCTATTTTTTCAATATCAGCAATTACACCACTTGCATCATTATATAATTTATATTGAAATTTAAGATAAATACTGATATCCTGTAAAGATGTTCTTAAGGAACTAAAACTGTCAAACCAAATGATAAAATCGTCAAATAGAACATTCTTCTTAAATGCCTTTAAATCAGCTATCAATTGTTGATACTGAGCTTTTATCAACTTATAATCTTCACTAGGTCTAAATTTTACCAGCTCGTCTTTTGAGTAATAAAAACCTAAACTATATGTTTTATTAAGATCTATAACATTTGTTAGCTTATTACAAACATAGATATCATCTACATGTATCTCATCTTTTGTCTCAATAAAAAGATCTAAATAATAACCTGAATCAGATAGAAATGTCATGCCTTCACAACCTTTATTACAGTATTCACAGATTCCGAAAAAAACATCATCAAAAGCTTCACATCCATTTGCCTTAGCTGTTCTAAATCCTTTTTCTAAGCTACTAATAAATTTGTTTTTTGTAACATTCATGTAAGACTTGTCATCGTCTAGCAATTGATGGAGTGCTGTAATGTCAAAATCTTTTATGGCTTGTATTATCTGCGTTTGCATTATTTGCTTTTAGGTTTTAATTATAGAATCATCTAAAAACTTTTATAAGCGCTTTAGAAACTATTAACGCATTTGGCAATTTAAATTAAATAGGGCATAAAAAAACTGATAAGAATCAATTTTACTAAAAACAGGACTGTTTATATTTTTAAGTATATTTCTTTCTCTCATTAGAATAGACAGAAAAAAAAGTGCACATTTTTACATGTGCACTTAACCTATTCCCCCTAGGAATTTATATTAACTAACTAATATACTCTCCAAATATAAGATTGTTTTTTAACTTTTTATTACGGTTTTCCACATTATGCCTAATTTAGATAGAGTCTTATGTATTAATTATCTTCATCAAAAAAATATTCATGTATTTTAATTAGATCACCACCTCCCAATTTGCACTAAATCTTTTGATTCTTTAAAAAAAATCCCCAAAGATCTTTCATTATATAATAACTTCATCTCTTCTGAATAATCAGTTGCAAAATACATACCTCCTTCTAATTTATAAAAAGGAATAACTAATTTACTTTTAACTTTCACCCCTTTATTCACAACTTTTCCTTCTTTCAATGTGGTTTATAAAGCATTTTCATCTTTTTCTCCAAAAGACACCCTTAGATAAGCAACCATCATATTTAACCACTCATCCGCATCAATTAAATACCACGTAATTTTATCAAAATTAATACCGTTAGCACTAATCCATCCTTGACTCGTAAAAGCAAATAAAACTTGTTTCTTTCCATCTAATAGAGGCTTATCTACGGGTATAAGAAATCACAAAAACGGCTGACATATCTTTTAATTTTCCCCCATCAAAATCTAAGGTTTTTAAAGAAAAACTTGATAATTCAGGATGATTTACAAGAATGTACTGTGTTGCATTAAGTTCTGCACGCTCTTCCATTTGCTTTACTGCAGCAATCCCAGTTCCAACGGCTAACAAGCCTCCTGTTATGCCAGCAGCTAAAGCTCCATCATTTTGAGCTGTAATTTTTGATTGAAATACCAATATGCAAACAACAATAAAGAGTACTATTTTTTCATTTAATAATTGATTTAAATAATATTATTAATACCTATTTGAGGTTTCCTGTAATTCTTCAAATAAAAAAGACAACTATTTCTAGTTGCCTTTAAACATCAATACACTTATAACATAAAATCCCCTACAACTTTATACTAAGAATAGTGTCGATGTCTTTATCTATGATTTAAATCTTTTAAATTAATCCTAAATCTTTTGTTATGGATATCAAATGAATGGCATTACTTGCCTTAAATTGTTCCTTAAGTTTATTGAGTCGTTTTTCAATAGTACTTAAGCTATTAGGTTGAATTCCTTGAAATTTCATCGATGTACTAATTTCATCCTGAGATAATCCTTGAGAAAGCATTTTTAATAATGTAATATCAAAATCATCTATTTCTAATTGTGATTTTGGGCTCATTGCATTTTTTACCTGAGGTGAGATATAAACATCTTTATTAAACACACTACTTATTGCTTCTTTTAATTCTAAAGCTCCTCTACGATCCTTACACACATAACCATTAATATTATAATTTTTAACTAACCCACGAATCTTTTGAAGTTGATCTTTCATGGAATAAACTATGATAGGCAACTCAGGGAAATCACTTCGTATTTTAGCAATAAGAGATTCTCCAGAATCTACATCTATTGCTCTATGATCTTTTTTAAATGATAAATCCGTAATTAATAAGTCGTAATTTTCATTATCTAATTCCGCCTTTTTTAATTTTAAATAAGCTTCATCACAATATTGAGATTTATCAATTGACACCACATTTAAATCGACTAATATCAATTCAATACTAGCTAAAATAGCATCATGATCATCATTTATTAAAACTCTTTTAAACATAACTAAACTCTAATTTTAGTTTTAAACCCTTTATTTGACTTTGATTCAAAAGTAATAGTTCCATTAATAGCTTGAATACGGTTTTCCGTATTTTGCAATCCAGATCCTTTTTTTAAATCACATCCAACACCATTATCACTATAACTGATTGTTACTTTTTTTCTATCTAAACTAAAAACAAAAACAACAATAGTGGCTTCACTGTGCTTTTTCATGTTAATTAGCAATTCTTGTAATACCTTATAAATTGTAGTCTTATTTAATTTTGGGATTGCTTCCCAAGGAATCACCGAAATACTTTTAATAATAATATTTGTATCTTCATTATTAAAACTATCAATTAATTCGCTTAAACTATGAAGAAAAGGAAGTTCTGTATTAATAACGTCGTGTTCTTTTGAAATATCTCGTGTTTTGTAATATAAATTATGAAGGTCATTTTTAATATCTTCACCAACTTCATCCTTATCTTCAAGCCTTGTCATAACATGAAATAAATCATTAGCAACCTCGTCGTGTATACGTTTAGAGATTTTAGATTCTGTTTCATAAACTTCTTGAAGCTTCTCTTTTTTATATTTGAATTTCTGATAAGCACCTACAAAAACAATAATTGTAATAACAAATACCGAAACAATAATAATCCGTTCTTTTATTCTTTCACTTTGCTCTAATTCTAGTTCTTTTTTAGAAACCTCATACCTAATCATAGCAAACTGATATCTATTCTCTTGTTCTGCTTTTTGTATGCTATCGTTTAATTCTTTAAAATTATTAGCATAAGGATCATCACTTATCTTCATTAAGATGCCGAGTGCGTTATTTTCAAAAGAGGGAGATTTTATTTTCTGAGCATAATTTAATGCTCTTAAAGCATATGTTTTAGATTTTAAAGTATCACCTGTACTTTTATAATACTCTGCTAAATGAATATAACTTGTGTAAATTCTTGAAGTATCCTTTACTTTTTCTCGTAAGTTTAGTCCTTGATTTATTAACGAAAAAGCTTTATCTGATTTTGTTTTTAGATAAAGCATCCCTAAATTATCTAAAATTAATGCTTGGGTTAATGTATCTGCAAGTCTTGGTATTAATTTATAAGCCTTTTGTAATGCTTTTTTTGCGTTAACACTATCCTTATCATTTATATAAAAGACAGAAATATTATTGTAAACAATAGCACTATCCTTAGTGGTCACTGCCATTGACAATGTTTTATTATAAAGATCTAGAGCTTTGGTCTGATTCTTATTTTCTTGATAAATTATACCTAAAAGATTATAAAAACTTTTTTTTATTGCTATGGTAAAAGACGTATCTTCCATAGTATCTATAAGCTTCAAGGCTTTCACCACAGTTTCTTCACTCTCATCATAAGCCCCTAACTTAAAATCGACACTAGCCATATAATATAAAAACCGTAACGTATATTTAGTATCGTTTTTTTTTATAGAGCTATGAATGTTATTTTTAAAAAAAGCTTTTGCTTTAACTAAATCATTGGCTTTCTGAGGTTGTAATGCTAATTTTGAATAATAACTTACACTATCAACATAGTGTTGAGCACTCATTTTTTGAATACTAAAAAAGCTTAAAAGCACAAATATTATAGAAAAAAAAAGAGATGACTTTGTGATTGGTATCATAAATCTAAAATACTAAGATTTTGATTATTTCTTTTTGTCTAAAACTAGAATTAATCAACATTAAAATCTTCAATAAAAGGTCTTTTAAAACATATATTTCTGCATTAAAATATCGCGTTCTTGTTTTAATTTATGACTTAATCCTATTTTATATTTATGTGGATTTTGAAAACGCTTATATTCTTCTGGGAGTTGCGCTAGCCTAGTTTTAGTGTATTCAGCGATATCTTGAACTGAACGTGGAGGGTTAACTTTCTTTCCATTTTCCATTACTTTTTCTAGTAAAGGCTCATGTAAAAAACTAGTAAGATTCAAACTTTTAGTCGGGTCATAAGCATGTATCATTTCTGTTACAACTTCCTCATCGTAAAGCACAATAGCATCAGCACCATAAAACATACCGTTTTCATCAATCATTCTAAACACTTGTTTTTTTGATGGTAATGACGTTTTCTCTATATTTTCTGAAAGCTTAATCCGTGGTTCCCCATTGTACTCTGATAATTTATAAACACCTCCTAATGATGCATCAGGTTTCCCTGTAACTAAATTTGTACCTACACCATATATATCAATTGGAGCTCCTTGTTCTTTTAAACTTTTTATAACGTATTCATCAAGTTGGTTTGAGGCTATAATTTTTACGTAACTTAAATCTGCATCATCTAAAATTTTGCGTACTTTTTTAGATAGATAAGCTAAATCACCACTATCTAATCGTACTCCTAAAAGCTTTTTACCACTACTTTCCATTTCTTTAGCCACTATAATAGCATTAGGTAAACCGCTTTTTAGTGTGTTGTAAGTATCGACTAAAAACACACAATTTATAGGACGAATTTTAGCAAAATCGCGAAACGCTTTTAATTCGTCTCCATAACTTTGAATAAAAGAATGTGCCATGGTTCCTGAAGAAGGAATGTTATAATCTTTAGCTGCAATAACATTACTTGTACTATTAAAACCACCTATATAAGCAGCTCTAGAAGCATAATAACCACCTGTAGCATGCGCACGACGTAACCCCATATCTAATAAAATTTCATCTTGAGCACTGTAACGAATCCGGCCTGCTTTAGTCGCTATTAATGTTTGAAAATTAAGTAAGTTTAGTAAAAATGTTTCTATAATTTGTGCTTCAATAATATTAGCCTCTACTTGTAAAATAGGTCGATTAGGAAAAACAACATCTCCTTCTTTGCATGAAAAAATAGAGCCTGTAAATTGAAAGTTTTCTAAATAATCTAAAAACTCTTTTTCAAAGCCATGTTGTTCTAGATAAGTAATATCAGAAGCTGAAAATTGAATTGTTTCAAGTATATTTAATACATCCTCTAAACCCGCAAAGATGGCATACCCCCCTTTAAAAGGATTATTTCTAAAATAGTAATCAAAAACAGCCCGTCCTTTAGGCTTAGTCTTAAAATAGACCTGAGCCATAGTAAGTTGATAAAGATCGGTATAAGATGCTGTAATATTCATAATGCTGTTTTAAAAAATAAATTTTAAGTCTTCTAAATTAGAGATAAAAGTACAAAACTAACATAATTATAGATGTATTTAATATTGAATAATTTCTGCTTTAGATTTTGTATTAAAACATTGTAAACCTTACTCTAAAGCAACAAAACGATAGCTTTTCAGCTAAAAATATTCTTCATGATTTTTTAGATGTCTTCATTTGTTAATTCATAAAAATATGATACCTTTCATAATCCAAAATTCTCAACGGAATATAACAACACTTTATAATTTCTGCTTCATTTTAAAATGAAAACTACAAAAAAGAAAATTGGTCTCTTTTTAGGACCTTTGTTATTTATACTTGTCAACTTTTTCTTTCACCCTGAAGGTTTAGACGATTCTGCTAATGCTATTTTAGCCTCTACAGCATGGGTTGCTGTTTGGTGGATTACAGAGGCTATTGCCATCCCAGTAACCGCTTTACTACCCATTATCTTGTTTCCTCTATCTGGTGGACTTTCTCTAGGAGATACTACGGCTTCTTATGGTCATAAATATATTTTTCTATTCCTTGGTGGATTTATTATTGCTATTACTATTGAAAAATGGAACCTTCATAAACGAATTGCCCTTAATATTATAAAAGTTGTTGGGACTAACATTAATAAAATTATTCTTGGCTTTATGATGGCCACAGCTTTACTATCCATGTGGATTTCGAATACAGCTACAGCCGTTATGATTCTGCCTGTTGGTATTGCCATTGTATTACAATTAGAAGACAACCCTAACACTAATGTTAATGAAAATTTAATTTTTGGTAAAGCACTAATGCTGGCCATTGCTTATAGCGCTTCGATTGGTGGTATTGCGACTCTCATTGGTACGCCTCCTAATTTGGTATTGGCAGGTGTTGTAGAAAGTACTTACCATACTGAAATTACGTTTGCACAATGGTTTATGTTTGGGTTTCCTATTAGCGTAATCTTATTATTTATTTGTTGGTTTTATTTAACCCGATTTGCTTTTAAATTTGAACAAAAAGAATTTCCAGGAGGAGAACAAGAAATCGATAAGCAACTAAAAGCCTTAGGTAAAATATCTTATGAAGAAAAAGTCATTTTAACCGTATTTTCAATTACTGCTCTGGCATGGATTTGCAGATCTTTTATTTTAGTAAAATGGCTGCCTGCAATAGATGATACTATTATTGCGATTATAGCTGCCATCGCTTTATTTTTAATTCCGGATGCTAAAAAAAGCAAAGCTCTAATCACTTGGAATGACGCCGTAAAATTACCTTGGGGTATTTTATTACTTTTTGGTGGCGGTATGGCATTAGCTTCAGGTTTTGAAGTTAGTGGATTGGCCGAATGGATAGGTAACCAAATGACTTCTCTTGTAGGAATGTCTATCTTTTTATTGCTTTTAATCTTAATTACTGCAGTAAACTTCTTAACTGAAATCACCTCTAATATGGCAACAACAGCAATGCTTTTACCTGTTTTAGTTTCTCTAGCAGCAGTACTTAATATACATCCTTATATTTTACTTGTAAGTGCAACTCTAGCGGCTTCTTGTGCTTTCATGCTGCCCGTGGCAACACCTCCAAATGCTGTAGTTTTTGGATCGGGGTATTTAAAAATAGAAGATATGGTAAAAAAAGGTATTTGGATGAATGTGATTTCTATTATACTCGTAACACTAGCCGTTTACTTTATTCTTCCTCTAATTTGGGATTTAAATTAAATATTTAAGCGACTATAAACCAACGATTTATAACTTTCACCGATAGGAATTCTTTCATCTTTAATGATGATTCTATTTTTTTGAATTGATGTGATTTTATTCACATTTACAATATAAGAACGGTGAACCCTTATAAAAGTATTTTCGGGTAATTTAGACTGTATTTCTTTAAAACTCATTAAGGTTAAAATGGCTTTAGAGTCTTCTGAATGAATCTTTAAGTAATCTTTTAGACCTTGAATTATTTTAATTTTTTTAATATCTATCTTTATATTTTCATATTCCGATTTTACAAAAATGAAATCATCTTCATGGTTTACAACTTCACAACCTGCTGAAGACACATTAAAAGGTGTATTACCATGAATTAATTTTAGCATTTCTTTTACTCTGTTTACAGCTTTTATAAACCTAGGAAACGGAATCGGTTTCACTAAATAATCTATAGCATTAAGATCAAACCCTTCTAATGCATATTCTGGATAAGCTGTTGTAAAAATAAAATAAGGCACCTTACCTTCAAGCGATCTAATTAACTCAATACCAGAAATATTAGGCATTTCAATATCAGAAAACACTAAATCTATTGGATTATTATTTATAAAATCTAAAGCTTCTATAGCGTTTGTAAATGTAGCTATTACATCTACTGCACCTAATGCCTGACAATACGATTCTATGATATCTATAGCTAAAGGCTCATCATCTATTATTATACATTTCATAATTATTCTAGATTTAAAGTTAAATGAACTCTATAATAAGATTTGTCTTCCGTTATGGTTAGCTCATGATTATTTTTGTACAGATAATTAAATTGATTTTTAATATTCTCTAATCCAACACCAGAGTTTTTATCATCACGTTTATATAACCCTATAATATTTTCGATATGGAAGTAAAATTTATTTCCAACAACTTCAATTTTAATGTCTATATGTGTATTTCCTTTATAGTCTGTTCCATATTTAAAAGCATTTTCAATAAATGAAATTAGCAATAAAGGATAGATTTTAAGGTTTTTTGTCTCTCCTTTTATATTCAATTTAACAGCTTCAGTATTTTTAAGTCGTAAGCGTTGTAAAGCAATATAATGTTGTATGTAATTCATTTCCTTTTCTAAGGCGACTTTTTCATCTTTAGCCTCATAAAGCATATATCTCATCAATTCTGATAATGTAATTACGGCTTCTGGTGCATTATCTGATTTGCTTCGTACTAAAGAGTAAATACTATTTAGTGAATTAAACAAAAAGTGAGGATTTAATTGGTTTCTTAAAAACTGTAATTTAATTTCTTTTTGTTCATTTTCTAATTCTTTAGACTCGCGATCTCTTTTGTAAAAATCAACGACTAAACTAAAAATACCACCTAAAAGAAAGATGGAAAATGAAAATACTAATGGGATTGCATGTCTTATAACTAAAGGACCACCTGGTCTACCACTTGGTGACTTTGGCATGTCTATAAATTGGCTTGCAAAATGTGATGCTATTAATTCTTCACCCACATAATTGTAAAGTAATAAGAAGAGAATAGAAACTATAACGTAGAGTCCTAATTTACGTTTTAATAAAATATAAGGTACTAAAAATAAGTAATTAACATAAAATAAAATTGGACGTATTACTTGTCTAAAATACATCGCTGAAGGAATTTCACCTAAATCAATATAAGCTGTAAGCAGAGGAAATATACTTATACATAACCATATTATGATATGCACAATTAACTCTTTATAAGATATCTGTTTTATCAACATTTAAACTTAAATAGAATTAAATTTTCTTAAAAGTTATAGCATTAGCATTTAACTCTTCTACACTAATAATCGGCATCTTGTTATTAGAAAGTTTACTCATAACAAGGTTACCAATTTTTTCTGCGTCTTCTTTAGACTGAAACCCTTGTCTTCCTTTTACAGCTGGAATATATTCTTGTCGAATAAATAAACTATTTCCTTCATATACTTCATAAATCCAAAGGCTATCTTGCTCTATGACTTGTAAAGCAAATGAACTTTGATCTTCTGTAGAATTCTCACTGCCCATAAATTGAATATAAAAAAACAATACAAATAGGGTTGTAATCCCTAAAAAAACAGTTTTATAATTTAAAAATTTTTTCATCTTTTTTTTAATTTAAAAAAAAGAGCCAGGATTAATGAAGGATACCTACATTACCCTGACTCTAAATTTGGTCATACCGTCAATCACTACAGTGATGACCCATCAATCAATCTAAACAAATTTTAATATCTTAATTATCGTCGTCGTCTTGCTCTGCATTAGGGAAAAATTCCATGTTATCATCTAGATACAAAGTTCCGTTTCTACCTAAAGCTACAAAAGCACGTGATCCATCTCCGAATGCTACAGCATCTCTTCGTGCAAAATTCTCAAAAGCTGTTCTTTCTTCCCAACTATCATTAGAAGGCGTATATTGATAAACTGTACTTATACTTCCTGAATAGTCACCACAAGCAATATATCCTTTACCATCAATAGAGAATGCTACTGCATTAGATCTAAAAACGTAATCATCATCATCTTCATCAATATCATCATGTTGCGTCCAAACTTCAGAATCTAAATTAAAAGACCAGAAATCTAATTCATATACACCGTTACTAATTCCTGTTCCTAAATACACTTCGTTTCCTATTGTGAAAGTCACACCATCTCTTCTCTTATCTCCACCAAAACCAGATATTTCTACCCAAGAATCAGCAGTAGGATCATATTTCCAAAAATCTTTTTTATCACTACCGTCGTAACCTGTACCTACATAACCATAGCTATCTGATCCAAAACCAACAGATCCATATCTCGCTGTACCACCAAAATCTGCTATTTGTGTCCAACTATTTAAACTTACATCGTATTTATAAAAATCAGATAACTCTTCGTTTAAATCTCCATCATAACCAGTTCCCATATAACCGTTGTTACCAATTACAAATGAAGTTGCAGAACTTCTTTCTATACCTGGGAAATCTGATAATTGTTGCCATGAATTTGTATCCATGTTATAACCCCAAAAATCATTGTAATAATCACTACCGTCATATCCAGTACCCATATATCCAATGCTACCAATACTAAAGGCAGATGAACTACTTCTTGCTTCTTCATTAAATGTAGATGTCTTTACCCAGTTACCTAAATTATCATCATCATCATCGCTATTACAACTCGTAAATAGTGCCAATACGGCTCCTAAATAAAGCATTATCACGGCTGGTTTGTTATTCATTTTTCTCATTTTATTTATTATTTATGTTTAAACTGATTCCTATGTTTAATGACAGAGAATTATTAGCTTCAAAGTCATAAATTGTATTTTCATTTTCGCTTATTGTTAATTCACTTGCTGTTAAATAGCCTACACCAAAATTTGAAGACCAATTCTAATCAAATTGAAATTTATAATCTAGCGCTAATTTTAAAGCTTTAAATTCTAGTTTAGAATCGTTATATGATTCATCTATCAAATTAAAATCAGAAGCATTGTTTGCATATACAGATTTAGGCTTTGCTTTAAAATCTAAATTCTAACGATATTAAATCTCCTTGGTTTGTTGTTGTGAACATTACTTGCCCAAACGACACCATATTAACGAGATTAAAGATTAAATAATGTGTTACATTTTTTTTCATTGTTTGCTAAAATACTACCACAATCTTATACTTCAATTACAAAATATACCTAAGCTATTTTTTTGTAGACAAACACCAATTTTTAATCTATAAAACAAAGTACAAACTTTTATAGTATAAAAAGCCCTTTTTGTAGACAAATATACGCTCTATGTATATTATACTTTTTATTAGATCAATTGGGCCTTTTTTTTGTAAAAATTCTACAAAACAAATGTTGAAATCATTTCTAAAATTATTTACAGTAATTACCGTTTTAACGATGGTAGTAGCATGTTCTACAGACATAGAAGATAGCTTATTAGCAGGAGAAGACTTCACTGGCACCAATATTAGAGTTCTCTCTATTGATACATTTACGGTTCAATTGTCTACAATGAAATTTGATTCCATTACGACATCAGATTCTGATAATGTTCGTCTATTAGTAGGTCAGTATAATGATAATGATATGGGGATTGTAAAATCTTCAGCTTATTTTCAGCTTAGTTCATCATCTTATTTCATAGACAATGATGCTATTTTAGACAGTGTAGGTATAAATCTTGATTACGATACTTATTATTATAATGACACGACACAAGTCTCTACTATTAATATCCATAAACTAACAGAAAAAATGGATACTGATGATAATGATCCTTATTACTATAATACAACAGAAACAGCATATGAATCAACACCAATTATAAGTAAAAGCTATTATCCTACGCCTAATAAAGATTCTCTTTACATAACTCTACCTTATGATTTTGGAGAGGAAATATTTAATGCGATAAGAGATAATAACATTACAGATCAAGAATCTCTTTACCAACAATTACAAGGACTTACCATACGACCAGGAGACAATGACAATAGCTCCGTTATTGGTTTTTCTGCAACTAGTGGTATTAGTTATCTTAGATTTTATTACACCATTCCTGATGAAGTAGAAACTGACGAATACACTTATGATTTAAATATAAACACTTATTATAATCACATAGAAAGTGATGTTAGTGGCCTACCTCTTGAAGCGATTACTGATCAAGAATATAATTTAGCGTCTCAACAAAGTAATAATATTAGTTACAATCAAGCTGGTACAGGTTATGTAACTCGAATAGAGTTCCCTAATATTAAAAATATTTATGATATAGGTAGCGAAGGAACAATTTTAGACGCTGTACTTTATATAGAACCTAATTTTGATTCACTTTCTGATATTCAACCTCTAAGTCAATCATTGTTACTTTATACAATAGATCAAAACAACGATTTAGCGAGTCAAGTTTCTAATAGTGTTGATGTCGTTACTGCAGGAGTTACAAATGAAGATTCTGAATATAATGACGTTACTTACACCGTTCCTGTTATTGATTTTGTAGATCAAAAGCTAACTGAGAGTCCAGAAACTGAAGATGCTCTTATTTTAATTCCAGCAAATTATAATTCTACCGTAAATAAAATAATTTTTAATGACAGTCAGCGGTCAGATTATAAAACAAAATTAATTATAACCTATGCAGTATATGAATAAGTCTAAGTACATAATAATTTTCACAATGCTGTTTGGGGTTTATAGCTATTCTCAAACTAACAGTCTTACGGGTTCACCTTATTCTCTTTTTGGCTTAGGTGTTGAAAACAACTCTAATGTAGGAAGAAATAGTGGTCTTGGTAAAACAGGAATTTCTTTAGATGCTGATTACGGAATTAACCTTTACAATCCTGCTTCATTTATATCGCTAAAAGAAAATGAAATTACATTTGACTTCGGAGGCTCTGTTGAATTTATTAACTTAACAGCTGATGATTTAGACGAACAAAACACAACCTATAATTTTACAAATATCTCATTAGCCTTTAACCGTAATGACAATTACGGTATAGGATTAACTTTAAAACCTGCTACCACTGTCGGATACTCTCTTACAGGTTTAGAAAATAATATTGAAGGGAGTGAAGAGGAATTCACAAGTAATATTATCGGTACTGGAGGTTTGAGTGAGATAAGATTAGACTATGCCCGAACCTATTTTAAGGACTTTAATATTGGTGTAAAAGCATCATATCTATTTGGCAAAATAGATGAAACAGAATCTATAATCACTTCTAATAGTTATTTAGAAATTAATGAAAGCAATTACTATAGTGGAGCACAACTTGGTTTAGGTTTACAATACAATTTATTAGATAAACATAATTTTGGATTAATTGTAGATTTACCTACAGTTTTAAAAGGTAGTAAAGATGTAGTCATTGGTAAATATTCAAATGCAGCTTATAGTATTCTTGAAGAAACAGAAGACGAGTCTATAGATAGTTTTTACCTTCCTTTAAAAATCGGATTTGGTTATAGTACCAAATTTAAAAATTTACTTTTAACAGCAGATTACAACATAAATTTTTGGTCTAGTACAGATCAATCAGATGCTATAGGAGATTATACAGATCAAAATATTTTTAGCCTAGGTGCATCTTACGCTAAGGATCCTACTAGTTATAAATATTGGAACCGTGTTGATTTTAGAATGGGTTTAAACTACAACTCTGGGTATCTTAAAATAGATGGTACAAATATTGATTCTTACACGGGGTCTTTAGGTATTGGGTTACCTCTTGGTAGAAGATCTCTCTTAAACATATCTTATGCCCTAAGTAAAAAAGGAACGACAGAAAGTATTCTTATTCAAGAATATGTAAATACCATAAACATCAATTTATCATTATCTGATTTATGGTTTCAAAAACGAAAATTTAATTAAGAGGTTAATTGTTTCAGTAATTAAAAAGTCTCAACCCTTATTTAGGATTGAGACTTTTTTTTATTTTAATAGCGCTAGCAAAGCTTCAAAATCAACTTTATGCTGCTCTCCGGAAATCATATCTTTTAATGTGAAGATTTCCGATTTCAATTCCTCGTCCCCCATAATCACTACAAATGGAATATTACGACGGTTTGCGTAATTCATTTGCTTTTTCATTTGCTTACCAGAAACAGCTGCATCCGGAAATAGTTCAGCTTTAATATTTGCACGCCTTAACTTTGTTACAGCACCTAAACTATACATTGCTTCTTTATCACCAAAATTTATAAAGAGCACTTTTGTAGATTCTGCTATCGTTGAGGGGAATAATCCTAATTCTTCAAGTACCAAGTAAATTCGGTCTAAACCAAAACTAATCCCAACGCCACTCATGTCTTTAAGACCAAAAATTCCGGTAAGGTCATCATAGCGACCACCTCCACCAATGGAGCCCATTTTTACACCTTCGGGAGCAGAGACTTCAAATATAGCACCTGTATAATAATTTAGACCTCTCGCTAAAGTAACATCTAATTGTAATTTTGCTGTTTTTAATTCTAAAGTTGAAATCGCTGTGTTTATAAATTCAAGCTCGTCAATACCTTTTAAGCCTACTTCTGAAGTACTTAAAATAGTTTTTAAGCTTTCTATTTGATCACCAAAATCACCTTTTAAAGTAAATAAAGGTTGAAGCTTCTCAATGCCTTCTTCAGAAATACCTTTACCACGCATTTCTTCTTTTACCTTCTCCTCTCCTATTTTATCTAGCTTATCTAAAGCTACCGTAAAATCGATTAATTTATCTTGTGCTCCAATAACTTCTGCAATACCAGATAAGATTTTACGATTGTTTATTTTAATGGTAACACCTTCTAATTTTAAAGCTGAAAAAACAGCATCATATAACTGTACAAATTCTACTTCTTGAAATAAAGATTTAGAACCTACAACATCGGCATCACATTGAAAAAATTCTCTAAAACGTCCTTTTTGTGGACGGTCTGCACGCCAAACGGGTTGAATTTGGTAACGCTTAAACGGAAACTCTATATCGTTTTGGTGTTGTACAACATAACGTGCAAAAGGGACTGTAAGATCGTAACGCAATGCTTTTTCTGAGATCTTAGGCGTTAATTTACTTTCAGATTTAGAACTGTAATCATCTTCTGAAATTTTCTTTAGAAATTCTCCACTATTCAAAATCTTAAAAATCAAGCGATCTCCTTCATCACCATATTTCCCCATTAAAGTATCAGAATTTTCAAAACTTGGAGTTTCAATAGGTTGAAATCCAAAAATCTGAAATTGCGCTTTTATCGTCTCCATAATATAAGAACGCTTTGCAACTTCTTCTGCGTTAAAATCTCTTGTACCTTTTGGGATGCTTGGTTTTTGTGCCATAATATGTTCCTTATAAATAGGAATCTCTTTTAATGAAACTTAATTTTAAAATGAATTCAACATTTAAATCAAACATTGATATTCTACGCAAAAATATTATAATTTTCAGAGGTCTTACTAAGATAATTAGATTTTATAGTAACTTTATGCAGATTACGTCGTCTTATACTTTAAACAACCCAACTAACGCGAAAAAAACTATGTTTTCATTAGCTAAAGAAAATATTAGAATTGCCTTTGATTCTATTAAAAGTCAATTACTCCGAACCATTTTAACGGTTTTAATTATTGCTATTGGAATTATGGCTTTGGTCGGAATTTTGAGTGGTGTTTCGGCTTTAGAAAATACGATTTCTAGTAATTTTTCTTCAATGGGTTCTAATACCTTCAATTTTCAACGTTACGAATTTACTGCACAACGCCAAAGTAGTCGAGAACGACAAAAAATAAATCCGATTATAGATTACAGAAATGTAAAAGATTTTGAAGACACCTATAATTATCCTTTTACAAAAGTAGCGGTATCGTTTTACGGAACTTCTACTGCAGAAGTAAAATACGAAAACAAAAAAACAGATCCTGAAGTTGCTGTGCTTGGTGCTAATGAGTTTTTTATTGAAAATTCGGGATTAGAAATCGAAAACGGACGTTCTATTAATGTTTTTGATGTGGGTAATAGTAATGCTGTTTGTGTTATTGGTAGCGATTTACAAAAAGCGTTATTTCCTGTTGAAAATCCTGTAGGAAAAACAATAAGCGTTAGAGGTTCTAAATTTAAAGTCATTGGAATTTTAAAAGAAAAGGGATCTACTTTTGGAAATAATCAAGATTTACGTGTTATAATGCCCATTCAAAAAGCACGATCTATTTTTACCAATCCTAACATTAATTATAGTTTAAGTGTAAAAGTAGATAATACTGATATGCTTGAAAGTGCTCAAGATGATGCGATACTTACGTTTAGAAATATAAGAGGATTAAATCCTATTGAAAAGAATGATTTTGGTATTGAACGAAGTGACGATTTACTAAATCGTGTTGCACAAAATACAGCTGCACTTTATGTCGCTGCTTGGATTATTAGTATTATTACCATTTTTGGATCTACAATTGCCTTAATGAATATTATGCTTGTTTCGGTGAGTGAGCGTACAAGAGAAATAGGAGTTAGAAAAGCACTTGGTGCAAAAAGTAAAACTATAGCGTTTCAGTTTTTTATGGAAACCATAATTATTGGACAATTAGGTGGTTTATTAGGGATTTTCTTAGGAATATTAATTGGTTGGGGTGTTGCAAAAGGATTTGATTTAGAATTCTCCACTCCATGGGTGGCTATGATTTGGGCCACAAGTATCGCTTTTATAGTTGCTGTAATTTCTGGTCTATATCCTGCAACAAAAGCAGCTAAATTAGATCCTATTGAATCTTTACGTTATGAGTAAAATTCATTTAAACAAAGGGAGTTTAATTCAATAAAATATAAATAATTAAGTTGGCAGCAGTTAGAATGCCTGACATAAACTTAAGTAGATAGAGAAATAAATAACTGTTTAAATAGAGAACTTAAAACTTCTCGATACAATTTTATCGTTCCTCTATAATCACACGAAGTAACGAAACAAAAAAAACACTCATTTAGAAAATGAGTGTTTTTTTTATAATATTATAGGACAGTTTATCCTTTTACTAAATTTGCAAAATAATTAAACAATTCTCCTTTAGTGATATTTGCACCAGATTCAATCATTTTAAAAAGATCTAAGTGTTTATCTTCTGTATAATCTTTTTTAGCGTTAAAAAATTCAACAGAATTAGATAATAAATTATTACGTAACCACTCAAAACCTTCTTTAGTCGTAAAATCTACTTCAGGAATCTCAATTTTAAGAGCAATTAATCGCATACTCTTTTCTTGACATTGAAAAAGATGAATTTGGTTTGGTGAAATATGTTCTAAATATTCAACTTTACTTAAAACACCAAGCCATACTAAGTCACTAAAAACGTCTAATTCTTGTTCTGCAGCTTCAGGTTTATTCTTTTTTATATCTTCCCACTCATCTCCTGTAATAGATTGTGTGGCTAAAAAATTGATAAATTCTTTATGTAATTCTTCAAATTGTTCTTTTGTTAATCTAGAATATTTCATCTGGTAATAATTATCTGTTTTTTAAAGATGAGATGCTACGTCTTTAAAAGGTTATTTATATTTTTTATTCAAAAGTATTTCAACACCTAAAATACTATAATAGAAATATGGCATTACATATTTATAGCACCAAAAGCAGCAAAGGGTCTATCTGTAGCAATAATATCAATCCCCATTTTTTTCCACTTTGCATATAATTTTTCACCTTTAGCTTCTGCACTTTTATCTAAGTTACCGATGGTTCCAAGCATACAGACAATATTGTAGTCGTGTAATCTTTTAAAAAGTGAAACATCAGATAAGCGAGTTCCTGTAAAGGCAATCATATTATTTGTTGGAATTTTAGTTTCTAACAAACGATCAAATTCTTCATTACTTCTAGCTGAAACAGATATTAATAAATCTGATGCTAGCTCGTATACCATTTTAGTCTCTTCTACATCATAGGTAATAATGATGCAAATATCCTCAGCACTAGCTTCTCTAATAGCATCAATAACAACTTCTGTGCTTACGCTTGGCTTAATATCAACTGTTAGAATAACGTTATTTTCTTTACTCCAGGCTAAAATTTCTGAAAATAAAGGAATTTTAAATTTTGTTTCATTGCCGTAATCGTCAACCATATTGAATTTTAGTAATTCATCATAGGTTAAATCGCTGACTTTACCACTTCCTGTTGTCGTTCTATCTATAGAATTATCGTGCATTAACACCAAATGACCATCCTTAGTTTGCGCTACATCTATTTCGTAGATAGCTGAAATGCTATCACTAACATATTGTAAAACTTCTAAACTGTTCTCAGGATAATCAACTAGTCCTTTACCTCCGCGATGGACACTAATATTTGGATAATTATTTTCTGAAGCTTTAAAAAGCTCTATCAATTTTGAGTGATGAACTTCAGCTGATACTTTTTGAGCTGTTAATTTATTACAACTAAAAAAAGAAAATACGACAAAAATTAAAAAGATATTTTTCATATAAAAACCACTTTAAAACCTCCTAATTATAGAAACTAGCAAGGTGATGTAAAATTTAAATGATGTTAAAAAAATTAATTACAAAAAAAACCGTTTAGTTAAACTAAACGGTTCTTTAAAATTGTATGACTAAAGATTATGCGTCAGCAATAACTTCGAAAGTTAAATCTACAGTTACTGATCTATGTAATCTGATTGCAGCTACATATTGACCTAAACGCTTAATGTTACCACCTGTAATAGCGATAAACTTTTTATCAACTTCATGACCTGCAGCTTTAAGTGCAGCAGCTAAATCCATATTGGTAATAGAACCAAATAATTTATCTCCAGCAGTTGCTCCAGTTCCAGCCTTAGCTGTGATTTTAATATCTAAACCATTTAATCCTTCAGCAGTTTTTTCTGCATCAGCAATAATAGTTTTTTCTTTATAAGCTCTTTGCTTTAAAGTTTCTGCTAATACTTTCTTAGCAGAAGAAGTTGCCATTACAGCTTGTCCGTGAGGAATTAAAAAATTTCTACCATAACCGTTCTTAACAGATACAATATCGTCTTTAAATCCTAAATTATCAACGTCTTGTTTTAATATAAGTTCCATTGTGTTATGATATTTTATTTTAATAAATCAGCAACATACGGCATTAATGCTAAATGTCTTGCTCTTTTTACTGCTACAGATACTTTTCTTTGATACTTTAAAGAAGTTCCTGTTAAACGTCTTGGTAATAACTTACCTTGTTCGTTTACAAAACCTAATAGCCAGTCTGCATCTTTATAATCTACATACTTGATTCCAGATTTTTTGAAACGACAATATTTTTTAACTTTAGACGTCTCAATATTTAACGGAGTTAAATATCTAATTTCTCCGTCTTTTTTTCCTTTTGCTTGTTGTTCTATTGATGACATAATTATGCTTTTGCTTTAACTTTAAGTTTCTCTCTTCTTCTCTCAGCCCATGAAATAGCATGTTTGTCTAACTTCACAGTTAAGTAACGCATAAAACGCTCATCACGTCTAAATTCAACCTCTAAAGGCTCAATTGCTTCACCATCTACGGTAAATTCAAATAAATGGTAAAAACCACTTTTTTTGTTTTGAATTGGATATGCTAATTTTTTTAGCCCCCAATCTTCTTTTGATACCATCTTAGCTCCTTTAGAAACGAGGAAATCCTCATATTTCTTTACTGTCTCCTTTATCTGGTCTTCAGATAAAACGGGATTTAAGATGAAAACAGTTTCATAATGATTCATAATAAATAATTTTGTTTATTGTTAAAAACGGCTGCAAAAATAATAATTATTTCTAACTTAGACAAAGTTTTTAAAGGTTAATTTAAAACACGTTATCTTTAGATTTTAGCATATCTTAACATACTGTTTGTCGGTATTATTTGTTTTTTAACCGAATTTATTGTACTATTGTCGATATCTTAACCTAAAATTAATAATGTTATGACTTTAAACTGTGTAGTTGTTGATGATTCTGCGATTCAGCGTCTCTCTATAGTAAAGTTAATTGAGAATCATTCCTCTCTTAATCTTATTGCAGAATACAGCAGTGCGTTAGAAACAAAAAACGGTCTTAATACACATAAAGTAGATCTTATCTTCCTAGATATAGAGATGCCTGTATTAAACGGTTTTGAATTACTTGATGTACTTAACAACAAACCCCAAATTATTTTTGTTACTGGTAAAACAGAATATGCTTTTAAAGCATTTAATTACGACGCTACTGATTATCTTCAGAAACCAATTACTAAAGATCGTTTTAATATTGCCGTAGAAAAAGCTATTGAGCAGCACAAATTAAAATTAGACTTTAATGAGACTGAAGGTGAACATATCTTTGTAAAAAGCAACCTTAAAAAACGTAAAGTATATATTAAGGATATTAAATGGATTGAAGCTCTTGGTGATTACGTAAAAGTAGTAACAGAAGAAAACAGCCTAGTTGTATTATCAACTATGAAAGCTTTTGAAAGCGAATTACCTGAAGGTAAGTTTTTAAGAATTCACAAATCTTATATTGTGAACCTCGATAAAATTGACAGATTTAACAGTAAAAATGTTGAAGTTGGCGCTTATGAAATTCCATTGAGTCGTAATAAAAAGACACAATTAGTAGACGCTTTAAATAATATGTAACCCCAAACGCATATACATTTAAAGTAATACATTATAATTTACAGAAATCCTGAGCCTTGCTTGGGATTTTTTGATTTTAATAATAAGATAAATAAAGTTCGGTTAAGCAGAGTTGAAAGCTTTTTTACTTAAACCAGAAAAAACTATTTGTATTACTAAACAATGTGTTTTTAATAAAATACAAGTTCTTTTTTAGCAACTTTAAACATCAAAAAAGGTTAAAAAAACCGACTAAGTCTTAATAATTATCTACATTAATCACCACACGTACAGATCTAAAATCTTTAACAGCATTAAAACTATTATCAATCTTTCTTATCGCTTCTTTTGTTTTTCCTAAAGATTGGTTTTCTGGAATTTTTATCAATATATTTTTATGATATAAATTACGTATTCTAGAAACCGGTGGAAATTCCGGACCTAAAACATTCGTTTTAAATAATTGTTTTAAAGATTTAGCATACCAATCTGCCGCTAAATTAACACGGTCGTAATCTTTATGCTTAAAAGTAATTTTTATCAACCTATAGATTGGTGGATATTTAAAATTGTAACGCTCATTCATCTGTTCTGCGAACATTTCCTTATAAGAATTTGTAGAAACTTGCTGCAAAATATTATGATGCGGGTTGTAAGTCTGAATCAATACTTTTCCGCGTAAATCTGTCCGGCCAGCTCTACCAGAAACCTGAGCCATTAATTGATAACTACGCTCGTGTGCTCTAAAATCAGGGAAGTTAAGTAAGTTATCTGCATTCATAATCCCAACTAATTTTACATACCTAAAATCGAGCCCCTTGGTCAACATTTGCGTACCTACCAAAATATCAACTTCGCGTTGCTCAAAACTATTTATAATCTTCTCAAAACCGTATTTTCCACGTGTGGTATCTAAATCCATACGTGCTACTTTTTTCTCAGGGAATAAAACTTTTACCTCTGCTTCTATCTGCTCCGTACCAAAGCCTTTTGTATCTAAAGTTGAATTTCCGCAACCCTGACAAGCTTTTAGCATTACTGAATTATAACCACAATAATGACAACGCAATTGATCTCGATATTGATGATAAGTTAAACTTACATCGCAATTAGGACATTGTGGTGAAGTTCCGCAAGTGGTACATTCTATAACAGGCGAAAAACCTCTTCTATTTTGAAATAATATAATTTGAAAACCTTCATCTAAAGTTTCTGTCATTTCTTCAATAAGCCGGTCGCTAAAATGACCTTTCATGCGCTTACGCTTGTACTTATCTGCGATATCTACAAGCTCTATATCTGGCATTAAAACGTTATTGTAACGCGTATTTAATTCAACCAAGCCATATTTACCCTGACTAGCATTAAAATAACTTTCTAAACTCGGTGTTGCAGATCCTAAAAGGGTCTTAGCTTTAAAAATATTTGCTAAAACAATTGCCGCATCCCTAGCATGATAACGAGGTGCTGGATCAAATTGCTTAAAAGATTGCTCGTGCTCTTCATCTACGATGATTAACCCCAAATTACGAAATGGCAATAATAATGACGAACGAGCCCCGATTACCACTTGCGCTTTTTCTGAACTGGCCAACATGTTTTGCCAGACTTCTACACGTTCGTTTGAAGAATATCGAGAATGAAAAACAGCTACTTTTTCTCCAAAATACTCTTGAAGACGATTCACCAACTGCGTTGTTAAAGCAATTTCAGGTAACAAATACAACACCTGCTTCCCTAATTCTAATTGCTTTTCAATCAGCTGAACATAGATTTCAGTTTTACCTGAAGATGTAACACCATGTAATAATGCTACTGATTTTTCTTTAAATATTTCTTCAACTTCATCGTAGGCAATTTGCTGCGCCTCACTTAAACGTTTTGTCGCTGCATCTCCTTCGCCTTCAAACTGAACACGATCTATTTGAATGTGATATTCTTCTAAAATATCCTTATTAATTAATGTTTTTATAATACTAGTTGATGCACCACTTCGCTCCGTTAAATCTGTAACTTTTATAGGTTGCTTAAGCGAAGCCTCCATAGTAAACAGAGTTAAAACGACTTCTCTTTGTTTTGGAGCTCTGCTTAATTCCTCTAATAATTCTTGAAGTTTTTCAGGTGATTTATGGTTATGATGTAACTTTACATAACGCACTAATTTGGGCTTGTATTTTTCGTAAATCTCTTCTTGAAGATTTATAACCCCTTTTGCTACTAAACTATTAATAACTGGTAGTACACGTTTTTTATCTAAAATAGAGACAACATCACTAATCTTTAATGACGATTGACGATTTAAAGCCTCATAAATTAAGAATTCTTCGTCTTTTAATTCAGACTCGTTAATCTCTGTCTTTTCATTTTTAGAAATAACAGTTTCACTTTCTAACATAAAAGCATTAGGCATTGCTGCTCGCATTACCTCTCCTAAACTACACATGTAATAACCAGAAATCCATTCCCAATGTTTCAATTGAGTTTCTGTTATTACAGGTGAGTCGTCTAGAATTTGATGGATGGTTTTAGCATCATAAGCCGTTGGTGGATTTTGATGAATATTACGCACCAAGGCTGTATAAATTTTACTTTTACCAAACGGAACCGCAACACGCATACCTACTGACAAAAACTTAGATTCAGCTTCTGTAATATGATATGTAAACGCCTTTTGAAGCGGAATTGGTAAAATGACGTCTATAAAGTGCAGCATTATTTAACGCGTTTCCAGTATTGTGTTCTATAGAAAAAAGCCAAATAACCTCTTACTTGAAGTGTATCGTTATCATCATCTTCTAATTTTAATCTACATTTAAAAACTTTACCATCTTCAGGGTTAAGAATTGTTCCTCCGTCATAAACATCATCATTTTTAGTTAATCCTTCTATAAATACTAAACCGACTAATCTCTGGTCTTTTTGCTTACCCTCACAATCTACACACTTTGCAAATTCTTTTTCAGGATTAAACACGGATAGAATTTTACCGTAAATCTTACCATCCTCTTTGTATATTTCTACTAAAGACTTGGCCTTACCTGTGTTGTCGTCAATTGTTTTCCACTTCCCAAGAATGTCTTGACCTGTAAGATTAAACGATACCATTAATAAGATAAATAGAATAAATGTGTTCTTAATCATAATTGTTGTTTTTATAGAGTTTATAACCCAAATGTAATGGGTTTAATTAAATAACCATAATTATAGATCATCAAACGCTTTACTAAACACGTATTCAAACCAAAAAATAGAATGCTAAACAAAACAATAAAACATTGTTTTACAGATATTTAAAATCAAAAACACACTTTAATTAAGCTACTTAATTAAAACTTATTATAGTTTATAAAGCGATCTCTTAAATATGATTTATAATCTTTTTACGAGAACCAGGATGTTTTCTTAGAAACTGAAGTGATGCATTTAACTCATATCCTAACAATAAAATATTAGAATTTAGCCACAGATATAAAAGCAGAATTAATAACGCACCAATCGAACCATACAACTCATTATATTGAGAAAAATTATCAATATAAATACCAAATAAAAAGGACGTTAACATTATTAATAAAGTAGTTAGCAATGCACCTACAGAAAAGAATTTAGACGCTCTCCCTTCCTTTGTTCCAAAATAATACAACGTAGCGGTTGCTAAATAAGTCATAATCACAAAAAACAAATACTTTGCAAAAATAATCCATCCTAATATGCCATCATCTTCTGTTCGGAAACGACCACTAAAACCTTCATATAAAGGTTGAATAACATAAATTTGAAAATAACCAAAAACAGCAACGGTCAATAACAATAGGAAAACAAGAATCAATGCTACACCAAGCGCAAACATATATTGCTTAAAAATATTTCGGTTTAATTGCTTATGGTAAGACGTTTCAAATCCAGAAAAAACAGCATTAACGCCGTTAGCCATTAAAAACATAGACAGTAAAAAAACAGAAGAAATTAATCCCCCTGTTGTGTTACTACTCATATCTTTAAATATACGATCTATTAAAAACTCGGAAGTTTGAGGTGGTAATATTGAATTTAAAAAATCTAAAAACTCCACTCTAAATCCATCTATCGGGATGTAAGGAATTACGATAATTACAAATAATAAAAAAGGGAAAATAGCCGTAAAAAAACTAAATGCAATAGCACTAGCTCTAGTAGTTAGTGCTCCATTTACGATCCCCATAATATAAAGTTCTAATAAATCGTAAACAGATAACCCTTCAAAACCAGGAAGCTTAATTTGCTTAAAAAAACGAACAACAATCTTTACAACTGGAATTTTATTTAATTTATCTTCTATGGGTTTACTCATTATTCAATTAAATATTTAAGACCTTAAATTATACTGCTTTTAAACTTAAATCCATATTGTAAACTGAATGCGTTAAAGCACCAGAAGAAATATAATTAACACCACATTCTGCGTATTTTCTTAATGTATTTTCATTAATTCCTCCAGAAGATTCAGTTAAACAATGATCACCAATTAGTTTAACTGCTTTACGTGTATCATCATAGTTAAAATTATCAATTAAGATTCTATAAACTCCGCCACAATCTAAAATTTCTTTAATTTCTTCAAGATCTCTAGCCTCCACAATAATTTTTAAATCCCTGTTGGTTTCCTTCAAATATTGCTTAGTTAAATTTATCGCTTTTGAAACACCACCTGCAAAATCAATATGATTATCTTTTAGCATAATCATATCATACAAAGCAAACCTATGATTTTCACCTCCACCAATTTTTACAGCCCATTTTTCTAGCGCTCTAATACCTGGTGTCGTTTTACGTGTATCTAAGATCTTAGTTCCTGTACCCTCTAACAAATCAACAAACTGCCTTGTTTTGGTAGCAATAGCACTCATACGCTGCATAGCATTTAAAACTAAACGTTCAGCCTTTAAAATGGACTGTGAAGCGCCTTCAACATAGAATGCTATATCTCCATGTTTCACTTGACTACCATCTTCAATTAAGGTTTCAATTTTCATATCAGGATCGACATGTACAAAAACTTGCTTTGCAAATTCTACACCTGCAATAATCCCTTTATCCTTTACCAACAACTTTGCTTTTCCTTGTGCCGAAGCAGGAATACAAGCTAACGAACTATGGTCGCCATCACCAACATCTTCCCTAATCGCATTAGAGATTATTAATTCTATTTCTTTATCGAATTGCGCTTTTGAAATCATTAAAATACTTATTTGCTGTAAAAATAGGAATTGAAATCTGAAAATTTGAATAAATCTATAGTCAGTTGAAGTAAATTTGTAAGTAAAACCAATAAATTTGCACCGAGAATCATGTAAACAAGATTTCTCAATACTATTCCGAAAAAATTGGAATCACTCGAAATAAAGAAATCATGAATATAAAGCTCATAGCCATTGGCAAAACCGACAACAAAAATCTACAAGCCTTAATTGCCGATTATTCAAAACGTTTAGGTTTTTATATTAAGTTTGATTTTGAAGTGATTCCGGATCTTAAAAAAGTTAAAAACTTATCTGAAGCTCAACAAAAAGAAAAAGAAGGCGAACTTATTTTAGCTAAAACACAAACTTCTGATGTTTTAATTCTTTTAGATGAAAACGGAAAACAATTAGATTCCGTTGGGTTTTCTGGCTATTTGCAAAAGCACATGAACTCTGGTATTAAAACTCTAATATTTGTTATTGGTGGTCCTTACGGATTTTCAGATGCCGTTTATAGTAGAGCTAACGGCAAATTAGGGTTGTCTAAAATGACTTTTTCACACCAAATGGTACGTTTATTCTTTATTGAGCAATTATATAGAGGGTTTACAATTCTTAGAAATGAACCCTATCATCATCACTAAAAACTATAAACCCTCTAAAAATCAAACATCAAAATGTATTAATGCGTTTTATAAATCTCTTTTCTCTTTTTAAGCTGTCTTGTTAAATCATTAATTGTCTCTGTCATTGCCACTTCATAATTTTTCTCATTAGAAGTAGCAAAAATACGGGGACCAGGTAAGCTTAATTCTATATTACAAATTTTACCCGCATCATGATCTTTTTCATCTTGCTTAAAATAAACTTGAGCTGAAATTAAAAATTCAAACTTATTAGATAATTTTTCTAATTTCTCTTCTGTTAATGCTGAAAGCGTATCACTTGTATCTATATCTACGTATTGAAAGTTTACTGTCATAATTTATAGTTTTTAAATGAATAATATAATTGTTCTTTTGTCTAAGATACAAATATTACCTTCTTTTATTGATGATAAATATCATAAATAATTGGTAAAACTTTAGTGCATTAAGAATTCTTGAAACTAAATTAGTTTTTATTTAAACAACATTAAAAAAGCTAAATAAATATCTATTTCACCTAAAAAAAAAAAAAAAAAGAAAAACACCCTAAAACTGAAGGAAAGCTTAATGTTATTATTATCTACGACGTCCTAACTTATAACCTACTGCTAATTTTGCTTTAGTTAAATTTAAAAGGTAATTATTACCATAATCTAGACTCGTACTATTTAGATCGTTATTATAAGTAAGACTCACATAAAATTGATTAAAATTATAATTTAACCCAATTAAGAAATCTAATTTATATAACATTGGAGAAGAAGGATGGTAGCTATCATCTTCAATTGTTACTTTCTTAGCCGCAAAACCAATTCCTGGCATAAAGTTTACAGTTGCGGTAATATCATAAGGTAATTTAAAATAAGAAATCACGCCACCCATAGCTCCCAAAGATAAACCTTGGTATCGCTTAACATTTCCTTCCTCATTAAAATAAGGACTCGTCGTCTCTGATAGTAAGCCTGAGTCGGATGAGAAATAATCAAAACTACCAAAGACACCAACACCTCCAGTTACAAATATGTTTTTATTATTTTTTTCTGAAAGTCCTGCTTTTAAAAGTGAATAAGAGAATTCTATATCATCAAAAGTGTGCAAATAATTAACACCTATACTAACAGATCTTACATCTCCTCTAAATACTGTAGGCTCATTAAAGTTATTTTTAGCATTAAAACCTTTATAAATCTGTGTAAAGAGTTTTACGTAATTACGATTCTTTAGAATGGTAGTTCCCTGTAAATCAAAACGACTTGTTTTATTTTTATTTGGATTTTTAATATTGACTGCTAAATCTATAATTATTTTTTCATTAGCAAACCCAAGCCCCAAGCCATACCTATTATTGGGCACAAATTTTGCTTTAGAGTCTCCATCTCTAATACTAAATTTATTGACTTTAAAATTGGTAAACAATCGAATAGAATAGTTATCAATATCCCGATCTAGAAGTAGAGAATCTAAATCCTCCATATCTTGTGCACTTAGCGTTAAGCCCGTAAAACATAATATGAAAAGAAAAAAAGGCTTGACTCTCAAGGCTAAATTAAAAATATGTTTTTTTGACAAATGATACAAAATTAGATTGCTATTTTTACAAAAGCTAAATTACACTAATTAAGAGATCTTATGCAACTTGTTTTCACAACTAATAATTTAAATAAAATCAAAGAAGTTCAAGCTATTATGCCGCAGCATATTAAACTCATCAGTTTAAAAGATATTGCTTGTACAGAAGATATACCTGAAACCCAACCTACTATTGAAGGTAATGCCATTCAAAAAGCAGAATATTTAAAGAAACATTATGGCTACGATTGTTTTGCAGATGACACAGGTTTAGAAGTTGAAGCGTTAAATGGAGCGCCCGGTGTATATTCTGCTCGTTATGCTGGTCCACAGCGCAACTCAGAAGACAATACTAATAAATTACTTACTGAACTTGAGGACGAATCTAACCGAAATGCACAGTTTAAAACCGTAATTGCTTTACATCTTAACGGCAAGCTACATACGTTTACCGGAATCTGTAAAGGTGAGATTACAGCAAAAAAACATGGTGAAGGAGGTTTTGGTTACGATCCTGTTTTTAAAGCTGAAGGTCATGAGAAAACATTTGCTGAAATTACTCTTGAAGAAAAAAATAAAATTGGACATCGAGGAAAAGCCGTTTCAAAATTGATAGATTTTTTAAAAGATGAACAATAACGTTTCAACCCTTTAAAACTAAGACAACATATTAAATATCAATACGCTAAACCTAATTTGACGCACCTCTAAACAAATTCATATTTTTATAAAACCTAAATAATTAGGTGTAATAAATTTATATTCCAAATAATTGTTGTAGTTTTGCACCTTGCAAAAAATTCAGGATATGAATTTTTAAATTCCTCAGCGTGAGGATGTGTTACCTAGAAGTTTAAGTGTTTAGTATGTCGATTCGCTTCTCTTGTAACACCAAAAGAACATAATCGAATACATAAAACTCAACAATGAGCACATTCCAAGAATTAGGTCTTAATGAAGACCTTCTTAAAGGTATTACGGATTTAGGTTTTGAAAAACCTAGTGAAGTCCAAGAAAAAGCAATCCCACTTTTATTAGAACAAGACATAGACTTAGTGGCTTTGGCGCAAACTGGTACTGGTAAAACAGCAGCCTTCGGATTTCCGATGTTGCAAAAAATAGATATTGCTAGCAGAACAACTCAAGGCCTTATCTTATCTCCTACTCGTGAACTCTGTTTACAAATCACAAACGAACTTAAAGCCTACGGTAAACATTGTAAAGGTTTAAATGTAGTTGCCATTTATGGTGGATCTAGCATTTCTGACCAAGCAAGAGCCGTAAAACGTGGTGCACAAATTATTGTGGCTACACCTGGTCGTATGAAAGATATGATTAGCCGTAGAATGGTTGATATCTCTAAAATACAGTACAGCGTTTTAGATGAAGCTGATGAGATGTTAAACATGGGATTCAAAGAAGATATTACTGATATCCTTTCTCATACCCCAGAAGAAAAAAATACATGGTTATTCTCTGCAACAATGCCTAAAGAAGTAGCAACCATTGCAAAGAAATTCATGGATAATCCAACAGAAATTACTGTTGGTAATAAAAATGAAAGTACAAGTAACGTAACGCACGAATATTATTTAGTTAATGCTAGAGATCGTTACCAAGCTTTAAAACGTTTGGCAGATGCTAATCCAGATATTTTCTCTGTGATTTTCTGTCGTACAAAAAGAGATACTCAAAAAGTAGCCGAAAACTTAATTGAAGATGGTTATTCTGCAGGAGCATTACATGGAGATTTAAGTCAAAATCAACGTGATTTAGTAATGAAATCTTTCCGTAACAATCAAATACAAATGTTAGTTGCAACTGATGTTGCTGCTCGTGGTATTGATGTAGATGATATTACACACGTAATTAACTACCAATTACCTGATGAACCTGAAATTTACACACACCGTTCAGGTAGAACAGGACGTGCTGGTAAAACAGGTATCTCAATGGTTATTGTTTCTAAAAGTGAAGTTAGAAAGATAAAAGGTATTGAACGTATCATTAAGAAAGAATTTGAAAAGAAAGAAATTCCTTCTGGCGTTGATATTGTTGAAGTACAATTAATGTCTTTAGCAAACAAAATTCATACTACTGAAACTAATCACGAAATTGATAAGCATCTTGAAAATATCAACGAATTATTCGCAGATACAGATAAAGAAGAATTAATTAAAAAATTCTTCTCAGTAGAATTTAACCGTTTCTTTAACTATTACCAAAAATCGAAAGATTTAGGGACTGTAGCCTCTAGAGATTCTGATAGAGATGGTGGACGTGATTACGATAAACAATCTAATGACTCGCGTTACTTTATAAACGTTGGTAGCAAGGATGGTTTTGATTGGATGAAATTGAAAGATTTCTTAAAAGAACAATTAGAATTAGGACGTGATGATGTATTTAAAGTAGATGTTAAAGAAAGCTTCTCTTTCTTTAATACTGAAAAAGGATTACAAGAAAAAGTTTTAGCATTCTTTACAGACTTTAAATATGAAGGTCGTTATGTAAATGTTGAAGTTAGTGAAGATAAAGGCAGAAGTCGTGGTGGCAGAAGCGGCGGCGGAAGAGGTCGTGGTGGAAACGATAGACGTTCTGGTGGCGGAGGCGGAAGCCGTAGACGAGATGATAAACCAAGAGGAGATAGACGTTCTAGTGATAGACGTTCTAGTGATAGACGCTCTGATGGTGGAAGCTCTGATAGACGTTCTAGTGATAGAGGAGAAAGATCATTTAACGATTCTCGTGGAGACAGACGTTCTTCAGAATCTAGTGGATCTGGTTCAGAAAGACCAAGACGTTCTAGAAGAAGAGACTAATTTATCGATTACACCTTAAATTTATATAAAAATCCAAAACTTAAAGTATTACTTTAGGTTTTGGATTTTTTTTAGCCCTAATTTAATCAATTATAAATCTAAAAAAGTTAATATTTAGTCAAATCTAAACCTGCAATATGTTAAATCCGATTTCTTTATTACCTTTACAACGTAACACATTTACATGCGATATCTACTTTTATTATTTATATGCTTAACTACCATCAATGGCTTTAGCCAAGATAGTACAGCAACACAAACACCTACAAAAGTTAAAGGAACTTTAGTTAGCTCTTCTACAAGCCTTCCTTTAAGCGAAGCAAATATTGTTAATATCAATCAAGTTGTTGGTACAGCAACAAATGAAGATGGTGTTTTTGAAATAAGAGCCAAAGTAAATGATACCTTACATTTATCATATTTAGGTTTTAAATCTATTAAAGTTAGAGTAACTAATGACTGGTTAAAATTTGGAAATACTAAAATTGAAATGACCGAATTAGCTTTAGCATTAGAAGAGGTTACTGTAAAGCAACTTCAACTAACTGGTTACCTAAAGGTTGATATGAATCAAGTTCCAATAACGTCTAATAATCGTTATCGTATATCAGGCTTACCAGGTCAAGGTTATGAAGCTGGAAAAACGAATATAGCAACCAAAGTTCTTGGCGCTATATTTAATCCTGCAGATTTCTTATATAATATGTTTGGTAGAAAACCGAATGAGATGCACAAGCTAAAGAAAATGAAAGAAGATGACGAGATTAGAAGTCAACTTTCTAAACGTTTTGATAGAGAAATGCTTCTTGTTTTACTACAGGTCACTAAATTTGATTTAGACGAAATTGTGAATCAATGTAACTACTCTAAGGACTTTATTAACACCGCTAACGATCTTCAAGTATTAGATGCCATTAGTGAATGTTATGAAGAATACAAGGTGATTAAGCGTAGTAAAGAGCGTAAAAACAGCAAAGATAAAGATTAATTTATACAGACTTAAAGACCACTATTGTAACGTTCTACAATTGCATCATAATCTTTTAATGTCTTTTTAATCCAATCGAATCGTTTTTCTAAAATTTCATCATCTGTTAATTTCCAATCTATTTCAGATTTTCTCAATTGTGCCGTAACGTGCTGAAGAATAATAGCAGCAGAAACCGAAATATTTAGACTTTCAGTAAAACCCACCATCGGAATTTTTAAAAAGCAATCGGCTTCATCAATTACTTGTGGAGATAAACCTTCTGTCTCTCTTCCAAAGAAAAAACACGACTTCTTTGTAATATCAAAATCTATTAGTTCACAATCTTCGGCATGAGGTGTGGTTGCCACAATTTGATAATCCTTAGCTTTTAAATCCTTAATACAATCTGCAACCGAATTAAAACGATTAAGATCTACCCATTTTTGGGCTCCCATAGCTATTTCGCGATCAATACTTTTAGAATTTACCTCTTCTACAATATTTAATTCTTGAACTCCAAAAACATCACATGTACGCATAACTGCACTTGTATTATGCAATTGGTATACATCTTCTGTAGCAACAGTAAAATGCTTTGTTCTATTTGGTAAAACACTATTAAAACGCTCAATTCTGTTTTCGGTAAGAAATGTTTCTAGATATTCTAAAAGTTTTAAATCTGCTTTCATATATTCAAAAATATAAAATATAGTAACAAATAACACGAAGCTTCTTAATCATTTTTATTAAAATTTAAATACTTTAAAAAAATAAAATACTAATCATATTGTATTCTATATACTATTACATAAATCACTATTTTTAAACTATGAAAAAACACATCGTCGTATTAACAGGAGCAGGTATTAGTGCCGAAAGTGGCATAAAAACATTTAGAGACGCAGATGGACTTTGGGAAGGCCATGACGTAATGGAAGTTGCAATACCTGAAGGTTTTAAAAAGAATCCTGCTTTAGTTTTAGATTTTTATAATCAACGAAGACAACAACTGAATGAAGTAAAACCCAACCAAGCCCATTTTGATTTAGCTGCTTTAGAAAAAAAATATCACGTTACTATAATTACGCAGAATGTAGATGATTTACACGAACGAGCAGGCAGTAACAATATCATTCACTTACATGGTGAACTGCGTAAAATGAGAAGCTCTGAAGATGAAAATGATATTAAAATTTGTAATGAAGATATTAAACTGGGAGACACTTGTGCAAAAGGCTACCAACTAAGACCACATATCGTATGGTTTGGAGAAGCTGTTCCTATGATTGATAAGGCTATGGAGATTTGTAAACAAGCAGATATTTTAGTCATAATTGGTACAAGCATGCAAGTTTACCCTGCTGCTGGATTAATGGATTATGTACACCCCAACATTCCGATATATTATATAGATCCAAAACCTGCTCATGTAAATAATAAAAAAGTAATTATTATTGAAAAATCAGCTACAGAAGGTACTAAAACCTTATTAGAAATTTTAACCGAAAACGAATAAACCGACTTCCATTTAATGGAACAGCACACTCCTATTTCTTGTTAAATATTTTACAAAAAAACAAAAACATACTACTTGGTATTTTATTTTGTTTATTTTTGAATCATGGAACAAAAACAAAAATCAGAACTTACTAAAGAGTTAATTCTCAATGAGTCCTTTAAGTTGTTCTATAAAGAGGGTTTTAAAACCACTAGCGTAGATAAAATAATGAAAGCAACTAAGCTTACTAAAGGTGCTTTTTATCATCACTACAAAAGTAAAAAAGAGTTAGGTATCGAAGTTATCAGCACAAAAATACAAAAACGTGTTTATGATGGAATGATTACACCACTCTATCAAGATGGAAATGCACTAAAATTACTAGAGACTACATTTTCTGGTCGAATAAAATCATTTTCCCTATACGATAAGCAGCATGGTTGTCCAATGAATAATTTTATTAATGAAATTGCTGACGAAGAAGAAGCTTATCAAATAGCATTAAAACGTATTATTGAAGAATGGAAAGCTGCATTGATTCACTTATTAGAAAGAGGTAAATTAGAAAATAGTATCAATAAAGACATTTCAAATAATGCCGTTGCTATTTATTTAATTAGTGCTTTTGAAGGCATTCGAGGTATTAGAAAACTCTATAATGATGATCAAGTAATAGACGATTATATTTTAGGTCTTTCTTTATATCTAAAACAATTAAAAGTATAATATTTTTTTAACTAAAAACATACCATATAGTATGTTTTAAACAAGAAACAAAAGCGATGAATACCAACAACAGAAGAAGTTTTATTAAAAAATCAGCAATGCTAGGTTTAGCAGGAGCTACAATTCCGCAATTTGGATTCGCTGCAAACACAAAATCAGAAGAAAAAAAAGAAAACATGGATACAACGAGACCAAAAGTATTATTTTTTGACGTTAATGAAACATTACTAGACCTTACTGCTATGAAAGATAGCGTAGGTAAAGTTTTAGGTAACAGAAGTGATTTATTACCGTTATGGTTTACCACTATGTTACAATATTCTTTAGTTAGTACAGTAGGTAGACAATATAATGATTTCGGTATTATTGGTGCCGCAGCTTTACAAATGGTAGCGGCTAATCACGGTATTACGATTACAGAAGAAGAAGCAAGAGCTTCAATTTTAGGTCCTATACGTTCTTTACCTGCACACCCTGAAGTAAAACAAGCTTTAACGGACTTAAAAAAAGCAGGTTATAAATTAGTTTCATTTACAAATTCGTCTAATAAAGGTGTAGAAACACAATTTAAAAATGCTGGATTATTAGATTACTTTGAAGAACGCTTAAGTATTGAAGACATAGGTAAATTTAAGCCACACACAGATGCTTATGATTGGGCTGCTAGAAAAATGGGAGTAGAACCAAGTGAATGTTTACTAGTTGCAGCGCATGGATGGGATATTGGAGGTGCTATTTGGGCAGGCTGGAGAGGTGCTTTTGTAGGAAGACCTGGTGCTCAATTATATCCACTAGCTCCTAACCCAGAAATTAATGAGCCCAATTTAAAATTAATAGCCGAACGTTTAATTGCTTTAAAATAAAATACTATGGCCTTAGATAACAAAGTAATCATCGTTACAGGTTCTTCTAGAGGAATCGGTAAAGAAATCGCTATTCAATTAGCAAAAAACGGCGCTAAAGTTGTTGTTAATCATTCTAATAGTGCTGATGAAGCTCAAAATACTGTAAATACAATTACAGAAGCTGGCGGAACTGCAGTAGCAATAAAAGCAGATGTAAGCAATAAAGCAGATGTTACACAATTATTTGATAAAACCATTTCAACTTATGGAAAAGTAAATGTATTGGTAAACAATGCTGGTGTTATGATTTCAAAACCTTTGAAAGATAATACTGAAGAAGATTTCTCAAAACAATTTGATATCAATGTAAAAGGAATCTTTAATACCTTACAAGAAGCATTTCATAAATTGGAAGACAACGGAAATATCATAAATATTTCTTCAAGCACGGTAAAATTAATGTTTCCTACCTATGCCCTATACTCAGCTTCTAAAGCTGCTGTAGAACAAATGACACGTGTTTTTTCAAAAGAAATTGGTAGAGGAATTTCTGTAAACGCTCTTGCACCAGGCGCTACAGAAACCGAATTATTTATGAAAGGAAAATCACAAGAATTCATTGATAAACTAAGCAGTATGAATGCTTTTAATAGACTTGCAAAGCCTATAGATATAGCTAAAGTTGTATTATTTTTAGCAAGCGATGATTCTAAATGGATCTCTGGTCAAGTAATTGGAGCTAATGGCGCTCTAGTTTAAATAATAAATAAAAAAAATATAATGAAAATCTATACATTAACATTTATCACTTGTCTTTTATTAGCTTCTTGTAATAACAACAAAGCTAAAACAGAAACCCCTCTTCCCCTTGAGGCCGAAATTGCTAAAGAAGAAACTATTAAGACTTTTGCTAATAAAGGACAAGAATTAGTGTATAACCTCACTCAAAAAACAGGTAACTACCAGACGCTTTTAAACAAAAAAGATGTGGTTTACACCTACACTTACCAAACACCAGATGGTAAAAAAGATGTGAGTACTGAAAAGTATATGTTTAACGGCGAATTATCTTATGGTGCTTATAAGCAACATGAAAGAACGCTTCCTAATCTAAAAGGCTTAATAGAGCAAGGTTATGACGGTGATACATATTGGCTTAAACATGATGGAGTAGAAATGAATGACGAAGCCTATTTAAAACGTGTTGCTTTTAATAGACCTACTAATTTCTATTGGTTTTCTATGATGCCTAAATTATTAGATCCAGGAGTTGTTTACGATTATTTAGGAGACAAAAGCATTGATAATAAAGCTTATGAGATTGTAAAAATCTCTTTCACTTCAGAAAAAAATAAACCAACTGATATTTATCAACTTTATATTAATAAAGAAACAGGAATGGTAGATCAGTTTTTGTTTACGGTTGCTGATTTTGGAAAAATGGATATACCTAATTTAATGCAATTAGAATATGAAGATATTGACGGTATGTTAATCCCCACAAAACGCCAGTATAAAAAATCTAACTGGGAAGCTGAAGTCACAGATTTACCTTGGATTTACGTCACATGGACTGATATTAAATTTGATAACAATTTAAAAGAAGAAGACTTTAAAATATAAAATGATGAGTGATACAAACACAACTTCTTTAAAATCTAAATTAGATGAAAAGAAAGCCAATTTTGAATTAAATGCAGACGAGACAAAAAAGAAAATTTATGCTGCTGGATTTGCTGACGTAGAAAATAGCGACATTCTAAGTTTAGCAAAGCAAGTTGGACAACAAGCTCCTAATTTCACATTAATAAATGCTTTAGGAAAACCGGTAACGTTAGAAGATTACTTAAAAAAAGGTCCTGTTGTACTCACATGGTATCGCGGCGGATGGTGCCCGTATTGTAACCTTACATTACTACAATTACAGCAAGAATTACCAAATTTTAAAGCTAACGGAGCTAATTTATTAGCATTAACTCCAGAATTACCAGATGCTTCTGTAAGTACTTCAGAAAAAAACGACTTAGAGTTTGAAGTCTTAAGTGATATTGGAAACAAAGTAGCTAAAGACTACGGAATAGTATTTAAATTAACCGATGATGTTGCTAAAGTATATAACGCATCATTTGGGTTAAATGATCATAATGGTGACACCTCTAACGAACTTCCGTTAGCTGCCACCTATATAATAAATGAAGAAGGAAAGATTGATTACGCTTATTTGAACACGGACTATAGAAACAGAGCTGAACCCTCTGAAATTACAGCGTTTTTAAAGAATAATTTTTAAATAAATTATACTAAAATTACTATTTGATTAATAGTTCTGTTCATTTTTACTAAAAAAGTCATTATTTAATAATGGCTTTTTTTTTATGCATTTTTTAAAACTGTTTAAGTTGAATTTGCAACAGTAATTATTTTAAATTAACTTGTAATAGTTGCTTTAAATATTAAGATAATATAGTGTAACAAATTTTAAACTTGAATTACTAATATTAAAAACAGAACAAGATGAAAACAAGAAAACAACAAAAAACTTTATTACTTCTATGTGTTGGATTATTTATAATTGCAGCTTCACAGATTATTTCATATTACGTACAATTAACGGATTTTATTAAAGGTTCTGCAACAGGTATCGGTATAGGTTTATTACTAACGGCTTTAATTTTTAGTACTTCTAAAACAAATATAAAATCATCAAATTAACAGAAACTCATATTGTACCTCAACGCTCTATCGCTATTCGACTTCAAGATTATGGCGTTGGAATTTTTGATGCATTCCCCACAAAATCGGCTTTTAAAAAAGCACTAAAGAAAGATTATGTTTCCATAAATGATAATATTGCAACTTCTGCAACATTTATAAATGGAGGAGAAACCATAACTCTATCGGTTCCTGAAAATGTGAGTCCCAAAAAACGGCTCATCTTTAAACTTAAGGTGTTATTTGAGGATGATTATTTGGCCATAATTCATAAACCTGGTGGAATTTTAGTGAGTGGTAATCATTTTAAAACCATTACCAATGCACTTATTCAGAATCTAAAACAAAGTACATTAGAAGATGCAACACAACCACAACCGGCTCACCGTTTAGATTTCCCTACAACAGGTATTTTATTAGTTGGAAAAACCAGTAGTAGCATTCGTGCTTTAAATAAATTATTTGAAGACAGAGCTATTAAAAAAACCTATTACGCAGTTACTATTGGAAAAATGAAACCTGAAGGAAGTATCACTACGGAAGTAGACGGTAAACCTTGTAAATCTAATTACAAAGTTCATCAAACTGTTCCTTCTGAAAGATTTGGTTACCTTAATTTAGTGGAATTAGAACCTTTTACAGGACGAAGGCATCAATTACGCAAACATTTGTCGGGAATCGGAAATCCTATTTTAGGAGATAAAGATTATGGAATTGAATCGCTTATTTTAAATGGTAAAGGATTGTATTTACATGCTTATTCTTTAAAATTTGTACATCCATTTACAAAAGAAAAAATGTATTTAAAAGATGATTTCCCGCTGAATTTTAAAAAGATATTTGATAGTTTGGAAGTAGGAGAAATAAACTAATCTTTTTTCACTTTAAAACAAATTAAACATCACTTATTCTTCGCTTCAATCCACTTACTCATGTACTTACTACTCTGCATAGATTGATGCATAAATAACTGCCCTATAAAATTGTTTTCACGATGAGAATTCAGATCACTAGAAAGTGCTTCAATTTTAGATGTAAACCCTTCTTCAAAATTAGCTTTATTAAAACGTTGATTTAAAACCTGAAATCCATTTTTTTGGTTTTCTTTCCAAAGTTCTACATTATTGTAAATCTCAACTGCTTTTTCTGCAAAATCCTCAGGATTATCTTCAATAAATCCATTAATTTCTAAATCGGCAAACATTGCTTCAGCAGCAATACTTGTCATAACACAGGGCGTTCCGTTTTGCATAGCATCTACAAGTTTCCCTTTTAGACCTGCGCCAAAGCGTAAGGATGCTAAACATACTTTAGCATTTTTCATAACCTCATTTACATCTTCAGCAAATCCTTTAATAAAAAAGCCTTCTTTAGGTTTATGTAATTGTGTTACTTTTTGAGATTCATAAGCGCCATAAATATGCAACTCTGCTTTAGGTAATTGTCGCCTTATTAATGGCCAAATACTCTGTTTTAAATATAAAACGGCATCATAATTTGGTGCATGAAGAAAATTGCCAATGGTAATAAAATGTTCCCTTTCTTCAAAAATTGGCAATTGTTTTATATCCACTTCCAAAATAGGTTCTAATAAAAAAGGTAAATAATAGAGTAAGCTTTTATCAATTTTAAATTGCTTGGTTAAAATTTCTATTTCAACTTCAGAAATCATAATGCTTAAATCGCAACGGTAAATACTTGCAATTTCGCGTTTTGTTGTTTCGTTTTGCAAATAAGACAAAGAAACGATTTCATTCTTTTTTAAAGCCACTTCCCTAGCCTTTCGTAAACCATGAAAATCTTCTGTATCTAAAACTCTAATAGCATCCGGACATTGTTCTGCCACACGCCAGCCATATTGTTCTTCGGACATAAAACGATCAAACAATATCACATTAGGGTTTAATTCTTTTACAAATGTATCAAAAGAAGAATCATTTAAATGAATTGGCTTCGTTTCAACATTTATAGAACTTAAATTAAATGTATTATCAGAAGTTTTAGCTGCTGAAGAAAACGTAACAATATAACCTTGTTTTTGAAATTGTGTAATCAACTGAAGTATGCGACTACCAGCTGCTGAACTTTTAGGTTCAGGCCAAACAAAACCAATAACGAGTAATTTTTTATTCATAAAAAGATTCTAAAATTCAATTAGAGTACTAAAATGCAATAGTACTAATTTTGAAATTCTTAGAGTTACTCAGCGTCTTTCAAAAAAATATATTTTAATCGTACGGTTTTTGCCCAAGCTGTAACGTCTTCTATTTGCGCTTCCGTTAATTTTGCCTCGTCATGTATCCAAGTATAACTATCTAAGGGCATTTCTTTTTCTTCGACCATTTCAATTAATTCATCTAATTTATGGTCTTTTTTCTTATCCGAATAATCATCCCACTTCGATAAATTTAAATGCTTTACACCATCTTTAACGTGTTCATCTAACCAATAATTAACGGGTGTAATATTATTATACCAAGGGTAATTCGTATTGTCACTATGACAATCTAAACAGGCATTTTTTAAAATTAATTTTACATTATCGGATGGATTGGTGTCCGCATAAAAAGGTTCCAAAGAACCACTATCTCCTACATTTTTTTTAGGCCCAAAAAATTGTGCAATAATTAATACAACTAAAAGTATGAGTCCTATTCTTTTTATAATCTTCATTTTTCATTAATTTTAAAGTCATAAAATTAACATTTTTATTTTGACCAAAGCTAAACTCTATAAAGAATTAAAGCACGTAAATCATTCTCGTGAAAAACGTTTACATTATTCTAATTTGGTTATCTCTAATCCAGAATGGGTAAAACCATTATTAGAAATTCTTTTTGATGTTGATGATAAAATTTCGTGCAGAGCTGCTTGGGTTTTTGAGTTTATGTGCAGCGAAAGTATTATAGAAATAATTCCGCATTTAAATGTATTTACACAAAATATGCATAAGGTACATTTAGATCCTGCGGTAAGACCTGTTGCTAAAATCTGCGAACTTTTAGTAACTGCTAATTACACAAAAACAGATAATATAATGGCATCTCATATATCTGAACAACATAAAGAAAAAATTACAGCGGCTTGTTTTGATTGGATGATAAACGATGAAAAAGTAGCACCAAAAGCCTACGCTATGACAAGTTTGTACATGCTAGGAAATGAATATAATTGGATTCACCCAGAATTAGCAATTATATTAGAACGTGATTTTAAAACACAAAGTGCCGCTTTTAAAGCTAGAGCAAGACATATATTGAAAAAGATTAAAGAGTGAGTTAGTTGTTAGTTGTTAGTTGTTAGTTGTTAGTTGTTAGTTGTTAGTTGTTAGTTGTTAGAAAAATAAATATTCTATATTATAAATAAGTCTAAATATTTAATCATAAAAAAGACGTGCTATTCCTGTTATAGTATACCTCATTTTTCAACTTAGTTTCTTATATTTGACGCTTCTAAAAAATCAATATAAATGGCACTTTCAGCACTAAATGCAATCTCACCAATAGATGGTCGTTACCGATCTAAAGTCGAAAAATTAAAAGATTATTTCTCAGAAGAAGCACTGATTAAATACCGTGTTTTAGTAGAAATCGAATATTTTATCGCACTTTGTGAATTACCATTACCACAATTAGAATCTGTATCTTCTTCTGTTTTTGAAGATTTAAGAGCGATTTATAAAAACTTTACTGCAATTGATGCACAAGCTATTAAAGATATCGAAAAAGTTACCAATCACGATGTAAAAGCGGTTGAGTACTTTATTAAAGATAAATTTGATGCTTTAGAGCTTTCTGCATACAAAGAATTTATTCACTTCGGATTAACGTCTCAAGACATTAACAACACTGCAATTCCTTTAAGTATTAAGGATGCGATGAATGATGTTTATGTTCCTGAATATTCAGAATTATTAGAGAAAATTGAAGGCTTAGCTACAGATTGGGCACATATCCCAATGTTAGCTAGAACGCATGGTCAACCAGCTTCTCCTACACGTTTAGGAAAAGAGATTAGCGTTTTTGCAGCGCGATTAAAAGAGCAATTTAATTTATTAAACAATGTACCAAGTGCGGCTAAATTTGGTGGAGCAACAGGAAATTACAACGCTCATAAAGTAGCTTATCCAAACATTGATTGGAAAGCTTTTGGAACAGAATTTGTTCAAGGAAAATTAGGATTACAACATTCTTTTCCAACAACTCAAATAGAACATTACGATCATGCAGCAGCTTTGTTTGATGGTCTTAAACGTATAAATACAATAATCATTGATTTAGATAGAGATATCTGGACGTATGTATCAATGGATTATTTTAAACAAAAAATTAAAGCTGGTGAGATAGGAAGTTCTGCAATGCCACATAAAGTAAATCCTATTGATTTTGAAAATAGTGAAGGGAATTTAGGAATGGCAAATGCTATTTTTGAACACCTTTCTGCAAAATTACCGCTTTCTAGATTGCAACGTGATTTAACAGATAGTACGGTTTTAAGAAATGTTGGTGTACCTTTTGGACATACAATTATTGGTTTTAAATCTACAGTAAAAGGTTTAGGTAAATTATTATTGAATGAACCTAAATTTGCTCAAGATCTTGAAAATAACTGGGCTGTAGTAGCAGAAGCTATTCAAACGATATTAAGACGTGAAAGCTACCCTAACCCATACGAAGCCTTAAAAGGATTAACAAGAACTAACGAAGCGATTACGCAAACTTCTATTTCAAATTTTATTGATACCTTAGAGGTTTCTGATGCTATTAAATCGGAATTAAAAGCGATTACTCCTAGTAATTATACTGGGATCTAATATTTAACTATTTGTGAAACTCATTCCAAAATCAAAAGACAAAATTGCTTTAACACTTGCAACCCTTGTAGCACTTGGTTTGTTTATATCTGGTCTATTTGATTTACTTGATTATCTTTTTATAAAAATAATCTTATTTACCAGTTTTGGGTTTCTCTTTATAATAGCTTGTTTATACGCTTTTAAAAATAAAGCAGAAAAAAATCGTCTTGAAGATACTCCTCAAGACGATTTTAATTAACATTTAAATAAGTTACTGATAAACTTTATTGCTCACCATAATGTCAGATTATTTAAAAAAGTCTTTTAAACCTTTTAGTTTTTCTTCATCAAAATCTGCATTTTTAAGTACAGAACCTAAAGACATTAGCTGGCTCGCATTCATATCATCACCTAAAATTCTTGCAATTACAAAACCTTTATTTGTAGCGTTTCCAAAAATGATAAGTTCATCTATACGATCTACATCACCTAGAAATTTGACTACAAATTTTCCCTCTTTAACACTCCCTCCACGTATTAATTCTTCGTATTTAGGATCTTTAAGAATGGTATTAACCTTTGCTAATTCTGATTTATACACCTCTGTATCAGTGTTATCTTTCATATAAGTTAATACATTCAACTTATCTACAGAATTATAAGCTTCTTTTTGTTCTTTAGTCATTTCAATATTTTCAACATTGAAAAAACTTGAAGGGATATCAAACGAAGCAAAACCAGGTTCTAATTCGTTATCTACATAATAGGTTTGTAATGTAGGCTCTTGGTTACAGCTCGTAAAAGCCGCAACCAAAAACAACATTACCATTGATTTTTTGATTGATTGTATCATAATTTTATTTTTTATTTCCTGCTTTCTTTAACTGATCTCCACCTGGAATATCCATTTGGCTCGTCATTTTAGATATTTGTCTTAAATCGATATCTCCGGTTAAAGAGATTACAACAGTTTCAAAATTAAGATTCTTACCATTCACCTCTATATTTCCACCTTCAGTTAACTCACCTAAACCGGTCATAAACATAACGAGTTCTTTTACATGATTTTCATCTTTCCCTTCCTTTACATAGAATTTTACTGTTTTATCTCCTTCTTTAAAACGCATTAATTCTTCTAATTTTGCAGATGTCAAATAACTCTTCACGGTAGTTGTCATTTTTTTTGAGGTCGCTTCATCACCTGATGTAAAAACTTTAAGACTCGTAATATTATTAACCATGTCAACATATTCTTGATCTTCAGAATCCTCTACATTCATCCCCATTGTTGCTAACATCCTAAACATTTTTTGATTTAGAACCAACGCCATTACATTTTCATCATCTTCTAGTTTGTCTATTGCAGATTGACCAAAAGAGGTTAATGTTGTTAGCATCAATACGGCTATTATCACGGTCTTTTTCCCCATTTTTAAGTACGATTTATAATTTTTCATAAGATTTTGTTTTTTAATGTTTTTGTTTTTAATTCTTTAATAATTTATTTGTTGTATCTCCAAATACAGTTATATAACTTGCTTTTTCTAATCCCATATTAAGATTTTCACCTGTCATATCTAAAGCATTCATCCCTAACAAACCTTTATTTAAATTTTTAGAAATTAAGGAGAGCGTTTGCTTGGTCTCTAAATATAATTCCTGTTCTTCTGGCGTATAATCCGCTAGAGTTTTGGGTTCATTACTCCAATTAGGAATAAAAAAACCAAGCATTAAAACAGCTACTGCTGCGACAGAAATCCATTGATACAATTTTGTTTTCTTAGTGTTTAATGGAACGTCTTTGGTATACTGCTCTTTTTTAGATTCAGAAAAAAATAGAAACATTGGCTTGTAATGCTCTAAATGTGGCGCTACATTATTGCTTTTAAAATAGGCTTTTAACTCTGCTTCTTCTTGCAATGTGGTTTCCGCACTATTGTATTTTTCTATTAACTTTTCTATATTATTTAAGTCCATGTTGATGTGTACTCGTTAATTTTTCTCTTATTGTTTTTCTTGCTCTAGATAAATTAACACGAATTGCTGTTTCGTTCATATCTAGCATTTTTGCAATTTCTGCATAATCATATTCTTCAATATCTCTTAATTGAACAATTATTTTTTGCTGTTCTGGCAGGTCTTCCATTATTTTAGAAACCCAATCTATACTATCTTTTGCTTCTACTTGTTTTTGTAATGACGAATTGTTATCCGTGTAATTACTATGAACGATTTTTAAATTCTGTGCTTGTTTAGATTTCAAACGATCTAAGCAAAAATTCTTAGTCATCGTCATACTAAAAGCTTCTACATTTTTATAATCACCAATCTTTTTACTATTTTTCCATAATTTTAAAAGTATTTCTTGCGTAGCATCTTCGGCTTCTTCACGAGAAACGAGTAATCGTTTAGCTAAACGAAATACTTTATCCTTAAATGGCATTACTAAGCTTACAAAATCTGCTTGCTTCATTATTGTTTGATTGGTTGGTTGGTGAAGTTGATTATTATTCGCCTTCATTATTACGACGATACACTTTGGCTTTTGTTACAAAGTTTTTTTTATTTATAATAATGTGAGTAAATTTAGAGTTTTACATTTATATTGCTAATAGAAGAAAAATTTAAAGATGAAAAAATTTAAGATATTACTTTTTACCTGTATTATTCTATTTTCTGTAACAAGTTGTTTTGAAGATATGGATGATAATATTATAGATGCATCCACCGAAGAAATTAATGATTTTGTATGGAAGGCAATGAATTTTGTTTACTTATACAAATCAGAAATACCAAATCTCTCTGATGACCGATTTACAACAACAGACGAGTACGTTGACTATTTAAATAGTTACGCTTCTCCAGAAGAATTATTTGAATCTCTATTATACTTACCAAACGAAATCGATAGATTCAGTGGTATTTACAGTAATTATTTTGATCTTCAAAATGCACTATCCGGAATATCGCTTAGTAACGGAATCGAATACAATTTATATTATGTACCAGGAAGTGATACTGAAGTTTTTGGTGCTATAACTTTAGTGTTAGCAAACAGTCCTGCAGAAAACTTAGGCTTAGAGCGTGGTCAAATTTTTAGAGCTATTAATGATGAAAATTTAACCCTAAATAATTATGTCAATTTATTAAGTAGTACATCTTACACCTTAAATTTAGCAGATTATGATGATAATGATACTTCTGATACTAATGATGATGACACTATTGTACTTTCAGGTATTAACGCAAGCCTTACAAAAGTTTCTTACACTGAAAACCCTGTTCATAAAACAGAAGTTTTAAATGTAAATGGAACAAGCATAGGCTATTTAATGTATAACGGTTTTACCAATGAATTTGATAATAATCTTAACGATGCTTTTGGTGAGTTTAATGCTGCTGGTGTTAGCGAATTAGTTATCGATTTAAGATATAATGGTGGTGGATCTGTACAAACAGCAGCTTATTTGGGTAGTATGGTTACAGGGCAGTTTACAGGTGAAGTTTACTCTAAATTATTTTACAATGAAAACTTAGCAAGTAACGACACCAACTATTTATTTACAAACTCAATAGACGGTGGTGGTTCTATAAACAGTCTTAATCTCTCTAAAGTGTATATACTAACAACAAATAGAAGAACGGCTTCTGCTAGTGAATTAGTTATTAATAGTCTAAAACCTTACATTGAAGTTGTTGTGATTGGCGAGAATACTGTTGGAAAAACACAAGCCTCTAGAACCGTTTACGATTCTCCTACATTATTTTCAGATACAGAAGCAAATCCAAGCCACACTTATGCACTACAACCTTTAATCGCTAATTCTACTAATGTAAATGAAGAATTAGTACCTTCTACTGGTATGGTGCCAGATATTGATCTTTCAGAATCGGTAAACAACCTAGGAATTCTTGGTGATGTTAACGAACCCCTTTTAGCTGCTGCTATATCGCATATGTCATTATCTGGAAGATCTTCAACTTTTACAGAAGACCTTCCTAAGCTGAGAGAAATAAACCTTCCTATTTCTGCTTTACAACAAGATATGCAAATTGATTAACCTTTAACTTTATAAGAAATAAAAAGCCGCTTCTATAATTTGTAGAAGCGGCTTTTATGTTAACAATTCAAACGAAATCTAATAGTACTAGGATCTATTTGAAGATATTATCATTTAGTTAAAATAGATTTTTGAAGCTAATACTCCAACACTAAACGTATTCATTTCTGTTCCTGACACTAAATCATAAACCAATAAAGTACTATTTCCAGAAAAGCTAGCATTTGCATCTGTAACAAATAATTGATTATCATCAACAGATAAACCATAAGCATTAGCTGTCGTTATACCAAATAAAGAAGATATTGGTAAACTTGTAGCATTATCCGTTAAACCATAGACTTCATTATTTAAAATATAATAAGCAGTACCATCTTCATAAGCCATTAAACTTGGGTGCTCACCTGTAGGAAATTCTAAGTTAGAAATTATAGAATTATCACTTAAATCAATTCTTGTAATTGCTGCTTCAGTTTCAACAGGTGGTGTTAACCAAGATTGATCAGCACCAGAACTCAATACTAATAAATCTCCAGATTCATCTATAAACATTTCATCTGGCACATCATTTACGGTTATTGTTTCAACTGTATTATCCGCTATATTAATCACAGAAATCACATTATTAAGACCATAACCACCTTTATGAGATACATAAAGTTTATCCGATGCTTCTAAAACTTGTTCTGGACCTTCAGAAACAGAAATTGTAGAAATTACGGTATTAGAAGTTAAATCAATTACTGCAACATAATCATCTGTTGCATCAAAAGGATCTCCCCAATCTGATACATAAGCTGTATTATCTTCAAAAGCAATATATCTTGGTGTTGTTAAACCTGTAGAAATAGTTGCTAATTTTTCGAATGTGTAACGATTAACAACTGTAATTGTTCCTGCATCTGCAACGATATATGCCTTATCCTCATCAAAACCTATAGATTGTAAATACACATCTGTAGCTTCATTGTTGACATTAAAATAAATTTCATTTTCTGATGACATTAAGTCTTCAGAAATAAAAGATATTGAGCTTGGTGACGAAAAAGACCCTTCTCCACTAACTATAATTCCATCTTCATAAGCACCTAAAGGCTCCGTTGATATATTATCATCATTGTCTTCCGAACATGAAACGATAAATAATGACATTGCAAAAATTGATAAAATGACTTTTTTCATTGTAATTGGTTTAAAAATTATATTGAATTTGAAACTTAAAATTAATATCATAACTCAACCTAGAGTTCCCAAAGATTTTCAGCATAAAACTTATAGTTATTGAAAAAATCCTTGATTTGAAAATAATTTGTTGACAAACATAAACTTTTAAAGACCTCTAAAACTTGATTAAAGTCACTTTTTTTTATTCATTTTATAGATAAGATAAATAAACCCAATTAAAAAATGCGCTATGATTACACCTGAAATGATATATAGTGTTAAATTTGAATTGTCTCTCATGACTGTATTTTTAACAAAATTACCGATTCATTAAATAAACATTAGTTACAAAGGTTACATATGAAAATCATTAAATTCTTCATTCTACTACTTATCGTTAGTGCATGTAAAAATGAAACTAAAAACAACGAGTCAAATACATTAGATAGCATAACAGCAACAGAGACTCCTCTAAAATATGCTGAAGGTTTTAAAATCTCACAATCTAACAATCTAAAAACTATAGAAATAACAAAACCCTGGCCAAAGGCTGAAAAAAAATACACCTATTTAGTACTCACTAAAGAGCAAGCTGCGAAAACAACTTACAATAAAAATGATTATGATGGCGTAATAATTACCCCAATCACAAAAATGGTGGTGACTTCTACAACACATATTCCCGCTTTAGAACTTCTAAATATTGAAGATAAATTAGTGGGATTCCCAGGTACAAATTATGTATCATCAGAGAAAACCAGAAAATTAATAGACGATAACAAAGTAAGAGAACTCGGTAAAAACGAAGGTATAAATACCGAGGTTTTATTAGAACTAAACCCTGATGTTGTCATTGGATTTGGAGTAGATGGTGTAAACAAAACCTTTGAAACTATTAAAAAAGTAGGCATTCCTGTTATTTATAATGGTGATTGGGTAGAGTCTTCTGCCTTAGCAAAAGCGGAATGGATAAAATTATTTGGTGCGCTTTTTAATAAAGAAAAAGAAGCCGATTCTATCTTTAATAAAATTGAAAAAGACTACTTAGAGGCTAAAGAAATCGCTAAACAAGTTGATTTTCAACCTACTGTTTTTAGTGGTGCGTTATATAAAGATGTATGGTATCTTCCAAATGGTTCTAGTGCAGAAGCTCAATTTCTAAAAGATGCCAATGTTAATTATTTATGGAGCGACACTACAGGTAATGGTAGTTTAGCTTTAAGTTTTGAAGCCGTATTAAATAAAGCCAAAATGGCTGACATATGGTTAAGTCCATCTTATTATACCAGTTTAAAACAACTTGAAGAAGCCAACGCATTATATACTAATTTTGAAGCCTTCAAAAAACAAAATATTTATAGCTTTTCTAACACTACAGGAGCAACTGGTGGTGTATTGTATTATGAATTAGGCTCTGCAAGACCCGATTTAGTTTTAAAAGATTTAATTAAAGTTTGCCACCCAGAATTGTTGCAAGATTATACACCTTATTTTTTCAAAAAATTAAAATAAAACGTTGAGAGTTTCAAGATTAAAAAATCTAAAAGCTCTACTTATTAATGAAAACCAACTACACATATCAATTTATAATTTTAGCTGTTATTCTGTTGTTTTGTTTTGTACTTAACATAAGTCTTGGTTCTATCAGTATTCCATTTTCAGAAGTTCTTAAAAGCTTATGCTCTACAACTGATAATGATACTTGGCAAGTTATTATTATGGAATTTAGACTCCCTAAAGCACTCACTGCAATTATGGTGGGTTCAGGTCTAGGAATTTCAGGATTATTAATGCAGACATTGTTTAGAAACCCCTTAGCAGGTCCTTTTGTTCTAGGTATCAGCTCTGGTGCTAGTTTAGGTGTTGCCATAGTTATTTTAGGTTCAGGGCTTTTTGGTGGCTTATTTGCTACAGCACTTATTGCTAAATGGAGCATTGTTATCGCTGCTAGTTTAGGTAGTTTTTTAGTGCTACTTGCTGTTTTAGCGGTTTCAAACAAAGTGAGAGATACTATGGCTATTTTAATTATTGGGTTAATGTTTGGAAGCATTACCTCTGCTGTTGTTAGTGTTTTATCTTACTTCAGCTCTGCAGAACAATTGCAACAATATGTATTTTGGGGCTTTGGAAGTTTAAGTAACTTATCTTGGTACGAACTTTTAATTTTCTTTATCATTTACGCTGTTGGACTGCTATTAAGTATAGCCTCTATAAAAGGACTAAACAGTTTATTATTAGGTGATAATTATGCGAAAAGTTTAGGGTTAAATTTAAAACAAAGTCGACTCATTATCATTTTAGCAACAAGTTTAATTGCCGGAACAATTACGGCATTCTCTGGCCCAATTGCATTTATTGGTTTGGCTATTCCGCATTTAACAAGACAGCTTTTTAAAACAACAAATCATAAAATATTATTACCTGCTGTATTTTTATTTGGTGCTATTGTAATGTTAATTTGCGATAGTATAGCACAAGTTCCTGGAAGTGACTACACCTTACCAATTAATGCCATAACCGCTTTAGTTGGTGCGCCTGTTGTAATTTGGCTATTAGTTAAACAACGAAAAATGATGTTTTAAAATGAAAAAAGAAACATCACATAGCATACTAAAAGCAAAACAACTTTCTATAGGGTACAAAACCAAGAAGGCTGAAACCTTAATTGCTTCAAATATTAATTTTGAATTGCAAAAAGGACAATTAATTGGCTTGGTGGGGGCTAATGGCATAGGGAAATCAACCTTATTAAGAACCTTAATTAAGGTACAACCTGAATTATCTGGTTCTATTTATTTAAAAAATAAGGAACTTAAAACAACCTCTATTTCAGAACTCGCTAAACAATTAAGCATTGTTTTAACCGAACCTTTAACGTCTAAAAACTTATCAGTTTTCGAATTGGTGTCTTTAGGTCGTCATCCTTATACCAATTGGATAGGAAACCTCACGGAGTCAGACACAACGATTATAAATAATGCTTTAACGCTCGTAAATATTTCAGAACTGAAAGACAAAAAGTGTTACGAACTTAGTGATGGACAATTACAAAAAGTAATGATTGCACGCGCTTTAGCACAAGATACAGATGTAATTGTTTTAGACGAACCAACGTCGCATCTCGATATGTATCATAAGGCTTACATTTTAAAACTGCTTCAAAAATTAACTAAAGAAACAGGTAAAACAATTTTGTTTTCTTCTCACGAAATTGACCTAGCGATTCAACTTTGCGACACCATGATTGTAATGACCAAAGATCATGTGGTTTGCGATCAACCTTGTAATTTAATTTCTAAAGGTATTTTTAATTCTCTTTTCCCAAAAGACTTAATTGTTTTTGATGAGATTACAGGAAGCTTTCGTGTGACGAAGTAGACTGAAAATTTTAACATTCAACATTTATTTCATTTTCTTCTTATTCATTTTTCAACATTAAAAATTATCTTTGATTCATATCCTTTTCAATTATGAACAACACCATCATTCTTTTTATAGCCAGTCTTGTTTCTGCAAGTATTGGTGCTTTCATCGGGCTTAAATTTGCGCAATTGAAAAGTAAAAGTGATAAAAGCACACTTGAAGAACGCAATGCAAATCTTCAGCTACAACTCAATGAAGTTAAAAAAGCTTCGGAAATAGAGAGCGAAAAACAACTTCAATATTTCAATCAACAATTAACGGCATCTAAAGAAAACAGTTCTAAAATAGAATCGGAACGTGAAGAAATTAGAAGAGAAAAAGATTTTTTGAATGCAGAGCTTTCAAGACGGAATACAGAGTTCGAAAACTTAAAACAACAAAATCAAAAACGTGATGAAGAGTTTGTAACACAACAAGAACAACTTCGAAAAGATTTTGAATTAATGGCTTCAAAAATCTTAGAAGAGAAATCAGAAAAATTCACACTTCAGAATAAAGAAAACATAAAAAGTATTTTAAATCCGCTTGAAGAAAAAATAAAAACCTTTGAGAAAAAAGTAGATGATACACAAAAGGAAAGTATCAGTATGCATTCGGCTTTAAAAGAGCAACTTTTAGGTTTAAAAGACCTGAATCAGCAAATGACAAAAGAAGCCACCAACCTTACAAGAGCTTTAAAAGGCGATAGTAAAACACAAGGTAATTGGGGCGAATTGGTATTAGAGCGCGTTTTAGAAAAATCAGGATTAGAAAAAGATAGGGAGTATTTTGTACAGCAAAATTTTCAGCGCGAAGATGGTTCTCGTGTACTACCAGATGTGGTGTTACACCTTCCGGATTCTAAAAAAATGATTATTGATTCTAAAGTTTCACTAACGGCATACGAACAATTTGTTAACGCAGAAGATGAGGAACGTCCGCTATTTTTAAAAGCACATGTGAATTCTATAAAGAAACATGTAGACCAACTGTCAGCTAAGAATTACCAAGATCTATATGATATTGAATCACCAGACTTTGTACTGATGTTTATTCCTATTGAACCTGCTTTTGCTGTAGCTATAAATGAAGATAATTCTCTTTATAATAAAGCGTTTGAGCAGAACATTGTTATTGTCACCCCTTCTACCCTTTTAGCAACATTACGTACTGTTGATTCTATGTGGAATAACGAAAAACAACAACAAAATGCCATTGAAATAGCAAAACAAGCAGGAGCTTTGTATGATAAATTTGAAGGTTTAGTCATCGATTTAACGAGTGTTGGTAAAAAGATAGATGCTGCTAAAAGTGATTATTCTTCTGCGATGAACAAACTTGTTGATGGTAAAGGCAACTTGATTACCAGAGTTGAAAAAATAAAAAAAATGGGTGCTAAAGCTAAAAAAGCACTTCCTGAAAGTATTATAAAACGTGCTTCAGAAGACGATTTATAAAATATGCCTATAATTAAGCATAATCTATATTATGCCTTTAAAACAAAATAATTAAAATTATGCCCTTAAAAAGGAATATACTTGTTTATTCCATAAATAAGGAATATATTTGATATATTAATAGTTTAATTATGACGAGTATTATTACTGGAGATATTATAAAATCGCGTCAAGCCACAAACGAAGAACTGTGGCTTACACCTCTAAAGTCTGCTTTAGCTCAAATAACTACAGATACTAATTTTTACGATATCTATAGAGGAGACAGCTTTCAATTAGAATGTACAACTATTGAGGATAGCTTTAGAAACGCCGTTTATATAAAAGCATGTCTAAAATCTGTTAAAAATTTAGATGTACGTATGTCTATTGGTATTGGCACAAAAGATTATCAAGGAGATTCTGTTAGCGAGTCTAACGGCGAAGCCTTTATCTATTCTGGTGAAACTTTTGAAACTTTAAAAAAAGACAAACAAAACCTTAAAATAAAAACGAAAGACAACATCTTAAATAAAGAAATTAATCTTTATTTTAGGCTATCGCTTATTGCTATGGATAATTGGACGGTCAATTCTGCAGAAATTGTAAAACTCAGCTTAGAACATCCTAACATGATTCAAACAGAATTAGCTAAAATTATTGGCATTAACCAAGATGCTGTAAGTAAGCGTCAAAAGCGTGCCTATTTAGACGAAATATTAGATTTAGACCGTTTATACAGACAAAAAATTAGCCAACTATGATGTTATTAATTTTAAAATTGACCTTAGCGCATCTCATTGCTGATTTTTTTATGCAACCTGATAAATGGGTTAAAGCAAAAGAGAGAAAAAAACTAAAATCAGTTTGGCTGTATGTCCATGCTAGTATTCATATCGCCTTGATGTTTATAATTGTATGGGATTTAAGTTACACCTTATTAATATTAAGTATTGGTGCTTTACATCTCATTATTGACGGAGCTAAGCTTTTACTTCAACATAAAAAAACAAAACGTTTATACTTTTTTATAGATCAACTTTTACATATCGTTTCTATTATAGGTTTAACAATCTTATTCTCTGAAGGAGATTTACCATTTACCTTTTCTTTTAGTTCTCATTTTCTATTATTGGTCATTTGTGCTGCTTTTTTAACGACACCGACTTCTATAATAATGAAAATTATATTTTCTAAATGGAACATTACTAAAATTACAAAAGACAAAGAATCTTTAAAAGATGCCGGAACCTACATTGGTATATTAGAGCGCTTGTTAGTCTTTATATTTATTGCGACTGATCATTGGGAAGCTGTTGGTTTTTTAATCACAGCAAAATCTGTTTTTAGATTTGGTGATCTTACCGCTTCTGGAGAACGAAAACTAACGGAATACATTTTAATTGGTACACTTATAAGTTTTGGAATCGCTATACTTGTAAGCCTACTTTACTTAAATTTAAAAATATATGTTTAAATCAATAAAAGAATCAAAAATTGAAATTTCAGAACTCATGTTACCTTCTAACACTAATTTTGGTGGTAAAATTCATGGAGGTTATATCTTAAGTTTAATGGATCAAATTGCCTTTGCATGTGCATCTAAGCATTCAAGAAGTTATTGTGTAACTGCTTCTGTTGATAAAGTAAACTTCTTAAGACCTATTGAAGTTGGAGAATTGGTAACCATGAAGGCCTCTATTAATTATGTCGGTAAATCGTCTATGGTTGTTGGGATTAGAGTTGAAGCTGAAAACATTAGAACAGGAAATATAAAACATTGTAATTCGTCTTATTTCACAATGGTGGCTGTTAATGAAAATGGAAAAACAGAATCTGTTCCTGGACTTGTTATAAGTTCTAAAATTGAAGCCAAACGTTTTATTAGAGCGATAAAACGACGTGAAGATGATATTAAAAAAGATGAATATCTCAGTGAAATCTACAAAAATGTGGATCAATACTTAGAAATCTTAAATGATTATAGAGTTAAAATAGAGATTTAAAACAAAAAGCCATTTCAATAAAGAAATGGCTTTTTTAATTTTAAGTTCTAAAAAATATTTATTTAGAACAAAATATATTCTAAAATTAGTTAATAACTAATTTCTTTGTTGCTTTAGTACTTTCTCCATTTAATTCTAATAAATAAATACCCGAATTTAATTCCAAAAACATAGCATTCTCACCAATTTTAAGAGCTTTTTGCATGATTAGTTTTCCATCAAGACTATACACATTCATTTGGTTAAATGACATATTATTAGATAAAGTCAATTGACCAGAAGTTGGATTAGGATAAATTGAAATAGTATTCTGAGTTATTTCATCTACACTTAAGAAACCACAATTTACAGGATCGAAAGTTACCAATCCTAAACTAGAGATATCATTTTCGTGTACAATTACAGCTTCTGCATCTGCTAGTGTGTTAGGAGTATTTTCTTCATCCCAACAATTATGCATAGCAGAAATAGCATTACTCGTATTGTTATAAAGTGCATAGATAACACCTCCATTACCATTTTCTGAAAATACATTTTCACCAATATTTTCATCATTATCTCCTAAATTAATAGAAGCAGAACCAATAACTGTTATTCCCCATAAGTTACGACGTATTTCATTTCCACTCGCAATAACTTCCATATCTGAAGTAGACGAATTTAAAGAGATACCACTTCCACCTAAATTAGGACTATTTTGAGAATCATTATCTTCAATAATATTATTTCTGATATAAGCAAAAGAATTACCACCAACAACGGTAAGACCATAGCGGTTATCTCTAATAATATTATCATCAATGATGACATTTATAAAACCATCTACAAAATTAGAAACTGCAATTCCTCCTACTTGATCTAAAGTACGATCACCTATAATAGTATTCTGAATGATTTCTAAAGGTTCATCTTCCATTGTTGTCCCCATATTAATTTGAGGTCTATTAGAATTATCTTTATTATTACCTTCAATATAATTATTAAAGATATAAGCAGAAACTTCACTATTGGCTCCAGAACTTATTGCTGCAGTATCATTAAATGTAATGGTGTTGTTTGTTATTTGCGCTCTACCTCTAAGAAGAGAAATAACACTTCCTGTAGAAACACCAGACACATTATTAGTAACTAAACAATTATTGATTGTAAATGTTTCCGTAAGCACACGCAAGCCACCACCATATTCTATAGTTGCGTTTTGAATGTTAATATCAGAAAGTTGCTCAAAACGAAAACCTTCATAAGGCATTGTAGGATCAATAGCTGTAAACACAACATTTTCTCCATTAACAGTAAAGTTTCCAAAAATGGTAATTAATAAATTTTCACCGATTTCTAAAGTTAAGTCCGAATCGATAAGAAGTGTATCACTTGCAGAAATAATAAGTTCATCTACTAATGTATAAGTCGAACCTGATACAGAAATTGTAGATGGACTTAAAGTAACAAGATCATCTAAGCTGTAAGTGACTCCGGTATCTGGAGTGGTATAACCTTGAGCTGAAAGCATCGCAATGACACTAATGTTTGCTAAAAGACTGAGTAAAAATTTTTTCATAAATAAATTGATTTTAGTTGCCATAAAACTATAAAAAATATTACAAAAACAACATTCAAAATCGTTTTCTTTATAAGAATTTTCTTATAAGTATATATTTAGAAATATAAAAATTATAATATTTTAAAATCGAAATCTGTTAAATGCTTTAACTTATTTTCTACATTTTAACAAGTAGCATACTTCATTTAACATCTAGTATTAAACTGAAGTTAAGCCTCTTTCAAAATTAGCTACAACGCAATACATCCTTTATCTTAGTGATAGTTAAAATGAATAATAATTTAAAAAATAAAATCACAAATGGAAAATTTAAAAAGAAAGACAGTTGCAATTTTAGCAACAAATGGATTTGAGGAAAGTGAATTAAAAGAACCAATGGATGCTTTAAAAGAAGCTGGAGCTGACGTTCATATCATCTCAGATAAATCAGGAAAAATTAAAGGATGGCAAAACGGTAATTGGAGTAATGAATATGATGTTGATAAAACATTAAATGAAGCTTCTGAAGCAGATTATAATGCTTTAATGTTACCTGGAGGCGTTATGAATCCAGATACTTTAAGACAAAATAAAGAAGCCGTTAATTTTGTAAAAGCCTTCTTCAAGAATAAAAAACCCGTTGCTGCAATTTGCCACGCACCATGGTTGTTAGCAGAAGCTGATGTATTAAAGGGACGTAAAATCACCTCTTATGGCTCTATTAAGCAAGATATGATTAATGCCGGTGCTGAATGGGAAGATAGCGAAGTTGTTGTAGATCATGGATTAGTAACAAGTAGAAACCCAAATGATTTACCTGCGTTTAATGCTAAGTTAATAGAAGAAGTTTATGAAGGTAAACATCAATTGCAAACCGCATAATACTAACATTATAAAAACAAAAAAGCGAACTTTAAAAAGTTCGCTTTTTTTTATGATTAAAACTTCAATTTAAAAATTGAGTTTTTAAACTAATGATTATTTAGTCCCCATTAATTCAACATCAAATACTAAAGTTGCATCTGGTGGAATTACACCACCTGCACCTGCAGAACCGTATGCTAAATCACTAGGAATTACTAAACGAGCTTTATCACCAACGTTTAATAAACAAATTCCTTCATCCCAACCAGAAATAACCTGACCAACTCCTACTTGAAAATCTAATGGCGAGTTTCTTTTGTAAGACGAATCAAAAACAGTCCCGTCTGCTAACTGACCTTTATAATGTACAGAAACCATTTGTCCTTTCTCTGCTTTTTTACCGTCTCCTTTTTGAATGATTTTATAACGTAAACCAGAAGCCGTTTCTTCAAAACCAAGAGCTAATTTATCTAACTCAGCTCTTGCTGCTTCACGCTCTGCTGCAACACGCTTTTCACGAGAACCTTCAAATGTTCTAAAAGCTTCAATAGCATTAAATTTTTCTGCTGCTTCTCCTTGTCTTACAATTTCTAAACTATCAACAGTATCACCTTGAGCAATAGCATCAACAATATCTTGTCCTTCAACTACATTTCCAAAAACAGTATGTTTACCATCTAACCAGTCGGTAGCAACGTGAGTAATATAAAATTGACTACCGTTTGTACCAGGACCAGAATTTGCCATAGCTAAAACACCAGGCCCACTATGTCTTAAATCGGGATGAAACTCATCGTCAAATTTATAACCTGGGTTTCCAGTACCTGTACCTTGTGGACAACCACCTTGAATCATAAAATCAGGAATTACTCTGTGGAATTTTAAGCCATCATAGTAAGGTGTTCCTTGTGGCTTCACCGAATTTTCTAAATTACCTTCAGCTAAAGCTACAAAATTACCTACCGTTCCCGGAGCTTTTTCGAACTCTAAATTTACTAATATCTCACCTTTTGAAGTGTTGAATTTTGCGTATAAACCGTCTTGCATTGTCTGTGTTTTTATTTGAAGTTGCAAAGATAGTGAATTGAAAGTTTAGAACATAAAGCCAAAAGTTTAAAGCCTATGATTCTGAAAATATTATAAATTGTTTAACAATAATCCGTCAGTTCGAGTAAAATATTAATTGAAGCAAAGCGGAAATTTATATTTTATATCAAGAACCATTAACACTTAACACAAATAAAAACCAAGAATCAAATAATCACAAACAACGTCAGTTCGAGTGAAGTGTAAATTAAAGCACAGCGGAAATTTATATTTCGTATCGAGAACTATTAACACACATAACAACAAATAAAAACCGAAAATCAAATAATCACAAACAACGTCAGTTCGAGTGAAATATAAATTAAAACACAGCGGAAATTTATATTTCGTATCGAGAACCATTCAGTACTCTTAACACAAATAAAAAAACAAGAATCAAATAATCACAAACAACGTCAGTTCGAGTAAAATATTAATTGAAGCGCAGCTGAAATTTATATTTCGTATCGAGAACTATTAACACACATAACAACAAATAAAACCGAAAATCAAATAATTACAAACAACGTCAGTTCGAGTGAAGTGTAAATTAAAGCACAGCGGAAATTTATATTTTGTATCGAGAACCATTCAGTACTCTTAACACAAATAAAAAAACCGAAAATCAAATAATCACAAATAACGTCAGTTCGAGTGAAATGTAAATTAAAGCACAGCGGAAATTTATATTTTGTATCGAGAACCATTCAGTACTCTTAACACAAATTAAAACCAAAAATCAAATAATCACAAACAACGTCAGTTCGAGTGAAATTTAAATTAAACAAAGTGAAGATTTAAATTTTGTATCGAGAACAATCCTTAATAACTTACTATCAAATGAAGACGATTATAAAATTGGGGATTTAAATTAATAGAGTTAGTTTTGAAAAAAAATCACAAATATGGCATTTTCATTATCTCAACTTTTTGGTACTAAATCTTCTAAATCTAATGATTCTATTGAAGCTATTATTAATGATGTAGAAAATAATCCTTTTGGTGTTGCAGACACAAATGTTCTTTTTGCGGGTTTAAATGAATTAGGAGGCTATCATTTCTTTCAAACTGTAATTGTAGGAGACCTCAATGTAAAATGTAAAAATGGAGCAAAACTCACATTTATTGGTGATGATTTTAAATTAAAATTAGAAGCTGACATGCCTGAATTTGAATCTGAAAGTTCAGAAGTTAAAGGAAGACATATTACAAAAATTGATTTTCAGATTGAAGAAAGTGAAGTGCAAAAATTAGATAGCGCAACACTTAGAAGCATTCAAATTAAAGTAAAAAAACACGATATTTCATTCAGTAAATATATCGTTATAGAAGAAATCTCTGACGAAGAAGAATAGTTATAAAACAAATTACAAAACGTCAGTTCGAGTGAAATTTAAATTGAAGCACAGCAAAAATTTATATTTTGTATCGAGAACTATTCAATACAAATATCAAAAACTGATATCCAAATAGACATAAAAAAACGTCAGTTCGAGTGAAATTTAAATTGAAGCACAGTGAAAATTTATATTTTGTATCGAGAACCATTCAAGACAAATACCAAAAACTGATATCCAAATAGACATAAAAAAACGTCAGTTCGAGTGAAATTTAAATTGAAGCACAGCGGAAATTTATATGTTGTATCGAGAACCATTCAAGACAAATACCAAAAACTGATATCCAAATAGACATAAAAAAACGTCAGTTCGAGTGAAATATAAATTGAAGCACAGTGAAAATTTATATTTTGTATCGAGAACCATTCAAGACAAATACCAAAAACTGATATCCAAATAGACATAAAAAAACGTCAGTTCGAGTGAAATTTAAATTGAAGCACAGCGAAAATTTATATGTTGTATCGAGAACAGCTTAAAAACACAAACTATTCTCGATTCAAAATACTTAATTTCAATCTAATAAAGATTATAAACTGTATATAATAACGTCAGTTCGAGTAAAATTTAAATAAAACGCAGTGAAGGTTTAAATTTTGTATCGAGAACCATTCAAGACAAATACCAAAAACTGATATCCAAATAGACATAAAAAAACGTCAGTTCGAGTGAAATTTAAATTGAAGCACAGCGGAAATTTATATTTCGTATCGAGAACCATTCAAGACAAATACCAAAAACTGATATTCAAACAGACACAAAAAAAACGTCAGTTCTACTTAATTCAATAAATTAAGTAGAACTGACGAAAGTTATATAATTGAGTTTGCTTACTAAAATTGAACTTTAATTAGCCACTTCACTCATAAATTTAATACGATACAAACGTAATTCTTCATCATCATAATCACCATCAAACTCTTCAATAGCATCGTCTATCTTATCACTTTCAGTTTCCATGAAATAATCATGAATTTCTTCTTGTTGATCTTCATCTAAAATATCATCAATCCAATAGTTAATGTTCAACTTCGTTCCAGAAAAAACAATAGCTTCCATTTCCTTTATAAACTTAGACATGCTCATACCCTTAGACGTAGCAATATCATCCAATGGTAATTTTCGATCTACATTCTGAATAATATATAATTTTATGGCAGAGTTCGTTCCTGTTGATTTTACAACCATATCTTCTGGTCGTAATATGTCATTATCTTCTACATAATCAGCAATTAAACCTACAAAATCTTTACCGTATTTTTTAGCTTTACTCTCACCAACACCGTGTACATTGTTCAGCTCTTCAATAGTGATAGGATATTTTAAAGCCATATCTTCTAATGAAGGATCTTGAAAAATAACAAATGGAGGCACTCCTAACTTTTTAGCATTACGCTTACGTAAGTCTTTAAGCATTCCCATTAATTTCTCATCAGCTACAGCTCCACCGCCTCGTGTATTGGTTATAATACCGTCGTTAGAATCTTCATCAAAAACATGGTCTTCTGCCATCATAAAAGAAACTGGGTTTTCAATAAAGTCTTTTCCTGTAGCGCTCAATCTTAAAACACCATAGGTTTCAATATCTTTCTTTAAATAGCGAGCCACCAATACTTGACGGATCAGAGCCATCCAATAACGTGGATCTTTAGTTTTTCCGATTCCGAAAAAGGGCTGTTGATCCGTTTTATGAGAAGAAATCAATGCATTTGCATTCCCTACTAATACTTGTACTAAATCTTTAGCTTTATATTTTTCATTCGTTTTTGCAACAGTTTCTAAAAGGATTTTAACATCATCTTGTGCTTCTACTTGCTTTTTAGGATGACGAACATTATCATCCATGTCACCACCATCACCGGTTTCATTATCAAATTCTTCACCAAAATAATGAAGAATAAATTTACGTCTAGACACCGACGTTTCAGAGAAAGCAACCACTTCTTGTAAGAGAGCATGACCAATTTCTTGTTCTGCTACAGGTTTACCTGCCATAAACTTCTCAAGTTTTTCTATATCCTTATAAGCATAATAAGCTAAACAATGACCTTCACCTCCATCTCGACCTGCTCGCCCTGTTTCTTGATAATAACTTTCTATACTTTTAGGAATATCATGGTGAATTACAAAACGCACATCCGGTTTGTCAATTCCCATTCCGAAGGCAATCGTAGCAACCACAACATCGGTATCTTCCATTAAGAACATATCTTGGTGCTTTACTCGTGTTTTAGCATCTAAACCGGCATGATAAGGAACGGCTTTAACACCATTAACTTGAAGTACTTGGGCTAAAGCTTCAACACGTTTACGACTTAAACAGTAAATAATACCCGATTTTCCTTCGTTCTGTTTTACAAAACGAATAATATCTGCATCTACGGTTTTTGTTTTAGGGCGTACCTCATAATATAAATTAGGTCTATTAAAGGACGCTTTAAATGTAATAGCTTTAGGCATTCCTAAACTCTTCAAAATATCTTCTTGAACTTTAGGTGTTGCCGTAGCAGTAAGACCAACGATAGGGATATCATCGCCAATACGCTTAATAATTGTCTTAAGGTTTCTGTATTCTGGCCTAAAATCATGACCCCATTCACTAATACAATGGGCTTCATCTACGGCCATAAAAGAAATCTTAACAGTCCTTAAAAAGTCAACGTATTCTTCTTTAGTTAAAGATTCTGGTGCTACATACAACAATTTTGTAATGCCATTTGTAATATCATCTTTAACACGTTTTATTTCTGTTTTATTCAAAGATGAATTTAAAACGTGCGCCACACCTTCATGTTCAGACACGGCCCTTATAGCATCAACTTGATTTTTCATCAACGCAATAAGTGGAGATACCACAATAGCAGTACCTTCTTTTATTAGCGCTGGGAGCTGATAACATAAAGATTTACCGCCTCCTGTTGGCATAATAACAAAAGTGTTATTACCTGCAACGACGTTCTTTATTACTTCTTCTTGAAGCCCCTTGAATTCTGAAAACCCAAAGTACTTTTTTAATGCGATGTGTAAGTCAATTTCTGCAATACTCATTAATCCCTATTGGTATTTTATATACATTTGCAACAAGTTTAAAGATAATAAATTCTTTAAACCAAAAAAACTCAATAAAAAATAAGTTTTGAACACTAAGCAATCCATTTTACATACCGCAAAATCTACTATAAAATTAGAGAGTAAAGCGATAGAGCATTTGTCCGAATTAGTAACTGAAGATTTTGCTGAAGCAGTACAATTAATTTACAATTCTAAAGGTCGTGTGATCATCACCGGAATTGGCAAAAGCGCCATTATAGCTAACAAAATCGTTGCTACATTAAATTCTACAGGAACACCGGCGGTTTTTATGCATGCCGCAGATGCCATCCATGGAGACCTCGGATTAATCCTAGAAAACGACATTGTAATCTGCATTTCTAAAAGTGGAAATACACCCGAAATAAAAGTTTTAGTACCACTTATTAAGAAAGCAAAAAATAAAATGATTGCCATAACTGGTAATATAGAATCGTTTTTAGGGCAACAAGCCGACTATATTTTGAATGCTTTTGTTACAAAAGAAGCTTGTCCAAATAATTTAGCACCAACAACAAGTACGACCGCACAATTAGTTTTAGGTGATGCTTTAGCAGTTTGTTTATTAGAATTACGTGGATTTTCGAGCAAAGATTTTGCAAAATACCATCCAGGGGGAGCATTAGGTAAACGTCTTTATTTAAGAGTGAATGATATATCTTCTCAAAATGAAAAACCTCAAGTAAATCTTGAAGCTTCAGTTAAAGAGGTGATTGTAGAGATTACTGAAAAAATGCTTGGCGTTACAGCGGTTATCGAAAATGATCAAATTATAGGAATCATTACAGATGGAGATTTAAGACGTATGTTAAGTAAAAGTGACGATATTTCTGGTTTAAAAGCCAAAGATATTATGAGTAATAACCCAAGACGAATCCAAGAAGACGCAATGGCTGTTGACGCTAAAGAAGTTATGGAACAATTTGGTATTTCTCAATTATTAGTAGAACACGATGGTAAATATGCTGGTGTAGTTCATCTTCACGATTTAATAAAAGAAGGAATTATATAATGGCAAAAAAACATATAGACGAGATGTCTTTTTTAGATCATCTTGAAGAATTAAGATGGCATTTAGTTAGAGCTACAATTAGTATTGTTATTGCAGCAACAGCAGCTTTTATTTTTAAGAAATTTATTTTTGATGTCATCATTTTCGGGCCAACACACATGGATTTCCCAACCTATGAGTGGCTTTGTAAAATGTCTCAACTTATAGGAATGACAGACACCACATTTTGTGCTGAAAAATTCCCTTTTATTATTCAAAATAGAACTGTGGCAGGTCAGTTTTCAGCTCATATCTGGACTTCAATATACGCCGGTTTTATAGTTGCCTTCCCCTATGTACTTTACCAATTATGGAGTTTTATAAGTCCTGGGTTAAAAGCTAATGAACGTAAAAGCTCTAGAGGATTTATAATTGTAGCATCACTCCTATTCTTTTTAGGCGTACTTTTTGGCTATTATATCATCACCCCTTTATCAATTAACTTTTTAGCCAATTACAATATTAGTGATCAAATTTTAAACGAGTTTGATGTCAGTTCTGTAATTGCCATTGTTCGCTCTTCTGCTATAGCTTCAGGTTTTGTATTTGAGTTACCTATTATCATTTATTTTTTAACCAAAGTAGGTTTAGTGACACCTGAATTTTTAAAGAAATACAGAAAATTTGCTTTAGTTATTGTACTTATTATATCTGCTGTTATTACACCTCCAGATATTGCAAGTCAGGTTATAGTCGCAATTCCTATTCTAATATTGTACCAAGTAAGTATTTATATTTCGGCTGTTGTAGTTAGAAATCAAAACAGAAAAAAATCAAAAATTAAGTCATAAATAGATGTCTGATATTGTAAAAGAATTTAATGATTATCGTGCTAAAATGAACGATAAAATATTAGCCGATAATAATAAAGTAGTAAAGCGTATTTTTAATTTAGATACCAATGCTTTTAAAGAAGGGGCTTTAGATAAAAAGACAAAAGAGCTTTTAGGTCTGGTTGCATCTACTGTTTTACGTTGTGACGATTGTGTCAAATACCATTTAGAAGCCTCTTATAATGAAGGAATTTCTAAAGAAGAAATTAGTGAAGCTCTAGGGATTGCAACGTTAGTTGGTGGTACAATTGTAATACCACACTTAAGGCGTGCCCATGAATATTGGGATGCTATAGAGCAACATAATGCTGATTCTAATTCATAATTAGAAAGCATTACAAGGTTAAACTTTTAATAAATGACAACTAAAGCAAATAGAATCCACATGATTTTATTAATTTTAGCATTCTTAGACCATATATGAAGTTACGAGCAGAACATTTAATGAAGTCCTACGGCGGACGAAAAGTAGTAAAGGATGTCTCTTTAGAGGTTAACCAAGGAGAAATTGTAGGCTTATTAGGACCAAATGGTGCTGGTAAAACCACGTCTTTCTATATGATTGTTGGGATTATTAAACCCAATGGTGGTAATATCTTTTTAGATGATACTAACATTACAAAATACCCAATGTACAAACGTGCCCAAAACGGTATTGGTTACTTAGCTCAAGAAGCTTCTGTATTTAGAAAACTAAGCATTGAAGATAATATTTTAAGTGTGTTACAACTTACTAAATTAAGTAAGAAAGAGCAACTTGATAAAATGGAATCACTAATTGAAGAATTTGGTTTAGGACATATTAGAAAAAGTAGAGGTGATTTACTTTCTGGTGGTGAGCGACGCCGAACAGAAATTGCACGTGCCTTAGCCACAGATCCTAGTTTTATTCTCTTAGATGAACCTTTTGCTGGTGTAGATCCTGTTGCTGTAGAAGATATTCAACGTATTGTAGCAAAGCTAACAAAGAAAAACATTGGTATCCTTATTACAGATCACAACGTACAAGAAACTCTAGCGATCACTGACAGAACGTACTTAATGTTTGAAGGTAATATCCTTAAAGCAGGAAAACCAGAAGAATTAGCTAGTGATGAAATGGTTCGTAAAGTGTACTTAGGCCAGAATTTTGAATTACGTAAGAAGAAATTATTTTTTTAATTAATAAGTCTTCTATTTAATTTCTACAATGCCATTGTTCGTGTTTACCAACAACAATCACAACCTAAAATCTGAGATAAAACTAAACTCATCACTCCTTTCTTTATAAAACAGTCCAGATTTAACAGGGTTTTCATGAATATAGTCCTAAATGCCATTGTTGGCGTTTCTCACCAACAATTACAACCTAAAATCTGAGACAAAAACAAATCCTTCACCTTTATCTCTATAAAATTTAGCCGATAAAAAACTATAATCTTCAGTTTTAAAGCAAAATACATATTTCACTGTATTTTCATGAGTATAGTCCCAAATGCCATTATTGGTGTTTTCCACCAACAATCACAACCTAAAATCTGAGATAAAACAAAATTCGTCACCCTTTTCTTTATAAAATTTAGCCGATGAAAACCTATAATCTTCAGGATTACAACACAGTCCCGCTTTAACAGGATTTTCATGAATATATTTTAACTTCTGCTCTATAATTTTATCAGAATAGAGATCCACACAAAGTGAATTTCTTTTCCAAAATTGGTATGATCGATCTTTAGATTCTACATAAAAACACTTTAAAACAGCTTTATGATGTAATTCTAAATCTTGTTTTATGCGTTGCGCAGTAAACTTCATAAAACTCAATTGTGTATGCTTTAATGAATACAAAAGCATAGGTTTCCAAATAATATGGATATGGTTATCCATTATAACATAACCATAAACTTCAACTCTTTTCTCTTCTACTAAAAATTGTAAAGATTCAATAATGATTAATTTATATTTTTCTGGCTTTAAAAGTTTTTTCCAATCTAAAATTGTAGCTGTATAAAATTGCGGACAATCTTCTATTTTTAAAGGTTTTAAAATCATCTTAAATTATGTATTGGAATTACATCTATAAAATATTGGTGAGAAACACCAATATTGGCGCAATGACATTAATAGTATTTATAATGTAAAAATAAACATCATAAACTTGCCATTGTTGGTGTTTCCCACAAACAATCAATTTAGTATAAATCCCTACCTCAACAGGAATAACAAAACCTAATATCCTCTCTTTTCAGGAAGCAACAACTTGCCATTGTTCGTGTTTCCCACCAACAATCAATTTAGTATAAATCCCTACCTTAACAGGAATAACAAAACCCTAATGCCCACACTTTTTAGGAAGCAACAACTTGCCATTATTGGTGTTTCCCGCCAACAATCAATTTAATATAAATTCCTAACTAAGCAGGAATAAAAAAACCTAATATCCTCTCTTTTCAGGAAGCAACAACTTGCCATTGTTGGTGTTTTCCACCAACAATCAATTTAGTATAAATCCTTACACACACGAATAACAAAACCTAATGCTCCTTGCCATTGCTTGCCGTTGTTGGTGTTTTCCACCAACAATCAAACTAAATAAATCACATCCTTCAACTATAATCTAAGTTCTACTTGTTTTGTCTTAAAGTAAAAAAACGAGTAACCTTGAACGATCTATACCATTGTTGGTGTTCCCCTCCAAAAATCAATTTAGTATAATCCCTGCCTGCGCAGGAATGAAAAACCCTAATGCCCATTCTTTTTAGGAAGTAACATCTTAACACCATTGACAAGAAGTAAACAAACAACACCTGCAGCAAGACCCACAATAAAATCTCGTAAAACCGAAGGAATCTGTTCTAAGAAATGATGCATATAATCAATATTATGAACAAAAATACCACCCGCAACAAGCAACAAAGCAATAGTTCCTATAACAGACAAACTCTTTATAACCATTGGTAAGGCTTTCACTAAAAATGTTCCAATACCAAATAAAAAACCCTTACCATCGTCACTTTTACCAATCAGTTTTAAACCAAGATCATCCATCCTTACAATTAAGGCTACAATACCATAAACACCAATAGTCGCAATTAAAGCCACTATAGAAACCACAATAATCTGAGTCACTAAAGGTTCATTAACCACAGAACCTAAAGCGATAATTACAATCTCTACAGACAAAATAAAATCGGTAACAACGGCAGACTTAATCTTAGCTTTTTCTAAATCTAATAATTCTTGTTCTGTAAAATCCTTTTTAAGATCTACTTCTACTGCTTTCGGGTGAGGCACAATAAACTCATAGATTTTCTCAGCTCCTTCATAAGCCAAATACAGCCCTCCAAGAATTAAAATAATGATGATTGCCCAAGGTACAAAAGCACTTAATAAAAAAGCCAAGGGTAATATAATTAACTTATTCAGTAAAGAACCTTTGGTTATAGCCCAAAGCACTGGGATTTCACGAGAAGACACAAAACCAGAAGCTTTTTCCGCATTTACAGCCAAATCATCACCTAATATACCTGCTGTTTTTTTAGTCGTAATCTTAGTCATAACAGCAACGTCATCCATTATCGCTGCGATATCATCAAGTAGTGCAAAAAATCCTGAGGCCATAAATTATAAGTGTTTAAGAAAGTAAGAATAAATAGAACTTTAAGATTAATGAATCTTAGATTTCGTTAATAATGAAAGTAAAATATACAAACCAATAACTAAAGGAATGGCTGCAAAATGAAGTACTATAATTAAGACAACACTTAATATTAGAAAAATATAACGTACGGCATTATCCTTAAAACCATAGTTTTTAAATTTTAAAGCGAATAACTTTATATTCGAATTTAAAAGGTAACAGCTCAACAAGGTTAAACCAATTAAAAACCATTTATTGATAATAATGTTATTAATAAGGTCATTATTCTGATACTCTAAAATAAGAGGTAGCGATAATAATACTAGAGTATTAGCAGGCACAGGCAAACCTTTAAAATAACTTTGCTGATCTTCATCTAAATTAAACTTTGCCAAACGATAAGCTGATGCTAACGGAATAAACAAACCGATTAACGGTAATACAGACATTTTAAAACCTTGCCAATGAAAAACAGAATTCCAACTATCACTGTAAGCCGAATAATCTGGCGCATCAATAGTCAATCCAATAAGCTTAAACATAATAATCCCTGGCACTACACCACTGGTTACTAAATCTGCCAAAGAATCTAACTGAATTCCCATCGGACTCTGTACATTGAGTTTTCTAGCTAAAAGCCCATCAAAAAAGTCGAAAAATATCCCTAAAAAAACAAATATAGAGGCGGCAATAAAATTACCATTAACAGCAAATATTACAGCAATACAACCCGAAAACAAGTTGAGAAGTGTTACTAAATTCGGAATGTGTCTTTTAAAGCTCATAATCTTAATTTTTGTAAAAATAGAAAGTATTTAATTCTAATCTTATATTTTTTCTCAAATTATATCTTTTCAATTCTTAAAACAACATAAAATAAACCTCCATTTATATTAAAATAATACAACCTATATAGACAATAAGAGAATACATATTATGGAGCTTGGGTAAAATAAGTCATAAAATTATATTTAAAAACAATAAGAACGCCGTTATAGAGTTTAATAGATAGGAAAATATTATGCATCTTTGTAAAAAAAAATTGTGTTGTTGAAAAATTACTATGTAATTCTCTTAACGCTTGCTACTCTTACGGTTTCAGCTCAAACGAAGTATTCAAATGAATTTATGAATATTGGTGTAGATGCTGCTGCCTTAGGGATGAGTAATGCTGTGGTCTCCCAAACGGCTGATGTAAATTCAGGTTACTGGAATCCTGCAGGATTGGTACATGTTGAGGACACACAGCTCTCATTAATGCACTCCAGTTATTTTGCGAATATTGCAAATTATAACTACATCGCTTATGCCATGCCTATAGACAAATCAAGTGCTATGGGAATCTCTTTAATTCGTTTTGGTGTAGATGATATTTTAGATACCACACAATTAATTGACGATCAAGGAAACATTAATTACGATAGAATAAGTACATTTTCTACGGCAGATTACGGGCTTACCTTCTCTTATGCTAGAAAATTACCTTTAGATGGATTAAATTTTGGAGTGAATGCAAAAGTGATCCGACGAATTATTGGTGATTTTGCATCCTCTTGGGGATTTGGTTTCGATGCAGGAATTCAATTTGAAAGCCGACGAAATGATTGGAAATTTGGACTGATGGCTAGAGATATTACAACCACATTTAATGCCTGGTCTATAGACGAAGATAAATTTGAAGATATTAGCAGTGCCATTGATGGTGAAAACCAAGAATTGCCTGAGACCACAGAAATTACAATTCCAAAACTACAATTAGGAATGTCTAAAAAATGGATCTTTCATTATGACTATTCTTTATTAGCAGCAGCAAACTTAAATATGCGCTTTGCAGAAAATAACGATATTATATCCACATCTTTTGCCAGTATTAATCCTGCTTTAGGTTTCGAATTTGGGTATACAGATCTTGTTTTTCTAAGAGCAGGTGTTGGTAATTTTCAAAATGAATTACAAATCGACGATTCAGAGCAAGTGACTTTTCAACCTAATTTCGGAGTCGGATTTAAATACCGAGGCATACAAATAGATTATGCTTTTACAGACATAGGAGATCAAAGTGCTGCTTTATACTCAAATATCTTTTCTTTAAAAATAGACTTCAGTGTCTTTAGATAATTCAACAGTAATGAAACTAAAATTATCAGTTCTTGTTTTACTTTTCACTTGTATTTCTGGATTCTCACAACAATATCAACTCTCTGACAACGCAAAAATATCAGTTATAACCATTGGGCCAGGAGAATCTTTAAATGATGCTTTTGGACATAATGCTTTCAGGATAAAAGATAAAGCTTTAGGTATCGATGTGGTTTATGGCTATGGAGAATATGATTTTGATGCCCCTAATTTTTATTTAAAATTCGCTCAAGGAAAACTAAATTACCTCATTAGCAGGCATCCATTTCAAAATTTCTTTTATGCCTATAAAAGAGCTAATCGTACGATTGAAGAGCAAGTTTTAAATCTTTCTACTCAAGACAAACAGAAACTCTTTAACTACCTAGAAAATAATTACAAACCAGAAAACAGACGCTATTTATACGACTTTTTCTATGATAATTGCGCTACAAGAATTAGAGATGTTACCCAAAACACAACTTCAGAAACAATAGATTTTATATTACCTCAAAATTTCGAACCTAAAACATTCAGAGACCTCATCCATGAACACGTGGGCTTAAATACATGGGGCAGCTTTGGTATAGACATTGCTTTAGGTGCCGTAATAGATAAACAAGCTACAGCAGAAGAGTTTATGTTTTTACCGAAATATATTCATACTTTTTTTGAGACCGCAAAATTAAACACTTCTAAAAACTTGGTTAAAAGCGCAACGACGCTTTATCAAAAAAAAGAAACAAATACCAAAGCTAATTTTATATTAAGCCCATTAGTCATCATTGGTTTACTAGCCGCTTGTATCCTTTTTATAACCTATAAAGATTACAAAAACAAAGTAAGAAGCAAATGGTTAGACATCACCCTTTTTGCACTTACAGGTCTTATTGGTATTGTATTATTACTATTATGGTTTGCAACAGACCACTCCGCAACAGCATTAAATTATAATGTATTATGGGCATTCCCACTAAATCTGTTTGTAATCGGACAATTAGCAAAACCAAAGGTTAAAATGTGGTTTAAAAAGTACCTAAGATTCTTAATCATCATGCTTTGCTTAATTGCCTCACATTGGATTATAGGAGTTCAGGTCTTTGCCATAGGTTTAATTCCTCTGCTTATAGCACTAATGGTTAGATATGTATATTTAGTAAAGTGGTTTAATCTGTCTGAAGAAAAGTAAAAAGTGTGAAGTGTCTTATTTTTAATATGAAAAGCAACACATAAGCACTATTTTTAGTATCCGTTATTAAAGAAAGCATCACCAATCTCACCATATCACCATCTCACCAAATCACCATCTCACCAAATCACCATCCCACCAAATCACCATCTCCCCAAATCACCATATCACCATATCACCATATCACCACCTCACCACCTCACCATATCACCATATCACCATATCACCATATCACCATCTAACCAAACCTACTGCCCCCTATAATAAAGAATCGTACTCAAGGTCTTTATAAAAATATTAAGGTCTAAGAAAACACTACGATGCTTTATATAATACAAATCGTACTGTAATTTAGTCAGACTCTCATCTACAGAAGCGCCATAACGCGTACTTACCTGTGCCCACCCTGTTAAACCTGGTTTTATGATATGTCTTGTTTCATAAAACGGAATAATTTGTGATAACTCATTCACAAAGAAAGGACGCTCTGGTCTTGGGCCAATAATACTCATATCCCCTTTAAGAACATTGTAAAACTGCGGAATCTCATCCATACGAGAACGTCTTAAAAAAATCCCGAACTTCGTAATTCTAGTATCATTTTTCTGAGCCCATTTAGCTCCGCCTTGCTCTGCATTAACCACCATGCTTCGTAGCTTAAGAATATTAAAAGGCTTACTGTTTTTACCAACACGCTCTTGTCTATAAAACAAAGGCCCTTTATTACCTATAAGATTACCAATAAGCACAATAGGTAAGATCAATAGACCAAGTATTAAACCTATAATTGAAAAAACAACATCGAAAGTACGTTGAAAAAAGATATAAAGCTTATTCTCATTACTACGGCTAAAAGGAAAATACTTATAGAAATCTTTGCCTACAAATTGAATTGGTACCTTTTTTAATAACTCCTCATAAACTTGCGTATAATCTCTAATCTTAAAACCACGTTCTAAAAGCAACATTAAATCATGATAAACCTCAGCTGTGATGGCTTCAGTATTTGTACTAGCCACTAAGATTTCAGATATTTTTTCTTCTTCAATCGTTTTTAAAAAGTCTTTAGGTTTAAATTCTGTTAAACCTCTATATTTTACAGGTTTTGAGATTACGATTTCACTATTAATAAATCCAACAATTTTATAATTGGGATCCGTAGTACTCAAAGCCGAAGTTAAACCCTCAATACTCGAAATTTCTCCGACTAAAAGAACACGCTTATAAAAACGTGGAGACTCTATTAAGTAAATGTAAAGTACTCTCCATAAAAGAACAGAGAACATCAATGTAAAATAAAAATACACAATTTGAATACGTTCCAAGGGTAAATAAGGAGAGAGCACAGGGGTTAATAAGTAAAATAAAACGACTACAGAGGTAGTAATTACAATGTTTTTAAACGTGGAATCAAGCTGACTTGCCTTCTGTAAATCGTAAAGTTCAAAAATACTAGCAAAAACTGTAAAATAGACGCCTAATAAAATTAAAGCCACACTATTATTAATATTGACTTCAATATATTCAAAATCATAATAAAGACTTAAGCAATAGACACCTACAAAAACCATAAGCAAATCTAAAATTCTAAGTAGAATCTTACGTTCAGAAATTTCGAAATGAATGCTTTTCTTAATCATTATTATTCATATAAACTGCTTGTAAATATAAGAAGTACAAACTATTATTAACATAAATTTAAGACAAAATAGAATCCCATCTTGATTTTACTGCCTCCCATGCAAAACTCTCACTTTTTTCACGTGCGTTATAAACTAATTTTTCTCTGAGTTGTACATCTAGCATTAGTTCTAAAATTTTATTGACCATAGCTTTAGAATCTTGAGGTTGCACTAATAAACCTTCTATAGTATCTGAAATTAAAAAAGGCATACCTCCAACGTTTGTAGAAACCACAGGTAATCCGAGAGCCATAGCTTCAATTACACTCACTGGGGTGTTATCTAAATTTGTAGTATTAATAAATATATTATAGTTTTTTGAAACTGAAATCCATTCCTTTTTTGTCAATTTCCCTGTAAACTCAACGTTTAAATTGAGTTGAGTCGCTAACATTTTAACGTCTTCTAAAGTACCATCTGCATCAGGACCAACCATACACAACTTAGCTTTTGGATAGCTTTTTTTTATGTCATTAAAAACTTGAATGGCCAATTGAGGATTATAAATTTTTGAAAACGAACGTACCCATAATAGCTTTGGAGTATCGAAATCTTTTTTTAAAATAGGATAATCTTTAATCTCTATGACATTAGGAATATGAACAACATTCTTATATCCAAACAATTCGAATTCTTGTTTTAAATATGCCGAAGGAGACACATTATATGCCGCATTTTTAAAGATTAGTTCGCTTAATTTTGGACTATTTTTTAATCTTGAGGGGAGATTTCCCCCATGTAATATGGGAATATATTTTATTTTTAACAGACTACATAATTGACTAATAATAAGAGCAAAATAAAAATTCTGAGTACTATAAGTGTCTATTAAAACGCAGTCTATGTTTTTAGATAATGCAACACACGACCTTACCATATCTAATAATCTACTTATTTTATTGGTTTTAGAAGAAGTATAATGTATTCTATAGCCTTCTTTCTCAAGCAGAGCACCAAGTATTTGAATTCCAGAAATATTAGATTTGTTGTTCTTTAAGTTGTTTCCTACGTACAGGATTCTTTTCATTTTTAACATTTAATAAGGCTAAACCATATATAAAAGCTGGCATCGCTATTCGCATAGACATATGATTTATGGTTAAAAACCAAAAAGCTAAAAAAGCATAAAAATAGTAATTACTCTTATTCTTTGATCGCATATCTAAAGGTTTAAACATTAGAATCAAAAGAATAACGACTCCAAACATACCATGTTCAGCTAAAGTACGACTAAACTCACTATGCGAAGTAACCCCCTGCCCTTCCTGTTCTATACGCTGATCTTTTGCTCTACTAGAACCAATTCCAAAAAAAGGACTATCTATAAAACCTTCTAATTCATGCTCAAACAACTCTGCTCTTCCTGTTGATAAACTTGCCTTTTCTCTCCCTAAATGATCTTTATTAGAATAACGTAAACTTACCAAACCACCAGACTGGTTAATACTAACAAACCATGTAAATACTAAACTTAAGCAAAATAAGCCAAACATAGTAATTAACTCATTTCGTTTTTTCACACGAGATTGTCTATAGTAATAAAATAAAAATACTAAAGTTGCCATTAATGCAGCTATAACACCACCTCGACTCATGGTGGTAACAGCTCTAAAAGCAATTAAACCTAGAATAGTAGCGTTTAAAACTTTTAACCCTAAGCTCGGTGACTTCGTAAATAAACGTATAGCCATTAAAAACATACCTAAACCCAAAGCTGCAGATACCTGATTTGCTCCCCAACCTCCCGCTGCTGAACGGTTAGATGCCGTACTCGAGAGTACCTCTTTTAAATCAGGAACATAAAAATAAATATAAGCTGTGTGTGCTATGATAGGCAACACCATAAAAAGAAGTATCTGAGACAACTGATTATTGCTTATACGTTTATCATAACAAAATAAAGCAGACAAACCCAAACAGACAGGGCCACTTAATACAAAAGCAATATTGGTTCTAAAATTAGCATCAAAACTCAATGTAGTAGAAGCTACAAATATTGAAGGTACTAAAAACATTAAGTAAATAAAATAAGGATAACCTTTTCCTGAGAGACCTCTATAAAAAATTCCTAACAACACAAAAAATATCACTAAGTACTTCCCTGCTTCATAAGAAACAGAACCTTTTGTCGTTCTGAAAAAAACCTCAGCACCCACAAAATAAGCACAAGCCTTTAAGACTTCATAAGTTCTTTTATCATCAGCGATAGTAATTATACGATAAATAAAATAAACAACAGCAGCAAAAAAATACAGCTTTGCAATACTTTCATTAAGGTAAATTATAACACCTAAAGCAGCATGAAAACCAACAGCGCTAATATAAGTAATATTGGTTTTCAATTTATAAAGTCAGGTTTTAGAATAAAAGAAGTCGTGTAAATAATGATAAAGTGTATATTAATAAATATCAAACTATCTAATTAAGAAAAAATAATTTTATAATTATCTAATGGAAAACGGTAATGGTAACTTTTTCTAAAAACATACAAAACAAAGTGTGTTATAAAAACAGGAATATAAGGACGTGTATATTTTAAAAATACATCGTATGTTTTATTATCATAATTACAAATTAAAAAAGGAACCGTATCTTTATTTAAGTAATTTCTATAAACACTACCCTCTTCTAATGGTTTATTCTCATTAAAAGATTTATAGTGAACTGTCTTCTTATTTCGAGATAATTGAAACAATTCAATAACAGACAATAGTAATTTATCTTCATTAAAAAAAGTAAAACCATTATAAACATCAATAAGCACCCATTTATTTAATTCCTTACTAAATACTTCATTAAAAGAATGTCCACCATATTCGGTATTAAAAGGTGCTCTTGTAGTTCCCCATTCCCTAACTTTTATTGAATTAATGACACAAAAATTATTAAAAATCTGTGCCATATCACTACAAACACCGCCTTTACCATCCAGCATAATTCGTAATGCCTTCTCTGAAGGCTCACTTAATCCTGGCCCACCTTTAATGTTATTCTGTAGCCAAATGCTTAATTTTTGAATTAAACATAAGTCAGATTCTGGCATAGAATCTTTAAAGATTGATTTATTAATCTCTTTATAATATGCAGGAATATCCTCCTTTCTGTTGGTTTTATTATAGGTACAAGCACTTAAATCACTAATCTCAACATTTTTAGACAGTAATTTAAAGCGGGTAATATATAAGATTGGGTGACGTTTAAAAACCCAAAACAGTTTTTTTAAGATCATCTAGAATAGCACATTTTTTAACATCGGCTAAATGTAATTATTTTTTTTTTACTAGGCATAATAAATCAATTTTTAACCAAAATAAAATCAGCATCTTACGGTATTAATAGTTAATTCCAAACCCTACATTAAATCGATCTTAATCCGCTCATTATAATACGAATATGCGAATTTTGAAATAGTTGTTTTCTTTGAATCTATCATCTTAGAATATGTTAATTCAGATAGTTCTAGTAGTTTTTCAATTTTAGTTAATAAACCTTCTTCTGTAATTGAAGCTAGTAAAAATCCGTTTTGATTATCAATAACATAATTAGAAATCGAAGACACATCAGAAACAATAGGCAAACAACCATAATTCATAGCTTCAGCTATAACTTTTGGAAAACCTTCAGATGCAGATGGTAAAATGATAGCATGAGAAATCTGATAAATTTGATGAACATCTTCACGAGATAAATAGCCATGAAAGATAAAATTCAAAGAACTATTTAGAGTTTGCGCTTTGTAGTAATCAATTAATTCTCCATCTCCCACCAAATGAATATCTCCTATACACGATTCTTCTTCTTGTGAAAGTAATTTAAATGCATTTATAAGTAACCCTAATCCTTTAGCTTTTTCTAATCGCCCAACGAAACAAAAATTAATCGCTTCTTTGTTTAATTTTTTATTTTGAGTAATAAATTGTCCTTGTGTAATTTCTTCGGCTGTTAAACATGGGTTTTCAAATGTAAGACAGTGTTTTTCTTGATTCTCCCATCTTCCATTTATCGTAACAGTTCTACGCTGTTGTTTCAGTAAATAACGTTGAAAGCGATAAGCCATTGGCGCATTCTCCTGTTTCCAATTACCAGCATATTTAAACCATCCTTTTTTTGAACTTAAAAAGATTAAATAAGGAACAACAAAAACTCCAATTCCTGTTGGTGCCCTAAACTGAAAATAATCTGATTTATTTAAAGCTTTTTGAATCGTTCTCAATATTTGAGGCGTTTTCCATATTATAGCAAGTTTATCTACTGTCTTTGTTCCGCCAACAGCTGGTAAAGCAACAAAAGTTATAGTGTTAGACGTGTAAGCTAATGCACTTGATGGCGCAGGAATATCATGCAACATAGCCACATGAATAATCGAATCAAAAACCTCTACCAAATTATTGACCTCAGTAACAGTAGATCCTAATCCTACAATAGTACCATCTGTTTTTTTGTAATGCTCCGTATGAGATATTATAGTTAATGTACTCATATTAACAAAGCTATATAGTGTTTAATAATAGTGGTCCAATTATGATCTAAAGCCCAATCTTTTGATGCTTCAGAAAAGGTGTCTTTTGATTTTAATATGCTATCAATGGCCTTTAAAAATTGACTCGTATCACTTGAATCTATTAATACTCCAGAAACATTAGGTTTAATAGCATCTTCAATACCACATTTTTTAGATCCTATAGCTGGTACACCTAAGGCATTAGCCTCTAGAATTGCAATACCAAAACCTTCAACATCTCCGGTTTTACTTTCACTACTCAACATTACAAAAATAGTAGTACTACTTAATACCTGTTTTAATTGTTCATCGTCTAAAGCGCCATGAAATGTTATATGTGAATTTACACCTAAATCTATTGCTACTTGAGTAAAAGAATCTGACTCAGTTGGAATACCTACACAATGGTAATGCAGGTCTGGATAATGTTTAAGTAATTCTGGTAAATGTTTTATAACATTGAGTTGCCCTTTTCTTGAACTCACACGACCAATTGTTGTTAGTACAGGATTACCTTTTAAAGTTATTGAATTTCTCCCATCAGAATTCCATTCGTTTGCACGTATACCGTTTGGAATCACCTCAACGTCTTTATTTAAATAGGATATTAAACTTTTTGTATAACGAGAAACAGCAACGATACTATCCATTTTATTTAAAGAATAATCTATCGATTTTTTCAAAATAAAAGACTTAAAATTAACTTCTGTTCCGTGAACAACTGCTATTGTTTTGGCTTTTTTAAACCTGCTTATAAAAGCCACATTCCATAGCGAGAATTTACCAGTAGCGATGACATGCGATGCTTTTGAAAAATTTTTATAGGTCACAGCAATTCTATTCAAATACATTTTAAATCGTTGTTTGTGGCGTTTTATTCGTATCACTTTAAAAGGCAACGTTTTATCAAAAACGGCTTCTTCTTCACCTAATGTTGATCGTTGATCTGCAATAACCGTAATTGAATAGTCATTTTTAGATAATTCTAAGGCTAATTGATAAGCATGATTACCTATTCCGCCTGGTTGTGGCGGGAATTCTGAAGTAACAATTAATAGCTGCTTGTTTTGTAATTGCATTATAAAGTTTCTATTAAAGGCCCCTTATTAATTTTCTGACTCGCTAAACTCCAAGATTTAAATACCTGATAAAATACTATTGGAAGAATAAGCAGTGTTAGAAAAGCTCCCAATATCAATAAAGGTTTATTTTTTTTAAATTGATAAGGAAAAATTGATAATGGAACCATGCGAAACAAAGCTAATTTTGTCGCTTTTTTTCCATAATAGCGTCTAAAATAATAAATAACACTTGGTATAGGCCTTGGCGCAAAAAAATTAGAGGGTCTAAAAGCATCCCAACTACCCATTTCTCGTAAACCACCGGTTCCTGCTTTTACATCAATGCAAGATGCTATTGGGTTAGATACACTTTTTATACCTTCGAGATAAACGCGCATACCAAACTCACCATCTCCCATACGTTGTTTTTCAAATTGCCTATCAAATAAGCCTACGCTAGTAAAAACAGTTTTATAAAGCATAGCGTTACCTGTGGCAAACTGAGATGCTAGTGCAAAATAAGATCTATCTTTAGGTATGTGTTGCCCTTCTGGATAAAAAACACCAGCCGAAACTTCTGAATCAAAAAAATCTAAACACTTTAAATGAGAACTAATCCAATTAGAAGCAATACGAACGTCATCTTCAGAAAGCGCAATTAAATCTCCTGTAGCGTCTTTAACAGCTGTATTACGTGCTAACCAAAGTGCTTTTTCTTCCTGTCTTATAAGATTAATATCTAAATTATAATTCTTATAAAATTCTGGATTAAAGGGTTCTGATTGATCTACAACTATAACTTCAAAATTAGAATAATCTTGTGTTTCTAAATCCTTTAAAACATCGTGTAAATAATTGTACCGATTCAAGGTAGGAATAACAACACTTACTTTAGGACTTTCTTTTAGTAATGACGAATTAAAAGTATCCCAATCTTTGTAAAAAATGGGATTAGCACCAACAGAAACTCTATCAACAGACCTTGTTTTTAACCAAGCTCGTATTTCCCTAAATGGGTTATGAAATGAAAAAACTCTTAATAGCAACACATATAAAACCCAAGCTGAATTAAAATACTTTCGGGCAAAATGGTAATTATCTTCAATACTAATGGTTTCAAAACGAGAATACGTAGGTGTATCTCCAACGTAGCCATTCTGTATGGCTTGCCAAGACAAATCATATTCTGCAGCACGTTCAGATGAATATTTAGTATCTCTACTTAATTTTGACAAGACAAATTCAGGAAGCTGTTCTACTTCAGGAAAAACAGAACCATTAGTTTTAGTAAAGCACTGAAAATAATGTGTAGGCTGTATATATTTTAAAAAAGTGAATAGCATTAAACTTTTTTTATCGTTTTTAGAATTTTTTTGAAAATAAGGTCTTTATTGAAAGTGCTAGTATATAAATCATTAAAATAATTACTAGCCATTCCTCTTTTCTCTACATAGTTCAGTAAACTGTGTTTTAAATCAGTTACCGAATTAGGGTCAAATGTAAAGTTTTTTAATGAAAATTGTTCTTTATCTACAAAGTCTAAAGCTCCAAATTTTGAAGATACAATAACTGGTACTCCCAAAGCTATAGCCTCTATAAAAACCAAACCAAAAGCTTCATTATAACTAGGCAGCACAACCACATCCATACTTTTGTAAAAAGCAACCATTTCCGTTACAGACAAATTCCCTAAAAATGTAACACTATCGTTAAGATCTAATTGATCTACCAATAAACTTAAGGATTCCTTATATGAACCGTTTCCTGCTAAATATAATTGTATTGGCTTATTACTTTCCGATTTTAGCTGACTTACAGCTTTAATTACGGTTTGATGATTTTTATCTGATACCAAACGTCCCGGACTGCCTATTTTAAAAACCTTTTTGTTTTCTAAACGTTTTAAGGTTTTTGGACAAGGCTTATAATCGTTAATATTAGTCCAAAAAGGTACAGCATTTGTTCGCTCTCTTGGTACTTTGTAAACCGTATGCATTTCTTCTTGTAATTGTTTGGAATTAGCCAAGACTAAATGTGCCATATTTAAATACAAGGTTTTGTTTAAAACTTTAATAAAACTAGGCTTAGTGTGTCCATAAGCAGAATGAAACCAAGCGATGTTATGCTTAATCCCTAAAAGTCTGCCAGCTAAAACTGCAGGATTAATATAGCTAAAATTGGAAATAACAATGTTGGGCTTTTCTTTCTTTATTAGTTGATATATTTTATAATAATTACTAAAATACCCTTCATTTTTCTCAATACGAACCGAGACTCCGTTTTGAAAAAAAGATTTATTTTTTTGTTTTAAACAGAAGTTAATAACCTCATAACCTTCTTCTTTAAGTTTTTTAGATAATTCTTGAAAAAAACTAGAAAGTAAACCTTTATTATGTGTGTATAGAATTATAATTTTCAAACTAATTTTTTCAATTTTATATAAACACTTAACTATTTTAGCTCAAGATTTCCAAGGAACATATCAAAAATAATAGCTTTATTATAGTTGTCTTCATATAGATTTTCAAAGTATATTTTAGGTAATCCTTGATGTTCCAAATATGGAATTAATCGGTCCTTAAGTTCTTTTACCGAGTTGGGTTTAAAAGTAACTTTAGTAAACATTTCGTTTTTATCCTTTATAAAAGATAAGGCACCAAATTGTGAAGACACAACAACTGGTGTTCCTAAAGAAATTGCTTCTATGAAAACCAATCCAAATGCCTCATGCAAACTAGGCAATACAACCACATCCATTTGATTATAGAAATTTAACATCTCATTGGCAGATAATTGTCCTAAAAATGTAACCTCATCTATTAGGTCTAAGTATTCAACTTTCTTTTTTAACTTAGAAAGTGCATTTCCAACTCCTGCAATGTAAAGATGAAAATCATAATTATTTTCACTTTTTAATTGAGAAATTGTTTCTATTATTATTTGTTGGTTTTTATCATCAGTTATCCGACCTGGGCAACCAATTTTAATAATCTGAGAATCTGTTTTAAATTTTAATTCAGATGGCATCAACTTTTGCTCGGAAATATTACTCCAAAAAGGTATAGCTTGTGTCTTTTGCTTCTGAACACCATAAAGCTCATGTAATTCTGTCTTTGTTAGAAACGAATTAGCAATAACTTTATTTGCTAATTTCAAAAATTGTTTTTTTATAAAAATTTGAGTTTTACTCGATTCTAACTGTTCATTTAATGAGTGAAACCATACCAAATTCTTTTTTACTCCAAACAACTTCCCAAATAACAATGCGGGATTTACATAACTAAAATTAGAAAGAATAACATCTGGCTTTTCCTTTTTAATAATGTTATATACATTATGATAATTAACTACATAACCTTGTTTTCTTCTTACAATGACTTTAACACCATCTATCTCTCGCTCACTTACAGAACCTTTCCAAGAAAAACTAACAACATTATATCCTCTCTGAACAAGCTTTGCTGATAGTTCATGAAAAAAACTAGAAAGATACCCTTTATTGTAAGTGTGGAATAGAAGAATTTTCAAAAACCTTATTGTAAGTTAATTCAGATTAAAAGTTATAGTTTATTTTAAAATTTTATTATACCAAAATGGAGTTCTCAAAACATGTATAATTTGTTTTATTTTAAATTTTAAAAGCCCGTGATCATATGAGGTTCCAAAACCTCCACTTACACCTTTTATTCTTAAAGGGCTAAACAACTGTTTAAATACTCCTTCCTTTAAATTATAGCAAATAACAGAATTCCATAACGCCATCTCAAATGAGTAATTTAAATTAACATTTTCTCTTTCATTTTTTAAATACGGCCAAAAATCTAATGAAAATATAAAACACCTTGAGTCCATTTTTTTTAATTTAAAAATATTGCAAGAAACTATTTCACTGTTTTTTTTATTCTTAGCAAGAAACTTATCTACTAGAATGTTTAAGTTAAGAACTTTTAATCTTCCTGTAATTTTTATGATGTATTCTGCTTCTCTTATTCTTTTCGAATTTTCAATCGTATAATCAATTATCCCCAATTCTTTAAAACCTTTACCTTTATCTTTTTCCTTATCTTCTTTTTCCAACTTATAAACAAGAAATTCAATCCTATCTTCGAAACCTTTAAAATATTTTTTTAAAGAAACTCCTGAATTTTCAGTAAAAACAATATTGTAACTTGTTTTTATTAGATAATAAGAGATAGCGTCAATGTATTGTTTTTTTCTCACCTCTGGATCTATCAAAACTAATGTTTTAAAACTATTAGGATTAATAGTTCCCGTAAGTAGAACTACAATTTTATTATTTGAGATCATATAAAAGTAATTGAATCACTCATTTTAATTAAAACCGATTGCAATTAAATGTGCCGTTTCTTGTGATGTCTCTTCTAAACCTTTAGATTGAACACGATTAATAATATTAGAACTTATAGACTTTAATACACTAAAAGGATTACCACTTTTATAACTCTTTAAACCGTTTACTCTGTGTTTTCCTGTCTTTACAGCATAGTGAACATCAACGTTATCAAAATATTTTTCTAATAAGGTTTTTAATTCTAATCTTGTATAATGCCTTACATGATCTGGATTTTTACCAGGACCTTCGTTTTTTATAAAATCCCCATTTGGCGTTGTAAAATAAGCCCAACCACCTTTGTCTACAACTTTGGCTATATTTCTTATAAAAACATCATCTGCCTCCACATGCTCTATAACTTCTATACAAACCACTGCATCGTAGGATGCATCAGGTAACGTAGATTTCGTCATATCTTCAATGACAACGTCTTTTATATTACTTCGTTTTTTTTGAATTGTTTTTAGGATTTCTGATGTAAATCCTAAATTTAAAGCCTCTCTTGTACCTTCTTCCTGAGGAACATCTAGCAAAGTAACAGCCATTGGTAAATTGATGGTATAAGGAGATTTACGACCACCTACATCTAAAACGGAAGGTATTGTATTTCCTTTTTTATGCTGTTTTAATAGTTGTTTAATATCCTTTCTAACGGTTACCAAATGCGTTGTCATCACAGGAAATGTTATCCAACGCAAAAATTCATAATTTGTCATAATTACCTTATAGAGTATGTTGTGCTATATCTTTCAGCTACAATAATAAAGATAAAGAATGAAAAAAGCATTGGGTTTTTATAAAAGGGGTCATTTTCTCTTATTTTCATAGAAATTTATAAACGCTTGATTTTGTTGCTCTAGATTAAATATGCTTTTTACCCGATATTTTGCTGTTGTAATAATCTTCTCTTTTTCATCAATACTTAAATGGTGTACATCATTTATTTTTTGAGCCAAAACTTTTGGCTGTCGTTTAGGAACTACCCAACCTGTCTTACCATCTAAAACATTCTCTCCCAAGCCTTCAGCATCAGACACGATACATAACAATCCCATAGATTGGGCTTCTAGAACGGCGTTACAAAACCCTTCTTGTATACTGTATTGTAAATAAATCGATGCTTTTTCTAATGTTTTTTGTACTTGATCGTGAGGTAATTTCCCTGCAAAAGTTATATTATCTAGAATATCTAGTTGGTATGCTGCAAATACTAAGCGCTCTCGTTCTATACCATCTCCAATAATGGTGTAATGAAAATCTACACCTTGCTGTTTTAGATCAGCTAAAGCTTCAAAAGTATACTCTAATCCTTTTTTCCAATGTAATCTAGCGACCGTTATTAATTCTAACGTATCTGTAAAAACCCTTTTCTTATGAGAAGTGAAGAATTCTGTATCAATGGCAGGTGTAATAACATGTATATGTTTAGAAGCAATATTTTGACTTATTAAATCTTGTTTCATTTCTTGGGATAACACATGATAGTCAATAGCTTTTTTAAATAAAACATCATAACATCCATGATGTTTTAAGGGAGATAAATAGAGATCAAAACCTCTAAAACTAACAGCCATTTTCGATCCCATAGCTTCAGCAATGTTTTCTCTTTTAACGGCAAGCATGCCAAAACCAAAATGCAACCAATCGATAGAATAGTCTAGAAAAAAATGGTTAAGAATAAGACATCTCATATTTTCCTTAAAAACTAAACCATCCTTTTTATTTAATTGAAATAAATTATAAGTCCTTTTCGGATGTATAAAAATCAATTTCAATAAAGCAAAAAAACGACTCCAAATAGCAGATAAAATATTTGCACTAAAATGAGGTGCACTTACTACTTTACAAGAAAAAGAAGCATCATCTGGATTTATATAATCCACAAATAAAATAACCCGAAAACCATGTTCCTGTAAACCTTTAATTTTATTTCTAAAAAAAGTTTCGGAATAGCCAGGTACTGATGATAATACAATACCAATAGTCTGCGAATGTGTATCAGTTTTGGCCATCTTATAGAGTTTCATATAACGCCAACATATTACCAACCATTTGTTGTTCTGTATGCTGGGATTGAATAGTATTTAACGCATTATTTACTAGCTTATTTTTTAATTCACTTGGAGTATTCATGATGTCTATAATTTTTTTTGCAATAGCATCAGAATCACGAATAGGAACAATAAAACCATTGTATCCGTCTTCAATCACCTCTTTCATACCACCACAATCCGTAGTAAGCACTAATGTTCTGTTCTGCATAGCTTCTAAAACAACATTCGCAATACCTTCTTCGATGCTTGGTAATAAAAGTAAATCTGCATCAACCATTAATTCTTGGACTTTGGCATAAGGCAATGTATCTAATAACGTGACTTCATTTTCTAACTTCAAATCATGTACTTGATAAGAAAACTCAATGTGGTTTGCACCACCAATAATTGTATAATGAAATTTAAAACCCTGACTTTTAAGTATTTTTAAAGCATCTATAGCATATGTATAACCTTTTTTCCAATGCGGTCTACCTATAGAAATAATTTGGAAAACAGGATTCTCCTTAGGTAATTTCACACTCATCTGGTCTGGTCGCAAACCACTATAAACTACCTGAATTTTTTCTCTTGATGCATTATATTTTTCAGCTTCTAAACCAATCGCTATAGACACAGCATGAAAAGCATCTACCCTTGGGAAATTTTCTTTATACATTGAAGCTAAAGTAGCATCTGCAATAGGTGAGTAATTAATATGAGCGCCTCGCAAGCTTAGTACTAATTTAATACCAAAGGCTTTAACCCAAACCCAATCTGCTAAACCTTTAGCCCATTGCACATGAAAAACATCTGGCCTATGCCATAATACAGGATAACATTTCACCCTATCTAATAAGAGGTTTTTAGATTGTTTTCTTAAAATAGCATCTAGTTTTCTTTTGTCTTTACCTTTAAAGAGTAACAACAACAAACTGTATTTTATTAAAAATAAAGTTTTACTAATTTTTGTATTTTTATACGCAAAAACAGAAACAGATTTAGAATAAGATATTTTTTTCTTAGTAAACCCAAAAAGATAAATCTCACAATCTTTACGAGACAACCCTATAATAAGCCGTTCTATAAACGTAGTGCTAGGTATATCACCTGAGTAAATTGCTATTTTTAATTGATCTTTCATTAACTAAGTATTCCTATTACTTCCATAAACTCTTCAAATTTCTAGCAAAAGATTCACTAGCAACTTGTCTCCCTTTAGTATTAACGTGTATAACGTCATAAAAAAGAGCATTATTCGTCAACAAATCACTATGGTTAATTATGGTATAATTTGCAGACTCAGCAATGACTTGACGTCCTTTAATTGGTGAGAAATAACAAATTAACTGTATCTTATTCTTTACACATAAGTCGTTTATTTTTTTTACAAATTTATTTTCAAAAAATACAGGTAATGCTTTAAATGTTGTAATAGCAATATCTTCATTGTTTTTTAAAGGATATGTATAATTGCCTTTAGCATCAAATCTATTTCTCTTTTCAGGCTGAAAAAACGAGAATATAGAGGGATAAAAAAGTTCCGTGTTAAAATAAGAAACACCTAAAACAGGAAACCATTTAGAATATGAAAGCAACTGTGTTGGTTGGCTAGAAAAGGATGAATAATATCGATGTATATAGTCTACAGAAGCGTATGGCAAAAAACGATAATCGTTATCACTTATATCTTTATTTTTAGCATCAAAACTAACAGCGCTCGGTGCTAAAACACAATACTTTGTTTTTTTTCCTTGTGCTAAAAAGTGTTGTAACATTAAGTATTGGCTAGATAAAGCGGTATTATCCATAGATAAATTGATACCATCAATATCCAAAACAGAATCTATAACCTGAGTATTAAGCGTTGTTAATCCTGTACTAGATCCTAATATGATATAATCAAACTCTTTGTCTTGAACAGAATTAACTAAAAAAGAAGGTTTATAAAATGACGATTGCCGTAAAGACCATAAACTTCCCACTGCTACACACATCGAAATGCTAAAAAAAAGCAGTAACACAAATCCTATTCTTTTTAAAAACAAACGCATATTTAAAATTGAAAATAAATAAAATCAGATGGATTTTTAAACACTCCCATAAAACAGATAAGTAGCGCAATAAAAATTGCTGAATACCTGTTCAAAGTGACCTCTTTCTTATTGTCTTGAACAGACAAGAATTCAAACAAGAGCAAGGTAAGGATACTTAATACAATAACATAACTAAACAATATCATTTTAGAACTTTTAATAAATACAGAGACCGAGCTTCCTTTAAAACTAAATATATCTATAATAAACTGATATGCTATACTCACCGTATCTGCTCTAAAGAAAATCCAAGCAAATGTCACCAATGTAAAAGTTACTATAAGCATAGGAATCTGTTGCAATCTAATTTTCGTGAATTCTAGATGTTTTCGGTTAGATTTTAACAATAATAACGGTAAAAAGAGTATGGCATGAATCGCACCCCAAATAATAAAAGTCCAATTCGCTCCGTGCCAAAACCCGCTAACTAAAAATACTATAAAGACATTTCTTATACGATGCCAATCAGTACCTAGAGAACCACCTAGAGGTATATAAAGGTAATCACGAAACCAAGTAGACAAGGAAATATGCCAGCGTCTCCAAAACTCTGCTATATCTCTTGAAAAATAGGGAAAAGAAAAATTGGTCATCAATGAAAACCCAAACAATCTTGACACACCAATAGCTATATCTGAATACCCAGAGAAATCACCATAAATTTGAAAGGCAAACAATACGGCTCCTAAAAACAGTTCCATAGAGCTGTAACTTGTTGCTCCATCGAAAATCTGATTAACAAAAAATGCACAATTATCTGCTACAACGACCTTTTTAAAAAGTCCCCAAATAATTAAATAAAATCCACTAATAGCGAACTCGCTATTAAACACACGTTTTTTATTAAACTGAGGTAATAAATGAGAAGCCCGTTCAATAGGTCCAGCTACTAACTGCGGAAAAAAGGATACAAAAGCGGCAAACTGAATAAAATTAGAAGTAGGTTCAATTTTCGCTTTATAAACATCTATAGTATAACTCAAGGTTTGAAATGTATAAAATGAAATACCAACAGGCAAAATAATACTTAGTGTACTCGTCTGCATTGTAACACCAAAAAATTGCCAAGCCTCTACCCAACTTTCAATAAAAAAATTGAAATATTTAAAAAAGGCTAACACACCTAAATTAAATATTAGACTAACTAAGAGCAGTATTTTTCTTGATTTTTTATGTTTCGTTTTTTTGATTTCATTAGCAACTAAATAATCTACAACTGTACTCAATATTATTAATCCTAAAAACCGATAATCCCACCAGGCATAAAACAAATAGCTTGCTCCTACAATTAAAAGATTTTGTAAAGAAAGGGAACGCTTGGTTACATACCAATAAAGTATAAATACAATGGGTAAGAATATTGCGAAATCAATGGAATTAAAGAGCATCGTATTATTTTGCTTCTAATATGTTAGATATAACTTCAATAGTTATCTAAACATTTTTAAATATAAATTTTCATGTTTTTTTATAAAGTCTTGTATAGAAAACTCTTTTACAACTTGTGCCCGCATATTTTCTCCTAACTCTTTTCTATCACTAACATCCATCCGTTTTACATAATCAATTTTTTTTGCTAGGACATCCACATTACTAGCTTCAAATAAACAATCAGGAAACTCTCTAAGTATATCCTTCACACCCGACACATTAGAACCCAATACAACACAATTAGTAGCCATAGCCTCTAAAGGTGCATTTGGTATTCCCTCTCTTCTACCTTCATCTTTAGTTGGTATTACAAATAAATCTGCCAAATTCAAATAAGGTCTTATTTCTAACTGCTTTCCAACAAATACAAAATTCGTATTACCCGCATACCTCGATTTTAAATCTTTTCCATACTCACTTTCATCATTACCGACTATGAGTATTTTTATAGAATTATCATTCATTTTTTGTACAGCTTCAAAAAGAACTTCTATACCCTTTACTGCGACTAAATTTGCAACAGACAAAATAACGAAATCGTCTTTTCCAAAATATGTTTCTTTATTAATATCCAAAGAACTAGAGTTAGGTTTATAAACGTTAGTATCAATTGCCAATGGGAAACGCTCAACCTTATGTAACATTTTTGAAAAATACTGCTCAATCATATCTTCATTAACGACAATTATCCTTGAACTTAATTTAGATCTCCAACTCCAATATCTATTTGCCCACCCCATTGCTTTTTTAGTATACACATAAGGAATCCCTGCTAATTTAGCTGCTAATGGCTCAGAAATATCAGAGCTCCAATGCCAAGAATGAATGATGTCAAATTGATTGGATTTAAAAAACGCTCTTATTTTTAAGACACGAGACAAAAACGTTAATCTAGGTCTATAACTCGTAGTAAATGGAAATATATGAATCTTTATATCGAGTTTTTCAACCTCATTATAAAAATCACCTTTATTATGAAAGATACAAATCTCAGGATCAAAAATATCTTTGTCTATATTCTTTACCAAATCATAAACAGATTTCCCACTTCCTGCTGTATTGAAATTAGGAATTGTATATAAAATTTTTATTTTTTTAGACATAAATATACTTACTTATTAATAATCTTAGCAGGATTCCCAGCAACAACACAGTTAGAGGGCACGTCTTTCACCACTACTGAGCCAGCTCCAACAACAACATTATCTCCTATAGTTATTTCCCCTATAATTACAGTATTTGCTCCAACAGTTACATTATTTCCTATGGTTGGTAATAAACTATTATTATTCCCTTTGTTACCTATAGTTAATCCATTTCTAAATTGAAAATTTTCTCCAATAGACTTGGCGTTAATAACGGTAGCAAATGGGTGATAACAAATCATACCTCCCGCTATTTTGGTACTTCTAAAGATCTTACAAGGCACTTCTGCTGTAAACCAATTTTTCCATCTGTAATTTACTTTTCTAATCCTCCAGAAGAAAATAAATGCAAAATCCGGATAATAAACCATTAAGTGTTCAAACTTTTTCTTTAAAGTATTAGGAGTCACTTCGCAGCCCCTAGCTTTTATTGATTGCTCAATATCTTTTTGGATAATTTCATTTTTAGCGACATAACCATTAAACAATCTTATTATAATAAGTTTTTTTAAAGCGTGCTTATAAAGAAAAAACAAACGTTTCATTATTAAAGTTTTTCTATAAAATTCTTCATGTAAAAAGGGACAAGGTAATAAACATAAAATTTAAGTAAAAATGAGAAAGGTAATAGTGTCAGTTTAAATAGATATATACGCAAAAGTAAAGGCAATTTTATGGGTGCAATTTCTTGTAATAGTACTTTTCTTAAACTATTTCTATTAAAAAAACCATCTGTTTGATATATACGTTTACCAATAGTTTTATAAAAATAAGCGTATAATAATTGCTTATACCTAAGGGGTACATCATTTTCTAAATAAAAAGGTAAGTGAGATTTTAAAAACCGCGTCCAATGCAACGAAACAAGGTTTTCTTTTCTTTTCGCCATCTCTATCGTTGATGTAGAATGCTTAAAATACAAGTATACATAGGTGTCTAAAAATGCAACTTTACTAGTCATTCCAAGCTTTATATCAAAAGCAGTGTCCTCGGTGTTTTTTATGTTTTCATTATAAGATCCAATACGCTCAAAAATCGTTTTTCTATACAGAAATGCAGGAGGTCCTACAACATATTTTAAATTTTCAAACCAATACATACCCCAATAAGGTTGCTCTTTAAATAACACATTATTAGTCTCATCATTTGGTTTTTTGGTTTCTGAAATCCCTTTATAGGATTTTACCATTTTACCAAACACAGCTTCCACGTCTGGGTTGGCATCTAATACGGCAATCATTTTATGTAATGCCGTTGGGTAAATCTCATCATCTACATCAAAAATATAGATATATTCCCCTTTTGCATTTTCTATACCTAAATTTCTTGCAGGTGCTGCTCCTTGTTTCGATTGTATTAGTAATTGAACTCTTGAATCCTGATTTACTAATTTGTTTATTTCTAAAACAGATGTATCAACCGAATTATTGTCTACATAAAGAATTTCAAAATCTTCTAACTCTTGATTTAAAATAGACTGATAAGATTTCTGAATAAAATTGGCACCATTATAAACAGGAATAACTACTGATAATTTCATAATTTATTTAGTGTAATAATGTTTATGCCATAACGAAAGTGTAAGCAGTATACTTACAGGCGTAGAATAGTTTACGGTATCAACCATTTTAAACTTATTATAAAAGTCATCTACAATTTCTTTTGGAATAAATTCTTGGAAGGAAGAATCATTGAGATACTTTTTTAAGTGATTATCATTTTCAGCTCCTAAAAATTGTAACTCAAAGTTGCGTTGAATATACGGATTACCAATAGCACTATTAAATTCTCGTTTCAATTTATTAACTATCCTATATGGTATATTGTAGGGACTTTTGTTGTAATGGAAATTATTTATATTAAATGGCTTATTCGCATGCCATGTAATATTAGCTAATTTTTCATTTTGTTTAATGTGAGCAATCTGTAAACGTCTATCGGCTAAATAGACCTCTGGTATGGTACAAATAAACTCACACATTCTATTATCATAATAAGGCATAGATATAGGATGTACAGATTCAAAAACACATAAATTCGTTGTTGTCCACCGATGTGCCCATTGTGAGGTTTTAAAAGCTCTAACTCTAGCGCTAATATTTTCAATTTTTATTTTGGCTAAAGATTTTTCTATTCTAGATACTAAATAAGGCTTAAATTCTCCTTCTAGATTCCATGATTTCCAAAGCGCTTCTGCGAACTCCAAACCTCCAGGTTTTAGCATTTTTTTTAGCAGTAACTTGGTTACGTCTTCCTCTTTAGTACCCTCAGGCGCACCACGATCAAAAAGCACATCTCCCCAATGCCCTAATGAAAAAACACCTTTCATTTTCTTAAGTTCTTCTAAAACTCCCATCTGCCTAGAATGTGTAAATTCAGAATAACAGCGGTTTAATTGGGCTAAATCGTCAATACAATTCCATAAATAGCCTTTAGGTATTTTAAATGCTTCAAATGTAAAATTACAAACGTTAGCAATCTGCTTGCTTATTTTATGCTCTGGGTAACCGCCCGGAAAAGCATAACTATAGGCATGTACAGGATTTTTTACATCTTTTAGAATTAAAGCTTGACTTCTACTATCTAGACCTCCAGATAATGGCAAAATAACAGGATGATCCCCAATTTGATCTTTGGTTATTGCGGTTAACAACGCTATATACTCGTTTAAAGCTTCCTCAAATGAAATATTTCTAGGAGTGTAATGCCATTCAAAATTAGGTTTACTGTCTACTAATAAGTTCTCATCATTGAAATAATGATCATGAGCTGGCAATAAGCAAACGGTATCTTTCCAATACGTATCACCATCTAAAAAGAACCCCGTAGCCGCGAAGATACAGATGGCTTCTTTATATAATTCGTGAGGCGCATCTATTTTTGCAAACTCTTGCTTGTTGGGTAGTATTCGGGTTTTTATAATCATAGTTAATTTGGTGAAACAAATATATAATAATAAAAAACTAATTATTGAAAAGTACTTTATCTGCTAAAGTCTCATCTAAAACTTCCGGATAGTCAGTTGATAATAAATCCTCTAAATTATAACCATTATCAATATACCATTTGTTACCTTTTAATTTATTTATACAATTCTCTACTGATATAATTCTATAATGATAACATAGTAAGTAAACTTGTTGAATATCTTTTTCTCTTAAACTATAGAAAAAAGGCGTCAATCTACTTTTTTCTTTTTTTATACTATCAACTATTTTTAGGTTTATTTTACGTGTTGGCGATTTGGGATGGTGATCCCAAATAGCATTAAAATATTTCGTTTTAAAAATGCACTTAACTTCAATTTCATTATAACGACAACGAAATTTTTGATGCTCACTCATTTCATTTTCATGCTTTAAATCATGATTCCAACGATATGTATTTCCTTTTAATATGCTCTTAGGTGATTTTTTTAATCCATTACTACTCATCATTACCCAAGGTACTTTAATACAATGTACGTTTTTAAAGGTTGTTGCTAGTGATTCTCGAATAGTTTTGTTTCCATGTTTTTTTGTCGAAATAAACTCATCTACATCCACATAAATCATCCAATCAAAATCATTTTTAATCTCTTGATATAAAGTATTTGCATAATTGTTCTGAATAATATTTTTTTCAAAAACCACTTTTACATTATGTTTATTTAATAGGTTAGTATAAATAGATTTATCACTAGAGTTATCGTCTATTATAAAAATCTTGTCCACTCCTTCATTTAAATAATACTTAGCAAATTCTTCTATAAAAAACTCGTCTTTACATCTACATATTAAGCCTATGGTAAATTTTTGCCTAAAAAAACTCATAAATTACCAATCTTCTTTTATATAAAAATGTTTCCAAACCTCTTTAGTACCACTTTTTATAATTTCTATTTCTTCTGGTTCTAATCTCTTCTTCCACGTAAAAATGTTTTCTTTAGAATCTCTTGAAAGGTAAGAACCCTCTTGAGGCTTAGATGAATTGATAATAGCATTTTTTATTGGCGTTGTAAATTTCAAATTTAATTTTTTAAAAATTTGATTATACTTTTCTTCAGGACTTCTCGATAAATCTTCATGTCTAATAAAAATCCAATTAGGATTATCTTTATATTTTTCTTGAAGCTTAAAAACAACACTATAAAGAATATTCCATATTAGAATACTCGATTCAATCAGGTCTTGTTTTTCATTAGCTAGTTCCATTTCTAACTTGTAATCAAGAAGATAATCTTGCATTAATTGATCTTGTTTTAATAAATTATTAAAATCAAATATCCAATTTTTCACTTTAACACTTGCTACAAAAGCAGCAGGATGTCGTATAGACACAATTACATATGCATCTAATTCTTCATAAAACCATTCTGACAATAACAATGCTATAGGATCTTTATATAGCGGAATAGCATGAAAGCACTTAAACTCATATAAAAATGCATCTTTTGCTTGCCCTAAATATTTGGTTTTTTTTAATGCTTTAAAAAGCCTGATGAAATCTATTTGATGAAACTTATTAAGATATTTCTTTAATTTCTTTCTGACACTTACATCAGAGTCCAAAGTAAAATATTGATACCAATATTGTAAAGGCATATCACTGTTTTTTGCAATATTAAAAGGCTCGTGTATATATTGCAATTCTTTAGACATCCCCATTATTTTCCCCATCCAAGTTGAACCTGATCTATGAATACCTGTGATTAAAAGCGTTTTTGGTTTCATTTTTATCTTTTATCCTTATTTTTTTACAAGCAAACTTAAAATTCTACGAACATAGATGGCTTTTCTCCTAAAATGTATTTTCGTACTTAATAATGGTCTAATTGCTAATTTAAGTCCCTCTACTTTATCACCTCTATTTAAAAGCTGCATAGACTGACTCAAATTATCATAAAGCAACTCTTTTTTTCGTTGCTCATTTGCAAACACAATTTTTGAAGTACGAAATGCCCAAGACTTTAAATTAATAGCTTCCCAACTTAAAATTGTTTCATTAAAAAGTGTTTTATATGCAGCACCTAAAGCTTCCCAAGAATATATCGAAGCAATGTTTTTCGATTCTGATGCGTAAGCTAAATACTTATTTTTATCTTCTTTCATTACTACCAAAGCCTCTGTTAAAGCTAAAACATCTGCTTTATCACACAGAATACCGCCACCTTTTTTTAATACATCTGCGGCGACACCTACATTAGTAGAAACCACGGGAATACCACTAGCTAAAGATTCTAAAACAGGTAAAGGTCCCCCTTCATAATCGGAAGTACATAAATAAACGTGTATTAACTCAAAAAACTTTAAAGCTTCACTGTCCGCCGTTAATTTATGGTGGGTGTAATTAATATTTGCTTTTTTCAAATCCGCATAATAAAGCTCCCAACCTCCGCCTTGAATTATTAACTCGACATCTATTTTATTATCTACAAGTCTTTTGAGTACTTGAATAGCAATATCGACACGCTTTCTATTATCTTTTCCAGGGTAAGACCCCATCATTCCTATTTTAAATGCTCCTTTTCCTGAATATAAGTTTGATTCAATGTCTCCAAAATCTTCGAGCATAATTCCTAATGAAGCCCTAATAGTATTCGTTTTCGTGCGATATTTTAGGTCATTTAACCACTCATTAGATACAACGTGAATAACATCTGCAAAAGAAGCTTCTTCTATTTTGTAAGTTTCATCAGAACAGACATGATGTACAGTAGCTATTTTGGGAATAGATATTTGTCTATATGCTATCTTTCTATTTTCTCCTAAATGGCCGACATTAAAAAGCCAATGCACAATATCTACGTGTTGCAACAAACGTTCAAACTCTTGATATCTATATTTAAATTCATGAATCGAAAAAAAATAAACATCATCGTCAGGTAGAGCCTTAACTATACCTTTAGCAATAGCACCTTCGGACCAATGGAAATTACCAGAAACTAATAAAACTCTCATAACTTACTTTTCATTCTTTTTATTTTATAAGTCATAATTTTATTTACTACAGAATAATCGAACCAATTTTTAAGGAGAACATAATTATGTATGCGATTATACTCTGCTAATTTAAATGTGCTTTTTTCTGGATTATTACGCACGGTACCTTTATGCTTGCGCATAAAGTTTAGTTTTTCTGCGATATATGTAAATTTATAATTTTCAACACATAAATGTACCCAAAAGTAAAAATCACCAATTGTTTTAAATGAAATTACTTCTTTTGCCTTTTGAGAAAGCACCGTTTTCTTAAAAACCGCAGAACTTGCATTTCTAATAATGCAATAATCTGGCATAAAAAATCTTAAAAATGCTTTACCATCTATATTAAAGTCTTTTTCTAAGAGCTTTTTATGTGTTCTTTCTATTCTAGTAGTGTTGCCTATATCGTTATTATATTCATCTATATTGGTTGTACCAACAAAAACAACATCTGGCGCATAATCGGTATTAAAACGGGTCATTGATGTCTCTAAAAGCAAGGGTGATGCGTAGTCATCACTTTCCGCAATCCATATAAAATCACCACTAGCGAGATCAATCCCTTTAAGCCATTGCTTAAATGTAGATCCCGAATTTACCTGGTTATATACAATATGTACTATTTTAGGATGATCTCTATAACTATCTAAAATAGTTTTGCTACAGTCTGTAGAACAATCGTCTAACAATATAACTTCAAAATTCGCATAGGTTTGCGCAAGTACAGAATCTATGCGTTGTTTTAAATAGCGCTCATGATTATAATTTGGAATTATTATAGAAACTAATGGTTTGTTTTGCAATTTCACTATTGTTTATCTATGACTTCATTTTAATATTTTCTCTTAAGAGAAATATCAATATAAATACTATTATTCTTTATTTATTAAACATGCTCTTAATGTAATTCTTCCAATATTTTAAAGGAATAAAAAAAACAGAAGGGCATACAGCTTTTAATGTTTCAACTAAGTTCTTTTTATTACAATAAGAATAATTAAAAAACTGAAAATCTGTTTTAAATTTTTAATAAACTAATTGTTTTCTATAAAAATTATAAAACACAGAATAGTGTCTAAATTTCTTTATCCCTTTTTTTGAATGTACATCAAAAAAATCATCAGTCAGTTTTAAATCTTGCTTTAATTTTTCAAATCCATCTTTAATATTTTCCATACGGATAACCAAATCATACGTTACTTCTTCTCCGTTTAAAAAAAAATATTCTTTTTGACTATTTAAATGATCTCCTCGATACCTTGTACAACTATTATCATTTAAAATAGTTTTGAATTTTCCTCTTTTAAAAATATAATTCTTAAAACTATCAATATAGCCCGAATCTTTTATCATATAAAAATAGTCTGATACTGCACGTCCATAAGGATTCCTAACAATTACAAACTTATAATAAGTTTCCCATTCCTGTTTACTTACAAAACCATAATCCAATAATTGTTGTGGTGTAGCATGTTGTAAATGCAAACCGTGCTTTTGATTCCAACCAAATAAATTAGAATTATTAGTCGCGGTGTTATCTAAATGATCTATACCAAAAGCTTTTTCCACAGAAGTTCCCGCACATTTAGATATATGAATAAAAATAATTTTATGGATATGATTTATCATGTAATATTACTGAATCTGTAGGTCTTAAACACTTCATTATTTTTTAGTCGCATATAAAATTTATAATACTTCCCAAAGAACTTTTGTGAAATTTTGGTGAGGTAATAATAATAGCGCTTCGGAAACACGTATTTAAGTTCTTTAATAAATTGAGAAGGTAAATTTATATTCTGCTTTAATTCAAAATAATTTAACCAAAAAGTATTAAAGAATATTCGTTTATGATGTTTCACATTAGCTCTCCCTTTTACTTGTTTAAAATCCGATAAAAACCGTTTTAAAGTTAAAAATTCTTTAACACACACAAGCTTGTTAGTAATTAAAAATAATTTAGAGTTAAAATTATATTCCTGTCTTCTCAATATTTTTTCATTTAAAAAACGAAGTTCTACAAATTCATTTAATATCAGATTTTGGTATTTATAGTAAAATGTTTTAGGTCCCAAAAACCGAAAACTTTATACAGTGAAATAATTATAATAATCAACAATCCAGACCTGAACATATCCTTATTTCTTATTAAGTTTACTTTTTACAAAAAAAGTTTTCCCTGTGAACATCGTAATTGGAGAAAGCAATGCTATGGATAGACTATGCAACAAACTCGTATTGAACACTATAAAATTTGTAAAAATAGATAACGCAAATTTCACATTCATACTCCTCAAAAAATTCAAATACTTACTCAATATGTAATTAAATAAATGTTTTAGCAAAAATGATTGTTCCTTATGTGGCAAACCTTTCAAAAAGTAATAAAATTTCACTCTTGCCAAATAATAATGATAATTCCTCAAAGGAATATTCCCGTAACTTATACTTTTCTGATTTTTCCGATAATATACTAACGGAACATCAATTGATATGTAATTAGTTGAAAAGTAAAGAAGACGACATATAAATTCCCATTCCTGCGCAGCTTTTAACTCTTCATCAAAAATTAATTTTTTTTCGACTAGAAAAGATTTTCTTATTAATGGTGCTTGCGTGAGAAATTGAATCTTAGCGGTTATAAAATCCGATAGCGCATTTTCTGTATAGATTTTGTCACTTCTAAGTCCTAAAATATTTTCTTTCACCCCTTGAAAAACCAAAGTTTGGCATACTGATAAAATATAATCATTTCCTTTAAGGCTGTCTACCTGCTTTTCAAGTTTTTTAGGATGCATCAAATCATCACTATCAAACCAATTAACATACTCTCCTATACTGAGTTCAAACCCATAATTACGAGCGGCATTACCACCAGGCAAGCGGTCATCTGGACGGTGGTAATATTGAAATCGGGAATCTTTTGCAACATACGTGGCCATGAGCTGGTCGGTACTATCTGTACTTCCGTCATCCACAACAATACATTCCCAATTGAGGTAAGTTTGAGCTAAAACAGAATCTAAAGTTTCCCCAATTAAATGAGCACGATTAAACGTGGGAATAATAATGGACACTAACGGTTCTTTTTCTAACATTTTATATTATAAAAGGCTAATATACGAAGTCAAAATAAAAAGGAAAGAAAAAAACAAATTGAAATACTTAAGTAAAAACCTATCTTGTAGAAGAATAATTAGAAAGAACTAAAATAATCTAAACTATAAACCCTAAGTTTGATAATCCATAACTTTATTTATAAATAATGTTCCCCTTGGGTAGTATTAATATCCCTACTTTTAATAATTAAAGATTTAATTCTATTTAAAATAAACAACTCGTATTTAATACTATTTGCATTTGCAAATTTCAGTTGGAATAGAAACTTTAAAATCAATATTCTAAGTTTATAAACTTGAGAATCTAATTTATTATCAATGTTAATATTAGCAAACTCTACTTTATACATCTTCTCAATATTTCGATAATATTCAGGACTAAATAATTTTGGTTTAGTTGATTTTCGCTCTTCCCGATCATGAATAACATATTCTCTTGGTAAAACACCTATTTTAAAGCCATGATACTGCACACGCTGACAATAATTATCATCTTCACCATAATGAAAAAATAAGGGATCAAAACCGCCAACTATTTCAATACATTTCCGAGACACCAACCAAGATGCCGCATTCACAAAGGGCACCTCATATACTGAAGCTAACTTATTACCTAATACAAAATCAGAATAAAACATTCCTGATTTTTCTTTACGCATATAATTATTAAAGAGCCTATCCATTTTTTTCATATCACGAGTAATATGAATAGGGCTTAAAACCCCATAGTCTCGATGCCCTTTTTGATAAGCTACTAAATTATCTAGCACAGCATCCACTAAATAAGCATCTTGGTTCAATAAAAAAACATGTTCAGCACCTTGATCTAAGGCATAGCGAATACCCAAATTATTAGCTTGACCAAATCCTAAATTTTCAGCTTGTTTAAATAAGACCACATTAGGATAATTGGTTTCAATAAAAGAAACGGTTTCATCTGTAGAAGCATTATCTACTATAATAACGGGATAGTTAGCACAACTTTTTAAGCACTTTTCTAGCCATTGCATGCCGTTGTAGGTGACGATGATGATATATGTTTTAATCATTATCCATTTTTTAACTTTTAATATTTAAATCAAAATATAGCTTAAGCATCATCCTATTTTTATATAATTTTTTTTAATCAATTTTAAACTTTGCTTTAGTGATTTAGTTTTTCCTTTTACACCTCTTCTTTCTTTAATATTAAAATAAGTAATATATATAGAAGCTTTAATAAAGTCAACAAAATAAATTTTAAAAGAATACTCTAATACAGTTTTAGAAATAAAACTTTTTAATCTATAAATGTTAAAATCTGTATTATACGTTTTAATATATTTAGCTATATTATAATCCAATTTCATTTGCTTAGAAGTGACTTGTCGAGAAATACCACCATCATTTTTTCTATATACGGCAGTAACATCGTCTAATAGCTTAATAGAACCAAAACAAGACACTAATAAAAATAAAGTTCTATCTGCTGATAACACTTTTTTTGGGAAATCATTTCTAAACGCTGTTTTTCTAAATAGAAACGTTGCTGTATGAAAATGTCTTGATTCCAGCAAGTCATTCGTTTGTAACTCAGACTTAAGTTTTTTCCTAAACAAATGTTCTTTGGTGGAACCTTCATACTTTACTAGCGAATTACTAGCGACTCCTGAAAAATTGTTGTTTTGTTCTAAAAAATCTACTTGCTTCTGTAATTTTAAAGGATCTGTCCAATAGTCATCGCCATCTAGTAAAGCGATATATTTTCCTTGGCAATGGTGAATTATATCCACAAAATTTTCAAGACGTCCATTTTTTTCTCTATAAATACTATATAAATCACCTACTTCACGTTTTAATAAACAAAATGTAATATTAGGGTTCGTGTGTCCTTTGATAGTTCTTTCTATAACTTCTATTGAATTATCTTTCGAAAAATCATCTCCTATAACCACTTCGAATGGGAAATTTGTTTTTTGAGCTATTATGCTTTTTAAAGCTTGCTCTAAATAATTTGCATGATTAAAACATTGTAACCTTACACTAAGCATCATAACCGAACAGCTTTAAAGATTGATGAGCAATAGAGTTAAATTCTTCGATTTCTGAAATCATTAATTTCTCTTTATAAACACCTATATTACTCTTGTCCAGAGGCTTTAAAGTTTTTAACTTCCATGCCAGGGTTTCCTTTGGTTCAATTTGTTTTAAAGCATTTTCTTTATAAAAGTCTAACATTTTAGATTCAAAACTTAAACTTAACTTCTTTAATAGTTCTGTCAAAACAACATCGGGTCTTTCTAACAAATCTTCATATCGCACAATTAAATAATTGCTTTTATCCTTATAAAAATTAAAAATGTTTAAATTATTTTTTTGCCATTCTTTAGCAATATCAGGAATCGAAAAAGGTAAATTTGGCTTGTATTTATAAGTATCAGAAACGTTACTAATTTCTCTGTAGGAATTAACGACATCTCGACCATCACGCACTAAATGTACTACAAGAGCATCAGGTGATAAATCATCTAATTTATGAAGATAATTTATATAATAATTATTTTTGTCGCCTACATACTTAGGCATTTTATTACTATGAAAGGCATAACTTAAATAAACACAAAGAGATAGCTCATTATAATTTTTTGGTTTATTTCTTTTAATAATTTCTTCTAGAATTTGATTAGATAAATTCCACGTTTCAAATTTTTTGGACGCCTGTACATCCTCAATAAATTCTTGAATATTCTTAGAGTTCAAGTTAGATTCATCCCAGTTAATATATTTAGGTGCTAACCATAAAAAAAAACCACATTCTGGCGGTACTGTTATTAAAGAATGACTATTAAGTAACAATCTTAATAAACTAGTTCCCGATCTTGGGTTACCTAAAATATAGAATTTACCAATACTCATAAATTTTCTTTTATAATATTTACAATACTACTAATTTCATTTTGTTTTAAGCCAACAAATAGAGGTAAGCAAAGTACTCGTGTACTAATTGATTCCGATATTGGCATAAAATCACCTTTAACATAATTTAATGTATTTAAAGATGGAAAAAAATAACGTCTAGTATTAATATTATTATTTTTTAATTCCTTTTTTATAATTAGTAATTGATCTTCAGTTTCAAATAATATTGGAAAATAAGCATAGTTCCAATTTGTGTTTTCTCTAATTTTAATTAAATGCATATTTAAATCATTTAATTCTGTGATATAAAAGTTGACAGATGCTTTTCTCGATTCAATAATAGTATCAATATATGGCAATACGGCTAAACCCATTGCCGCTTGGGGTTCACTCATTTTTGCATTAATACCTAAACCCTTAAAAACATCAGGACCATCATGCCCAAAATTATGATGAGAATACATAATATCATAATAATCTGCCTTACAAAACAATGCTCCACCTTCTCCAGTATGAAACAACTTAGTAGCATGGAAACTACAAGTACTGACATCTCCATAGTTAAAAATAGATTCTCCTTTATAAGTGACACCAAAACAATGCGCTGCGTCATAAATAACTTTTAAGTCATATTTTTTTGCTAGCGTATCAATTGCTTCTACGTTGCATGGATTCCCAAAGACATGAGTCGCCAAAATTGCTGTAGTTTTAGATGTAATGGCAGCTTCGATCTTAGTTTCATCAATAGTTAAATACTCTGGATTTATATCTACAAATATAGGTATACAACCTTCCCAGACGATACTACCAGTTGTTGCAACATAACTAAAAGGTGTGGTTATGATCTCACCTTGTAGCCCTAATGCCTTTATAGCTATTTGTAAAGGCAAAGTACCATTAGTCATGGCAATGATATTTGGAGTGTCTAGATAGGATTGTAATTTTGATTCCAACTCCTTTACCAACACTCCTCTGTTAGTCATCCAACCCGTATCCCATGCTTTTTTTAAAATGGCTTGGTATTCGCCTTGTACTGGTAAAAATGTTTTGGTAACGTTAATCATTTACTTTGATTTATTTGCATGTACCTGATAATCATTAGGCAATTCGATATTAAAAAAATCACCTAACCTTTTCCATTTATCAGCATCTTCAAGCTGAGCCGTAAATAAAGAATTTGGACTAATAGCATTAAAAAAGTCTACAATCTCTTTATTTCTGAGATTATATATATTAGTGTAATGTGCTCTATGCACCTCATTAATATCTAAAAGGTTATCATTTTTAAGAATAGTTTTATAATAATCTAGATTTGGAAACGTCCTATAAAATTCTTCTACTCTATTATAGTTATTACAATGTCTAAAGGTATTACCTAAACTTTTACCTTTGGAATGACTTAACATAGAGTCAAACCACTTATCTGCATCTCGAGTAAAAAGGATAAATTTAGCATTGGGAAATCTATGATAAAGCACTTTATAAAAGTCTTCTTCCCACCAGGGGTTATCTTCAAAAACTTGATGATTTTTAAAATCTTTAGACTTAAATATACTTTCAAAATCTCCTAAAAACCGCTTTGCTGACCATTTAAAACTTCTCTTTTGATCGTAACTAGCGACTTTATATCCAAAATCTTTAAAAAACTGACCTACAGAAGTTGTACCTGTTCTTTGAAAAGAGACACAAAAAATTTTATTCTTTTTCTTAAGCATTTCTAATTCTCTTTATGAATTAAACCAGTCAAATTTCGGTTTTAAAGGCCCTTTGGTCTTCCCCATCCATTGTCCTAATTCTTTAGCTTCCTGAAGCATCGTAAACTGAACACAGTCGGGTTCAAAAAACAATTGTTTTTTCCCATTTGTAATCATAAAATCTATACTGAAGTTCCCTTCATTAAAAAAGAAACATGGCAAAAGCATGGCTAACAATTGTTTTCCCTCTTTTTCTAAATTCATTTGAGCATCTTTAGAATTTGTAACAAATATAATGTTACCATCATCGTCTTTAAAACGAAAGACAACAACTAAAGCTTCTAAAGAATGATTAATTAAAGTTAGATTTATAATCAAATCATCTTCTCTTGTAAGAGGATCATTATAATTTTTATGCTCCCCTTTCAATCCCACAGATTCTATAAAAAAAGATTGTTTTTCAAAATCTTCTTCTTTAAAGTAGCGTAAAGTTTCACCGCCTTTTGTATTCCCTAAATTCAAATAAAAACTAACAGCGTCATCGGTTCCTCCTTCAAAAACGGATGTACCATTTTCTAACACAATAGCACGCGTACACAAACTCTTTACGGCCGCCATATTATGGCTTACAAACAAAACAGTTCTACCATCTCCTTTAGAAATATCCTGCATTTTACCTATGGCTTTTTTTTGAAACTCAGCATCACCTACAGCCAAAACCTCATCAATCACCAAAATATCAGGCTCTAAAAAAGCGGCCACAGCAAAAGCTAAACGCACACGCATACCAGAAGAATAACGTTTAACTGGTGTATCTACATAACGTTCACAGCCAGAAAACTCAATTATCTCTTGTTCTTTTACTTTTATCTCGGCTTTGGTCATGCCTAAAATAGCTCCATTCAGGTAAATATTTTCTCGTCCAGTTAACTCGGGGTGAAATCCAGTGCCAACTTCTAATAAACTTGCTATGCGGCCTTTAGTTTTTATTTCGCCTGTCGTAGGGATAGTAACTCGGCTTAGTATTTTTAACAAAGTACTTTTACCTGCTCCATTTTTTCCAATAATACCAAGGACTTCTCCTTGTTGTACTTCAAAATTAATTTCTTTTAGAGCCCAAACATAAGCACTATCCGCTTTGGTACTCCGATCATTAACGGCACCTACTTTTAAATACGGATCTTCCTTGCCTCTAATACCAGCCCACCATCGATTCAAATCGTGACTGATAGTCCCTGTACCTACTAATCCTAGTCGGTATTGTTTGCTAATATTTTCGGCTTTAAGTATTACCATTGAAAATTTATATGCTTAACTTTTTAACTCTTAACTCTTAACTCTTAACTCTTAACTCTTAACTTACTATACCGTATCAATAAACGTCTTCTCCGTTCTATTGAAGATAATAATACCAAAAAATAACACAATGAGCGTTACTATAACGGTATATATAATTCCGAACCAGCTAAAGGTGCCAGTTCCTAATAACATATACCGTGCAGTTTCTATAATATAAGCCAAGGGATTATATTCTACGACCCAAGAAATTTTTGGTAATTTCTCTCGCATTAACGTTAAGGGATACATCACAGCAGAGACATACATTAGTAATTGTACACCAAAACCAACTAAAAATTTTAAGTCACGATATTTAGTCACCATACTAGAGATAATCATTCCCATACCTAAGCCCAACAGACCCATTAACAGCACTATAAAAGGAAAAAACAAAACACTACTCGTAATGTTAATTTCAGCACCATTAAGATAATAATAAATATAAAATGCAATGAATATCAGTAGCTGAATACCGAATTTCATCAAATTAGACATGATAATAGATAAAGGAACAATGATACGTGGAAAATAGACTTTTCCAAAAATGGCAGCGTTTGTTTTAAATGTATCACTTGTAGCCGTTAAGCAGGTATTAAAATAATTCCAAATAGAAACTCCGGCAAGATTAAATAAAAAGGGAGGTACGGTTCCGGTTTCAATATTAGCAACTTTATTAAAAATAAGAGTAAAGGTCAATGCAGTAAACAAGGGCTGAATTAGATACCAAAGTGGCCCAAGTATGGTTTGTTTATAAACGGTAACCACGTCGCGCTTCACAAATAACATCAGTAAATCGCGATAACGCCAAATTTCCTTAAAATTAAAATCTATTAATTTACGTTCTGAGGAAATGGTATACAACCAACCATCATCTTCTATCTTACTCAATTTGACTCTTATTTTTTGTTGGGTAAATATAGTAATTCCATAGAGATACTAAAAAATAAGTTATAGAATTAATAACGACTTTTAAATAGAAAAATGTCATTCTGATCAAAGCGAAGAATCTTTTTATCCATTAATTGAAGCATTAGCGCGAAGCGATGGTCACTGAGCGTCGTTCACTGAGCGAAGTCGAAGTGAGTCGAATTGAGTCGAGAGCCAATCTAAATCAACCAACTATCAGCAACCATCAAGCCACACCATTAGCATTAGCATTATCGCTATCATCCACATTCAAATTATTTTTCAAATCTTTCGGAGTCATACAAACTTCAAAATCCTTATGATGTAAATAATTAGTATAGCCGTCCTCTAGCGTCTTTTTTTGATACTGACGTCGCACAAGCTCTTCATTAATAGGACACTTATTAAATATATTGGTATTAACATAATCAAAGACAACACTCACAGGTAAGTTAAAGACGGCACAAAAATCATAAATATGAATCAATTGACGCGATCCTAAGTCACGTTCATCACGTATAAACTGCATTATATTACGAGCAGTACGCATACTTAAACCTGTGATATGCTGAATATCAGTGGAGGTTAAAAATAGTTTCTTCTTTTCCATTTGGGGTAAATTTTAGGGTTCAACAGATTAATAATTACTCACAATTTACACAATACCTTGAAATACAACCCACTAAACGCATTAATTTTCGACGTAACACGTATTATCGTAAGAAAAATTCAACAAAACAAAACTACACCTGCATTTCATCGATTTAATTACATAAAACACTATAAATCAGACTTAAAGATTAATATAACTTAATCTACCCTACATAGCAACTAAACTAAAGCTAGTGTATACATAATGTATGGATGGTGTATAGATAGTGCATAAGTACTGTATTAAAATAGAAATACGATTAAAATATACTGTTACAAAATCGGCAATAAAAGTCAAAATCGGAAACAAAAAGAAAACAATTACAATTTCGGAAATCTTAAAAAAAAGACCCAAACCCTCAACCTAAATTTGTCATATCAGTAGTAAAATTATAAACCTAGTGTTCAATAAGGCGCCAATGATAATCGAAGTTTTTAAAATGAATACTGAATAAATTTTTATTAATAATTTAAACCCCATTTCGTATGGCAAAATTAAGAAGCTTAATCAAGATCGAAGGAACCCTGGACGATCTTACCTTTTACAAGGGCAAAGAAGGGTATTTAGTTAGAACCAAAGGTGGTGTAAGTGCAAATCGTATTAAAAACGATCCCGCATTTGCAAGAACCCGAGAAAATGGTTCAGAATTTGGACACTGTGCAACAAGTGGTAAAATACTACGTCGTGCAATCATAAACTTATTAACTGACGCTAAAGACAATCGGGTAACTCCACGATTAACACAAGTAATGAGTAAAGTTAAAAATTCTGATATCACGTCCTTACGTGGTCAACGAGAAGTTGGTATAGGTCTCACAACTCCTGAAGGAAGAGCACAATTAAAAAGCTTCGACTTTAATAGTAATGCACAGATGAGTTCTGTACTACGTTCCGATTTTACTTTAGACACCGCCTCTGGTGAAGTGAATATCGTAGATTTAATACCGAACCATGATTTAGGAATTCCAGGAGGAGCGACCCATGTAAGTTTTATTGCTGGATTTCTAAATTTAGATTTCAGTTCAGGTGACAAAGAATTACAAGTGAGTCCCACAATTAATTTAGCTATTAATGGTGTAACTAGTGCTGTAAATTTAGCACCAACAGCTATTCCTGCAGGTGCTGGAAATCAACTTTACTTCTTAAAAGTAGCATTCTTCCAAGAAGTAAATGGTATACAATACCCTTTAAATAACGGAGCATTCAATGCTCTTCAGTTAATAGAAGTATTGTAAACATTATTCTCTAAATCTAAAAAGCTGTCTGAAAAGACAGCTTTTTCCATATATAATCCCTAAAAAACAAGCTTACCAAGCTCCCCTCTTTTTTTCAAAGAGGACGACCAGACATATGGAAATAGTCCTGCGGACTATTTTAGTGAAGGGGCGAGCTGGCGCATGGGCAAAATTCCCCGAAGGAACATAGGTGAAGAAAGGGGTGTTCAACACGCACAAAAGCGTATATTAAGAATCAAACGAATCCCAAGTAATCTTTAAACCCTCCCTAACCGTATATTTAGGCTGATACCCTAAAAGATCTTGGGCTTTAGAAATATCAGCTAAAGAATCCCTAACATCACCCTGGCGGTTAGGCCCATAAATCACTTGTAATTCAGAATCAGCAGCAAGACGCAAAGACTCCCATAAATAGTTAATAGTAATACGTTCACCACAAGCCACATTAAAAACTTCGTTCTTAGCCGACTCTGAAGCAAAAAAACCTTTGATATTAGCTTGAACTACATTATCTATAAATGTAAAATCACGAGTCTGCTCACCATCTCCATTAATTTTAGGAGACTCATGATCTTTTAGTCCTTGCATAAACAGAGGAATAACAGCTGCATAAGCGCCATCCGGACTCTGTTTAGGACCAAATACATTAAAATAACGTAAACCAATTACATCGGTATCATAAGTCGTACCAAAAACATCGGCATATAATTCATTGACGTATTTTGTTACTGCATAAGGAGACAAAGGTTTTCCTATGGTGTCTTCTATTTTAGGCAATGCTTCACTGTCCCCATAAGTAGAACTCGATGCGGCATAAACCATACGTTTCACGGTTGAACTATCTTTCAGCGCAACCATCATATTTAAAAACCCAGAAATATTAACTTCATTCGTAGTCGCTGGATCATTAATAGAACGCGGAACAGATCCTAGAGCTGCTTGGTGAGAGACATAATCTATCCCATCCATAGCTTTTTTACAGGTCTCAATATCTCGTATATCACCTTCAATTAATTCAAAGGCCGGGTTATCCATAAACTGCGTCAAATTTTCACGATGACCATTAGAAAAGTTATCTAAAACGCGAACTTTTTTAGCATTATATTTTAATAAGTATTCTGTAAGATTAGAGCCAATAAAACCTCCGCCCCCTGTAATTAAAAAACTTAATTTTGAAAGCTCTGCTGTGTGATGTGGATGAGAATACATTATAATCTTGCGTCTATGGTATCTATTGGAAGTAAAGATTTCACATCGAAAACAACACCGGTTTCTGATTTCAGTTTGGTAATATCTAGGTCTAAAAACTCTTGATGTGCTACGGCCATAATAACCGCATCATAATCGCTTCTTAAGATATCAAAATTACTAATAAGATCAAAATCATATTCATGCTTCACCTCTTCTGGCGAAGCCCATGGATCATAAACATCTATATTAATATCATAAGTTTCTAATTCCTTAATAATATCAATCACTCTAGAATTTCTTATATCTGGGCAATTCTCTTTAAAAGTAACCCCAAGAACAAGAACTTTAGAACCTTTAATTGTTGCTCCTTTTTTGATCATCATTTTTACAGTTTCAGTAGCAACATAACTCCCCATACTGTCATTCATTTTACGACCTGCTAAAATAATTTCAGGATTATAACCCGATTCTATCGCTTTTTGCGCTAGATAATAAGGATCTACACCAATACAGTGTCCCCCAACTAATCCTGGTGAAAAATTCAAGAAATTCCATTTGGTCCCTGCAGCCTCTAATACTGCTTTCGTATCAATATCTAAGAGTCTAAAAATCTTAGACAACTCATTAACAAAGGCAATATTAATATCGCGTTGCGAATTCTCAATCACTTTAGCTGCCTCCGCTACTTTTATAGAAGGTGCTAAATGCGTCCCCGCTGTAATGACTTTTAAATAAAGTTCGTTCACCCTCTTAGCAATCTCTGGCGTAGAACCCGAGGTTACTTTCAAAATCTTAGTCACTGTATGTTCTTTATCACCAGGATTAATACGCTCTGGCGAATAACCTGCAAAGAAATCTTTATTGTATTCTAGCTTAGAAAACGCTTCTAAAATAGGTACACATACTTGTTCTGTTGCTCCAGGGTATACGGTAGATTCATAAATAACAATAGCGTCTTTAGACATCACCTTACCTACTGTCTCACTTGCTTTTATTAAGGGAGTAAACACAGGTTTATTTAGTTTATCAGTAGGTGTTGGCACCGTAATAATATAAATATTAGTTGTTGCTAAAGTTTCTGAAGCATCCGTGATATAGAGTCCTGTTTTTGCGTTTAAATCCGTAGTTAAAACAGACTTTAAATGTGCATTATCCACCTCTCTTGTCTTATCTAAACCTGTATTTAACTCGTTAATGCGTTGTTCATTAATATCAAACCCGATAACAAAGAATTTTTTAGCAAATTCTACTGCTAAAGGCAAGCCTACATAACCTAGTCCAATAATGGCAATTTTATCTTCTGAATGCATCATGTCTAAAAATGGATTTTAATATGAGTCTCAAATCTAAGTAAAAACTATAATTAAGCACATAATTTTTGTTGATTTTAACCTTATCTGGCCAAATAACCGATCTATTGAATATTTCCGGAGATTTGTGCTTTGCTAATAGATCCTCCTCATTTCTGTACTTTAAACTTGCTGGCCCTGTAATACCTGGTTTAACGTTTAAAATTATACGATCATCGCCTACTAAGCTGTCTGCAAAACCTGGAATATCTGGACGAGGACCAACAAAACTCATATCGCCTTTAAGTACGTTATACAATTGCGGCAATTCATTAAGTTTTGTATTTCGAAAAAAAGCACCTATACCAGAGGCGTGAGTATTTAAGTGCCCAAGCTGATGATTCCCTTCTTTTAAGGTTCTTATCTTATAAATCTGAAATGACTTACCATATTGACCAATACGTTGCTGTGTATAAACCCCCCATTGTTTGCTATCAATTGTTGCGATAATGACGAGGAGTGCGATAAAAACAAAGAGTAAAGGCAAGAAAAGTAATACAATACTGATATCAAAAATACGCTTAACAACAAGTTGTACTCTAGTAATCATTATCCTATATAATTAAAATTATGAACTTAGACAGTCTCAAGTCTCAAAACTAAATCCTTCTGACAAATTCCTTAAAACGTTTGAATATCGAATTATTATCCTTTTCATGGTAAGCATTTCCATAAACACCATAACCGTAGCCATAGCCGTAACCATAACCGTAACCATAACCATAATTACTGTTATTTTTATGTCTATAAAAGTTAAGAACATAACTAACATTTTTAAGCTCCCCACTACGCTGTTTTGCATTGACCAATTGTAACATTCCTTTTTTAGTGTAATCTAAGCGAACCATAAAAATAGTAGCATCAGCATATTGAGTAAGTTCTAAAGCATCTGTTACTAACCCTAGGGGTGGAGTATCTAAAATAATGACATCATACTTATCTTTTAACGTCTCAATCAACTCTTTTAAATGATCGCTCATTAATAGCTCTGAAGGATTAGGAGGTATTGGCCCTGAAGGAATAAGATCTAAATTTTCGATATGTGTATGTGTTGTAATTTCTTCTAAAGTACCATCACCAATAAGATAATTCACCACACCTTTATCGTTATTAATATTAAAATCATCAAAGATTTTTGGCTTACGTAAATCCAGTCCTAATAAAATGGTTTTTTTACCAGAAAGTGCATATACGGTTGCTATATTGATTGAAGTAAATGTTTTCCCTTCTCCACTCACAGAGGATGTAACCATTAAAGTGTGCGCTTTACCTACTTCAATTTTTTGATTTTTAAAGATAAATTGCAAACTTGAACGAATAGCTCTAAACGACTCCGCAACGGCAGACTTAGGCTTTTCATAAGCTACTAAATTATTTTTATAGCGATACTTACCCACCAATCCAAGAATTGGGATGTTAGACATACGGGTAATTTCATCAGACCCATGAATGGTATTATCGAGTAGGTAAACAATAAAAATAAGAAACATTGGAATAAAAAACCCTAACATTAAGCCCATCATGTAATTCAGGGATTTATTAGGTCCTATTAACCCACCTCCAATATCTTTAGCTTCATCTATGACTGTTAAATCTGAAATATTAGCAGCTTTAACAATAGCGGCCTCACTTCGCTTAGCCATATAAATATTATAGGATTCCTGACTGATATCGAGCTGTCGTTGAATCTTTAAAAATTGTTGTTCGTCTTCTGGTAAATCACTCAATTCTGATTCTAAATTAGAGATATTAAGATTTAAAGTACGAATTCGAGCATTTATCGTTCTTTTAGTAGCATCAACAGTTTCGAGCAAAACATTTTTTTCGGAATCAATACGTCGATCTAACTCTTTAAAAAGTCCTGACCCTTCTTTAGTTGTATACTCTAAATTTTGACGTTCAGCAGCTAAAGCTACAATTTTAGAGACACTATTAAGAATATTACCTTCATCTATACCAACACTTGTTGGAGCAGCGATGTTAGTATAATCTGTTTTTGTATTTAAATAAACCTCAAGGTTGCTTAAGTAATCAAGCTTAGATGCTTCTACTTGTTTTTCTAATTCAAATTGTTGAAGCTTATTTGAAACCTGTGAAATCTCAGTACTAACATCAAAGACTTTATTTTCTTTACGAAATTGATTCATTTCATCTGTAAATCCATTGAGGTTTGTATTAACAGTTGCCAAACTACTATCAATAAACTTAATCGTATTTGTAGCATACAAGTTTTTACGCTCCAATTCAGTTTCGCTCAAAATAGCAGAAGTCGCATTCAAATAATCTACAATTTTAGCTTTATTATTACCAGCCAATTCTAACTTTAAGATAGAACCTGAAGAAGAATTAACTGTTCCTACAATAACGCTCGTCTTATAGTCATGAACAATGCCATCAAAATTGCTAAACTTAAGAAAATATTCAGAGCCAACTAAAACATTATAACCGGGCTTAACCATCACCTTACCATTAAGAAAGGGTAAAGAAATAGCTTCTCCATTTTTAAATGTTTTTTTAAAAGCCCCATTTGGCATTGTGACATGAGATTTAGATTTATCACCATACTTTTGAGAAGCCGCACTTGTGCCTTCGTATGCTGTAAAAATCTCAAATTCATTAGCACTCAAAAATCGAATTCCTACAGGATAATTAAGAACTTGGTCTTTAGATTTATCAATTATAAACTCGAAAGGAGCTTTTTTATAAATATCAATTTTACGATATTTCCCTTCTTCTAAATACTGCATATAATATTGAAGAGAATCTACAACCATCTCGTTATGGGTACGGGTTTTAATGGCGGTAATTATTTTACCTACTTTACCCGAGGTCCCTCCCCAATTAAAGGAGATACTAGTATTGGCCGTAAAAAAGGGATTTTGATCATTCTCTACAGAAATCAATGAATCTAGTTTGTAAACGTTTTGTTTTCTTACATTAATAAAATAAGCAATTAACATAGCTACACCTATACATATAAGAACAAACTTCCAAAGGTTTAATACTTTAAAAAGAAAGCCCCTAAAGTCAAAACTCATGCTTTGTGAGTCTTGGTCATCCATTTCGTCGTAATCTCTCATAGGTAATTATAATCTAGAATAAAGTAATACGGCTGTAGTAATTAAAGAAAGTATAGAGGCGATAGCAGTTATACTAGACAATGCTGTTTCCCCCGTCCCTATAGATTTTTGCTTTAATGGCTTCACATAAATTATATCATTAGGCTGTATATAATAATATGGAGACTGCATCACTTTTATATCCGTTAAATCTAAATGATGTATTTTTTGACCTTGAGGATATTGCCTGATAATTAAAACATCTTTTTTATTTCCTGTCACAGGGATTTCACCCACATTAGCGATAGCTTCAAATATATTAACACGTTCTGAAAATAACACATTACTTCCTGGCGACCCTACCTCTCCATTGGCGGTGTAACGTAAGCCTGCTAATTTTACAGTTACAAAAATATTAGCAGTTTCTTTAAATTGCTCATCAAGTAACTTGGCTTCAATAAGATTTTCAATTTCTTCTGTGGTAAACCCTAACACATTTAAATACCCTAAGGTTGGTATTCTAACATTCCCATGCACATCTACCGTAAAGCCATCAAAATAAGCACGCTCTGCACTACTTGCATTTAAATCGCCATCACCTGCTGGGTTTAATATTGATACCGTTTCTTGATCAAGCGCTTTCACTCTTATGTTCAAAATATCATTAACTTGAATACGGTAGGGTTTCTGAATTTCCGTAAGGTTATTTACAATACTATCATTGGAAGCATCTTCCTTTATTTGTAAGTAAACCGTATCTTTATGTGGAATACAAGAGGACACCACAATACAACATAATAAAATAATTAAAAGCTTAATAGGCTTCATAGTAACTATAGATCTTAGGAGGCAAATATAATCTATCAACACTAATATTAAAACTAATACGATTCTTTTTGGTTTATTTCCGTTCTTTGTAAAAAAACAACTTTGAATTACCTTAACGTAGAAAACATATCAAAGTCTTTTGGCGAGTTAGTACTCTTTAAAGATTTATCATTCAGTATTCATAAAGATCAAAAAATCGCTTTTGTCGCTAAAAATGGAAGTGGAAAAACATCGATCCTTAAAATGTTAGCTGGAAAAGACACGCCTGACGATGGGCAAATAGTCGTTAGAAAAGGATTACGATTGGCTTTTTTAGATCAAGAACCCGATTTAAACCCTGAATTAACCCTTGATGAAACCATCTTTGCTTCAGATATTCCGATTTTAAAAATCATTGAAGCCTACGAACATGCGTTACAAAACCCTGAAGATGCTGATGCCTATCAAAAAGCATTTGAAGGTATGGATCGTCATAATGCGTGGGAATTTGAAACCCAATACCAACAAACCTTATCGCAGTTAAAACTAGATGACCTTACCGTTAAAGTTAAAACGCTTTCTGGTGGACAGAAAAAACGTTTGGCTTTAGCACAAGCCTTGTTAAGCAAACCCGATATCCTTATCCTCGATGAACCTACTAACCACCTTGATCTTGAAATGATTGAATGGTTAGAAGACTATTTTTCCAAAACACAACAAACGCTTTTTATGGTAACGCACGACCGTTATTTCTTAGAACGTGTTTGTAATGAAATTATAGAACTCGATCATGGTCAGCTGCATACCTATAAAGGAAATTACTCGTATTATTTAGAGAAGAAAGAAGCCCGAATAGAAAACCAAGCTACTGAAGTAGGTAAGGCCAAACAACTCTTTAAAAAAGAACTAGATTGGATGCGTCGCCAACCTAAAGCACGTACTACAAAATCTAAAAGTAGAATTGACGATTTCCATGAAATAAAATCTAAAGCAAGCCAACGTCGTAATGACCACCAAGTGCAATTAGAAATCCACATGGAACGCTTAGGAAGTAAGATTATTGAATTCCATAAAGTTTCTAAAGCGTTTAAAAATAAAACCATTTTAAAGGATTTTGAATACACCTTTAAAAAAGGCGAACGTATAGGTATCATTGGAAAAAACGGAACAGGAAAATCGACCTTTCTTAACTTACTAACCGAAACGCTTCAACCTGATGCCGGAAAAGTAGTGATTGGAGAAACCGTAAGAATCGGGTACTATACCCAAGGTGGTATTAAGGCTAAACCTAACCAAAAAGTTATTGATGTTATAAAAGAATTTGGTGACTATATTCCTTTAGCTAAAGGCCGACAAATTAGTGCTCAGCAATTATTAGAACGCTTTTTATTTGACAGGAAAAAGCAATGGGATTTTGTTGAAAAACTAAGTGGAGGTGAACAAAAACGTCTGTATTTATGTACTGTTTTAATTCAAAATCCAAATGTTTTAATTCTCGATGAACCTACAAACGACTTAGATATTGTAACCCTAAATGTCCTTGAAGATTTCTTAATGGATTTCCCTGGTGTGCTTTTAGTAGTCTCTCACGACCGTTACTTTATGGATAAAATTGTAGATCATATGTTTGTTTTTAGAGGCGAAGGTGTTGTTGATGGTTTCCCTGGTAACTATTCAGACTTTAGAGCTTATGACAGCAGTCAATCTAAACAAATTGAAGTTGTCGCAAAAACAGATAACACAAAATCGACTAAACAAAACGAAGTCAACAAACTAGATTATAACGAACAAAAAGAGCACAAAAACTTAGAGTCTAAAATACGATCTTTAGAGTTAGACAAAGCCGCTTTAGAAACTAAGTTTCTTAATCCGGAGTTATCACAAGAGGAAATTACAAAACTATCAGATCAACTTCAGGTCATTATTGATACTATAGAAAAAAAGGAAACACGTTGGTTTGAATTATCTGAGAAATTGGAGGGATAGTTGAATGGTGATGCGGTGATGCGGTGATGCGGTGATGCGGTGATGCGGTGATGCGGTGATGCGTGAAAAACTAATATTTTGACATTATAAAAACAATAAATGAATCATTTTTAAAACTCCGCAATGCTGTCACTTTAAAACAATGAGAACCTGAAACTCTGAAACTCTGAAACTCTGAAACTCTGCGAGAAAAATAAAACCAAAACATTGTACCAACTAAAATCTTACATAAAATTCTTAACAAAAGCCACCAACCACCACGGTGTCCACTCCCCTTTTGTATACAATTTTGTCACAAAATGCCTTTATGACAAGACATTTTACGAAGCCTACAATCCGTTAAAATCTTATAAAAAGGAATTAAAAAAATCGAATACACTTTTACAAGTTACAGATTTAGGAGAAGGTTCTAAAGCTCTAGATGCGCACAAAAGAAAAGTAAGCAAAATGGTCAGTACCTCTAGTAGTTCTATAAAAGATGTCAAACTACTTTACAGACTTTCAAAATATTTCAACTTTAAAAACAGCTTAGAATTAGGAACTTCGTTAGGCATGGGCACTTACGCTCTAGCCCTAGCAAATCCTAAAACTAAAATTACCACGATTGAGGGTTGCCCAAATACCTCAGCCTTTGCTAGCTCTCAATTAAAACAAAAAAACATTAACAATGTTGAATTTATAATTGATGATTTCAAAGAAACCATCCCCAATTTAAAAGATTCAAATTTCGATTTCATCTTCTTTGACGGTCATCATAATAAAGTAGCAACCATCAAATATTTCGAAGCCTTATTACCTAAAATTCATAACGACAGTATTTTTGTTTTTGATGATATTTATTGGTCTCAAGGCATGACAGAAGCTTGGGATTACATTAAAAATCACGATGCAGTAACTGTAACTGTAGATACCTTTCATTTAGGCTTTGTTTTTTTCAGAAAAGAACAAAAGAAAGAACATTTTAAAATTAGACTGTAACAACCTAACTGTTTTAGCGTCTTATAATATAACAACTGCAAAAACCTTTTATCTTGCAGGTAGATTTACAACTAATATCGTATGTGAGGTTGAGCGCAGTAAAAACCAAATAAAATTGTACTTTTAAGACCTTTCGACTGCGCTCAAGGTGACAAAAAATATAAAATTATGAGTGACAACGTCATTGAAATTAGAAATATCATTAGAGATTTTAAATTAGGACAAGAAATCGTTCATGTCTTAAAGGGTATCGATTTAGATATTAAACGTGGAGAATATGTCGCTATCATGGGACCTTCGGGTTCTGGGAAATCTACATTAATGAATTTACTTGGTTGCCTAGACACACCAACGGGAGGTTCTTATAATCTAAATGGAAAGGATGTAAGTAAAATGAGTGATGATGATCTTGCAGACATTAGAAACACAGAAATCGGATTCGTTTTTCAAACTTTCAACCTTTTACCAAGAACCACAGCTTTAGACAATGTAGCTTTACCAATGGTTTATGCCGGAATTTCTAAAAAAGCAAGAGAAGAACGTGCTACAGAAGTCTTAAATGATGTAGGCTTAGCCGACAGAATGGATCACAAACCTAATCAGCTTTCTGGTGGACAAAGACAACGTGTTGCCGTAGGAAGAGCTTTAGTAAATAAACCTTCAATAATTCTTGCCGATGAACCCACAGGAAACTTAGATTCTAAAACAGGCGTGGAAATCATGAAACTCTTTGGAGATATTCATAAATCAGGAAACACAGTAATCATGGTAACGCACGAAGAAGATATTGCAGCCCACGCTAAGCGCGTTATTCGTTTACGAGATGGTGTCATTGAGAGTGATACTTTTAATTCATAAAAAAGGGATACGAGAATTTGGTGATGTGGTGATGTGGTGATGTGGTGATGTGGTGATGTGGTGATGTGGTGATGTGGTGAACCTACCAATTATGCTATTATTATAGCCTTTAATCTCTTCTTTAAAAAAAGTAATGTGGTGATGTAGTAATGTAGTAATGTGGTGATGTGGTGATGTGGTGAGCCTACGAATTATGCTATTATTATAGCCTTTAATCTCTTCTTAAAAAAAAGTGATGTAGTAATGTAGTGATGTAGTAATGTAGTGATGTAGTGATGTAGTGATGTAGTGATGTAGTGATGTAGTGATGTAGTGATGTAGTGAGTCTACGAATTATGCTATTATTATAGCCTTTAATCTCTTCTTTAAAAAAAGTAATGTGGTGATGTGGTGATGTAGTGAGTCTACGAATTATATTACCGTTTCACCATCTCACCTATTCACCATCTCACCATCTCACCATCTCACCATCTCACCATCTCACCATCTCACCATCTCACCATCTCACCATCTCACCATCTCACCATCTCACCATCTCACCATCTCACCATCTCACCATCTCACCATCTCACCATCTCACCAACTCACCATCTCACCATCTCACCCATAAAAAAACATTTTCAAACACATAACATTTAACTCATAACTCTTAACTTTGTTTATATGAAGGTATACACAAAAACAGGAGACAAAGGCACAACTGCCCTTTTCGGTGGCACACGTGTCCCAAAGCACCATATAAGAATAGAAAGTTACGGTACCATTGACGAACTCAACTCTCATATTGGTTTAATCAGAGATCAAGAAATCAACCCAATGTATAAAAACACCTTGATGGATATTCAAGATCGTTTATTTACCGTTGGCGCCATATTAGCAACCGATCCTGAAAAGGCAACCTTAAAAAATGGTAAATCACGTTTAAATATCCCTAAAATACACACCAAGGATATTGAGAAGTTAGAGAAGGAAATAGACCTCATGGAAGACAGCCTACCACCTATGACGCACTTTGTGCTTCCTGGCGGCCATCAAACCGTGTCATTTTGTCACATAGCACGTACTGTGTGCCGTAGAGCTGAACGTTTAGCATCTCACCTTAACGACTTAGAACCGTTTCAACCCGAAACTTTAATGTATATCAATAGACTATCTGACTACCTTTTTGTGTTGGCACGGAAGTTGTCTTATGACTTACAAGCTGAAGAGATCAAATGGATTCCGAATAAAGAATCTTAAAATAATAATCGTTAGTTCGATTATTCTAGCCTTTTAGCCAGAATGTATTGAAAACAAAGTTTAATAATGACCGTCAGTTCGAGTATTCTGACCTTTTCGTCAGAATGTATCGAGAACTAGATGATTAAACTAATATTATTTTAAACGCTTAAGACTAAAAAAGCAAAAAATTAGTCCGAAAGCAAAAGTTGAAGATTACACGTTCTTTTAATTAATGATGAAACATTTATAAGTGAAATTTGATCGAATTCAAAATGCACTAATATAAATGTTAAGCGAGACCAAAAAATTAAAATATTTATTTTAAGAGTTAATTAATTTGATTTTTTCTTGAATTATTCAACTAAAAAATTATTTTTGCAAAAATTAAATTACACGCAATTATGTATTGGACATTAGAATTAGCATCTTATTTAAGTGATGCACCTTGGCCGGCAACAAAAGATGAGCTTATTGACTATGCAATTAGAACAGGAGCACCATTAGAAGTTGTAGAAAATTTACAAGCGATAGAAGATGAAGGAGATTCTTACGACTCTATCGAAGAAATTTGGCCAGATTATCCTACTGACGAAGATTACCTCTGGAATGAGGATGAATATTAACATATAAAATTATCACAAAAAAGTCTCTTGCGTTATTATAACTGAGGGACTTTTTTTATTTTCGGATACATTTTAATCTGAAATAACCTATATGTTCTAAGATGTAAATGATATCTTAAAACAACTAACTGAAATTAATACTAAGATTGGCAAATGCCAATCCGTTACAAATGATTAACTATGACTTTTTTAGATAAAGTACTTAAGGTTTTTGTTGGAGATAAATCCAAACAAGATGTAAGTGCCATTAAACCTATTGTTGAAAAAATAAAAACTTTCGAGAAAGCTTTAGAGGCCTTATCACACGATGAACTTAGGGCAAAAACTGCCGAGTTTAAAGCTAAAATAGCAGAAGCCAGGCAACCCTTAAATACTAAAAAAGAAGACCTTTTAGAAAAAGCAAAAAATACTGAAGATATTGATGCTCGCGAAGATCTTTATCTTGAAGTTGATAAAATTGACGATGAGATTTACGAAATAACCGAAGGTGTTTTAAACGATATTCTTCCTGAAGCCTTCGCCGTCGTTAAAGAAACAGCAAAGCGTTTTGTTCATAACACACAAATACCGGTAACAGCAAATGCTTTTGACCGTGAGATTTCCGGAGAACACGATTATGTCAACCTAGAAGGCGATCAAGCTATTTGGGAAAACTCTTGGGATGCTGCAGGTAAACCAATTACTTGGGACATGATTCATTATGATGTTCAGTTAATTGGTGGTATTGCAATGCACCAAGGAAAAATTGCAGAGATGCAAACAGGTGAAGGTAAAACTTTAGTTGCAACACTTCCTGTATACTTAAATGCCTTAGCGGGTAAAGGCGTACACCTAGTAACTGTAAATGATTACTTGGCAAAACGTGATAGTGCTTGGATGGCACCAATATTTCAGTTTCATGGTATGAGTATCGATTGTATCGATTTCCACACACCAAACTCTGATGCACGTCGTAAAGCTTACAATGCAGATATTACTTACGGAACAAATAACGAATTTGGTTTCGATTATTTACGTGATAACATGGCCAATTCGCCAGAAGATTTAGTGCAACGTCCACATCATTATGCTATTGTAGATGAGGTCGATTCCGTTTTAGTCGATGATGCACGTACACCATTAATCATCTCTGGACCAGTACCAAAAGGAGAGATACATGAATTTGATGCCTTAAAACCTAAAGTAAATGCCATTGAAGAAGTACAACGTAAATATTTAATTGGTGTCTTAGCAGAAGCTAAAAAACTGATTGCTGCTGGCGATACTAAAGAAGGTGGTTTCTTATTATTAAGAGCTTACAGAGGGATCCCTAAAAATAAAGCATTGATTAAGTTTTTATCTGAAGAAGGGATCAAGCAATTACTTCAAAAAACAGAAAATCATTACATGCAAGACAATAATAGAGAAATGCCTATTGTAGATGCAGAACTCTATTATGTAATTGATGAAAAAAACAATCAAGTTGAATTATCTGATAAAGGTGTTGAATTCCTTTCAGGTGAGGATGATCCCGATTTCTTCGTGATGCCAGAAATAGGAATTGAAATCGCTAAGATTGAAAACAAGAATTTATCTTCTGAAGAAGAAGCTGATCTTAAAGAAGAATTATTTAAAGACTTCGGAATTAAATCGGAACGTATTCATACGCTTAATCAACTTCTAAAAGCTTACGCCTTATTCGAGAAAGACAACCATTACGTTGTTATGGAAAACAAGGTTATGATTGTTGATGAGCAAACAGGTCGTATTATGGATGGCCGTCGTTATTCAGACGGATTACACCAAGCGATTGAAGCTAAAGAAAGTGTAAAAATTGAAGCAGCTACACAAACATTTGCTACAGTAACCCTTCAAAATTACTTTAGAATGTACCGTAAACTATCTGGTATGACAGGTACAGCAGTTACAGAAGCGGGTGAACTTTGGGAAATCTACAAATTAGATGTGGTTGAAATTCCAACCAACAGACCCATCGCTAGAGATGACAGAGACGATTTAGTTTACAAAACAAAACGTGAAAAATACAATGCCGTAATTGATGAAGTTACTGCTTTAGCACAAGCTGGAAGACCTGTATTAATTGGTACAACTAACGTTGAGATTTCAGAACTTTTAGGTAAAATGCTAAGCATTCGTAAGATAGACCATAATGTCTTAAATGCGAAACAACATAAGAAAGAAGCAGATATCGTAGCACAAGCAGGTAATGCGGGTCAAGTTACTATTGCCACCAACATGGCTGGTCGTGGTACCGATATTAAATTAAGTGATGAAGTTAAAAAAGCAGGAGGTTTAGCCATTGTAGGTACTGAGCGTCACGATTCACGTCGTGTAGACAGACAATTACGTGGTAGAGCTGGTCGTCAAGGAGATCCAGGAAGTTCACAATTCTATGTCTCTTTAGAAGATAACTTGATGCGTTTATTTGGATCTGAGCGTATTGCTAAGATGATGGACCGAATGGGCTTAAAAGAAGGAGAAGTCATTCAACACGGTATGATTTCTAAGTCTATTGAACGTGCACAGAAAAAAGTTGAAGAAAATAACTTTGGTGTTCGTAAACGTTTATTAGAGTATGACGATGTTATGAATGCACAACGTGAAGTTATTTACAAACGTCGTCGTAATGCCTTACATGGAGAACGTCTTAGAGTCGATTTAGCAAACATGATTTTTGATACCTCTGAAGGTATTGCAGAAAGCAATAAAAACGCTAATGATTTTAAAAACTTTGAATTTGAATTGATTCGTTATTTCTCAATGGCATCACCTATTTCTGAAGCTGAATTCGGGAAAAAGAATGCAACAGAAATTGCAGGAATCATTTACAAAGCCGCTTTTAAACATTATCGTGAAAAAATGCAACGTGCTGCAGATTTAGCATTTCCTGTCATTGAAAATGTATATGACACACAACGCGATCGTTTTAAAAGAATCGTGGTGCCTTTTACTGATGGTGTTAAAAACTTACAAGTTGTAACCGATTTAGAAAAAGCATACGAAACTAAAGGAACACAGTTAATTAATGATTTTGAAAAGAACATTACTTTAGCAATTGTTGATGATGCTTGGAAAGTACATTTGCGTAAAATGGACGAATTAAAGCAATCGGTTCAGTTAGCTGTACACGAGCAAAAAGATCCGTTGTTAATTTATAAATTTGAGTCTTTTGAATTGTTTAAAGCCATGATTGACCAAGTGAATAAAGATGTTATTTCATTCTTATTTAAAGGTGAAATTCCACAGGAAACAGCAAATACAATTCAAGAAGCAAAACAACGTAAGCAAGAAAAATTAGAAACTCAAAAAGATGAGATTCCTAATTTAGATGAGCGTTCTTCTCAAAATAGAGCTGCAGGTGCAGGAGCTTCACAACAACAGCAACAAGTTGTTGAAACGATTGTTAGAGATCAACCAAAAATTGGTCGTAATGATAAAATAACGATTAAGAACGTTATGAGCGGAGAAAGCAAAGACGTTAAATACAAACAAGCCATTCCTTTATTAGAAAAAGGAGAATGGGTATTAGTTGAATAATGTAATTTCTACGAAAGTAGAAACCGAATAAATAGAATTTAAAAATCCTGATGTAACCCATCAGGATTTTTTTGTTTTATACTTAAAGACGCATAGCGTCACTTCGAGTAAAATCCTCTCTTCTGGATTTTGTATCGAGTAGTATTCGTAATAACACAAGTTCTCGATACGTTTCTCGCTTACTCAAAACACTCGAACTAACGGGAAGAATATAAAACAAACCTCAACGTCACTTCGAGTGAAATTCTCTTTTTAGGAATTTTGTATCGAGAAGTATTCTTATTAACAAAAGTTCTCGATACATTTCTCGCTTACTCAAAACACGCGAACTGACGGAAAAATATAAAACGAACCTCATACGTCACTTCGAGTGGAATTTCCTTTTTGGAATTTTGTATCGAGAAGTATTCTTATTAACAAAAGTTCTCGATACGTTTTTCGCTTACTCAAAACACGCGAACTGACGGAAAAATATAAAACGAACCTCAACGTCACTTCGAGTAAAATCCTCTCTTCTGGATTTTGTATCGAGTAGTATTCGTAATAACACAAGTTGTGATTAATATTGCCGACTTTCGGTCATCCACCAAACATTGTAGCTTTCTTCGAGGTCTTTTAAGTTTCCAAAAATGATGTGATTTGAAAATCGACGTAGGAAGATTTTTAAAGCGCCAAACTGTTCGATTGAAATCGTTGAGAGCGCGCTCTCAGAACGTTTGAAAACGTTAAACAGTTTGTCTGAAGTTATTGAAAAAAAATGAGAAAGTCAAGTTTGTTATATTATTTAACACTAATAAACACCTGACTTATAGTCCCTTACATTGATGTTTTTTTCAACAACTCATCATTTTTAGAAATTTAAATAATAAGGATTCGAAGAAAGTTTTTATTTTAAAACAAGCCATATATCGGTATATAACCAATTTTAAAACAAAACAATGTCTGGTGGCTGAATATCCTATGTAGCGTCGTCCATACTACGTATTTTAAGCTTAAAGTAGATAACCAAATCTAAGCCTAGAATAAAGATCCTGGAAAGCTATAAACCAAAAGAAAATAAAAATACTAAACACAACAGCGCATATAAAAAATAGCTTAGTCATTGATTTAATTTTATTTTTTGTTTCTTTATAGAAGATATATAAACCCGAAAGGCAGCTGATAATGAAGACGCTACTTTTCATATACGTACACCGTTCTCGATACATTTCTCGCTTACTCAAAACACTCGAACTGACGGGAAGAATATAAAACAAACCTCAACGTCACTTCGAGTGAAATTCTCTTTTTAGGAATTTTGTATCGAGAAGCAATTACTTCTCTCTAATAAATCTACATCTTTAATAAAACTTACCGCCCTATTATGGATCAATATTTAAGATTATCAATCAAAACTAAATTCTCCAAGAATATTTAAAAATACAGCTTACCTTATAACTTTTGTTTTTAATTTCGTTATGTTAATATAACGAACAAAAAATATGATGGATATTTCAAATCAGGACGTTTCAGATTTCGAATTTACACTTTCTTTAGAGATTGCTGGAAACATAGTAGATGAAAGACATGACCTTACCATAGGTGCTCTCACAATGATAAAAAAGAAAAAAACTTATGTTATAGACTTCAATCAATCTTATACAACTTACATTGAAGCCAGAGATATTACTGTAATAGAATGCCATTGCCCACAGCAACATTTTGAAATATTGGAAGATGGCACAAGGTATAATGAGGATTTTCCTGATTGCAAATTTGACCTTTCTACTACAGAAATGCCTAATGCTGATAATGTTTTATGGCTAGATGGCGAACTGGATGCTGAGATTAAGAGTATGACTTTGACTGGAAAACTTAATGAAACGTATTCATTTTCATCCAACGTTATTGAATGGAGTTCCTATGAGTCTTAAAAAGACCACTTAGTTCTCGATACGTTTCTCGCTTACTCGAAACACTCGAACTGACGGAGGTATATAAATCGGACCTCAACGTCGCTTCGAGTGAAATCCCCTGTTTAGGGATTTTGTATCGAGAAGTATTCAAAATAACTAACGTTCTCGATACGTTTCTCGCTCACTCAAAACACTCGAACTGACGGGAAGAGTACAAATCTAACCTCATAACGTCACTTCGAGTGAAATCCCTTTTTTGGGATTTTGTATCGAGAAGTATTCGTAATAACAAGAGTTCTCGATACGTTTCTCGCTCACTCAAAACACTCGAACTGACGGAATAATACAAAACGAACCTCATACGTCACTTCGAGTGAAATCCCTTTTTTGGGATTTTGTATCGAGAAGTATTCGTAATAACAAGAGTTCTCGATACGTTTCTCGCTCACTCAAAACACTCGAACTGACGGGAAGAGTACAAATCTAACCTCATAACGTCACTTCGAGTGAAATCCCTTTTTTGGGATTTTGTATCGAGAAGTATTCAAAGTAACACAAGTTCTCGATACATTTCTCGCTTACTCGAAACACTCGAACTGACGGAATAATACAAAACTAACCTCATACGTCACTTCGAGTGAAATCCCTTTTTTGGGATTTTGTATCGAGAAGCTTCATTTATCAAAATTCTTCTTTGCGAGGTTAGGTAACTTTTCAAAGTCACCACTGATCAAAGCTTCTTTTTTTATCCTTGACCATTTCTTTATTTGTTTTTCAGTTTGAATAGCTAAATTTATATCCGTAAACTCAGCATAATAAACTAAACTTAGAGGTCTTCTTTTATAAGTATAACTATCCTTGTGTTTCCCTGTTTTATGCTCCTCTACTCTTTTAGTTAGATTAGAAGTTATACCTGTGTAATAAGAATTATCTGAACATTTTAATATGTAAACATAGGACTGTTTCATGGTTACAAGATAATAAATTGCATTTAAAACCTAATAGACAGATATTTGATTAACAAAAGTTCTCGATACATTTCTCGCGCACTCAAAACACTCGAACTGACGGAATAATATAAATAGAACCTCAACGTTGCTTTGAATGAAATCCCTTTTTAGGATTTTGTATTGAGAAGTATTCAAAGTAACTAACGTTCTCGATACGTTTCTCGCGCACTCGAAACACTCGAACTGACGGAAGCATATAAATTGAACCTCATACGTTGCTTTGAATGAAATCCCTTTTTAGGGATTTTGTATCGAGAAGTATTCAAAGTAACTAACGTTCTCGATACGTTTCTCGCGCACTCGAAACACTCGAACTGACGGAAGCATATAAATTGAAGCTCAACGTTACTTTGAGTGAAATCTTCTTTTTGGGATTTTGTATTGAGAAGTATTCAAAGTAACTAACGTTCTCGATACGTTTCTCGCGCACTCGAAACACTCGAACTGACGGAAGCATATAAATTGAAGCTCAACGTTACTTTGAGTGAAATCTTCTTTTTGGGATTTTGTATTGAGAAGTATTCGTAACAACCAACGTTCTCGATACGTTTCTCGCTTACTCAAAACACTCGAACTGACTGGTGTTTATCACAAAGAAAATTCTTAAATTTACACTTCTAAATTCACAATAAAAATCAACGTTTTATAACCCAATAAAACAGACTACAATTAATACATTCATTATGAAAAATATAGTCCTAATTATAACCTTTATGTTAAGCAGCACTTTAGTTACCGCACAAAAAACAATGACCCCCGAATTATTATGGAAAGTAGAACGCTTAAGCGTTATGGGACTCAACGAAGATGCTTCAACTATTTTTTTCGCTATAAAAACACCGGATATTCAAACAAATGGTTACGACTCTAAATATTATAAAATGCCTATTTCGGGTGGTGATGCTACTGAAATAACAAAAGAAGAGGTTACGGTAAGTGACAAAAATATATCTCCTGACGGTACGTATCAATTATTCAACAAAGAAGTCGCTATTGAAGCTGTCAAAGGGAAAGATGTTTATAAGGATTTAAAAGCTGCTGAAGTTTATATTTTTTCTGATTTAGACATTCGCCATTGGGATACTTGGCAAGATGGTAATTTTAATCACTTATTCTATAAACAAGTCGGAAACGATAATGAAACAGGAATAGATGTGATGCCAAATGAACCTTTCCATACGCCACAACGTCCTTTTGGTGGTGATGAAGATTACATTTGGTCACCTGACAGTAAAGACATTTACTATGTTAGCAAAAAACTAAAGGGTAAAGCTTATGCGACCAGTACTGACACAAATATTTTTAAATACAATTTAGAAAATAAAACGACAGAGAACATTACAGAAGCTAATAAAGGCTATGATACAACTCCGGCTTTTTCTTCAAAAGGTGCTTTAGCCTGGTTACAAATGAAAACTGATGGTTACGAAAGTGATAAAAATGATATTATTGTTTTAAACAACGGAATCAAACAAAATTTAACAGCCAACTGGGACGATGCTGTAAGAAGTTTTCTTTGGAGTAATGACGGAAAAGATATCTTTTTCACAGCTCCTGTAGATGGAACAATTCAACTTTTTAAAGTGAATTACCCTGGTAAAAAACGAATTGCTCCTGTTGTGGAACAGCTTTCTAACGGACAATTTGATATCACTTCTATTGTTGCACAAAAGGATAAAACACTTTTGGTTACAAGAACAGATATGAATCATGCTGCTGATATTTTTAGTTTCGACTTAAAAACTAAAAAATTCAATCAACTCACAAACATCAATAGTGACTTATACGCTAGTGTAGATTTACCAAGCGTCGAAAAACGTTACGTTACAACTACTGATGGTAAACAAATGTTAGTTTGGGTTATTTTACCTCCAAACTTTGATGCTACTAAAAAATACCCAACCTTATTATATGCTCAAGGTGGACCACAATCTCCATTATCTCAATTTTATTCTTACCGTTGGAATTTCCAATTAATGGCATCTCAAGGTTATATCGTAGTTGCTCCAAACCGTCGTGGTATGCCTGGCCATGGTGTAAAATGGAATGAAGATATTAGTAAAGATTGGGGAGGACAAGTCATGGATGATTATTTATCTGCTATAGATGACATTGCCAAAGAACCTTACGTAGATAACGATAGATTAGGTGCTATTGGAGCAAGTTTTGGTGGTTATTCTGTTTTCTATTTAGCGGGAATTCATAACAATCGTTTTAAATCTTTTATTGCACATGATGGAGTTTTTGATACCAGAAGTATGTACGGAACTACCGAAGAATTATTCTTTGTAAATCATGATTTTGGAGGACCATATTGGGACAAAACCAATGAAGCTGCTCAAAAAACATATAACGAGTTTAACCCTATTACTAAAATCTCTGAATGGAATACACCAATTTTAATTATTCAAGGCGGAAAAGATTACCGTGTACCTATTGAACAAGGTTTAGGGGCTTACCAAGCTGCTCAATTATTAGGATTGAAAAGTAAATTATTATATTTTCCTGAGGAAAATCACTGGGTTTTAAAACCTCAAAATGCTTTAGTTTGGCAACGTGAATTTTTTAAATGGTTAAAGGAAACGTTATAATATTCTAAGTTTAAATTTATAATCATTAATAATTCAACCTAAATGATAAGAAATATTTTAGCTACAATTTTTGGCTTTATAATAGCATCATTAACTGTTTATAGTATTGAAAACCTCATCGGTCATAATTTATTTCCTCTCCCAATTGGTGCAGATCCTTTAAATATGGAATGGTTGAGTAATAACATGAATTTAATTCCTACAGGGATGAAAATCTGTGTTGTGATAGCTCATTTCACGGGTGTTATTATTGGAATGTTTGTGGCTGCTAAAATTTCTAAGCAAAGTATGGTACCAAGTTATATTGTTGGCGCCTTAATGCTTACTGCTACATTTTTTAATATTGTTATGTTACCTAAAGAACTTTGGTTTACACTTTCTGATGGTGGTTTTGCTATTCTTGGTTTTATTATAGGGAAGATTTTATCTGAAAGACAAATAAAAAAGTAAGTTGATACGTCACTTCAAGTGAAATCCTCTTTTCAGGATTTTGTATCGAGAAGTATTCTTTGTAATAAAGGTTCTCGATACGTTTCTCTCGCACTCAAAACACTCGAACTGACGTTAGACGCTATGTGATCTAAAATGTGAATCCGATTCTAATGCCTCCCCATTTTGCTGAAACCCCAGACTCAAATTCGCGTGTAATTGCTGATCGGGTATATTCAAAATACATGGTTTTTGTTTTTATAACGATACCATAATTATATTGTGCTGTAAAACGTTCCACTCCTTTTGATGAAATTGTATACGGATTATCTCTATTAAATAAGCCGCCTTGCAAAGTAGCATCATAACCAACAACAGTAATAATCGGTTGCGCATAAGCATAAATTTGAAATTTGTTTTTAGGTTTATCAGCTGTAAATTCTGAATTTAGAATTCCAAAGGTCGTATTAAAACCTAAAGATGTATTTGTAAATAAAGTCCCTAATTGTACTGAAGATTGCGCTTGTAAAGCAAACAAATGATTGTATTGATAAATTTGCTTTTCATAATTTATCTGATAATTAATGACCACATCATTTTGAATTTGGTTATCCCAACCACCAGGAACTTTATTCCCTGTTGCTTCATGAATGCCAACTTGCATTTCTTTCCCGAAAGCTCCAGGACCAATTAATCCTAAACTTAAAGACTGTGATATTCTTGTTTTACGAATGGTATCTGTGGCAATTGTAAATGACTTCAACATTATAGCTGTAGAAAAAGGACGATCTCCAAATTGAATAGCTTCACTTACATAATCATTCGGTGTAAAACCAATATGTTCTAAGGATAAACCATATTTGGTATGCGATGCTTTAGGTTTAATGAATAGATAATTTATCGGATTTTTTTCTAAACTAGGAGAAACTAATTCCAAATTATAACCCTGTGTATAGTTTTCGTCTGTAGCAGCAAAATAATCATTATCGTAGTGAAATCTAAAATAGGTTTCACTCTCTATATTTCGGTACGAAACTGAATTATCTATTTTCTGAGCCAACAAACTTATTGGTAACAAAAACAAAATACTAATAACAAATACTCTCATACAACACATACGAGAATATTAAAGCTTAGGTTTTACTTGTTCAATTTCAATAATAAATTAGGATCAGGACAATTCAATTTATAAAATTCTAAATCTATTTGATTAGAAACTCCTGGGTAATCACCTTTATAATCTTCAATATCTTTTATAATTTGAAAATGTAAATGTGGAGGATAATCACCGTTAATCTCTGCTGTCCCTAAATTTGCGATCTGTTCTCCTTGCTTCACCTCTGCTCCAACTTTCAGGTTTTCAATTGAAGCTAAACTTAAATGTCCATAGAGTGTGTAAAACTCAAATTCTTCAATTTTATGTTTCAAAATTATAGTTGGGCCATAATCTCCATAATTGGTGTTATTTTTAAAACTATGAATAGTTCCTTTTAAAGGTGAAAATATCGCTGTATTTGCTTCAATCCAAAGATCTAAACCAATGTGAATATTACGTTCCGTTTCTTTATTTAGTTGATTAAAATAATCACTACGTTGATAAATACCACGCTGTTCTAAATAACCGCCGAAAGCCAATTTAGCATTATTTTGTTTCATGTAATTCCAGATATACGCTTCCAAATCTTTAGAAGACGAAACATTAACTTGTTTTAATTCAGTATTCTCAACCGATAAATCTAAAGAAACACAAGTACCTTTGGCTACTGAAATATCTATTATAGGATGTGATTTTAATGTCTCTAAAAAACATTGAAAAGAAGAAATTAACATGGACTCATATTTAGAGTGTAAAATTATACATTAATAAGATTGAAAACTTGAACGGTTATAAAATTCTAATAATAATTTCCGTTTTATAAGAAAAACTTAAAATTCAACGTTAACCAATCATAAAGTTAGGGATTTGAATTATCTTTAAATCTTGAATACTTATGTTTGTGTTATTATTTCAAATTAAAATTTATTAAGATTTATAATCATGCTGAAACGCCTCCTTATCATTTTGTTTATTTTAGCTTTAGGCTTACTTTCATATTCTGTTTTTGTTGAAAATATTTTCTCTCCACGTTTAAGTCCAAAGGATTCTGCAAAGATTTCATTAAACGATTTAGATATCACGGTAGAATACAACAGACCTTCTAAACGCGATCGTGAGGTTTTTGGAGCACTTGTTCCTTTTGATGAAGTTTGGAGAACAGGAGCTAACGAAGCAACGACTTTTGAAACTAATAAATCATTGATGATTGATGGTATTGAGTTAAGAAAAGGAAAATATACCATTTGGACTGTACCAATGGAAGATTCATGGAAGGTGATGTTTAACTCTAAACAATACGAATGGGGTGTTAACGAAAAGATGGAACCTATGTGGGATCCTAATTACGATGCTTTAGAAATTATTGTTCCTGCACAACAACTCGATATTACAGTTGAACGTTTTACAATTGCATTTGATAATAAAACAGGGCATTTAAAATTAACGATGGCTTGGGATAATACATTCATTGAAGTCCCTATTGATATTGTTGAATAATTAAGCTTTAAATAAACTGAAGTCTTTTTAGTTATAGCTATTAGATTCAATTTATAATTCTTTTGGAAATAAAAAAACAGAGAGTTTCTCTGAATATATTGATGAGGAAAAAGATGTGATTAAGTATTCCATGAACTTGAAATACGAGAGAAATCGAACAAAATAAGAGTTGAAATGGAGAATACTAATTAATGTCTAGATTAAACCTCTCCACAACTATACATTAAACTACAAGACTTATGCCGTGACACAAAAAAACGATATTTTTGTGCCCATTAAGTAACAAAACGAATGACGTACCAATTTACCATTATAGTTCCGGTTTATAATGAAGAAGAGAACCTAGAACGTGTAGAAAAGGAACTTTCTAACTATCTTAAGATTGCAACTGTATCTACCGCTATCTTATTTGTGAACGATGGTTCTAGTGATAATAGCCAAGCTTTAATTGAAACTATTTGTAAACGTAATGAAGCGTTTGAATATATTTTATTTAAAGAAAACAGAGGCTTAAGTGCGGCTATTAAGGCTGGGTTTGATGCTGTAGATACTGAATTGGTAGGTTATATAGATTCTGATTTACAAACTGCTCCAGAAGATTTCAATATCCTTTTAGAACATATAGGTCAACATGAGCTGGTTACAGGTGTACGCTCTAATCGAAAAGATTCTTTTGTAAAGAACATGTCTTCTAAAATTGCTAATGGTATAAGACGTGCATTTACGCATGATGGCATGGATGATACCGGTTGCCCGCTTAAAGTTATAAAAACAGATTATGCTAAACACATTCCGATGTTTAGAGGATTACACCGTTTTTTACCTGCCATGATTATGTTACAAAATGGACGTGTAACGCAAATTACTGTACAACACTTCCCTAGAATGGCAGGAACTGCTAAATTTGGACTTTGGAACCGATTACTTGGTCCTTTAATGGATTGTTTTGCTTATTTATGGATGAAGAAAAAATATATTAATTACGATATTTCAAAATCTAGTAAAGACAACGTATAATTTGAAAGACTGGTTTATTTACAGCATTGGTTTCTTAGCTCAGATCTTATTTTCTTCTCGGCTAATTATACAATGGATCACCTCAGAAAAGCAACGTAAAGTTATCACTCCAAATACTTTTTGGACCCTAAGTTTAATTGCCTCTTTCTTATTATTTATTTATGGTTATTTACGCTTAGACTTTGCCATTATGCTCGGACAAAGTTTAACCTACTATATTTATATCCGAAATTTACAGCTGCAAGGGCAATGGCAAAAATTCCCAAAAGTGATACAATATTTACTTTTTGCTGTTCCTATTTTAATTGTTCTTTTCTATTATAACAATAATAAAATTGATGTTGATTTATTATTTCAAAATGATGCTATACCAACATGGTTATTGGCTTTAGGGATTGTGGCACAAATTGTTTTTACACTACGTTTTGTATATCAATGGATTCATTCGGAACGGCATAAAGCCTCTAGTTTACCTTTAGGTTTTTGGGTCTTGAGTTTAATAGGGGCAGGTTTAATCTTAACTTATGCCATTATTAGAAAAGATCCGGTATTATTTATTGGCCACTTATTTGGCTTAGTAATTTATGCTCGTAACGCTTATTTAATTAGACATACCAATGATTAAGTTCATCGAAAAATATCCTATTCCTAGCCTTTTACTATTTGTTATCGTCATGCTTGGCTTTACCATTGACGCTATTCCTGTGACGATTATGGAAGCTCGAAATTTTATTTCAGCTAGAGAAATGCTTACGGATAACAATTGGGTTTTAACCACAATGAATGGCGTTGCACGTTATGAGAAACCACCTTTACCAACTTGGATTACGGCTGCTTTTGGATATCTTTTTAGTATTACATCTGTGTTAGCTTTACGTTGGCCTGCCCTTCTTTTTGTTGCGAGTATCGGAATTTCAATCTATTTATTGTCAAAAAAATTAAACTTAACACCATCGCATAGTTTAATTAATGGTTTTATTGCGTTAACCTCTTTTTACATCTTAGGAATTACTATTGAAGCTCCTTGGGATATATACACCCATGGTTTTATGCTTATGGCCTTATATCAGCTGTTTCTTATGTTTCAAACTGGTAAAACCGCTATTGTAAGAAGTTTACTTTTTGTACTATTCTTAGCTTGCTCCGTATTATCTAAAGGTCCCGTTTCATTATACGTGTTGTTTTTACCTTTTATAATTGCTTACGGTATTGCTTTTAAATTTAAAGGAGGAATCCTTCATTTTTTAAAACTTTTTAGTCTTTTAATTTTCGGACTCGTTTTAGGTGCCTGGTGGTATCTTCATGTTAGAATCGCAGATCCAGAAACTTTTAATACTATTGCAGAGCGCGAAACTTCTAATTGGCACAGTTATAATGTAAGACCTTTTTACTATTACTGGAGCTTCTTTATACAAACAGGTTTATGGACTATCCCTGCTTTTATTAGTTTATTATATCCTTATTTAAAATCTAGAGTTAGTAATCTTAAAGCTTATAGATTTAGTTTCTTTTGGACCATTTTAGCTGTTATTTTACTCTCTGTTATTCCTGAAAAGAAATCCAGATACTTAATGCCTGTTCTTATTCCACTAGCTTTTAATATTGGATTTTATATTGAATATTTAGTCCGTGAATTCAAGAATCTAAAGTCGAAGAAAGAAACTCTTCCTGTTTATTTTCAGTTTGGGTTAATTGGTACTATAGCTATCCTATTCTGGGTTATTGGTTTTTCAATAAGTTCTTTTTTAACAGGAATTGTTCTTGTAAGGTTTATAATCTGTAGTCTCGTTTTGGCGCTTATTGGATTTTATATTTTTAAAAGCTTAAAGGCTAAAAACATTAAATCGGCTTTCTATCTTGTAATAAGTTTTATGCTTTGCATTGGCTTTTTAGCTTTACCGCTAGCCAAGTTACAAGCACAACCCGATTACAAAACACTTTCGGAATTACCATCAGATGCCATTCCGCTTTACAGATTAGATGGTGTGTCACCTGAAGCGATCTATAATTATGGAGCTAAGATTCCGAGTATAAAAACGGATGAAGGTATTTTAATTCCTGAAGAAAAACAATTCAGACTCTTAACTACAACGGCTCTACCTGAAGACATAGAAGAACTTTCTAAACTTTATACTATTGAATTTAAAGCGACTTATGACTTTAATTTTTCTAGTGCAAATGAAAGATCTCGATTAGTGAATCAACTCTATTTATTGACCAGAAAATAAAAAGGTTTCAAAAAGCTTTTTCTAAAAAACTTAAGCTACATATCTTTTAAAAAGATAATTATAAAGTTTATAAAATCCAAACCCTGTAATCGTTCCAAAAGTTAGACCACAAAGGATATCTAAAGGATAGTGCACACCTACATAAATGCGACTGTAAGCCACAATTAAACTCCAAATAACAAGTAGATAGATTAAGTTTTTAAAGTAAGGTTTTAAAAGTAAACCTGTAAAAATAGCCACGGCCATAGAGTTAGAGGCATGACCAGAGAAAAAACCATATTTTCCACAACGAGGAGCAACAAAACGTGTTAAATCCATAATACCTTCTGCCCTACAAGGACGTGCTCTTTGAAAAGTATCTTTAAAAACATTGGTAATTTGATCTGTAAATGTAATCATTGCAGCAACAACAAAAACCAATAATAAAATCCCTTTCCAGCCATATTTCTTATAAATCAAGAAGAGTAATACAGCATATAACGGAATAGAACACAGTTTATTAGTAATCACTAACCATAATCCATCCCAAGATTCAGAACCCAAATTATTGAGATATAAAAACAGGCTTTTATCTAATTCTATAAGTTGCTCTAACATTATTAATCGTCGTATCTCGCTATTTCTCTATCGTAAAAATCAGTAGCTTCTTGAATATAATTTTCAGTTTCACTCTCTAATTCCTTTTCGTCGTGCTGATCAAATTCTTCAAACCATTCTACTTCATCATCTTCAAGATTAATGATAAAGCGCGGGAATTCTGTATGAATAATAAAAATTGCATTCGGATAATCTGTGTTATCACCTAATATGAATTTTGGTAGTTCCATGTAATAAATATAATATTTGAAGCCTGAGACTTGGTGTAAAATTTAACTTAAGTTGCAAATATATCGATTTTGCTTGAGCTGTTCGATTAATATTGAAATATCGAATAGGCTTATAAAATCAGAATTTAATTTGATGTTTTTACAATTAACTTTTTAGTCAGCAAATGAAATCTTATAAATAACATAATAGCCGCGACACTTAAACCTACAATAAGTCCAATCCATATACCAAGGCTGCCATAAGCCTCTTCTTTCCCTAAATAATAGGATATAGGAAAACCTATCACCCAATAAGATATAAAAGTAATTACAGTCGGTATTTTAACATCTTGTAGTCCTCTTAACGCTCCAAGTGCTATAACCTGAAGACTGTCTGTTATTTGAAAAACCGCTGCGGCTAGCAACAATGTCGCTGCAACTGTTACCACTTCTGTAGTATCTACGATATTAATAGGATCATCTAAATCTACATACATCGTTGGTAAGAACTTATGAAAAACAACAAATAATAATGCAAAAAGAACAGCAAAAATAAACCCAACCATAAATATCGATTCGGCAATACGTTTTAATGCCGAATAATCTTTTAATCCTTTTTGATTTCCAACTCTAATCATCGCTGCAACACTTAATCCTGTAGCAACCATAAAGGTCATTGAAGACAAGTTTAATGCAATTTGATTAGCGGCTTGTGCATTGGCTCCTAAAGTACCACTTAACCAAACGGCAGCTGTAAAAATACCAACTTCAAAAAACATCTGTAATGCACTAGGCAATCCCAAGTTGGTTAATTTTTTTATAGGTGCTTTACTTAAGTTGAAGAATTTTAGGTTGGTAACATACGCTTTAGATTTTTCTCGTTTTGCAAGTAAACACCATAAATAAGCAACCATAACAAAACGAGACACTAAAGTTCCAACGGCTGCACCAACAATCCCCATCTCAGGGAAACCAAACTTCCCAAAAATTAAAATATAGTTAATTGCTACATTAAGTAAATTGGCAACAATAGTAGCATACATAGGGTATTTGGTTAATGACAAACCATCACTAAATTGTTTAAATGCTTGAAAAACAATTAAAGGCACGAGAGAAAAAGCCACTAAGTCTAAATAAGGAATCGCAAGGTCGACAACCTCTTTTGGCTGATCCATAATGTACATTAAGGGCTTTGCAAATAGTAAAATTATAAACAATATTAATCCCAAAACGGTACATAAAAAAAGACCATGTTTAAATACAGATTTCCCCTTATCAAAATCATTTTCTGTATCAGCTTCAGCAACTAATGGCGTAATGGCAGTAGAAAAACCAATACCCAAAGACATCGCAATAAATATAAAACTATTCCCTAAGGATACTGCTGCTAATTCCGCAGCTCCCAACTGACCAACCATAACGTTGTCTACAAAACTCACAAAAGTATGACCAAGCATCCCTAACATTACAGGCGATGCAAGTCGTAAATTGTATCTAAATTCTTTAGTGTAATGACTTAAAACCATGACGCAAAAGTAATACTTCCTTTTAGTTTTAAGAATGAATTATTTCTTAAATAATTTGAATTTTAAGAATCTAAAAAACACTTAAAAAATGACTAGAAATCAGCTTTAATTAATCGATTCTTTTTCCTTCCGTAAGAAATGATAAACCTTGTTGACCAGATGTAGACGTCATAATACCTTCAAAAATAGGTTCAGAACAATCTTTAGGTATTTGCCAATCGAAAATAAAATTACCCCCGGTACCACCTGCAATATCTATTTCATTGATTACAATATCTAAAGTTTCCATCGGTAATACATAAACAGGATTTTCAAAATACGTTTTTAACAAAACACCGTGCGTATCGTAATATTTAATATTTGATAAATAAATACTGTCTTTTTCACTTGTATTTCTAATACTAATCATTGCTGTAAGATTATACGTTTTATGCTGCGTATAACTATATATTTGAGAATAAACAGACAAATAGGACTTCCCTGATTCTAGAGAATCTGTGGGATTAATTGTAGCAGTACGAGCTTTCCAATTAATTTTTTCATATTCCTCATTACTAGAAACTTCTTTACAAGAATAGAAACCACAAAGTACTAATACTAAAACTATTATTTTTTTCATAATAAAATAAGTTGATTTACGGTTCTTTACAAAAATAACAGATTAGAGTTAGTTTTAGAGATAAATTTCACAATCTTAAATAATAATTAAGTGCATAAGTAATGTCGCTATAACTGCCCACCCCTTATGCACTTTTTTAATATGAATTTTCTAATTTTAGTTCAATAAATCATGAATCAATTGATTCCATTTTTCTATGGATTGTATTTCACCACTAAATTGATAATTAACTTTTGCATTGTAAAATTCTAAGAAAATGTCTGGCTCTTGTTTCACATCAGAACTAAGTTTTAAGCTAAGACAGTCAATAACTTCACCTTTATTCGCAGATATTCTATTAACTCTACTAATCTCACAACTTTTAATAGTAGAAAGATCTACATACTGAGAAACAATCTCTTCTTTATTTTTTGACACAAAAGAAACTGCCTTTTTTGATTCATCTATACCTATGGCGTAAGCACCACAAATTTCGTGCTTTGTAATTTTAGCCTGATGTTTTTCTGCAACATTTTTAAGTACTTTTAATATTTCTTTTCCTTTTTTATTTCTGCTAATATTTGTTAATATAAAAGGTAATGTACAACATGCAACACCTATAACTCCAATAATAGTTATTCCTAAATTCATTTTTATGTTTTTTTAAATTTTTGATATAATGATTTGTTTATGAAGTGGAACACCACAACATATTAATAAGTTAATTTTGACTACTTAAACTGTAGTTTAAAAAAAACAAGGATTACCAAAAATTATGAAAAGGAAAAATAAGATCAGACTTCCGATGCCTAATCAAAAGGTTTTTGAAGTGATTTTCGTACTGTTTAAACTTAGCATTAAACAGTAATTTATTTAAAAATAAAACGATAACAAAATCGTCTAAAGACAAATCATCGTTAGATACAGAGCTTTCTAAAAAGTTAGATACTGAAATCTCAGATTGATCTGTATGAATAAAATGCGTTTTAGATGCTGTTGAAAAAGAATCTTCTTGTCCATTGTTTTGTACAAAAACCTGTGTATTAGAATTTGTTGCTGTTAATGCAGAAACACCAATACCAAAACAATAAATTGAAATGAATAGTAATACCCTTAAGGTTTGCTCACCTTTTTTCATTCTAAGCTATTTTATTTTGAGCAAGAGCTGCATTGACTTCATCTAAACTATCCTCTTTATCTAAAAGCAGTACAAGCGTATCATTTGCTTCAATAACTGTAGAACCACCTGGACGTACAAATTTATCCCCTCTTTTAATCATAACTATAAATACGGAAATAGGAAAATGTAAATCAATAATTCGTTTATCTACAGCAAAACTATTGGGCAAAATTGAAACTTCTTCCATGGCTGATTTAGGAAGGTTAAGAATATACCTTTCATTTTCTGCAATAGGTTTAACTTTTTCAGGTAAAGCTACTTTTAACCATTTGGCAAAAAGAGACAATGTAGTGCCTTGAATTAAAATAGACGTTACCGATATAAAAAATACAATATTAAAAATCATATTCGCTTTATCAATCCCCGCTAATAACGGATAGGTTGCAAACACAATAGGAACTGCACCACGTAAACCCACCCACGAAATATAAAAACGTCTTTTTAATTTCATTTTGAAAAACATCAAACTTATAAAAACACTTACAGGTCGAGCCACAAGGATTAAAAACACTGAAATAAGTAACCCGATACCCATGTAAGGAATAATTTCGGATGGAAAAACAAGTAGACCGAGTGTAAGGAAAAGAACAATTTGCATTAACCAAGCCATACCATCAAACATCTTTAAAATGGTTGATTTATGTATTAAATCTTGATTACCTAAATAAACTGCACAAATATAAATGGCTAAAAATCCATTTCCACCTACTGCATCAGTCGCAGAGAACGTTATAAACATTAAGGCTATAACCAAAACAGGATAAAGTCCTTCAAAGTCTAACCTAATTCTATTAATAATAATTTTACTTAATTTACCAAAAGCAAATCCGGCAATACCACCTAAAATCATTTGTTGAAAGAACATAAAAATCATAGATAAAATACTTTCATCTTGATTAATGACTAAAGTTAAACAAGCTAATGTTAAGACATAAGCCATAGGGTCATTACTCCCGCTTTCAAGCTCTAATGTTGGTCTTAAATTTGTTTTTAATGCTAAATTCTTAGAACGTAAAATAGAGAATACGGCTGCTGCATCTGTAGAAGATACAATGGAACCTAAAAGCATACTTTCGTAGATTGTAAAATCGGTAACAAACCAAACAAAACCTCCCAATGTAGCTGCTGTAAGAAAAACGCCTAAGGTAGAAAGTACCAATCCTTCTTTTAAAATTGGTTTTATGGATTTAAAATTAGTATCAAGACCTCCTGAAAATAAAATAAAATTAAGAGAAACAATCCCTATAAACTGTGCTAGTTTAGGATCGTCAAAACGAATACCACCAATACCATCAGAACCGGCTAACATACCGATTCCTAAGAATAAAATCAATGTAGGAACACCAAATTTATAAGATGTCTTACCTACTACAATACTTATAAAAAGTAATATAGAGCCTACTAATACTATGTTTTCTATGGTTAAATTCATTGTTTATTAGCTAAATTTTAGCTGAAGCAAATTTAGCTTTTTTATTAATTGAAGACGATAAATTGAATCGTTTAAAAAATACTTATAGGATGAATTGTCAACTTATAAAAAAAGTACTCATAAATACGAATTCTCACCAATATACAAACACTCTAACTACCACACTAAAAATACTTTACAAGCTTTAATTATAATGAATTTATAGACTGTTTTGCCTCTTCAAATTCAGCGACCATTACTTTTACAATTTCCGCAACAGGTTTCACATCATGGATTAAGCCTGCAATTTGTCCAATTTCAAGTTCTCCATCTTCTAAATCACCTTCAAACATTCCTCTTTTAGATCTTGCTCTGCCCAATAATTCTTTAAGTTGCTCTAGTGTAGGACTCGTTTTATAAAGTTCTTGAACCTCGTTATAGAATTTATTCTTAATTAATCTAACAGGCGCTAATTCTTTCAGCGTTAATTGTGTATCTCCTTCTTTAGCATCCACAACAACTTGTTTAAAGGCTTGATGTGCTGATGATTCTTTACTAGCGACAAATCGACTTCCCACTTGTACGCCATCTGCACCTAAAACCATACAAGCTAACATCGCTTTCCCTGTCGCAATACCTCCGGCTGCTATTAATGGAATTTCGAGCTGTTCTTTCACCATTGGAATTAAAGTTAGCGTCGTTGTTTCATCCCTTCCGTTATGCCCACCTGCTTCAAAACCTTCAGCAACAATAGCATCCACTCCTGCAGCTTGCGCTTTTAATGCGAATTTCACACTACTCACAACATGTACTACCGTAATTCCTTTGTCTTGTAACCATTTGGTCCAAGTTTTAGGGTTTCCGGCAGATGTAAATACAATTTTTACATCTTCTTCAACAATAATGTCCATAATTTCTTGAACATTTGGATATAGCATTGGTACGTTAACACCAAAAGGTTGATCAGTTGCTGCCTTACATTTTTTAACATGTTCCCTAAAAACATCAGGATACATAGACCCTGCTCCTATTAAACCTAATATTCCTGAATTACTTGCCGCAGAAGCTAATTTCCAACCACTATTCCAAATCATTCCTGCTTGAATAATTGGGTGTTTTATATTGAAAAGTGAAGTGATTCTATTTGCCATATTATTGTTTTATAAATTTGACTGTTGTTGAATTATTACTCGTTAAAAGCTTCATTAAATAGATACCTGAAGCTAAACTTGAAACATTAAATCCATTTGCATTTTTAGTGATAAACTTAGTTAATACAACTTGCCCTAATTGATTATAAACTACAATTTCAACATCATCTATATTTGAAGGGAAGACAATATTTAATTGAGATTCTACAGGATTAGGATAAAATTTAAAATCTTCTGTGTGAACATTTTCAACAGATAAAAACATACTTCTTGCTAAATTTAAATCAGGAATGCCATAGCCTAAAAAATTATCTGGTGTATTATATTGTGATGCAGATTGTCTTACATAACTTTTAACTTCGCTTGGAGAAGCATCAGGGATTGCTTGCCATAATGAAGCAATACCACCACAAACAATAGGCCCACTAAATGATGTTCCGTTATTTTGAACAACACTATTAAATTCATTAATAACAAAAGCATTTCCTGCCCGTGCTACTACATCTGGTTTTTGATACCCAACCTGTGCGTCACTTCCTTGCGAACTAAATGACACATAAACACCATCTTCATCTACTCCTCCTATAGATAATACATCTGGAGAATCTCCAGGCGAACCTACAGTTTGCCAATCTGTAGCTCCAGAATTACCAGCACTTACAACCACTAAAATTCCTTTTTCTGCAGCAATTGATGCCCCTTTAGAAATGTAAGCCGTTTGGCCGTCCATGTCTAATGGTGAATAGCTGTAATTAGCATTATCATAAGTGGTGTATCCTAATGATGTGTTTATCATATCGACACCTAAACTATCTGCACGTTCTGCAGCTTCTACCCAATAACTTTCTTCTACAGGGTTTTCGCTAGAAGCATCTTCTGTTCTAAATAAATAATAGGAAGCATCTGGTGCTGTACCAACAAAATTATCTTGAACAAAACCAGCCATCGTACTTAACACTTGTGTGCCATGATTACTTGATGTATACTCATAAATTTCTGAAGTTCTATCTACAAAATCATAACCATTAAGCAAACCTCCATTCTCTCTTAAACGTTGGAAAGCTCCCATTGTATTGACATTTGGGAATCCAGAATCCATAACTGCAATTGTAATTCCTTCGCCTGTAAAATCATCTAGATGCAATTGATCTACCGCGATCATTTCTACTTGATTTTGAGTATTTCCGTAAGTAAAAGCTATCGTTTCATCTTCAATATTTATCACTTCTTGCTGATTAGAAGCTCTTGAATCTAAGTCCAAATTATTATCTGCAAAATCTATATAATCTACAAAAGTTAAATTATTTAGAGCATTAACATCAGCTTCAAGTCCCCTAATATGTACCGCATTAAACCATTTAGATTTCGCTAAAACAGTTATTCCTGTTTGAAGTTTTAAATCTGAAATATAAGCTTCATTTACAGGAACATCGCGTTCATCGATTGCTATGTTATGATTCTGTTTTCTGTCGATTGCTTTTTGTGAAAGTATACTAATAGGGTTTGCAATTGAAGCTGAAACATTTGGCTTATCTGTAAAGTAAACCCATGCATCTTCTTGTGCATACGTGCTTGAGACAAAAATTAAAAGTAGTATTGTAAAAATTTTTTTCATAGAACTATAAATCTAACAAGTTCTCGATACAATTTTCAACTAAAAAAGTTAAAAATCACTCGAACTGATAATTTCGGTTTAATTCATCAGAAAAATTAATTAAAAGCGAATTAAGAAATAACCCCTGAACCTACCAACTCATCTCCAAGATACCAGGCTACAAACTGCCCTTCTGTAATTGCAGATTGGTTGTTTTCAAACTCTACGTATAATCCTGAAGCCACTTTATGCAAGGTTGCTTTATCTAAAGTTTGTCTATAGCGTATTCTTGCTAATACAGACATTGTTTCACCTTCTTTTAAAGCTAAATCTGTACGCACCCAATGTAATTCTTCATTAGAAACAAATAATACATTTCTATACAAACCTGGATGTTGTTTTCCTTGACCTGTATAAATAACATTCTCGTTAACATCCGTATCAATTACAAACAACGGCTCTACAGTACCACCAACTCCTAAACCTTTACGTTGACCTTTTGTAAAATAATGAGCACCTTGATGTTTACCTACTATTTTTCCGTCTGAAACTGAATATTCTGGTTTTTTAGACAAGAATTCTAATTCTTTTTCTTTAGAATCAAATGTAGGCTTGGGTTGATTATAAATTTTAAATTCAGAATCAATTTCAACAATATTACCTTCTTTCGGTTTTAATTGTTGTTGTAAAAACTCTGGCAATCTTACTTTACCAATAAAACATAAACCTTGAGAATCTTTCTTATCTGCTGTAATTAAATCTTGAGCTTTGGCAATTTCTCTAACCTCTGGTTTTATTAATTCGCCAATAGGGAACAATGCTTTAGCCAACTGCTTTTGTGACAACTGACATAAGAAATAAGATTGATCTTTATTTCCATCTGCTCCTGCCAAAAGTTGATGAATTTCTTCACCATCTTTTTCAATTGTACTTTTTCTGCAATAATGACCTGTCGCAACATAATCTGCCCCTAACTCTAAAGCGATATCCATAAAGACATCAAACTTTATTTCTCTGTTACAAAGTACATCTGGGTTTGGGGTACGTCCTTTTTCGTATTCATCAAACATATAATCTACAATACGCTCCTTGTATTGTTCGCTTAAATCTACCGTTTGAAAAGGAATACCTAGTTTATCGGCCACTAACATAGCGTCGTTACTATCTTCTAACCAAGGACATTCGTCTGAAATAGTCACAGTATCATCATGCCAATTCTTCATAAAAAGACCTATAACTTCATAGCCTTGCTCCTTTAAAAGATAGGCTGCAACGCTAGAATCTACTCCTCCTGAAAGTCCTACAATGACTCTTTTCATATTATTTATACACTTTTTATCTAAACGTTAGTTCGATTGATTTCGATTATTTCTATCGGAATTGTATCGAGAACATTCTTAACTTAAATTACTTCTCGATACAAAATTCATAAAAATGAATTTCACTCGAAGTGACATAACTCTACTAAAGAGAAATGCAGTTCTTAGTTCGAAAAACTTCCGCAAAATTACAAAATAAAAAAGGCAATCCTATTAAGATTGCCATTCTGAAATACTATGAAAGACATAGCTATAATCTATTCTTTTTCTGAAATCACGGTTTGAGTTGTATGATCTATCTCTTTTGTGACTTTTCCATCTGTATAATACTTCCAAATTCCTTTCTTCTGGTTTTTAATATAACTCCCTTCAGAAGTTAAATTACCATCTGCATCATAATATGATGTTTTACCATCTAATTTATCATCTTTATAATAGGTATGTCTCAGCAAATTATTTTGCTCTGAAAACCATTTGGCTTCACCATCTAATTTTCCATTTTTATAATGTGCACTTTCTGCTAAACCACCATTAAGGTAATACACAAAGCGTTCACCTGAAAGTAAACCTTCGTCATTATAATTTTCAACAATCATTTTAGCTGAAGAATTTTTATGATAAAATACCCATTCACCAACAAAACGTTTACCATTCATTTGGCCCTTACTAATTACTTTTTTATTTGAAGCCAAAAATGTGACATTAGCAATACTATCCTTTTCATTAAAAACTTTTACAGCACTCAATACACTTTTACCTGCAGATAAGGTGTAAAACTTAAACGAATCTATTTCCTTACCATGTTTAAAAACTCCTTCATAGCGTTTTTGGTCTGTTTGGTGATAATCTTTAGACCATAAGCCGTGACGCTCACCATTATTATCAATCTGATTTACAGGTATTTGAGCATATACAGATATTGAACATAATATAAAAGTGCAAAGTGTAAAAACGATTGATTTAGTCATTTTATAATTTATTAATTAAGCAAACCTACAAAGGTTTGTTTAATTAACAATCTTAAAACAATTAAAAATATTAAAAATAACTTCAAATTACGTAATGAGTTCTATAAAACAATTAAGCCTCAACACAAAGTGCTAAGGCTTAATTAATATGTTTCAAGATTATTGAAACTTGTAGGTATTAAAAGAAAGAATTATTTTTTCTTTCCTTTTTGTTGTGCCTGTTTTTGTTGCTCAGCTTGCTCCATCATCTCAGCCATTTTTTTCTGAAACTTGTTTTGTTTCTTTGGCTTTGTTTTACTGACTTCAATCTTAGCTAAAACTTTATCTTCATCAATAATGTAATTTTTAATTACTAACATAATTCCGATACTAATTGAGTTCGATATAAAGTAATATAAACTTAAACCAGAAGCATAATTATTAAAAAATACTAACATCATTAATGGTGAGAAGTAAATCATGTACTTCATCATTTTTGCCATATCTGGCATCCCTTCTTGTGTTGGTTGGTTTGCCACTTGCTGACCTGTAGTCATTTTCATGTAAAAGAAAATTGCAACAGCTGCTAATATTGGAAATAAACTAACGTGATCTCCGTATAAAGGAATATGGAATGGTAAATCTAAAACGGAATCGAAAGAACTTAAATCGTCTGCCCAAAGAAAACTTTTTTGTCTTAAATCGAATGCTGTCGGGAAAAACTGAAACAAAGCATAGAATACAGGAATCTGCATTAAACCAGGCAAACAACCACTTAATGGACTCGCTCCAGCTTTACTCTGTATAGCCATTGTTTCTTGTTGAGCTTTTAACTTATTGTCTTTATACTTTTCTCTTACAGCATCTAATTCTGGTTTTAAGATTTTCATCTTAGCCTGAGATAAGAACTGCTTGTACTGTACAAATGATAATAAAATTTTAACCATTATAGTCATCACAATAATAGCAATACCATAAGGTAAATAGCTACTTAAGAATCCAAATAATGGGATAAAAAGCATTTTATTAATCCATCCAAAAATACCCCAACCAAAAGGAATACTTTCTTCTAAATCTTTATCATAGTCTTTTAAGATTGTATTTGAAGTTGGACCGTAATACAAACCAAAGTTTTTATTAAGCTCACCTCCACTATATGCCAATGGCATTTTAGTTGTATATAATTTGGTATGTGTTGTATCTATTTCTTCATCTTTAACTAAGTCTAAAGATGTAATAGCAACATCATTAAAACGACTATCCTTAGCCACTAAAATAGTACTGAAGAAATGCTGTCTATAAGACAACCAATCTACATCATTAATTAGGTCATCATCATCTTTGGCTTGTGATAATTTATCAACCTTACCATCATCATGCATGTAAGTTAAACGCGTATAACGATTCTCGTAAGTAATACTTTTAGAATGACGGATACTTTTTTGTTTCCAATCTAAAGTTATAGGCTGAGAGGTATTAAACACACCACTTAAACCTTGAGATCGGATTGAAAAATCAATCATATAATCGTCAGGTTTCAACTCATAACGATATTCTAAGAATGAAGATTCTGATACTTTAAGTTTCATAGAAACTATAGTATTCTCACCATTTTTAGTTACAGTAGGTTCAAAAGGAAAATCTTGTGTATTTAAAGTTCTATTATCAGAAGTTCCAAAAGTAATGTTGAAAGCACTATTTTGATCTTTTACCATATAAACAGGTACAGAATCATAGTCTACAAAATTTCTTAATTTAACCTCAGCAAGATGACCACCTTTATTGTTAAATTTTAATTCAAAAACATCTGTAGATACCGTTGTTTGTTTTTCTGAATCAGAAGGTAAACTTAAAGCATATGCAAAAGCACCTACTTTATTTTGGAGTGCTGCTTTTTGAGTAGAATCTAAAACTTGTGTATTAGAGTAATCACTTGAAGTGGTGATTAAGGTTTCTTTTTGGTTACTTTCATTATTTTCAGCTTCCACTTTTTCTTGCTCTGCTTTTTCTTGTGCTGCAAGCTCTTCGGGAGTGGGTTGGTTTTGATACATTATAAATAATAATATACCAAAGATGAGTACAAAACCTATAATAGATTTAACGTCGAATTTCTTTTCTTCCATGTATTTTCAATTTCCGACTTGGCAGTTCTTTGTAATAAAATTAAATCAGATATAACTGAACAAGTCTAATAAGGTAACAATTTGGATAACTCAAATAGTTATCCAAATTTTAGTTTGCGACAAAGTGGCACATTATTTTTTCTTACTGTATTTTAAGGCTGCACCTACAAATGCGACAAATAAAGGGTGTGGACTTTTTACCGTACTCTTATATTCTGGATGATACTGTACACCAACAAACCAATCGTTAGCAGGGATTTCTACAATTTCTACTAAACCTGTTTCAGGATTGAAACCTGTAGCTTTCATCCCAGCTTCTTCTAATTTTGCTTTATAATCGTTATTAAGCTCAAAACGGTGTCTGTGCCTTTCTGTAATTAATTCAGAATTATAAACTTTATAAGCTATACTTTCTGTATCTAATTTACAATCCCATGTTCCTAAACGCATGGTTCCTCCTTTATTAACAACACCTTTTTGAGATGCCATTAAATTAATAACAGGATCTGGAGTTTGCTCATCCATTTCTACTGAATTAGCTTTAGGAAGATTTAATACATTTCTAGAATATTCAATAACTGCCATTTGCATTCCTAAGCAAATCCCTAAGAACGGGATGTTATGTTCTCTTACATAACGAACAGCATCAATCTTACCTTCAATTCCACGTTCGCCAAATCCTGGAGCAACTAATACACCATCTAAATGACCTAGCTTAAATTCTATATTACTTACTGATAAATATTCAGAGTGAATAGGCTCTACATTAACCTTAACTTCGTTTTCAGCACCTGCATGAATAAAAGCCTCTAATATTGATTTATAAGAATCTTGAAGTTCTACATATTTACCAATTAATCCAATAGTAACTTCACTTTTTGGATTTTTATGACGCTTTAAAAATTCATTCCATCTCGTTAAATCTGGAACAGAACTTTTAAGGTTTAATTGATTTAGAACTACTTTATCTAAACCTTCTTCTAACATTAGGTTTGGAACATCATATATAGTAGATGCATCAATAGATTCTATAACAGCTTCTTTTTTCACATTACAAAAACGCGCTAGTTTAGTTTTTAAACTATCGTTAAGTTTATGCTCTGTTCTACAGACCAAAATATCGGCTTGCACACCACTCTCCATCAAAGTTTTAACACTGTGTTGGGTTGGTTTGGTTTTTAATTCACCTGCAGCAGAAAGATAAGGCACTAATGTTAAGTGAATTACACAAGTATTATGTTCTCCTAAATCCCATTCTAATTGTCTAACGGCTTCGATATATGGTAAAGATTCGATATCACCAACGGTTCCTCCGATTTCAGTAATAACAATATCGTAATCACCAGAATTTCCTAAAATTTGGATTCTACGCTTAATTTCATCTGTGATATGAGGAATAACCTGAACTGTTTTTCCTAAAAACTCACCACGTCTTTCTTTATCAATAACGCTTTGGTAAATTCTACCAGTAGTAACGTTATTGGCTTGAGATGTTGGTACGTTTAAGAAACGTTCGTAATGTCCAAGATCTAAATCAGTTTCGGCTCCATCATCCGTTACGTAGCATTCACCATGCTCGTAGGGATTTAAAGTACCGGGATCGATGTTAATGTATGGATCTAATTTTTGGATGGTTGCTCTGTAACCTTGTGATTGTAGGAGTTTAGCTAGTGATGCAGCTATAATACCTTTTCCTAAGGAAGAAGATACGCCTCCGGTTACAAAAATATACTTCGGGTTTGTGGTCATGATACGTTATTAAACGCAGGCAAAATTACGAAATTTAATGAGTTATTCTCTATTTGTTTATGGTTTGTTGATATGTTATTATTTACATCTATTAACATCGCTAAAAAACCGGCTTAAACAATAGCTTTCAAATGTTTAAGAATAAAAACAAATATTCTTTTAGTGCTTCTAAACAAGACTCTTTTACTTTAATACCTAAATGATATTACAACTTGTATTTATTTGAAGGAATATATACCGTAATTTGAATTAAAAAAACAACTCAAAAAAAATTAATAAGTAGAAAAAAGAGCGTGTTAGGATTGCTTTTTAAAATCTCTACGAATCGTATAAATTAATTCTTCTAATCCATTAATTTTAATTTCGCACATCTGTGCCATCATACGTCCTAGTTTACCTTCTGGAAATCCTTTTTGTTGATACCAAATATAATAAGGTTCAGGAATATCTATTAAATATTGATTTTTGTATTTACCAAAAGGCATTTTGTAGTGTGCCAGTTCAATTAAAACTGTTCCGTCTAATTCCATTTTAATTGAAATTTAGTTTAGATAAAAAAGGTTAAGGTGTTGTGTATTGATAATAACAATAAGTCGTTTAATCTCTTAAATTGATTTAAACGCCTCTAATTTATCAAGTTCTTTTTGAATGTTTGTATTCCATTCTTTTTGCATTTCAACATTCAATGAGTGATTGGTTTGCATATCGTATCGTTGTTGAGTTTCATTCAACTCTTCATTAATAGCTGCATGCAATCTTTTCATCTGTGCTTTTACATTCTTATTAACTTCTAATTTTGCTAATTTTTGCCTAAACTGACGTGCATAGAGTTCTGTAATATCAAAATGTAATTGCTCATGATTTAAAATGTAAGTATTACTCTTATCTTTTAAATACCATGATTTATTTGGATAAAAATGGGTAAAAACTGTTGTAGAAAAATCTACAATTTTTTTCTCTGAAGTTTTAACCGAAAAACCAAAAGTTATACCTGAAGCTGTTAATGCAACGGCATCAGATCCTGAATCTGGAGTTCCTTTAAAGTCTGCCCAAGTTAATTTAACATCTTCATTCCATGTTAAAGATTCTTCACTTGTAGCACTTCCTATAAAAAGAAAGCTTAATAAAAAGATAAGTGTTTTCAATTTTTGTTTTTCAATAGTAGAACTAATACAAATGGACTAAAAACGTTATAAAACGCATAAATATTCTTTATTATTTTGCTTCTACAATTCTAAGGTTATCAAACTTTACAATATAAACAGCTTGATTTATATAACCTCCAAATAAGGTTTTAGTATATCTAAATTTATTCTCTACATATTCTGTTTCAACAGTATCTGAAGATGCTTCATATAAATTTTCTGCAGATGCTAAACGCATTAATAAATCTAAAGTAATATCAAAACCACGTGCTACATATTTACTAGGCGACACTCCATATTCTTTTCTATATTTCTCTACAAAACCATTAGATTTAGTTTCGTCAAAATCTTTATGTATTGAAGCATAATGAAACTTAAGATTAGATAAATTATTATTATCAACATCCTTACCTTCAAAAGCTTTCCCTTTATTTAGCGTTGTAAGTACAATTTCTGTTTGCTTATTTACAAATCCATTAAGCATACTAATTACACTTGTAGAAAAAGAATAATTATCGGTTTCTAGAAAAACAATTGTTTTTCCTGGAGAGAAAACAGGTTCTAATTCTGCATGATAAACAAAAAATCCATCTTTAGATTTATGTTTTTTATCATATCTAGAAAAAATAAGTTTAGAGTTAGGAAACATTTTTTGTAAAGATTCACTACTCTCTCTGTGCTCATGATCTGAAATAATAACCACCTTAGTTTTTAAACTATCTGCTTTTACAAAATCGATCATTGCTTTACGCAACAGTTTATCTTCTGGCAAAGTTTGAAACACATTACTTAAAATATCTTTAGGCTTAATCATCGATGCAATAACAGGAACATTATCTCCTTTTAATGCCATTGCTACACGACTAAAACTCTCATCTTGCATTGGTCCAATAATAGCATCGTAATCTGAAAAATCATTTTCGGCTAATATATTTCCTGTTTCTGCAATATGATAACGTGTATCAAAAACCTTTAAATCTGTAGAAATCCCTAATTGTTTAGCAGAATCTAAAGCCATCATTACACCAACATGAAAATCTAAAACAGTAGATAATAATCTATTGTCTTTCATCATATTTTTTGTTTCTGCTACAGCATCTACATCAATTCTATCAAGACGATAAGGCATCATTAACGCAATTTTTTTAGTTTTAAAATTGCTTAAAATCCCTTTTAAATTTGTAGTCTCTACAGTATCTAATGCACTTAGTGTATCTACAGCTTCTGGCACTTTTAACACCATACCTGCTTTTAAACCTGTTTCTTTTAATTCTGGGTTTAATGTTTCTAGCTGTTCTTGAGTTAGATTCAACTTCACCTTTAATCTATAAAACCCTTCTTTAGGTAATACTTCATAATACCCAAATGTTGATTCGATTTCCTTTTCTTCTTGATCGTGAATATTAGGAACATTTAACTCATCACCAGGTTGAATAGTTTCATTCATAGAGGGATTTAAAGCCTCTAAATCTGCAACAGAAATACCAAACTTATAAGCTATTCTCCATTTTCCTTCTTTAGCTTGAACTGTATATTTTTTTACAGTATTATTTAAAGTTTGCTTAGATGCAACCGTTTTATAACGAGGAATTCTAAGTTTATCTCCTTTTTTAAGATTTTCAGAATATAAAAAACGATTTGCTTTTTTTATTTCATCTTCAGAAATACTATATTGCTTAGACAAGCCATATAATGTTTCTTTTCTTTTGACTTTATGCGTTTTATAACCTGTTAACTCCTTACTATCTTCCATAATAGCATCATTCTTAATTTTAGAATTAGGAATAATTAATACAGAATTAGGTTGAAACTTACGTTGCGCATCTGGATTTAAAGCATAAATATCGAAAGGCGTTACTAAATAGGCCTTAGCGATACTTTCTATAGTTTCTCCTGGCTTTACAGTATGCTCAATATATTTTTGTTGCGCACTGAGGCCAATTGAAAATGCAATTAATAGGATGGCTAAAATATTTTTCATAAAATCTTATTTATACCTACAAGGTTTTATAAAACCTCGTAGGATTTTTTTTATGTTAAGTCTAATATTAATGACTGTGACTAAACACTATTACTCTTTTTATTCCCACTCAATAGTAGCAGGTGGCTTAGAACTGATATCGTATACTACTCTATTGACACCTTTTACTTTATTGATAATTTCATTTGATGTTTTCTGTAAAAACTCATAAGGTAAATTTACCCAATCAGCCGTCATACCATCTGTACTTTCTACTGCTCTTAAAGCAACACATTTTTCGTAAGTACGCTCATCTCCCATTACACCAACACTATTAACGGGTAATAACATGGCTCCTGCTTGCCATACTTTGTCATACAGATTCCAAGTACGTAGGTTATTAATAAAAATAGCATCTACCTCTTGTAATATACGCACCTTTTCTTCTGTTAGATCTCCAAGAATACGAATCGCTAACCCTGGTCCCGGAAAAGGATGACGGCCAAGTAAATGTTTATCCATATTCATAGAAGCACCAACACGTCTCACTTCATCTTTAAATAAAGCTTTAAGCGGCTCTACCACTTTTAATTTCATAAAATCTGGCAATCCACCAACATTATGGTGACTCTTTATCGTTGCACTTGGCCCACCTGTTGCCGAAACACTTTCTATAACATCAGGGTAAATTGTTCCTTGCGCTAACCATTTTACATCTTGAATTAAATGCGCTTCATCATCAAAAACTTCAATGAACACACGACCAATAGCTTTTCTTTTTAGCTCTGGATCGCTTAATCCCTTTAAGGCATCCAAAAAGCGTGCCGAAGCATCTACGCCTTTAACATTAAGTCCCATACCTTCGTATTGTTTTAATACATCTACGAATTCATTTTTTCTTAATAAACCATTGTTTACAAAAACACAATAAAGGTTTTTACCAATTGCTTTATGTAATAACATAGCTGCTACTGAAGAATCTACACCTCCAGATAAACCAAGGACAACTTTATCATTTCCTAATTGTTCCTTTAATCCATCAACGGTTTCTTCGACAAAAGATTGTGGTGTCCAGTCTTGTTCAACTTTTGCAATCTTAACTAAAAAGTTATTTAAAAGTTGAGAACCATCTGTAGAATGGTAAACTTCTGGGTGAAACTGAATAGCATAGGTGTCTTCACCTTCAATTCTGTATGCTGCATTTTTTACATCACCAGTACTAGCCAATAAAACACCACCTGTTGGTAACTGCTTTATGGTATCACTATGACTCATCCAAACTTGGCTGCCTTCATGTATATTTTCAAAGAAAGCTTCATCAGTTTTAATAAAACTTAAGTTCGCTCTTCCGTATTCACGCGTATTAGATTCTGCAACTTCTCCACCAGAGAAATGTGCTAAATATTGCGCTCCATAACAAACGGCAAGCATTGGTTTTTTTCCTCTAATGTTTTCTAATTCTGGATGAAGCACAGCTTCTCCTCTTACGGAATTAGGGCTACCAGATAAAATAACAGCTTTAAAACTATCTGAATCTGAAGGAATTTTATTGAATGGGTGAATTTCGCAATAGATGTTTAATTCTCTAACGCGACGCGCAATAAGCTGTGTGTATTGCGATCCGAAATCTAGTATAAGTACTTTGTTGTGTTGCATGCGCAAAAATAAGGATTGATTTTGAAATTTTCGATTTAGGAATTATATAAATTTAAAAAAATATTAAATCATTAAAAAACAATGTTTTAAATAATTAATTTTGAAACAAAACGACAAATATTTAACTTCATAAATACTATTACTAATAAAGATATATGAAGATTTATCCTTCAATTATTCTAACTTCTGTTATATTCTTAAAAACACTAAAACGGTTATTAGTCTTTTTGAACCAATAACCGCTTTAAAAAATAGAATCTTAAATATTCTATTCCATAGTTTCTAAGATCATTTCTATATCTTTTTCTGTAGTATCTGGATTTATAAAACAAAAACGCGAACAAGTTTCATAAGTATCTCCGTTTTTCCACTTGGTTGGTGTTACTAAAGCGAATCCTTTTTCATGGTTTTCGTAAGTCCAATGTGTATAATCTTCTGGTTCCCATCCTATTCTTCGATATAAAACACAAGATAAACTTGGTTCTCTTACCAATTCTAAATCAGGATGCGCTTCTATTAAACGCCCTGCAATTTGTGCCAATTCTAAACCTCGTTCTACCGCTTCTTTATAACGATCTGTTCCGTGTGTTGCTAAAGAGAACCATAAAGGCAAGCCTCTAACACGTCTGGTTAATTGAATTTGATAATCCGTTGGATTAAATCCGTGAGCACCTTCATCTTTAAAAATATCTAAATATGAGCCTTGCTGAGAATGCGCATTTTTAGCTAACTCCATATTTTTATAAAGTACAGCACCACAATCGTAAGGTGAAAACATCCATTTATGTGGATCAATTGTAATACTATCTGCTCTTTCTATCCCGTTAAACAAATGACGAACAGAATCGGCTACCAACGCTCCTCCTCCATAAGCCGCATCGATATGAAACCATAAATTATGCTCTTCACAAACATCTGCAATACCAGATAAATCATCAATAATACCTGCATTTGTTGTTCCTCCAGTACCTACAACAGCAAATAAACATTTACGTTGGTGATCTGTTAAACTTGCTATTTTTTCTTTTAATGCCTCTCCTGTTAAATGCTCTTCAGAATCTACTAAAAGAATATCTACATCTGCAACTTTTGCCATTGCTTTTACAGAAGAATGCGCTCCCATAGACGTAATAATTAATCCTTTTTCACGATTAAATTCTGGGTTTTCTCTCCAATGCTCTCTTGCAGTAACAATAGCGGATAAATTAGCTGCTGTTCCTCCACTTGTAAACACTCCAAAAGCGCCTTCTGGCATCCCTGTTAAAGAAACAATCCAGCTCATAGCTTCATTCTCACAAAAAATACCGCCTGCACCTTCCATCCAATATGCGCCATGAATACTTGATGCCGCCGTAATTAAATCGAACATAATGGCTGCTTTTGTAGGAGCTGCTGGCACAAATGCTAAATTACGAGGATGATCTACCGGTACATTTGCCTTTGATAAATGCTCTTTCCATAAATTAAAAGCATATTCTCCTCCAACACCTTTTTCAGTTACCGTATCTCCAACTAAAGCTTTTAAATCTTCATACTTTTTAGGTTTTCCTATTTGATGTTCTGTAGCTGAAACTCTTCCGATGACATATTTCATGACATCTAAAGTCATTTCAATAAGATCAATATCAATGTGATGCATTAATTATTTTAAATTTAATATTAAAAATTCGCCTTTAAGTGGCTCTAAGGTTTTGGTTAATTCTGTAATTAATTGGTCGCCATACTCTAAATACAATTCTGAAAAATTAGTATTTCGTTCTTGTAAACTTTGACCAGGAAATAATTGGTCTTGCAAATCTGTACAGCGTTCTATCTGATCTGCAAGCTTTCTTTTCTGGGCTTTTAACAAACGTTTTTCTAAATGTTTTAAACCCTTTATTTGTTTTACTTCTTGAGATTTTACAGCACCAACAAAAGATGCATCGGTTTGTTCTGCTAAATCGAAAAGATCCTTAAACTGCGTTTCTAAATGTTTAATTTGCTCTGTAAAGTCAATATCTATATTAGAAATCTTTCGGACTTTCTTATTAATAAAAGAGTGACGGTCTAAAAACAAATCGTGATTAGAAATATGTAAATTTTCTAATTTATCTGCTTGCTTTTCTGATTTTACTAAAGCTGAATTTCTAAGTAGTAATATTGGAAACGTAACGTTTTGAGCTTCAAAATTAGCTTTCAATTGTAGCCAATAAATCATTTCTCCTCCTCCACCAATGTAACAAAGATTCGGTAAAATTACCTCTTGATATAAGGGGCGCATAATTACATTTGGCGAGAAACGCTCTGGAAACTCATCAAGATGATTTAGCAGTTCGCTTTGACTCCATGATATTTCTGATTCTAAAACAGAAAAGACACTATCTTTTTCTACAATGCGTTCTCTTAATCCGTCTTTAATATAGAATAGATTAATTTCTCTTGGATTCACTTGAATTGTTAATTCTAAATCTTCAAGTTTTTTATTCGTTTCAGAAACGTTCTTAAAAGCCGTTTGCTCTAATAATTCCGACTTCATCTGTGGAATAAACAAACGCTTTAGGTCCCTATCATCAGCATCTAAAATTACCAATCCTTGGTCGCTAAATAATTCGTTTGCTAAATATCGCGTAGCATCTGCTAAATTATCGTGATTAAGATACGCTTCTTTAAACCATGTTTTTAATTGCTCAGCATTTTTTCCTGCTCCAAATTCTGAAGAAATGACATCAAAAACATCTTCTAAACCTTTTGTATTAAAATGACCAACAGCTCCGGTTTGCCCAGAGTTCCATTGTATTTTTTTACCTTTAAAGTTGAAGTAATTGATTTCTTCAAAATCGTGATCTTCAGAAGCCATCCAATATATAGGAACAAAGTTATATTTTGGGTAGGTTGCTTTTAATTGCTTCGTAAGGTTAATGGTTGAAATTATCTTGTACAGAAAATAAAGTGGTCCTGTAAATAAATTTAACTGATGTCCTGTAGTAATTGTAAAGGTGTTTTCAGTCTTTAAGCTTTCAATATTTTCAGCAGTTAATTCTGATGTTTTAAGCTTTTTATATTGTTTTTTTAAGCTTTCAACTAAAACAGATCTTGACTGCGCTTTAACTGATAATTGTTTTTCTTCAATCTGAGCTTTAAAATTCTCTAGTTTCGGAAAACGATGATAAAAGTCTTTTAATTCAGGTTTCTGATCTAAATAGTCACATATAAAGTCTGAAAAATAATGGGTTTCCCTAAACGGAATACAGTCGGTTGGCATACAAATTATTTATTAGGGTATAAATATACTGCTCTTCTATTTTTTAACTGCTAATTTTTAGTTAATTCAGCTGAGCAATGTATATTTACTAGCTTCTAATTAAATATATGTTCAATGCAAAAATTTGTTACTACACTTATTGTAATTTTTAGCTTGCAAGCTACACTAATTGCACAAAAACTAGAATCACCAAGTGCGTTTTTAGGCTATGATATTGGCACACAATTTAGTCGAAATCATCAAGTTATTGATTATTTTAAATCCGTTGCCGAAGCACTTCCAAATGCAATAAAACTAGAACAATATGGTTTAACAAATGAGCGAAGAGGTTTGTATTTAGCTTATGTTTCTAGTGAAGAAAACATTAAAAACTTAGAAACTATCCGTGAAAATAATTTAAAAAACACGGGTTTATTAGTAGGAACACCAACAGAAACAGATATTGCTATCGTTTGGTTAAGTTATAATGTACACGGTAATGAAGCTTCGAGTTCTGAAGCGGCAATGCAAACCTTATACACGTTACTCTCTGAGCATAAAGATTTATTAAAAAATACGGTTGTTATTATTGATCCTTCGGTCAACCCTGATGGTCGTGATCGTTATGTAAACTGGTATAACGAAACAGCCAATCAGCCTTACGATATTGATGCACAAGGAAGCGAGCATAACGAACCTTGGCCTGGCGGACGACCAAATCACTACCTTTTTGATTTAAATAGAGACTGGGTTTGGGCCACACAAGTAGAAACACAACAACGTTTAGAGGTTTATAATAGATGGATGCCGCATGTACATGTCGATTTTCATGAGCAAGGCATTAATGAACCTTATTACTTTGCACCTGCCGCAGAACCTTTTCATGAAATTATTACCGATTGGCAACGTGATTTTCAAACTGAAATAGGACAAAATCATGCTAAATATTTTGATAAAGAAGGTTGGTTATTTTTCACAAGAGAACGTTTCGATTTATTTTACCCTAGTTACGGTGACACCTACCCAACATATATGGGAGCGATGGGAATGACTTATGAACAAGGTGGACATGGACGCGCTGGATTAGGAATTTTGAATGATGAAGGTCACGTTTTAACTTTAATAGAACGTTTAACTCACCATACTACTACAGGGATTTCAACAATTGAAATGGCTTCAAAAAATGCTAAAAAATTAAATACTGAATTTGGAAAATTCTTTAATAATTCTGATTTAAAATATAAGAGTTACGTTGTTAAAGGAAATGCAGACAAATTAAATAGCCTAAAAGCACTTTTAGTTAAGCATCAAATTAATTTCGAAAACCCTACCGTTTCTAAAGTATCGGGATATGATTACAGCACAGGGAAACAAGGAAAAATGAATGTGAACGCTGCTGCTTTAGTAGTACACAGTGATCAACCCAAAGGTAAAATGGTAAAGGTGTTGTTTGAACCAAATGCCAAACTTTCAGATTCTTTAACCTATGATATCACAGCTTGGTCATTACCTTATGCCTATGGATTAGATGCTATTGCAAGCACTTCTAAAATTCAAAGTGGGATAATTTCATCTCGAAAAGCACTTCAAGTCTTAAATGATGCTTATGGTTATGTTAGTAAATGGGATTCTATGGATGATGCTCAGTTTTTAGCTGAATTATTAAAAAATGATTTTAAAGTTCGGTTTACAGAAAAACCATTTACTTCAAAGGACACAAAATTTGAAAGTGGTTCATTAATCATCACAAAAGGAGACAATAAGCATATTAAAAACTTCGTTGAAAAATTAAATACTATTGCGCAAGCACAAGTACAACCATTAACGGAAATCAACTCTGGGTTTTCTCAAACAACACCAGATATTGGATCGCCAGATATTAAGTTAATCAATAAGCAAAAAGTTGCTGTACTTTCCGGTGAAGGCACATCGTCTTTAAATTACGGTGCTATATGGCATTTCTTTGAGCAACAACTACACTATCCATTAACTTCTATAAACACAGACGATTTAGGTAAAACTAATTTAGATAAATACAATGTATTAATCATTCCGAATGGAAATTACAGACAAGTTATCGATGAGAAGATCATGGAAAAACTAAAAGGTTGGGTACATTCTGGCGGAAAAGTTATCGCCATTGATGGTGCTTTACGAAGTTTTGCAGGTAAAGATGGTTTCAGCTTAAATTATAAAGATTCAGAAACCGACGAAAAGAAAGCTAACTTAACCTCTTATGCCGATCGCGAACGCGCATACAGTAATCATTTAATTACAGGTGCTATTTTTAATGCAAAAATAGATAATACACATCCTATGGGATTTGGTTATCCTGATCATTATTTTACGTTAAAACAAGGACGTAGCACCTATAGCTTATTAGAAAATGGTTATAATGTCGCTTACCTAAATGATACCAAAGTATACTCTGGTTTTGCAGGTCAAAATGCTTTGAAAAACTTAGATCAAACGCTTATTTTTGGTGAAGAACCTATGGGAAGCGGTAGTTTTATTTACATGGTAGATGACACACTATTTAGAAGTTTTTGGGAAAATGGAAAACTGTTTTTTGTGAATTCTATTTTTATGGTGAATAACAATGCTTATGAATTATAAATACAGTAATTCTAATAAAATTAAAATATTTAAAAGTTCTCGATACGATTTTCAGAAAAAGAAAATCACTCGAACTGACAGTTAAAAACAAGTATCCAATACCATAGAACTTAACACAATATAAAACAACACTTTAAACACATTATATATGAAACATGCTAAATCAACACTTCTAATTTTATTAATACTTTTCGCCGTTTGGTCTTGTAAAGAAAACGAAGAAAAAACAGAACCACAAGTAGAACAGGAAGCACAAGAATTTAAAGTCGATTATGAAAAATTCACTTTAGATAATGGCCTACAAGTCATTCTTCATGTTGACAAATCAGATCCTGTAGCCGCTGTAGCCTTAACAGCACATGTAGGTTCTGCACGTGAAAAAGCAGGAAGAACAGGTTTTGCTCATTTATTTGAACATTTACTATTCTTAGAATCTGAAAATCTTGGCAAAGGTGGTTTAGACCAAATGAGTGCTCGTATTGGTGGCTCTGGTGCTAATGGATCTACGAGTCGAGATCGTACTAATTATTTTCAAACCGTACCAAAAGATGCCTTAGAAAAAATGATTTGGGCAGAAGCAGATAAATTGGGTTACTTTATTAATACTGTAACAGATCCTGTTTTAGCAAAAGAAAAACAAGTGGTTAAAAACGAAAAACGTCAGCGTGTAGACAACCAACCTTATGGTTTTAATTCTAGTGTTATAAATAGTAATTTATACCCTGAAGGTCACCCTTACAGTTGGGAAGTTATTGGATCTTTAGAAGATTTACAAAATGCCACTTTAGAAGATGTTAAGGAGTTTTACAAACGTTGGTATGTACCAAATAACGTCACTTTAACCATTGCAGGAGATATTGATATTGCACAAACGAAAACTTGGGTAAAAAAGTATTTTGATGAAATCCCAAAAGGTGAAGACATCCTTGAGGTAAAAAAACAACCTGTAACTTTAACAGCGACAAAACAATTATACTACGAAGATAATTTTGCACGCTTACCAAGGTTAACGATGGCTTGGCCAGGGGTACCGGAATACGATAAGGATTCTTATGCCCTAAGTGTCCTGACAGATTATTTATCTAATGGAAAAAAAGCACCATTAAATAAAGTCTTAGTTGAAAAAGAAAAGCTTACCGATAATATACAATTTTATCAAAACAATGCTGAAATTGCTGGACAATTAATGCTGAGCGTTACTGCTTTTAATGCTACTCATTTAGATACTGTAGCTGCAGCGATAAAAGAAGGTTTAAAAGATTTTGAAACTCATGGTATTTCTGAAGCTGACTTAAATAGAATTAAAGCAGGACAAGAAACTGATTTTTACAGAGGACTCTCTAGTGTTTTAGGCAAAGGATTTCAGTTAGCTCAATATGAAATTTTTGCAGGTGATCCTGGTTTTATTAATCAAGATGTGCAACACATTTTAGCTGTAACCCCTGAAGATGTAATGCGTGTTTATAACACTTACATTAAAGGAAAGAATTTTATAGCAACGAGTATTGTACCTAAAGGACAAGGTAACCTAATTTTAGAAAATTCTGAATTAGCAAATATCGTTGAAGAAGAAATTATAGAAGGTGCTGAAGCTACTTTTGATGCTAGTATTGCGGCAGATTATGAAAAAACACCAAGTAGTTTTGATCGCTCTATAGAACCTGATTATGGAGAAAGTCCGGATTTAATAATTCCTAAAGTTTGGAAACAAGATTTAGCTTCTGGAATTAAAGTTTTCGGTATCGAAAATACAGAAGTTCCTTTAGTAGAATTTGAACTTGAAATAAAAGGAGGTTTACTGTTAGAACACATCGAAAAGGTTGGGGTTTCTAATCTTATGGCTAGATTGATGAGCAAGGGTACAAAAAACAAAACACCCGAAGCTTTAGAAAATGCTATTGAAAGTTTAGGTGCTCAAGTTTATAGTTACGCTACTGAAAATAGTGTTACTATCGCCGGGACTACTTTAGCCAAACATTTTGATGCCACTATGGACTTAGTAACGGAAATGTTATTAGAACCACGTTGGGATGAGGACGAATTTAATTTATTAAAACAAAGTACGATTAGTAGTATTCAACGTCAAAAAGCAAATCCTAATAGTATTGTATCTCATGAATTTGCTAAACAATTATATGGAGAAGACAATATTTTAGCTTACAATAATAATGGTACAGAAGCATCTGTAAACTCTATTACCATAGCAGATTTACAAAACTTCTACTCCGAAAAGTTAACGCCTCAATTGACAAACTTTCATGTGGTAGGTTCTATTTCAGAAACAGAAGTTGTTAATGCGTTACAAGCCATTAATAAAAATTGGGCATCAAAAGTTGTAACGATTCCAAAATTGCCTGAAGCAAAGTTTCCAGAAACTTCTAAAGTTTATTTTTATGATGTTCCTGGTGCTAAACAATCCGTTATAAAATTTGGTTACCCTTCACTAAAAGCTACTGACGCAGATTATTATGCTGCTTCTGTTATGAATTACCGCTTAGGAGGTGGTAGTTTTGCATCGCAATTAACACAAGAATTACGAGAAGGAAAAGGTTACACCTATGGTATTCGTTCTAGATTTGATGGCGATGCTTATAAAGGAGAATTCTCTATTAATAGTGGCGTACGTACAAACGTAACTTATGAATCTGCTGCTTTAGTAAAAGAAATTTTAGCAAATTATGGGACTAATTATACTGAAGATGATTTAGAAATCACAAAAGGTTACACTCTAAAAAGTAGTGCTCGTGCTTTTGAAACGTTAGATGCTAAATTAAGTATGCTAAGTAATATTAGTAATTTGGGTTATGCTGATGATTATGCTAAACAACGTGAAACTATTGTAAAAGACTTAAGCGTTGCTGATGTGCAAGCCTTGGTTAAAAAGTACATTACACCAAATAAAATGATTTATATAATTGTTGGTGATGCCAAAACACAATTAAGCAAGTTAAAGGCTTTAGGTTTTGGTGATGCTATATTACTTAATTAAGGAAGCTGAAATAAAACAAAAAATAGCATAGATAAAAGCATGTTAGCTCTATTGGTATATAGAATTAACATGCTTTTTTATTTTTATAAATTGACTCTCAATGAAAATTCATTTTAAGAACAATAAATCAGTTACATACAAAATAAAAGCTGATATACTAAACAAGCTATAACAAGACAAGCGAATAGCATTAATACTCTTATTTGATTTCTTTTAATAGTCCTCATAATAACAATCAATTTGATATTAATAAGACACTAATATTAATGTAAAGTCACATCATTATTAACTTAAAACTTCACCATATAGATCAAAGTCCTCAGCTTCAATGACTTTAATCGTTGCAAATTCACCTGTTTTTAAATACGTACTTGTTGCATCAATTAAAACTTCATTATCTACATCTGGAGAATCATATTCCGTTCTTCCAACAAAGTAATTTCCTTCTTTTCTATCGATAACCACTTTAAACTCTTTTCCTATTTTTGCTTGGTTCAATTCCCAAGAAATCTGAGATTGAATTTCCATAATTTCATTAACACGTTCCATTTTCACTTCTTCAGGAACATCATCTTCTAAATTAAAAGCATGTGTGTTTTCTTCATGAGAATACGTAAAACAACCTAAACGCTCAAAACGCATTTCCTTTACCCAATCTCTAAGCAATTCGAAATCGGCTTGCGTTTCACCAGGATAACCAACAATTAATGTGGTTCTAATAGTCATTTCAGGAACTTTAGCTCTAAAATCCTTTAATAACTTGGTTGTTTTAGCTTCTGTCGTTCCACGACGCATACTCTTTAAAATAGCATCTGAAATATGTTGTAATGGAATATCTAAATAATTACAAACCTTTGGCTCACGCTTCATCACATCTAACACATCCATTGGGAATCCCGTAGGGAATGCATAATGTAAACGAATCCACTCAATACCTTCAACTTTAACCAAGTTTTCAAGTAATTCTGCAAGATTTCTTTTCTTATAGATGTCTAAACCATAATATGTTAAATCTTGAGCAATAAGAATCAGTTCTTTAACACCATTTGCGGCTAACTTTTCTGCTTCAATCACTAAGTTTTCAATAGGCGTACTTTTATGCTTACCTCTCATTAACGGAATAGCACAAAAACTACAAGGTCTATCACAACCTTCTGCAATTTTTAAGTAAGCATAATTTTTTGGTGTCGTTGTTAAACGTTCCCCAATTAATTCATGCTTATAATCTGCACCAAGTGCTTTAAGTAAGCCTGGTAATTCTGTAGTACCAAAATACTGATCTACATTAGGGATTTCTTTCTGTAAATCTGGCTTATAACGCTCACTTAAACAACCGGTTACAAAAACTTTATCTACTTCTCCATCTTCTTTTTTCTGCATGTACTCCAAAATGGTGTTCACACTTTCCTCCTTAGCATTATTTATAAATCCACAAGTATTTATAACAACAACATTACCCTCTTCTTCATGTACAACGTCTTTACCGCTTGCTTTTAATTGTCCCATCAACACTTCGCTGTCGTAAACATTTTTACTACAACCTAATGTTATAACGTTGATTTTGTTCTTTTTAATGGTTTTTGTTCTCATGCTTTTTATAAATCAGTTGGCAAAGATACGTAATGATTTACGATAATCTATTTTTGATTGCTTTTCAATTAGTTTAAACTTTTTATTATTTTGTAAGTCTACAATAAAATATAGATTATGAAACATAAATTACTGATTGCATACTTATTGATTTTCTCACTATATTTCTCATGTACTTCTAAAAATGATTCTAGCACAGAAGAACCACAAAATGAAGAAGTCAGATACTTTCCTCCTATAAATTCAGAGATATGGGAAACCAAAACTACGGCTGAATTAAATTGGAACGAAGACCAATTATCACCTCTTTTAGATTTCTTAGAAGAAAAAAACACTAAAAGTTTTATAATACTTCATAATGGTAAAATAGTAATTGAAGCATATATGAATGGACACACTGATACTACACCTTGGTATTGGGCAAGTGCAGGTAAAACTTTAACTGCTGCTGTTACAGGTATTGCACAAGAAGAAGGTTTAATTGACATTAATAATAAGGTTTCTGATTATCTAGGTACAGGCTGGACAAGTGCTCCTTTAGAAAAAGAAAACTTAATCACTTCTAAAAATTTATTAGAAATGACTTCTGGGTTAGATGATAATTTGGGAGATGATGTTTCATCTTCTAATTTACAATATTTAGAAGATGTTGATCAACGTTGGGCTTACCATAATGCATATGTAAAACTTCAAGATGTTGTTTCTGCTGCTAGCCAAGACAGTTGGACTAATTATTTTAATACAAATTTAAAAACTAAAATTGGAATGTCTGGTGCTTGGATACAAACCGGTAGTTATAGCCTTTATTGGAGTACTACAAGAAGCATGGCTAGATTTGGCTTATTATCTTTAGCTAACGGAAAATGGGAAACAGAGCAAATCATTCCCGAACTTTATATGCACGAAGCAACTAACACATCTCAATCTATAAATGAAGCCTATGGCTATTTATGGTGGTTAAATGGTAAATCTTCATACCACTTACCACAAAGCCAATTTGAATTTCAAGGTGAATTAATCCCTAATGCACCTAGTGATACATTTGCTGCTTTAGGCAAAAATGATCAGAAAATCTATATCGTTCCTAGTAAAGATCTAGTTATAATTAGAATGGGAGAAGCTGCTGATGATGAAAATTTTGCTTTATCTAGTTTCGATAATAACTTATGGGAAAAAATTAATGCATTTATCGATTAATTAAGATCAAGTATAACGCAAGTTTTATGTAAAGAACACATCTAAAAGGTAACAACTAACCTAATAGATTGCTTTAAAACATATTGCTTTGCATAAAAAATATCAACTCCTCTTTTTTATAATTTTTTCTTATTCAATTAAATCTTACGCACAATTATGCGAAGGTAGTTTAGGTGATCCTGTTGTTGAAATAGATTTTGGATATGGATCAGCACGAGGTGATGCCTTAGATTCAAATATTACTGCATTTACTTACAGTAATTCAGGTGAATTAGACGAAGGCGAATACACTATTTCTAATACAACCAGTGGGTTAAAATCAAATGCATGGCATGTGACAAGTGATCATACAGGAAATTCAAATGGTTATATGATGGTAATTAATAGTGCTGTTATAGCTAATGAAGGTGTTTTTTACACTAAATCAATCACAGGACTTTGCTCTAATACAACCTACGAATTCTCAGCTTATGTAATGAATATTATGAATCCTTCTGTCGGTACAGATGAATACCATCCGGATGTTACATTTAGAATTAGTGATACTGCTGGTAATATATTAGGATCCTATAACACCGGTGATATTGCACAAACGACATCAGGAGTTTGGGTACAGTATGGATTCTTTTTTACATTAGATAATGATGAAGAGGTTATTATCACTATGCTAAACTCTGCACCAAGTGCAAATCCTGGAAATGATATTGCTTTAGATGATATTACTTTTAGACCTTGCGGACCTACAATTACCAATTCTATAGATGATGAAATCAATAGCTCTATTACCCTCTGTCAGAATGAATTAGTTAATTACACATTTCAATCAGAAGTTTCTTCTGGCTATTCAGATCCACAATACCAATGGCAATATTCCAATGACCTAGGAGAGAGTTGGATTGATATTACCGGAGAAATAACAACCGAATATACATTTACGGAAACCAGTAATTCTGGCACTTTTCTATATCGTTTAACCGTTGCTAATGGAACAAACATAAATTCAACTTCATGTAGAATTACTTCTGAAGATTATAATATTACAATTCTCGAAACACCTGAAACTCTAACAGGAGCCTCAGAACAAACATTTTGTACAACACAACAACCAACGGTAAATACTATTGAAGTCAACGGAGCAGCTATTTGGTATGATGAAGCTATTGATGGAAATATAATTCCTAACACAACGTATTTAATTGATGGAATAACTTATTACGGCGCTCAAGAAACCAATAATGGATGTGAAAGTGATCTAAGGTTTCCTGTATTAATCACTATACTATCACCTAGTTTAGTTGTAAACAATATTGAAACTCCTATTTGTGACACGGATAATGATTATGAAGAAAATGTAGATCTCACACTTTACGAAACTAATATTGTAAATTGTGAAGATTGTATTTTTAGTTATTTTGAAAATTTTTCGGATGCTGAAAACTACAATGACGAAAGTAGAATACTAGATCCTGAAAATTACAATTGGAATGAAGATACTCTTTTAATATATGCCAGAATAGACTCACCTGATCAATGCTATCAAATAGCTGAAATTATTTTATACTTAGAAGAAACACCAATCATAGAAATAGAAGATTCAGTAGGTATTTGTGCTGGTTATAATACAATAAGTATAGATGCCGGCTATGGTTTTAATAGCTATTTATGGTCTACAGGAGAAACTTCACAATCTATTATTGTTTCTGAAGAAAACTTAGGGCAATATTCTGTTACAGTTACTGAAGATTACCTTGACTATACTTGCGCTTCTACTAAGGAATTTGAAGTAATTTTGTCTAATACAGCAGTTATATCTCAAATTGACATTGATGATTGGTCAGATAATAACAATAGTATTACAGTACATCTATTTGATTTAAGTTTAGGGGACTATGAGTATTCTATAGACGGGATAACTTACCAAAACAGTAATAATTTCACAGGCTTAACACCCGGTGAATACAACGTTTATGTTAGAGATAAAAGAGGGTGTGGTATTACTGAAGAAGTTGTTTATGTATTAAACTACCCAAAATATTTTACACCGAATGGTGATGGAAATCACGACACATGGTTTATAGAAAACTCAACTTCAGAACCATCTTTAACCATAAAAATTTATAATAGATATGGGAAAATTCTAAAGATTTTAGATTCTAATTCAGTTTGGGATGGAAACTACAATGGTAACCCAATGCCAACTTCAGATTATTGGTTTGTAGCTACTAGGGAAAATGGCAGAAGCTATACTGGCCACTTTAGTTTAAAACGATAAAATAAAAAAGCCAATCTAAATTTAGATTGGCTTTTTTTATTATTTAAAGAAAGAGTCGACAAATTCATATTTATTAAAGACTTGCAAATCTTCAATACCTTCACCTACTCCAATATATTTTACAGGAATTTTAAATTGATCACTAATACCAATTACAACACCACCTTTTGCTGTTCCGTCTAATTTTGTTACCGCTAATGACGTTACTTCAGTTGCAGCTGTAAATTGCTTAGCTTGCTCAAAAGCATTTTGTCCTGTAGAACCATCTAATACTAATAACACATCGTGTGGTGAGTTAGGAACAACTTTTTGCATTACACGTTTTACTTTGGTTAACTCATTCATTAAGTTAATCTTATTATGTAAACGTCCTGCAGTATCAATAATAATAACATCGGCTTGTTGGTTAACACCAGATTGTAAAGCATCAAAAGCAACAGAAGCAGGATCTGACCCCATTTCTTGTCTTACCATTGGTACATCTACACGATCTGCCCAAACTTGTAACTGATCTATGGCTGCAGCTCTAAAAGTATCAGCTGCACCAAGTACAACTTTTAAACCTTTCTTTTTAAACTGATAGGCTAACTTACCAATAGTTGTTGTTTTGCCAACACCATTAACACCAACCACCATAAGAACGTAAGGTGTTTTAGAACCATCTGCTTGTTTAGGTAATTCAGGAATTGTGTATTCTGTTTCTTCACCAGATTTAGTTTCTGATAATAAAGCAGCAATCTCTTCTCTTAAAATTTTATTAAGCTCAGAAGTCCCTAAATATTTATCTTGTGCTACACGTTCTTCAATACGTGTAATCACTTTTAATGTGGTCTCTACACCAACATCGCTAGTTACCAAAATTTCTTCAAGATTATCTAAGACATCATCATCTACTTTAGATTTTCCTGCAACAGCCTTGTTCAGTTTAGTAAAAAAAGAAGTTTTAGATTTCTCTAAACCTTTATCTAAGGTTTCTTTCTTTTCGGAAGAGAATATTTTTTTAAAAAAACTCATTGTATGATTCTATTTAAACAAGACTTAAACAGAGATTGTTGTATTCTCTAAATAGTATTGTTATTCAATTTTATAACAAACAATAATCTTGCCTATAACAATTTACTGCTAAGTTGTCAGACCTTTTCAAATATAAGCATAAAAAAACTGCTTTCTAATGAAAGCAGTTTTATAAATCTATATGTAAATAAAGATTATTTTTTGTTTAAAAAGTCACTGACAAATTCTGGTGCCATTACTGATTCTACAAACATGTAAGCTCCAGTTTTTGGTGATTTTACCATTTTTATCGCTTTTGTCAAACGCTTTGATCCTGTCTGTAAAGACGCTACTGATTTCTTTGCCATGGTTTCTTATTTTATCTCTTTATGAACTGTCATACGCTTAAGGATAGGATTAAATTTCTTAATCTCCATACGATCTGGCGTATTCTTTTTATTTTTCGTTGTAATGTATCTAGATGTTCCTGGTTGTCCAGAAGTTTTGTGCTCTGTGCACTCTAAGATCACTTGTATTCTATTTCCTCTTTTTGCCATTGTAAATCGACTTAAGCGTAAAAAACGCTATTATTTATAAAATCCTTTTGCTCTAGCTTCTTTCAACATCGCTTCGATACCAATTTTATTGATAGTCTTTAACGCTGATGTAGAAACTTTTAATGTTACCCACTTATCTTCTTCAGGAATATAAAAACGTTTCTTAATCAAGTTTGCATCAAACTTGCGTTTAGTTTTATTCATTGCGTGAGAAACATTGTTTCCAACCATCGCTTTCTTCCCAGTAAGTTCACAAACTCTTGACATTGTATTCTTTCTTTAGGTGTATTATTATTTATGTTTATCTAAACATCCTCACATAGGATATTTTAAACAAGGGTGCAAATTTAATAAAACTTTACGTTTCAGCAAACTTAAATCACTTCTTTTTTAAAATTTCTTTTTGAAGCATGCTAAAAGCCTTATTTGTAGCACGTCCAATCACGTTTTCACGATGCTTTCCAAAGTTAAAAACTTCGGATATTACTTCATCTTTAGTTGCAACAGCAATCCAAACAGTACCAACTTCGGCTTCTGAATCTCCTTTTGACGGACCTGCATTACCTGTTGTACTTATAGCATAATCACTATCAAATAATGCTCTTACATTTGTAGCCATAGCTTCTGCTACTTCTTTACTCACTACCGAATGCTTATCTATAATAGCTTCGGGAATTCCTAAAATTTTCACTTTAGATTCCGTCGCATAAGGTACTAAACCTCCTTTAAAAAAAGCTGAAGCACCAGCATTTGCTGTAAATGACTGAGATATTAAGCCTCCTGTACAACTTTCGGCAACGGCTAATGTTTTTCTCATTTCGGAAAGACGTCTCCCAATTAAAGCTTCAAGAGATTGATCTTCTTCATACCCAACAAACACATCTTCAATCTGAGGCAATAACAAATTAACTTGTCTTTGAACCTCGTCACCCACAATAATTTGATCTGTTCCTTTTGCGGATAAACGCAAACGCACACGTCCTAAACTTGGCAAATAAGCTAGTTTTATAAAGCTAGGTAAATTATCTTCCCACTCCTCAATACGTTCTGCTAATGCACTTTCACCAAGACCATAAGTCAATATCGTTTTGTGCATTATATATGGAAAACTGAATTGCGCTCGTAATTTAGGAATAACTTGCTCTGTAATTAACGCTTTCATCTCAAAAGGTACTCCCGGTAGTGAAACAAATACTTTTCCGTTTTTCTCTAACCACATTCCTGGAGCTGTTCCGTTATGATTCATCAATACCTTAGATTTAGAGGGCACTAATGCTTGATGCTTATTAACGGTTAATAAGGGGGATTTATGATTTGAAAATATGCGTTCCACATTCTCTAGAACGGCTTTATCTTCAACTAAAACATCATCAAAGTATTCGCAAATGGTATGCTTAGTAATATCGTCTTTTGTTGGTCCTAATCCACCTGTAATAATAATGATATCCGCATTACCTTCAGCTTCTTTTAAAGCTTTAAGGATATGAGATTTATCATCTTGTACCGATGTAATCTGGTAGATTGAAATTCCTATTTTATTAAATTCTTTTCCTAAAAATGCTGAATTTGTATCAACAATTTGTCCAATTAGAATTTCATCTCCAATTGTAATTATTTCTGCTTGCATTAATTATAATCCGAAATCGGCTTTAATTTCATTAGTAGCATTCTCTACAGCTTTAAGTACAATTTGAAGTTCTGCTGTTACATCTTTATCACCTTGCTCAAACTTTCCCCAATCTTGTACTTCGATTAGTGTGTCTAAAACACCTAACTCAAACATATCTATCGTAGGCTTCATTTTATGAGCGGCTTGATAGACATCTTTAAAATCTTTATTAGGAACGCCTACTTTTAAACGTTCTGCATCTTCTGGGACTTCTTCTATAAACGCGGCCGCTATTGCTGAAACAAAATCTTCATCATCTTCAGCCAATTCTCGTACGCGATCTAATTTATAATGTTGTGACATTTATTTTATTTTTATTGAAAACATTTCTTCGTCTTCGAGATATCCTTTTAATTGATCTTCTGCAAAAACTTTCCCAACACCTGCTGGTGTGCCCGTAAATATAATATCTCCAATTTTTAAAGTGAAATATTTTGACACATATTCGATGAGTTCATCAACTTTCCAAAGCATAAGCTCTGTATTTCCTTGCTGAACCACTTCTTCATTTTTCTTTAAACTAAAACTAACATGATCTATATTCTGAAACTTAGTTTTAGGTAACCACTTACCTATTACAGCAGCACCATCAAAGGCTTTTGCTTTTTCCCAAGGTAAACCTTTTGCTTTTAATTTTGCTTGAAGATCACGTGCTGTAAAGTCTATTCCAAGTCCAACTTCATCATAATATTTATGAGCGAATTTTTTATCAATATGTTTACCAACTTTATTAATTTTTATCAATAATTCGACTTCATGATGCACTTCATCGGAGAAATCAGGTATAAAGAAAGGTTGTTTCTTTAATAAAATCGCTGTATCTGGTTTTAAAAAGATTACAGGATCTGTTGGTTTTTCGTTTTCTAGTTCTTTTATGTGATCGGTATAATTACGACCTATACAAATTAGTTTCATGTCTCTATTATTCCTGCAAAAGCAGTAAACTTATTAATTTGACGTTTATTTTACATTATGGATTTCTGCCTTCGCAGAAACGACAACTAACTTAATTTATTATTAAACTGTCTTAATTTAATAGCCGTTAAAACCTTTTTAGTATAAAGTGGAAAATCTGCATTGAGCAACCATCCAAAATAACCTGGTTCTTTATCTAAAACATCTAAAACACGTTTTCCTTTATGCTTACCGAATGAAAAACACTCTTCACCTTCTTTATTAAAGATTAAGAAACCAGCAAAATCTGCAAACTTTTTACGCGAGCTAAATTCAGCTAAAAATTTAGTATCATTCTCTAAATCTTCATAACGATCTAATTGCGCTTTTAAAACTTCGTAAGTTGCTTTTGTATCTGCCTCTGCACTATGTGCATCTTCTAAACTTTTATCGCAATAAAATTTATAAGCAGCTACCAATGTGCGTTGCTCCATTTTATGAAATATAGTTTGCACATCTACAGATTGCGTATTTTTCATATCAAAATCAACCTCTGCTCTCAACATTTCTTCTGCTAATAATGGAATATCGAATCGATTAGAATTAAAACCACCTAAATCAGAATCTTTAATTAAATTATAGATCTCCTTAGATAATTCTTTAAAAGTTGGTTTACCAACTACATCTGCATCTGAAATACCATGAATCTCAGTAACTTCTGCAGGAATTGGCATTTCTGGATTTACAACCCAAGTTTTAGCTTCTTCCTTACCATCTGGATGAACTTTAAGGATTGAGATTTCAACAATACGGTCTTTTGAAATATTGATACCCGTAGTTTCTAAATCGAAAAAACAGATTGGTTTTGATAGGTTAAGTTGCATTTGTTATTGAATTTATGCAAAGGTAGTTAGATTCTTTGAAAAAGACATATTAGGTTTTAAAAACATAAAAATATAGGTTATTTATTAAACTTGGTTATTTTTGAAAAAATAGCAGAAAATCTAAAAAAAGCAGATACTAAACAACTTTCATAACAATATTATTTAGTAATTTAACATTTACATTAGCAATCCTGAATGCGAGTATACTTAACCATATTAATACCCTTTATCTTTTTTAATAGTCTTTTTGCTCAAAAGCAGAATGATTCAATTGAAAATTTGGCTAATAAACCAGTATCGACAGTCAAAACTCACCTTGATTCCCTCACAGAATCTATGATCTCTGACTATTATAAGGAAGATTACAGTACCGCTATTTTAAAAGGAAATGAAATTTTAAAACTTGCAAAAGAGAATGAACTTCCTAATGAGATTTTTCAGATTAATAGTTATCTCGCAAATTCTTATCACTATTTAAAGGATTCAATAAAATCATTTGAATATGCAAGAGAAAATACAGAATTAGCTAAAAAACTAAAAACTCCTAATTCTATTATAAGTGCTCAGATAGATTTAGGAAATATCTATTTTGCTTTTAAAGAATATGACAAAGCTCTCAATGCTTTTAACAAAGCTATTCCGCTAGCTGAGAAACAAGAGAGCAAACGTACTCTTTTTATACTTAACTATAACATCTCTGAAACCATCCTAGTTCAATTCAAAGATTATAAAAAAGCCAAACCTTATTTAGATGCTGCCGAAAAAAATATTCCGAAAGGTTTTAAAATAGGATTTACAGGAATTAATTTATTTAAGGCAAATTATGCTTTTATGGATGAAGACTACGACCTTGCCTTAAAATTATATATAGAAACTGTAGAATTAGCTAAACAAACAAACTTTAATGAAATCTTAAAAAAGGCATACGAAGGCTATATAAATTGTTTAGTAAAAAAAGGGGATTACAAAACGGCTTATAAGATTAGCAAAATTACAGATAGTATATCGCAGAGTGAACAACAAAAAGATATAGAAAAATCGGCTAAAATTTTAACTGTTAGCTTAAAAAAATCACAAATGCAAGAGGCTCTAGAAAATCAAGCTTTAAGAAGTGAATTAATTATAGAAAAAGCGGATAAACAAAATAAATTTTTAATTGCTAGCGTCATTGTTTCATTATTACTTTTAGCTCTAGTTATTAACCTCCTCAAGGTAATTAAACATAGAAAAAAGTTAAATGCTTTATTAAAAAAGAAAAATCAAGATTATCTTGAAGCTAAGCTAGAATCTGAGAAACTAGCTAAATCTAAATCTCGCTTTCTATCTACTATGAGTCACGAACTGCGTACCCCTCTCTATGGAATAATCGGCTTAAGTACGATACTTAATAATGACAAAAGTCTTAAATCTCACAAAACAGAATTACAATCTTTAAAATTTTCAGCAGATTATTTACTTAATCTTGTAAACGACGTCCTCACTTTAAATAAAATGGATTCTAATGAGAAAAATGAAATAGAGTCCAAATCATTTCATCTCAAAGATTTTTTATATAACATTAAAGAATCTCTAGAATACATAACAGGTCAGACCGACAACAACCTAATTATAACTCTAGATTCAAAAATTCCTCATTGGATAAAAGGTGATCAAACTAAAATATCTCAAGTCTTAATTAATCTATTAGGAAATGCTTTAAAATTCACTAATCAAGGTGAAGTAAAACTTATTGTTAATTTAATTGAAAGCACTAAAGATCATTTAAAAATTTTATTTGAGGTAAAAGATGATGGAGAAGGAATTTCTGAAAATGACCAGAAAAAGATCTTTGAAGAATTTGGACAACTTAATCATCAAAGCCTTTTTCAAGGTTCTGGCCTAGGACTTACTATTGTTCAAAAGTTACTAGTTGAAATGAAATCGAGCATACAACTAAAAAGTACTATTGGAAAAGGCTCGAATTTCTTTTTTGAAATGACTTTTGGAATAGCTACTGAAGAACATATTAACCAAGATAAAGAAGATATTTCTACGATAGACATCCTTCGTGGTAAGAAAATTTTAGTTGTAGATGATAATACTATTAATCTTTTAGTTACCAAGAAAACCTTAGAAAGCCACGGCATACAAGCAGACATAGCTAGCAACGGACAAGAAGGAATTGATAAAATTATAGAATCTGACTACGACTTGGTTCTTATGGATGTTTTTATGCCTAAAATGGATGGTATAGAAGCCACTAAAAGAATCCGAAAATTAGGGAAAACGGTAACGATTATTGCACTGACCGCTGTGACACAAAATGAACAAGATGATCATTTTAAATCTGCAAAATTTGACGATTCTATTGTGAAGCCTTATAAAATTAATGACTTCTTAAAGACAATTGCAGCTAATATTGCTAAAGATTAATATAAACTGCTAACTAGCCGATTTAAAAACAAACAGAATCTCTATAAAGTTTTAGTCATAAGAAATTCAATTTTCATATGATTAAATTAAAAATATTAAGAAAACAAAAAAGCACAGTTTATAAACTGTGCTTTTTTTATATGCATAAACATGAAATGATAATACAGATTATTTCAATAATTCAGGATGATTAAGAATCAATTCAATTTTTCTTATAATAACGGTAACTTGATTCATTTGTGCTTCTATATTTATAAAAAACAAGCTAATATCTCTATTTACCCAACTTTCAGAAATAACTCTTGCTCCCAAACTAATTCTTAATACAGCACTTTGTAAGTCATTTGTATATTTTACATTAACAGCTTGTCCTATATGGCATTTTTGAGCCGCAAGCCTTATGGTATCTAATGGAGAACCTTCAAACTGATCTGATAAATCGGAATTTAATAATGCATATAATTTTTTCACATTATCAACTGACAATGCTTCATTATTTTTAAGAATGAAAAAAGGAAAAATAGTACGAATATTTCTTATTCCAAATTCCTTGCTATTATTACTACTAGGTTTAACTTCATCACCATAAAGAGGTTTTAAGAATGTGGCATCTTTTATAGAGTCTTCTACAAAATTACAAAACATCTCAATCCCCATGTTTCTGTATAGAATTGGTGTTTTAAAGTATCTATCCATTTCAACAATGGCAGCATTCCAACGCATATAAGAACCATAATTAAATCCTTCAGATAAATCTTTTGAACAGAACCATGATATAGGCCAATCTGAATGATTATAATACTGTGTTAGACCTGCTGGCAACACATTTTTTGAAGATTTAATAACTTCACTTACACTTTCTGGTAAAATTAACGCTCCTGCATAAGGAGGTCCTGTAAAATATTTACTTCCGGTAGTAGAAACAATGTAATCTTTTTCTAAATAAGACCTTATATCTGATGGATCTAAACGAAGCTGAGCTGCATCTACAATAACTTGCATAGACACATCTTGTAAATCATCTAATTTCTGCATCATTTCTTCACTAGGCGACTGATACCCTAATTTAGAATGATCCATAACATGCAAGACAATATGTCTCCCTAATTTTTGAGTTTCTGAAACAGCTGTAAACACTTCAGAATCTAATTGAGATTCTGATTTTAATTTTCCGTTTTCATCTCTAAATGTAATTTTTATCAATTCAACATTTCTAAACCCTTCTATTTTGTCTCCTTTTTTAATTGGATAATTAAGAGCTGTTGTATTTTCAAAATGACAACCTTTTAATGCTGCAGGAACTCCACTTCCTGTTTCGTCTGAAGCAACTAAAACATGTGTAATATCTTTATCTGTTATAATTTGAGTTATCGCTGCAATTTGAAGAGACGCATCTGTACCTGAAGGAGAAAAAATAATTTCGCAGGCTTCATTTAATTTAAAGATATTCTTAACATTGGTTTTTAATAATTCTGAAAACTCATTAGTTGTCTTTTTAAAACCGTTTTTTAAGCTATTTTTAATTAATATACTTCTTACTTTATCTGTTTTATCAAAAGCAAAATTAGAAACACTTGTCGCTGTTGATGATGCAAAAGTAAATGCCTCAGGTCTTGGAAATGGTCTACAACCGTACTTATTTAATAAAGCAACTTCGTCTATATTTAACCTAAGATCTCCACCAGCCATTAACAAATACTCTGTTGGTTTCGCTAAATTTTCTACAATAGGTAACCAAGACTCTTCAAATTGCTTATCCGCATTATCTAAATCATGAAAAGCCTGTAATTCTTTATGTTTTAATAAATCTTCAATACTTAAGTCTTCGTCTTTTTTAAATAATTCGATTAAAAAATAATCAAGAGATTTTAACTTTTCCTTGTCTTCTTTTGGTAATAATTTGTAGAATATTCTAGTTACTTCAAAAGCAGCAATATCACACAAAGCAGAATCTTCATTTTTACTACTTAATGCTTTATACCAGAGTTGCCACTCAATTCCGTATCGTAAATAAACTAAAGCTAAAACTGGATTTTTTAAATATGAAGCACCAATTATAATTGATTCATTTGGTACAATTTTAAATACATCTGGTACCGTACTAGAAGTAATAATATTTATATTGTTAAGCTTAGGTACTGTATTAAACCTTTTTAAAACGTGTACGAGATAATTAACATTATCTTTTTCAAACAAACTTGTTCTTTTATATTGATTTTCAATAATTATATTATTTGTCATAAATGCTTCATTTTTAAAACGTTCAGAAGAACGAAATTCTCTAACCAGAGTATTTAGAGTATCAATTAACTAGTATATTTTGTGTTCTTTTTATGAACTTCTTTAAAAATTTTGATAAAAATAGGTTTATTTTAAAAATTTAACCCTCATTCCTGTTTCTATTTATTCGATTTCATAATTTCTAAAAAAACAGCAAAAGTAAAAAACTAGCTACAATATACTAGATGTATGTAATTTTATTAAAATTCCTTTTTGAATATATTTTGAATAAACTCAGGGATCTTTTTAGGTAAACGCGATTCTCGATCTACAAAAACAACTGTTGACTTCGCTTTAATTAAAAGGATGTTTTGTTCATTTCTAATTTCAAATTCAAAATTAAAACGCACTTTAGGCATTTCTCTTATTATAGTTTTTACCGTAATAAGCTCATCAAAATATGCAGGTTTTTTATAGCTAATATCAAATGAAATAACGGGTAATATGATATTATTCCTTTCAAGAACAACCTCATCTAAGTTTAGTTTTCTTAACAACTCATTACGTGCTTGGTGACAATATGTAAGATAATTTGCATGATATACATATCGCATTTGATCAACTTCGCCGTAATGTGGTCTTAATTGAAATGTATCAGTGATCACAGCATTTATCTTCTAATTTACTTTCAGTGAGTTGATGTCCCATTTGATTTTCTTTGGTCGCTAAATAACTCTTATTAAATGGGTTTGATGGTATTATTATAGGAACGCGTTTTACAACCTTAATTCCGCTTTTCTCTAATCCTGAAATTTTATCAGGATTATTAGTTAACAGGTTCACTTGTTTTACCCCAACAGCATTAAGAATTTCTACGCCTACGTTATAATCTCTTTCATCGGAAGCAAAGCCCAATTTTAAATTAGCCTCAATGGTATCGAATCCTTCTTCTTGAAGTTTATAAGCTTTCATCTTATTCATTAGACCTATACCTCTACCCTCTTGTTGCAAGTAGACAATAACGCCTGTTCCGTTTTTCTCAATCATCTTCATGGCTTCAATTAATTGATCACCACAATCGCATTTTAAGGACCCGAATAAGTCTCCGGTAGCACAAGCTGAATGTATACGTGTTAAGACAGTATCTTTTGAGGTTAAATCTCCTTTAATAAGAGCCATGTGCTCAAAACCATTTACTTTTTCTTTAAAAGGGATTAATTCAAAATGACCAAACTTAGTAGGTAACTTAACCCTTACTCCTTCTATAATAGCTGAATCTTTAATAGACATTAATATAATTTTTATTTTTTGTGAATAGAAATCAATTAAGCATTCCTATTTTTTTTATTAGCAGTGACATTTATAGTCTTTTAACTGCTTATTCTTTTTTTTATGAAGTGAACAACTTGTTCCACTATCTATAATTTCATTTTCAACAAACTGTAAAATAACATCAGCAGAATCACCCGAACATCCTCTTATCACCTTAATCCCTGCTTTATTTAATCTATTGAAAGCCTTATTTCCTATATGATCTGATAACATAAAGGTAACTTCTGCATTTGCCAATACGTTTACAACATTAGAACAGTCATAACTTTTGTCTAACTCTAACAATTGCACATCTAAAATATCATTAGTTTTAGAGAAAATATAAATTTCATAAAACTTAGAATCTCCAAAACAGCTTTCAATTTTGTTATTTTGAGTTATGGGAACAGCAATTTTCTTCATGATATAATCTTTCTAACCGGTTACAATGTGATTTTTTTATCCTTCCTTTTCTACATTGCCTAATTTCAGAATCCTCAACAGTATCAGATTTAGTCTTTCTACATTTCCCTAATTTCATTCCTGTTTTGGACCTAAATTATCTGGACCTCTATGGTTTAAATTTGACATAATTTATTCATTTAAATTTACCAATTCATTTGTATCTCCCGAAGAACAATCATCACACTTTAAATTATTTTCAACACCGGCTATTAGTTTGAAGCATGTTTTACACTTATACCAATCTTTCTCAAACTCAAAATCTCCACCTTTAATAAGAATCGATTTTCCTTCTACAAAGGCTTGTCCAATTTTTTTTAAAGCACTATTATAAATCCGGGTAAGCGTAGGCCTAGAAACCTCCATTTTATCCGCAGCATCTCCTTGCGAAAGGTCATCGTATATAACTAGTTTCACGGTTTCGTATTCTTCGTATTGCATAATAATATGCTCTGTTTCGCAGAACCGAATACCAAATGGCTTAAAACCAAGCATCTTAGGTGGGAAATCAACTTTTCTCTTCTTTTTTGGGCGTGGCATTTGTCTTAATTTTACATAAAGGTAATGAACTTACGTTCATAACAAAACTTAATAATGATAATTTTTTGTTATAAATAGAAAAAATTTGATGGTGAGATTATTATAGATTTAAAAACAAAAAAGCACAGTCGTAAAACTGTGCTTTTGTTGATTAATTCTTATATAAAATAGACTTAAATCTCGCGATCTAAATCCCAAGCTTCTAAATAATCTTTTACTGCTTTTACAAATTGTCCACCAAGTGCACCATTAACAACTCTATGGTCATAAGAGTGCGATAAAAACATTCTGTAACGGATACCAATATAATCGCCTTCTGAAGTTTCAATAACAGCAGGTACTTTTCTAATGGCACCTAAAGCTAATATTCCCACTTGTGGTTGATTGATAATTGGTGTTCCCATAATGCTACCAAATGTACCAACATTAGTTACTGTATAAGTTCCTCCTTGTATATCATCTGGATTTAATTTACCCAAACGTGCTCTATTTGCTAAATCGTTAACATGTTTTACCATTCCTAATAAACTTAATTGATCTGCATTTTTAATTACAGGAACAATTAAATTACCATCTGGTAATGCTGCTGCCATACCAACATTAATAGCTTTCTTTTTTATAATTTTATCGCCTTCAACAGAAATATTCATCATAGGAAAATCTCTTAGAGCCTTTGTTATAGCTTCCATAAAGATTGGTGTAAAGGTTAAGTTCTCACCTTCACGTTTCATAAAACCACTCTTCACCTTCTTTCTCCAATTCCAAATATTAGTTACATCTGCTTCAATAAACGATTGTACGTGAGCTGAAGTTTGAATAGAATCTACCATGTACTTAGAAATAAGTTTCCCCATTCTAGACATTTCAATAATTTCATCATCACCAGAAGTTACAACAGGTGTCTGTGCAACAGGCTTACTTTGAGTTTTAGATGTATTGCTCACTACAGAATCTGCTTTAGGAGCTGCTACAGGAGCAGAACTACGAGACTCTAAATATGTTTTAATATCATTTTTAGTAACACGGTTATCTTTACCAGTACCTTGAATTGTATCTAATTCAGATTGTGCTATACCCTCTTTTTTTGCTATATTTTTTACTAAAGGAGAATAAAAACGATCCTCTGTAGAAATTACTGGCTCTACAGATTCTTTAGCTGCAACAACAGTTTTAGCAACTTCAGCCACTGCTTTAGGAGCTTCTGTTTCTGCAACAGGTTCTGGTTGCGCTTCAGTAGCTTTTACTTCTATTGTATCGCCACCTTCTGTTTTTATAACCGCAATAACTTGTCCTACTTGTACTACATCATCAATATCAAATAGTTTTTCAACTAAAACACCATCTACTTCACTTGGTACTTCACTATCAACTTTATCTGTTGCTATTTCTAAAACAGCTTCATCTGCTTCAATTGTATCTCCAACATCTTTAAGCCATGAGGTTATTGTTGCTTCTGCAACGCTTTCTCCCATTTTAGGTAACTTAAGTTCAAAATTTGCCATATCTATAATTTGTAGGTCGTTATTTGCTAATCGCGTGCAAAATTACTGAAAAAATACGTGTTTTACTGAATTTAATTCAATAAATATAGTTTAAAAGTGTAGAACTTCTCCCCTATTATTAGCACTATCGCTTCCGAGGATAAATTTACAGTTTTTTGAAAGAAATCTAAAGACAATATGATCTTGTTTCGATTTTTGCTTCATATCTGCAATTACATTACTCGCATTCAACAATTTAAAATCGTAAACAATCATACTATTATTTTCAACATTAGGTCTAATATCAATATCAACTTGAGTTGGCTTTGGTAATTTTTCAACCAAACTAATATTTAAATCAGCAGTATATAAATATGATCTATTTGAATTTACGATAACATCAATTGGAGTTTTTCGCATTAAAAAGGCCATTTTAATCCCCAACCAAACTACTGCATTGAATAATAAACTCTGTTTAAAATGTTTTTTATAGAAAATCTGCATCGCTCCGTAAAAACGTTTTGCATATTTAGAATCTTTTAAGGTACTCTCTCCTTTAAAATGAATGATTGTAGTGTTTCCGAAGTAGAAATTATCATATCCTGCTTTTACTACTTTATATGATAAATCGATATCTTCACCATACATAAAATAAGCTTCATCGAATCCGCCAACAGCATCATAAACTTCTTTTTTAAGCCACATAAAAGCGCCTACTAAAATATCTACTTTACCTGTTTCTTCTATATTGATATGATTTGCATAATAATCATTAGTGCTGCCTAATACTTTTTTTAAAGCTACTTTTGGCGTTGGAATGTTACGTTTACTTTCAGGTAAAAATCTCCCCTTTCCATCTATTAACTGACAACCTACAATTCCTAGGTTATTTTTAGAATCTGTAAAATTGAGGAGTTTAGTAAAAGTATCTTCTACAACAACTGTATCGGGATTAAGAATACAAAGATATTCTCCTTTTGCCTGAGCTACACCAATATTATTTCCTTTTGAAAATCCAGGATTATCTTTATTCTCAATCAACTTGACAGAAGGAAATAATTGTTTCACCATAGCACAACTGTCATCTGGAGAATTATTATCAACCACAATAATTTCAGCATCAATAGTTGCAATAGCCGCTTCAACACTTTTTAGACAAATCTCTAAAAAATAGCGGACATTATAATTTAAAATGATGACTGAAAGTTTCAAAACAGTTTTACGATTTTAATGAAGCTTCAAATGGAACACGATCTATAATACTTCGACCTAAAGTAATTTCGTCTGTATATTCTAATTCGTTTCCGGCAGCAACACCTCTTGCAATAGTAGAGGTTGTGACTTTATAATCTTGTAATTGTCTAAATATATAAAAGTTTGTTGTGTCTCCTTCCATCGTAGGGCTCATGGCAAAGATTAATTCTTTCACTTTTCCTTCCTTTACCTTTTCTACTAAAGAGGTAATATTTAAATCTTGAGGACCAATACCATCCATTGGAGATATTTTTCCTCCTAAAACATGATATAAACCTTTAAAAGAGCTTGTGTTTTCTACCGCCATAACATCTCTTATATCTTCAACAACACAGATTAATTCGCTATTTCTGTTTGGATTTGCACATATTTCACACAATACCGTATCACTAATATTATGACACGATTTACAAAAATTAATTTCTCCTCTCACCTTTGTTAATGCATTGGCTAATTGAAAGGTTTGATTTTCGGGTTGTCGTAACATGTGCAACACTAAACGCAAAGCTGTACGCTTACCAATACCAGGTAATTGAGACATCTCGTTAACAGCGTTTTCTAAGAGTTTTGATGAAAATTCCATAGCTGCGAAGATACTGATTTTTGCCTATAAAAAAGGAGCAACTTAAAACTCTATTTTAGAGTAAATTATACATATGCTTATATTTTTTTCGCAATTAATTCTATTTTAAAGCTATCTTTTTTTTCAAATACATTACTTTCATAAATTATACTAAAATGTTAATTTCATGTCGCCAACATCAATACTTATCTTAATTGTATGCTACTTTGGTTTACTTATATTAATCTCTTATTTCACAGGAAAAGAAGATTCTAATGCTGCTTTTTTTAAGGCAAACAAATCTGCTCCTTGGTATTTGGTGGCTTTTGGAATGATAGGTGCTTCCTTGTCTGGCGTTACATTTATTTCGGTTCCTGGTGCTATTGAAGCAAAACAATTTGGTTATTTACAAGTTGTTTTCGGATATTTCTTTGGGTATTTAATTATCGCTTTTGTGTTATTACCGCTTTATTACAAGCTTAATCTTACTTCTATTTACACCTATTTAAAAGATCGTTTTGGTATTGTAAGTTATAAAACTGGCTCTGTTGCTTTTTTAATTTCAAGAACGGTTGGTGCTGCTTTTCGTTTATTCCTTGTTGCTAAAGTTTTACAACTTTTAGTGTTTGACTTATTTGATATTCCTTTTGCCATTACTGTAATTATCACCATTGTATTAATTTGGCTTTACACCTTTAAAGGTGGAATAAAAACAATCATTTTTACCGATACACTTCAGACTTTATTTATGTTAATATCTGTAGTTGTTGCCATTGTATTTTTAGCATCTGCTTTAGATTTAAATAGCATTAGCGAAGTGATTACTTACACCAGAGAAAGTAACCTAACGAAGGTGTTCTTTTTTGAAAATGGAAATGATCCGCAATATTTTTGGAAGAGCTTTTTATCTGGGATTTTTATTACCATTACCATGACAGGTTTAGACCAGGATATGATGCAAAAAAACCTGACTTGCCGTAATTTGAAGGATGCACAGAAAAACATGATCACCTTTAGTATTGTATTAATTTTTGTGAATCTACTTTTCTTAGTTCTTGGACTGATGCTAACACAATATGCCGCTACTCATGGAATCTCAGCGTCTAAAGATGATTTATTTCCAACGATTGCTATGTTACCAGAAATAGGAATTGTGACCTCAGCCTTCTTTTTACTCGGCTTAATTGCTGCTGCTTATTCTAGTGCAGATTCTGCTTTAACATCCCTAACAACATCTTTTTGTTTTGATATTTTAAATATTGAAAACAGGCCTGAGGCTAAAAGAAAAAACTTAAGAAAACGTGTTCATATTGGATTTAGTGCCGTACTTGTTCTAGTGATTTTATTATTCGATTTTATATTTAAAGATGTTTCCGTTATTTGGGAACTCTTTAAAGCTGCAGGTTACACTTACGGACCATTATTAGGTTTGTTTGCCTTTGGTCTATTTACTAAATTTCAAATTAAAGACAAGTTGGTTTGGATTGTAGCAATTGTAGCTCCATTAATTTCATACCTCTTAAACTTATATTCTAAAGAATTATTTAATGGTCACGAAATAGGATTTGAAATACTAATCTACAACGGCCTATTCATGTTTTTAGGTTTACTGCTTCTCAAAAAGAAAGCTTAATATTGTCCTGTACTCAATAACACTAAAGTACAAGCGACTTCAAATGCAATATTATTTTGTTCTAAAATATTATAAAATTCAGAATTTTCTGTTCCTGGGTTAAAAATGACGCGTTTAGGATTTAAACCCATAATATAATCGTAATATGGTTTTTGGCGTTGTGGATTAAGATATAGTGTTACGGTATCAATATCCTTATACGGCATTAACTCGGTATCAATAGAAACATCTTCAACCATACCTGGTTTTAAACCAAAAGCTTTTACATCATGTTTAAAATGGCGTAATTTTTTGATTGCAATATTTGAATAACGTTCTGGTTTTAACGAGGCTCCTATAACTAATGTTGTTTTCATATTTTAAATATAAACTAAAATTTATAAGATTCTCAAATTTTTCAAATCATAATTTATGAGTATTTAAGAAGTATTACACTAAGTGTTAAATGCAAGTTAAACACCAAAAGCTATGAAATAATATTGCACTTATAGCGTCTATAGTAGTATAGTTTTTTTAAGTAATAATTATTATAAATTAATTTTTATAATAGTGTTAGTTAAGGTTGGTTAATAGCGAAAAAGCCTAAACAAATTTTGTTTAGGCTTTTTTTATTGATAAAACAGATCCTTAAAATTCTTTATTTTTTCCGTAACCATCCTAATATTTGATGATTATTAATTTTCCACTTACCATTCTCTTTAATTAAATGATATCGTTTACGTGAATTACCAAAAGGTCCAGGATTTTGCTGTATAATTTCTATATCCTTATCTGTAACTTGAGAGATAATTGAGACATGGCCATATTTATTTAGAACAGTTCCTGAATATACCACCAAATCATTTAACCTAGGTTTAGAAAGACTTGGATTTGAATATTGAATTAAATTTCTTCCCTTATTAATTTTCCCATCGCTAACCTTATTATCAAAAAAATCTTTAGCATGTCCGTAGCTATTAGGCATTTTGTGATTTAGAGCTTCATAGTAGTATCGTTTTACAAACTCTACACATTGATGCTTTAATCCAAGATTATAACCATCAGCTGTCAATTCTCGTCCACTAACATCACCTACATTTCCATTATAATAAACAGCAACTCCATTAAATTGATCAATTTGTTCCCCAACTTTATATTGTGGATTAATATTAATTGTTTGGGATATAAAAAATCCAAAAACACCTACAATCAATAGTATTACAAGGATTACAACTTTCTTTTTCAAAATTTAATGTGTTACGCTTATTAGTATTAACGGTACTTAAAACCGTATACTTCTTGAATTTTATGATTCATAATATGATCTGAAGGAAAAACAGTTAGTTCTATTTTTTCATTTTTAGATTTTAACCATTTAACAAATTCAATATAGCTATCAGATTGCGCTATGGATAAAAACCTTAGAGACTCAACTTTATCATCTTTCATAAACTTTATTCTATTTCTATCTGGTGATTTATGAACCGAAATAAATTCTACTGCAATTAATTCATTATAAGGAATCTGTATGCTTTTATCCAGATAAATGTAGTCTACTGAAATAACAGCTTCTAAGAACTTAATAGTAAATACCTTTTTTCTTAGATAGAGTATTATAAATATCAAAACTACTACTAAAAATATAATAGTGATGACTTTGATCCAAATTGATTCTACAGAAGTGAAAATTCCTATAGAGATAACAATAAGCATTAATGAGGCCATGACGGCTTCAAAATTTAAAAACCTTGATGATGACGAATATTTTATCATTGAAAAACGCTTATAAATTTAATCTTTTGACACTTTATTATCCGTTAAATAAACACGTGTTCTAGGAAGGCTTTCAGGGTAATTTTCTTGAATAAATTTAATCATTTTTTCACGAACATGAACACGTAAGTCCCAAGCGGTAGGCGAATTTTTAGCACTTACTAAAATACGAATTTCAACAGAGTTTTCTTTAGAGTCTGTGACTTGCAAAACATTAACTTGTTTATCCCAAAGCGATGTGCTTTCTAAGATTTTAGTTAATTCGGTACGTAAATCATCAAATGAAACACGATAATCGGTATGCAAAAACACGGAACCTATAATATCCGCAGAATTTCTTGTCCAGTTTTGAAACGGATTTTCTAAAAAGTAAGTAGAAGGCAAAACTAATCGTCTTTTATCCCAAAGTCTAATCACCACATAAGTAAGGTTAATTTCTTCAATCCAACCCCATTCATTTTCTACAACAACAGCATCATCAATTCTAAAAGGTTGCGTAAATGCGATTTGAATTCCTGCTAATAATGCACCAACAACTTTTTGCGCTGATAAACCAATTATAATTCCGGCTAAACCTGCAGATGCAAAGATTCCGTAACCAATTTTCTTTATATTATCAAAAGAGAGTAAAATAAAACCTACCGCAAATAAGATAATAACGAAAATGATAATTTTCTCTAACAAGTTGATTTGCGTATACATCTTCCTAGCTTCAAGGTTATCTTCAGCCGAAATATCGTAATGCTTTAAAAAACTTCTTTTTCCTTTTCTTAAAAATATAATAAGAAGCCATGCAAAACAAAAAATCAAAAAGTTTTGCCTTTGGGAAACCAATAATGAGTTGTCAAAACTGTCAAGCCCTAAAATAGAACTACCAAAATTTAATAGACTTTCAATGTTAAAAAATAATAAGATAAGTATGATACAAATAATAAGTTGAATGTGTCTTTTCATTCTAAATGCGCTTTAAGTGTTTCTTCCTAAGTTATTTGTTTCGTCATAGAATCACAAGTAAAATGTTGTTAAAACATACTTAAATCTCCATTATTATTGTATTTGAAAATTAAAATGATCTTGTTGAGTATATGATAATCATAAACAGCGACACACTATAGTTTCCTCATTTTAAAAATATAAAAACCCCAAGCCATTGGCACAGGGTTTTTTATTATAATTGGTATAAATCGTCTTTTTATTTCTTGTAAAGGTTTAGTTTGGAGGATAACAAAGTAAAATTTTAGAAGCACTTTTAGATTTAAAAGTCATTTCTGAAATCGCTGCAGAAATAAATATTTCATCTCCTTGTGTATATTCATATTCTTTTCCGTTACACTCAATTACTCCGTCACCAGAATAAATAACTGCGACATAGAAACATGAATTTCCTTTAATTGTATGTTTTCCGTCTAAAAGCAATTCACTTAACCCAAAACAACTAGTATGTTTTTTATTAAATAACGTTTTAAACGTATACTCATCTGTATGTTCTAAAACTTCTGGTGTTATTTTCCATTCATTTAAGGCTTCTTCTATGGTAAAAGTATCGTAATGAAAACATTCTAACATTTTTTCTTCACCTACACCTTGATGAATTAATTCTGGACCAATTTTTAAACCTGCAGGTGTTGTTTTTTCAACACGCATGGTATAATCTGTAGGTTCTTGTACTTCCATTAAAAAACAACCTGCACCAATAGCATGTGGTACACCTCCATAAATCATAAAAGCATCCCCTGGTTTCACCTCGATTTTGTGTAGGCAATCTAACATTCCTTCAATGTTTTGATTCTCAAAATGCGTTTTCCAGATCTCTTTAGTTACATGTTTTTTAAACCCCATGTAAACCACTGGCTTTTCACCATTTATTTCTCGTGTATTTAAAACATACCAAGATTCTGTTTTTCCAAATTCTGAATTAAAAACAGTTTTCGCATAATCTTTATCTGGGTGTACTTGAACTGTTAAACGCTCCATAGAGTCTAACATTTTAATTAGCACACCTGTTGTTCCATATTTATTAGCAAGATCTTTACCTAAATATAATTCTAGGTCAGAATTGATTAAATCCTTAAGAGGAAAAACGCCATCTTCAGTTTCTATTAAAGAAAGTCCTTCGTCTTCAGGCCTACCATTTCCACGAGCTGTAATTGTAGACATAATCCACTGTTCTGGCATTTGTCCATCTACTTCAGGTGTGATTTTTTTCCATCGATCAATTAAAGCACCTCCCTCATAAGTTCGCCAAACTCTATTAGATTTTTGTTTTAAAGGTATGTGTGCATATTTCTGTAAGTCCTCACTCATGGTTATTGTATTATTTCTTAAACTATTATTATACAAAATCTATAAATCCTATTATCGCTACGTATAGCATGTAACAATTAAAAATAAAAGTAGCACCTAAAGCCATATTCATCCATAAAGAAGTTTTATGCGACTTCATTACTTCAGATTTGTTTATCAAAATTATTAAAAATAGTGTTATTAAAGGCATTACAAATGGACTAAATGCTTGAGAAGCAATTAAAATCCAAACAGGTTTTCCTCCTAAAAATGGCACTATTAATCCAGATAAAGCCACTAAAACTACTATGATTTTAAATAGTGGTCTTTTCATATTTCGAGGTGTATCTGTATAATCTGCAATTAACCAAGGGAATAAAAGCAGGTTTGGGAAAATTGAAGATAACCCAGCTCCAACAATACCTAATGTAAATAACGTTAAAGCAAAATCACCTGCCCATGGCCCCAAAGCGGTCATTAAGTCTGTAGCATCATTTACGGGTATTCCTTTAAAATAGAGTGTTCCTGTTGCACTAATCATAATGGCTAGACTGATTAAAAAAGTCATAACCATTGCAGACATTGCATCTTTATTTTCTTTTTTTAAATCGTTTAAGCCCCATTTTTCTTCATGTACTAAAATACTACGAGATGCCAAACAAACCCCTGCCATTGTAGTCCCAACAATTCCGGCTATTATTAAACCTGTATTATCACCTGTTGGTAAATCTGGAAAAAACTCAATGATAGATTTCCCTGATTCTTTTAAAACCATAAAACTTGTAAAAATAAAAGCGAGCGCCATAAAGCCAACCATAAGACTCATGGCTTTTATAAAATTCTCATGCTTTCCTGTCCAGAAAAGAGCAATTAATAAAGCAATAAAAAAAGTTGCAATTACAGGTTTATTTAAAAATGAAATAGATGTCTTCACAGAGATCCATTCCATACAAACTTCAGCAACAACGCCCATAACACCAATAACAGAAGAGATAATGGAAACCGCTAAAGCTGTTATAATAAATAGTGTAATAGGCTTACCAAATGTTTTTTTGAATAGTAACATAAGCGTATTACCTGTAACGATGGTAAGTTTACTAATTGAAATTAATAAAAAGTAAGTAAAAAAACAGGATAACAGAAGAGCCCAAGACAAGCTTAATCCAAATTTAGCACCAGAAACCACCATTGAGGTCACACTTCCGGTACCGACGACATAGCCAATAATAAAAAAGGCTGGTCCAAAATCTTTAATCCTTTTTTTGAATTTAGCGGCAAAAGTAGAGCTGCTTGTTTCCATAGTTTAGTTGTTTTAGTTTATATATCAAAGCCATGGAAAATAAAATCAATTTATAATTGAAATGTAGAGTTATCCCCCTTGTCTTTATGAAATTTAAGACCTCAAGATATGAAATAAGAATATAAGAGATGACTAATATTACCTATAAAATAAAAGAACCTAATCTGTAATTACAAATTAGGTTCTTAAAAAAATTACACTTTATTAAATGCGTATTATAAAAGCGATTTATTACCACTTGATAACCACACTTCCCCACGTAAATCCACTACCAAAAGCGGCTAAAACAAGCGTATCTCCTTCTTTTATTTTTCCTTCTTCCCATGCTTCTGTTAAAGCAATAGGAATAGAAGCTGCAGTTGTATTTCCGTATTTCTGAATATTATTAAATACTTGGTCGTCACTCAACTTAAATTTACGCTGTATAAACTGTGAGATACGTAAGTTGGCTTGGTGAGGAATTAACATATCAATATCATCAACCTGTAAATTGTTATTCGTTAAACCTTCCATAATTACTTCACTAAAACGAACCACTGCATTTTTAAATACAAACTGCCCATTCATATGTGGAAAATAACTTACATCATCAGGGTCATTATCTGCTATAATATCACTTACCCAACGTTGTCCCATTCCTGGTGCAACTAAAACTAATTCTTCTGCATGCTGACCTTCAGAATGTAAATGTGTAGATAAAATTCCTTTTGTATTATCTTCTTCTCTTGTAAGAATTGCTGCTCCTGCTCCATCACCAAAAATCACAGATACACCTCTACCACGTGTAGTTTTGTCTAAACCAAAAGAATGTAATTCACTACCAATCACCAAAATATTTTTATACATCCCAGTTTTAATAAAATTATCAGCGACAGACAATGCATAAACAAAACCAGAACATTGGTTACGTATATCTAGTGCTCCAACAGTTTTAATATCTAAAGCATGTTGTACTTGTACTCCTGCACCTGGAAAATACATATCTGGACTTAGCGTCGCAAAAATGATAAAATCAATATCATCTTTATCTAAACCAGAACGTTCAATAGCAACCTTAGCTGCTTTTACACCCATAGTTGCTGTAGTATCACCACTACCCTTTTCTACCCAACGACGTTCTTTTATCCCTGTTCTTTCTTGTATCCATGCGTCATTAGTATCCATCAATTTCGACAAATCGTCATTAGTAACAACGTTATCAGGTACATATTTACCTAAGCCAATTATTTTTGAATTGTACATCTAAAAATTTATTTTTAATTCTGTGATATTGGAAATCTAAACTCTTTGTTTTATTAATAACAAAGCTAATCTTTTAAAAGGTAGAATATATTTAGTAAGCTAAAATTAATTATGCACGCATAACATACTCATCGATTTATAGAGAGAAATTGATCCGTTTTACACAAATCAGCATATGCCATCTTGTCACAAATATTTTCTTGGTATTTTATTTGCCTATAACTAAGTATTCAAATTAATAATACAAAAAACTATATATCATGACAAAAGGAAGTATTAATGTATCGGTAGAGAATATCTTTCCGTTAATTAAAAAGTTCTTATACTCTGATCACGAAATCTTTTTACGTGAGCTTATTAGTAATGGTACAGATGCCACACTAAAATTAAAACACCTTACAAGTATAGGTGAATCTAAATCTGAATACGGAAATCCTATCATTGAAGTTAAGATTGATAAAGAAGGTAAAAAACTTCACATCATTGATCAAGGTTTAGGAATGTCTGCTGAAGAAGTTGAAAAATACATTAACCAAGTTGCCTTTTCTGGTGCTGAAGAATTCTTGGATAAATATAAAGATTCTGCAAAAGATTCAGGAATTATTGGTCATTTTGGTCTTGGTTTCTACTCTGCTTTTATGGTTGCAGAGAAAGTTGAAATTATTACTAAGTCGCATACTGGTGCTGATGCTGCACATTGGACTTGTGATGGTTCTCCTGAATTTACATTAGAGCCTTCTGATAAAGAAACTAGAGGAACAGAAATCATTCTTCATATTGCTGAAGATTCTACTGAATTTTTAGAAGAAGCAAGAATCAGTGCATTACTTAATAAGTATAACAAGTTTATGCCTATTCCAATTAAATTTGGAACTAATGAAATAAACGATCCTGAGTTTACACCTGAAACAACTACAGATGCTGAAGGTAAAGAAACTACTGAGCCACATAAACAGATTACTGTAGATAACATTATTAATAACCCTAATCCGGCTTGGACAAAACAACCCACTGAATTAGAAGCTGAAGATTACAAAGGATTCTACAGAGAATTGTACCCAATGCAATTTGAAGAGCCTCTATTTCATATCCATTTAAATGTAGATTATCCTTTTAACTTAACAGGTATCTTGTATTTCCCTAAAATGGGTAATGACATGAACATGCAAAAGGATAAGATTCAATTATACCAAAACCAAGTTTATGTAACGGATAATGTTGAAGGGATTGTACCTGAATTCTTAACCATGTTACGTGGTGTTATTGATTCTCCAGATATTCCATTAAACGTATCGCGTTCTTATTTACAAGCTGATGGTGCTGTGAAGAAAATTTCATCTTACATCACTCGTAAAGTCGCTGATAAGTTGAAATCATTATTCAACTCAAACCGTGAGGATTTTGAATCTAAATGGGATGATATAAAACTTGTTATTGAATACGGAATGCTTTCTGAAGATAAATTCTTTGAAAAAGCAGATGCATTTGCATTGTACCCAACAGTTGATGGTAAATATTATACTTATGAAGAGCTTTTTAACAAAACAAAAGCAACTCAAACGGATAAAGATGGTAAATTAGTATTGCTTTACGCTTCTAACAAAGACCAACAGCACAGTTATATTGAAGCTGCAAAAGCTAAAGGTTACGAAGTATTAATGTTAGATTCTCCTATTGTATCTCACTTAATTCAGAAATTAGAATCTACGAAAGAAAATATTTCTTTTGCACGTGTAGATGGTGATCATATTGATAATTTAATCAAGAAAGATGAAACTACTATTTCTAAATTATCTGAAGAGCAACAAGCAGAATTAGATACACTTTTAAAAGAAGTTGTTCCTTCTGAAAAGTTTGCTGTACAACTAGAAGCTATGGATAGTGATGCTTCACCGTTTATTATTACACAACCAGAATTTATGCGCAGAATGAAAGAGATGCAGCAGACTGGTGGTGGCGGAATGAATATGTTTGGTAATATGCCAGAGATGTACAATCTTATCGTCAATACAAACTCTCCATTAGTTGGTGAAATTTTAGAAACTAAAGAAAAGGAAAACCAAGAACGTTTAATTACGCAAAGTTTAGATTTAGCACGTTTATCTCAAGGCCTTTTAAAAGGAGAAGAATTAACAAACTTTATTAAGCGTAGTTACGAGATGATTAAGTAATCTAATTACTGATTTTCAGAGGAATCTCTTTAATAATTCAAAAACCACTTTGTTCATTCAAAGTGGTTTTTTTTATGTTTAATACAATATATTTGTCTGAATTTTCAACCAAATCAAAAACATTCATACTTAAAAAACTACACTTAATCGTTTTTATTGGCTTTTTCTCATTGTTATTAAAAGCCCAAACAATCTCAGAGTTCTCAACCGGTTACACTTCACCAGAAGGTATTGCTGTAGACTCAAACAATACTGTTTTTGTCACAGAACTTTACACTGGTAATATCTACCAATTAGATGCTAACGGAACACAAACCTTATTCGCTACTACTAATTCTAGAGCACATGATATCGTTTTTGATAATAATGACCTTTTATACGTAGCAGAACCTTTTTATAGTAAAATAATGACTGTAGATGCTGCTGGAGTTGCTACAGATTATTTATCTATGCCAAATGCTTCTCCTTACGGACTTGCTATTAAGGATGGTTTATTATACTTCGCTTCAGAAAACAGTGGTAACGTCGTTAAAATAAATGCAGATTTATCAACATCTAATTACGCCACTGGTTTATTTACGCCGGAAGGTATAGCCTTTGACTCTAATGGCAATTTATTTGTAGCTGACAGAAATGACAGAAAACTATTTAAAATAACACCAACAGGTACAGTAACAACTATTACAAGTAACATAGAAAACATAAGAGGTGTTGCTATTGCTCCAAATGACGATGTTTACTTTACAAAATACAAAACATTTCCAGAAGAGCATAAAATCTTAAAATATGACGCTGTAACAGGTACAATTAGTGATTTTGTAACAACACTATTAGAACAACCTAGATCTATTACTATTGACAATTTAGGAAATATGTATGTTACTAATTTAGGTAGTGGTAAAGTGATAAAAATTTATGATGATTCTTTATTACCAAGCTCAACGCCTCAAATAGTAAATATTCCTGATGCTAATTTTAAAGCAGAGCTCGTTAATAACACTACCATAAATACAAATGCAGATACTGAAATACAAATAACAGAAGCAGAGGCATATAATGATTTACTGTACTTAGTAAATAAAAATATATCTAGTTTAACAGGTATAGAAGCATTTACGCAATTAAAATATTTATTTTGTAGCGATAACGCCTTAACAACATTAGATGTTTCAGCAAATACTAACCTACTAAATTTATCATGTAATAATAATCAGCTTACCGCTTTAGATATTTCAACAAATACAAATTTGATTAGTTTATCCTGTAGCAATAATCAAATTACGAGTCTAGATGCTTCAGCAAGCTTAAGTTTAGAAAACTTATATTGTGAGAATAATGTATTATCATCTTTAAATGTAACAGGCCTTACAAGTTTAACAAATTTAAGTAGCTTTAATAATCAACTAACTTCTTTAGACCTTTCTGGGCTTACAAGTTTAACCAATTTAAGAACTTCAAATAATCAATTAACTAGCCTAACGCTTACTGGTGCAACAAATTTAATTGAGATAGAATGTCAACAAAACCAAATTGCAACATTAGATGTTTCTGGGTTTTCAAGCTTAACTAAGCTAAGAAGTGAATTTAATCAATTAACCAATGTGACTCTTTCTGGTACAACAAGTTTAGAAAATTTATCAACTTTCAATAATCTTTTAACAACTTTAGATGTTTCACAAAATACGAACTTAATGAATTTAAGTTGTTACGATAACCAAATAACAACTTTAGATCTTTCTGAAAACACTAGTTTAGAGTATTTATCTTGTCATGATAATCAATTAACATCTATCAATGTTTCTACAAATACTGATTTATATTTTTTGCATTGTTATAATAATCAATTACCAATATTAGATGTAACTGCGCTTACAAGTTTAACAGATTTAGCATGTAGAAATAATCAGTTGTCTAATTTAAATTTGTCTTCAAATATTAATTTAATAAACTTAATCTGTAGTAATAATACATTTTCAAGTTTAGACTTAAGTAATAATGTAAATTTAACGAGCTTAACTTGTCATGTAAATGACCAATTAACAACCCTTGATTTAAGAAATGGAAATAATACAATATTAACAAGTTTTAATATGCATACAGTGCCAAATCTAACTTGTATTTTTGTTGATGATGAAGATTATAGCATTGCCAACTGGACCAACCCAAACCCAGAAACAACTAGCTTTATAGAAACAAATGCTGAATGTTCTATCTTATCTGTAGACTTATTTGAGACTAATCGTTTTAGAATATTTCCTAACCCAGCTTCAACACAATTAAACATTGAAACTGATGTGTCTTTTAGCAAGTTAACTATTTATAATTTACAAGGCAAAAAGCTATTAGAATCAGCACATGCTTCAGTAAACATCGAAGGCTTATCTAAAGGAATCTATCTTATTAAAGTTGAAGGAGAAAACAATAAAATTGTTACTGAGCGCTTTATAAAAGAATAAATAATTTATTGTTCTTAGAAAGCTTTCTTACTTAAACCATCAAGTTTTACTTGATGGTTTTTTTGCTTCTTATCCTTATAAGCAACTTGATAAAAATTTGTTTTTGCTTTTTACAAACTAATCAAAAGTTATGCTTTACTCATTAAAAAGCATGGTTAACTAAATATTCATTTTCTATACCACAATAGAAGTATAGGTTTGATATGTACTAACATAAAAATCTTATATCATGAAAAACCAATTTAACTTAAACATTAAAACACCATGCTCAGAAAAATTTGATCAATTTTCACCAACTTCCAATGGAGGTTTTTGTGGCTCTTGCAAAAAAGAAGTTATAGACTTTACAAAAATGAACACACAAGAAATTATTACATTCTTTAAAAACAAAGAGACTCAAAATACCTGTGGACGTTTTAACAACAATCAATTAAAAATTTACAATCAAAAAACTCCCGAAAACCATAAACTTAACTTTCTAAGTGGTATTGCAATAGCTTGTTTAGCACTTTTCTCTAGCATTACAGCACAGGCACAAGAAGTAAAAAAAACAATGACCTCAACAGATGGCGCCTCTAAAATTGAAGCTAATAAATCTGAAAAAAATATAATTGTAAAAGGTAATGTATCAGAAAACAACCAACCGCTTCCTGGTGCAAATGTAATTTTACAGGGTTCTACAATAGGCATTGCTACAGATTTTGATGGCAATTTTGAATTCCCTGAAAAACTAAAAAAAGGAGATGTTTTAATTATTAGCTATATCGGCTTTGAAGCTCAAAAAGTAGTAATTGAAAATAATAAATCTGCCGCAGAAATTGATTTAAAAATTGATATGGAAATGACTTCTTGTATTATTATGGGAGAAGTTGCAGTAAAAAAAGTGTATCAATCAAAAAGGAATTAAAAACCCAAATAAAAAGTTTATGAAAAATATACTGGTCTTCATTTTTGCCTTCTTTGTAAATACTGCTTTTACTCAGGTCTCCGATTTTAAACACATCGATTTTACCAAAGCAGATAACATAGCAAAATTAAATGAAGACAGTAGTTTAGAAAACTTACCACTACTAGTACATAACCTAACCTATAAACTAACAACAGATGTAGAAAAGTTTAGAGCTATTTACATTTGGGTTTGCAAAAATGTTAGCGGAGATGCTAATCAACATCAGAAAGTACTCCAAAAACGAGAAAAATTTAAAAAGGATAGTTTAGGTTATATCGTATGGAATAACGAATACAAAAAAATTGCTTTCAAAAAATTACTAAAACATAAAAAAACCATGTGTACAGGGTATGCCTACCTCATTAAAGAGTTATGTTTTATCGCTAATATTGAAAGTGAAATTATTGATGGATATGCCAGATCAGTAGATAGCAATATTGAAAATCTAGAATCCCCAAACCACTCATGGAATACTGTAAAACTAGACAACAAATGGTATTTATGTGATGCGACATGGTCTAGTGGTTATATGATTAATAGTAGCCTATTTATTCCTGATTATAATGATGGCTACTTTTTAACAGATCCAATATTATTTGCGAAAAATCATTATCCAATACAAAAAAAATGGTTTCTAAATAATAATTTAATCCACTCAACATTTATATCAGAACCAATTGTTTATGGCGAAACTTTTAAACAACAAATAATCCCCATTAGTCCAAAAAAACTAAACACTACAATAAAAAAGAATGAAGAAATTAACTTTAGTTTTAAATCTCTAAACACTATTTCAATAGATAAAATTTCTCTAATTCAAATATCAGGAACTAACATTAAATCTTTTGAAATTTATGAGCTTAAAAACAAAAACGGATTAATCACCTTTAAATACCGCTTTAAACACAAAGGATTTTATGACGTGCATCTAAAAATAGAAAACGATATTGTTGCAACTTATAGCATTAGAGTTATTAAAGATAGAAATCATAATGATTAAGTAATTGTAATAAGATAAAACAAGACGATTACACCACAATTAAATAGCAATTAATAACCTATACATTTTCGTTTTCTCTAAGCTTAAGACTTCAATCACAATAACGTTCTTTTAACATTTTACACTAAAAATTGGCAAGGCTTTTGAAAATTGAATGCCATAACCAACAACAACATTCATGACTTTACTAAAAACATTTCCTATTTTAATATTAAGCATCATGCTATCTTCTTGTGGCACATCAAAAAACGTTACTTCAATCTATTGGGTAAATAGTACTAAAACAGATTGCGATGCTGGTGCAGGAAAAACGACTTGCTTACAAGTTTCAAAAGCCGATAATTATAAAAATGCCGAATGGTCTAATTTTTATACAACAATAAATGGGTTTAATTTTGAACCTGGTTATTTGCAAAAAATTGAAGTTTCAAAAACAGCTTTAGACACTAAAAACACACCTGAAGATGCTTCCTCTATAAAATATGAATTAGTTAAAGTACTTGAGAAAAAGCAAGATCCTAAATTAGCAATTCATGATATTTGGATAACAACTCATATTAATGCTGAAGAAATAGAAAAAACCAATGCACCAAGTCTTGAAATAAACACTACTGAAATGCGTGTTTCAGGAACTAATGGTTGTAATAATTATAGCGGACAAATTAAAAATATAACTTCTAATACTATAACATTTGGTGCCATTGCATCTACAAGAAAAATGTGTATAAATATGGCGATTTCTGATCGTTTTTATAAAGCAATGAATAGCATTTCAACGTATAAAAAAGAAGGCATAACTTTATTCTTTTATAATGCAAATGGCAATGAGGTTCTACGGTTTAAAAAAGTAGATTAATCACAATATCATTATTTATTTAATTTATTGGGTTATTTAGGCTTAGGTCTTAATAACCCAATTTGTTTTCCATTACCTTTGTCCCTATTAAATTATTAAGAATTGGAAAAGAAAAAACAGCATCCTGAAGTAAAATCAGAACTTCACCCAAGAAATCAACATAGATCACGCTATAATTTTGATGCCCTTATAAAAAGTTCACCAAAATTAAGTCCTTATGTTGCACCTAATAAATACGGTGACGATTCTATCGATTTTTTTAACCCTGCCGCTGTAAAAGCATTGAACAAAGCTTTATTAATTCACCATTACGGATTAGACTACTGGGATATTCCTGAGCACTATTTATGCCCACCAATTCCAGGAAGAGCAGATTACATTCATAATATTGCAGACCTTTTAAAGGGTGAAGGCAGTGTTATTCCTAAAGGAAATCATATTAAAGGTATCGATATTGGTGTTGGTGCCAATTGTATTTACCCTATTATTGGTCATCATGAATATGGATGGTCATTTATAGGAAGTGATACCGATGAAGCCGCTATTATATCTGCGAAAGAAATTGAGCAGAAAAATTATGACTTAAGATCTACTCTAGAAATTAGACGTCAAGAAAAAGCGAACAACTTTTTTTATGACATTTTAAAACCCGAAGAAAAAGTAGATTTCTCTATTTGTAATCCACCGTTTCATGCTTCAGCAGAAGATGCTCAAAAAGCAAGCTTAAAAAAACAAAGGAACCTTAAAGGGAAACGCCCTAATAAAGCACTTTTAAATTTTGGCGGACAGCATAACGAATTATGGACCAAAGGTGGTGAAGCTCGTTTTGTAAAAGACATGATTTATGAGAGTAAGCATTTTGGCAAACAATGTTTTTGGTTTACTAGTTTAATTTCGAAAGAAGTAACTTTAAAACCCACCTATAAAGTTCTAGAAAAAGTAAATGCTACTGCTGTAAAAACTATTGAAATGGGACAAGGCCATAAAATCAGTAGATTTATAGCTTGGACTTTTTTAACAGAAGAAGAACAAAACGACTGGATAAAAGAACGTTGGTAGGACGATTTCGTCACTTCGAGTGTTCTGATTTTTTTATCGGAATGTATCGAGAAGCAATTGAATCCTTATAGTTCTCGATACTATTTGCTCATACTTCACAAATCACTCGAACTGACGTGGTTTGTAAATTTTATATTTTTATATCAAAGTTTGAATTAACAAATATTCTAACTTTGTTACCTTATTTGTTATTCCTGCCTTCGCAGGAATGACAAACTTAATAAACACAAAACCTATGTCATTTAAAGACTTACATCTTATAAAACCTATTCAAAAAGCTGTTGCAGCTTCTGGTTATGTAGAACCTACTTTGGTACAACAACGTTCTATTCCACCAATTTTGGAAGGTAAAGATGTTATTGTATCTGCACAAACAGGTACAGGAAAAACAGCTACTTTTGCTTTACCTATTTTGCAAAAATTGTACGATAAACAAGATGCGCCTAAAAAAGGTAAAAAAATAAGAGCGCTGATAATAAGTCCTACACGAGAATTAGCGATACAAATTCAAAAGAATTTTAAAACCTATGCTGAGTTTACCAATCTAACATCGTTAGTCGTTTTTGGTGGTGCATCTATAGAACCACAAATAGATACGTTAAAAAAAGGCGTTGATATTTTAGTGGCAACACCTGGTCGTTTACTCGATTTGCATAAACAAGATTATATTAATCTCGATTTTATTGAAACTTTAGTTTTAGATGAGGCCGATTTAATGTTGGCAATGGGCTTTATTGATGACGTAAAAAAGATTGAACGTCTTTGTCCTGAAGACAAACAGACCTTATTGTTCTCAGCAACAATTCCTTATAAAATTGAAGACTTAGCCAATACGTTACTTAAAGATCCTGAACGTATTGATGTGACACCTACAAAATCGGTAGCTAAAGATGTAAGTCAGCTGTTGTATTATGTCCCTAAGCAAAATAAAATTGAACTGTGTTTACATTTAATGCGCAATACTATTGAAGGTAACGTTCTTATTTTTAGACGTACAAGAAATGGTGTAGATAAGCTTGAAGAAACCTTATTAAAAAACGGATTCTCTGTAAATAGTATTCATGGTGATAAACCACAAAGTGAAAGGCAAACTGCTTTAAACAAATTTAAAAACGGTTACGTTAAAATACTTATTGCTACAGATGTTGCGGCGCGTGGTATTGATATTAACGAATTAGATAACGTTCTTAATTTTGATATGCCAGGCATACCCGAAACTTATGTACATAGAATTGGTAGAACTGGTAGAGCTGGACATACAGGTAACGCTTACTCGCTGTGTTCTGCTGATGAGAAAAATTATGTAAAAAAGATAGAACAAGCTATTAATGTTCAGATTCCTGTGGAAACCGAACATCCTTATCCTTTAGATCCTAAAGCAGAACCTGTTGTACATAAAAGACAAGGTAGTAAGTATAAAAAAGGTAGAAAGAGTGAAGCTTCTAAGAAGAAGAAAAAACGTTGGTATTAGAATAGATATTAGCTAAAAATAATAAATAATTTAGACCTCAAAGATTTTTAAAAATCTTTGAGGTCTTTTTTTGTTCAGAAGCAGCTGAGCCGTTGTTGGTGTTTTTCACCAACAACTTGTGGATTTGAATTTGCAATGGATCACCGTTGGTGAAAACACCAACATTGGCAAGAACACTTAGTGGACCTAGGTACTTTTTGTATTTGTTTTAAAATGAATTATTTAATCGAATCTTTGTATGAATAAATAATACCATTGACAATATCAAAGAAAATAAGCCCCGAAGATTTCTCTGAGCCGTTGTTGGTGTTTTTCACCAATAACTTGTGGATTTGAATTTGCAATAGATCACCGTTGGTGAAAACACCAACATTGGCAAGAGAGATTTTAGACGTTAGATATTAGATTATAGACAAAAGCACTTAGTGAATTTAAGTGCTTTTTTATTTCTTTAAAGAATGAACTACTCAAACTTCATTTCGAAAAGTAAATAATGTTTAATCCCAAATTGCTTTCCCCATTTTTCAATTTCAGCGCCTGCAGTTCCAACATCACACCAAGACAATAAACCATCTTCTCTTTCGTAAGGTAAAATATAAGCTAACAGATAAAACGACTTGTTATAGCTTATTTCTAAATTGCTTTCTTCTACTAAATTTCTTAGACTATAGTTTTCAGAATCTGTAGCTTCATAATTTTTAGTGATACTAAATCTTGGAAACTTAAAGGTCATTTTCAGTTGGTTATCATCGGTATGTTTTGAAATTACTTTCATTTTAAAAACCGTATCACTTAACGTTTCAAATTGTTTAACACCAATACTTCTGCTATCCATAACAATGGTATCAGATACGATTTTCCCATCCCAAATTTCCTTTACCGTGAGTTTGTAACTTTTTCCTTTAAGTTGCTCACCTGAAAATTTCAACTTCATATAATCAATCCCTTCAAAACTTAAAAGATCACTTACCTCTTCAATATCTGAAGAATACTCACTTTCCATTTTTAAACTTGAAATTGTTTTAGAATCCGTTTCTTTTTGTTGTGCTAGTAATCCACTGAAGCACGTTAATGCGACAGTAATAATCAGAAATATTTTCATAAATTAATTGTTTTATTTTTTGATTGAATCGTTATACGTATAAATAATACCATGAATAATATCGAAGTAAATTTCACCAGAAAAATTTCCTTTGCCACTTGGTTTTCTTTCCATCATACTATACTTCTCACCTTTGCTCGTGGGTTGCATTTCTATTTTATAATTGCCCACAAAATTCTTAGTATTGTTACCAATGGCCTTAAAACTGAAATCTAAATCAGGATAGAAAAAATGGATTTTAGAATATTCAGAATACAGATTAAAGCGTTTAAAATCTTTAGCCCAATTATAAAAATAGTACTCACTATTAAAGTCTGATATTGTTGTATTTTTTCGAATTTCTCCAATTTCAACTTTAGAAAACTCTGAGGTAATTTTTGTGTTTTGTACACTTCCTATTTTCCCATTTTTCACATTTTTAAACTTATACTCTCCTCCTAGAATAGCATCAGCTTCAAAATTAACATCATCAATCCTGATATTATTAAAACTGTTATAAAGTGCTTTTGCTTTTAAAGTTCCTGATTTCAGTTTAATGGAAATTTCATTTTGTAAATCATTTCTAAAATGTATACCCGAATTTTTCCCATTAATATTTAGCTTTAAATAAGGTGGAATTTTTATTACAAAAATGCTTCGCATGATATCTATATTCTTACTTTCAAACTTAGATAAGTTACCATCTTTATCAATTTTTTTTAATCTGTTATTTATATACTTTAAAGGATTATTCGTTCGATCTCCTGCGTTATTCAATCTAATCTCTGCTAACAAAGAATCTTTCGATTTACGTATTATTGTATCCTTTTTTTTATTAAAAAATTCATCATTATTTAATATAATTCCTGACTCTACATTATACTTATACAACTCAAATGTTATTTGATTTTTACTATTAACATTCAGTGTAATATGATTATCAAAACTTGATACTTCAGTAGTTATTTCTTCAATTTTTTCCTTAATCTCTTTTTTTGAATACCCTTCAAACTCCATTAAAAAATCAAAGTGAACTTTATCATCTGTAGATTCTTCAATAGCGACATAAATATTTGCGAAATTTAATACAATTGATGTGCTTTTATCTACCGAAAAACTTTCTTTAAGTATCTGATGACTTTGACTATGACTTAATACTGATGTGATGAGCATCAATACTAAAAGTTTAAATTGATTTTTCATATTGTTTGTTTGCTTGATTTAATATCTTGATGTGGTTTTGAATGTCTTTTAAAATCTGTAATCGCGTTTGAAGATTTTCAACCAATGCTTCAATGACTAAAATGTTATTGGCATCATCTTTGAACTGCAATGAAATATCTTGATAATCGTTATCTAAATCTTCTAAGTTTTTTTTGAATCGCTCTACCAAAACGGCATCATCTGCGATAGCTATAAAACTTTGCCATTCGGTTTCAATATTAGCTAGGTATTCAGCTTCAACAGCTTCTACTTGTGCTATAATTGGCGACGATTGCTTAAGTTCTGGTTTAGATTTCATTTCCATAGCATTAAAGCCAATGGTTAATGCAATAATTAAAATTGCAGCTGCACTTAACCATGCATAAGGATTTTGTTTTGGTTTGGATTGTTTTTTAAGTTTTTCAGCAAACTCAATTCTATGATTTTCAGGAAGCGTTTTTAAATCGTCTTCCTCGTTAAATAGGTTTCTAATATCTTGCTTCATTATACTTTTGTTTTAAAAGGTCTTGTAATTTTAATTTCCCACGTCTTAGATGTGTTCGAGATGTTTTTACGGGGATTTCTAATATGTCTGAAATTTCTTCGTGATCGTAGCCTTCCAACAAATAGAGCTTCACGACTATTTTATGTTTTTCATTAAGTTCGTTAACGGCTAACAGAATTTCTTCCTTCGTAATACTGCTATCAAAATGCCAATCGTCTTCGTTTATAATCTGCAATTCGGTAACCTCTACAGCACTAAACTCTAACTTATTTTTCTTTAAAACATCTAAACATTGATTGATAATAATTCGTTTTAACCAAACACCAAACGTAGCTTTTGGCTGATATTTTTCAATATTTGTAAAGGCTTTTAAAAATCCTTCTTGCATGGCATCCTTGGCATCTTCTTCATCATTGAGATAACGACAAGCAATGGTAAACATCGCTTGCGCATAGGTATCATAAACTTGCATTTGTGCAGCTTCATTTCTTTTTTTACAAAGCTTAATAAGTTGAGTGTCTTTGTGCATTGGGTTGGTTAGCTATTCTATAATTAAAAACGATGGAATTTGGAAAGAGTTTCAAAATAGGATAAAAAAGATTGATTTTAATTCAATATGATTAATTTTAACCTGAATTTCAATCTACCCAATATAAAGATGAGCGACGATTACAAGAAACCTGCGTTTAAAAAATTATTAGATCGATTACAAGAAGAGAGCTGGCAATTAGAATTGCTGATTTCTGGTTTTTCTATTTTTGGATTATTCTCAGCCTATCCTGCTTTAGAAATGAAAATGGCCTATCACCAGTCTCAAAACGATAATAATCTGTTTTTTACGCTAATTTTAATTCTTGCACTTTCTGCATGTTCCATATTAATTTTCAACTTACTTCTCCATGTGCTTTTACGAGGCTTATGGATTGGTGCCTTAGGATTACGGTATGTTTCTGGAGACATTGATTGAATACGACACCTTAAATTACACCAAACGATTTAGCAATTATCTAAAATTAAAAGTAGGTTCTTTTGATAGGTACATTGCAAGATTAGAAGACTACTGTAGCATCATTTTCGCAATCACGTTTTTGCTCATCTTTTATTTGCTCGCTCTTGTTCTAATCATAGGATCAATTGCTACAATATTTTCAGTATTTCTAAATGGTAATTCGTTTAGAGATTTTTCTACGTACGTTGGTATTATCCTTTTAGCATTTGTAGTTATTGGTATGCTACTAACTTTTATCGACTTTATTACTCTCGGTTATTTAAAAAAGAAAAAATGGCTTAGCAAAGTATATTTTCCTTTCTACTGGGGTTTTAGCATTATCACACTTTCCTTTTTATACCGACCATTAATTTATAACTTTCTAGATAATAAATTTGGAAAACGCCTGAGTCTCTTTTTAGTTCCTGTTTATATTTTATTCGTATGGATGACTTCTTTATATTACAATCAATCTAACTATTTTAATTTTATTGAGGACTCGAGTACTAACATTTCTAATTCTGCAAATTACGAAAATATGTTAGTTAAGGAATCTGATTTTATTAAAAACATTGCTATCAATAGTAAAGTTATAAGCGATCCGTACGTCAAAGTATTTATAGCTTTTGATAAATATATAGAGGATGAAATTTACCTCTTCAACCCAACTTTAAAAGTTGATGAAGATGCTAGAGGTATTACATCAGAAATCAGCACAATCAATTATGACTCCAATACTAATGCATTAAAAAACGACTATTTAACTACATTCAATTCACTTTATTCTGTTGAAATTGATTCCTCATTATATAAAACCGAATTTTTACTCGGTAGAACTATAAAAAAACAAAACGGGTTTGAAACTTATATAGGTATTAAAAACATAAAAGAAGGTAAACACATGCTTTATGTAAAACGAAGAGAACTAAAAGAATCGGATACCATATCTAAAATTGAAGCTTCTATACCATTTTGGTATTATCCAAATTAGCATACAGTATAAATAATGTATCTTTAAAATCTATACACTTAACCATGCATAAAATTTTATTTATTCTCTTGTTTATTGGGCAAATTACATTTGCGCAAACAACCATTAAAGACAATATCACATCCTATCCTGTAAGTTACGCCACCATATCTTTTGGCAATGGTAATGGTCTTTTTGCTGATGATGAAGGTCAATTTATATTTACCGAAAAATTATATCCAGATATCGACTCTCTTTTTATATCCGCACTTGGGTTTAAAGATTTAAATGTAGCGACCAAAGATTTACCTGCACAATTATTAATGCAACCAGAAGCGCATTTATTAGACGCTGTTATAATTAACAATAAGATAGATCGAAAATTTAAAGAGGAAAAATTAAAACCTTATTTAGACGACGATTATTATAAATGTTGGCTACCAACGATAGAGTCTGAGATTGCTGTGTATTTCCCAAAAACGACTTCTCAAGATCAAAAACTTTCAGAAGTCTTATTTCCTATTGCATTAGAATCTAAAGATTGGAGTAAGCGAAATAAATCTAATAGTGAAAAGAAAAAGTTCTCTACTTTATTTAAAGTAAAATTTTACGACAATGATAATGGAAAACCTGGTAAGGTTTTAACTTACGAAACGACTGTATTTAGAGCAACGGAAAAGGATGGAGATTTTCATGTATTAAATGTTGATGATTATGATATACTTATTCCTGAAAATGGTTTTTTTGTGTCATTACAAGTTTTAGGCTACACAAATAAGGATGGCAAATTACTTCCCAATAAAAAATATAAAGAAATCGTTTCTAAATCTGAAGGTATTATAAAAATACCAACCAACTTTAGACCCTTGTTACCCTTTACAGATAAAATTGAAACAAAGAACACCTTTGTAAAACGTGTATTTATTAACGGAAACAATTGGGTAAAATTTGATAACGGAAATCAATTCACATCTAGTTTATTAGATAAAAATCTATTTAACTATGGTATTGGTTTAACCTATAAAACATATAAAGATGAATGAACCTATAGGACTATACATCATGGCTGTTCTGTATTTTATTGCAGGAATAATGCATTTTATAAAGCCAAAAACCTACATGCGTATTATGCCAAATTACTTACCTAGCCACAAAGCTTTGGTTTACTTAAGTGGTTTGGCTGAAATTGTTTTAGGAATTGGCTTGTGTATACCAATGTTTAAAAATATTTCAATTTATGGTATTATAGCCATGTTAGTCGTATTTCTATTGGTGCATTTCTATATGCTTTCTAGTAAAAAAGCATCTGCAGGCATCCCTAAATGGGTTTTAATTTTACGTTTACCTCTACAATTTGGGTTAATGTATTGGGCATGGATTTATTTTAACTAGTTTACTTTTGAAAGCTAAAACAAGCACAACTAAATGGGTTTTACCCATAATTATCTTTTCTCAATTTTGTTGTACATCGTTGTGGTTTGCCGGGAATTCTATTATAGACGATTTAGTTTTATTTTTTAATCTGAGTGCAGAATCACTCGGATATATTAGTTCTTCCGTACAATTTGGATTTATCATTGGTACTTTTGTTTTTGCGATTCTTACACTAAGCGATCGCTTTTCTCCATCAAAAGTATTTTTCATTTGCGCCGTTTTTGGAGCTGTTTTTAACTTAGGCATACTCTATCCCAACAATACGATAACTACAATACTTTTTTTTAGATTTTTAACCGGATTTAGTTTAGCAGGAATTTATCCTGTAGGAATGAAAATCGCAGCAGATCATTTTGAAAAAGGATTAGGTAAATCACTTAGTTTTTTAATTGCGGCCTTAGTATTGGGTACTGCCTTCCCTTATTTAATTCAATCTTTTGGATTTAATATTAAATGGGAGGCTGTAATTTTTACCACATCAATCTTAGCATTGATTGGAGGATTTCTTGTTTTAATTTTCGTTCCTAATGGACCTTATCAAAAACTGGCTGATAAGTTTGATGTTTCTAAAATTTTAGATGTTTTTAAAAAATCGAGTTTTCGCTCTGCAGCATTCGGTTATTTTGGACACATGTGGGAATTGTATACCTTCTGGACATTTGTACCTATATTACTAATGATGCATCAAGAATTTCATGGTGTAACCTTAAATATTCCTTTATTTTCATTTATCATCATAGCCTCAGGAAGTATATCTTGTATTTTAGGTGGTTTTATATCTAACAGATTCGGTGTTAAAAGAACAGCTATTTGGGCCTTAACTATTTCTGGAGTATGCTGCTTTTTGTCGCCTATTTTCTTTTTAGTTAGCGCTACACCACTCTTTATTATTTTTCTTATAATTTGGGGAATGGCAGTAATTGCAGATTCACCTTTATTTTCTACTATGGTTGCACAAAATTGCGAAGTTCAATCTATTGGCACAGCCTTAACTATTGTAAATTGTATTGGGTATAGTTTAACCATTATAAGCATTCAATTGTTAAATTATTTAATAACATATGACACTATTGCGCCCTATGCATTTGTAGTTTTAGCAATAGGACCGATTATAGGTTTAATCTATTTGAAAAAAAATTAGATTATTCTATTTCAAAATCAAAGTATGTTTTAGGAAAAGGTTCCCAACGCAACGTAAAATGCCACCATTCTTTAGAGTAGTTTCTAAAATTATGTTTCAGCATTACAGTTTGTAATAATTGACGGTTTTGTTTTTGTAAATCCGTTAAAGGTTCGTGAGCAATCCAAGATTCTTTTCCAAAATGATCAAACGGACTTCCCATATCTAAAGGCTCACCTGTTTGTCCGTCAATAATCGTTAGGTCAATAGTACTTCCTCTACTATGCCCAGAGCGTGAAGCAATGTAACCAGCTTGAAATAAGTTGCGTTTTTCTGCTTCAGGATAAAACTGAGATTTTTTAATCGTGTCATTTAAATCACGAGCCCAAGTAATAAAATTATTTACAGCACGTTGCGGACGATAGCCGTCATAAACTTTAAGACAAAGGTTTTGTTCTTGCAATTCATCCTGTACCAATTTTAACTTTTCAGCTGTCGCTTTTGTTAAAATTAAACGATTTGCTTCATAACCATCTATAGTATCTCCAACAAAATTATTCGTCGTAAAATAACGCAATTCAACATCTAAATCTGGAATTATAGATTTTACGTACACAAATCCCTCTGGTAACGTTTGTTGTTGAATTGTAAACGAAAGAAGAAAAAAGCTTCCGATGTATAAAAGTGTTTTGTAATTCATACTGAAGTATTAATTATTCAAAAATAAAACTAAGAATCTATTTTTAGAAGATATATAGCTTTTAAATTATTTCTTTATAAAACACAAAAAGCGCCAAAGAAAAAATCTTCAGCGCCTTCTTCAGATGTTAATAACACTAACTAAAAACACCCCTCTAATTATAATTTAAAAGTCATAACAGGTAATGTTGAATGGTTTGCTATGTCTTCAGAAACACTTCCTTCAAAAAAGTGAGATAAACCTTTTCTACCGTGTGTAGCTACAGCAATAAGATCTGCACCTATTACATTTGCAAAATGAAGAATTCCTTTTTCTATGGTATAATCTGAAACAATATTTATCTGATTTAGTTTTTTTAAATCCCCTTCTGCTTTTTCTAAAAACTTAGATACACGCTTATCAATTTCAACAGAACTATTAAAGTTTCCATCAGGTGAATTGACGTATACCAAATGCATATTTATACCAAGACTTTCAAAAGTTTGCTTTGCATTTAAGTAAGGTTTTATTGCGTCTTCAGAAAAATCACATGCAAAAACACCATTTTCAAAATCCATTAAAATAGGATTGTGCTTAATGACCAATACAGGAATTTCTGAATGTCGTACTACTTTTTCAGTATTAGAACCCACAAATACTTCTTTAATACCACTAGTTCCTTGAGATCCCATAACAATAATACTAGCATCATATTCTTTCACCACATCATTAACCTCACTCCACACTTTAAAGTGTTTAATTATTTTGGTGACTTTAATATCTTTTAAATATGGCTTCTTTAAAAATATTTCAAATTTTTGCTCTGCTAGTTTTATAAAGTAAAGCGCCTCTTGGTTTAATGCTTCACTTGCAGACGATATTATGGTATTAGATAACTCTAACATGTGTAAGACTAAGAGTTCTGAACCATACTTTTGAGCTAAACTTGCTGCAGCTTCCAAGGCAAACTCTGATTGTTCCGAAAAATCAACTGGTACAATAATTTTATCCATCGTTTTTTTGTTTTAGATTGTCATTGAAAACAACTGAGCATCAGGCTTTTTTCTTTGTAATAACAAATCAAAAGCCATACATATATTTCTAATAAAAGGTTTCCCTTTTTCTGTTACATTTATTTTTTTTACTTCAAACTGAAGTAATCCATCTAATTCAAATTCCTTTAATTTAATAAGTATATCAGGCAACTCTTCAAATACTAATGCGTCATCTTTCCAATTGGTTTCAAAATTACACATCAAATTAAGAATATGCTTTCTAATTACTAAATCTTCTGTATTAAGAATATGACCTTTAAATACAGGAATAATATCTTTATCTAACAAGCTATAATATTCTTCATTAGACTTTACGTTTTGAGCAAAGCCATACCAACTATCACTAATAGATGACACTCCTAACCCAATCATGGCTAATGTTTTTGAAGCTGTATACCCCATAAAATTACGATGCAGCTTTTTGTTTTTTAAAGCCTTGTAAAGTGAATCGCTTTTTAACGCAAAATGATCCATCCCAATTTCTACATAACCTGCATTTTCAAAACATTGTTTTCCTGTTTCGTATTGTTGACGCTTAGATTCTGGCGTAGGTAAATCATTATCACTAAAACCACGTTGCCCGTTTCCTTTTATCCAAGGCACATGCGCATAACTGTAAAATGCAATACGATCTGGCATTAATGCTCTCGTTTTATTGATGGTTTCAATAACATCTGCTTCAGTTTGAAACGGCAATCCAAAAATAATATCGTGACCTACTGAAGTATACCCAATTTTACGAGCCAAATCTGTAGCACGTTTTACGTTTTCGAAAGGTTGTACGCGATTAATTGCTTTTTGAATACTAAGATTATAATCCTGAACCCCATAACTAACACGTCTAAATCCTAAATCGTATAAGGTTTGAAGATGTTCTTCTGTGGTGTTGTTAGGGTGACCTTCAAAACTAAATTCATAATTCTCTGCTAAATCTGCATTAACTAAAAGTTCTGATATTAAAAATTTAAGATGCTCTGGTGAGAAAAATGTTGGTGTACCACCTCCTAAATGCAATTCTTTAATTCTTGGTTTACTTCCTAATAACTTAAGATATAAACTCCACTCTTTTAAAACAGCTTTAATATAAGGCGACTCTACTTCATGTCGCTTAGTGATGCGTTTATGGCAACCACAAAAGGTGCATAAACTTTCACAAAAAGGTAAATGAATATATAAACTTAAGCCTTCAGAATTATTACTTTCTTCAAAAGAACGTTTTAAAGAATCTTTCCATTTCGCTAAAGAAAATGTACCCGAATCCCAATAAGGAACTGTTGGATAGCTTGTATAACGTGGACCTGCAACATTATACTTATTAATTAACGATTGGCTCATTTTACTCAGAAATTTATGAAGCAAAATTAGATATTTAATTGCTTAGAAATTATGATAATTATCATGATAGAGAAAACATAACACCAAGAATCCTTATAGTTCTTGCTTTACTGCTTATAACTACTTAACTTTACTAGAAATAAAAATTAGTCATGAAAAATACAAAATTATTTTCGTTATTATTTATTCTTACTTTAGGATTAACATCATGTAAAGAAGAAAAAAAAGAAGCTAAAACGGAGCCTACTGAAACGGTAGAAAACGCTGTTAAGTATGTCATTAAACCTACAGGAACTTCTGTAAAATGGACTGCTTATAAAACAACAGATAAGTTACCTGTTGGAGGAGAATTTGCTACTTTAAATTTTGATGCTAAAGAGGGGGCGACACCAGAAGAAGCTTTAAATAATTTAGAATTTTCAATTCCTATTAGTAATTTACTAACCAAAGATGCATCTAGAGATGCAAAAATTAAAGCATCTTTCTTTGGAGCTATGTTAGACACTGAATTTATCAAAGGAACTATAAAATATGTAGATAATGCTTATGTAGCATCTATTACTATGAATGGTGTTACTGCAGATTTACCTTTAGACGTTAGCATTACAGATGAAAGACGAGTGAGCTTAAAAGGAACAATGCAATTGAAAAATTGGGATGCTTTAGGAGCGTTAGAATCATTAAACAAAGTATGTTTTGACCTTCATAAAGGTGCTGATGGTGTTAGTAAAACTTGGGAAGATGTTGCTATTGAAGTCAATACTTTTTTAAGAGAGAACTAAAACTCATTGACTCACCTACGTTTTTAAAAACGTATGCTTAACTCTATCAAATGAATTAATATTATTTTTGATTGAGTTCTAAAAACATTTCTTACTTCATTAATTTGGGCTTGCTGTTAAATTATATTTAATATCAAGCCCAAATTTTTTTGTATTAAATATATGTAATGCAGTTATAATATTAACGCAACATAAAATTAGAACTATCATGAAAAATTTAAAATTCATTACACTCGCACTTACCATTCTATTTGCAACCGCTTGTAAAGACAAACCAAAAAACACCGATAAGGTTACTAAAACAGAAGCAGCAAAAGAGACTTCAATTTCTAAAAAAAGTTTATCCATAGCATTAGACCCAAAAAGCGGTAGTAATGTTGAAGGAACAATTAATTTTTCTGAAGAAAACGGAACAGTTAGCATGGTTGGGACCATTACAGGTTTAGAAGAAGGTAAACACGCTATTCATATTCACGAAAAAGCAGATTGCTCTGCCAATGACGGAACATCATCTGGAGGTCACTGGAATCCTACAGCACAACCACACGGCGCTTGGGGAGATGAAGCTGGTTATCACAAAGGAGACATAGGTAATCTTACTGCTAATTCTGACGGAAAAGCTACCATAACCAAAACTACAGATGAGTGGTGTATTGGTTGTGAAGACGACACAAAAAACATATTAGGAAAAGCTGTTATAGTACACATTGGTGTAGATGATTTAAAATCACAACCATCAGGTGATGCAGGCACACGTATTGGTTGTGCTGGAATTATAAAATAATTGTATTACATTTACAATAGCTAAATAACAACTCATTGTTAGAACAATTGCGGTGTACTCTTCCCCTTCTGCAAAAATTTCTAAGTAAAAATCCACTTATTAAATGGAATTAGAATTACTGGTAAAACAGTTTCAAAATAAAAACCACTTGGCTTTCGAAAAGCTATATGGCATGTATAGCAAAAGTATACATGGTGTCGTTTATAATATTATAAAGGATACGGCTATTGCAGATGAAATTATGCAAGATGTATTTATAAAAGCATGGAATAAATCAGAGACATACTCTTCTAAAAAGGGACGTTTTTTTACGTGGATACTCAATATTGCTCGTAATGCTGCTATTGATAAAACACGCTCTAAAGCTTTTAAACAAAAGAAACAAAACCTTAGTGCAGATTATTTCGTAGATATCATAGCCAGCCATGATAACTTAGACAACAGTACGGATGCCATTGGTATTAAAAAATTTGTAACGGAATTAGGTGACAAATGTAAAGCAGTCATAGAACTACTTTACTTTAAAGGATTCACTCAAAAAGAAGCTTCGGAAGAATTACAAATGCCAATTGGTACTATTAAAACAAGAAACCGGAACTGTATTCAACAATTAAGAGATATGGTATTGTAATATGGATATAAAAGCATACATAGAATCAGGTATTTTGGAGCTATACGTAGCCGGTAAATTATCTGAAGACGAAAATCTAGAGATCAATAAACTCTTGCAACAACACCCAAAGTTGTTACAAGAAGTTTTAGAAATAGAAAGTGCTGTTATAAAATTAACAGCCGCTGCATCACCTAAAGCAAAAGGATTTGAGGATATAAAAAATAGAATTACTGCTAACGAAACTAAAGTTGTAGAGCTACAGCCAAGAAAAACCAATTGGATTTCTTACACAGGTTGGGCAGCATCTATTTTATTAGCAACAGGATTATTCTGGTCACTTAATCAGAAATCAGAATTAGAGCAAGAAATACAAACCGTAGATATAGAAAATCGTTATTTAGAAATACAAATAGAAGCTGCTAAAACAGATTTAGCTACAACTAAAAACTTACTAGATGTAATTAGAGATAAAGATATTATATCAGTACCACTTGGTGGTCAAGGTAATTTTGCTTCTAGTTTCGCAAAAGTTTATTGGAACAAATCTAATAATACAATTTATTTAGATGCTGAAGGATTACCTGAAGCACCTGAAGGAAAAGTATGGCAAGTATGGTCATTAACATTAAATCCGTTAACGCCAACGAGCTTAGGAACTATTGATGATTTTAATACCGATGATAATAAAATCTTCACCATCATAAACGCTAACGAAAGTCAAGCTTTTGGTATTACATTAGAACCTGAAGGTGGAAGTGAATCTCCTACAATGGAGCAATTACACACTCTTGGTGTTGTAGATGTAAGTCCGTCGTAAACATATTTTAAAATTATAAATTAATTAAAACCACCTTGTGAAAACTTGGTGGTTTTTTTATTGATTAATTATAAGGTCACAATTAGAAAAAAAGAATACTGTTATGCACCCAAGTACACTTTTCTTCTAATTTTCAAGCTATTTCTTAAGTTGAAACCATCTATTTAAAAACTATCTTAATTTAATATCATAAAAAAACAACACACAAACCATTGATAAATAGATAATTAATAAATTATTATTCAATTAATTAAATTTTAACAAAACCACTATTCTTATTTTTTCGTAGGTAGAGCAGAGACAAAATAAATAATTAACTAAATCTCAAAAATTATGAAAAAAACAAAAATTTTAATCGCAACAGCAGTATTAGGTTTTGCCACATTCGTTGCCATTGCAGCAGATCATATAGATGCACCTGCAGTACAAGGAGGCACAAGTGACATTACAGATTTTTATGCCTTTAGAGGTGAAGATCAATCTAACTTAGTTTTAGTAGCTAACGTACAAGGGCTATTAACACCTGGAGCAACAAGTAGTGCTTCTTTTGATGAAAACGTTTTATTAGAATTTAATATTGATACTGATGGCGATAACGTTGAAGATTTAGTTATACAAGCAACTCCAAGAGATGGTAAAATGTATTTCTTTGGACCAACGGCTCCATCACAAACAGGTTTAAACAGTTCTATTATGTCAACATCGGCTAATGCAGGTATCGTTGATATTACAAATTATGGTGAAACAGCAATTATTGAAGAATTTGCTGGAATGAAATACTTTGCTGGACCAAGAGATGATCCTTTCTTTTTCGATTTCAACAAGTATACTGAAATTATTGCTGGTGATGCTTCTGGTTTTGATAATCCTGGTGACGATACATTTGCAGGAAGTAATGTATTATCTGTAGTTGTTGAAGTACCAAAATCTATGATAGGAACCTCTGGCACTATTAATACATGGGTAGAATCTAAGAGAAAGCAATAAATCTAAAATAGATTTAACGCATAACATTAAAACAATATTAATTTAAAAAAATAGTCACATTATAACATCTGTATAGAAATTAAACATGTTATAATTGATTGAAATAACCTTAAAAAATAACAAGATGAAAATCAATAATATAAAATTATTTGCTGTTGCAATTTTAGCGTCTATGACGGCTTTTAACTGTAGCAATGACGATGACAATACAACCGAACCAGAAGGACTTAACTTTACAGGAACATATGTACAAGAAGACCAAATGGGGCGACCTGCAATTAACACGGTATTTGTAAATGATGGTATGAAAGATACTTTTAACACCACAATCCCTTCAGATATGAGTGCTGCTTTTCAAAGCGCATTTCAAACTAAATTAGAAACTTTAAGTCCTGCTTACGATCCTGCATCTCCAGATGATGCTAATGCTTTAGGGTTTACTGCTGCACAATTTACAAGTGTATTAGCTACAGATGTACTTACGGTATCATTAGATGCACCAACAACATTTTTTGACGGAACTAACATATTAACTGGTAGAAATTTAACAGATGATGTTATCGATGTAGAATTAATACTAATCTTTGGTGGAGAAGAAGGACTAACTAATCCAGAATTCCCAGGTTTAACAAGCGATAATGTAGCTTCTAACGACAAAGACTTTTTAACTTCTTTCCCTTACCTAGCGTCTCCTTGGTAAATAAATTTTTAGTAGACTAAAATGAGATTAATGACATCTCATTTTAGTTTATTTGCAAATGCATAACACACAATAATAAAATCTCAAAAACAAATTATTATGCACATTAAAAACATCCTTCCCCTATTTTTATTGGCAACAATGCTGAGTTGCAATACTAAAACAGTTACAAAAGTATCAGATTACAACCAATACCTATCCACTAACATTAATACTCCTGATCTATTAGAAGACGTTAACTTTTGGACCAATAAAATTGAAAATAGTTCAAGCTCTTACTCTTATTTAATAAGTAGAGCGAATGCCAACACAAAAGTATTTAATATCACAGGAGAAATTAACTATTTAATTGAAGCTGAAAAAGATTTACTTGTCGCTAATACCATTGTTAAAGATACTGATGCTGGACTTCTAAAAAACCTAGCAGGTAATTATATTTCACAACACCGCTTTAAAGAAGCCTTAGCTTTGTTAAAAAAGGCAGAAGCTAATGGTAAAAAATTGAATGGCACAAAAAAGATGCTGTTCGATGTTCATTTAGAATTAGGAAACTACATCTATGCAGAAGCTTATTTAGATGAAATAAAAAACAATTCAAACTTTGATTACCTCATCCGTTTATCAAAATTAGAGGATCATAAAGGTAATCTTGATGGAGCTATTGAAAACATGGAAAAAGCCATGGCAATAGCAGAATCATCAAATACTAAAAGAATGAAACTTTGGTCTTATACTAATATTGCAGATTTTTATGGTCATGCAGGTGAAATAGAAAAATCATACACTTACTATTTAAAATCTTTAGAGCTAGATCCTAATAATGCCTATGCAAAAAAAGGAATTGCTTGGATCGTTTATTCTTATGAAAACAACCCAAAAGAAGCTTTAAACATTTTAAACCATATTACTACTTATCATAATTCACCAGATTATGATTTACTAAAGGCAGAAATCGCTGAATATAAAAATGATGAAACCTTAAAATCACAATCATTAAAAAATTATTTAGCCGCCACTAACAACAAATTGTATGGTGAGATGTATAACAAGTATAGCGCTCTACTTTTTACTGATGATTTAGCAATGCCAGATCGTGCATTAGAAATAGCAAAAAAAGAAATCGAAAATAGAGCAACACCGCAATCTTATGACTTATTAGCATGGAGCTATTTTAAGAAAGGTGATATAGCTAAAGCAAACGACATAATTGAAGAGTTTGTAATCGGTAAAACATTTGAACCTTCTGTTTTATACCATGTAGCAGAGATTTATAAAGCTGCGGGTAAAACAGAGAAAATTCAACCTATAAAAGAAGAATTATTAGCGAGCCTTTATGAATTAGGCCCATTAATGGAACAAAAAATAAACCAATTATAAACCAACCTTTACCTATCAATTATGAAACAAATCTTAACATTAACTATTTTATGCTGCTTCTCATTAGTCACGAGGGCACAAAATTTAAAAGGAATAGTACAAAACGAACTCAACCAGCCCTTAGAAGCTGCATACATATACAACCAGAGTACAGAAAGTCACGCCCACTCTACAGAAAATGGAGTGTTTTTAATAAAAGACACCAAAGTAGGAGATTCTTTAAGAATTGGGTTATTAGGTTATAAAACAAGAATTATTAGATTAGAATCTTCTGTGAATTTTAAAATTACACTTAAAGAAAAAGCATTTCAATTAGATGAAATGATGATTACGGAAGAATTAAATACCGTAAGTACAATTTCTAGATTAGATCTAAATATTACACCTGTAAATTCTACTCAAGAAGTTTTAAGAAAAGTACCAGGTTTATTTATTGGTCAGCATGCCGGAGGCGGAAAAGCAGAACAATTATTTTTACGTGGTTTTGATATCGATCACGGAACCGATGTTTCTATTTCTGTAGATGGAATGCCTGTAAATATGGTTTCTCATGCACACGGTCAAGGTTATAGTGACTTACACTTTGTAATCCCAGAAACTGTAAATAAAATTGATTTCGGAAAAGGTGCTTATTATGCACAAGAAGGAGATTTCAATACTGCAGGTTATGTTAACTTTAAAACGAAAGACTATTTAAAAGAAAGTGAAATTTCTTTTACAGTAGGTCAATTCAACACCATGAGAACTGTAGGTTTATTTGATCTTTTAGAAAGCTCTAAAAATCAAAATGCTTATGTCGCTTTAGAATATATAAACACTGATGGCCCTTTTGAATCGCCTCAGAATTTTAACAGACTTAACCTATTTGGTAAATACGTTGTATTTTCTCCAGAAAATGACAAATTAACTTTAACAGCTTCTCATTTTACGAGTCGTTGGGATGCTTCAGGTCAAATTCCACAGCGTGAAGTTGACAACGGAAACATTACACGTTTTGGTGCTATTGATGATACTGAAGGAGGACAAACACAACGTACCAATCTTAATGTAACTTACGATAAATATATTGATGATAATACCAAGTTAAGCACTAATGCTTTTTACTCTCATTATGCTTTTGAATTGTATTCAAACTTTACCTTCTTTTTAGAAGACCCAATTAATGGAGATCAAATTTTTCAAAAAGAAGATCGAAATATTTTTGGTGTCAATACAACAATTACACACAATACTAATTTTGGTGATACTGAACTAACATTAACGTCTGGTATTGGCTTAAGACATGATATTTCTGATGATGTAGAATTATCTAGAACCCTAAACAGAAGTACAACTTTAGAGAATATTCAGTTAGGAGATATTAACCAAACTAATATTGATGCTTTCGTAAATGCTGAATTCGAATTCGGAAAATTTAAAGTAGCACCAGCGTTACGTGTAGACTATTTTAAGTTTATGTACAACGATGCTCTTCAAACTAATTATGCAACCTTATCTGAGACTAAAACAATTTTAAGTCCTAAGTTAAATTTCTTCTATAACGCTCAAGATAATTTACAATTATATCTTAAGTCAGGATTAGGTTTTCACTCTAACGATACAAGAGTTGTTGTAGCCAATGGAGGTGAAGATATTTTACCACGTTCTTACGGAGCTGATTTAGGAACCGTATGGAAACCATTCCCTAAGTTAGTAGTAAACTCTGCACTTTGGTATTTATTTTTAGAACAAGAATTTGTTTATGTAGGTGATGCTGGTATTGTAGAACCAAGTGGTAAAACAAGACGTTTTGGCTTAGATTTAGGTTTACGTTACCAGTTAACAGATTGGTTATTTTTAGATACAGATGCTACACTTACCAATGCAAGAAGTATTGATGAAGCAGATGGACAAGATTACATTCCTTTAGCACCAGATTTCACTTTAGTAGGTGGTTTATCTGTAGATGATCTTAATGGTTTTTCAGGAGGCTTACGCTTTAGATATTTAGATGATAGAGCTGCTAATGAAGATAATTCTATTGTCGCTGAAGGTTATATGGTAACAGATTTTAATGTGAATTACAGTTTTAATAAAGTTACACTAGGACTTGCTATAGAAAATCTTTTTGATGTAGAATGGAATGAAACACAATTCGCTACAGAATCTCGTTTACAAGGCGAAGCACAATCTGTTGAAGAAATACATTTTACTCCTGGTACACCTTTCTTTATAAAAGGAACAGTTAGCTACCGATTTTAAAAACTTTCAACGCTTAATTTGTGGGGAAGCAGATTAAGTATTGTTGATTGATAGCTAACAAAAAAGATTGATCTGTGTTTGAGATTGATCAAATCATGAAGTTTTCATGATGTTTTTGAGTTTTTTTGTTGGTGAAACACCTGCTCGAAAGAGTGGGTGTTTTTTTTATTATTATTTCTAATTTGAATAGCAATGAACGCTTATAGAACCTTTGAGTTTATTCCAAAAAAAAAGACCATCCGTAAAGATGGTCTTTTAAATATTATATAATGTTTTAGCTTAAAACATATCTCTACCTGAAAAATGGAAAGCACCTTCAATGGCTGCATTTTCATCACTATCACTTCCGTGAGCTGCATTTTCTCCAATAGAAGCTGCATATAACTTACGGATCGTACCTTCAGCTGCATCATCAGGATTTGTAGCACCAATTAAAGTTCTAAAATCTTCAACTGCGTTATCTTTTTCTAAGATAGCTGCAACGATAGGACCACGAGTCATATATTCAACTAACTCTCCAAAAAATGGACGTTCGTTATGTATTGCGTAAAATTCCTCAGCATCAGCTTTAGTCATTTGCGTTAATTTCATCGCTACGATTCTAAAACCTGAAGCTGTAATTTTTTCTAATATTGCGCCAATGTGTCCTTTTTCAACAGCATCAGGCTTTAACATTGTAAATGTTCTGTTAGTTGCCATGTATCTTTTTTTTAATATGGTGCAAAAGTAATGTAATTTACAGAATAAGCAAGCATCAATACTTCTGCGTTAATTCGTTAAGTTTTATATTATTTCCGCCTCTCATTTCCATTTCAATTTCTTTAGTTTTAAAATTAAAATGTAAAACTCCAAAGCTAATTTCAGAAACAACATTTCCTATTCTGTAAACATTTGGTTCGCCTAAAAATTTACTATAAGCATACGTTAAATCGTTTAATATAAAATCTACCAAATGATATGCCTTTAGCTTTAGAAGCTACTATTAAGGATTCTAAACGACTGACTTCATGAGGAAAACTCCCTAAGTTCCAAACCCATATTCATTATATAAAATTGAATACTACTTACTATAATATTAAAATCTGCGCCTGAAGTTTTTAATTCATTTTCTACCCCCTGGATCAGATAATTGTTTATCATAATCGGATTTCAATTTCACTATATTATCCGTATCAGAGGACACATTATATCTGTACGAAATCAAAATACTTAGTTGGTATTCTAAAATAAAAACTCACAATAAATTGATAATATTTTGCTTATTACAAAACCAAATACAATTGTATAATCTACATTATGATTTACAACATTAGCCTTTAGCTTCGTTTTTATATCCGATGACTTACAAATAACAGAACAATAATGACACTTAAAACACGAATAAAATGATTCTTAATAATGTTAATTTTTAACAAAATTAATTTAAAATAAAGCAAGGTGTTTATACGATATATTATTAAATTGTATCTTCGCATTCTATGATCACAAACCAAATTCCAGAAATAAAAGCCTTATTAAGTACACCTAAAAACATCGTTATTGTACCGCATAGAAATCCTGATGGAGATGCTATGGGTTCTACTTTAGCTTTGTGTCATTACTTAAAATTATATAACCATAATGCTGTAATTATTGCACCTAATGATTATCCTGATTTTTTAAAATGGTTGCCAGGTGACGATTCTGTTTTAAAATTTGAAACGCAACAACAAGAAAGCAATAAACTTATAAATGATGCCGACTTAATTTTTACATTAGACTTTAATGCTTTTCATCGTGCTGGAAATCTTATGGCTGAAGCTTTAGAAAAAGCGACTGCAACAATGATTATGATAGATCACCATCAACAGCCAGATAATTATGCTAAATACACGTATTCAGATGTAAGCATGTCTTCAACTTGTGAAATGGTTTATAATTTTATTGAAATGCTTGGAGATGCTGAAAAAATTAATGCCGATATAGCAACGTGTCTATACGTTGGTATTATGACAGATACAGGCTCTTTTCGTTTTCCTGCAACCACGAGCAGAACTCACGAAGTTATCGGAAACTTAATTGCAAAAGGAGCTGATAATTCTCAAATCCATAATAATACATTCGACACCAATAGTTATAGCCGCTTACAGTTATTAGGAAGAGCACTTCAAAATTTAAAAGTGATTCCAGAATTACGTACAGCTTACATTACATTATCTCAGGCAGAACTGGACGAATTCAACTTTAAAAAAGGAGATACAGAAGGGTTTGTAAATTATGCCTTATCATTAAAAGGTATTATTTTTGCCGCTATTTTTATAGAAAGCCATCAAGATAAAATCATAAAAATATCATTACGTAGTAAAGGTGAGTTTTCTGTGAACGAATTTTCTAGAGCACATTTCCATGGAGGTGGTCATACCAACGCAGCAGGAGGACGTAGTGATGATGATATGCAAACTACTATAAGTAAATTTATTAGTATATTACCGCAGTATAAAAACGATTTAGCCCAATAAATCCACCTAATTAATTGCAAATAAAATGTTTTAACATGAAAAACCTACATATAATAGCTATCCTAACTCTATTATGTTTCAGTTGCAAATCTCCAGAAGCTAGATTGCCAGAATCTGTACAATCGGGTTCATTTTTAAAAGCCTCTGTAGAACGAAACAAAAAGCTTAATGAGCTAGAACACAAACAAATTTCAGATATTATAAAGAGTAATCCAGACAAAGAATATTTCGCTTCAGAAAGTGGTTTTTGGTATCATTACAATACTAAAATTGAAAAAGACACCATACAACCAGAATTTGGAGATCTTATCCATTTTTCTTTTAATGTATCTACTATTGAAGGAGACCAAATTTACGCCAACAGTTCTAGAACATATGTAATGGATAAAGAAGAATTGTTTACAGGTCTGCGCGAAGGTTTAAAATTATTAAAACCTACTGAAACAGCAACTTTTATATTTCCTTCCCAAAAAGCTTTTGGGTATTACGGAGATGAAAATAAAATAGGAACCAACGTTCCTCTAATTTGTGAAGTAACTTTAAACACTATAACTCAAAAAAATGATTAAAAAAGCACTTACTGTATTTGTTGTATTAATAGTATTGGTAAATATTTCTTGCCAAGAACGCTATTCGGATTTAGGAGACGGAATTTATGCCGAATTTATAACCTCTAAAGACACAATGGTTGCAAAACTATTTTATGATCAAGCACCTGTAACGGTTGCTAATTTTGTTGCATTGGCAGAAGGAGATCACCCTTTATTAGGAGATGAATTTAAAGGAAAGCCTTATTATGATGGATTAACATTTCACCGTGTTATGAATGATTTTATGATTCAAGGTGGAGATCCTACAGGAACAGGTTCTGGAGATCCGGGATACAAGTTTGAAGATGAACTTGTAGACAGTTTAAGACATGACAAACCTGGTATGCTATCTATGGCTAACTCTGGCGCTAACTCTAACGGAAGTCAATTTTTCATTACAGAAAAAGCAACACCATGGTTAGATGGTTTTGATGCTAGCGGAAATTTAAAAGATTGTTCTAATCCAAGAGTATCATGTCATGCTGTATTTGGAGAATTAGTAAAAGGTTTAAACGTATTAGATACAATTTCGAATGTAAAAGTTCAGCCTGGATCTAACAAACCATTAGAAGATGTGGTGATTACAAAATTAAATATTATTAGAATTGGTACTGCAGCAAAAAAGTTTGATGCACCTAAAGTATTTACAGAAGAATTACCTAAAATTAAGGAAAGAGCTGCAGCTGCAAAACTTGACGCTGAGAAAAAAGCTGAAGAAGCTAAATTAGCTGCTAAAGCTAAAGCTGAAGTTGCAAAAACTGAATTCTTAAAAAAGAACGAAGAATTAAAAGGTAGAAAAATTGAATCTCCTACAGGAATGGCTATGATCTTTACTTACGAAGCAGATGGTGTAAAACCAGCTTCTACTGATCGTGTAAACATTGATTGTGCTGGGTATTTAGAAAATGGAGATCTTTTCTGGACGACTTTAAAAGAAGTTGCTGAGAAAAACGGCAAATATGACGAAAGACAAGATAAAGCTGGTCGTTATGTTCCTTTTGATATGCAATACAACGAAACTGCTACTTTAATTGCTGGTTTTAAAGAAGCAATGCTTAACATGAAAATTGGAGATAAAGCAAGAGTATTTATTCCTTACTATTTAGGTTATGGAGAAAGAGGAAATCCTCCAGTGATTCCTGCTAGTGCCAACCTTATTTTTGATATTGAATTGGTAAGCATTAAATAATACTTACTATAACATAAAAAAGCAGCTATAATTTATAGCTGCTTTTTTTATGAAATAAAATCAATAAGAAAATTATCTTATTAATTTATAAAACCTATGCTTTAGGAATATGTTCTAATATCTCTAAAACAAATTTCCAATATTTCTGTGCTGAAGAAATCTGAGCACGCTCATCTGGAGAATGCGCTCCTTTAATATTAGGACCAAAACTAATCATATCCATTTCCGGATAATTAGTTCCTAAAATTCCACACTCTAATCCTGCGTGGCAAGCTGCAACGTGAGGTTTAGCACCATTATTTAAACGCTCGTAAATTGGTACCATTTCTTTTAAAATAGCAGAATCCATATTTGGAGCCCAACCCGGATAATCGCCAGAAAGTTCTACTTCACAACCTGTCAATTCAAAAGTTGCACGTAACATATTGGCTAAATCATCTTTAGTACTTTCTACAGAACTACGTGTTAAACAACCAATTTTAATAGCGCCATCTTTCACTATAACTCTTGCAATGTTATTAGACGTTTCTACCAAACCTTCAATATCCGGGCTCATACGGTAAACACCATTATGCGCAGCATATATCGCTCTAGTTAAACCTTCTTGCACTCCTAAATCCATGATTTTTTCTGGAGTTTCTGTTTTAGAAACAACAACCTCTAAATCAGGTTCCATTGTTTTAAATTCAAACTTAAGCATTTCGGCTTTCGCTTTCATTTCGGCTTCAAAAGCATCTTCATGTACAGAATCTACCGCTACAATTGCATTACTTTCTCTTGGAATAGCATTTCTTAAACTACCACCATCAATTTCAGAAATACGAAGTCCATAATCTTCAAAACCATCAAACAGTAAACGGTTCATTAATTTATTAGCATTTCCTAAACCTTCATGAATTTGCATTCCTGAATGTCCTCCTTGCAACCCTTTTACGGTTATTGTATACCCAATTTTAAACTCTGGAGTTTCTTCTTCATTATACTCGCGTGTTGCCGTAACATCTATTCCTCCTGCACAACCAACTCCTATTTCGTCATCTTCTTCTGTATCTAAGTTTAAAAGAATTTCACCTTTAAGTAAACCTCCTTTTAAACCTTGAGCGCCTGTCATTCCTGTTTCTTCATCAATAGTAAACAAAGCTTCTAATGCAGGATGCGCAATAGTATCACTTTCTAAGATAGCCATAATCGTTGCAACTCCTAAACCGTTATCTGCACCAAGTGTTGTTCCTTTTGCTTTTACCCAGTCTCCATCAACAAACATTTCAATACCTTGCTCATCAAAATTAAAAACGGTATCGTTATTCTTTTGATGTACCATATCTAAATGCGATTGCATTACTATCGCCTTACGGTCTTCCATTCCTTTAGATGCAGGCTTACGGATAATTACATTTCCAACCTCATCGACTAACGTTTCCAAACCTAAACTCTCACCAAAATCCTTCATAAATTTAATGACACGCTCTTCCTTTTTAGAAGGTCTTGGCACCGCATTTAAATCTGCGAATTTATTCCATAATACTTTTGGCTCTAAGGCTCTTATTTCTGAACTCATAAATCTTATTTTTAGATATACAAAGGTACAAAATACGTTTATCTCTTTATTGAGATTCTAAACTTGTTTCTCTCATATAAAATAATTAGTCAGTCCATTCTTTTTCCTATTTTTGATACATGCGAAAAAACATAAAACTTATCCTTGTTATTTTCTTCGGAATTCAATTGTTATTCTTATCGCAATTGAAGCATTATCCCGAATTTATTGAACAATTTTACAGCAACGGACTTTATGTGTTTTTATCAAAATTATCACGTTATATTTCTGGATGGATTCCTTTTTCTGTTGGTGATCTATTTTACACTTTTGGAGGCATTTACATTATAAAATGGTTAATTACAAACCGAAAACGCATTATTAAAGACACAAAAAACTGGCTTTTAGATGTTGGTTCTACTTTATCTATTGCCTATTTTGCCTTTCACATACTTTGGGCTTTTAATTATTACCGTCAACCGCTCTACAAATCTTTAAATCTTGAAGCTGAATATTCTACCGAGCAATTAATATCCTTTACAAAACGTTTAATTGAAAAGTCGAATCAATTACAATTTCAATTGGTTAAAAATGATACTTTAAAAGTTGAATCTCCATATACTAAACCTGAAATTTTTAATAAAGTAGAAAATGGCTATAAATCGTTAGCTAAAGTTTATCCACATCTTGAATATAACCCCGTAAGTATTAAAAAATCAATTTACAGTTTACCTTTAACCTACATGGGATTTTCGGGATATATAAACCCATTTACAAATGAAGCTCAAGTCAACGGATTAATTTCCACTTATAAATATCCAACAACATCTTGCCACGAAGTAGCACATCAATTAGGTTACGCAGCAGAAAACGAAGCTAATTTTATTGGTAGTTTAGCGGCTATACATAATGATGATTTATATTTTAAATATTCGGGGTATACCTTTGCGCTTCGGTATTGTTTAGGCGAAATTTTTAGACGCGATCCAGAAGTTTATGCTACAATTTTGCCATCTATAAACAAAGGTATTCTTATAAATTACCAAGAGTCTCAAGATTTTTGGAAATCTTACGAAAACCCTATCGAGCCTATTTTTGAAAAAACATTCGATAATTTCTTAAAAGCGAATAATCAATCTGCAGGCATGAAAAGTTATAGCTATGTTGTTGCACTTTTAGTGAATTATTATGAAGATAAAAGCTTATAAATAATAAAACTGAGTGTTTTTAAACAAATTAAGCAAAGTTCTAAAAATGTTAAAACCTTTAGATTACAAGAACTGAAACGCTTAAATTCCTATATTTAAAATTCTAACAAAACCAGCCACAATATGATTAAAGTACATTTACGGCTGCTCATTTTCATGTGCAGTTTTTCATTATTTGCACAAGATTACTTTCCTAGTAATACTGGAGTAATAGCCAAAAACACTAACTATACGGCTTTTACTAATGCAACAATTCACGTATCACCAACCGAAACTATTGACAACGCTACACTTCTTATTAAAGATGGAAAAGTGGTTAGCGTAGGGAAATCTGTAAATATTCCTAAAAACACAACTAAAATAGATCTTTCAGGAAAAACGATTTACCCTTCTTTTATTGATTTACATACCACATTTGGTGTCGAAAAACCCAAACGAGGTGGTAACGGACCACAATATGGCCCGAGCAGAAGTGGTTTTTATTGGAATGACCACATTATGCCAGAACAAGACGTAATGACGAGTTTTAAATACGATGAAAAAACAGCAACCGAATTACAAAAATTAGGTTTTGGAGTGGTAAATACACATATGCCAGATGGTGTTGTTCGTGGTACAGGAGCTTTAATTGCTCTGAATAATAATGCAGATAATTCTATGCGAATTATAGATAGCAAAGCATCGCAGCATTTATCATTCAGCAAAAGTGTGAAGTCACAACAACGTTATCCTTCTTCTATTATGGGAAGTATGGCCTTATTACGCCAGATGTATAGTGATGCCAAATGGTACGAAGCAGGCCACATTGACACTAAAGATTTGTCTCTAGAAGCTTTAAATGCCCATAAAAACTTACTTCAAATTTTTGAAGCAGGCAGCAGAGCAAACTTAATGCGAGCTGACAAAGTGGGTGATGCATTTAATATTCAATACACTATTCTTGGTGGTGGTGATGAATATGAACGTATTGATGAAGTTAAGGGCACAAATGCTACAATTATTTTACCTATCAATTTTAAACTCGCTTATGATGTTGACGATCCATTTTTAGCAAGCACATTAACGTTAAGTGATATGCGTGCTTGGAATCAGGAACCACACAATCCAGGATTATTAGCAGAAAACGGAATTAAATTTGCTTTAACAACACACGGATTAAAATCTACTAAATCATTTTCTTCTAACTTAATAAAAGCGATTGAAAGTGGATTATCTAAACAAAAAGCACTTGAGGCATTAACTACAGTTCCTGCTGCATTATTAGGGAAATCTGATCTTTTAGGAACTTTAAAAACAGGAAGTTACGCTAATTTCTTAATTACAGATGGTGATATTTTTGAAAAGAAAACAAAGCTTTATGAAAATTGGGTACAAGGAGAAGCAAATATTCTTGAAGATATAAATACTAAAGATATTGATGGAGATTACACCTTTAAACTTGCAGGAAGTGATTTTAAGCTATCCATCTCTGGAAGTACAAGTAAGCCTAAAGCTAAACTTGAAAGCAATGACAAAAATTTAGGCACAAAAATCAATTATTCAGACGATTGGCTAAATCTTACATTTAAAACAACTGATAGTACTAAAAATGAATATACTAGAGTTGTCGCTAAAATTACGAATCTAAAAACCTTAAATGGAAAAGCAATATTACCAGATGGTAATGAAATTTCTTTTGTTGCCCTTAAAAAAGATAAAGAAGCAGCAGACAAAAAAGGGGCTAAAGCAAAGAAGGATGAAACTGTTAACAAAGCTTCAATGTACCCTATAACATATCCTAATTTAGCTTATGGATTTACAGAACAACCAAAATCTGAAACTTTACTATTTAAAAACGCGACCGTTTGGACCAATGAAAAAGAGGGGGTTTTAGAAAATACAGATGTTTTAATTAAAGACGGAAAGATTTCAAAAATAGGTAAAGATCTTTCTAGTAGAAATGCAAAAGTTATTGATGCTACAGGAAAACACATTACTGCAGGTATCATTGATGAGCACTCGCATATTGCAACTTCATCTATAAACGAAGGTGGTCAGAATTCTTCTGCAGAAGTAACGATTGAAGATGTTTTAGACGAAAAAGACATTAATATTTATCGCAATTTAGCAGGTGGCGTAACTTCTATTCAAGTTTTACATGGTTCAGCAAATCCTATTGGAGGTCGCTCTGCTATTATTAAATTAAAATGGGGAGAAACAGCAAATGGTTTAATTTATGATGATTCACCTAAGTTTATAAAATTTGCTTTAGGAGAAAACGTAAAACAATCTCGCTATAGCACCAATGCACGTTTTCCTCAATCTCGTATGGGTGTAGAACAAGTTTTTATTGATTATTTTACACGAGCCAAAGCTTATGATGCATTAAAGAAAAGCGACAAACCTTATAGATACGATGCAGAAATGGAGACACTTGCCGAAATTTTAAACGGTGAGCGTTTTATTTCATGTCATTCTTACGTACAAAGTGAAATTAATATGTTGATGAAAGTTGCAGATCAATTCGATTTTAAAATCAATACTTTCACACACATTCTTGAAGGTTATAAAGTAGCAGATAAAATGAAAGCTCATGGCGCAGGCGGATCTACATTTAGTGATTGGTGGGCTTATAAATACGAAGTAAATGATGCTATTCCGTACAATGCTGCCATTATGCATAACGCAGGGATTACAGTAGCAATTAATAGTGATGATCCTGAAATGTCTCGCCGATTAAACCAAGAAGCTGCTAAATCTGTAAAATACGGAGGCGTTAGTGAAGAAGAGGCTTGGAAATTTGTGACTTTAAATCCGGCAAAACTTTTACATCTTGATAACAGAGTTGGTAGTCTTAAAGTAGGAAAAGATGCTGATGTGGTTTTATGGACAGACCACCCATTATCTATCTATGCTAAAGCTGAAAAAACAATTATTGAAGGTGTTACCTATTTTGATTTAGAAAAAGATATGCAAATGCGAGACGCTATTAAAAAAGAAAAAAGTGAGCTTATTAATTTGATGCTTCAAGATAAAAACAAAGGTGTAAAAACGCAACCTATTAAGAAAAAAGAGCATCACGATTTACATTGTGACTCTATGGATTCTCACAACTAAAACTATTTAAAAATGAAAAACTTAAATAAAATAAACACCTTATTGTTTTTGTTGTGTATCTCATTAGGATTCGCACAACAAACACCAGCACCAAAGCAAACTAAAGATTTTGCTATTGTTGGAGCCACAGCTCATATAGGAAATGGTACGGTTATAGAAAATAGCATTATTGTAGTCAGTAATGGTAAAATTATAACCATAGGACCTGAGGCTTCTACGCCACTGACCAAACAAGCTATGGATATTATTGATGGAAAAGGCAAGCATGTTTACCCCGGATTTATTGTTGCAAATGGAACCTTAGGATTAGTAGAAGTAGATGCCGTAAAAGCCTCTAATGACTTATCTGAAATGGGAACTTTTAATCCACATATAAGGAGTATTATTGCCTATAATACGGAATCTAAAGTCACAGAATCTATGCGACCAAATGGTGTATTGCTTGGGCAAGTTGTACCGAGAGGTGGACGAATTTCAGGAACCTCATCTGTAGTGCAATATGATGCTTGGAACTGGGAAGATGCAGCCATTAAATTAGATGAGGGTATTCACATTAATTGGCCAAGTACATTTAGACGTGGCCGCAGATGGTTGGGAGAAGATCCAGGTTTAAAACCGAATGACGATTACGCCAAACAAGTTAAAGAACTAAACGATTACTTTAACGAATCTAAAAGCTATAACAACGGTAGTAAAGCCGAACGTCATTTACCTTATGAAGCTATGGCTGGTTTGTTTGATGGTTCTAAACATCTATACATCAATGCCAATGATGAAAAAGCCATTACAGATGCTGTAAACTTTGCAAAATCTCAAAATGTGGCTCATATCACTATTGTTGGTGCTTATCAATCTGGAAATTTAGCTGAGTTTTTAAAACAAAATGAGGTATCTGTATTTTTAAGACGTGTACACTCTAGACCTGAATTAGAAGATGACGATTATGACTTACCTTACAAATTGGCAAAAAAACTAGTCGACGCTGGTGTTTTAGTCGCTTTAGAACCGAGCGGACAAATGGAACGTATGAATTCTCGAAATCTTCCGTTTTATGCAGGTACAACGGTTGCTCATGGCTTAACTAAGGCACAAGCTTTACAACTCATTACAGAAAACCCTGCAAAAATAATGGGTATAGATGATTTATACGGAATTTTAGAAGTTGGAAAAAGTGCTACTCTTTTTATAAGTGAAGGTGACGCGCTAGATATGCGAACCAATATTTTAACCAAAGCATTTATAGATGGTAGAGAGCTAAGTTTAGAAACACACCAAACGGAACTTTGGAAACGCTATTCTGAGAAACCTAGTCAAGTAGATTAATAAAAAAAAGCGGGCCAAATGGCTCGCTTTTTTTATGCTTTATAAATATTAATATTACTAATCTATAACCTTAGCACTTTCTGGTTTTGAAAACATTGATTTATCTAATGTTTTTTCAGAAAGCATTACATCTGTAAATTCAACTGTATTTCTTTTTTCAGTTGGCAAGTTGTTTTCAACGTTATACCAATCTATACTTTTAGGTATCACTAAACCATTAACACTTTGCCAATTATTATATCTGATAAAATGAAAATCTGGATTTCCTTCTGCTTTTCCAAAAGTAACCGTATAAGCCAACCATTGCATTTGGCCTGTTTCTGCATCATAAAAAATCTTATACTGATCGTCTGAAGACTCTCCTACTCCAGCTTCAAAAGAAATTAGAATTCCTGGATATGTTTTTCCTTCAAAAACTAATGGCTCCGTTTCTTTATAAGACACTCCATCATCACCAAAAACGAAAGGCATTCCGTAGAAATAAAACATTAAACCTTTATAAAATTGAGGTTTTCCTTTATATGCATTACCATCTTTTTCATTAATCCAAAGGGTTTCACCATCAAATCCTTGTGTATATGTTGGTGTGTCTATTAATTCTGCTCTAGTTTTTAAATCTTTGGTCGTCTTTTCTATTCCTGTAGGTTTTGTTATAGAAAAAGAAAGCGTTTCCATTTTATTCCAAGTATCAATACCACCATGTGCATCAAAAACTTTAGTTATAGATTCTGGATAGATACTTGTGCTCACATCTTCTGTTGTCATTTTTTCAACTTCAACAGACTTTGTTGCATCTTGTTTTGTTTCATTTTTGCAAGCCATTGCAAATACAGCTAAAAGGAATACGTAAATTGTTTTTTTCATAATAGAGTTTTAAGTTGACGTCTTTGACGAAATTTATTTTAAAGCATTACAAAAAAAGCCTCAAGAATTACTTGAAGCTTTTCATTTAAAATAAGTTTTCAACCTAATTAATCCACAATTAACTTTTGAATCATTACAGAATTCTCAACAGTCAACGTTACAAAGTACAAGCCACTTTCTAAACTAGAAATATCTAAAATCGAAGAATTTCCTTCAAAATTAACAGGTTTCAAAATTGCTTTTCCTTGAATGTTGTAAATATTTACGCTTCCAGTTTCAAAATTAGACGATGCCAATTGAATGGTGACGTTTTCTTTTGCTGGATTAGGAAAGAGACTAAAACTATTACTATCAAAACCATTTACAGATAAGGTTTCTACAAATTCAGTTTGAAACGTATTGGTGATAATAGGTTCATTAAAATCGAAATAAATAGCTGCTGTATTTTCAATGACATCACCAATAGCATAACCTGTATTTGGTTTTATTTTAAAATACACATAACCATTACTGCCTGCTTCATCATCTTGTTCTGCTGGTAAGTTGATGTTATCAAAATTCCATTCTAGATTACGATCTGTTCTCGTAACCACATAGTTATGACTTGAACGTAACATATGAAAAGTCGATTCATCTAATTGTGTATCTAAAACATCTTCAATTCTAACATTGATAGCTTCTGCTGTACCCACATTTTGAAAACGAATGGTGTAATACAAATATTCATCTGATGCTGCAAAATCATCAAACAAAATATCTTTTCCATGGGATTCCATTTTATCGTTAGGATCGTAAGAACCGATGACTTCTTCGGTAACAGAAGATTCATTGTTCTCTGAAACTATATCATTCGAAGACGTTGTATACGTTGCCGTGGTGGTAACTAAATCACCAAGGTTCGCAGAGGTTGCAGTTTGTAAATTTACATTCACAATTATCGTTTGTTGAGGTAATAAATTAACAAAATCGAGACTAAAACCATCGGCATTTAGTGTAGTTGTATAATTACTATTTGTACTTATATAACTGATACTAAGATTTGAATCTAAGCTATAATTAATAGTACCTGAAGTTGTTGTTAAACCTAAATTTTGTATTATTAAATAGTTAGTATGTGCAAAACCTGGTCTTGGAGATTGTTCATTTATAAGATACACCGAAATATCTTCACAACTTTGCTCGTCTACAATTGGAAATTCTACAGCTATATCTTCTCCATTTAACACAGTGATATCTTGAAATGATGCTATAGAAACATCATAACAATCACTATATTCATCATAGAAATAATAATTGATATCAATAGTATCGGTGTCGTCATAACTCGCAATAGTAAAGTTTCCTGTAGAAGATGCTACTGCATTAATTATACCATCGTTATTGGCTTCATACGTAAAATAACCATTTGCATAATGGGTTTCATTTGAATCGAAAACAGTATTCTCGTTATCATCATAAAAAGCAGACACATTGATTAAGCCCACATCGTCACAGTTATTAAATGTTATGATAATGTCATCGGTAGAACTTGAGGAACATAAGTCATTATTTACAACAACACTATATGTGCCACTTTCCGTAACCGTCAGTGTAGCATTAGTTTCCTCCGGAATTAAAAAACCGTCAGAATACCATTGATAACTATTACCAAATTGTGTTGTTGCATCTAATTGATAAGCGTTTACACCGCATAAATTTTGATCAGTCCCTAAATCGATTTCAAAATCTGCCTTTAAAGATCCCGAATCAGGTTGACCAAAATTAGTTTGACTAATATATGTAGTCCCTTCCTGGTCGGAATAATTAGTGGTTAGAAGAATATAAATTTCATCTGATAATGCATTAGTAATCGTGAAGTTTTCTACTGAAGATACTGAATAACTACAATCGATAATATTTTGACATGAAGTACAACCTTCAACTATTTCGTCGCATGCATAATCTACCGAGTCAAAAGGCCCAAACAATACAAAATCAACATCTAAATTAGTGCCTTCAGTGCTTAACTGACTAATTTCAATTTCAATAGCTCCGTCATCATCAATTTGAAGAATATTCCAAGATGGGTTTGGTGCTGAAGCTAAACAAGACATACTATAAGAACTCGGTACTCCTGTAATATTAGGTGTTGTAATTTCATTACCATTAGAGCAAAATGCTACTGCACTTTCACATACAGTATTTGCAACGGCCTCTTTTATACACAATTCAAAAGTAGAGGTTTCGGACACCATATCTGCCGAGAAAACTCTTACATAATATGTGTTTCCAATAATTAAATTTTGAGCAACAATAGATGTACTTTCAGAACAACTTAATTCTGTCAATGCTCCACAAGTTCCCTCGAATAGTGTTAGGTTTAAATTATAGGTCCCTCCTGCTATATTTTGGATTAAAATATTTTGTATTTCAGATAAAGCTGTAAAAGAAAACCAGACATCGTCGTTTGGTACTCCAGGACAATTGTAATTTGAAACACCAGAATCCGTAGCTAAATTTATAGTACCAGAAGTTAAAACATCACAAGATATTCCACTATTAACAGGTACAACAATCGCCGCACCACATTCGTCATTAGAAGGAGGGCAACCTAAAACTTGAATGATTGAGCTATTGACACTACAAGTTTCATCTTGGTCATTGTCCACGGTAACAATTACATCAACTAAAAAAGGAAAAGGACCTATTTGATACACTCCTGTTGCTGTTACAGACGTTGTTTCTTCATTATTATTATTTGAAATTGTTAGTGAAGTGGCATCACCCAAACTCGTCACATCTACATCGATTAAAAATTGCTCTCCATTTTCACAATCATTAACCGCTTCAAATGTCACTCCTGGATTAATGCATGTAGCACAAGAAACCGTATAATTAATACCTTGTGACACACTAGAATTACTACTTTGGCAACTCCAAGAAGCATCCGAATTAATATAAAATGAAATGGAATCTCCTGTAGATTGAAAGGTAAGTCCACCGATATCACCTCCGTTTCCGTAATTTTCATCTTCTGCGGCATAACCTGGAAATGGTACACCATTAGAATCTAATACCACTAACTCATCCCATGCAGTTTCTACACTACCAGAATTAAAGGTTAAATTAAGTGGCGTACCATCTGCACTTGTGTAAGTAAGTATGATTGGATCTGTTGCCCCACCATCACCGTAACAGTAATCTTGAGTAAGTGAACCGTCTCCAACACAATCTATCACTATATTTGTTTGAAGTGCTGTTGCGAATGTAAACGGTCCTGCAAAGTTTGAATTTTCTTCGCCACATACCGATTGTACATAATAATCGTATTCAGTATTATTAGTTAAGTCTGTTACACTATAAAATGTTTCAGTAAGCCCATTAATCATGGTTCCTGTTCCTAGTGTAAAGCCTGCAACGCCATATTCTATATTCCACGAGGTTGCTGTTCCTTGTTCTTCCCAGCTTATATCTGCCGAAGTAAAGTTTAAATTATTAGCATTAAGCGCTATGGGCTCAAAACAAGTAATCAAATTTCTCACTCTAAAATTATCGACAAATACTTCTACATCTTCAATATCATCGATTTCGCCTTCTGAAGCTAATATTCCAAATTGAACGATCTCACCACTATAAGCTGTTAAATCTATAATGGGATGTTCACCTTCAACGGATACCTCTGAGTTTTCATCATAAGTTAATAGCGGTATCCATGTTGTACCACCATCATTGGTTAATAACAATTGAACCGTATCATCAGATCCCAACGTACCTGCAGTGGAATTACTATCCCATGCCATGATACCAAAATCAAAATCCACTTGAAAAGGACCACCTGACAAATCAAACTCTGGAGATAAAAGCCAATCACTTTTATTAGCTAAGTATAGGTTTATGCGATATGCACCACTTAATCCATTATTTAAAAATCCTTCTGCCAACCAAGATCCAGATCCTATATCCATAGGTCCAGATTCAGCATCTCCACTATCTGCTTCTTCCCAACATTCATTAGGTATTACAGAAAAGTCTTCATAATAATTTGGGGTAACGATATCACATTGCGCTGAAGCAATCATCGTAAAAAATATTGTAATAAAAAATAAAAGTAGTTTTTGTTTCATAATGAAGTTATTTGGGGTGGTTAAAGATATAAGAAAATATCAATTTCTTTTGATAATAAAAAAAGCCTCAGAATACACCTGAAGCTTTTCTATTAAAATATCAATTCATCTTAACTCACAATTAATTTCTGAATCGTTGATGTATTTCCAACAGTCAACTCTACAAAATACAAGCCGCTTTCTAAACTTGAAATATCTATTGTTGAAGCATTTGTTTCTAACTTAATATCATTAAGAATGATTTTCCCCTGAATGTTGTAAATATTTACGCTTCCAGTTTCAAAATAAGACGATGCCAATTGAATGGTTACGTTTTCTTTTGCTGGATTTGGGAACATGTTAAAGCGAGTGACATTAAATTCATTTAAACTTAAAGCTACTGAACTTTCAAGATAATCTGGAATCGTGTTGCTATTTGTATCATCATCCGTTGGATCTCCGTTATCATTATAATCTTCGTCTATCGTTAAAATGCCATCACCATCATCGTCGTCATCTAAATAATTCTCTATCTCATCTTCATCTGTATCCACAAATTGGTGTATTGTGTTATTAGATCGTCCTAAAACAATATTAATTTCATCTATAGTTGCAACGTTATCTCCGTCATCATCACTGTCTAAATAATTTGGAATGTTATCACCATCGGTATCATCATCTTCTAAATCTCCATTGCCATTTATATCTTCATCACTATCAATAACGCCATCGTCATCACTATCTGTACAAACTATTTCTTCAACATTAATCAAAATTATAGTTGTTCCACATCCTAATAAAGAAATAACTGAAACTTCATAAAAACCTGATTGTGTTACTGTAAGAGACGCTTGCGTTTCATCTGGTATAGGATTACCATTTAATGCCCATTGAAAACTATAATCTAAAGTAGATAGTTCTGAATCTATTACCAATGTATCTCCGACACAAAAAGAATAACTACTTTCAAAATTTAAATCAGGTAACGAATCTACATAAATATCAAAATCAACTACTGCAAAACAGCCCGTAGTATTGTTTGTTACTCTAGCATAAATAGTTTGTGGTGAAACTGTATTAGAAAATTGCGTTGGGTCTGAAATACTATTAGAACCCGAAAACGCGTCTGACTCACTGACATGATAGGTAATTGATGTTCCTGGTTCTCCGTTAAAAATAAGAAGTTCATTTACTGTTAAATCAAACACTTCGACTTCATCTCCTGTATTAATTTCATCACATAAAACTAGATCTGGTATTGTATTACTAGGTGTTGGATTTGGTAATACTCTAATAGTTAAAGTTGTAAAACCTAAACAACCTGCATTAATATCAGTCACTACAACAAATAAAGTTTGTGGATTAGCTCCATATCCATTTACTGAATTATTTGTATATGCCGTTGGATTTGTAATAACGTTGGTCTGTGCTTGTGCATCTGCATTGGTTTCATAATAAGTCACGGACCAATCTGTATTACCATTGGTAATCTCAGCATCTTTTATCGTTAAATCAAATACAGCAATCTCATCGGCATCATCATCACATAACTCCAAAGACGTTGATGCCGTAACTATAGGTGTTGGATTTACAACCAATGATAATTCAGTAGTATCATAACTTCCTGTATTATTATCTTCTAATCGCACATATATAATTTGTAACCAATCAGTATTATTGACATAAAGATAATAAAGCGCATTAATTCCATTAATGGCATCACTCTGCGTTTCGTGATATGTTATCGTATAATCTTCGGCACTTTGACTTCCTAAAACTTGTACATCTACATAAGTTAAATCGAATAAAGCAAAACCATCATTGTCATCATCGCAAACCACGTAATCATTTGGTTGATTAGCCACCTGAGCAAATGAAGTTATACTGATTATTAAGAATAGAAATAGGTTAAGTAGTTTTTGTTTCATAATAGGTTAAATTTGTGCTTCTCAAATATAGATTAAATAATATAATAATGGGTAAATCAATATCTAGCGTCCAAAATCCACTTATAAAACAACTCGTTTTACTTAAAGAAAAATCGAGACAACGTAAAAAAACAGGACAGTTTTTAATTGAAGGGAAGCGCGAATTATCTCTTGCTATTAAAGGCAATTATAAAATTGACACCTTATTGTTTTATCCTGAATTATTTTCAGAAAGCGAAGCCAATGCGCTATCACAACATGAAATAGATTGTATTGAAATTTCAAAAGAGGTTTTTCAAAAATTAGCACACAGAGACACTACTGAAGGTGTTATCGCTGTAGTAAAAACTAAAGACCATACACTTGAAGCTTTAAAACTTCAAAACAAAAATCCATTAATATTAGTAGCTGAAGCACCCGAAAAACCAGGGAATATTGGTGCAATATTACGTACCGCAGATGCTGCCAATGTAGATGCTGTGATTATTGCGAATCCTAAATCAGATTTATACAATCCTAATATCATTCGCTCTAGTGTGGGTTGTGTATTTACCACCAAAATTGCTATGGGAAGTAGCGAAGACGCTATTGCTTTTCTAAAAAAATATAATTTCAATATTTTTTCTGCTATTTTACAGGAATCGGAACCGTATCATACCCAAGATTATACTTTACCAACCGCAATTGTAGTAGGTACAGAAGCAACAGGTTTAACCGAAGAATGGCGACAAGCAGCTACCAAAAACATTAGCATCCCTATGCAAGGCGAAATTGACTCTATGAATGTCTCTGTAGCAGCAGGAATTCTTATTTTTGAAGCTAAGCGACAACGCGATTTTAAATAATTATAAACGTCAGTTCGAATGATTTTCGAAGTATAAGAAAATTGTATCGAGAACCATTATTACTAGAAAGCTTCTCTATACAAAATTCCTAAAAAAGGAATTTAACTTGAAGTGACAGAAACACACATAAAACATCATAATGACAGCACAAATACTTTTCTACATCATTATAGCCATTATCATCATCAATTTTATAAAAGATAAAGTCCTCGATGCTATAAATGCCAAACATTACAGTGACCCAATTCCTGAAACACTAAATGATGTTTACGATACCGAAGCATACAAAAAATCGCAAGCTTACAAAACCGTTAATTACAAATTTGGAATTTGGACATCATTGTTTTCATTTGCCTTAACGTTAAGTTTTTTACTTTTAGATGGTTTTGAATACGTCGATAATATGGCCAGAAGTTATACCGAAAACCCAATTCTTATCGCTTTAATTTTCTTCGGAATTATTATGATTGCTAGCGATATTATTACCACACCATTTTCATATTATAAAACTTTTGTGATTGAAGAGAAATTTGGGTTTAATAAAACAACAAAAAAACTCTTCATCTTAGATAAGTTGAAAGGTTTAGTTATGATGGCTATTATTGGTGGTGGTATTATTTCATTAATCATTTGGTTTTATCAACTTACAGGAAATCAATTTTGGTTATACGCTTGGGGAATTATAACCGTATTTACTGTCTTTATGAATATGTTTTATTCTAAACTTATTGTACCACTATTTAATAAACAAACACCTTTAGAAGATGGCGACTTACGAAACAAAATTTCAGCTTATGCCCAATCTGTTGGTTTTAATCTCGACAAAATATTTATCATTGATGGTTCTAAACGAAGCACTAAAGCCAATGCTTACTTTTCAGGTTTTGGAAACGAAAAACGGGTAACGCTTTACGACACTCTAGTAAATGATTTAGATGATGAAGAAATTGTTGCTGTTTTAGCGCATGAAGTTGGTCATTATAAAAAGAAACACATCATTTTTAATTTGGTGACTTCTATCCTACTCACCGGATTCACACTTTTTATCTTATCTATCTTTATTTCTAACCCCTTATTATCAAATGCTATTGGTGTAGAGGTTCCAAGTTTTCATGTCGGACTAATTGCTTTTGGATTGCTCTACTCACCTATTTCTGAACTTACAAGTTTGATAATGAATTACGCCTCTCGTGTTTTTGAATACCAAGCTGATGATTTTGCAAAAAATACTTATAAAGCAGAACCTTTAATTACGTCTTTAAAGAAATTATCTAAAAATAGTTTGAGTAATTTAACACCTCATAAAGCTTATGTTTTTATGCATTATTCGCATCCTACGCTTTTAGAACGCGTTGAAAATTTGAAGAAGTAACGTACTTGATTTAGATCCTCAAAATTAAAAATCTTGAATAACTCCGACACAGAATATTCTTATGTAAACACAAATGTTATTGAAGCACCTGAGTCTGATTATTTATATATTCAGCCTTCACAAATTAAAAATGCAGGTAATGGTTTATTTACAGCTATGGAAATCTATGAAGATGAAATCATTTCGTTGTTTAAAGGTGAAATTATTAACAACCAAGAAGCTGCAATTAGAGCAAAACAAGGTAATGACCGCTATTTCATCAACCTATTAGATGATACTATTTTGGATAGCATGCATACAGATTGTTATGCCAAATATGCTAATGACGCTGAAGGTTTATCTACATCTAGTAAATTTAAAAACAATACAACAATCACTTTAGATGAAGATTATAATGTTTGTATAAAAGCTTCTAGAAACATAGAACCTGGAGAAGAATTATTTTGTGGTTATGGAGAATCGTATTGGGAGAAACATAGTTAATCATAACTTAAATTCTAAATTCATATAATTTAATCATCACTCTATACCCACATTCTAAAAACAAGTTAACAATTTATTAAAGTAAATCTCGCTGATTTCACTTTATAAACAATCCATTTTTCTTAACTTTGCTAAGGATTTAAAACATTAAATAATGACTGATTTAAGAAATAAAAAAGCACTAATTACTGGAGGCGGAAGAGGCCTAGGAAAAGCAACTGCCTTAGCTTTTGCAAAAGAAGGAATAGACGTTGCCATTACAGGTAGAAATGAAGCGGTTTTAAAAGAAACAGTTTCTGAAATAAAAGCTTTAGGTGTAAATGCTATTTATTCTGTATTTGATGTAACCAATTATGAAGACGTTCAAAAAAGTATTAAAACGATAGTTGAAACACTTGGATCTATAGATATTTTAGTTAACAACGCAGGTATCGCTGCTTTTGGAACTTTAAATGATATGCCTGCTGATCAATGGAGTCAAATTATACAAACAAACGTTATGGGTATGTATTATGTCACTAAAGAAGTTCTTCCTTATTTAATAGAAAAGAACGAAGGTGAAATTATAAACGTTTCTTCTACAGCTGGATTAAACGGAAATGCAACAACTTCTGCATATTCTGCATCAAAATTTGCAGTAATCGGAATGTCTCAATCATTGATGAAAGAGGTTCGCAAAAACAATATTAGAGTTTGTACATTAACACCAAGTACAATTGCTTCAGATATGTCTATAGAATTAGGTATCGCAAGCAAAGGTACTGAGGATAGCGTTTTACAACCCGAAGATTTTGCTGAACTTATTGTAGCTGGTTTAAAATTACCTAAAAGAGCTATGTTGGCAAACGCATCATTATGGTCTACTAACCCATAATTTATTTTTACATAAAAAAAACAATAAAACCTGCATCTTATGTAGGTTTTGTTGTTTTTATAAATCATATAATTTTAACTACCTTAGAGTTCTTAAATCATAATAATTGTCATTATAATTTTAAATAAAATAAATGCTACCAGAAAACCCTTTATTTCTAATTCCTTTTTCTTCAGGTGTTATTTTTATAATTGTGGGCTTTATTATGCTCAAATTTCCACCAAAAGCAATTAATAGCATTTACGGCTACAGAACTAATGCTTCAATGAAAAATCAAGAACGATGGGATTTTGCACAAATCTATTCCTCTAAGAAAATGATAAAAATTGGCACCTTACTATCTATTATCGCTTTGACTGGATGGATTTATCAACCATCAGAAAATATTGCTACCATATTAGGCTTCTGCATATTACTTTTTGCTATAATATTTTTAATATCTATGGTTGAAAAAAAATTAAAATCAAAATTCTCAAAAGATTTATAACATTTAATTATTCTCATTATCCTCAAAAAAATTATTGCCAATTAACAACAGATTCACTACATTAGATATATGACAGAGGAAGCTATAGAAAAAGAAAATAAAGCCATTGCTAAGGCTTACAAAGATTTACTAAAAGTAAGTTACCAAACTTTAACTGATGAGGATAAAAAATTAATCCGACATGCATTTGACGTTGCTGTAGACGCACACAAAGACCAACGAAGAAAATCTGGTGAGGCGTATATTTTTCACCCTATTGCTGTTGCAAGAATCGTAGCTAAAGAAATTGGTATGGATGCGACTTCTATAGCTGCAGCTTTACTTCACGATGTTGTAGAGGATAATCCTAACTACACCATTGATGATATGGAGCAGTTATTTGGGGAAACTGTAGCGAGAATTGTTGATGGACTTACCAAGATATCTTCGCTAAAAAAAGACATGGATGTGTCTTTACAAGCTGAGAATTTCCGAAAAATGTTGTTAACGCTAAATGATGATGTTAGAGTTATCATTATAAAGATTGCAGATCGTTTGCATAACATGCAAACTATGGATTCTATGCGACCAGACAAACAGGTTAAAATCGCCTCTGAAACCTTATATATTTATGCCCCTTTAGCCCACAGAATCGGACTCTATAATATTAAAACAGAATTAGAAGATTTAGGTTTAAAATATACAGAACCAGAAGTCTACAATGATATACTAAGTAAAATTCAAGATAGTAAAGAAGACCAAGACGCTTATATTAAAGCTTTTTCAAAAGTTCTTGAAGACTCTTTAAATACAGAAGGTTTAAATTATGAAATAAAAGGACGTCCAAAATCAATCTTTAGTATTCGAAGAAAAATGCTAAAACAAGGGGTTTCTTTTGATGAAGTATATGATAAATTTGCTGTTCGAATTATTTATAACTCCGATACAGCTAACGAGAAATTCTTAGCTTGGAAAATATATTCGATCGTTACAGATCACTTTACGCCTAATCCTATTAGACTTAGAGATTGGATTTCTTCGCCTAAATCAACAGGATATGAAGCCTTACACATTACCGTTGTTGGACCAAAAAGTCGTTGGGTAGAAGTTCAAATCCGTAGTATGCGTATGAACGAAATTGCTGAAAAAGGCTATGCAGCACACTACAAATACAAAAATGCAGATGCTAAAGAAGATAATTTAGACCTTTGGATTAATCGCTTGCAAGAAGCTTTAGAAAGCAACGAAGCAGATGCTGTAGATTTTGTAGAACAGTTTAAACTTAACTTATATTCTAAAGAAATATTTGTCTTTTCGCCTAAAGGAGATTTAAAATCATTGCCTAAAGGAGCCACACCATTAGATTTTGCCTTTGGAATACATACCGAAGTTGGATTAAAAACACGAGGTGCAAAAGTAAATGGTAAATTAGTTCCTTTGAGTCACGTATTGCAAAGTGGTGATCGTGTAGAGATCATGACTTCTGAGAATGCAAAACCAAATACAAACTGGTTAGATTATGCAACCACAGCTAGAGCACGAACTAAAATTAAATCGGCTTTAAACGAAGACACAAAATTAATTGCAGAAGAAGGAAAAGAGATTTTAAGACGAAAATTAAAGCAACTTAAGATTACATTAAACGAAAGTTCAATAAATCAACTTGTAAGTCACTTTAAACTCAACACCTCTTTAGATTTATTTTACAGAGTTGGTATTGGTACTATAGACAATACTAAATTAAAAGCATTTGCATCGTCTAGAAGTAATGCATTTGTAAGCTATTTTAAAAATAAAATATATAAACCTAGCGTCCCGAAAGATATTCATAAAGAAGAAATAACTTCTAAATATGATATGTTAGTTTTTGGTAAAGAAGAAGAAAAACTAAACTATACATTGTCCAATTGTTGTAACCCAATTCCTGGAGATAAAGTATTTGGCTTTTTAACTATTAATGATGGGTTAAAAGTTCATAAAATGAATTGTCCTAATGCGTTAAGCCTACAATCTAATTATGCTTACAGAATTATGCAAGCAAAATGGATAGACTCATCACAACAAGTTTATACCTCACAGATTATTTTATCTGGTATAGATAATATGGGATTAGTAAACGAAATCACTAGACTTATTTCAGAAAACATGCATGTTAACATGAAAAGCATAAGTTTCTCTAGTGACGATGGTATTTTTACAGGAAAAATAACCGTTCAAGTTAAAAATCAAGACATGCTTAAAAAGCTAATTAAACACCTTAAAAAAATAAATGGAATTGACAAAGTAACTAGGGTATAAATTGTTATTAACTATTAATTTAAAACTTGTTCATTTCTTTCATTTTTTATCCTACTTTTTATAATTCATATCCTATAAAATTTGCTTAAATTTGCCGCTTAATTATGAATGCAACCACAGAAGAGAGTAATCAGGAAATTGTAAAGCGCGTATTTACACAATTCCTTGAAGATAAAGGTCATAGAAAAACACCTGAGCGTTACGCTATACTTCAAGAAATTTACGATAACAAAGAACATTTTGATATTGAATCTTTATATATCAAAATGAAAAACAAAAATTATCGTGTAAGTAGGGCTACACTTTACAATACAATTGAGCTACTTTTAGAATGCGCCTTGGTTCGCAAACACCAGTTTGGACAAAGTCAGGCACACTATGAAAAATCGTATTTCGATAAAAATCACGATCATGTGATACTTACAGATACAGGTGAAGTCATAGAATTTTGTGATCCTCGTATTCAATCCATAAAAAAAACCATAGAAGAGGTTTTTGATATTCAGATAACTAATCATTCATTATATTTTTACGGTAATCGTAAAAAGGACGACTAACTCAATTTAAAAATGGCAGTAGATTTACTACTTGGATTACAATGGGGAGATGAAGGCAAAGGAAAGATTGTCGATGTATTTACCTCTAATTACGACATTATTGCACGCTTTCAAGGTGGACCAAACGCAGGACACACCCTAGTATTTAACGGCAAAAAACATGTATTACATACCATCCCATCTGGTATTTTTCATGAAGACAAAGTTAATCTAGTCGGTAACGGAGTTGTTATTGACCCTGTTATTTTCAAAAAAGAACTAGATAAGCTTGAAGAGCAAGATGTGAATTACACAAAATCATTATGTATTTCACGTAAAGCTCACATTATTTTACCTACGCATCGTTTATTAGATGCTGCAAGTGAAGCTTCAAAAGGAAAAGCAAAAATCGGATCTACATTAAAAGGTATTGGCCCAACTTATATGGACAAAACTGGTAGAAATGGTATACGTGTTGGTGATATTGAATTAGAAGATTTCAAAGACAAATACAGAGCTTTAGCAGATAAGCACGAAGCAATGATTGAATTCTACAATGCAGATATTGAATATGATCTTAAAGAATTAGAAGCTGATTTCTTTGATGCAATAGAAACTTTAAAGTCTTTAAAATTTATTGACTCTGAAGAATACATTTATCAAGCACAACAATCTGGTAAAACAATTTTAGCTGAAGGAGCTCAAGGTTCTTTATTAGATATTGATTTTGGTACTTATCCTTACGTAACATCATCTAATACAACTGCCGCTGGTGCTTGTACAGGTTTAGGTGTTGCTCCGAGTCAAATTGGCGAAGTATTTGGAATTTTTAAAGCTTACACTACGCGTGTTGGTTCTGGACCATTCCCTACTGAATTATTTGATGAAGACGGAGAAACTATGGGTCGTGTTGGTCAAGAATTTGGAGCAACAACAGGAAGATCTAGACGTTGTGGTTGGTTAGATTTAGTAGCTTTACGTTACGCTTGTCAAGTTAATGGTGTTACACAATTAATTATGATGAAAGGTGATGTACTTTCTGGTTTTGAAACCTTAAAAGTATGTACTGCATATAACTATAAAGGTGAAACAATTACACATTTACCTTATAATATTGAAGAAGAAAATGTATCTCCAATATATACAGAAATAAAAGGATGGGCTGCTGATTTAACAGGAATGACTGAAGCATCAGAGTTACCCGAAAACTTAAATGGATATATTGAATTCTTAGAAAAAGAATTAAACCTTCCTATTACTATAGTATCTGTTGGACCAGACCGTAAACAAACAATTACGAGAAAAACAGTTTAATTAGAACACTATAAATTAATTGGTTTTTTTGTAAAATATAGAGTAAAGATCTTAGGTCTTATCTTGAATATTTTATAAAAAAACCTTTTTTTGTTTACAATAATCTTTAAAATAAGCTCTTTTCTGTTAAAAAAAACCTTAACAGATGCTAAAGCAATTCTAATAAGTGTTATTTTGTGAAAAATGTATGCCTCTTGAAACAATTTAAAAATCTATTAGTTCTTATTTTCTTCACCATTGCTTGCTTTAGCTTTGCTCAAGAAAAAGAAAATATCACCATAGAATATGCTGGTCAATTATTTACAGACCAAAATATTGAAGAAGGTGCTAAAGTATTTGTTAGAGATAAATCTAAACAAGTTCATTTTGTCCACAAAGGAATAAACATGTGGTGCGATAAAGCTGTTTATTACGAAGATCAAGATTTTATTGAAGCTTACAGTAATGTGGTAATGAAACAAGGAGATACCATAAATATGGTTGCCAAATACGTTGAGTATAGCGGCATATCTCAACTTGCATTTGCTAGTGGAGATGTTGTTTTAACAGAACCACAATCTACACTTAAAACAGATACACTTCATTTTGATAGAATAAAACAACAAGCATATTACAATACGGGAGGTACTGTTGTTAGAGATTCATCTGGAACAATTACAAGTCAGATTGGTCGTTATTATATGAATGATAGCAAATATCAATTTGTTAATGATGTAGAATTAGTAAATCCTGAATATACATTAAACACTGAACGCTTAGATTTCTTTACCGAAAACGGACATGCTTATCTTTTTGGGCCATCTACTATTGTTGGAGAAACAAGTACTATTTATTGTGAACGTGGTTTTTATGATACCAATAATGATGTTGGTAATTTTCAACGAAATGCTAAAATAGATTACGACAATAGAACCGTTGAAGGAGATAGCCTATTTTTTGATCGTGCTAAAAGTTTCGCCTCTGCTACAAATAATATCACCGTTACAGACACTATAAATAAAAGTCTTGCAAAAGGCCATTATGCAGAAGTTTGGCGAGAAAAAGATTCTATGTTTATTACCAAACGAGCATTAGTAATCACAGTTCAAGAAAGAGATTCTATTTTCATGCATGCAGATACCTTAATGGTTACAGGTAAACCTGAAAATAGAATTACACGTGCTTATTATAATGCACGACTTTATAAAAGTGATTTAGCAGGAAAATCAGATTCTATACATGTTGATCATAAATTAGGCATAACTCAAATGATTAATCTTAGTAGGTTTAGCTCTAATGACGCCTTTGCACTTCAACGAAAACCCGTACTATGGAATATTGGTAATCAAATGACCGGAGATACCATTCATTTAATTTCGAATCCAATAACAGAACAACTCGATTCTTTAAAAGTATTTGATAATGCTTTCTTAATTAGTAAAGACACAATCGATGTTAATGCGTTCAATCAAATTAAAGGACAACGCTTAATTGGCTTATTCAAAGACAATGAAATTTATAATATTGATATCATTAAAAACGCAGAAACAATTCGTTATTTAAGAAATGATGACACGCAATTAATAGGAATTCAAAAATCAAAATCAGGAAGTATTAATGTTAAAATTATCGATCAAGTTATTGACGAAGTTCGCTTCATAAATCAGATTGATGGTAATATTTTCCCGGATTCAAATTTCCCTAAAAGCGGAAGAAAATTTAGAGGTTTCGACTGGCGAGGTGAAGAACAACCATTATCAGTTGAAGATTTATTTAAAGACGATCCCCCTTTAGATTTACCTATAATTGAAGGCTTAAAAGAATATGTTCCGTCTGAAAATTTTATAGATGATGCAACTAATGAGCGTATTGAAGAGGCAGGAAAGAAAACACCAGAAAAAGCAAATAAGGCTGCTCGAAATCTTCCTGAAAAGAAAACAACGACACCTTTAAAAACAATGCCTCAAAAAGAATAAAACCTTAAAAAGTAACGAGACTAAAGAGCAAAAAATTGAAACAAGACTTTTTTAAATATCAAGCTCAAACGACACCACATCCATTAGCTATGGAAATTAGTCGTGCAAAAGGATCTTATATATATGATACTAATGGCAAAGCTTATCTCGATTTTGTAGCCGGTGTATCAGCATGTAGTTTAGGACATTGTAATCCCAAAGTTGTCAATGCCATTAAGGAACAAGCAGATCAATATCTTCATGTCATGGTTTATGGTGAATATATTCAGACACCTGCTGTAGAATTATCTAAACTAATAGCAAAATATTTACCCGAACCTTTAGAAGCAACTTATTTAGTAAACTCTGGTACAGAAGCTATTGAAGGAAGTTTAAAATTAGCGAGACGCTTTACGGGACGTTCAGAAATTATAGCGGCAAATAAAGCTTATCATGGTAACACAATGGGTTCACTTAGTCTTATGGATTATGAAGAACGCAAAAAACCTTTTTTACCTCTAATACCAGATATTAAACATATTGAATTTAATTCTGAAAGTGATTTAAATAAAATAACGGAACAAACAGCTGCTGTTATTCTCGAAACTATTCAAGGAGGAGCTGGCTTTATAGAACCAAAAGATAATTATCTAACAAAAGTACAAGAACGCTGCAATTCCGTAGGTGCACTTTTAATATTAGATGAAATACAACCAGGAATAGGAAGAACAGGTAAATTATTTGGTTTTGAAAATTACAACTGCCAACCCGATATTGTTGTAACCGGCAAAGGTTTAGGAGGCGGATTACCTATCGGTGCTTTTACAGCTTCAAAAGAAATGATGGATTCGCTAAGCGATAATCCTAAATTAGGACATATAACAACCTTTGGAGGAAATCCTTTGATTGCTTCTGCAGCACTAGCAACATTAAAGGAAATTACGGAATCTAATTTAATGGTTGAAGCCTTAGAAAAGGAAAAATTAATTAGAAAACACCTTCAACACAAACACATTAAAGAAATTAGAGGTCGAGGATTGATGTTAGCCGCATTAACTGAAAATGAAAATATTACAAATGACGTTATTTTACGTGCCCAAGATGAAGGATTAATTCTGTTTTGGTTACTTTTTGAAACCAAAGCAATCCGAATTACGCCTCCACTCACTATTTCAAATAACGAAATAATAGAAGGATGTAACATCATAAAATCTATTCTAGATTCAATATAACCACTAATTAGTCACATTACACAGCTAAAAACAATACTTTAACTCACTATACATCAAGTGTTTTTACAATGTTAATTATTTTGTTAAGAACATTCGTTAAAAAAATGATGTAACTTAAAGTATAACTGTATTTTTATTACAGCGAATTATTAAATATTTATGCAATACAGTCAAGAAGACGAAAACTTTTCACTTACTCGATTTGAATCGATGTTAAAGACAAATAATATTTTGTTCTTTGACTCGAATGAGTTCGAAAACATCATACATCATTACCTAGAAAACGGTAAGATTGCATTGGCTAAACGCGCTATAAAATTAGGTTTAGAACAACACCCAAGCTCTGTTAATCTTAAATTATTTAAAGTTGAAATTTATATTTTAGAAAATAAATTTCAGCAAGCTGATGATCTTTTAGATGGGCTACATAATTTAGAACCTAACAACGAAGAAATTTTTATTCAAAAGGCTAACGTTTTATCTAAACAAGATCAACATCAAAAAGCCATTAACACTTTACTTATTGCTATAGATCTTTCTAATTCACCAGAAGATGATGCTGATTTATATGCATTAGTTGGTATGGAATATTTGTTTTTAGAACAATTTGAAAATGCCATAGTCTTTTTTCAAAAATGTTTAGAAAGTGATACTACAGATTATGCTGCGCTTCATAATATTGTGTATTGTTATGATTTCTTAGACCAGAATTCTGAAGCTATAGAATATTTAAATTCATATTTAGATATAAACCCTTATTGCGAAGTTGCATGGCATCAATTAGGAAGACAATATTTTACAATAAAAGAATACGCTAAAGCTAATTCTGCTTTTGATTTTGCAATTATATCAGACGATACTTTTGTAGGTGCATATATTGAAAAAGGAAAGGTTTTAGAAAAGCTAAAAAAGTATGAAGAAGCTATTGAAAATTACAAAATAACATTAGCCTTAGACGACCCTACCTCTTTTGCCTTATTACGCATTGGTCATTGTTATGCGAAACTTAAACATGAAGAATTTGCGATACAGTTCTTTAAGAAAACAATAAGTGAAGACGTTTTACTAGACAAAGGTTGGATTGCTATTACTAAATTTTACATGAAGCAACTCAATTATCAAAAAGCTTTATATTACATTAATAAAGCGGTAATAATTGATGGAGAAAATGTAATTTTCTGGAAACTATATGCAACTGTAAATAAACGTTTAAATTTTCTTGAAGAAGCAGAACGCGGCTATAAAAAAGCGTTAGATTTAGGAAATTTTGAACTTGATACATGGCTAAATAGATCTGATGTTTTAACGACTTTGGGTGAATACGAAGCCGCTATTTTTAATTTAATTCAAGCGTCTGAATTCTACCCAGAAAATGCTGAAGTAGAATACCGTTTAGCTGGATTATATTTTTCAACTCACCAATCAGAAGAAGGACGTTTCCACCTAAAAAATGCAACACGTCTTAATATTGATTATAACTTTATTATTTCTGAATTATTTCCACAACTTACAGAAAAGCCTCTTATCAAAGCAATAATTACAGAAGCTAAAAAGACTTCTAACTAAAAGAAAATAATCTTACCTTAGCATCTGATATTTTATAACCGAATGCAAAGAAGATTTTTAGATTATTTAGCCATTACTTTAAAAGGTATTGCTATGGGAGCTGCCGATGTTGTTCCAGGTGTTTCAGGAGGAACAATAGCTTTTATCTCTGGTATTTACGAAGAACTTATTGAAAGTATTGACAAAGTAAATTTTAGTGTTCTAAAAATCTGGAAGAAAGAAGGATTTAAAACCGCATGGAATTCTTTTAATGGTAATTTCTTAATTGCTCTTTTTTCTGGTATAGCAATCAGTATTTTATCCTTAGCGAAACTAATAAAATGGTTACTACATAACGAACCAATATTACTTTGGTCCTTCTTTTTTGGACTTGTATTAGCCAGTATTCTATACATTGCAAAACAAATAAAAGGTTGGTCTATTAAGTTAGTAATAGCTATAATAATAACCTCTATTCTTTCTTTTTATATAACGTTAGCAGAACCCTTTGCTTCACCAGATAGTCCTTTTTATCTTTTATTCTGTGGTTTTATAGCTATTATAGCAATGATATTACCTGGAGTTTCAGGAGCTTTTATTCTATTAATTTTAGGTGCTTACCAAACAGCTATTGATACCATTAATAATTTAAGAGATGGATTATTAACGGGTAATATGGAACTTTTTAAAGATGCATTTTTAAACTTTTTACTTTTAGCAATCGGAGCTATTTTTGGACTTAAAATATTCTCAAAAGCTTTAAACTGGATGTTTAAACATCATAAGAATCTAACTTTAGCAATATTAACCGGATTTATGATAGGGTCTTTAAATAAAATTTGGCCCTGGAAAGAAGTCTTAAAAACAAGAATTAACTCTGAAGGAGAAGTCGTTACCTTATTAGATAGAAGTATATTACCAACATCTTATTCTGGAGAAAACGAACTTTTAATGGCTGCTGTTTTTATTGTTATTGGTTTTGCTGTAATTCTTATCTTAGAAAGTTTAGGAAAACAAAAAAATAACGTGTAATGCAAAGTACAAGAACCCTTATAGATCGCATATTTTTGGTCATTAAAGGTTTGGCCATGGGTGCTGCAAATAAAGTCCCTGGTGTTTCTGGCGGAGTTGTTGCTTTTGTTTCAGGTTTCTACGAAGAGTTCATTTACTCATTACAACGTGTAAATAAAAATGCTTTATTACTTTTAATAAATCTTAGATTTAAAAGTTTCTATCAATATATAAATGGTAAATTTTTAAGCTTACTCTTCTTAGGAATGATTGTAAGCTATTTTAGTGTTTCTAAACTACTAGATTACCTTATTGCACATTACGAACTGTATGTTTGGAGTACTTTTTTTGGAATGATCTTAGGTTCAATATACTATTTAAGTAAAGATTTTAAAGAGTGGAACAAAACAACAATACTATCCCTAACACTTGGTGTTATAGCAGGAGTAAGTGTTAGTTTTTTAGATCCCGCAACAGAAAATGACAATCTCTTTTTTGTGTTTTTCTGTGGTATTATAAGCGTATCAGGTATGACTTTACCTGGTTTTTCAGGTTCATTTATATTAATTCTTTTAGGAAATTATGTTTTATTATTAGTGGATTCTGTAAATGCACTTTACGATACGATGTTCGATATTTTTAGATGGAATTTTGAATTTGTAAATGATGTTGTCCGCATAAGAATGTTAAAAGTTTTAGCGGTATTTACATTAGGTTCTGTTGTAGGCTTAGTCACTTTTTCTCATATATTAAATTACATTTTAAAACATTATAAATTTATTACGCTTGCAACCATAATGGGTTTCATAATAGGATCTCTTGGTGTTGTTTGGCCTTGGAAAGAAACAATTTACAAAACACAAATTGACGGATCTCTAGTCTTAGATTCTGCTGGAAGACACATCATTACTAATTACCATCGTTTTTTACCTGAATTCAACAGTCAAACTTATATAGCAATTGCTTATATTGCCTTAGGAATCTTTATAGTTTTAGGATTAGAATGGTATGGAAAAAACACAAGACAACAACGTAAAGCATAAATTTGGTCTTTTAGGGCGAGATATTTCATACTCATTTTCGAGAGGATATTTTGCTAAAAAATTTGAAAAAGAAAAATTACCACACACTTATGTCAACTTCGATTTACAAAAAATCGAAGAACTTAATGATATTCTTAAAGACACATCAAATATAAAAGGGATCAACGTTACCATTCCCTATAAGGAAGAAGTAATCCCAATGCTTGATAGTCTAAACAAACGTGCAAGAAAAATTGGAGCTGTAAACACAATTAAAATCACAGGTAAAAATAAATTAGTTGGTTATAACACCGATTATTATGGTTTTAAAAATTCTTTAAAACCACATCTAAAAAAACATCATAAACGAGCACTTATTTTAGGTACAGGTGGTGCATCTAAAGCTATAGCTTATGCGCTAAAAAAATTAAAAATCAAATATGATTATGTCTCTCGTTCCAAAAAAGAAGGTGTTACTTATACGTATTCTGATCTAAATGATGCCATTATAGCTAAGCATACGATTATAATTAATTGTACACCCATTGGTACTTTCCCTAATATTAAGGACTGTCCAAACATTCCTTGCGACGCTATTACTAAAAAACATATTTTATATGATCTTATATATAATCCGGTGCTAACCAAATTTTTAGCTCATGGAAAATCAAAAAATGCAATCACTATAAATGGGGCTGAAATGCTAAGGTTACAAGCAGAAAAATCTTGGGAAATCTGGAATAAATCATAAAATATAACCAACTAGGCATTTCCTTTGTAATTAGGCTACTAGTTAGTATCTTTAACAACTTATATATTAAATAATTTGACACATGTCTGAGAATGATAACCTGCAAGAAGCAGATGGAAAAAAAGAAGTAGAATCAACTGAATCTACGCCAAAAGTACAAACTGAAATAAAAACAGAAGTCGTTTCTGAAACTGAAAAAACAGAAGTTATAGATACTGCTGAAGTTATCAATGAAGAAGTCGAAGCAGAAACTACTCCTGAAGTTATTAAGGATGACTCAGTTGATGAAATAGAAGCTTCAAATGCCGAAGATGCCGAAGACGAATCTAATGCAGAGCGTCATGAAGTTGAAGAAAAAGATTATCATGCCATGTCAATGGATGAACTAGTCGCTGAGACTAGCAGACTGTTAGAAAAACATAAAGTTCAGACGATATCTAAACATATCAATGAAATAAAAAGTGAGTTTAATTCTAAATTCAGTGAACTTCTAGAAGAGAAAAAAGAAGAATTTATTGAAGAAGGTGGAAACGAAATAGACTTCTACTATACAAACGACACTAAAAAGCAATTTAATACGCTATACAAAGATTATAAGCAAGCTATTAATTCTTATTACAAGGAACGCGAGCAAAATCTTCAACAAAACCTTGACAATAGACTACAAATTATTGAAGATATTAAAGGTTTACTTAGTGTTGAAGAAAATATGGGTACTACCTATAAAAACTTCAAAGAACTTCAAGAAAAATGGAGAACAGCAGGACCAATTCCTAGAGATAAATACAATAATGCCTGGAATACTTATCACCATCACGTAGAACGTTTTTACGACTTTTTACACCTCAATAATGATTTGAGAGATATGGATTTTAAGCATAACTATGATCAGAAATTAAAAATCATAGAACGTGCTGAAGAATTAGCTGAAGACGAAAATACGAATCGTTCTTTTAGAGAATTACAAGTATTACACAAGCTTTGGAAAGAAGAACTTGGACCAGTAGGAAAAGAGCATAGAGAAGAAATTTGGGAGCGTTTTAGTAAAGCTACTAAAGCCATACACGATAAGCGTCAGGCTTATTTTGTAGACATGGATAAAGCTCATGAAAAAAATCTTGAGCACAAAGAAGAAATCATTGCTAAAATAAATGCCATTGCAGAAAAGAAAGTTAATTCTCATAGCGCATGGCAAAGTAATATTAAAGAAATCGAAGCTTTAAGAGATGCTTTCTTTAAAGCAGGAAAAGTGCCTTTAAAAGTTAATGAAAGTACATGGTCTAAATTTAAAGGAGCTGTAAGAACTTTTAATAGAGGTAAAAATAGTTTCTATAAAGATTTAAAGAAAGATCAATTTGATAATCTTAAAAAGAAGAAAGCTTTAATTCAAATTGCAGAAGACAATAAAGATAATGACGATTTTGCAACTGTAACTCCATTGATGAAGAAAATTCAAGATGAATGGAAAACAATAGGACATGTTCCTAGACGTGACAGTGATAAAATATGGAAACAGTTTAAAAAAGCTTGTAACCATTATTTTGATAAAATGCATACAGAGCGTAAAGCAAAAGATCAACATTTATTTGATGCATTTGATAAAAAAGTAAAACTTTTAGATCAACTAAAAACATTAGAACCAACTGAAGATCCTAAAGCAGATATTAAAGCATTACAAGAAAAAATTGCTGAGTGGAAAGAGGTTGGATATGTACCACAAAACAAACGCTATATTGATGGTAAATTTTACAAAGCCATAGATGATGCTTTTGATAAAGTGAAGATGGAAAAATCTAAAGTTGAAATGATTAAGTTTGAAAGCAAACTTGAAAATTTAGCTGATCCTGAAGATACTAGGTTATTAGATAACGAATATAACTTTATTAAAAAGCGTATTGACGAAATCAAATCTGAAATTAATCAATTAGAAAATAACTTACAGTTTTTCTCTAATGTAAAATCAGATAACCCTTTAGTTAAAGACGTTCATAAGAATATAGAAAAGCATAAAACTGAACTAGAAACTTGGAAAGCAAAACTGACTAAAGTTCGCGGAATGTATAATTAAAATTTCTATAAAACTCTACAAGAGATTCATGCTTATGACAACTCCTTTTGTCATAAGCATGAATCTCTTGTGCTAAACAATAAATCAATCAGCTCCTTTTTATTTACATAATAACATGTAGCCTATAATCAATTTAAACATCTATATATTATGAGGAAAATTTTACCCTTTTTACTATTATGCCTACCTACTATCGTAGTTTCACAAGTTATCTTAGATCAAGTTGATGACTTTGAAGATTATACTATGAGCAATTGGACTAAAACAAATTCAATTCCAAATGAAAATATTTATAACGGAGGTCCATCTGGAGAAGAAGATAATTTTTTAAGAATTACTTCTAGTGGTTCTGGAGAAGATCTTGAATTAATGACTAAAAACAATGCGCAATGGAAAGGTGATTACTACCAAGGTAATCTTTCTGGTCGTATCAAATATATATCGATGGATGTAAGAAATTCTGGTAGTACAGTTATCTTTTTAAGGCTAGCTTTTCAAACCGATTATGGCCTTACTTATAGATGCAGTACTACTAATGCCATAGCTGTTTTACCAAACGAAGGATGGAAACGAATTTCCTTTTCTATACTTGAAGATAACATTACAGCACTTTCAGACCCCTTTAATTATGCAGTTACATTTGGTAGTGGTAGTCAAGGAGTAGAAGAAATGAGAATATTACATAATGATGTCCCAGCCTGGGAATCTGACCCTATTGATGCTATATTAGATATAGATAATATTATGGCTGATAGTGAAACGCTAAGCACAAAAGATATAGCGATTAGCTCTCAATTAAAACTATATCCAAACCCTAGTAATAATACCATTACAGTAATTAGTAATGAAAACGTAACTGAAGCAATTTCATACAACATTATAGATGCTTTAGGAAGAACTGTAAAAACAGGGGACTCAAAATTAAATCAAGAAATACATATTCAAGATCTCACGAATGGCAATTATATTGTTGAAATCAAAAATGATAACGGAAATATCTTAAGAAAAAAAATTATAAAAAATTAGTAGCTATTACCTATGCTGCTATCTTTTTAGCGATAGATGAAAACCCGTATACTAAGATGTCAAATATCAAAACCCATCTGATTCAACAGATGGGTTTTGCCCTAACTAAACTAAATTTTAATCTTAATTATAACCGCTAAATAATAATTAAGACTTCCTACTAAGAATACAAAAACAGGTTATGTTTTTATATATAGTAATTACGGTCAGCAAATACTTTTGGATGTTTCGTTTTTCGCTTTATGATAACTTTAACAAATCAACAAAAAACAGTAATTAACTACATCTAAATTATAAGTGATTCTAGATATATATTAAAGCAAGTAAACAGGTAGAAAGTCACATCAAAAAAAATGACAGACAGTTTACGTATTAAATAATAAGCATATTGTAAGTGAGTAGATTACTCCTTTATCAAGAATGATAAAAATAAATTATTAAAGTAATTTTGCCTCTTCCCAAAACACATCCATTTCAGAAAGTGTCATATCTTTTAAAGATTTATCTAGAGACTTCGCTTTAGTTTCAAGATATTTAAAGCGTTTTATAAATTTTTTATTTGTGCGTTCTAAAGCGTTTTCAGGACTAATATTAAGGAAGCGTGCATAATTAATCATAGAGAACATAACGTCACCAAACTCGCTTTCAATAGCGTCTTGATCACCTTTTTCTACTTCAACTTTTAACTCTTCAAGCTCCTCCTCTACTTTAGCATAAACTTGTTCAGTTTCTTCCCAATCAAAGCCAACACCCGCAACTTTTTCTTGTATACGACTTGCTTTTACCATTGCTGGTAAACTTCTTGGCACACCTTCTAAAACACTAGTTTTTCCTTCTTTTAACTTCAGTTGTTCCCAATTACGCTTTACTTCAGCTTCATCTTTAACAACAACATCTCCATAAATATGTGGATGGCGACTTATAAGTTTATCGCAGATGCTATTACAAACATCTGCGATATTAAAAGTATTAGTTTCACTTCCTATTTTAGAATAAAAAACAATATGTAGTAAAACATCTCCCAATTCCTTTTTAACCTCTTCTAAATCATTATCTAAAATAGCGTCACCAAGTTCGTAAACTTCTTCAATAGTAAGATGACGTAAGGTTTCCATCGTTTGTTTTTTATCCCACGGACATTGCTCACGCAACTCATCCATGATAATTAACAAACGTTCAAAGGCTTTTAATTGGGCTGTTTTGTCAGACATTTTTATTCTTCTTCTGAAGTATCTTTTTCTTTTTTCTCTTCTTCAAGTGCTCCTAAAAGCTCATTTTTTTGAAGTAAATTATACCATTGAATAACCTTCTTAATATCTGAAGGATATACACGGTCTTCATCATAATCTGGTAAAACTTCAAAGAAAAATTCTTCTAAAGCATCTTTACCATCTTTATGACTAATAGAAGTTGGCTCACCATTTTCTTTTTCCTTAATTTTTTTAAGGACTTCTCTTAATGGCACTTCTTCTGCTAATGTATAAATAGCGATTTCGCTAAGAATACTAATATTACTGTGCGCACCAACTGTGATACGTTTTTTATCTACTAAAGATTCTACAATGGCACCAGATCTTGTCTGTGCTACAATTTGGTATAAACCAGGTTTACCTGATATTGATAAAATTTTGTCTAAGCTCATATATATTTTATTAGCGTTTTTTACTCATAGCAGGAAAACGCATTCTGTAATCTATTTTAATCTTACCTTTTGAAATATTGGTAAGCTTTCCTTTTATTAATCGTTTTTTAAATGAAGATAATTTATCTGTAAACAGAATACCTTCAATATGGTCATATTCATGCTGAATTACACGAGCAATTAAACCATCATATTCTTCAACATGAGTTTCAAAGTTCTCATCTTGATATTGAATTTTAATTTTCGGCTTTCTAAAAACATCTTCTCTTACATCCGGAATACTTAAACAACCTTCATTAAAAGCCCATTCATCACCTTCTTCTTCTAAAATTTGAGCGTTAATAAATGTTTTTTTGAAGTTTTTCATTTGTTCACTCTCTTTTTCAGAAAGATCCTCATCATCTGCAAAAGGACTTGCGTCTATTACAAATAAACGAATTGCTAAACCTATTTGAGGTGCAGCTAAACCAACACCATATGCACCATACATTGTTTCGTACATATTTTCGATTAGTCCTTGTACTTTTGGATAATCTTTATCAATTTCTTTAGCCTCTTTCTTTAAAACAGCATCGCCGTAGGCTACGATAGGTAAAATCATAATTCTATTATTTTCGGGTGCAAAAGTACCAAATTCTGTGATAATATTCGAAATTTCAAAAACTAAATTCTAAAGCTTTTCATGTAAAAAGCTAAAATTTAAAGCTCTATGTTTTAAATCGTAATTTATAAATTAAAAAATATCAGTTCTATAATTACTGAACACTAGAAAGATAACTTTGTAAAATAAGTGTTGCACTAATCTCATCAACCAAAGCTTTATTTTTTCGTTGTTTTTTCTTTAATCCACTATCAATCATCGTCTGAAAAGCCATTTTTGAAGTAAAGCGTTCATCAACACGATCTACGGGGATTTGAGGAATTTCTTTTAATAAAAGTTTTAAGAATTTTTGAATATAAACTTCACTTTCTGAAGCTGTATTATCCATTTGTTTTGGTAAGCCTACAACAATCTTTTCAACATTTTCAGTTGAAACATATTTTTTTAAATACTCTAGCAATTGCTTTGTATCTACTGTAGTAAGGCCAGATGCAATAATTTGCATTTCATCTGTAACAGCTAATCCCGTTCGTTTTGTACCATAATCTATGGCTAATATTCTTCCCATAATACAAAGATAAGATAATAAAAAACGCTTCTTTATAATAAAGAAGCGTTTTTAAACAATCAATTTAACTAAATTAATGTAATGATTTTATCCCTCTAAAAATAAATCATATCCATAACCTATTATTAAGACACTGCATTTTCTGACAAGTCACATTTTTTTCTTAAAGAATTTTAGCTTCAGTTATTATAAAAGTATCTTTGGTTCCTAAAAAAAAATTGAAAACTTATGAAACAACTACAAACTATAATAGAAAATGCTTGGGACGATCGTTCACTTTTAACAAATGAAGAAACTATTAACGCTATTAGAAGTGTTGTAGATTTAGTTGATGCTGGTACTTTACGTGTTGCAGAACCTACTGAAGATGGTTGGCAAGTTAATGAATGGGTAAAAAAAGCCGTAGTATTATATTTCCCAATTCAGAAAATGGAAACTTTTGAAGTTGGTATTTTTGAATATCACGATAAAATTCCTCTAAAAACTGGTTATGCAGAAAAAGGAATTAGAGTTGTACCAAATGCAGTAGCAAGACATGGTGCTTACATTTCTGCTGGTACTATTTTAATGCCAAGTTATGTAAATATTGGTGCTTATGTAGATGAAGGAACTATGGTAGATACATGGGCAACCGTTGGTAGTTGTGCACAAATTGGTAAAAACGTACATCTTTCTGGAGGTGTTGGTATTGGTGGTGTTTTAGAACCATTACAAGCTGCTCCTGTAATTATTGAAGATGGTGCATTTATTGGTTCTCGTTGTATTGTTGTTGAAGGCGTACGCGTAGAAAAAGAAGCTGTTTTAGGTGCTAATGTTGTTTTAACAATGAGTACTAAAATTATAGATGTTACAGGAGACAAACCTGTAGAAACTAAAGGTGTTGTACCTGCACGTTCTGTAGTGATCCCTGGTAGTTATACTAAAAAGTTTGCCGCAGGCGAATTTCAAGTACCTTGTGCACTAATTATAGGTAAACGTAAAGAAAGTACGAATAAAAAAACCTCTTTAAACGATGCTTTACGTGAATATGATGTAGCTGTATAATACGTTACTTTCTATAAATTGAAAAAATATAATAATCCAACTGTGACAAATTGATTTACAGTTGGATTTTTTTTAACTTTAAGTATGAAAATTTTAGTTATTCAACAGAAAATGATTGGTGATGTTTTGGCGACAAGTATTTTGTTTGAAGCCATTAAACAGAAATATCCAAATTCAGAATTACATTATGTGATTAATTCACATACATTTCCTGTAGTTGAAAATAATCCCTTTGTTGATTACTTTCATTTTTTTACTCCAGAGCATGAAAAGAGTAAATTAAAACTTTTCAAATTTGCTAAAGATTTAAACAAAGAAAGTTTTGATGTTGTTATTGATGTTTACATCAAATTATCGAGTAAACTAATCACTTTTTTATCTAAAGCTAAAACTAAAATATCAATTGATAAAGGTCAAAAATCCTTAATCTACAATCACACTTTTAAACATAAATTAAAAGCTGACACCAATGCGGGTTTAGCGATTGAAAATCGTTTACAACTACTAACCCCTCTAGATATTGATCCTTTAAAAATTGTAAGGCCAAAAATATATCTTACAGAGAATGAAAAAAATGAGGCTAAACTATTTTTAGAATCTAATAATATAGATTTAGAGAAGCCATTATTTATGATTGGCGTTTTAGGTAGCGGAAGTAACAAAACCTTTCCTTTTGAATACATGGCAAAAGTGATAGATCAGATTGTTTTAGAGCAACCTGATAGTCAAATTTTATTTAATTACATTCCTAAACAAGAAGCTGATGCTAAAGCCATTTTAGATTTATGCACAGCAAAAACTAAGAAGAAAGTTTATTTTAACGTTTTCGGAAAAAGTTTAAGAAGCTTTTTAGCAATTACATCTTACTGCGATGCTTTAATAGGAAATGAAGGTGGCGCAATTAATATGGCAAAAGCATTATATATACCAACATTTACTATATTTTCTCCTTGGATTAAAAAAGAAGCTTGGAATATGTTTGATGATGGGCAAAAACATGTTTCTGCCCATCTTAAAGATTTTAATAAAGCGCCTTATCAAAATATTAAACACCCAAAAATTTTAAAATCAAAAGCTTCAGAATTATATTTAGATTTTAAACCTTCTTATTTTGAAAGTGATTTAAAAGAATTTTTAAAACTATTGAATTAGGCTTTCTTAATTCCAAACTCTGTCCATTTTAAGTTTTCTTTTTTCACTTTAGCTCTAATCGCTAAGTTTCTATCTAAAGATTCTTGAGTTTTATAACCTCTTGCGTGGTCTAAATGTAAAACGATTGCCTTATAACGAATTTGCTTCGTCTTCATTCCAAAATTAACTAAGCGTTCTCCTAATTCTCTATCTGGCCCACCATATTGCATACGCTCATCGTAACCATTAATAGCAATTAAATCTGCTTTCCATGCAGAAGAATTACAGTTATTAAACGTTGCTCCTGTTGGTGTAACGACATCTAAAAAACTAGCTAAACCATCTTTTACAGATAATTTTAACGTGTTTTTACTTCCTAATTCTCCTTTAGATTTTAACCATTTTACATCAAAACAATTGTGAGATGTAATATCATCTTCAGAAATAGTTTCACTTAAATCCATATTAAGTTTACAATACCCGCCAGATAAGAAATAACCTTTTTCTGCAAACTTAGCATGTGTTTCTACAAAATCTTCACGCGGAATGCAATCGCCATCTGTAAATAAAATATATTCATTTTTAGCCATAACAATGGCTTCATTTAATATTTTTTGACGTCTATATCCTTTATCTTCATGCCAAGCATGTGTAATATTTACAGGGTAATTTTCTTTAAATTTATCAATAAGAACTTTGGTTTCATTGGTAGAACCATCGTCTGCAATAATAATATCAAAATCTTTATAAGTCTGTACACTATAACCGTATAGAACTTTCTCTAACCAATCTATTTTATTATAGGTTGCAATAATCACTGTTATTTTAGGTAGTGCCATTGTCTATGCTTTTATTATACCAAAATTGGTATAGGTTGCTTTATTCTGTTTTGTTTCTTTCCTTATTTGCTGATTTAAAGCTAAAGCTTTTTCATTTTTATAAGGTCTATCGTGATGCAAATGTACGCAAATACAACTATAACGTACTTGTTTAAATTTAACACCATTGTTCATCATGCGCTCCCCTACTTCCCTATCTAATCCGCCATATTCCATTCGTTCATCAAAACCATTCACCTTTAAAATATCGGTTTTGTAACAAGACGTATTCATACCATCAAAAGTTGCCTTTGTTGGTGTAATTGTATTTAAAAAAATAGCTTTTTGATTTGATTTGGTTAGCTTATTAAGCTTAAAACTTTTGGGCTGACCGACTTTTAGAAGCCAAGACTTATTAAAACAATCTTGTTTAGAAATAACGCTTTTACTCATTAATTCTGTAACACTTTCTACCAACTTAAAATAGCCACCAGAAAGTGCTCTGTTTTTTTTACGTAAACGCAAATGTGTTTCTACAAAATCTTGTCTTGCAATACAATCGCCATCAGTAAAAATGAGATAATCTGAATTTGAAGCCATAATAGCTTTATTCAGAATTTTAGTTTTCTGAAAACCTTCGTCTTTATGCCAAACATGAATCACTTTTAATTCTGTTTCTGAAGAAAATTGGTCAATTATGGTTTTAGTTCTTTCATCTGATCCATCATCTGCAATAACAATTTCAAAATCAGTTACCGTTTGTAAGCTATAACTATAAAGCACCATTGCTAACCAATTTGGTTTATTGTACGTACTTATAATTACAGAGGCTTTAGTATTAGATTGCATAGCGCAAAAATACTATTTTTACAACTGTAAAAACACAAGTATGCTTAAACTATCTGGAGTTATAATTACATTTAACGAAGAATTAAATATTGAAAAATGTTTAAAATCTCTGGCTAATGTTGTTGATGAAATAATAGTTGTAGATTCTTTTTCTACCGATAAAACTAAAAGTATTTGCGAAAAGTATAATGTCACTTTTATTGAGCAAAAATTTTTAGGCTATACAGAACAAAAGAATTTTGCCTTATCACAAACAACATATAATCACGTGGTAGCTTTAGATGGAGATGAGGCCTTATCAGAAATGCTTCAGAAATCGATTATAAACCTAAAATCTAATTGGAAATTTGATGGCTATTACGCCAATCGTTTTAATAATTTTTGTGGACAATGGATTAAGCACACCACTTGGTATCCTGAAAAAAAATTACGTGTTTTTGATAAAACAAAAGCGTCTTGGTCTGGTCATAAAATACATGAGACGGTTAACCTGAACTCTAAAGATTCGAAAGTAGGAAAATTAAAAGGCGACATTTTACACCGTAATTATCAGTCGTATTCTGAGCACAATCAACAAATTGAAAAATTTACATCAATTTCTGCTCAAGCTTATTACGATAAAGGAAAAAAATCATCACTTTTTAAAATTATTGTAAATCCGACTTGGGCCTTTTTTCAATCTTATGTAATAAAACTAGGCTTTTTAGATGGCTTTAATGGTTTCTATATTTCTGTACAAACTGCTCATATTCGCTTTTTGAAGTATGCAAAATTACGCGAGTTGAATAAAAAATCTTAATGTTTTTTCTTTCTCCAGAAAAAATACTTTCTCTTAAAAGCTTCTTTCTTTTTAAAGCTTAGTGAAAATTTTTGAGAGAAAAACAACATGCGTTCTTTAACTTCATCGTGAGGTTTACCAATAAGTTTGGCATATTCATCACTTAAAACTTCAAGCATATAATCTTTAGGTGATAAACGTGCAAAATTAGCTAAACGCTCATCATAACTTAAAGTTTTAAAATCCATTCGGTTAAGATCTACCAAATAAAATTTATAATCATCACCTTCTTTTTTAATTAGCGTATTACCTGGCGAATGGTCTAAGAAATGAATTCCGTTTTCATGCAAGCTATAAGTAAACTGTGTAAACTTTCTTAGAATATTATCGTAATCATCACATGTTGGATCATCTACAAGCTTTCTAATTGTAAAATCGTATTCTAACTGTTTGCTAATATAATAACTACTCCCAAAGGTAAAAGCAGACTTATACTCTACAAAAGCCTCTGGCATTGGTGTTAAAATCCCTGCTTTAAGTAAGCGCTGTGCGTATAAAAAAGAACGTTCGGCTTTACTTTTTCTAAAAAAACGATAAACAATTTTATTTACCAAGTTAGGCACCTTAAACTCCTTAATATTATAACGTTCACCGCCAATCGTCAATATTTTTATAACATTTCGGTAACCATTACCAATCATTTCACCTTGTTGGTCAAAGTTTTCGATGGCATGCATTAACTGTTCTTTCGTTAATGTTGAATTATCTTGAATTTTTACGGTTACAGACATATAATAAACAATAGTAATCTTAGGCTGCAAAAGTAGGTATTTAATTCTTTGGACGAAAGATTAAAAGCCGCTTCAATTATAGCCGAAAGACTTCCAAATATTTCTGTAAATTTGTCCACACTTAATAATTTTCAATGTTTAAACACTATCTCATCACTCGTTTTAATCTCAAAAATAAAAATTGGGATGTCACTAAGAATAACGAAACGTTATTAACACGTGAATGGATGACGCATAGAATTGGATTATTTAGTAATTTTTGTCTTCCTTCAGTTGCTAGTCAAACCAATACCAATTTTAAATGGTTACTTTTTTTTGACGCCACAACAGATGCTGATTTTAAGACTGAAATTGAAGCACTTTTAAAACCTTATCCACATTTTAAGGCTTTTTATATTGACGGAATGGATGCTTTTCATTCGTCTATAAAATCATATATAACCGACGACAGTAAAAATACTCCTTATATTATTACATCTCGAATTGATAATGACGACTGTATTCACAAGGATTATATCTCAACCATTCAACAGCAGTTTAAATCACAAGATTTTATGGCTATTGACATATTAAAAGGTTATTCTCTTCAAGTTTCACCAGACATCATGTTAGGTAAGAAAGAACATATTTTTAACCCTTTTATTAGTCTGATTGAAAAAAATGAGACACCAAAAACCGTTTGGTTCAGCGACCATAACATGTGGAAAAAAGAATCGAGACGTATAGAAATTGCAAATCAACGTTTATGGATGTCTATTATTCACGAAAAAAATAAAGTAAACGAATTTGATGGTTACGACAATGTAAGTTGGGAGGATATAAAAACCGACTTTATTGTTTCTGATGAAATTAACACAAAAGTTTCAGAAAACATTATTCCTCATAAAGAATGGCGCTACTTAAGTTTTAAAAACAAGCTTTACGTTAATTACGTCTTAATGAGTAAGAAATTAAAAAAAGCAGTAGGCTTATATAAGATTAAGTAAGCTTATAATCCTTATTTTTACAGTAATCAATTACTACAATCAAACCTTATCTTTAATGCGATTAATACAATTTACAGCCTCTAATGGTTGGCGTGGACACGAACAAAAAATCATCTATTTATATGAAGCTTTTAAAGCTGAAGGACATGTAGAAGATCAATGGATTGTTTGTCCTATCGATTCTGAATTATATCGTATTGCAACTGAGAAAGGAATGCAAGTTATTCCGTTTGAATATAAATCGGAATACAGTTTGTCTTATGCTAAAGAATTTAAAAAATTAGCAAAAGAAAAAAGAGCAACTGTAGTATTTATTCATAGTAGCAAGGCACATACGTTAGCTGTACTTTCTCATTTTATCTACGGTATGAAAGTACCTTTAGTCCTTTGTCGTACACTTATAAAACGTGTAGACACTAACTTTTTTAGAAAATGGAAATACAATTACAAAGGCATTAAAAAAATTATTTGCGTATCTCAGCCTGTTGTAGAATCCTTAAAATTTGCAGTTAAAGATCATAGCAGACTGTCTGTTATTGGTAGTGTTACTGATATTAATAAGTTTCAGAAACAAGCACCTACGGGAATGTTACATAAGGAATTTAATATTCCTGAAGATTATAAATTAATTGGAAACATTGCTGAATTCACAGGTTTTAAAGATCACTATACTTGGGTTGATACTGTTGAAATTTTAGTAAAAGAAAATAACTTTAAAGCTAAATACATCTTAGTTGGAAAAGGGAGTATGGAACAAGACATCAAAAATTATGTTGAAGAAAAAGGCTTAACAGAGCACATTATCTTTACTGGTTTTAGGCGCGATGTTCCTGAAATTTTACCTGAATTAGATTTATTTCTATTCACTTCTAATAATGAACCTACAGGTGGTGTATTATTAGAATCTTATGCTTGTAAAGTTCCTATTGTTGCTGCTGATGCAGGAGGAATATCTGAAGTTATTGTAGATGGTGAAACCGGTCTTTTAGCAGAAGTTGGTACACCTAAAGATTTTGCTTCTAAAGTAACCTTATTAATGAATGATAAAGCACTTCAAGAGAAGTTAACAACCAATGGTTACCAATATCTTTTAGATAATTTTACCAAATCCGTTATTGCTAAAAAGATGTTTTATGAGTTAACAAAACATGAGATAAAATAAAACATGCGTATCCTTTTTTTTACAAATGAATATTCTCACCCCAAATTACCGCCAAATGGTGGTGTTGGCACATTTTTTAAAACTGTATCTCATGAATTGATTGCAAATGGACATGAGGTATATATTTATGGGTTTTCTAAAAAAAAACATAATATTAATGATAACGGTATAAAGATTAAATTTTTTAAACAATATTTTAAGGCCAATCCTTTAGCCGAACTTATACGTTCTTTAAGTTCACGATTAGGATTTCCTCAAATTACTGAATACTGGTTAGCGAAAGAGCGTAAATACTTGGCTAAAAAGTTAAAATTTTATGCTTTAAAAAATAATATTGACATCATTCAGTCCTTTACATTTAATGGTTATACAGCTTATTGGGATAATAGTATTCCATTAGTAACGCGATTTCATGGTTCAAGAGGGTTTTGGCATCATTATCTAAACAAAGGTAAAGAAGAATTAAAAATTACCATGGAAAAAAAAGCACTTTTAGCAACACCATACATCGTTGCAAACAGCCATTTTTCAAAGGAATTTATAAAAAATTATTATGATGTGGATGTGGATATCGTTATTCCTAATGGCGTCAATACAACTATATTTTCACCTGATGCAACAGTAAAAAAAATTCCGAAATCGATATTTTATATTGGTACATTATCTGAAGCAAAAGGAGTAAAAGATTTAGTAGAGGTTTTCAATTCAGTAATCATAGATGAACCTAAAGCTAAATTACACCTTATAGGTAGAGGTGAAAAATACTGGGAATTTTTAAAAACAGAAGTGTTTTCAGAACAAGCATTAAAAAACACCACATATTTCAACCATATTTCTTTTTCTAAAATTCCAAAAAAATTATCTGAAGCTTCAATTATTGCTGTTCCATCTAAAGGAGAAACTTTTGGTTTTACAATTGTAGAAGCTATGGCTTTAGAAAAAGTAACCATTGTATCCAATATTCCTGTTGCTGCAGAAATTATAAATGATGGCATAGATGGCTTTATTGCGAAAAATAATGAAGATTTTAAAAATCTAATTTTAAAAGTATTTAAAAATCCTGAAGATTATAGAACTTTAGAAAAACAAGCACGTAAAAAAGTGCTTACTCATTTCACTCAAGATAAAATGACAAGTGATACATTAGCTTATTATAAAAAAATTATTAGAAAACAATAAATCTAATTCTAAAATATTGATTATAAATGACGTCAACTTTATTCTATCTTTATAGCCTTAACGAATAAAGACGACCATTACCGTTTTCTACATTGTATAAACGCATGTATTATTTTAGCTTTAAATGAACGAGAATCAAATAAAAAATAACGTTTTAAATCTTATAGATAAAATAAATTATTTGAGTACGATTTAAAGAACTACGGCAATAAATTAAACACTATCGTTTCATCTTCAAGATTTCTAGTTCTTGGTGGCGCAGAAACTATAGGACAAACTAGTTGGAAAAGGGAGTATGGAACAAGATATCAAAAATTATGTTGAAGAAAAAGGCTTAACAGATCACATTATCTTTACGGGTTTTAGGCGTGATGTTCCTGAAATTTCACCTGAATTAGATCTATTTCTGTTCACTTCTAATAATGAACCTACAGGTGAGGTGGTGTATTATTAGAATCTTATGCTTGTAAAGTTCCTATTGTTGCTGCTGATGCAGGAGGAATATCTGAAGTTATTGTAGATGGTGAAACCGGTCTTTTAGCAAAAGTTGGTAACCCTAAAGATTTTGCTTCTAAAGTAACGTTATTAATGAATGATAAAGCACTTCAAGAGAAGTTAACAACCAATGGTTACCAATATCTTTTAGATAATTTTACCAAATCGGTTATTGCTAAAAAGATGTTTAATGAGTTATCTAAACACCAACTTTAATAGGTAATTGTATTAAGTCTCCAAGCTCTTTGTTTAATTTTTCTACTGACAAACGTTTTAAAGCTCCTGTTGGAAAAAAAGTAAGTTCTCCAAAATAGATTTTACCACTAATTGAATATAAATCGACTCTAACAAAAATAAATTCTTCAGCTAACTTTTTTGCTATAGTAACAAGTTCTTCAAAATTATCAGGCTTGGGTAAATCTTTACAAAAAAAACCTTTAGATTCTTTTGTGTTTTCTAATTTATTCCAATTTAAATCATAAACACATTTCTTATACCCATCACTTGTTAAGGTTCTAACTAATATATATTTCGGATCTCCGTGAATACAATAAAATTTATAATCAATTATATTTTCACTATCGGTTTGATCTAAATAATGTTCAGCTAAAATTCTTGGTTTAACTTTTTTATAGATACGCTCTTTATACTTATTGTAGTAATTAGATTGCATATATTTTTTCAATCTACATTTTACCTCATTAACATTAATAGTACTCTTATCACTTACAATAACATTATAGCCCGAACCATGAGTTCCTTTTAACGCGAATTGATTTGGTAAAGCATCAAAATCAATAGCTTCAACAGTATCAAAGACGTCAATAAAATCGACTAAAAAGCCTTTACCTATTTTCTGCTCAACATATTTTCTTACTTCATATTTATCTACAAAATCCTTATAATCTTCATTATATAAATTCTGATTTAGCCATTGTAACTTCTCCACAAACTCAGTTGGATTATCTAAATCTAAACGTTTTTCGTTTTTTAGATAATATTGTGCTTTTATATACGAAATATCAGAATTAGGTTTATTCTTTAAATATTTCGAAAATAATTGATAATATTTCCGCTTGATGAAGTTCATATAACAAATAATTAATCGTGTAAATGTATCAATTAAAGCTTTTAATCCGATTTTTTTACACAAAAAAACTTAACAAAATAAAAAAAAATATTGCTAGCTCGTTTCATAAATAATTATTTTTCTAATATGATATAACTTTTGATTATGATTTGTGAAGCAAAAAATAGAACTGAAGCATAATTCACAGAAGTCATAATTTGCAATAACCATATTAAATTTTAACCCAAATAAAAATATGGCACTATTTAAAGATATAAAGCTCAATCTATAATATATTTTCTAAATTTATATCCTAAAAAGTTCTGATAAACATTAGTAAAAACACCTATTGAGATACCTAATTTACAAAAGTAATGAGTAATAAAATATTTTTAGATTTACATCACATAAGAAACACAAAAAAAGGATTTGGGCAATATGCTCTTAATCTTGCTAAAGGTATTTTACAGAATGACACAGATGGATTAAATCTTTATTATTATGTTCCTCTAAAATGGTATAAACGACTTAGTAATTCAATAAACTATAAAATATATTTAGGCTTACATAGAAGGAGAAACAACTTCAATAATTATGATGTATGGCACAGTTTAACACACCTTAGTAAAGTAGAACCTCAAGATCTTGAGAAAACTAAAATTATATATACTGTTCACGATGCTATTTTTACAATCATAAATATTTCCGAAGAAAAAAGACAACCTTCAATAAAAAAATTACAAAGACAAATAGATAAAAGCAGTTGTCTTGTCTTTATTTCTAAATTTACTCAAGATTGTATTCGTAAAAATTTCACCATAAATGATAACATTCAGCAGTATGTAATTTATAACGGTAACCCAATGGAAGGTGTTAAGCCTATAATTAGCACCTCTAATGACCAGCCTTACTTACTCTGTGTTGGTGAATATAGAAAATACAAAAACCATGCTGCTCTAATCCCTATGCTCTCTCACTTAAAAGAGAACATTAATCTTGTTTTTATGGGTAAATATTCTAAAGAAAATCAAGAAAAAATACTATCTCTAGCAAAAGAACACAAGGTTGAAAATCGCATTATTTTTAAAGCTTCTGTGAGCGAAAGAAAAAAGATCGAATTGTATAGCAATGCCGAAGGTTTAGTTCACCCCTCATTAGCCGAAGGTTTTGGGTTCCCTGTTGTTGAAGCGATGTCTTTAGGTATTCCTGTATTTATTTCAAATAATACAGCACTTCCTGAAGTTGGTGGTACTGCAGCACATTATTGGGATCATTACGAACCTGAGTATATGGCAAAAATAGTAACTGAAGGTTTAGAAGATTTTAGAAAAAATAAAGAAACTAGAAAACAAGAATTATTGCTTCAAGCTTCAAAATTTTCATGGAAAAATATTTCTAAACAGTACTTAGAAGTTTATAAAGCGGTTTTAAATAATACACCTGCCTCAATCAATAAACTGAATTAGTTTTATGATAAACTCCTATGAAGAATAAAAAACAAACTTTAGAAGAAAGTGTATTAAATATAATCGGTAGAAAAACCGAATTATTCATTAGTGATATCAATAAATATCACAACGAATTAAACACTGTTGTTTCATCTTCAAAATTTCTAGTTCTTGGTGGCGCAGGAACTATAGGACAAGCTGTGGTTAAAGAAATATTTAAGCATAACCCTGTTAAATTGCATGTTGTAGATATTAGCGAAAATAATCTAGTGGAATTAGTTAGAGATATTAGAAGTTCTTACGGTTATACCAATGGTGATTTTAAAACCTTTGCTTTAGATATTGGTTCTATTGCGTATGATGCATTTATCAAATCTGATGGGAAATATGATTACGTCCTTAACCTTTCTGCTTTAAAACATGTTCGAAGTGAAGAAGATCCTTTCACCTTAATGCGAATGATTGATGTAAATATTTTTAATACCGAAAAAACCATTCAACAATCTATAGAAAATGGTGTAAAAAAATACTTCTGCGTTTCTACAGATAAAGCGAGTGACCCTGTTAATATGATGGGAGCTTCAAAACGAATTATGGAACTTTTTTTATTCCAAAAAAGTAAAGAAATCAGTATTTCTACAGCTCGTTTTGCAAATGTTGCTTTTTCAGATGGTTCTTTATTATATGGTTTTGAACAACGCATTAAAAAGCAACAACCTATTGTAGCGCCAAACGATGTAAAGCGTTACTTTATAAGTCCTGAAGAATCTGGTCAACTTTGTTTAATGTCTTGTTTATTTGGAAATAACAACGACATTTTCTTTCCTAAATTGAATGAAAATTTTAAACTATCTAGCTTCTCTGATATAGCTATAAACTTTATTAAAAACTTAGATTACGAACCTTATTTATGTAAAGATGAAGATGAAGCAAGAGCCTTGGCTAAAACATTACCGCTCTCTGGTAAATGGCCGTATTTATTAACAAAAAGTGACACCACTGGCGAAAAAGAAATAGAACTATTTTTTACAGAGAATGAAACTTTAGACTTAAATCGTTTTAATTCTATAGGGATTATTAAGCCCAATTCTGAACTGAACTTCAATGATAAAACAGCATCATTTACCAAGTCTATAAATCATTTAAAAGCAGAAAAAAGTTGGACAAAGGAAGATTTAATCACTTTATTCCATAAAATATTACCGAACTTTACCCACAAAGAAACAGGTAAATATTTAGACCATAAAATGTAACGGATGCATCATAAAATAGAAGTTGTAATTATGGCTGGTGGTAAAGGAGAGCGTTTAATGCCTTTAACCGCAAACACACCAAAACCACTCTTAAAGATTGGAGACAAACCTATAATTGAATACTGCACCGACCGTTTAGCTTCATACGGAATTAAACATATAAACATAACAGTCAATTATTTAAGCAACCAAATAATTACCTATTTTAAAGAGAACAATAAACATCAAATTAATTTTAATTACATTAAAGAACCTAAGTCTTTAGGTACAATTGGCGCTTTAAAATTAATTAAAAATTTCAGTAAAGATTACCTCTTGGTAATGAATGCCGATTTACTTACCAATGTAAATTTCGACTCTATTTTTAACGATTTTATTTCAAAAGAAAGTGATGCATTAATCGCAACTGTTCCTTACAACGTAGTTATTCCACATGATTTGGTTGAAATAAAAAAAGGATTAGTTACTCATTTTAAAAAGAAACATTCTTACTCATATAACTTAAACGCAGGTATTTATATCTTTAAAAAAGACTGTTTAGATTTTATTCCAGAAAACACTTTTTTTGACGCTACAGATCTCATTGAAACCTTATTAGAGAAGGAAAAAAAAATCAGCAATTACCAAATTTCAGATTACTGGTTAGATATTGGTAAACACGACGATTTTAAAAAAGCACAAGAAGACATAAAGCGTCTAAAACTTTAGCCTTTTTACAGGTGTTTTTAAGAATTATTAAAATATTTTAATTCTAATTTATTCTTCTATGTTAAAAAGGGTAATATTCATTTTAAAAAATTGGCCTTGTGTCGTATCTTTGCGCAGCTAAAAAATACAGTTCCTTTTTAATTCATTTTAGAGCCTCTGTACTTTCAATTATCCTATGAATCACAAACAAGCATTAAAGCACAGCATATTTAAATACATCACTCAATCTGCAGAAGAATTGCAAGTAGAAAGCTACGTCATTGGCGGCTTTGTACGCGACTATCTTTTAGAACGAGGTGATGCAAAAGATATTGATGTGGTTGCTGTAGGTAGCGGTATTGAATTAGCTAAACAAGTCGCTAAAAATTTACCAAACCATCCTAAAGTTCAGGTTTTTAAAACTTACGGAACAGCAATGTTACGTTATGATGATATTGAAATTGAATTTGTAGGTGCGCGTAAAGAAAGCTATAACGAAAATAGTAGAAATCCTGTTGTTGAAAATGGCACGCTTAAAGATGACCAAAACCGACGCGATTTTACGATTAACGCTTTAGCTTTAAGCTTAAATGAAAACAATTTTGGAGAACTTTTAGATCCTTTTGATGGCCTTAGTGATTTAGACAAAGGGATTATTCGTACACCTTTAAATCCTGATATTACTTACAGTGACGATCCGTTACGCATGATGCGCGCAATTCGTTTTGCTACACAACTCAATTTTAAAATTGAAGAGACATCACTTAAAGCTATTGCTGATAATAAAGATCGCATTACAATTATTACCAAAGAACGTATTGTTGTTGAACTCCATAAAATTTTAGAAAGTAAAACACCTTCTATTGGTTTTATTCATTTAGAACAAACAGGACTTCTTCAATATATTTTACCAGAATTAACAGCGCTTAAAGGTATTGATGAAATTGAAGGACAACGCCATAAAGATAATTTTTATCACACTTTAGAAGTTGTAGATAATATTGCTAAAACTACCGATAACCTTTGGTTACGTTGGGCTGCATTGTTACATGACATAGGAAAAGCACCAACTAAAAAATTCCATAAAAAAATTGGTTGGACTTTCCATGCACACGAATTTGTAGGTTCTAAGATGGTTTTCAAACTCTTTAAGCGTTTAAAAATGCCATTGAATGACAAAATGAAATTTGTTCAGAAAATGGTTTTTATGAGTTCTCGACCTATTGTTTTAGCTTCAGAAGTTACCGATTCTGCCGTACGACGTTTGGTTTTTGATGCAGGAGATCATGTAGAAGATTTAATGACGCTTTGTGAAGCAGACATAACAACTAAGAACCCAAAGAAATTTAAAAAATATCATAATAACTTTCAGAAAGTTAGAGATAAAATTGTTGAAGTTGAAGAACGCGATCAAGTTCGAAATTTTCAACCACCTGTTTCAGGTGAAGAAATTATGGAAACCTTTAATTTAAAACCTTCAAGAGAAATTGGGTTAATTAAAGAAACGATAAAAGAAGCTATTTTAGAAGGTGAAATCCCTAATGAACATGCAGCCGCTTTTGAGTTGATGTTGAAACGAGGGAAGGATTTGGGTTTAACTGTTGCGTTAAAAAGTAACAAAGACACAAAGTAGCAAAGACACAAAGATGAAAAACGACCATACATATCGTAAACTTTTAGTTTGGCAAAAGTCAATGACTTTAGTAACTGAAATTTATACTGAAGTGAAAGTTTTTCCATCTGATGAATTATATGCTTTAACATCTCAAATTAAAAGATCAGCAACTTCAATACCTAGCAATATTGCAGAAGGATATGGTAGAGATGGAAAAAAAGATTATTTAAGATTTTTAAATATTGCTCTTAGTTCGTTATTTGAGTTACAAACACAATTAGAAATTTCCTATAATTTGAAATTTTTAAACGAAGTTAGTTTTAATAAACTTTATAACGACACAAAAGAAATTGAACGAATGTTAACTAGTTTCATAAGAAAAATTAAAGGTTAAACTTTGATGCTTTGAAACATTAAAACTTTGAAACTTTGAAAAAAAACAAAGATAATAAGGCAGTTATTTACTGGTTATTGACCGGTTGTGCTTTAATTTTCATCATGGTTATTGTCGGTGGTATCACTAGACTAACACATTCTGGCTTATCAATCTCCAATTACAAATTAATTTCAGGGACGATTCCCCCAATGAATGAAGTAGAATGGAATGAAGCCTTCGAACTTTACAAGCAGTATCCTGAATATCAAAAATTACATAATCACTTCAACTTAGAAGAATTTAAAGATATTTATTTCTGGGAATGGATTCATAGAGTGATTGGTCGTTTTATCGGTATGGTTTTTATCATTCCTTTTATTTATTTCTTAATTAAAAAACGACTATCTAAATCTACTATCAAGAAATCTGTTATTCTACTTATTTTAGGAGGTTTTCAAGGTTTTTTAGGTTGGTATATGGTAAAATCGGGTTTAGTAGATGAGCCTAATGTGAGTCATTTTAGACTAGCAGCACACTTAACGACAGCATTTTTAACCTTTGCTTACACATTTTGGGTTGCTTTAGATTTAATGCTTCCTGAGAAAAAAGTGATTGACAAAAAATTAAGAAACTTTATAAGAATTGGTTTAGGCGTTCTTATTATTCAAATTATTTATGGCGCTTTTGTCGCTGGTTTAGACGCTGGTTGGATTCATAACCATTGGCCATTAATGAGTGATGGTAAATGGATACACGAAACTGTATTTATTGAATACAGCCCTGTTTACCTTAACTTTTTTGAAGGTAAAAGTGGTGTTCAATTTGTACACAGAACGATGGCTTATGTTGTGGTAATTTTTATCCTAGCAATTTGGTATAAGGCAAAACGAACTAAATTAACTGCTTTGCAAACTAAAGGGATCAACTTGCTTTTAATAATGGTTGGTGTTCAGTTTTTATTAGGGGTTTTAACCTTAGTTCTTGCAGTTCCGGTTATGTTAGGTGTTCTACATCAAGTTGGTGCTTTTATTTTATTAAGTGCAATGACTTTTACCCTACATCGCTTTACTAAATAATTAAAAAATATTTAACTTTGCAGCATGATTTACAGATTTAGAATTATACTAGACAACGATACAGAAGAAGATGTATTCCGCGATATAGAAATCCGCGAAAGCGATACCATGGAAGACCTACATAATACTATTACTCAATCTTTTGGGTTTGATGGTATGCAAATGGCCTCGTTTTATGTTAGTGATGACCAATGGAATCAAGGTGAAGAAATCGCTATGATGGACATGAGTGAAGCTGGAAATGAAGTAAAAATGATGAACGAAACCATCATTAATTCTTTGATTCACGAAGCTGCAACACGTTTAATATACGTTTACGATTTTATGAACATGTGGACATTCTACGTAGAATTAGGTGAAATTGTAGAAGAAGCCGAAGGTACCGATTATCCAAATTTAATGTTTGTACACGGTCAAATTCCTGATGAAGCTCCAGAAAAAACTTTTGAAGCTGAAGAGGATGAAGACGAATACAATGAGTTTGACGACGATTTAGATCTTGACGATTACGATAATTTAAATTTTGATGAAAATTGGAATTAAAATAAACTAAAGAAAATTTTTCATATTAATGCCTTGGTAATTTCGTTTCACGAAATCTAAGGCATTTTTTAGTATACTGCCCATACCTTCACTTCGTCTAAACTCTAAATCGTGAGTAAAATTATAAATTTCTTCTCGTAACATTTCAATATGTTCTTGCGTAGAAAGCGTATCATTCATCATACAATCTAACAGCAAATTTATTCTACTATTAAAACTAATCATACGTCTTGCAACAATAGAGCGTTCTTCAATTTTATATTGATCTACTGACTCTTTCTGAATTTTACGTCTCACCAACTTAACCATGTCGTGATTCTCTTTAAAAAACTGAGGTCTATAAATATTAAGCTTCCCCTCGTAACTTTGCTGATCAAAATCTATGGCTCTAATTTTATAAACAACATGATCAAAATCGTGTGTTGGCACAATGACATAATTGTAAGAACGCATATCTCCTAAAAGTCTAATTAAACAACGTTCATTAAACTTTACAAATTCTTTAGCTATTTGAGACTGCTCTACCGGAGTACATTTTGGCAGCATATCTTTCATAAAAACATCTCCAGGAATCCCTGCAATATGTTCCTCTACCAAAGTATCTTTATAAACTAAAAAGTTAAGATAATGAGGAGACAACATGTGTTCTAATTCTAAACCATAAACTCTAGAAGCATCAGCTTTTTTTACATAGAAATTAGTGTAATTATCATTCAAAATATTTCGAACCTTAATTCTAAAAGGCTGAGAATTACCGAAGGTGCAAAAATCAATAGAATCGACATTTAAATACTTAAAAATGTATTCATTTCCATCAGAAATCAAGTTAGAATATACCCGTTTTAAAGCAAAATCTATTTCTTCTCTTTCTGAGTCACTATAATAGACTCTAACCCATAATGTATCCTCATCATCCTCGTCGTAAACCTCTACAGAACCTTGAAAACGCAATAAATCGTCGTAAACAATAGGCGAACGCATATTTCTATCATATCTTTCCAGATATGATTGCAGCTTAGGGCTTATTGGGTATGACGGTTTCTTTTTTGAAATTTTTAAATCTTCCATAACATTAAATTCAGAACTAAATTAATACTTTCTATTTTTATGCTGTAACAATATAACCATTAGTTCGTCTTATTTTATAACTAACCAATCATTATCAATTTGGAACCAATACTTACAATCAGTAATCTTACAAAGAAATTCGGCTATCTAACGGCTGTTAAAAACCTAACTTTCACCATTAACAAAGGCAATGTGTATGGTATTTTAGGACCTAATGGAAGTGGTAAATCTACAACATTAGGTATCGTTTTAAATGTTGTAAATAAAACTCAAGGTGATTTTCATTGGTTTGATGGCAATATTACAACTCACGATGCGCTTAAAAAAGTTGGTGCTATTATAGAAAGACCAAATTTTTACTCTTATATGACAGCAGAACAAAACTTAAAACTTGTTTGCCGCATAAAAGGTGTCGATCATAGTAAAATTGAAGAAAAACTAGATATTGTTGGTCTATTAGACAGAAAAACACACAAATTCAGAACTTTTTCTTTAGGTATGAAGCAGCGTTTAGCCATTGCTTCTGCCCTACTTAATGATCCAGAAATTTTAATTTTAGATGAACCTACTAACGGATTAGACCCACAGGGAATTCATCAAATACGTCAAATTATAAAAGATATTGCAGCCAATGGCACAACCATACTTTTGGCCTCTCACCTTTTAGACGAAGTAGAAAAAGTGTGTACACATGTTGTGGTCTTACGTAAAGGAGAAAAACTATATTCTGGTCGTGTAGACGAAATGATTAATAGTCATGGTTTCTTTGAGTTAAAAGCTGAAAAGCAAGATGAATTATTAGGAGCCTTAGAACTGCATGATAATTTTGGAAAAATAAAAGTTGAAGGCGAATTAATTACCGCTTTTTTAAATGAACCAATGTCGGCTTCCGATTTTAATCAATTAATGTTTGATCGAGGTATTCTACTTTCTCATCTTGTAAAACGAAAAGAAAGTTTAGAAGAACAATTTTTACAATTGACAGACAACAAATAAAATCAATCCAAAAACAACAGCATTCCTTTAGCTTTAGGGATATGTAAAACTCATCATATATGTTACGTCTAATACAACTAGAATTACAAAAACTTTGGCTTAATAAAGCCAGTAGAGTATTAATTATAATATCGTTTATTTTACCATTTACCGTTTTAATCCTTTCATCAATAAAAATTAATTTCTTTGGTTTTTTCACTTTAGAACTTGGTGAATTAGGGATTTTTAACTTCCCAATCATCTGGCATATTACCACCTTTTTTGCGGCTCAATTTAAATTTTTCTTTGCCATAGTAGTAGTGAGTATGATTGGTAATGAATATAGCAACAAAACGCTAAAACAAAACCTTATTGATGGATTGAGTAAAAAGGAATTTATACTTTCAAAATTTTATACCATTGTATTCTTCTCTTTATGCGCAACCCTTTTAATTGGTTTAGCAACATTTGCAATTGGAATGTATTATTCAAGTTACACAGAAGCTTCAATAATATTTAGAGAGGTTGACTTCTTACTTGCCTATTTTGTAAAGCTTGTAGGTTTCTTTAGTTTGTGTCTATTTTTAGGCGTACTTGTAAAAAGATCTGCATTTGCTTTAGGTTTTCTTTTCATATTATTCATTGCAGAATCTATTATTTACGGAATAATGAAATGGAAAATCAATGGAGATATTGCCGATAAGATTCATGATTTATTCCCTTTACAATCAATGTGGAATCTAATTGAACAGCCAATTCAAAGAATTATAATGACTAAATTTCCAGATAATACGGATATGGTTTATGATTTTGCCGTGCATTGGTACGAGATTTTTATTGTCTTAGGATGGACTGCTATTTTTGTCTTCTTTTCTTTCTTCTTATTAAAAAAGAGAGACCTATAATTTATTAGAGTAACTACCTAAATTCTATAAGCTTATAATAACTAGAAGTTTTAAAAAATCTAGTTATTATATTGCTTATTTTATGTGTAATTTACACCTTTGGGATTTATGAAAAAATTACTCTTATTTTTACTCTTTTTATCTACTAGTATACAGTTATTTGCACAAAATGAAGCTTCCTTTTGGTATTTTGGAAACAATGCTGGTTTACAATTTAATGCACAAGCAGGTACTGTTACAGCCATAACAGACGGTCAAATAAACACTTTAGAAGGCTGCACTTCTATTTCAGATAGTGACGGGAATTTACTTTTTTATTCTGATGGACAAACCGTTTGGAATCAGGATCATCAAAAAATGGCTAATGGTGATTATTTTGCTGGCACAGGTCTTTATGGAGATCCTTCAAGTACATCTTCAGGTCTTATAGTTCCTAAACCAGAAGACCCTGACAAATATTATATTTTTACGGTAGATGAACCTCATCAGGATAATGCTAACGCTTACCCTAACCAATTTACAGGCACATATGCAGAAGGAGGATCAGTTCCTTATCAAGATGATGGTTTTAACAACGGCTTCAACTATACTTTGATAGATATGACACTTAATGGAGGATTAGGTGATGTTGATATCAATCAAAAAAATATACATTTAGTAACTTACGATACATCTATCCCCATAGAAAACCAATATAAATGCTCAGAAAAAATTACAGCTGTACGTGCTGAAGATTGTTCTTCTTTTTGGGTTATTACACACTTCGGAAATAAATTTTACGCTTTTAAAATTGATGAAAACGGAGTAGAATCAACACCCGTAATTTCAGAAATTGCCCCATATGTTCCTATTGAAGGTTACAGACGAAATTCTTTAGGTTATATTAAAACCTCTCCTGATGCTTCAAAATTAATTGCAGCCAATTACGGAGAAGCAACAATTACAGGCGAAAATGCTAGTGGTAATATCTTTTTATATGATTTTAATAATGAAACCGGTATCATTTCTAATCCACTAGAAATCTATAGTGCAGAAAATGGTAACAGCCCTTATGGTGTAGAATTTTCAGCAGAAAGCAAAAAAGTTTATGCTACCGTAAGTGAAGGTGCTTCTGGCTCTGGTACTAGTTATGTATTACAATGGGATTTAGAAAGTAGTGATATTCCTAATTCGCAACAAACAGTACATACTTCAAATTCTATTAGTTCTGGTGCTTTACAATTAGGAATTGATAAGCGTATATATAGAGCACAATTAAGCTACAACGGACATCCTACAATTTCAAAATATCTTGGTGTTATTACCAATCCTGAAGCCGATGGATTAAATGTAAATTATAACGAAGAAGGTGTGCTTTTAGATATTAATGGCTCAAATCAAAATACAAGTCGTATTGGCTTACCGCCTTTTATTCAATCTTTATTTAATTCGGAAATTGATATTATTCAAAATGGAATAAGTACTACAGAATTAAAATTATGTACTAACGATACTTACACTTTACAAGCTATTGATATTACCGGAGCAGATTATGTATGGTCCTTAGATGGTGTTCCTCTAGCTGAAACATCTTCACAATTATTGATTGACACACCTGGATTTTACGAAGTATATATTGAACCAAATAATGGAGAATGCCCTATTGAAGGTAATGCTGTTGTTGGTGTTTTTGATATTCCTGTTGCCTACCCGCTAGCAGATGTTAAAGCTTGTTTTGATACAAATACAGAATTTTACAGTTTCAATTTTACAAATAAAAATTCTGAAGCCTTATTAACTCAAGATCCTTTACTTTATAATGTGCGTTATTTTGAAACAGAGGAAGATGCTAATGCAAATACTGATGAAATTACATTTCCATATTTCAACACAAGTAATCCTCAAACCATTTTTGTTAGAGTAGATAATAACGAAAACAGCAATTGCTATGCTATTAATTCTTTTAATCTTGAAATTTTTACCACACCACAAATAGCTGAATTAAATACTATTGAAATTTGTGATAATTATGGCGATTTTATGGACGGTATTTCTGTAATTGATTTAAATCCTTTAGTTCCTACAATTAGAGGTGAACAAGATGAAAATGAAACCACAATTACGTTTCATGAATCTCAAAATGATGCAGAAAATAAATTTAATCCATTAAGCTTAACTTACACTAACACAACGGCTTTTAACGACACTATTTATATTAGAATTGAAAATACTTTAAATACAAATTGTTTCAGTACAGAAAGTTTCAATATTATAATTAACCCAATACCTGTTGCTAATACTATTTCTATTTTGCAATGTGATGAAGATGGTATACCTGAAGGATTTACCACCTTTAATATTAATGATAGATTTAGTGATATTACAGACAACACAAGCAATACTATTGAATTCTATTTATCTTCTACAGATGCCGAAAACCAAGAAAATGAAATAGACGGTAATGCTTTTAATAACTTCTTTAATCCACAAATTATTTACACCAGAGTCACTAATTCTGCTACAGGTTGTATTAATTTTAGTGAAATATCTTTAGAAGTCAGTACAACCTCATCTAACAATACAAGTTTAGAAATTTGTGATACTAATGGTATTGAAGATGGTTTTATGCAATTTAATCTATCAAATGCTGATGCTAATATTTTGGCAGGCTTATCCACAGGATTAGATTTAAATTACTACGAAACTTATGAAGACGCCTTATTAGAGACCAATCCACTAGGCACTACTTTTACAAACACGACTGCTTACCACCAGATCATTTATGGAAGAGTAGAAAATGCGAATGCATGTTACGGTATAAGTGAAATAGAACTTATTGTTTTAGAATTACCACAAGTAGAAACCGAATTTGAAACTCAATATTGCATCAACTTGTTTCCTGAAACTATGACCATTGATGGAGGTATTATTAATGACTCACCTAATAATTACTATTATTTATGGTCTACAGGTGAAGATACTTCGACCATTCAAATTGATACTCCAGGAACTTATACAGTAAGAGTCACAAATACTAATGGTTGTTTTAAAGATAGAACGGTTACTGTTTTACCTTCTAATATTGCTACCATAACTAATATTGAAGTTGTAGATGCGACTCAGAATAATTCCATATCTATTTTAGTAAGTGGTGAAGGAGATTATGAATATGCGCTTGATGATAAAAATGGATTATACCAAGATTCCAATACATTTAACAATGTACAGCCTGGTTTATATACTATTTTTGTGAGAGACAAAAACAACTGTGGTGTTACTGAGAGTCTAGTGTCCGTAATAGGATTCGCTAAGTTTTTCACCCCTAACAATGATAATGCTAATGATTATTGGCAGGTTAAAGGCATCACAGAACAGTTTCAACCAAATTCAACGATATATATATTTGATAGATACGGTAAATTAATAAAAGAACTTAACCCCTTAAGTCCTGGCTGGGATGGCACTTTTAATGGTGAAAAAATGCCAACTAGCGATTATTGGTTTAAAGTAACCTTAGAAGATGGACGCACATACACAAATCATTTCACATTAAAACGATGACAAATACCCCTACTATTTTTTTTAAGTTTATAATTTTTATTTCTTGCCTTATATTCTGTTTTACGGCAGTAGCACAACAACCTAGTGACTGCCAGTATGCCGTAACCGTTTGTGGAAGTTCTAGTTTTAGTTTAGATGTAAATGGAGTAGGAACACAAGAACTTAATGGCTCTAACACCTGTGCGAGTCAAGAAAACAACAGTATTTGGTTAGAAGTTAATATCGCGGAGGCAGGGACGCTTGCCTTTACTTTAACCCCAAGCAGTTCAAACATCTCTGAAGATTACGATTTCTTCATTTTTGGACCTAATGTGAGTTGTGGAAATATTGGACAAGCCATAAGATGTTCTACAACAAACCCTGCTGCTGCAAATCAAGGAAATAACTTAACCGGACTTAGCTCTGCATCTACTGAAACCTCTGAAGGTCCTGGTGCTGCTGGAGATGGTTTTGTAAGTGCTATTGATGCCAATGCCGGAGATAGTTATTTTATTGTTATAGATAGACCTGTAGGAAATAGCCCATTCTCTATAGAATGGACAGGTACTGCAACTTTCCCTGATGCTCCATCAAACCCTTTAACCAATACCACATCAACAAGCTTACCTAGTATTGATGTCTGTGATGATTTAGCGCCTTTTAATGATAATATTAGACAATTTGATTTCACTCAAATGACTCAAGATATAACTAACGGAGAATCGGATATAAATGTTACTTATCATACTTCTGAAAGTGATGCTAATATAAATATTGATCCATTAGGTGATGTTTTTAATAATACCACTAGTACTGAAACAATATATATTAGAATAGAAAATACAACGACCGGCTGTTATATCCTTAATGATGTAGATATTAGTGTTTCTGCACTTACTAATTTTAATACACCATCGGATTATGAGTTATGTGATGATGATTCAGACGGTGATGATCAAAATGGTATGGTAACTTTTAATTTTGATATAAAAACACAAGAAATCATAAACGGAATTACTGGTGCTAATTACGACATTAGCTATTACTTAAATCAAAGTGATGCAGAGACAGCTACTAGCCCTTTACCGACAAACTATGCAAATACAGCAGCAACGCCAACTGATATATTTGTTAGAATTGAAGATTTAGATACAGGTTGTATAGGTTCTACTTCCTTTAATATTAATGTAGTTCCTAAACCAATAGCAAATAATATCTCACTATTACAATGTGATGAAGATGGCATTTCTGAAGGTTTTACAACCTTTAATATTACTGAGATAACTAATGAAGTTACAGGAGGAAATACAGATTCTACGATTTCGTATTACCTTTCTCAAGTTGATGCTGAGAATGAAGAAAATGAAATAGATGCTAGTGCTTTTAATAATTTCTTTAATCCACAAATCATTTATACTAGAGTCACAAATTCCACTACAAATTGCGTGAATTTCAGTGAAATATCTTTAGAAGTCAGTACAACCTCATCTAACAATACAAGTTTAGAAGTTTGCGATACGGACGGCACAGAAGATGGTTTTATGGAATTTAACCTTACAGATGCTGATACTAGTATTTTGGCCGGTTTAACCACAGGATTAGATTTAAACTACTACGAAACTTATGAAGATGCCTTATTAGAAACCAATACTCTAGGCACCACTTATACAAATACAATTGCTTACAATCAAATCATTTACGGAAGAGTAGAAAATGCGAATGCATGCTATGGTATAAGTGAAATAGAACTTACTGTTTTTGAATTACCACAAATAGAAACCGAATTCGAAACTCAATATTGCACCAACTTATTTCCAGAAACTATGACCATTGACGGAGGTATAATTAACGACTTACCTAATAACTATTATTATTTATGGTCTACAGGTGAAGATACTTCGACCATTCAAATTGATGCTCCAGGAACTTATACCGTAAGAGTCACCAATACAAATGGGTGTTTTAAAGATAGAACAATTACTGTTTTACCTTCAAATATTGCGACCATAACGGATATTGAAGTTGTAGATGCAACACAGAATAATTCAATCTCTATTTTGGTAAGTGGTGAAGGTGATTATGAATATGCCCTTGATGATGAAAATGGAATATACCAAGACAGTAATACCTTTAACAATATAGAACCTGGTTTATATACAGTATATATCAGAGATAAAAATAACTGTGGAACTACAGATGCTTTAGTATCCGTTATTGGTTTCCCTAAGTTTTTTACACCTAATGATGATGATGTTAATGATTATTGGCAGGTTAAAGGAATTTCTGCACTCTTTCAATCTAATTCTTCGGTATTAATATTTGATAGATATGGAAAATTACTAAAAGAGCTCGATCCTTTAAGCACTGGTTGGGATGGCTCATTTAATGGAAAAATAATGCCTACTAGCGATTATTGGTTTAAAGTTAAACTTCAAGATGGACGCACATTTACCAATCATTTTACTTTAAAGTTATAATTTAAAATTGTTATTTTAGTACTTTAATTAAGTTAACGTATTGAAAAACAAATACTACATATTATACTTCTTTTTATTTGGCATCATAATCCCAATACATGCCCAAGACGTTTCTTTATACCAACAATTTAACGGTAGATACGATTATACAGCTATTGGTAACACGATGAATACAGTTGAAAATGGTACTTCAGGGCCTTGTACTATTTTAACCTCATCATCTGCAGACTTAACACTTAACAGTGATCAAAATGTCGTTGCAGCTTATTTATATTGGGCAGGCTCTGGTAATGGTGATTTAGACATTTCTTTAAACAATATAAATATCACAGCAGAGCGCACCTTTAGTTACGCCTTAGACACGCAACGTGTTTTCTTTGCTGCTTTTGCTGATGTAACAACAATTATTTTAGATCAAGGAAGTAACAATTATACACTTTCTAATTTTGATCTCACCAATGTAATTGCACCCTATTGTTCAACAGGAACAAATTTTGGTGGTTGGGCCATAACCGTAATTTATGAAGATACTAATCTTCCACTCAATCAACTTAATGTTTATGACGGCTTACAAGCTGTACCCGATTTCTTAAATATTACATTAGATAACTTAAATGTATTAGATAACGAAAATGCTAAAATAGGTTTTGTAGCATGGGAAGGAGATAGTTCTATTGCCGTAAACGAGCAACTCACCATTAATGGAAATATAATTAGTAATGCCCCATTAAATCCTGCTAACAATGCTTTTAATGGTACTAACTCATTTACAGGAGATACAGACTTACATAATATGGATATTGATGTTTATAATATTCAAGATAATATAAACATAGGAGATTCATCTGCAACTATTACGCTAACTTCAGGACAAGATTTAGTAATGATAAATAATATTATTACGGTTTTAAACAGTCAATTACCAGATGCAACTATTGAGATTGATAATTATATAGTGAATTGTGGCGATAATAATATCGAAGTCTTTTATACTGTAAATAACTTTAATAGTACTGATGTTTTACCTGCTAATACGCCTATCGCTTTTTATAGTAATGGAATTTTTATTGCACAAAGTGAAACCATAAATGACATCGCTATAAATGCAGTAGAAAGTAATTCTATTATCATTAATCTCCCTGAAGATATTGATCCTAACGTAAATATTTTAGCCATAGCAGATGATGACGGAACATTAAATGGTATTGTTACAGAAACTAACGAAAACAACAACAGTACTTTTATTGACATAGAATTACTTGTCGTTCCCGAAATAATAACACTCCCTAATCTTATAGGTTGTAACCAAGGTTTTGAAACCTCTACCTATAATTTATTTGAAGCACTTGAATCTATAGATTATAATACCGAAGCGGTTAGCTTTTACCGATCTCTCGATGATTTAGAATCTGAAGTTAATGCTATAAACATCCCTACAGATTATAACAACATTTTAAATCCTGAACCCCTATATATTAGAATTCAACAATCCCCATGTTACGAAATCTATAAGTTTAAATTAATTATTGAAAATTGCCCTCCACGTATTCCTGAAGGGTTTTCTCCAAATAATGACACTAAAAATGACTGGTTCAATATTCAAGGTTTATATGATATCTTCACAAACCACCAATTACAAATTTATAACCGTTATGGAGAACTAATATTTGAAGGTAATAATGACAAACCTTGGTTAGGAAAAACAAATAGAGGTCTTAACAATATAGGGAATAGAGTTCCTGTTGGCACTTACTATTATATTTTGAATTTAAATGACTCTAATTACAAACCTTTTGTCGGTTGGGTTTATGTAAACTACTAAAAAGTCAAAATTTTAATCCATTCCTCTTATTTTTTTGAAATAATATTCAACGTACTCTAAGTATCAGAAAATTTATCCTATTATTTTACTCTAAAAACTTTAAGAATCCACTTCTACTCTATTCTAAAAATAATGACTTTATAAACTTGTTATTTTCAAAATAAACCAAAATTATCACCTCTTTAAACCAAAAAGCAGTAATATTCCATACACTAAATAAGAAAACTTACTGATTTTCAACACATAAAACACCTTACTTTTCTCTATATTTCACTAGTTCAACGACTCTTTTAGTGTTTTTATGTTAACATTTAGTGTATTTCATCGTATTTTATTGTACTTTGTCTTAATATAATCTATTTTTGAACCTGATTACAGAATGTGTTTGTGCTGACCCCAAATCTACCCTTCACTAAAAACTTAATCCTAAACTAAAGAATGACCTATTTAAAATACTCCCTCAGTTTATTTATTGGCCTAATTTGTAGTATAACTTTTGCACAACAAGTTACCGTAGATAATACCCTTTCTCCTCAAGATTTAATTCAGAATACACTTATAAAAGGTTGTGTAGAAGTTTCAAATATTTCATCTCCTTCAAATGGATCTTCAATTGGTATTGGCAGTTTTGGTTATTTTGAACGTGCAGCTTCTAATTTTCCATTTGAAAATGGAATTGTACTTTCTACAGGAAATGCAAATTCAGCAGGAAACGGACAAAATAATGATATTTTAAATGAAGGCGATACAACTTGGTTAACAGATACAGATTTAGAATCTACTTTAGGAATTTCAAGTACCGTAAATGCAACATCTATAGAATTCGAATTTATTTCAATATCTAATCAAATACAATTTAATTATATTCTAGCTTCAGAAGAATACTATGGAAATTTCCCCTGTGAATACTCTGATGGTTTTGCTTTTCTTATTAGAGAAGTTGGAACTGGCGCTCCTTATAGTAATATAGCTTTAGTACCTGGAACTACAATTCCTGTGAATACAAATACAGTTCACGATGAAATTTCAGGATTTTGTGCAGCTTCAAATGAAGACTATTTTGAAGGATACAATCTTGGTGACACAAATTATAATGGAAGAACAAGCGTACTTTCTGCTACAGCAACAATTCAACCTAATGTTCAATATCAAATAAAGCTTGTTATAGCGGATCAAAATGATCAAAATTATGATTCTGCTGTATTTATAGAGGGAAATAGTTTTGATGCTTCTGTAGACTTAGGTGAAGATTATTCGACTTGTACTGCTAGTGTGGAATTAGATGGAAACATTGCCAATACTAATGCAACTTACATGTGGTTTTTTAATGACACTTTAATGCCATCAGAAAACCAAGCTACAATTACCGCTTCACAATCTGGAAATTATCGTGTAGAAATTCAATTACCTCTAGCTGATGGCTCTTGTATTATTGAAGATGAAATTAACGTTACTTTAAACACCACAGAAATATCAGATCCTATTTCTGATTACTTATTATGTGATGATCCAAGTAATGATGGTATTGAAACCTTTGATTTATCTACTAAAGATTCGGAAATCTTAGCTTCCGTTCCTTCTTCTAGTTATACAATCACTTATCATTATTCAGATACCGATGCTATTAACAATAGTAATGCCATCACAACTGCTATTCAAAATACAGAAAACCCACAACCTATTTATGTGAGAATCGAAGATACTGTTAATGGTTGTTTAACTTTTTCAACTTTCAACTTAATAGTAAATACATCACCTACAATTTCAGCCCCAACACCTTTAGAAGTTTGTGATAGCGATAATACAGCTGATGGTATGACCGCTATGGATCTTAATTTACTTATAGATGACGAAATCATACTTTCTCAACCGAATCTTGTTGTAAGCTATCATAGTTCTGCCGCAGATGCAACTGCGGGTGTAAATGCTTTACCAATGCCTTATACAAATACAAATCTTACAGAACAAATATTTGTAAGTGTTAAGAATATTGAAACAGGCTGTATTAGTACTACAACTCTAGATCTTAGCGTTATTGAGAGTCCTGCAATTAATAACGAAAGACATTATATAGATGCTTGTGATGCGGATTTAGATGGTTATGCTAATTTTGATTTAACGTCTATTATTCCTGAAGTTTTAGATGGATTAACAGGGGTTACGGTTTCCTTTCACACCACAGAAGAAGATGCGATCTCTGGATTAAATCCTATTATTGATGAAACCAACTACGCTAATGTAGGTTTTCAAGAACAAATTATATACATTAGAGTAGAAAGCACTAGCTCTAGCTGTGCTTCTGTTACTCCAATTGAATTACATACCAATCTCTTATTAACCGCTACAAACATTAGAGATATAAGCGCTTGTGATATTGGTGATGATGGTACTGAAGATTTTATTTTTGATGATATTTCGGTAGGTATTATTAACTTATTACCAGATGTTGAGATTACATACTATGAAAGTGAAAATGATAGAGACAACGGAATTAACCCTATTGATGCTTCTGTATCCTATAGTTCTACAAGTGATCCGCAAACTATATACATCACATTAGAAAATTTAACATGTTCTGAAGTTGCACAATTTGATTTAATCTTATATCCAATTATTCAATTTGAATCTGTAATTGACCTAACAGTTTGTGATGAGGATCAAGATGGATTTACAACAACAGATTTATCCGTTTTAAGTGGAGACGTTACAAATGGTGAAGAAGGTTACGAAGTCACTTATTTCTTAACAGAACAAGATGCTATAGACAATACAAATGTGCTACCTAATTCTTACACAAACACGACTAATCCTTTTACCTTATTTCCTAGAATTACATTTTCTGAAACAGGATGTTATGATTATAATTCTTTTGAAGTTACTGTGTTACCAGCTCCAGAAAGCGAAAAACCAGTAGATATTATAATCTGTGATGCTGATAGAGACGGAATATCTCAAATTAATTTAAACAATAGTATTCCTAATTCTATTCTAACAACTCCAAACCGTAATACCCGTTTTTACAATAGCTTATTAGATGCACAATCTGGTACTAATGAAATAACAAACATTGCGAATTATAATGCACAAACAGAAATAGTTTTTATGCGTGTAGAAAACGCAAGTACGGGATGTTTTACTATTGAAGAATTAAATATTATAGTAAATACATTACCTTATGTTGGAGATTTATCGAACTATATTGAAGATTATATTTACTGTGAAAATGCATCAGATGGTATTGGTGAATTTCTTTTTGAAAATAAAGATACAGAAGCTTTAGATACACAAACAGAAAAAGACGTGAGTTATTACCTAAACGCAAGTGATGCAAACAATAAAACTAATGCTATAGATAAAACAAGCGTTTATCAAAACATTAGTAACCCGCAAAACATCTATGTTAGGGTTGATAATCTAACGGATGAATCTTGTTACACAACCGCTTCTTTCTCTATAGAAGTTGGAACAAACCCAATATACAACGAACCAATAGATTGGCTTGTGTGTGATGATATTTCAAATAATGGATCTTCAGTTTTTGATTTTTCTATTAAAGCTGAAGAAATATCAGCAGGTATTCCGGATATAGAAAATGTAACATTCTATGCTTCTGAAAATGATGCTATAAATAATACAAATGCATTACCGCTTGAATATGAAAATATTGTAAATCCTCAACAGATTTATGTAAATATAGATAACGGTTCTCTTTGTCAATCTATAACATCATTTGTAATTAATGTATTTTCTGTTCCAGATGTTAGTCCTGTAGATCCAATTATAGAATGTGATACTGATACTGATGGTATTCTTCCTTTTGATTTAACTGTTGCTGAGGCTAATGTATTAGATGTAAGACAACAAAATATTGTAATTGCTTATTATACTAATTTTGAAGATTCTGAAACTGAAAGTAATCCTATTACAGATCCTAATAATTATTCAAACGTATCAAACCCACAGACGGTTTATATGAGAGTTTCAAATTCAATCTCTAACTGTTATGTAGCATTACCAATAGAGTTAATTGTAAATCAACCGCCTATTATTAATGATTTTCAAAACTATACAGCCTGTGCAAATGATACTAATACTGTTGATTTAACTGAAATTAATCCAATAGCAACAGATATTACATACAATGTATTATTTAGTTATTTTTCTAACGAAGCAGATGCCAAAGCAAACACAAATGCTTTAAATACTAATTACACCTACCAAACTAATAATGACAGTTTATTTGTAAGAGCAGAATACAGTACTACACATTGTACAATGTATTATGAATTTAATTTAAAAATTGTGCCTTTACCAATAGCAAATCAACCAAACAATTTAATAGCGTGTGATGATGATTTTGATGGTCTTTTAGACTTTGATTTATCCCAACAAGATTCAAGTATTTTAGGTGGTCAAAACCCTAATTTATTTACCGTTACTTATCACAATACAGAACTTCAAGCAAACGAAAATAATTCGGAATTAGATACAGATTACATAGCTTATGATAGTGAAATTATCTACGCTCGTATAACAAATAACACAACAGGATGTTATAGTATTACTTCATTCTCTGTAACTATAAATCCTTTACCTATAATCGATCTTGATAACCAAGTTATTTGTATCGATAATCTGCCTTTATTAGTATCTGCAAATACTAATTACTCAACAGATTCGTACCTGTGGTCTACAGGAGAAACAACACCTGAGATAGACATTACAGTTATTGGTAATTATTGGGTAACAGTCACAACGCAATCAGGTTGTGAAAGCACAAAATATTTTGGAGTTACCGAGTCTGAAACAGCAACCATAGAAACAACAGAGGTTCTCGATTTTTCAGACCCAAATAATATTACTGTTACTGTAAGTGGAATAGGAAATTACCTTTATCAATTAGATGATTTAGAACCTCAAGAATCAAACTTTTTCAACAATGTAGCTATGGGATACCATACCGTTACCATTATAGATTTAAATGGATGTGCTAATATTACTAAAGATGTTTTAGTAGTAGATATCCCTAAGTTCTTTACGCCAAATGCAGATGGTGATTTTGACACTTGGCATATTGTAGGTATTGAAACAATCCCGGGAACTATAATTAATATTTTTGATCGTTATGGGAAACGCATGAAACAATTAACTTCTACATCACCGGGTTGGAATGGCTATTATAACGGACAAAGAATGCCAACTAGTGACTATTGGTATATTGCTGAAATAAAAAGAGGATCAATTGCTTTTGAAGTTAAAGGACACTTTACATTGAAACATTAGAGAATCAAATTTGATTATCAATCATAAAAAAATTCAAACTTTAATACTCTAATATTTTCTATAACATCCTTTTTACGACACATAAACCAATGTTTATTTAAAGCCATAAAATCTTATAAGAAAGCTTTATGACTTTGAATCATAGTAAAAAAAATTCTTATGTTAATTAAATTTAGAGTCTCCTTTTTAAGATTACAGATTAACTCTTGAAGTCATTCTCGTTCAGAATATAAATAACAATTTCAAATTAATATTTATCTCTGTATTAAAATGAGCACTTAGATTATAAAATAGCAGTATTATCTATCTCTTTAAAGCAAAGTGACCTGTATACTGCTGGCCATCTAATAATCGGGTTACAAACCAATAATCATCACTTGGTAAGTCTGTACCATTTAGTGTACCATCCCATGCAAGATTACTCGGGTTTAGCACTGTAATTAGTTTTCCGTAGCGATTAAATATTTGAACGGTTTCTACTAAACTAAATTGTGGATTCTCACCAATAACAGTCCAAATATCATAGTCGCCATCTGCATTAGGCGTGAAGAATTTTGGGAATCCTAAAACTGAAATTTCTTGTTCAAGAATTTCACACCCATTATTATCTTTAACATAAACCGTATAAAAACCTTCATTAAGATTAGTAAACACATTACTCTGCTGATAATCACCATTAACATCATCTAAAGCAAACTCATAATCACCATCACCAGAAACATTAATTGTTACCGTATTGTTAGGCGCTGCTCCTTCAACAAATATGTTTTCTATAATTGCACTACTCGATGGGCTCACGGTAATTGTTCTACTAGACGAACATCCATTAGGGTCAGTTACAATCACAGTATAATCTCCTATTTCATTAATTTCATTAAATGTAGTATTGACTGAGGTAGATTGACCATTAAACAACCATTCGTAATAATAATTATTAGGTAAATCATTAAGCACACCACCTAAAATTCTAATGGTTTCCGGATATAAATTTGTGCAATAATATACTGTTTCATCAGCTTCTAAAAGCGGTGTGTATACCACACTTAAGTTTACAGTAGAAATACTAAAACATTGATTTCCATTTTTAACTTTCACATATATCGTTTGAAAATCTACCGTTGTATTTTCATAGGTATTTGGCAATGCATTACTTTCATTAAAAGCATCGTCTTCCGTTTCATAAAAATCTAACGAAGCTCCTACAGGTATTTGATTTTGAATAACAACTTCTATATCACTTAAATTAAAATCTGAAAACCCATCAACTACATCTCCATCACAACCTAATAAATCTGGAATGATCAACATATTATTAGAGGTTTGAAGTTCTACCTCTGCAATTTCATAACAATTAGCATCATTAATGACAAATGCATAAACGATTTGAGAAGCCACAGAATTATCAAAACTCTGAGGATTTAAAATAGGATTCGTATAACTTAAAGCTTCTGCTTCTGTTAAAAAGAAATCTCTAATATTTAAATCATTATCATTATTGGTAATATCATCTGAAGCTTCAAATAAATTAAACGTTGTTAATCCATCTTGATTCACATCACATTCAATTAAAACAGCATCAGATACAACAGGTAATGGCGAATACTCTATAACAACTTCACCATAAGAAACACAGCCATTAGCCAAACCAACCTCAACAGTATAAGTTCCTTCTTCAGTTACTGTATAAGTTCCACAATTAATACAACCACTAGGTTGAGAATCTACTAAAACTCCATCTTTAAACCAATCGTAAGAAGGTGTTCCAGATTCGTTTACACTTAATTCTAAAGTTTCACCTTCACATAGCGCATTTTGTGTTGCAATTAAACGATTAGGTCCCATATCTGTAGATAACTGAAAACTACCCGCTTCTAAAAAGACTACAGAATCATATCTATAATTTTGTTCGTCAGCAATAACAAGTTTTACATGGTATGTTTCATTAGGAACAACATTAGCGATTGCTGTTAGTACGGCTGTTTGTCCGTTAAAATTTATCGGCGCATTAGAATCGTTATAACTTCCAAAATATGTTTCGTTTAAAGGCGGACAACTACCAGAAACACCAGGTGTAACTGTTGTTGCTTTAACAGGCGTATTTGTATCCGGAACTAATGCTATATTTTCATACTCTATTTGACCTGTACCTGAAGTAGGACGAATTAAAAAACCAAATAAGTCAGAATACAGACAACTGTTAGAATTTCCTTCCTGGTACTCTTCCGAAGCAAAAATATATCTAAAACTAATTTGAGAGGCTACCGATGTAAAATCGAATTCTAAAATTGTAGCATTTATAGTTCCTGATTCGTTAAGTGCATTTTCTAAATCGGTATCTCCTCCCCAACCCGATGCATTATCATCGCTTATACTTGTGTTTGGACCTGGAACATTTTGAAGCCTTCCTGTACTTAAAACTAATCCACTTTCAAAAGGAAAAGTAGTACCAGAGGCATCAAAAAAACCATAACTCTGTTCTGCACTATTAAAATTTCCGCCAGAAACATTAGTAACAACAACATTATCAATACAGTTACTATCGATAAGAATATCTTCAATAAGCTGTTGAGGTGTGTATAATTGACTATCTACTGAAATATTCTGTGCAGAATTCAATAACGTAAATAGAAGGGCTATTATTAGAGAAATGCTCTTTACTTTCATTTTTATTTTTAAAGGAAGGCAAATATACATATCAAAGATTTACTAAAAACGAAATAAGATGTTAAAAAAAAATTCTAAAATTCACTAAATCTATTCATTAACTTCTTTTTTTAATAGGCTTATTTTTTCATTTATTTATGTAATACATATTTTAAATACATTATTAATTCCTTTACTTTAGCCAAGCTGTTATCGTAACTATTACTTAACAAATGGGAGCTTTTAATTATATACTTTTGCCGACCATTTTTATCTATTTTTAATGAAAAAACATATCTTTTTACTATTACCTCTTGTCCTAATTTTAAACGGTTATTTTTTAACTAACACTACAAATCACAGAACTTATAATACCAAAAATGTGACTTGCCCGGCTCCAACAATAAATACAATGAGCCCTTTTAGTGGACCAGAGAACACTGAAATCACACTAAATGGAACGGATTTTATAACTATAACAACTGTAGATTTCGATGGTATAAATGCTAATTTCACAATAATTAATGATTCTGAAATCACTATTAATGTTCCTTCTGGAGTTTCTAACAATACCAATATAACACTCACAACTAATGGAGGATGTTCTGCAACAGCACCTAATAGTTTTACTTTAATGAGTTCTGAATGTAACGTTGCCGATGAAATTTATATATCAGAAGTTTATGATGCCGTTTCTGGTGCTTACGGAGTTATAGAGATTTATAACCCAACAAACTCAACAATTAACGTAGATACTAATTACGAAATACAACGTTTTGGTGATATTGGTAATGCTGCTCCAAGTAATACAATTCCGTTAACAGGTTTAATAGCGCCACTTAGCACCTATATTATTGAAATGGGTGGTAATGGAAATTCTTGTGGTGTATTATCTACAGATGTTAGTTTTAGTACAGGAATTAATGAAGATGACGAAATTAGATTAGTTAAAAACGGTACCTCCATTGATGTTATGCATACCGCTGAAGATAGAGGTTACACCTTTATAAGAAATGCTGATGCTTCTGCACCAAGTACAACATATACACCTAGCGAATGGTTATATTTAGATACTGAAGATTGTACTGATTTAGGAGTACACACAGCAAACAACATTTCTACAACAACACCAAATTTAACACAACCTAATAATCAAGAAATTTGCAAAAACAATACTGCTACGTTTTCTGTTTCTGTAAATTCTGGTACTTATACTTACCAATGGCTAGTATTAGATAATTCAGGAAATTGGGTAAATGTTACTAATAACAGTAATTATTCTGGTGCAACAACAAATACTTTAACGGTTACAAATACCCCTGAAAGCTTTGATAATAATCAATACTATTGCATTATTACCTCATCAGATTGTAATTTAGTTTCTAATGCTGTTCAACTTTTAGTTTCTAATCCAGATGTTGACACACTATCTAATCAAACTGTGTGTTACCAATATATTTTACCAACTTTAATTGACGGTAATTATTTTACAGGAACTAACGGAACAGGGACTCCTCTTTTTGCAAATGATGCAATTGCAACTTCACAAACAATCTATATTTATAATGAAGTTGGTACGGCTCCTAATATTTGTACTAACGAAAGTAGTTTTGAAATCACTATTTCAGGAACTATAGATGTAGACACACTGCCTAACGTATCCGTTTGTTCAGAATTTACATTACCCACTTTAACAGATGGTAATTATTTTACAGGAACTAATGGAACAGGAACTCAACTGAATGCTGGAGAAACAATAACAACTTCTCAAACAATCTATATTTATAATGAAGTTGGTACAGATCCTAATACTTGTACTAACGAAAGTAGTTTTGAAATCACTATTTCAGGAACTCCAAACATAAACAATTTTAATCCTACAAGTGGGCCAGAAAACACCTTAATCACCATTAATGGTAGTAATTTTAATGATACTAATTCTGTTTCTATTGGAGGAATTAACACTGCATATACAATTATTAATGATTCTCAGATAACAGCAATTGTACCTACAGGAGCTGCAAATTCTTCTCAAATTTCTGTTTTTAGTAATGGAGGTTGTTCGGGAGATTCATTATCAGATTTTACGGTATTAGATTCAGATTGTAACGTTGCCGATGAAATTTATATTTCAGAAGTTTACGATGCTGTTTCTGGTGCTTACGGAGTTATAGAAATTTACAATCCAACAAACTCAACAATTACAGTAGATGCCAATTACGAAATACAACGTTTTGGTGATATTGGTAATGCCGCTCCTAGTAACACAATCCCCCTAACAGGTTCAATAGCTCCGCTTAGTACTTATATAATTGAAATGGGTGGTAATGGAAATTCTTGTGGTGTATTATCTACAGATGTTAGTTTTAGTACAGGAATCAATGAAGATGACGAGATTAGATTAGTTAAAAACGGGACTACGATTGATGTTATGTATACTGCAGAAGACAGAGGTTACACCTTTATAAGAAATGCTGATGCTTCTGCCCCTAGTACAACATATAATCCAACCGAATGGTTATTTTTAGAAACTGAAGATTGCTCAGATTTAGGATCACATACATCAAACAATAATTCAGCTACACCAAATATAACACAGCCTAATAATCAAGAAATTTGCGAAAACAATACCGCTACGTTTTCTGTTTCTGTAGATTCTGGTTCTTACACTTACCAATGGCTAGTATTAGATAATTCAGGGAGCTGGGTAAACGTTACTAACAACAGTAATTATTCTGGTGCCACAACAAATACTTTAACGATTACAGATGCCACGGAAGATTATAGTGGATTACAGTATTATTGCATCATTTCATCAGACGGTTGTAACCTTGTTTCCAATGCGGCTCAACTTCTAGTTTTAAATCCTGAAGTCGATATACTTAATGATGTATCGATTTGTTCAGAATTTATCTTACCAGCTCTAACCAATGGAAACTATTATACAGAAACTAACGGAGCAGGACTATTACTTAATGCAGGAGAAACAATAACAACCTCACAAACAATATATATTTATAATGAAGTTGGTACAACTCCAAATACTTGTACTGATGAAAGTAGTTTTAATATTACAATTTTTCCTTCTGTAGATTTCACCCTTAGTGATTCAAATATTGAAATAAATGAAGATACAATCACTATAACGATGGCTGACACTTCTGTTAATTATGAATATGCCATAGATAATTCAAGCTTTCAAACAGAAAATATGATTTCTTTTATTTCCGAAGGAATTCATACTTTATATGTGCAAGATTCTAATGGATGTATAATAAAGTCTCTAGATTTTGAAATCTCAACTATTGTTGAAGAATTAATTATACCTCAAGGCTTTTCACCAAATAATGATAATAAAAACGATTGGTTTAATATTCAGGGATTATATGATGTTTATCCTAACCACAAATTAGAAGTTTACAACCGCTATGGAACTTTAATTTTTATAGGTAACAATAATAACAAATGGTACGGAAAAGCCAATAAAGGCTTAATGAAAACCGATAAAATTTTACCTGTAGGAACTTATTTCTACGTATTACACTTAAATGAACCTAATACGGAATCTAAACCTCTTACAGGTTGGGTTTACCTTAATAAATAACCTCTAATTATTTTTCACTCCTAACTTAAAATAATGAAACGTATTAATTTATTAATTAACTGCATATACGCCTTGTGCTTATTTTTTACAACAACGGCGTATGCTTCAACAGACAAAAAAGCGTTAGCAGAAAACACTTTTTGTCCGGCTCCAATAATTAATACTTTCAATCCTACAACAGGACCAGAAAGCACATTAATTACTATTAATGGGAGTAATTTTAATGATGCTAATACTGTTTCTATTAATGGAATTAGCACCACTTTTACAATTATAGATGATTCTCAAATCACAGCAACTATACCAACAGGAGCTTCAAGCTCTTCAAATATATCTATTTTAAGTAATAGTGGTTGTACAGGAAATTCGTCATCAGATTTTACAGTTTTAGAGTCCGATTGTACGACTGCTGAAATTTATATTTCTGAAATTTATGATGCTTTTAGTGGTAGCTATGCTATTATAGAGCTTTATAACCCAACTAACTCTCCTGTCATTATAGATAACACTTATGTTATACTTAGATATGGAGATGTAGGCAATGTAACTCCTAACAATACTTTCGATCAAATTACAGGAACAATTCCTCCGTTAAGTACATTTGTAATTCAAATGGGAAGTGGCTCAGAATGTTCTCCCTTAAGTGTTGATTTTTATATCACTACAGGAATTAATGATAATGACGAATTTGAACTCTTAAAAAATGGAGTCTTAATCGATGTTGTAAATTCACCTAATGAAAGAGGTTATACGGTTATAAGAAATGCAGATGCACCCATACCACAAACGACTTACGATAGTAATGATTGGTCTATTAATTCAAATGAAAACTGCTCTGATTTAGGTTCACATACCGCAGATCCTATTCCCGATAATACCCCAACGATAACAAATCCAATTTCAAAAACAATTTGCGAAAATGGAACAGCTATTTTTTCAACCACAGAAGATTCTGGTACGGCTACATTTCAATGGAAATCTCTCAATGCTTCAGGTAATTGGGTCAATCTCACCAATAATGCGACTTATTCAGGTACTCAAACAAATACTTTAACCGTAAATAATGCCCCTGAGAGTTTAGATGAAAGTCAATATTATTGTGAAATATCAACAACATCTTGTACCTTAATTACAGATGCTGCTCAATTAATTATTGATGCTCCTGAGGTTGATATAATTGCAAACCAAACGGTATGTATAGAGTACATTTTACCAACTTTAACTAACGGAAATTATTTCACTGCAACAAATGGTGGGGGAACTCAATTAAACGCCGGTGATGCAATTTCAACTTCACAAACCATTTATATTTATAATGAAATTGGAACAGCTCCTAATAACTGTGATAATGAATCAAACTTTACTGTAACTGTAAGCGGAACTCCTAATGTTGACACTATCTCAAATCAAACCGTATGTGCGGAGTACATTTTACCAACTTTAACTAACGGAAATTATTTCACTGCAACAAATGGTGGGGGAACTCAATTAAACGCTGGTGCTTCAATCACAACTTCACAAACCATTTATATTTATAATGAAATTGGAACAGCTCCTAATAACTGTGATAACGAATCGAGTTTTACTGTAACCGTAAACGGAACTCCTAATGTTGATTCGATATTGAACCAAACCGTATGTGCGGAGTACATTTTACCAACTTTAACTAACGGAAATTATTTCACTGCGACAAATGGTGGTGGAACTCAATTAAACGCTGATGATGTAATTTCAACTTCACAAACCATTTATATTTATAATGAAATTGGAACAGCTCCTAATAACTGTGATAACGAATCGAGTTTTACTGTAACAATTTCATCAACACCAAACGTAGATACACTTTCTAACCAAACGGTATGTTCAGAATATATACTGCCTACACTTACGGATGGAAATTATTTTACAGGTACTAACGGAACAGGAACTCCGCTTTTTGACGGTGACACCATTTCAACTTCACAAACCATTTATATTTATAATGAAGTTGGTACAGCACCAAATAACTGCTCTAATCAATCTAGTTTTTCTGTTACTATTTCATCTACATTAAATGTAGATACAATGCCAGATCAAATAGCATGTTCTAAGTATATTTTACCAGAACTCACCAACGGAAATTATTTTACAGGTACTAACGGAACAGGCTCACCGCTTTACGCTAATAATACCATTTCGGCTTCTCAGACTATTTATATTTATAACGAAATTGGAACAGCTCCCAATATCTGCTCTAACGAATCTAGTTTTTATGTTACCGTAAACGACGCTATAGATTTCTCTTTAGACCAATCTAATATTTCTATAAGTAACGGAACTTTAATTGTTACTATGTCAGACCAAAGTATAGATTATAACTACGCTGTAGATTACTCTAACATCCAGACTTCAAATATTTTTAGTGATCTTTCACAAGGTAGTCACACACTATATGTTACGAGTGAGGATAGCTGTATTATTAAATCACTTTCTTTTGAAATTGAATCTGAACTCTTTATTCCATTATTTTTCACGCCTAATGGAGACAGAATGAATGATTCATGGACTGTTATTGACAAAAATAATATGGTAGAAAAAATTCTTATTTTTAACCGTTATGGTAAACTTTTAAAACAATTAATCCCAAATAATTATTCATGGGATGGGTTTTATAACGGACATCTATTAGAATCTAATGACTACTGGTATCTTATTACACTAAAAAACTCAAAGGAATTAAAAGGACATTTTGCTTTAAAACATTAAACACTTGGTGCAAATAACTTGTATCAATCTTTTGTTTTTAACATCATTGTAACGCTTACAGCATTTAAAGTCTAAGTACATTATTGTAACTTTGCTTTATGCGATTTAAAATTGAGTCCGAATTTAAACCAACAGGTGATCAGCCACAAGCTATTAAAAAACTAGCAAAAGGCATCACAGAGAAAGAAAAGTACCAAACACTTTTGGGTGTTACAGGTTCTGGTAAAACATTTACCGTTGCCAATGTTATTGAAGAAGTACAACGGCCAACACTAATCTTAGCACATAATAAAACCTTAGCAGCACAACTTTACTCTGAGTTTAAGCAATTTTTTCCAGAAAATGCCGTTGAGTATTTTGTATCTTACTATGATTATTACCAACCTGAAGCATACATTCCTGTTTCTGGTGTTTATATAGAAAAAGATTTATCTATCAACGAAGAAATTGAGAAGATGCGTTTAAGCACCACCTCTTCCCTACTTTCTGGTCGTCGTGATGTTATTGTCATTGCCTCAGTATCTTGTTTATATGGTATTGGAAATCCTGTAGAATTTCAAAAAAATGTAATTTCTATAGAACGAGATCAAGTTATTTCTAGGACTAAATTGTTACACCAACTGGTTCAAAGTTTATATTCAAGAACTGAATCTGAATTTAAAAACGGAAACTTCAGAATCAAAGGAGATACTGTAGATGTTTTTCCTGGTTATGCAGATCATGCATTTAGAATTCACTTTTTTGGAGATGAAATTGAAGAAATTGAAGCTTTTGATGCTCGTACAAATGAAATTATAGAACGCTACGATCGTTTAAATATCTATCCTGCAAATATGTTTGTAACATCACCCGATGTTTTAAATGGAGCAATAAAAGATATTCAAGACGATTTAGTAAAACAGTTTGATTATTTTAAAGAAATAGGAAAACATCTTGAAGCTAAACGACTAAAAGAACGTACAGAATTCGATTTAGAAATGATTCGTGAATTAGGTTATTGCTCAGGAATTGAGAATTACTCTAGATATTTAGACGGAAGATCTCCAGGAACACGACCATTCTGTTTGCTCGATTATTTTCCTGATGATTTTTTAATGGTCATAGACGAAAGTCACGTAACAATCTCTCAAGTTCATGCCATGTACGGTGGTGATAGAAGCCGAAAAGTGAATCTTGTAGATTATGGTTTTCGTTTACCTGCTGCCATGGATAACAGGCCTTTAAAATTTGAAGAATTTGAAGCGCTTCAAAATCAAGTTATTTATGTTTCAGCAACTCCAGCAGATTACGAGATGCAGAAAACAGATGGAGTTTATGTTGAACAAATAATTCGTCCTACAGGATTATTAGACCCAATTATTGAAGTTAGACCAAGCTTAAATCAAATTGATGATTTAATTGAAGAAATTCAAAATCGTGTTGAAAAAGACGAACGTACTTTAGTAACCACCCTAACTAAAAGAATGGCTGAAGAGTTAACAAAGTATTTAACTCGTATTTCAGTCCGAACAAGATATATACACAGTGATGTAGACACTTTAGAACGTGTAGAAATTATGCAAGATTTACGAAAAGGTGTATTTGATGTGTTAGTTGGAGTAAACTTACTGCGTGAAGGTTTAGACTTACCAGAAGTTTCTTTGGTTGCGATATTAGATGCCGATAAAGAAGGGTTTCTACGTTCTGCACGCTCATTAACACAAACGGTTGGTAGAGCTGCAAGAAACCTTAACGGAAAAGCTATAATGTATGCTGACAAAATTACCAAAAGCATGCAAAAAACAATAGACGAGACTAATTATCGTCGTGAAAAGCAAATAGCTTATAATACCAAACACAACCTAGCGCCTAAAGCGTTAAATAAAAGTTTAAATAGTGCTTTAAGTCAAAATTCTGTAAGTACATACAGAACAGAATTAGATGCTAAAATTGCAGCAGAACCGGAAAGTGAATACTTAACGAAAGGTGAATTAGAAAAGAAAATTAGAGAAAATAGAAAATTAATGGAGCAAGCTGCAAAAGCATTAGACTTTTTAGAAGCAGCACGTTTTAGAGATGAAATTACAGCGTATCAAAGTAAGTTAGAAAAAGTGAAATAGTTACGCAACATTTGAAAAAAAAGAAAGAAAAAAAAAAAAACGAAAACGAAAACGAAAACGAAAACGAAGATGATACGAAATTACTGGAATGAAGAATGGAAAGAAATCGAATTTGATGATAAAATTTCGGAAAAAGAAAAATTTAAAATATCAAATTACGGTAGAATTATAAACTGTAAAACAGATGAGGAATTTATTGTCAAAGAATATTTTATAAACGGATATCAAAATTTACCTCTTAAACAAAAAAAGAACGGAAAACAGACTAGTAGATACGTTCACAAACTTGTTGCAGAACATTTTCTGGAAAAAAACAACGGAATCTGTGTTATTCATTTAAATTATGACAAAACCGATAATCGAATTGAAAACCTAAAATGGGCTACTAAAAGAGAAAAAGAACTTCATCAATTTAACAACCCAAAATGGGAAGGAATTGTTAAAAAAAGAAGTAAAAATATTGGGAAATTAAGTGAAGGAAAAGTAAAGATCATTAAACGTCAATTAAAAAACAATAGAACTAGAATTAACATTATTGCAAAACGTTTTGGAGTATCTAACACGCAAATTAATAGAATTAAAACAGGAGAAAATTGGAGTTCTGTAACTGAATAAAAACGTTGATAAAAACATACTTAATCAAAGTATTAAGCTAATAAGTTATCATATATTTAATCGGAATTTTTAGATGTATAATATATAGATAAGAAAATATGATTGAAAAAGATTATATAATGCGACTTATTCAAACATTTTTTGATGCTATCAATAGAATTGTAAACAGTATTGATAATGATGATATTGAAGGAGCCAAAATACAGTTAAATAATTCGTATGGATTATTAGGAAACAAAGAAGATTACTTTCTTAATACGGAATATGAAGAATTAATTAAGTTTTTTAAATTAAAAGATGGAAATTATTTAAAACGCGTTGAGTTTTTAGCTGAATTAATTTATTTAGATGCTACAATTGAATCTAAAAAAAATCGTAAAATTGAAAAATTAGAAAAATCACAACAACTATTTCAGCATTGCGTTGACTATTCAAACGAATACTCTTTTGAAATAAATAATAAATTAATTTTAATTAATAATGAACTTGAAAAAATAGAATGATTAACTTCACTCAAACAGCATAGACATTAAACAATTAAATATCAATATCCTATATATTAATTTACTATTTTAGATTAAAGATTAAAACAACTTCAGCTCAGTAATTAAATTATAAAGAAATATGGAAAACATTATTATAGGTGCAATGATATTAGTAATCATTTTTTCAAATTTATTCAACACATAAAAACGTTAATAAATTAGTCAAACAAACAGAAGAGTTAAAAGAAAAATAGGTGATTAAAAAAATAACATCTAAAATCATTAGTTCAAAACCGAATAAAATGAACAAATTATCAACAAATAGAAACTTAATAATTGCGAATTTTACAGTTGTATCTTACTTTATATTAATTGGGCTCATTAGTATGTATAAAATAGATGCTGTTTTAATTAGCGTTTTTAAAGAGATATTTACGATACCCTTTTTAATTGCACAAATAATATTATTAGTAATTGGAACACTATTTTTAATTAAAAACAAAAAAAGTACATTAACAATAGTTAGCTTTTTGTCATTAGTAATTTGCTCTATTATAACAATCAATAGTTTCTTCTAAATAAGACTTAAAAAGTTACTGAATTAAAAAAATAGAGATCTAGTACTAATTATACTGTACCTTAAAAATATCAATTAAAAAATCTGCTGGTACCATTTTATTTGGAAAGCTCTCCATTAAATCAAGAACTCTATTTATAGAATCATGGCTTAACCCCATACGTAATCCAAAATTATGAATTTTAACCAATTGCTTAGGTGCTACTTTATGATCTAGGTTCATTAAAAGAACCAATCTATGAAACTGTACAATACGCTCACTATGCGATTTAAGATGCAAATAAGTTACAGGATGCTCAAATAAATATTGAAAATCTTCTTTAGAAATATCTAATTGCTTCGCGATACTATATAAAAAATTATATTCAATAGAATTTACACTATCTTCTGTCTGTGCAAATGCAATCATCTCAGAAAGTAAACTCAATTTCTCAACGCGATTCGTCATAATTATAAGGGATTAAATTATACTGTAAAGTTACAGAGGTCCATTATTTTATTGTCGTTGATATAATGTATCTTGTCGAAAAATTAAACGTACTTAGTCGATTTTATTAAACGTTTATCAAATTAAAACAGTAATTATACAATAAAAAAACAGTTTGTTTTTACTATATGATTAGTGTTGAAACAAAATAAACAACACAACCTAAAATACTGAAAAACAATTATTTAACCAAAAAACTAACTAACTATAAATTCAATATTTTTAATCAAAATCATTTAACTATATTTACTTATATTATGCGAGAATTATAAAAAAGCAGATTTCGCCTAGCTTGAGATAAATATTTATAATGGTAATAATCTAAATATGATTTCTATAATAGTTAGAAATCAAAATTAAAATTTATGACAAATAACGACATATTTAAAAAACTAAGAGTAGCTCATAAGCTAAGAGATGATGATATAGTAAAAATCTTAGAATTAGTAGATTTTAGAATTTCTAAAAGTGAATTAAACGCTATGTTTAGAAACGAAGACCACCCGAAATACATGGAATGTGGAGATCAAATTTTAAGAAATTTCCTTAATGGATTAATTATTCATTTAAGAGGTCCAATGCCTAAAAAGAAAGATTCTAATAAACCTAAATAAAAAAAGAGCAACATTAAAATGTTGCTCTTTTTTATTTATATATCTACAAGGTTAAAAACCTTTTAGAAAATAGCTTATGCTAATACTTCTTGCACTTTATCTGCAGCTTCTTGGAATTCAGTTGCACTCATTACATCTAAACCAGAATTATCAATTAATTCTTTAGCGATGTCTGCATTTGTTCCTTGTAAGCGTACAATGATTGGTACACTAATGTTACCCATGTTTTTGTAAGCATCTATTACACCTTGTGCCACACGGTCACAACGTACAATACCTCCAAAGATGTTAATTAAAATAGCTTTAACTGCAGGATCTTTTAAAATAATTTTAAAAGCTGCTTCTACTCTAGCTGCATCAGCAGTACCACCAACATCTAAAAAGTTAGCTGGCTCACCACCTGCTTGCTTAATTAAATCCATAGTTGCCATAGCTAAACCAGCACCATTAACCATACAACCAACATTTCCGTCTAAATCAACATAGTTTAAACCTAAAGCACCTGCTTCAACTTCAATTTGATTTTCTTCACGTAAGTCACGTAATGCAGCTAAATCTTTATGTCTGTATAATGCATTAGCATCTAAAGTTACTTTAGCATCTACAGCCATTATTTTACTATCACTTGTTTTTAAAACAGGATTGATTTCAAATAAAGAAGCATCAGATTTATCGTAAGCAGTATATAATGCTGTAACAAATTTTGTCATTTCTTTAAAAGCAAGTCCAGATAAGCCTAAGTTAAAAGCTATACGACGCGCTTGAAAAGGTAAAATACCTGTAGCAGGATCTATTTCTTCGTTATGTATTAATTCTGGTGTTTCTTCAGCAACAGTCTCAATATCCATTCCTCCTTCAGTAGAATATACAATCATATTTCTACCTGTAGCACGGTTTAATAATACAGACATGTAATATTCGTTTGGCTCAGATTCACCTGGATAATAAACATCCTCAGCAACTAAAACTTGGTGCACACGCTTTCCTTCCGCAGAAGTTTGAGGTGTAACCAAATCCATTCCTATAATTTGTCCTGCAATTTCTTCAACTTCTTTAAGGTTTTTGGCTAATTTTACTCCTCCACCTTTTCCACGTCCACCTGCATGAACCTGTGCTTTAATCACATGCCATCCTGTTTCTGTTTCAGCTGTTAATTGCTTAGCTGCTTCAACAGCTTCTTTAGCACTTTGAGCTACAATACCGCGTTGAATACGTACTCCAAAACTGCTTAATAATTCTTTTCCTTGATATTCGTGTAAATTCATTTTAATCAGAAATTTATTGGTCGCACAAAAATAAGCATACTAATAGTTTTTAGCAATAGTTTTTATTATTGATTTAAACTACTGTAAATTTGCAACATAGCAGTACATTTATTTTTATCTAACTAAGTTAAACTTTATATTTTTAAGTCTTTTATCACAGAAAATGCTTTATCTACTAAATAATCCTCAACAACTACCGTAAATTCATTTGTTGTAGATACCACTTCATATAATGTTATATTTTCCCAAGCCAAACGCTTAAAAATTTGATAATACAAACCTACGATTTTAGAATTACCATTGGGCAGATAAATACTAATTGCAGATAACTTATCTTGTAATCCTATTTGTGTTTCATTTTTAAATATCTTTAAAATACTTTCTTTTTCGGTAGTAGAAATAATAATATTACTTTCAAACATTCCGCGAGTAAAGGCGTAAAATATTTGATTATTAGCACCTATTCTATCTAATATTTTAGAATGACTTTCAATAAGTGTTTTTGAATTTTGAAATGTAAAATCACTTAAATTTGAACGTACCGTAATATCTCCTAATTGATTAAAAATCTTTTGTAAACGACTCTTATTTTCAAAATTTAAGGGTTGTTGAAACCTTCTAAGTGCCATCATTATAGCACCGTCTTTAACCGGTTTTCGTAACATTTTTGAAATTGGCTCATTTAAATCTTTAGCTAAAGCCGAAAAATTAATAATCTCTCGAGATAAGCCTTCTTCTAAAAATGGACTAGAGACAATAATCTCTTGAACACAGGATGCAATTGTTTTCATTTGTTAAATATATAACATTTTGTGTAAAAATAGATATTTTTTTACATTTATATGTTTTAAATAAGGATTACATTTACTTTTGTCCAACTAAAATCAATAATATCTAATAAAAAGATGGAACAAAACACCTTATTACAAATTGCGAAGGATTTCGGAAGTCCGGTATATGTATATGACGCTGAAAAAATCGAATTTCAATACAAACGATTAACTAATGCATTTAGTAAGGTAAAGCACTTAAAGCTAAACTACGCTGTTAAAGCACTTTCTAATATTTCAATCTTAAAGTTATTTAATTCTTTTGGTTCTGGTATAGATACCGTTTCTATACAAGAAGTTCTATTAGGACTTAAAGCAGGTTTTAAACCTGAGAAAATTATTTTTACACCAAACGGTGTTTCTTTAGAAGAAATTGAAGAAGTTGCTAAACTTGGCGTTCAAATAAACATAGACAATCTATCTATATTAGAACAATTTGGGACTAAGCATCCTAAAACTCCTGTCTGTATTCGTATTAACCCGCATGTTATGGCTGGTGGAAACACTAATATTTCTGTTGGACATATTGATAGTAAATTTGGAATTTCTATTCACCAAATTCCACTTTTACTTCGTATTATAGAGAATACCCAAATGAATATTAATGGTATTCACATGCATACAGGAAGTGATATTTTAGATATTGATGTATTTTTATATGCAAGTGAAATTTTATTTGAAACTGCTAAAAATTTCAAAACCTTAGAATTTATTGATTTTGGATCAGGATTTAAAGTACCCTATAAAGATGGTGATATTGAAACTAATATTGAAGAATTAGGTGATAAATTATCGAAACGTTTTAACCAATTCTGTAAAGAATACGGAAAACAATTAACCTTAGCTTTTGAACCAGGTAAGTTTTTAGTCAGTGAATCTGGTATCTTTTTAGCAAAAGTAAATGTGGTTAAACAAACAACCTCTACTGTTTTTGCTCAGATAGATTCAGGATTCAACCATTTAATAAGACCAATGCTTTACGGTTCTCAGCACGAAATAGAAAACATCTCTAACCCAAAAGGACGCGAACGTTTTTATTCTGTAGTTGGTTACATATGCGAAACAGATACTTTTGCCAATAATAGACGAATCCCAGAAATAAACGAAGGCGATATTATTTCCTTTAAAAACGCTGGTGCTTATTGTTACTCAATGGCTAGTAACTATAATTCACGTTACAGACCTGCAGAAGTTTTATTATATAAAGGAAAACCTCATCTTATAAGAAAGCGTGAAACTTTTGATGACATTTTAAATAACCAAGTTGAAATCACTATTTAAATAATATGAATAACGTTAATATTAATTGCGTTAATTTTTTCTTTTTTTAGAGCATAAGAGTAGGTCGTTTACAACTATATTTGATTAGTTATAAAACCCTATACACATGAAACAAATTGCGCCTAAAATTATCCGTCAAATATTCATTTTACTATTAATCATCCTCTCCGGAAGTTTAATCTTTAGTGAAATGCTACCCTATTTGAGTGGTGTTTTAGGCGCAATTACATTTTATATTTTACTCAGAAAACCAATGAAAAGCCTTGTAGATAAGTATAACTGGAAGTCTTCATTAGCAGCACTAATGCTGATGACGGGATCTTTTTTTCTTATTTTAATTCCGCTTTCTGGATTTGGTATTATGTTAGGTAATAAAATATCTGAGCTCTCTAAAAATAGTGGAAAAGTAATTGATGCTTTTAAAGAACAAATTGGACGATTTAAATTTAAAACAGGTATTGATATTAACTCTCAAATAGATACTGAAGGAATAACGACGTGGCTATCTGATGGATTACAAAATATGGCTGGTAATACATTTAACTTGTTTATTGCCATTAGTATCATGTATTTTATACTTTATTTTATGCTAACGAATCGGAAAGAATTAAGACAATCACTGCGTGATTATATTCCTATGAACACAGATAATTTAAGTGAGATTGGCACTGAAATACAAGCTATGATTAGATCTAATGCCATAGGTATTCCGCTAGTAGCCATTGCTCAAGGTATTATTGCTTTAATAGGGTTTTTAATATTTGGCATTGAAGATCCTTTCTTTTGGTTTGTAATTGTTACTATTGGATCTATGATTCCTTTTATCGGAACTTTTGTAGGTATTATACCCGTATTTATATTAAGTCTTTCTTCTGGTGACACCTTCCAAGCATGGGGTGTATTACTTTACGGAATTATCGTAGTGGGGACTACAGATAATATTATTAGATTATATGTATTACAAAAACTAGATGATGTTCACCCTTTAATCACATTAATCGGTGTTATTATTGGTGTGCCTTTATTTGGATTTATAGGTCTAATTTTCGGACCACTTTTAATCAGCATATTTATGGCTTTAGTTAAAATTTACACCAAAGAATATGGCAAATCTGTTGAGGGTCAAACCAAAGAGCAGCTATAAAAAAATTAATCCCTTAGTTTACCTGTAAAATGGTTCACTTTTTCATTTATTGGATTACCAGTAATTCTTCTGTAAACGACCAATTGGCCACAATGCCAAATAGAATCTGCTATTGGACCATTAACTTGGTTCCAAAATGGAATTTCTCGTTCGCCAAAAATGATTTTGTATTGAGAAATGTCTTCACTTGTTTTTAAAATATCAGAAGCTATTTTTAGATTGTTTAATATTCTAGTACGTAATTCGATATAAGATAATTCTTCTTTTTCATTAGAATTAGACTTCTTTAATGTTGAATTTACTATACGTTGAGATAAACTATAAATATGTTCTATAGTCTCTTTTGCAGACATACAATCTTCATTTGCCCTATAAGACAAATCTTTTACTGATAAATTATCTGTAGCCCAATAAAACCGAAACCCTAAAGCATCAACCATACGCGCAGCCATTGTTCCTGCTGTAAATTTATCAGCATATTCTGGCATTTCTGAATATGGAAGTTCTTCTTTGTTTTTACTCATTTTCTAATCTCGCTTTATAGTCATCAATTTTAGCTTTTTCTTTCGCTGGTAATTCCGGCTCCTTAATATCTGTATATTCTTTAAGTGTATCATAAAGAATTTTAGCTACAATATACCTTGCTGTTGGTTTATCGTCAGCAGGAAGATTATACCAAGGTGCATGAGGCTTTGATGTTTTATTAATAGCTTCCTGATAACAAGCTTGGTAACTCTCCCAACATTCGCGTTCATCTAAATCATCTGGTGAAAATTTCCAGTTTTTATTGGGTTTATTTAAACGTCTCAACAGGCGGTTCTTTTGCTCTTCTTTGGAAATATTTATAAAAAATTTAAAAATGATAGTGCCATTGTCAGCAATATGCTTTTCAAAATTATTAATTTGATCGAATCGCTTTTCCCAAAAAGAATCATCTACATCCTTAACAGAAGTTATATCAGGAAGGTTTTCTGACATTAAATATTCTGGATGCACTCTTGTAACTAGTACATTTTCGTAATGCGTTCTATTAAAAATCCCGAATTTACCTCTTGCAGGCAAAGCCTTAACGTGTCTCCAAAGATAATCGTGTTTTAACTCTAAATCTGTTGGCTTTTTAAAACTATGAGCAATAATTCCTCTAACATTAAATTCTTTAAATACTTCACGAATTAAACTGTCTTTACCCGCAGTATCCATTCCCTGAATACAAAATAGAACAGAATACTTACCATGCGCATACATTGCATTCTGAATTTCAGCTAAATCTTCGCTTACTTTTCTTAATTTCTTTTCTATCTTTTTTTCACTTGACTCTAAATCAAATGTTGTGGGTAAATCTTCAATCTTAATTTGAGATGATATTTTAAAATCTTCAATCTTAATATCCTTCATAATCAGTATGTTTTATTTTGAAGCAAAAGCTTTTACATCACTTTCACTAACTTCATTTCCTCCTAAAATAATGAGACGTTCAATAACATTTCTCAACTCTCTAATATTACCTGTCCAATCATAATTTTGAAGTAATTTAATGGCTTTATCAGAAAATGATTTTTCAATATTTCCGTGTTCTTTAGAAATCTTTTTAGCAAAATAATTTATTAATAAAGGAATATCTTCTCTTCTTTCATTAAGAGAAGGAACTTCAATTAAAATAACAGCTAATCGGTGGTATAAATCTTCTCTAAAGTTACCTTCTTCAATTTCCTTTTTAAGATTCTTATTGGTTGCTGCTACAACTCTAACATTGACTTTAATGTCTTTATCGCTTCCTACACGTTGAATACGACTTTCTTGTAAAGCACGTAAAACTTTAGCTTGTGCAGACAAACTCATATCGCCAATTTCATCTAAAAATATAGTTCCACCGTTTGCAGCTTCAAATTTACCTGCTCTATCTTTTGCCGCTGATGTAAACGCACCTTTAACATGACCAAACAATTCACTTTCTATAAGTTCGCTTGGTATTGCAGCACAATTAACCTCAATCATAGCGCCTTTAGAACGGTCACTTTTTTGATGTAACCAGTGTGCAACGAGTTCTTTTCCTGTTCCGTTTGGACCTGTAATTAAAACACGTGCATCTGTTGGTGCTACTTTATCAATCATGTCCTTAATACGCGCTATCTTATCACTCTCACCAATCATCTCGTAGTTTTTGCTGACTTTTTTCTTCAGCATTTTATTTTCTACGACAAGCTCTTTTCGATCTAAAGCAATACGAACGGTATTTAATAATCTATTAAGATCTGGTGGTTTGGAAATATAATCAAAAGCACCTAAACGCATTGTATTTACTGCCGTGTCTAAATCACCATGACCAGAAATCATAACCATCGGAATTTCAGGCTTTATTTTTTTTGCTGCCTCTAAAACTTCAACACCATCCATTTTTGGCATTTTTATATCGCATAGCACAAGGTCGTAATCGTTCTTTTTTATTTTCTCAATTCCTACTAAACCGTCTTCTGCTTCTTCTACTTGATAGGTGTCATTTTCTTCAGATAAAATTTTAACTAATACACGACGTATTGCTGCTTCATCTTCAATTATCAATATTTTTGGCATAATTATATTTTAAATTTTATTCCTGTTCTTAAGTAAAATGAATTTGAATCATTTAACGGATAGACTTCATCCCTATCTTCATTTCTAAGTACATTTTTAAACCTAAATGTGTGTCCACTGTATACATAAAGAACTAAATGTTTTGAAAAACAATATTCATATCCCAAACCAGATAAGGCAACAGACATTGATATATTATCTACTTTTTTTCCATTAATTTCTAAAGGGCTTTGTAAATGTGCTAAGTAACCGTCTAAGCCAACAAAAACTTGAGTCATACTTTTTTCACTAAAATAATGCTTTAAATTAGATTTTGGAACACCTAGATTAAAAGACCAAGACTCATTAACACGCCTAAAATAACTAACAAAAGGCAATGGAAAAGGCGTTCCCGCAGTTGAATTATAGGTTATTCCTAGAATTAAACGATATGGTTTCTCTGCCGTTTCGTCTCTTCTTCTATCATTAATGGTAAAAATACCTCCATTAAGAAAAATATCTTCATTAGTGATCTGATGCGTTAATGTTGATGCTATACGTGGATTAAATTTAATTCCATACCTCCAAAACTCACTTGTTTTAAAGGTATAAGCGATATTTAAATCTATAACATTGAGTGTTTGAAATAAAGAACTATCAAACGGATAATTATCTTCAAGGTTTAAAATAATTCTATTATACTCTGCTCCAAATACCAAATAATTATCTTTCTTAATTTCAATTGGATAATTAACTAAAGCCCTCAATCGTGTGTACTGATCTTGAGATTTACTTTTAGGAATAAATGAATATTCTAACCGAGCTAAATCAGTAACCTGACCTATAACAAGTTTTGAAAAACTTAAGGTTAATACTATAATTAAAATCTTAAAAGACTTCATACTCATGAATTAAATGTTTCTTTTTCTATGATTCATTACCGCTATTAATAATATGAATATCTCGCTGAGGAAATGGAATAGCAATATTATTTTCTCTAAAAAGACGATCAATTTCAAAACGAATATCACTTTTAGGAATCTGTGCTGTAAAACTATCTCCTAATGTAAAAACTAATTTAAAATCTAAAGAACTATCTCCAAAATTTGTAAAAACGACCGTCGGTGGTGGACTAGGTAAAATTTTAGGGTGTGTACTTGCGGCCTCTAATAACAACTTTTTTACCAACTGCACATCACTTCCATAAGCAACGCCAACCTCTACACTTTCGCGAGTTGTAGTTCCGTTTTGTGTCCAATTATAAAGTGAATTGGTTAAATAAAGATGATTTGGTATTATTAATACTTTATTATCTATGGTTACTGCTCTTGTAGTTCTTAGTTTAATTTCTATAATTCTACCGACTTTACCTTCAATTTCTATAATATCATCTACATGAACAGATTGATCTATTAAAATAAAAATACCAGAAATAATATCTTGAAATAAAGTCTCTAACGCTAACCCAATCCCGATTAATAAGGCTGCAGATGCTGCAAAAACAGCAGTAACATTAACACCAACACTACTTAATGTTACAAAGAGAATTATTACATATACTAACCAACGAAAATAACCGTAAACGACATTAAACTTTCCTTTGTTCTCACTAGGAATGTTTCTAGTAATGATTTTAAGAACAATTCTTAAAACAATTGTAGTGATAAAAATAGCGGTAATAACAATGATAACATCAAGTATTGAAATACTGATATTTTCACCAATTGTCATATTTTTATTGAGAAATGCCTTAGTCGTTTCCCAAGCGCTACTCTCCGTAATCGTTTCACCAATATGTTCTAAATCTTGAATCATAGATTAATATTTCAACCATTTAAAAAGTTCTTTGTAGGTTGGTTTTTTTCCGTACATCAAAATTCCTACTCTATAAATTTTAGCTGCAAACCAAACGGCAAAAACAAAGCTTGCTAGTAATAGCACTAATGACAAAGCTTGTTGCCAAAGTGGCACACCAAACGGAATACGCATTAACATAACGACAGGTGACGTTAATGGAATAAAAGAAAAAACCGTAGATACTGTTCCATGAGGATCTTCTATAACTGTAAACACACCAACATAAACAGCCAACATAAGAGGCATTAAAATTGGTAACATAAATTGTTGTGTATCTGTTTCGTTATCAACAGCAGCGCCAATAGCAGCGTATAATGAACTGTATAATAAATATCCACCTATAAAGAAAAACAAAAAGGCAATAACCAAGTTTGCTAATGGAAGATTACTAATGGCATTAATTAAATTTTCTGCCATAACTTGTGGGTCACCAGCCTGCATAGCTTGATTTACCATTTCTTGTTGCGGTGACTGCACTTGCGCTAAATCTATACCGAAAATAGCAGAAACAACAAACATTAAAACGGCTCCTAAAATGACCCAAATTACAAATTGCGTAATTCCGGCTAATGAGGTTCCTATAATTTTCCCCATCATTAATTGAATTGGTTTTACAGACGAAATAATAACTTCTATAATTCTACTTGTTTTTTCTTCAATAACACTACGCATAATCATGTTACCATAAATAATGATAAACATAAAAAGTAAATATCCTGCAGCACCACCAAAAGCTAGCTTTACAACATTGTCTATTTTAGAACTTTTTTCTCCATCAAAACTTTCTTGTGCAATATCAATATTAATTTGAGAAGCTTCTATTTGTGCTAAAGAAACTCCGTCTAACTCCAATTTCTTTTCTTTAAGTCGTTTTTCAATCTGACGTTCTAAACCAGATATAACACTTAATGAAGGTGAATCTTCAGAATAAAAATTTACATGCCCTGTAACATCATCTAGAGAATTTGTTTTAGAGATATATAAAAGTCCATAATCTTCCTTCTCTTTCACTAAAACAATAGCGTCTTCTAGACTTAACCCATTAAGATTGGTATAATTTGTATGTTCTGAATCTATAAATACATCTTTTAAATATCCTGTTTCATCTAAAACCGAAATGGTACGTTCCTTTTCATTATTTAGCTGTGATAAATAAGCTACAACTGCAATAAGCGCAATCATTATTAAAGGACTTAAAAACGTCATTACAATAAATGATTTGTTTTTCACTTTTGTAAAATACTCGCGTTTTATAATTAATGGTAAATGATTCATTATTGATTGTTGTTTACAGTTTGAATAAAAATATCACTAGCAGATGGAATCACTTCAACAAAGTGATGCACTTCTGATTTTGAGGTTAAAAATGACAATAAATCATTTGGTGATGTTTGTTCATTTATTTTAATATTCAATTTTATATCATCATTCAAGTTTTTAAAAGTTGCCGGAAGCACTTCAAATTTATCTTGAATTTCTAATAACACTTTTTCTTTATTTAAAGACTCTAATCCAACTTCGAATGTATTGGTTTTATACTGACGTTTAATATCGTTTAACTTTCCGTCTAAAACTTTATTAGATTTATGAATTAATGCTATATGATCGCATAGCTCCTCTACAGACTCCATTCTATGCGTCGAAAAAATTACGGTAGCTCCTTCGTCTCTAAGTTGTAAAATTTCGTCTTTAATTAAATTGGCATTTATAGGATCGAAACCTGAAAATGGCTCATCAAAAATCAATAGCTTAGGTTGATGAAGCACCGTAACAATAAATTGTATTTTTTGTGCTTGACCTTTACTTAACTCTTGAATTTTCTTATTCCACCAATCTCCAATTTCTAGCTTATCGAACCAATATTTTAACCGGTCTTTTGCTTCCGTTTTAGTTAAGCCTTTTAATTGTGCTAAATACAAACACTGCTCGCCTACTTTCATTGATTTATATAAGCCACGTTCTTCTGGCAAATAACCAATATCTCTAACATGGTCTCCTTTTAGCGGTTGGCCATCTAATAAAACAGAACCAGTATCTGGCATTGTAATTTGATTTATAATACGTATCAAAGTGGTTTTACCTGCCCCGTTTGGGCCAAGTAAACCAAAAATGCTGCCTTTTGGCACAGCGATAGACACTTCATTTAGTGCTTTAAAATTCCCGAAACTCTTAGACACGGAATTAGCAACTAATAAGTCATTCATATTAATCTAAATTTTAGAGGTATGGTTAGTCTGTAAATATATTAAATGTTAGAGATTCTAAAATAAGAAAGTGCTACTATTTATTTAAAGTACTAATAATTCTTTCACTCCTATAAAAGTGAAGCTTTAATTTAAACAATATATTTTAGATCTAACGAAAAAAGCTTTCTGAATAAAAAGAACTCATAAAACACGATAAATCGCTAGTTCGATTTAGAATCGAATTGGTAAAAAAACAAAACCCACCCTCATGGTTAGATAAGGATGGGAAAAAATTGCTATGAAAAAGAAAAATTACCGCTAATAAGATTAGCGATAATCAAATATACTAATTTTTATTCAATAGAAGTAGTTTAAGAAAACATATCTTTCACCTTTTCAAAAAAAGACTTGTCAGTGCTTTCTGGCTTAGGCTCAAAATGCTCATCATCCTTCATACTTTCAAAAAAGGCTTTTTGCTTCTTATTTAAAGTCTTTGGTGTCCAAACATTTACATGCACTAGTAAATCTCCACCTCCATAGCCATTAATGCTAGGAATACCTTTACCACGTAATCTTAATATTTTACCAGACTGCACACCTGGCTCTATCTTAATTCTAACTTTACCTGTAACAGTATCGATCTCTTTAGAGTTACCTAAAACGGCATCTGGCAAACTAACATACATATCGTAATGTAGATTATCACCTTCTCGTTTTAAAGTAGGATGCTCTTCTTCTTGAATTGCTACTAATAAATCTCCTGCTATACCATTTCCGGGTGCATCATTACCTTTTCCGGTAACTTTAAGCTGCATTCCGTCAACAACACCTGCTGGTATTTTAACTGTAACCGTTTCTTCTGAAACTTTTAAACCATGTGCATCTGCATCTGCTGGTTTTTTGTCTATAGACTGTCCTGCTCCTCCACAAGTAGGACAAGCAGAAGCTGTTTGCATTCTACCTAAAATAGTATTGGTTACTCTAGTAACTTGACCAGAACCACCACAAGTACTACAAGTTTTATAAGTAGTCCCTGGTGCTTGTATTTTACGTTTTACTTTAATTTTCTTTTCAACACCGTTAGCGATATCTTCTAATGATAATGTAACACGGATTCTTAAGTTACTTCCTTTAACAACGCGTTGTCTTCCGCCACCGCCAAAGCCGCTACCGCCTCCAAAGCCACCGCCTCCAAAAATATCACCAAATTGACTAAAGATATCATCCATATTCATACCTCCGCCACCGAAGCCTCCTCCGAAACCTCCGCCGCCACCGCCGCCATCAAAAGCTTGGTGTCCAAATTGGTCATAACGCGCTTTCTTATCTGCGTTACTTAAAATCTCATAGGCTTCTGCTGCTTTTTTAAACTTTTCTTCAGCTTCATTATCATCTGGATTTTTATCTGGATGATATTTTAAGGCCATTTTACGATAAGCTTTTTTTATTTCGGCATCAGATGCTCCTTTACTTATTCCTAATATGTCGTAATAATCTTCTTTCATCAACTAATTTATTCTTGATATTTTGTAAAAAAACGGTGAACCTTGTTATTATCTATTATTGTCCGATTACAACTTTAGGAAAACGAATTATTTTATCACCTAATTTATAACCATGCTCTACAACATCAATAATTTTACCTTTTAAATCTTTTGAAGGTGCTGCTATTTGAGTTATAGCTTCATGAATATCTGCATTAAAAGTATCGCCTTGTCTTACTTCTATTTTAGTTAACCCTTTATTCTCTAAAGTATTAACTAATTTATTATAAATTAACAAAACTCCTTTTCTTAATTCTTCTGCTTCTTTATCTTCCTCTATATGAGATAAAGCACGTTCAAAATCGTCTAATACAGGAAGCATAGCCACTACGACTTCTTGACTTGCTGTCTTAAACAGTTCAATACGCTCTTTGTTAGTTCGTTTTTTATAATTTTCAAACTCAGCAAATAATCGCATAAACTTATCTTTTTCTGCGACTAACTGATCTTGAAGTTGCTCTTCTACCGATCTAACTTCATTTTGCTCTACTGAATCTGCTTCTGCAGTAGTAGAATTTTGATCCTCTACATTAGGATCTTCAATATTTGTATTTTTATCTTCTTTACTCATTTTGAGTTCGTTTTTTGCTTTCAATAGTATTGGCAAAAGTACTGCCATTATTATAATAATGTCAAAATGTCATTAACATTTCTTTATCTCACTTTAACCTTTGTTTTTATATCTTCGTATTTTTAAACGAAATCAAATAAACACAAAAGATGAAGACTAATTTTTTAAGGATTTTTACATTAATTACTTTTATTGCATTTACAAGTTGTGGTGATAAAGCAAAAGAAGCCGACACCAAACAGGCTGAGGATGTTGCAGGTTCTAAATCCGATATTGTTACTTATAAAGTAGATACCGACAAATCTGTAATTGAATGGAAAGGTTTTAAACCTACAGGTTCTCACAATGGAACAATTGCAATTAAAGGTGGAAAAATAAGCACTAGTGAAGGTATTGTAAAAGGCGGGAAATTTGTTATTGAAATGAATGGTATTATTGTTAAAGATATCCCCGTTGAAGAAGAGGGGAATGCAAAATTAAAATCTCATCTTGAGAGTGCTGATTTTTTTGATGTTCAAACATACCCAAATTCAATGTTTGTAATCACAGGCTTCAAAACAAATAATGAAAGCGTGATGATGCTTTCAGGTAATTTAACGTTAAAAGAAACGACAAAAAACATAAGTTTCCCTATAAAAATAAAATCTATTGATGACAATTCAATTATGATCCTTAGTGACTCATTCACAATAGACCGTTCTAAATGGAATATCAAACATGGATCAAAATCATTTTTTGATAATTTAGGTGATAAATTTATTAATGATGAAATTGAATTAAAAATAAATTTGACAGCTACAAAATAGTAGTGTAAAGAAAATAAGTTTTAGTAAAAATGCAATCATTAAAATGATTGCATTTTTTATTCTTAATAACTTATTCTATTTAATAATTATTTAAAACTTCTATTAAAAAAAGAAAAACACCTATTTCTAGGTGTTTTTTTTCACTTACTGATTATAAGCTTTTAAATTCCCCTAAAATTTATAGACTATCAGTAAGACTAACAAAAATATAATTGTATTAATCTTCAACTAAAAATTTAGTAGCAAATAATATCTTCTCGTTAATTTGTTGGCTTAAATAAATTGATATTATTCCATTTTATAAATCTACTAACTATACTAAATCAAAAAAATACCCAATAACGGGTATTTTTTTATTCAACTATAAAATGAATTATTATCTATATAATGGAATTTTAAGACCAACATACACATCTGTAGTTTTAGAGCTACTAGATAAAAGATTTGTAAATACAGAACCAGAACCCACAGTTAAAGGTCCTAAACGAAAACCTCCACCAAAAGACACATCTCCATACTGTCTAAAACTAAGTGGTGCATAAAAACTAAACCATCTTGTTTCTAATCTTGGAGCTAACGTTGCAGTATTAAGAACAGATGTACTTAACTCCGATCCTTTTTCTACCATAGATAAATCTGCTTGAGCACTTACAAACCATTTTTTTGATAACCTATAATCTACAAGTAAATGAAGTGCCGTTGGTAATTTTATTTTTGCAGTTTCGGTTGTTTCCACTCCTAAGTAATTATTATCTAAGAACTCTTCTATATCCTCCTCATAATTTGCTGTACTTGCTGAGGCATCTAAATTATATCTACTTACTTTAGCTTCATCATAACTAATAGATCCAATATCTGTAATAGAAACTCCCACCTTAAGTTTATATTGGTTTTCATTAATTGAAAAATTATTATTAATTTTCTCTTTATACCACTGGTATGTAAAACCAATATCTAGACCTACACCTGATGTTAAATTACTAAAATCTAAATCGTCTGCATCAAAATCTTGACTTGTACCATAATTAAAGTTCCCTTGAGTTACCAATGTTTCTGAATTTGCAGAGAATTGACCTTGCAAGCCTGGACTACTCATAAACGCACTACCTGCACCTTGTAAGTATTTTAAAGTAACACCACCTTTTAAAACATGATTTGGTTTTTCAATTAAGATTCTTCCATAAGCCAAACCTATCTCTGACCAAGCGTGTATCGTACCATTTAAGTTTTTTGAATCGAAATTAAAATCATCATTAACATCAAAATCATCAACAACAGCCTCATATAATTCACCGTTTATATGATTTATATTCATATTAGCTCTAACTCTAGTAACTAAACCAATACTATTTTTTTTATTTATGTTAAACATAAAGGAAGGTCCTAAAACATCTACATTAAAAAAGAAATTATTAGCATTACTTGGAAACTTTTCACTGTCTTCTTCAAAATCGAAGCCACCATCAGAACTCATGATATCGCTAAGATTAATTCCGAAATAATCACTACCTCCAAAGACACTTGCAGATAATAAATTAACGTCGGCTCTTAAATTAGACCCAACAATACTAGATGGATTGTAAATAATACCGTGAACACCAGAATAATTATCTATAGAATGGCCAACATAGCTTTGTCCATAAGATAAACTCATAGTTAATAGAAAAACCGACAAAGTTAATAATTTTGTGTATTTCATAATTTAGTTTAGGTTGATTGACGGCGAAGTTAGAATTATAATTGATTTTAAAAAATATTATTTTTAACATGTAACACACACGTTATCAAAAATCCAACAATTATATAAAATAAAAAATACCCGATATTGGGTATTTTAATGACATACAAAAAGAAATAAAAAAAGGCTTAAAATTTATATTTTTTTTCTATTGCAAAACGCATCAATTCTCCTTTGCCTTGAAGTCCTAAAATTTTAATCATATTTTTTCGATGTGTATCTACGGTATATATACCTATAAACAATTCGGTTGCAATTTCCCTAGAGGTTTTACCTTGTGCCACTAAATTTAAAATTTCAATTTGTCTTTTTGTTAATAATCCTTTTGTCTTTTTATTACTGTTGTTCTCTGCTTCAATTTGAATATTTGAATCAAAATAAGTTTCTCCATTATAAACTGCACGTATCGCCTTTAAAACCTCATCTAAAGGTGAACTTTTCAACAAATACCCTGAAGCACCAGCATCTATCATTTGTTTAATTGCTGCTTTTTGATCGAACATGCTAAAACCTAAAATTTTAGTACGTGGCAATATTTTTTTTATTTTATTAGTTACAGCAATACCATCCATTTTAGGCATTCTGATATCAGTAATAACAACACTAGGTTCTTTTAATTGTACTAATTTTAATAGTTCTTCTCCATCATTTGTAGTCCCTACGATTTCGATATCCTTTTCCCTTTCTAAAAGTAATTCAATCCCATCAATAAAAGATTGATGATCTTCTGCTATTGCAATTCTTATCATACTGGTATATCTATTATTATTGTAGTACCATTATTAATTTCTGACTCAATTGTTAATTGTCCTTCTAAATGCTCTACACGCCTATCAATACTACTAATCCCCATACCTTTTGTAGTTTTTGATAATTGTTTGGAATCAAACCCAACTCCATCATCTTCAACCATAATATTAAGATTATTTTCGTAATTAGTTAAATGTATAATAGCATGAGTTGCCCTAGCATGTTTTATAATATTTGTTACCAATTCTTGAATAATCCTAAATATCAAAATTTCTATTGCATTCTCTAAACGTTGATCTAGACCAAAACTTTGAACTTCAAATTTTAATTCATTTTTACTTGATGCATTTTTTGCTAATTTTTCTACAGCAGGAAGAAGTCCATCTTTAGCCATCACACCTGAATTCTTTAAATGTGCCATAGCTCGAGTTTCATTGTAGGCGTTATCTAAAAGTAGACTTATCTTTTTTTCTAAATCTTTTGAATCTTCATCATTAATTTGATGTTTCATTAAATATTCGAACTGTAATCTTGCCGCTGCTAAAGTAGCACCTACACTATCATGCAAATCAGAAGCAATACGCTGTCTTTCCTTTTCTTGACCTCTAATCATTGCATTAATTGATGAGATCTCTAAACCTTTTAAAAGTTTTTCTTTTTCTGCAATTTGTTGTTGTCGTTCTTCTTTTGCCTTGTGTTGTTTTCGTTTCGAATTTCTATAAACTATAAACGTTAAAACAGAAAGGATCAATAAACTAACTCCCCAAGCTAATACTAAATTTGTTTTCTCATTTTTGTGCTTAATCCCTAATTTTAAAGTATTGTTTATATTAATTAGACTGTCTTGTGTTCTATGATTATCAATTTTTATTTTCTCTAAGGTTTGCACAGTACTAATATCATCAATAGTCGTTCTTTGATCACTTCTTAAATCTTGATATTTAATAGTTAAATCAAAATCTCGTTTTCCTTTATAAGCCTGAAAAAGGAAAAAATAAGCACCATCTATCATAGCAAGGCTAGATATTTTTTCAGCATAAAAAAGAGATTCATTAGCTGCTAAGATGATATTATCGTAATCTTTCTGCTTATAATAACCAAGAGCTAAAACATTATTTGCATGAGCTAAAATATTATAATTCCCAATAGAGTTCCCTATTCTTATTGCATCTTCGGTATATGATCTAGCTTTTTCAAATTCTTTTTTTTGAATGTAAGAATTACTGATATTAATTAATGCTAAAGCTTCTTTTTGTTCATTTTTAATCGCTCTAGACAATTTTAAACTTTCCTCATAATAAGTGATCGCTTTATCAGACTTGTAACGCCAACCATAAATATTCCCAATATTAACTAAAGTCTGAGCTATTAGAGTAGTGTCTTTAATTGATTTACTTAACTCTAATGAGTGTTCGTAATATTTTTTTGCTTCATCAAGGTTATAAATCTTCCTATAAGAAACGCCTAAATTATTGATAGCATTTGCCTGACCTCTAATATCATTTAATTCTTTATAAAGCTTTAAACTCAATCCAAAATTCTTAGAAGCTTTGGTATTATCTCCAAAAATATGCTCTATTCCTCCTAAAAGTATTAACGCATCTGCTTTTTGTTTTTTTAAGTTTCTAGCTTCTGAAAAATCAAATAAATCTAATGCCATAGCATAAGCACTATCTGTTTTGCTTTCAAAATAATTTTTAGTTATAAAATCATTGTAAGCATCTGCTCTTAAAGCGTCCTCTAGCTTGGTGTTTTCCCAAATAATTAATAAAGAATCCTTTGATTGTATTTGACTAAAACAAAAAAAAGGAAATAGAATAAGACAGAGGCTAATCTTGATATTAGTGACGTTTACTTGCATTAAATCTGTAGGGTTTTAGAATTTCCTCAGTTAAAAACTTTAATTATTTAGTTTGAATAAAGATATAATAAAACTTTATCTCAAAAAATAAATCACTAAAAACCAGATAGTTTTATAACAAAAAAAAATTACAACACAAATATCCAATATAAATACACAGCATAATATACCCAATAAAAGGTATATTTTTAGAAAAGAAATTATAAACAAGAATTGAATTAAAGCGCAATCCAATCCACGAGTTCTGACTACATAAAAACAAACTTAATAGCAGCAATCATACCTATAAAGCCAAGAAAAGCAAGAAGAACCCAAATGGTACCTTTATAATATTTTTTATGAAGTTGAAGATCTTTACGATATTGAAAAGCAATAACAATCACAAATGCAATAAAAAATAATATTCCAAAAATCAATTGACCAGTCGTAAACATCTTCTTATTTTTATGCAAAAATAAGGATTAGTATACTAATAAACCACAACTATGCAAGACAAAATAGATGCAGTAAAAGCATTTCATACCGCCTTTAAAATAGGACATCGCGAAACACCTAAAGCAGACTTAGGTCTAGACAAAAACGTGTTGCGCCATGAGCTAATGCGCGAAGAAAATGAAGAATACTTAGAAGCAACAAAAAATAATGATTTAGTAGAAGTGGCAGATGCCTTGGGTGATATGCTATATATTTTATGTGGCACTATAATAGAGCATGGTATGCAACATAAAATCGAAGAGGTTTTTGATGAAATACAACGTAGTAACATGAGTAAACTAGGAGCTAATGGCGAACCTATTTATCGTGAAGATGGTAAAGTTTTAAAAGGGCCTAATTACTTTAAACCAAATATAAAAGAGATTTTAGAATCATAAAAAAAAGCAGCCAATTGGCTGCTTTTTTATTTATTTTGTTTGAAGTTTATTTTACTTCATATTTCCAACCATGTTTATCTTCAGATAAATTATGTTGAATATCTAATAATGTTTTCTTGAATAATTTAGCATAAGAATCTTCAATTTCTGGGATTTCGAATAACTCCTCTTTATGCTCAAATGCAGAGATCACACTAATAATTGCTGCTGTACCTGTTCCAAAAACTTCTTTAAGACTGCCGTCTTTAGATGCTGCCTTAATTTCTTCAACAGTAACACGTCTTACTTCACAAGTAATCCCCATATCTTCAGCTAACTGAAGCATCGTTTTACGCGTAATTCCATCTAAAATTCGATCACTTGTAGGCGCAGTAACTAATTTATCACCTATTCTAAAAAACACATTCATTGTTCCTGCTTCTTCCAAATAAGTGTGAGTACTAGCGTCTGTCCAGATAATTTGTTGAAAACCTTTTTCTTGTGCTAAACTTGTTGGGTAAAACTGAGCTGCATAATTTCCTGCTGCTTTTGCAAAACCTACACCACCATCTGCAGAACGACTATATTCTTCAGCAATTAAAACACGTATTGGCGTGTTATAATAAGATTTTGCTGGCGAACAAATAATCATAAATCTGTAATTATTTGCTGGTGAAGCAGAAATTGCAGGTTCTGTAGCAATTACAAACGGACGTAAGTATAACGAGTTTCCAACGCCTGGCTTAATCCAATCGCTATCTAATTTTAATAAAGTTTCTAATCCTTCAAAGAAATAGTTTTCAGGAAAAGCTGGCATTGCCAAACGAGCTGATGATTTATTAATTCTTTCAAAATTTTGCTTTGGTCTAAATAGAAAAACTTTACCGTCTTCATCTTTATAAGCTTTCATACCTTCAAAAACAGCTTGCCCATAATGAAAAACACGAGCTGAAGGTTCATAAGACATTGCTTGATATGGCATCACTTTTGGAGTTTGCCACTTGCCGTCTTCATAATCACAGACAAACATGTGGTCTGTAAACAAACGACCGAAGTCTAAGTTGCTGAAATCTACCGTGTCAATTTTAGAAGTTTTAGCTGTTTCAATGCTAATCTTTTCTGTGTGCTGAGCCATAATTATATATGATTTTCAAACAAAAGTACATAATCAGCACCTTTAATAAAAGGTTATATTCCCTTAAATTGACTAAATTTGTAATTCGATAACAATTCAATTCAAAATCTATTAATAATGAAAAAAATCATTTTACTTTTAGCGATTTGCTTAACTATTTTTTCTTGTAAAAATGAATCTAAGACCGTGGAATCTACCGCTGAAGACACAAAACCTGAAATTGCTTATGCTTCTTTTGGTAAAGAAATTACAGATACAGATGCCTTAACTGCAGAGCGTATGATGGAACATTATAAGAACTTAAAAGCTGGAGATACTGTTAATTCTAAAGTAAAAGGAAAAATCATTGAAGTTTGTTCTAAAAAAGGATGTTGGATGACTTTAGATATGGACGGAGAAAACCAAGTCATGGTTAAATTTAAAGACTACGGATTTTTTATGCCATTAAATGCTGAAGGAGATGTTGTAATTAACGGTAAAGCTTTTGTTAGCGAAACGTCTGTTGAAGAATTAAGACATTACGCAGAAGATGCAGGTAAAACTGAAGATGAAATTGCGGCAATTACAGATCCTAAGTTTGAATATGGTTTTGAAGCTGATGGCGTTTTACTTAAAAAATAAATACATCTGTTTTTTATTTCTTTCCCTTTTTATACTGTCAAGCTGTAAAAATGAAGAAAAAATAACAGAAGAACCTATTAAAAAGAACGTTGAATACGAAATGTATCAGCGTTCTGAAATGGCAGGTTTTATGAATGCCATGTACGCTTACAATGTACAATTAAAAGCACAAATTATCGCAGGAGAAACACCAAGCGCTTTACCTTTAGATTTAATTAAATTGCACTCAGCAGAAATGAGCAAGGGCGCATCTAGAACTAAAAATTGGCTAAGCTTTGTAAATGTTTTTATAGAATCTCAAGAAGCCGTTGTAGATACGCTTTCTAATATTGAATTAAAAGAACGTTACAATGCCGCGATTAGCAATTGTCTTAATTGTCATAAAACAGAGTGCGTAGGACCTATTCCGAAGATTAAAAGATTACTGATTCAATAATTTTGAAACATATAAATAAAGTATCATTAAAAATACTGCATATGTTCCATGTGATTGAAAAGCAATACACATAAAAAAAAAATGAAACGTAATATTATTACCACATCAGACGGTTCTAAAACCATACAGATAGAAAAATGGAATGAACAATACCATTCTATTCATGGTGCCATACAAGAAGCAAACCACGTTTTTATGAAACATGGTTTACTTTATTATTCTGAAAAATTAGATAATAAGCTTACAGAAACCAATACTGAAGAAATCAGTATTTTAGAAATAGGTTTTGGTACGGGGCTCAATACTTTTCTAACACTAATTGAAGCTGAAAAATTAAAATTAAACATTAATTATGTTGGTGTAGAAGCTTACCCTGTTCAATTAGAAGAGATTCAACAACTTAATTATATTGAACTTATTTCGGAAACCCATAAAGCTGTTTTTGAGAAATTACACGAAACACCATGGGAAGAACCTCATCTTATTACTTCTAATTTCAAATTAGAAAAACAACAAAAATTCTTTAAAGATATAAATGCAGAAAATAGATTTGATCTTATTTATTTTGATGCTTTTGGTGCTCGTGTACAACCAGAATTATGGACTGAAGACATTTTTAAAATCATGTACAAAGCCTTAAAAGAAAATGGTGTATTAGTGACTTATTGTGCCAAAGGAAGCGTAAGACGTGCCATGCAAGCTGTTGGCTTAACAGTAGAACGCCTCCCTGGACCTCCAGGCAAACGTGAAATGTTGAGAGCAACGAAACCATTCAGCGAAATGAACAATGAACTAAATGCTAAGAGCAACGAAAATAACTTCAACATATAAATCACAAGCCTATACTTAATTTTACGTCACTTCGAGTGAAATTCTTTTTTTAGAATTTTGTATCGAGAAGTTTTCAAAGTAAAAAAGTCTTGATTTTAATAATACCTTAAAGCAATTCAACCTCTCTAAAGTGTTCCTATATATTACCATATAAAGTATATACTACTGATTACCCAAACGTTAAATCAAAACTAAACTCCATACACAAAGGAGATAGCTTTTGTACCTTTACAAAAAAAGGAGAATGACGGTTTTAATAACAGGAGCCACAGGTTTAATAGGACAAGAAATTGTAACACAATGCCACGAAGCGGGTATTGATGTTCATTATCTTACAACTTCAAAATCTAAAATTAGCAAAGAATCAAACTATAAAGGTTTTTACTGGAATCCTAAAAACAACGAAATTGACCATCTTTGTTTTCAAGGTGTGGACGCTATTATAAATTTGGTTGGTGCTTCTATTTCCAAACGTTGGACAGACAGTTACAAAACGGAAATTCTAGAAAGTAGAACAAAAACAGCACAACTTTTACAAAACACTATAAAACTACACAATTACACGATTAAGCAAGTTGTTTCTGCCAGTGCTATTGGTATTTACCCAACAAGTTTAGTTCATTATTACGAAGAAACTAATACCGAAATTTCAGAAACATTTTTGGGTAAAATAGTCCACCAATGGGAAGCGGCAGTAGATGGATTTGAATCTTTAGGTAGTAAGGTTGCAAAAATTAGAATTGGCTTAGTTTTAGCAAAAGATGGAGGTGCATTACCCGAAATAACAAAACCAATAAAGTTTGGAGCTGGTGCAGCCTTTGGAAGTGGAAAACAATGGCAAAGCTGGATCCATGTTGAAGATTTAGCCGCATTATTTGTATTTGCAGTACAACAAAATTTTGAAGGAATTTATAATGGTGTAGCACCAAACCCTGTAAGCAATAAAGAATTTACAAAAGCAGCTGCACGTGTTATGGAATGTCCCTTAATATTACCAAATATTCCGAAATTTGTTATGAAAACCATATTAGGGGAAATGCATATTTTATTATTTGAAAGCCAACGTGTCAGTTCTCAAAAAATAGAGGCTGAAGGTTTTGATTTTAATTTTCCGAATCTAAAACCTGCTTTAGAAGATTTATTATGATCTTTCAGAATTAAAAAATATCACTTCACTTTTATTTTCATCATATTACTCTGTAAATTTCTAAAAAGATAATTTCTACTTTGAAATAATTTTATATATTTACATCATTTTAACATATGTGCTATTTCACATGTGTAAAACATAGAACATGGATAATTATATTAAAACCTTTAAAGCTTTATCAGACCCAACAAGATTAAAAATTGTTTGGTTGCTTACTAATATAAACGAAAAAATTTGTGTTTCAGAAATTGTAGAGGTATTAGAAGAATATCAATATAATGTATCTCGCCATCTAAAAGTTTTAAAGAAGGCCAATTTAATTGAAGAAGTAAAAGAAGGTAAGTGGGTTTTTTACTACTTATCACCTATTAAAGATGAGTTTAGTCATATCATAAAAAATTCCATTAGCTCTATACCCGAAAAAGAAATGATTAAAGAAATGACGAAATGTAAAGCACTACTATCACATCGAGAAAAAAAATAAACTAATTTAAATAAGAATTGCTTTTTTTTACAATATCATATGTGATTTAACACATATGTTAAATATAACCTTTAATTAAACTTAATATTATGAATGAGAAATTTAATTTAGCTTTAAATGAATTTATGCACGTGGGCATAGCACTATTATTAATAATAGCCTTGGTATCTGTACTTACTGGTTTGGTAAGGGCATTTATTCCGCAAGAGAAACTACAAAAAAGATTAGCAAAAACAGGAAAGTATAGCGGGCTAATGGGAGCTTTATTAGGTATACCAACTCCATTTTGTAGTGCATCAATGGTACCTGTATCTATGGGTATGATAGAAATGGGAGCTCCATTTGCAATGGTTTTCTCTTTCTTACTTTCGGCACCGTTAGCAAACTTTGTCGTTGTCGGTTTTATTTTAGGGGTTTTTGGGTGGAAAATTGCCTTAGTCTATTTCCTTATTGTATTTATAGGCTCTGTATTAATTGGAACACTGGTAGGTAAAACATCTATAAAAAATGAAGTAAAATTAATTAATATAAATTCTAAGAAATTTAGTTCTAAACCAACAGTAACCAACTGTAGTTCTACCATTATTGAAGAAGAAAAACAAAATGAATGTAGTAATAACACAAAAGAAAAGCACAAATCCTCATCGTGTTCAACTTCAACTTGTAATGAAATAAATGAAAAAAAATCAAAATATAAAGAAGCATTAAAATTTGGATGGTCTTTATTTAAACGCATATTCCCTTACGTTTTAATTGGTGCTTTAATTAGTGCTGTTTCAACAATTTTTGTAACGGATACATGGGTTCAAAAATACTTAGGTAATGATAGTCCATTTGCTATTCCTATTGCTGCAGCTGTAGGAGTACCATTATATCTACGTATTGAAATGGCAATACCAATATTAAAAGCACTGATTCTAAAAGGGATGAGTATGGGAGCTGCAATGGCATTAATCATAGGTGGAACTGGTGCTAGTTTACCAGAAATAGCCATCATTTCTTCAATGTTAAAACCAAAAGCAATAATAGCATTTATACTTTCAGTAATGCTTATGGCAATTGTAGGTGGGTATATATTTTATTTTTTCTTTTAACGCAAACAGATACAATGAATACTATTTCAAAATTAATTAAGCAGGTACTTAATAACTGCCCTTATACCATAGCTGGTAAAAAATGTATTAGATTAATTAACGGAAATAAAAATGTTTCTAAAAAATATCTAACAAAAACATTGAAATATAGAAACGGTATAAAAACTGGTTGTAATATTTCCTTAGTTGGTATTTTTTGTCCTTTTTTTTGGTATGCTCTATTAACAGGAATGAATCAAAAAATTATAATATTAAATGCAATACATTCCTCTATCGTTATAACTATTGGGCTTATAGTTGTAATTATAAATTATTCGATACTACTTTATCATAAAAGAAGTGCTTAACTTTTTAAATTATACTACACCTTAAATTTTTAAAATTTAAAGTGTAGTATTTTAAAGTATATAATTTTCTCCAAGTATAACAGAATAATCAACAATGCGTTTCACTATTTTGTTAGGATCTTTACGGCGCCAATTAATAAACAAATCAACTTTATTAGGCAACTCTATAAATCTTACGTTTTGATTATTGGCAAACTTAAAAGAATAAGGCAAAATAGAAATTCCTAGATTTTTAGCAACAAGATTTAAAATTACACTTCCAAAATCGGATTCAATTGTGGTCTTAGGTTCAAAGTTACTCGCATTAAAAACACTACGCAATAAAGTTGAAAAATAGGTGCTATTATGCAATGCTGAAATGATAAAATTCTCATTTTCAACCATTTTTAAATCCGTAAAATTATCTTGTGTTAACCAATGATTTATAGGAACCACGAGGCAAATTGATTCTGAATATAACTTTTTTGACATGATGGTTGGATTCAATATTTCATCCCGACTTATAGCAATGTCAATGTGATAATCTAAAATTAATTTTTCGTGATTTAAATCGGTAGGCTCTGTTAATTCAATTTTTAAATCAGGCATTTCTTCAGTTAAAACATTCATCAACCGAGGTAAGAAACCCGATGAAATAGAACCTGGGTAAGCAATTGATATACTGCCCGAAGCCCCAATATCTATTTTTTTTGCTTGTATATGAATTCGGTCTAATTCATTAATTGAATCCGTCCAATGTTCTCTAAGAAATTTACCCGCAGCTGTAAGTTTTACATTTCTTTTATCGCGTTCAAAAAGTTGAATTCCTAATTCATCTTCTAAAGCTTGAATTTGTCTACTTAAGGTCGATTGTGAAATTGAAATCTTCTCTGCTGTTTTCCAGAAATGTAACTCGTTAGCAAGTTCTAAGAAATACTTTATTTGTTGAATCGTCATGATTAATGCATTTATCGCATTAGTTAATCAAAAATATGTATTTTTTAAGTTGTACCAAAGCATTTCCTTTGTCGAAACTTAATGTTTGATTCTAAATAATTTTGATCATGGGAATAGAAAACTTTATCACTTTTATATTTACAGCTTTTATTTTTGTAATAACACCAGGTATTGACACAGTTTTTGTACTAAACAAATCTATAAGTCAGGGTAAGAAATCGGGAATACATGCAGCACTTGGCATTAACTCAGGTATATTAGCTCACACATTATTTGCAGCATTAGGCTTATCTGTTTTAATTTCTAAATCAGACTATGCGTTTACAATTATTAAATATTCAGGAGCTGTTTATTTATTATACATGGGGATTTCTAGCCTTATAAATAATAAATCACTTATCACTTCTGAATCAAATAAAAACCTAGAAACTAAGAGAAAAAGTGATTTTTGGTCTGGATTTATAACCAACTTATTAAATCCGAAAGTTGCATTATTCTTTTTAGCTTTGTTTCCTCAGTTTATAAATCCTAATGACTTAGAGAATCCTATCCCTTTCATTCTTTTAGGGATTACTTTCTCTGCTATTGGAATTATTTGGTATTTATCTTTAACCTTATTTGCAGGATTATTTTCTCAAAAATTTAAAGAGAATCCTAAAGCTGGTTTATGGCTTAATAAAGTTTCAGGATCTGTTTTTATTTTAATGGGACTTATGATTGCTTTAACCTAATAGCGGAACTTTAGTTTTTATTAATCACATTATCAATCGCATAAGAATTATCCTTAACATGATGAATGATATAAGCAACAAAACCAATATGTATAAATTGTGCTGTTATGGCACCCCAGTTTTCAACGAGTGTAGAACCAAAAACAAGTGACAACAAAACAATGCCAATAGCAATTGCTGAGATTCTCGTAAATAAGCCTAACAAAACACCTAATCCAAAAATCAATTCTGCTATCGGTAAAACATAGCTAAATGGTACCGTTAATAATTCAGGAAGCATAGAATTTTCAAAAGAGGCTACTAAGCCTTCACTAAATTTCTGAAGTTTAGGCATACGAACTAATCCGTGACCGAACATGCTTAATCCTAAGGCTAATCTTATTATTAAATAGGAAGTTTTATTATGCATTATTTAGTTTTTTTGATTAAAACAACTTATTAAAAATCTTGTTTTAGTAGTGAAGCCTCTAATTTAGTAATAAAAAAAATCGAATACAAAATTCGATTCTTAAGTTATTAGAAAATGAATTAATTGGTCTGTTTATTGCTCACTTTTCAATAGTTGAATAATTTCATCATTGCCTTGTATTTCTGCATGATTTAACGCTGTATTTCCTCTGCCATCTTGGATAGATAGATCAGCATTTTTATTCAATAATAATTTAGCAATTTCTGTATGACCAAAAGTACTTACATAAATAAGTGCTGTAGCTCCATTATAATTTTGTTGGTTAATTGCAGCTCCATTTTCAACTAGAATTTCAGCAATATTTAAATATCCTTTAAAGCAAACTCCCATTAAAGCTGTGTTTCCGGATAAATCTTTAGCATTAACATCACTTCCGTTTTCTAATAAATAAGTAACAATTTCGTCTTGTTCATTATATGCAGCAAGAATTAAAGGTGTAAAACCTTTGCTATCTGCAGTGTTGATAATTGCATTATTTGAAGTATATAATGCTTTAAGTTTTTCTAAATCCCCATTTCTAGAAACTTCAAAAACAGTTTGTCCGTAACTCCCTAAAGTAAAAATTAATGTAAGAGCGAGTAAAATATTTTTCATTGTATTTTTTTTAAAATAAATAGAGAGGTCGCACTGGCAGCTCCCCCTCTACTCACCAATCATGTACTGTTATTTCTTCATAAAATCTTTAGCAGAAAAACCTAATGCTTCTGCAATACGCATTCCATAATCTCTATCTGCCTGATAGAAATAACCAATCATTGTCATCTGGATATTTTTATCTGTAACCTGACCTAAATCACCACTTAAGTTTTTAATCAAATTGTTTTGTTCTTTCTTAGTAAGCGATCTGTAAAAATCACCTGCTTGAGCAAAATCATTTGTTTTAGTAATTTTCTTTTGCGTGATGGTTACATTAGTAAGCGTCGTTTCTGATTGCTTATATTGAGTATCTTCAGATAAAGATGCTTTACTACTTGGTTGGTAGTTAACATCTGGATTTTCAAATCTTTTATTACCGGCACTATTCCAGCTATCTGAATTATAGTTTTTAGGATCTTCTAGCGGTTGGTTAATTTTTAATTGTTGAAAATTTGGTCCTAATCTGTGTCTTTGTGTATCAAAATAAGAGAATAAACGACCTTGTAGCAACTTATCTTCTGATGGCTCGACTCCTGGAATTAAAGCTCCTGGTGAAAAAGCAATACTTTCAACTTGCTCAAAATAATTTACCGGATTTTGATTTAAAGTCATGGTACCAATCTTAATTTTTTCAATTTTATCTGCTGGCCAATCTTTGGTAGCATCTAAAGGCCAAAAATCAAAAGAATGAATATCTTCAGGCTTTATCATTTGCACATATAAATCCCATTGTGGGTAATTTTTATCAGCAATATCTTTTCTTAAGCTAACTGTTGCATGTTGCCAATCTTTTCCTTGTTGAATTGATGCTTCTTCAGCAGTAAGATTTTTTTCACCTTGTTTAGATATCCAAGAGTACTTTACATAAGTTACTTTTCCTGCTTTATTAATCCATTTATAGCCATGTACGCTACTTCCGTTCATAAATTGGTAGCCTTTAGGAATTCCTAAATCAGTCCACAACCTTGTAATCATATGTGTCGCTTCTGGTACATGAGAAAAGAAATCGAAAAAACGATTTGGATCTTGTTTATTTGTTTCAGGTGAAGGCTTTAAAGAATGCACCATATCTGGAAACTTAATTGCATCTCTAATAAAAAAGATAGGCAGGTTGTTACCAACAATGTCATAATTACCTTGTTCTGTATAAAACTTTACTGCAAAACCTCTTGGGTCTCTTGCAGTTTCAGGTGAACCTTTTCCGTGTATTACAGTAGAAAAACGTACTGCTAAATCTGTCTTTTTTCCTGCTTCAGCAAATAATACAGCTCTAGTATAATCTGACATGTCTTTTGTTGCTTCAAAATATCCAGATGCTCCAGCTCCTCTTGGGTGAACAACACGTTCTGGAATACGTTCTCTATCAAAAGCGGCTAGTTTTTCTACTAAATGAATATCTTCTAATAAAACAGGTCCATATTCTCCAACTGTTTTAGAGTTTTGATTGTCTCCAACTGGCGCACCATTGTTGGTTGTCATTGTTTTCTCACTTTGTGAAAAACTTACCAAGCCTATAGATAGGATGACTAAGGTTGTAATTATTCTTTTCATGAATGCTTTTTTTATTTGTTAATGCAAAAATGGATAGATTCATAATATTAATCAAATTAATAATTTTTATATTTACATTAATAAAATCTATATAATGACACTTCAACAATTAGAATACATCATCGCTTTAGACACGTATCGGCATTTTGTAACTGCGGCAGAAAAATGTTTTGTAACGCAACCTACTATTACTATTCAAGTTAAAAAGCTAGAAGATGAAATTGGATTTTTAATATTCGATAAGAGTAAGTCACCTTTTAAACCTTCAGCTTTAGGCGAATTATTTATTAATAAGTCTAAAATAATTTTACGAGAAGTTAATGAGTTAAAAAATATGGTGAGTACCGAATTAGATAGCTTAGTGGGCGAATATAAAATAGGCGTTTTACCAACGGTTTCACCTTATCTAATTCCCTTAATTTCAGGATCTTTTGCTAAAAAATATCAAGATACGATACTTATTATTGAAGAAATGCAGTCCGATCAAATTATCTCGGCATTACAAAAAAAAGAAATTGATATTGGTATTTTAGTAACACCACTTAATGAACCTTTCATCAGAGAGATTAAATTGTACAATGAACCTTTTGTATTTTACGGACAGAAAGGAACATTTAATGACAAGAAAGAGGTTTCTGCCAGTGAAATTGAAAACTTAGATAATTTGTGGCTTTTAAAAAATGGGCACTGTTTTAGAAACCAAGTTTTAAATATTTGTTCTCAAAGTACAAACCCACAGAATATTCAATTTCAGAGTGGATCTATAGAAGCTTTAAAGAAAATGGTAGATAGTTATGGTGGATTTACTTTAGTCCCTGAAATGGCCATTAATAAAAACGACAGCGGTTGTAATATTAATTTTTCAGAGCCAAAACCGATACGCGAAGTAAGTTTAGCAGTACATCATTCGTTTGCAAAAGATAGTTTAATTGATGCCATACGTTTAGAGGTTTTAGACAAAATACCTAAAGGATTTGTGAAGAATGATCGCTTTATTAAAATTAATTGGCGTTAAGATTTCATATAAAATATGAATACCTATTAGAAACTATTGTCTAGGCAAAAATCTTATAGTATGGTTTATCTAAAATATCCTTTTGGTAATGAATAAAAAAATCCCCATAAATTCTATTAAAGAATCATGGGGATAATAAACTTTATAATTCTAATTATTAATTCTCAATAATTAGTTTTGATAATGCTTCAGGATAACCGCGCTCAATAGTTAATTGCGAAGCTAATTGATCAATGTCTTCTTTAGAAACTTGATCTAATAAAGCGTTTTGATTTGTTCTTTCTGTTATTACAGGAATAATTTCTTCTTCTTGAATCTTAGTTATAATTTGATTGGCTACCGTCAATGCAGAAGATGCTTTAACAATTTCGCTTCGAGCGTAAGATCTGTATGGAAAACTAACTTCCCCTACTCTTAAGCTTGGGTCATCTCCCGGTATTTGCTGTGCACCAAAAAGAGGCGGACCACCAACAGTGGCAGATTTAAACGACGGAACAAATTTTGTAACAGACTCGATTGCATTTTCTGTTCTAGTATTGATATCATCTGTTTTCCAACCACGAAATAATTTCTGATTAATGTCTTCTCCAAACTGAGGCTGTGCTTCATTAGTCTTAGACTGTATTAATCCATCTTTAAATAGCGTGATATTTTCTGTCATGCCATGAATCTGATAATAGTCATCACTATAAGGTGTTAACTGCACCATACCATGCGGTGTACCACGTTCTCCATGAAAAATAAGTTCAGGAATTAATCCGGGTATCGGCTGCCATTTAGAGACATAGGCTGCTTTAAATTCAATTAAACGCTCTGTGTTAATGTGTAAGGATTCGTCAAATTTCCCCGTTTTAAACCCACAAGAATTTACCAAATAATTTACTCTATAAACTTCATCTTTTGTGTAAATTTCCCAATTATAATCTACATTTTCATTTCTGACATCTTTAATATCAATTACTGAAGTATTAAGCTTTAAATTACAATTTTCGGTTTTATTTAAAGCCAATTGAGCTTGAGCTGCTAACCTAAAAAGATTCCATCCATATTCTTGAACTAAAGTTACTGGAGTCTTTAATTTTTCGTAATCAACTAATTTAATTGTATTAGAAATCCACTCGTCAGGAGTGTTCGGTCTTTCAACATTAGGTTGTTCTGCTAATTCAATTAAATCTTGTTTAGAATAAATTTTATAATAATCATCTGGGCTACCAAGAATTTCATTTAATGGATCTTCATCTATTAATGTTTTGTAGTACGCTACCAACATGTCTAGACGATTTTGAATGATATCTACAGCATATTTTTCTGATTTAGGAATGCTAATAAATGTAGGTCTTTTGTCTATAGATTCTGGAAATAAGCGTGCCATATCGATGGATTGCTTCATTAATATTCTACATTGCTCATCAGAAATATCGGGATAGAGGTTTCCACCTGCATGCAAGTGGCAAAACGGAGGTCCGTTTACAACACTTTTTTCTTGTTCAAATAAAATATTATCTATTCCGTATTTGGCCAACTCTAAAGCTGTAACTACACCCGAAACACCTCCACCTATAACACCAACATTATAAATTTTATTCATCTTAAAAAAGTTCTTGTAAATCTGCAAAACTATCGACCACTATTGTTGGGTTATAATCTGCAATATTTTCGTTATAATTATAGCCATAGCTAACACCAATACTTTGCATGTCTGCATTTTGAGCTGCAAGAATATCATTTTTAGAATCGCCAACCATTATGGTTTTCTCTATACTTGTGTTATTCTCTTTAATTAAGTGAATGAGAGGTAGTGCACTTGGTTTTTTTTCAGATAAAGAATCTTCACCAATCCAATTCTTGAAGAATTTTCTAATTTCTAATTTATCTAAAATAGGCTGAATAAAATCGAAAGGTTTATTAGTACATATCGCCATTTTATAACCTTTTTCATCTAGATAATTCAAAGTCTCTAAAACACCAGGATACATAAAAGTATCTATACAAGTTACTTCTTTATAAGCCGATAAATAAATATCAAAAGCTTCTTCTAACAAAGTTTCTGAGAGCTCTTTTTTCTTAATTGAATGCTCTAGAGATCTACGCACCAAAGGTTTTGCTCCATTACCAATAAAAGGAGTCACTTGTTCAATTGTTAATGGCGAATAGTTATAATATGCTAACATTTTATTTATGGCCAAAGTAAGATCTGGAATACTATTAATTAGTGTTCCATCAAAATCGAATATAATAAGTTCTTTTTCTTTAAAATTCACGATGCTAATTTTAAGACAAAGATGCGGAAGTTTTAATATACTTTTGAGTATTTATGTTAATATTAGGAACTATATTTTCATTGATTACTATTACAAAGGAATCAAAAAAGTAAAGCGATATAAAATAAATTTTATATCGCTTCTGTTATTTATAGATAATTCTATCAATTAAAATTACGCCTTAAAAAGGCCATCTATAGAAAGGTAGCGTTCTCCTGTATCGTAATTCATTGTCAATATTATTTTTTCGTTAGGTATTGTTTCTAATTGTTTTCTAACAGCAGCTAAAGATGCTCCTGTAGAAATACCAACCAGAATACCTTCTGTTTTTGCTATATTTTGAACTTCAGAAAAGGCTTCTTCTTTTGTTATTTTAATAGCTCCATCAATTAAATCTCTATTAAACGTTTCTGGAAAAAATCCTGGACCAATGCCTTGTAAAGCATGTGGCCCTGGTTCTCCACCCGAAATGACTGGTGAATCGCTAGGTTCTACAGCAAATACTTGTAAGCCTGTAAATTTTTCTTTCAACACTTTAGACATACCTGATATATGCCCACCAGTACCAACACCTGTAATTAAATAATCAATACCTTCTGGGAAATCGTTAGCAATTTCTAAGGCGGTTGTTGTTTCGTGTATTTTTGGATTTACCATATTTGTAAATTGAGAAGGCATCCACGCATTTTTGTTATTTTCAACAAGCTCTTTCGCTTTTGCAATCGTACCTCCTAAACCTAACTCTTTTGGTGTTAATACTAATTTCGCCCCGTATGCAGCCATTAAAGCTCTACGCTCAACAGACATAGATTCTGGCATGACTAACGTAAGCTTATATCCCTTTACTGCGGCTACCATAGCTAAACCAATACCTGTATTTCCTGATGTAGGTTCAATGATTTCCGTATCTTTTGTTAAAATATTTCTTTTTTCTGCATCTTCAATCATTGCTAATGCAATCCTATCTTTTATGCTACCGCCTGGATTAGATTTTTCAACTTTCATCCAAACATTTGCATTCGGAAATAATTTATTTAATTTCACTACAGGAGTGTTACCAATACCTTCTAAAATATTATTGATTTTCATAATTAATTATTTTTATTTTTTAAATAATTCAAAATGAGTTTAGTCTGATAAATAACATCTTTTTAAACTCATAATTTTTAGAGTTATAAAATTAATGCTTTTAAGTGGTAACAAGTAGTGATTGGGAATATCTTAAGATTTTTAGAAGTAGATTTTAAAGGAGAAAACTTAATTATTAAGATGTATTAAATCAAAAATTCACCAACCTACATTTATAGTATTGCAACTCTGTGTTTTTAATCTGTATCTGTAATATTGATGACGATAACCTCATTTGTTCTTTTATCAAATAATACTATAGAGTAATCCCAAGGAACATGAAAAAACCATGCTGAATCCTCTAAGTGATATGTGAATCTGTTTATCTCATTAAACCTATCATCATACTCATCTTTCACAAAATTTATGGCCGTTTTCCAAGCGTCTTTTACTTTTAAATTTCCATAAGCACCACCGTGGTGTAGTAATCTAGAAATGATTCCTGATAAATCAAAAATATCACTAGACCATTCCTTTTCTTCACAATTAGGTTGATCGTTTTCAATTTCTAAATCAGCTCGGCAATTAGCTAATTCTGGTCTATTAAAAAATCTTTTGATAAAAAATATTTCACTTAGCCTATTTCTAGAAGCAAACCATTGGAAGCAATAATGGTCTGATATTGAATATTTGTGAAGCTGGATACCGCCATTAATATGTGTTTTAGAAAATTTAGCTCTTAATTCTTCTGCACTTTTAGACCAATCATTTAATTCGGTAATAGTAATGTCTTCCCACATTTGAACAATTTCTAGATCCGTAGGAACTTCAGAAGTGTAATTTACTTTTAGTCTATTTGTCATATGGATTGCGCTGAAGCGGTATGTACTATTTATTTTAATACTATTTTACTCTTCGCATTTATTTCGATCCCAATGTTCTTTTAAGAACTTATTAAACACTTGTTCTTTCTGTAAGTTATCACTTGCAATAAACTCGCCACCATAAGGATTTTCTATATGCCCACAACCAATCATCGTTTCTCCGCTTAATTCATATTCTGTTTGTCCTTCGAACATTATTATTTTCAATATACCAGGGTCCATTCCGCCACGGCACATTAAAGCATATGTCATCGTTATTTCAGTTATTCCGTCATTGTCTAAATCCGTGATTGTTGTTGCTTTTGGTGTAAAACAGACAGAGAAATCTTCACCAAAACATTCAATGTAATCATAAACTCTCCACTTTTTTTTAAACACTTTTTTAGAATTACTTTTTTCAAATAAATAGACGTATAATTCAGATTTGTCATGAAGCTTAAATTCAGTTGAATTTTTATTATAATCTTTCCTTTTGAAACTTCCAGAGACTGTTTGAATTAAAATATTTTCTCCGTTAGAATCTGTCCATTTAAGGGCTTCTACAACGGTTCCTCTAAAATCAAGAGATTTAGGTATTTCATCATAATCGAGATGATCAATCTTAATTGATTTATCTGAGTTCTGTTTGTCCAAAATTCCTAACCCAATGTAAGGTTCTAATGTTTTGACTTTTTCTTTATTAATTTCAGTTTGACCAAATACAGAGTTTGAGATTATGAAAAATAATAAGATTATTAATGTGTGTTTTTTCATTTTTAGTTGTTATTTACAGCTATAAATATTACTCGTTTATTATTTTATTCCTATGAGATAAGCCCCATTCTCTCATTGTTTCAATTACTTTGTCTAAAGATTTTCCATAATCTGTAAGACTGTATTCAATTGAAGCAGGTATTGTATCAAACACTTTTCTGTTTACTAAACCATTTGTTTCTAATTCTTTGAGTTCTTTAGATAACATTCGAGGTGTTATTCCTTCAATTTGACGTTCTAATTCTTTAAATCTATGAATTTTAAAAGAAAGTGCTATAATGATAGGTAACCTCCATTTTCCGCCAACGATATCTATAACATCGCGAACAGGAAGGATGAATTTTTTACATTCTGTTGGTGTATAAATATCCGTTTCATTCTTTTTTTTATTCATATTTAAAATTGACTTTAGAAGACATACTGTACTAGAGTATATTGCTATACTTTAGTATAGCAGTATATTTTGTATATCAAATTTAATATAAATTTGCCTTTAATAATAAAAGAATATTAAATATGAAAAAGACACTAATTATAAGTTATACTCCAAGAGAAAACTCAAATACAAAACGAATGCTTGATTTCTTCATTGAAAATAATCAAGATAAAACAGAGATAACGTTTGTTGATTTAGCAGCAGAAGCTCCAGATTTATTATTAAAAGAAAATTTGAATCTTTATGTCAATCGAAATTTTGGTGGTGTAGCACTTACAGAAGAGGAGCAGAGTGTTTTAGCAAAAAACGATAAATTTAGGGATCAATTACTAGCTACAGATTTTGTAGTATTGGCAAGCCCCATGTTTAATTTTTCAGTCCCAGCAACCATAAAAGCTTGGTTTGATGCCGTTATACAATCAGGAAAAACCTTTACATATACAGAGACAGGCATTAAAGGGTTATGTGAAAATACTAAAGCTTTGATATTAATGACAAGTGGAAGTGATTTTGAAATTGAGCCTTATAAGAGCGTTAACTTTGCAACTCCGTTTTTACTTACAGCTTTTGATTTTATGGGAATTACTGCTGAAGCTATTAATAAGTTTGGAATGATACAATATGCTGATAAATCTGAACAAATGATAGAAGAGGCAAAAGAAAACATTAGAACTATTAGCGACAAATGGTATGTTTAGTGCAAAATTTTGTGAAATTTAGTTTAATGTCATTTAAGAAGAATAAACAGTAAGATGTTTATATATGAATAATGGTGTAATTAAGCACACAATTAAATACAAATTGAATATAAAGTCCTCAAATATTTTATTGCTTAGGATAAGGGTTAGTAATAAATTATATTGAGGATTATTTAATATCTTTTTTGTGCAATGAACTTAAGCTAATATTCTTCTAACAATTGTAAATACAAATTCGCTGTAAGAACCTAGCTCTGATGATACTGTAATTTCACCTCCTAAACTTACTACAAGATTTTTTACCGTAGATAAACCTATACCGTGTCCTTTTTCTCCAGTATTATCTAAATGCCCTGTCGTAACAAATAATCCAAAAATAGTTTCAATTTTGTCTTTTTCTATTCCTCTACCGTTATCACGAACTTTAAATTCATAAAACTTGTCATCAACGCTTGCTTCTATTTCTATAATAGTTTTTTCTTTATCACTATACTTAAGACTGTTACCTATTAGATTTATAAAAATCTGCTGCAACGCCGTACTGTTACAATTAATATCAATGTTTTTTTCAGGAGTTAAGATTTCACAGTTATCTTTAATACTCATTAAATCTATAACGCCTTCTAACAAATCATTAATTCCAAATTGTTGGGTATCATCGATATCGTATGAGATGCATTCGTAATGGTCTAATATTTTTGTAATATAATCGCTCATAGAAAGGGATGACTTTTTTAAATAATCTAAATATTCTTTTCCCTTGTCATCGATTAAGTTACTATATTTCTTTTTTACAATATCTGAAGTAATTATTAAATTGGCCAATGGCATTTTAAGGTCATGCGATACTACAGCTGCAAACTCTTTAAGAAGTCCGTTATGTTTTTTAAGGCTTTCTTTTGTTATCGTTAACTCATTATTTTTTGTCCGTAATAATAAGAGTCTTTCAACTTGAGCCCCTAATTTCTTTAATGCCTCTTTTTGTTCGTTATTAAGAGAATTGGGTTTATGATCTATGACACAAAGTGAGCCTAAAGGCACTCCGTGTTCTGTTTTTAAAGGTATGCCTGCATAAAAAACCACAGGCTTTTCCTGCTCTGTTAGCGGATTATTTATAAACCGTATGTCGTTTCTTGCATCTGGCACTTCTAAAATATCTAAAGGATCTAGAATGGCATGCGCACAGAAGGATACATCTCGTGAAGTTTGGCAAGCTGTCAATCCTTTTTTTGATTTAAACCACTGTCTATCTTTATCTACTAGTGAAATCAGTGAAACAGGTGTACCACAAATAAAGCTTGCAAGTTCTGTGATGTTATCATAATCATCATCAGCAACTGTATCTAAAATTTTAAGACTATTTAAAACTTCTAGGCGCTCTGTTTCGTTGTCTGGTAATTTAGCAGAAATCATTTTTTATATGGATTGATTTATCGAAAATAAAGTAAATCATTTTCTTATTTATTGAAATTTTTGTTCAATTGAATGAGACTTCAAATTGAAGGTAACGTTTTTTTGTGTATCGTTAATTAAATAGATTAGTAACCAAGTTAACAAATAACAACTTAATACACAATTTACTTTGCTCAATTAAACAACTAAAAAACATTTAATTACTCTATGATCCGTATGTATTTTTTAAGCCGGTAATTTGTTAGCCTTTTTTATCTTTTAAATATTTCAAGAAATCAACAAGATGTTGTTCTGAGTGATTTTGCATTAAATCTTTAAAACACCATTTGGCATATTTCTCACTCGCGTTTTCAAATTGCCATTTAATTTCTAACATATCCTTAATGATATCACTTAAATCGTCAATTGCATCACCTGTCACCAAGTACGCATCTGGTATTATTAAGTGAGATTCAAAAACTGAATGATACCAACCAAGATCAGGGAAATTCTCTTCAATGTTTTTCTTTATTGAGTCATAATCAAAAGTCGGATTATCTTCAAAATCTTCATCATCAAATTCTACTTCTAAATTTAGATATTCAGAATAAATCCCTACTAAGAGTTGTTGAATTTCAAGCTCTTTATTAGTCGACTCAACTTTGTCATTAAGTCCAAATTCTGTGATTCTATCTATGAGTTTCTTTAAATTTTTCAATGCTTATTTTAAATTTGTTTCAAATGGTTACAAGCATATAAAGATACACGAAATTCATCATTATTTTTAGATAAGATGCATTTCTATAATTAGGAATTATTATAAAAGAAAGCCATTCTGCAATACTGCAAAATGGCTTTCAAAACTAGGGGTACTCTTTAACTAATTAGCTAATTCCATCCACCACCTAAGGCTTGGAAAATTTTTACGTTGGCCAAAAATTGATCTCTTTTGGTTTCAATAATTTCAATTTTAGAATCTAAAGCTTCTCTTTGTGTCATTAAAACTTCTGTGTATTCTGCTCTTGCAGATTTAAAAAGTTGTATTGACAAGTCAATAGCTTCTGTCATGGCATCTACTTGTTTGGCTTTTAAATCATAATTTTCTTTCAAATTCTTAATATTAGAAAGCTCATTGGCTACTTCCATATAACCATTTAAAATTGCTTTTTCATATTCAAAAACGGCTTGTAATTGTCTACTGTTTGCATTACTATACTCTGCTTTTATAGCATTTCTATTAATTAATGGACTTACAACATCGCCAACTAAAGAGTACAAAAGGGATTCTGGTGTACTTGTTAAATATTTTGTTTTAAAAGCCTGTAATCCAACACCTGCTTGTATACCAATAGAAGGATAAAAATTAGCTTTGGCTATTTTAACATTTAACTTTGAAGCTGCTAATTCATATTCTGCTTGTTTAATATCCGGTCTATTAGCCAAAAGCTGAGAAGGAATCCCTGCCTGAATAGCATCAATAGGGCGATCAATAAAATCACCTGAATCTCTATCAATGGTCTGAGGATAACGACCTAAAAGAAAATTGATTTTATTCTCAGTTTCTACGATGCTTTGACGGATTTCAAACTTATTACTTTGGTTTTTATAAACCTCAGCTTCAAAACGTCTTACAGCTAACTGTGTAGCTCTTGCTGCTTGCTTTTGTAATCTTACCATTTTTAAAGCATTTTTCTGAATCTCTAAATTCTGCTCTATAATGTTTAACTGATTATCTAAAGCTAAAAGCTCGTAATACGAATTTGCAATTTCCGAAACGATGTTGGTCACCATGAAATTCTTACCCTCGATAGTGCTTAGATATTCTAAAACCGCTGCTTTTTTACCGTTACGCAGTTTTTTCCAAACATCTAATTCCCAAGACACATTTAAGCCTACAGAAAAATCAGTTAAAGGCTCAGGAAACTCTTCGCCATCACGAATATCTAAATTATGCTCTACAGCACCATCTCGAGTATATTCTCCTACTTTTTCAACTTCAGCACCAGCATACACATTTACAAAAGGTAAGTATTCTCCTTTTCTCACCTTAACCTCATTATTAGCCATCGAAATTTTCTGTAGCATAATGTTAAGCTCTTGGTTATTGGCCAAAGCCGTATCAATTAAAGCTATCAATTTTGGATCAGAGAAAAACGTTTTCCATTGTACAGTAGCGACATTAGAGGAATTTGATGTTTCATTTTTATACTGCTCTGGCATTGCCTTATTTTCTTCTCTTATCGCTTTTTGTGTTGGCACACAAGAAAAAAGTAACAACAAGGCGAGAACACCAAATAATTGTGATTTTCTTATCTTTATTATATTATTCATCGTCTTTATTTTTACCAAATTTTTTGAAAAGTTTTGTGAGTTTACTAATGTTTTCAGCATTAACTTCACTTTGATTAACAGCTTCACTTGCATGCATCATTTCTTCAGAAATAGGCTCACTAGCTTCATCTTTAATCAAGGTTTTACCTTCTGCCATTTTAGCAAAAATGTAATACAAACCAGGAATAATTAAAACCCCAAATAAAGTTCCTATTAGCATACCTCCTAAAGCAGAACTACCAATAGTTCGGTTTGCAATAGCACCAGCTCCTGAAGCTATGATTAAAGGAATTAATCCGGCTATAAAGGCGAATGACGTCATTAAAATAGGTCTAAATCGGGCTTTAGAACCTTCAATAGCAGCTTCTAAAATTGTAGCTCCTTGCCTTTGTTTTTGTACAGCAAACTCTATAATTAATACAGCATTTTTACCGAGTAAACCAACTAACATTATTACACCAATCTGTGCATAAACATCGTTAGCTAATCCCATACCTTTTAACATAATAAACGATCCAAAAACCCCAATTGGTAAGGATAAAATAACAGCTAAAGGCAATAAGAAACTTTCGTATTGAGCGGCTAGTACAAAATATACAAAAATGAGCACCACTAAAAAGATGTAAATAGATTCGTTACCCCTTTGGGCTTCATCAAAACTTAAACCTTCCCAAGCAATATCATAACCTTTTGGTAATTGTGTTGCAGCAACTTCTTTAATGGCTTTAATAGCATCATCACTCGTAAATCCTGGTGCAGGCAACCCTCTAATTGAAGCTGAATTGTAAAGGTTATAACGTGTAATTTCGTTAGGTCCTAATTTCTTTTCAATACTCATAAAAGCAGAATAAGGCACCATTTCACCTTCTTCATTTTTCACAAATAACTTCTCAAGATCCGTAGGTAAGCGTCTATATTCTGGTGCAGCTTGCGTGTACACTTTAAAGAAACGACCAAAACGAATAAACCCTTGCTCGTACGTACTACCAATTAAAATATTAAGGTTTTCCATGGCTGCACCAATAGTAACCCCTTTCTGCATAGCAATTTTATTGTTTATTTTCAATTCGTATTGCGGATAATTCGCAGAGAAAAATGTAAATAAACCTGAAAGTTCTTCACGTTCAGATAAAGCTTCCATGAATTCATTATTCACGCTTTCAAAATGATGATAATCTGTTGAATTTGTCTTATCTAATAAACGCATTGCAAATCCTCCAGAAGATCCGAATCCTGGAACTGCAGGTGGTTCAAAATATTCTATAATGGCACCTAAATCTTTAGTTTTTTCTTCAAGCTCTTCCATGATTTCATGAACAGAATGCTCACGATCAGACCAAGACTTCAAGTTAATTAAACATGTACCTGCATTAGACCCACGTCCTTCTGTCATAATCTCATAACCCGCTAAAGAAGAAACAGATTGAACACCTTCAGTATCTTCACATATTTTTTGAAGTTTCTTAGCCACTTCATTAGTACGCTCTAAAGTTGCACCTGGTGGTGTTTGAATAATTGCATAAATCATTCCTTGATCTTCGTTAGGAATAAATCCTGCTGGTAATACTTCATTTGTAAAGAAAATACCCGCACAGAATGCTAATAATATTCCAAAAGTAATGAAGCGTCTAGCTACTATTTTATTTAAAATCGTAACGTAACCACCTGTTAGTTTATCGAAACCTCCGTTAAACCAATCAATAAATTTATCTAATGGAGATGTGCGTTTTTTACCATGATTATTTTTTAATAACATCGCACAAAGCACAGGTGTTAACGTCAATGCAACAATGGCAGAAATTACAATAGAACCCGCCATGGTAATGGAAAATTGTCGGTAGAAAACCCCAACAGGACCTGTCATAAACGAGATAGGAATAAATACAGAAACCATAACCAAAGTAATGGCCACAATAGCACCACCAATTTCACCTAAAACTTCAGAAGATGCTTTGTATGGTGTAAGATTTTCTTCGTGCATTTTTACGTGGACGGCTTCTACCACCACAATAGCATTATCAACCACAATACCAATGGCTAATACTAAGGCGAAAAGTGTAATAAGGTTAATTGATAACCCAAACATCTGCATCACAAAAAAGGCTCCAATTAAGGAAACGGGAACAGCAATAATAGGAATTAAAGTTGAACGCCAATCTCCTAAAAATAAGAACACCACAATAGCTACAAGAATAAATGCATCTCTTAAAGTATCTATAACTTGATCGATTGAAGCATCTAAAAAATTAGAAACATCATAACTAATTTGGAAATCAATTCCTGGTGGTAAATCAACTTCTAATTCGTCTAGTTTTTCTTTTACAGCATCAATAACATCACTACCATTACTACCAAAGGTTTGTTTTAATACAATAGATGCCGAAGGTTTTCCGTCTAAGTTAGAGTAGATATCAAAAAATTCACTTCCTAATTTAACATCTGCAATATCTGCAAGGGTTACAACCTGGCCTTCTTTATTGGCTTTAATAATAATCTCTTCGTATTGCTCTGGTTCGTTATATCTGTTTTGATACGTTAATACATACTCTAAAGATTGAGCAGTTTTCCCAGAACTACGACCTAAACGACCAGGTCTCGCCAAAATACTTTGGTCTTCCATGGCTTCTAATACTTCTTCTGCAGAAATATTATAAGCACGCATACGATCTGGTTTTAACCATACTCGCATTGCATATTTTCTACTTCCTAAAATCTGAGCACTTGCAATACCATTGATACGCTGTATTTCTGGAATAATTTTAGTGTAAGCATAGTTATAAAGAAACTTTTCGTCATTGTCTTTATTTTCACTCGATAGGTTAACGTACATTAACATACTTGGCTGAACAGGAGTAATAATAACACCTTCACGTTGTACCAGTTCTGGTAATAACGGCATCACCTGATCGACTCTCGTTTTCACCCTTACTACGGCTTCATTAGGATCTGTACCGGGTTCAAAAATAACACGTACCGTTCCTTCACCTGCACTTGTAGCATCTGAAGCAATGTAACGCATATCTTGTACACCATTAATTGCTGTTTCTAATGGGATTAATGTTGAATTTACTAATACATCAGCACTAGAACCTGGATAAGCAATAAAAATATTAACCGTTGTAGGTGCAATTTGTGGGAATTGAGATATAGGTAATTGCTTTATTGCAAGGCCACCTATAAATATAATGATCACCGAAATGACAATAGCCAAAACGGGTCTTTTTATAAATCTTTTAAACATAATTTTTATAGATATAGTTAGATTTACTCTGCGTAAAGCGCTAGGTTAGATAGTACAGTAACAGGATCTACAGTTTTTGTATGAATTTCTTCTTGATCTCTTACCATTTTAATACCTTCTAATAAGATGGTATCGTTTTCAGTTAAACCTTTATCTACAATAAATAAATGTGGTAATTCTGCTCCAATTGTAATCTCTCTTTGGTGAACAACATGATCTTTATCAATTACAAAAACATATGTTTTATCTAAGATTTCAAAAGTAGCTTTCTGTGGTACTAGGATTACGTCTTTGAAAGGAACAGTCATTAAGATACTTCCTGTTTCTCCATTTCTTAAAATTCCATCAGGATTTGGGAATGTGGCTCTAAAAGCAATATTACCAGTTTCACTATCAAATTCTCCTTCAATAGTTTCAACAATTCCTTTTTGATTAAAACGCTTGTTATTCGCCATTAAAAGCTCAACATCTTTGTTGTTCTTTTTGGCTTCACTTGTAATGTAATCTAAATATTCAGCTTCAGGAACATTAAAGTAAACCCACATTTTACTGTTGTCAGATAAAGTGGTAAGTAATTCTCCTTCGTCTAAAAGACTTCCTTCTCTAGCTTCTAAATGATCCATAATACCATCAAAAGGAGCTTTGATACTAGTAAAACCTAAATGGGTTTGCGCTAAATAAACTTCGGCATTGGCTTTGTCTAATGTTGCTGTTGCCATTGCTAATTCGTTTGGAGAAACAACATTACCGTCTGCTAATAATTGTGTGTTTTCTAGTTCGATTTTTGCAACTCTAGATTCTGCTTGAGCACTTTGCAATTCGGCTTGATAGATGTTTGGCATAATCTGAAACATCCTTTGTCCTTTTTTTACGTGTTGTCCTTCATCTACATAGATATTTTTTAGATATCCTTTCTCTAAAGCTCTTAATTCAATATGCTTTATAGAATGAATTTGACTCACATAATCCTTTGTAATCGTTGTATCTTTTTTTATCGGATTAGTAACTAAAAACGTTACTTCTTCGTGTTTTTCTTCTTTGTGTTCTTTACAACTTGCTAGACCTAAAAGCATAACTAGCCCTGTAAAAACGGTTGTTTTTTTTATGATATTCACGTGTTTAAATATTTTATAAAATGATATAATTAATGAACAAAGCCCATAGGAAATGCTCTTCTAGAGTTCTGGTCTAAACTCTAAAAACTAAAAATTAGTAACAGACATTTTGAAGTGGTGTCTGTATTATATTATCAAATTATAAAAACTTGGAATTGTATATGAAGCCTAAGATTAGCTTCATGGATATCACTTTGAGGGCGATATATATTTCTTTCTAGATGATTAGAAGAATGCTCAAAGACTAATGCATTAATAAAAGCTATTTCTAGAATATCTTTATAATACAATTTCTTTACTGAAGCTTCTTCATCTTCGGCATTATTACTTTCAATAATCTCAACATATCTTCTATCATCATTATTTTTATGATGACTAATAAAAGTTGTTTTATTAAGAGCTTTACCTAAGTTAACCGCAGAATTTATCGATACACTTAAATGGTGTATTGCAGAATTGTAAGCTTGACTACTATTAACCTCATTGGCTTGTAAATGTCCAAATATACTTAGTAGTAAAACAACAATTAAAGATAGATATCTACGGAAAGTGTTTTTCATTTCAGGACTCAAAACTATAGTATTAGATTAATAATACCAAAAGAGTGTTGTTTAAAATTTTTATAAAACACATAATTAACTTTTTTTAACAAACTTACATACTACATAAATTAAGCTATTTAAACTTTATAACTGATAGCTTCGAAAAATAAAATTAATATAACTTCTTAGTTTTCAACTTACTCTCAAAAGAATATTTTAAACCGACATTTATATAAAAGCTGTTTGGTATATCAAAATCATAAACCTCATCATTATTATAATCTGTAAATTGTAAACTGTTGTAAACGGTATACCCTCCGTCTAAAGCAACATCAAAGTTTTTCCATAGTTCTAATTTGTAGCCTAAACCCAATATTGCACTTGTCTGTGTTAACATACCGGTATAATCATCTTTGTATACTTCTAAAACATCATTCAAATTACCTGTGAAACCAGACAAAGTAGCAAAACCTTCAACTTCATGTTTTTCTGCAAAAGACCATTTAACACGAGAATCTGGTACACCTATTTTATAAGCCCAATTCTCATCTATTCTTTTGGTATATGAAATTACAGGTATCGGATAATTTAAACCATACTTTATATCATAAACAGCTCCAAATGTCCAAATAGAATTATTTGCTTCACTATATTTTTCAAAAGTAATCAGCCCATTAAAAAATAAATCTTCAGACTTTATTTCATTTTCACTAAAATTTGAAGAGACCTGAGATTCTCCCATTAAATTAAAAGCCCAACTATCGCTTAAACTATGTTGGTAATTAAGTTTCAAACTAAAAGATTTAAAATTGTCTATTTCACCAGTTTCAAAAGGAACATCTTCATCAATAAAATCAAAATTTACACTTTGAACTTTACCTCCAATACTTAATTTATTCTTTTCAGTATTAATTATAGGGTAATTTAAACCTGCTTCTAATTTAGTTACACTACTAACATCAGAACTTGGCAAAAACTCTGATTTTACATAAATACCATCTGCTTCTTGAGCATACGCCATGCTAGCACCTATTACTAACATAAGAATTAATACTTTTTTCATATTCTCTAATTAAGGTTTTAAAAAAGAATGCTTAAAATCCATTCTTGTAGAATACAAAAGTGTTTAAAACAAGACACGAAAACAATTGTAATAGATAAACAGGAATACTTCATAGAACAAAATGGCGATTTTATCTACCAAAAAAAATCAGGACTACAAATCCATTAATCGCTTGTAAACACTAGGATTATGAAGAAAAAAAATTAACGAAACTTTATATAAAAGAAGGCAATAAATTTAGTTTCATACTTTTTTTGGCTAGAATAACCAATCCCTATTCTAAGTAGGACTTAAACAATTATAATTTAAACACAAAAAAGCACCTACATTTCTGTAAGTGCTTTTTAAAATTAAAATTTTTATAAATTAATTTACATCAGGAAGGTTATTATAAGCCTTACTGTAGTTTAACATTTGTTCTGTAAATGTTTTTGGCTGTGTTACTTTAATTGCAGTAATTTCACCAGCATCATTTGTATCAGGAACTAAAACAGGGTTTACAAAACCACTATAAGGTGGTGAAGGAAATTGTTTATTACGTTCTAAAACCTCAGCATGTAAAGCTTGATCTACTTTTACACCATAACCTTCTACTAAAGCTTCAACAGCTGCAAAATCACCTTCAGATTTAATACGTTGTGTTTCTCTTAATAATTGACCAAAAAGCTCATGTAACTTTTTATAATCATTAATGTTATAATACGTTTTTCCGTCTCTTGTAATTTTTTCAATGACGTTATCTGCTTTTCCTTTTTCAAAAACCCAAGCCGATACCCATTGTCTATTTCTCATGTGAGCTTCCTCAACATCATCACCAAGATTTAAACGAATCAATTGCGTCATTAAACCATTTCTGATGTAACCATCATAAGCAGCTTTTCCTACTTTTTCCCAATCTTCAACTAATCCTAATTCTTGTAATTTAGAATCGTATAAATAATATAAACCAACTAAATCTGCACGTCCTTCTTCTAAAGTCGAAGCATAATTTTTAAGCGTTTCTTTAGTTTCACCTACTCCAGGATTTAATTGCCCTGATGCATGCCCAATTACTTCGTGTAATGCGGTGTGTAATTTGTCTGCTAATTGTCCGTATTCTTCTTCTAAAAGAATTTCCTCTTCATCATTCGCAAATTCTTCTAAACGACCAGTACCTCCTGCATTATTGTATGCATTGATAATGTTTCCTAAAGACACCGATTTACTTCCTACTGCAGCTCTAATCCAGTTAGCATTTGGTAAATTAACGCCAATTGGTGTGCTTGGAGAAGAATCACCTGCTTCACCAGCAACGTTTACAACTTTGTAAGTTACACCGACTACATTTTTCTTTTTATGCTCGTCCATTAAAGGCGAATTATCTTCAAACCACTGTGCGTTTCCAGAAACAACAGCCATTTTCTTAGACATATCAAAATCATTAATCTGAACTACTGTTTCGTAAGATCCTCTGTAACCCAATGGATCGTTATACACTTCAATAAAACTATTAATATAATCTACATTACCTTCTGTTGCAGCTGTCCAAGCTACATTATAATCATCCCAAGTTTGTAAATCTCCTGTTTTGTAATATTCAATTAATAACCCTAAAGCATTTCCTTGTGCTTCATTTTCTGCAACACCTTGTGCTTTTTCTAACCACTTTACAATTTCATCTATAGCAGATCCGTATAACCCACCTGATTTATAAACACGTTCTACTAAAACTCCATCTTCTTTTACCAATTGAGAATTTAAACCATAAGATAATGGCTTCTTTGGATCTGGAGAAACTTTAGTTTTGTAGAAATTTGCAACATCTTCGTTTGTTACATCTGGTCCGTATAAATTAACAGCAGATTCTAATACATTATCTACACCTTTAGCTTGGTTTACTTTCTTAGCATCCTTATCATTAAATAACACATCAAACGCTTCACCTTCTAAAGTAGTATTGGTTGCTGTTAATAATTCATTTAAATAATCTTTATCAAAACCAGGTTTTAATTTGGCATTAGAATAATGATGATGAATACCATTACTAAACCAAACACGTTTTAAATAACTTTCAAAACTAGACCAGTTCTCTGTTGTTTTATCACCATCAAACGTAGTATATACATTTTCTAATGCATGTCTAATTTTAAGATTATGTCTATAATTCTGATCCCAAATAATATCACGACCTGCAAGACCTGCTTCTGTTAAGTAATACACTAATTTTTGCTCTTTCAAGCTTAAATTTTCCCATCCCGGAATTTGATATCTTAAAATTTTAATATCTGCAAATTCCTCTACATTGACATCAAAACCTGTTTCAACGGCCTCAACAGTTTCAACGACTTCTTTTGGCTCCTCTTTTACTTCTTCCTTACATGCTACTATAAACAATGCTAAAAGAGAAATTTTAAATAATGATTTTAATTTCATTTGATTATTTTTTTGTTATTCACAAATGTAATACTTATATCACATATCATAAAATCACTATCTTTGAAAAACCACTAAATACATCCCCTAAAATGAAAGCTTTAAAAAACGTCTTATTGCTAGTGTTAATACTTGTTATTGGCTTTTCAATCTATATTGCAGTACAACCAAATTCTTTTGATTTAACACGTAAAAGAACGATAAAAGCACCTCAATCTGTTGTTTACAATAATGTGATTGATTTTAAAAATTGGGAGTCTTGGAGTCCATGGACAGAGGCAAAACCAGAGATAAATATTACATTAAGTGATAAAACAGAAGGTATTGGTGGATCTTACAGCTGGAATGATAATGAAGAACTTGGAAATATAACGACAACAGCTACTATTCCTAAAACATCTATTACACAAGAAATGCAATTTGGTGATTTTCCAAAATCTGAAGTTAATTGGACATTTGAATCTAACAATGATGGCTCTACCGATGTCACCTGGTCTATTACTGGCAAAAATTTACCTTTTGCTTTTAAGATGTATGCTGCTTTTTCAGGTGGAATGGAAAAACAAATTGGACCAGATTACGAAAGAGGTTTAGAAAAACTAGATAGCGTAGTACAAGCCCAAATGAAAGTTTATAGTATTAATATTGAAGGTGTAACTCAGCATAGTGGTGGTTATTACTTATATAATACGATTTCTTGTAAATTCAACGATTTTAAAGATAGTATGAAAACTGCTCTAGGTCAAGTTGGTTCTTATGCTATAACACACAATATCACTATGGCAGGAAAACCATTTGTTTTATATCATAAATGGGATGAAGAAAATGATGCTGTTATTTTTTCAGCGGCAATACCTACAAATTCTCGTATTATTTCTGAAGAACCACATGTATTAACAGGGCAATTAGAATCTTTTAGAACTGTAAAAACAGTTTTAAAAGGAAATTACACAAATTTGAAAGAAGCTTGGGATAAGACCATGGATTACATTGCTTTTAATAATTTAGAAATGATTGAAAGTGGCCCAATGATTGAGACCTATTTAACAGATCCTAAAACCGAACCAAACCCTGCTAATTGGGTTACTGAAATTTATATCGCTATAAAATAAGTGAAGACTGAAAGTTTTCAATAAAAGCAAAAACAAAAAATAAATTTTAAGCTTTATTTTTACAACAAAAAAGCAAGAGAACAAATAACAAAAACTCGAATTTTGAACAGAATAAATCAAAAATTAAAAGAAGACCATAAATTATTATCCATATATTTCACTGCTGGTTACCCAAATATTAATGATACGGTTACTATAATAGAAAATCTTGAAAAAAGCGGCATAGATATGTTAGAAATAGGATTGCCTTTCAGCGATCCATTAGCAGACGGACCAACAATACAAGCTAGTTCTACAAAAGCTTTAAATAACGGAATGACAACTGCATTGTTATTTGAACAATTAAAAGATATTCGTAAAACAGTTTCTATCCCTCTAATCATTATGGGATATTTTAATCCTATGTTACAATATGGTATTGAAGCCTTTTGTAAAAAATGTGAAGAAATAGGAATCGACGGACTGATTATTCCAGATTTACCTGTTGATGTTTATAATGAAGAGTATAAATCTATTTTTGAAAAACATGGTTTAGCTAATGTGCTTTTAATTACACCTCAAACATCAGATGAACGTATTCGCTTTATAGATTCGGTTTCTAATGGTTTTATTTACATGGTAAGTTCTGCTAGCGTAACAGGAGGCAATTCTGGTTTTGGTAATACGCAAACAGATTACTTTAAACGTATTGCAGATCTAAAATTAAAAAATCCTCAAATTGTTGGTTTTGGTATCTCGGACAATGAAACTTTTACACAAGCTACAGAACATGCAAAAGGTGCTATTATAGGAAGTGCTTTTATAAAACACTTAACTAAAAACGGAGCGACTAATTTTGATGCTTTTGTATCTTCAATTAAAACTAAATCTTAAAACACTTTAACGTTTTAGCTCTAGGTTTTATGAAAGCCTTATGATAGAAAACACCCCTAATTTGTTATATTGAAGTGAACAAAAAAACAAATTATGGGAATTATAAAAGACGAAAAAAAGTTTAGAAGAAAAACGAAACAAACAAATCCTACAAATCTCACGGGAAATATAAATCAGAAAACTAATACTTTTGATATTAACCCAAACACAATAAAAGAGCAACAAACAAAAAAGTAGTTGCTGAAACATAAAAATTATAAAGTCTATTCTTATCTTTGAATAGACTTTTTTTATACTATGAATTTTCTCAACGATTGGCGATTAATAATTTTACTTTGCCTTACTCTAGGACTTGCACCCTTTTTCCCTGAACCTCATCTTCTTGGAAAAATACGCTGGATTGCAGGTGGAGCAAATGGCATGACTATTAAAGATTATTTTGATGTCTTATTTCATGGATTCCCATTTATATTATTGATCCGATTTGTCATTTTAAAAATCACTACAAAAGATTCTAAAGTTGACAATTCGTCAAAATAAAAGATTACTTAAAAGCAACTAAAATTATGTCATTAAATATTGTTTTAATAGAGCCTGAAATCCCAAACAATACAGGTAACATAGGCCGTTTGGCACTCGCTAGTGGTTCTGTTCTACATTTAGTAAAACCTTTTGGATTCGAAATTGACGATAAACGTCTAAAACGTGCAGGCCTAGATTACTGGCAACATTTAGAAGTTATTTATTACGATAACATTGAAGAATTCTTCGCTAAAAACAATGTTGAAAAAATGGTTTTCTTATCTAGTCATGGTACTAAAGATCATTGGGATATTGAATTTAAAGATGATATGTTCTTAGTCTTCGGAAAAGAATCTGTTGGCTTACCAAAACCACTTATCGAACAACACAAATCTCAACTCTTCAAAATACCGCTTTATAGTGATTCTATTAGAAGTCTAAATTTAGCAAACTCAGTAGGTATTGTTGTTTATGAAGGCTTACGAAAAATAAAATAATTAAGGCTTATTTGATGATCTTAATATTTGTGCCGTTTTTTGATGTTTCTTAATCTATAAAAAAAGGATATCAATTATGAATGACAAAGAAGCTAAATATAAAATTAGAATAAAATCTAATTGTAGTATTAATTTAGTTTTTAATTAAAAAAACTAATCTTTCTTATTCTTCTTTAAATAATTTAAATACATCTGTTCAACCTTAGTTCTAGCCCAAGGTGTACGTCTTAAAAACTTTAAGCTAGATTTTATAGAAGGATTATCTGTAAAGCAACGAATCTTAATTTGATAACCCATATATTCCCAACCATAATGAGCTTCTAAATCAGTTATAATTTGCTCTAGTTTTACGCCGTGAAGTGGATTATTGGGTTGTGTAGACAAACTATTGATTTTTAACTAATTCTTTAATCTTTATGGCTTTTTCAAAATGATCTAACTGATGTGTTTTTATCCACCAAGTTGCTGCTTCCATCAATAATGCTGGATTATCATTTTTATTTTTAAAAAATGCGTAAAAGGAAACACCTACGTGGGTTCCCTTTTGTGCTATTTTTTTATCACAGACTTCTAGTATGGTCTTTTTTAAATCAGCAGTCATAGCTTATCGTCTACTATCGTTACTTCGACTACGGCTTCTATTTTTATTTCGATCTGAATTTGAATTTTTAGACTTTCCTGAAGAGTTTCTTGAGTTTGAACTTCTTCTACGTCCCTGATTTCTATTTTGACCTGGTTTTATAGGTTCTGTTGAAGCATTCGGATCGGGTTCAAAACCTTCTACAATTTCAACCTCAATAGATTCTCCTATTAATTTTTCAATACCTTTCAAAAAAGATGTCTCATCAGCACTCACTAATGAAATCGCTTGTCCTTCTGCTCCTGCTCTACCTGTCCTTCCTATTCTATGAACATAATCTTCAGCAATATTTGGTAACTCATAATTAATTACGTGTGGCAACAAAGGGATATCTAAACCTCTAGCAGCAATATCAGTAGCAACTAAAACTCTAATAGAACCATTTTTAAATCCGGTTAAAGCCTTTGTTCTAGCACCTTGACTTTTATTTCCATGAATTGCGGCAGCAGTAATCCCTGCACTAATCATTTTTTTACAAAGGTTATTAGCACCATGTTTAGTTCTCGTAAACACTAAAACTTGTTTCCAATCCCCTTCAGAAATCAACTTAATAATAAGTCCGGTTTTCTTCCCTTTAGCAACTCTATATACTTTTTGCTCAATAACCTCTACAGCTGTATTTTCTGGCGTAGCCTCAACTTGAACAGGATTATTAAGAATAGAATAGGCTAATTTTTTAATATCCTTAGAGAACGTTGCCGAGAACATAAGGTTTTGTCTCTTTTTAGGTATTAGTTTCATTACGCGTTCTATATCACGTAAAAAACCCATATCTAACATACGGTCTGCTTCATCTAAAACAAATATTTCAACATGTTTTAATGATAATAAACCTTGGTTTTCTAAATCTAATAAACGTCCTGGAGTTGCCACCAAAACATCAATACCCTGACTTAATTTATTAACTTGTGGTTTCTGATTTACACCACCAAATATTACAGTACTTCTAATATTTAGAAACTCGCTATATTCTTTTACATTAGCATGAACTTGTGCTGCTAACTCACGTGTTGGAGTTAAAACCAAAGCTCTAATTGGCCTGTATCGTTGCGCAGAACCATTAGTAGAAAGATTATGAAGTAACGGTAAAGTAAAACCTGCTGTTTTTCCTGTTCCGGTTTGTGCTGAAGCTAAAACATCTTTTCCTTCTAATACTAGAGGAATTGCTTTTGCTTGAATAGGTGAAGGTGTTTCGTATCCTTTTTTTTGGATAGCTTTTAGTATAGGCTCAGAAAGGCCCAATGATTTAAATGACATAAATAGTGTTTATGAAGCAAACTCTATTTATTTAGGTCACTCCTTTAATTTGGTGCGAAGTTACAGTTATTTTGTCCTAACTCGACTAAATACACCATTTTATTACAAATACTAGGATTTACGCCATTGTTTAAATTTAATAAAAGGATTTGTCTTATGGTTTTTAAAAGCATGAATAGCGCTGCTAATAGTTAAAATCGCTGCACTCACAAAAGCAACATACGTAATAGTCTCTACTGTTAATTTATTAGCATTCCCTATGCCTATTAATGCCCAAGCACCAACTAAAGCAAACTCTCTCATATTTCGTTTCCAAGTTACTAGCAAATTAACAACTACAGCTATAAAAATCATTACAATTGTCCAAGTTATATGAGCGTACCCTAAACCACTCCAATCTATTTTTATTAAATAAGTAGAAACATTAGCAATACTTGCCACAGTAACCCAACCTGAATAAATAATAAACGGCCACCAAACAAAAGCAATGATAGGAAACGGTTCATCATCTAATTCCATTCTATTATTCATTACAATTTTTAATAGCGAAAAGAGCAATAAAAAAATAAAGATACAAGACACACCTGTGTATTCATAAATCCAAGCAAATACCCAAAGTGAATTAAAAAGACAAGACCATATAAACCACCATCCTGTTTTTAACACAAAATCATCGTTCTTAACTTTCACAAATAAACTTCTACCTTGATAAATAGCAAAACCTAGAAGTAACAGATAAATTATTCCCCAAATAGCAAATGTATAACCTGCAGGTGTAAATAATGATTTATAGCTATTAGAAACTTCACCTATTGTAGTGTTATTTAATAGCCCTGTATTAGACAGGTAATTAATAACTATTGTTGCAACTAGAGCAATACCATTACCTATTTGTAAAACTTTTTTCATTATACTTATATTTTAAATTGAAATAAAAAACATTCATTATATCAGCTTTTATATGCTTTGATTCTGAATGCATTTATCATTTTATTTTGCGTTTGGCCTAAAGAATTAATTAGTCTCCATAAAGTTAATTTTGTATGTTTAACTGTGAGATAAAACTAGTACATAAATCTAAAGAAATATCATGAAAACCTTAATCTATATCATCCTATTATTACCGCTATACATTATAGCCCAAGAACAAACTAGTTCAGAAAAATTCTGGAAACAACTAGAAATACATTGTGGAAAAGCATACCAAGGTAAAATTACGGCAGGCGGTGCTGAAGGTGACGGTTTTACAGGTGAAAAATTAGTGATGCATGTGCGATCTTGCGAAACCAATACAATTAGAATTCCTTTTTTTGTAGGTGAAAATAAATCGCGAACCTGGGTTTTACAAATGAATGCAGATAAGATAATGAGCTTAAAACACGATCATCGTCATGAAGATGGTTCTGAAGAAAAACTAACTCAATATGGTGGCACAAGTGCAAATGAAGGACTACCAAATCTTCAAATGTTTCCTGCTGATCAACATACTTCAACTATTTTACCAGCAGCGTCAACAAATATTTGGTGGTTTACTATAGATGAAACAAGCCTAACGTACAACCTTCGTCGCATAGGATCTGACCGATTATTTACAGTTCAATTTGATTTAACTAAAACAATTGAAACACCAAGCGCTCCTTGGGGAAGTGAGGATTAGATTATAGTACTTTACTTTTAATTTTATGCTCTAAGATATTTCAACTAACTTTCAATCATTATTATCAAGAGTTACCAAAAGTGATGTTTTATTATAAATATCCCCCTTTTAATTAGAATAGTATAATTCATATCAACTAGATAAATATTATTATGGCTAAAAATCATTTTAAATTCATTGCAATAGGATCACTATTAGTAATCTTTTCTGCTTGCAAAAACAATGTTGCTAGCTCAGAAACTACATCCGAAGATGAAGTTGTTATAACGGTTAAAAGTGATAACTTTTTAAATGAAGGATTAGCAGAACCTATTACAATTGAAAGCAGAGAACTCTCTGACGGCACTACTGCTGATTGTTACAAAATTGTTGTGACTTCAGTACCTACAGATCATGACATGGGACCTTGGTGTCCAGATAATATATCAGATGATGCTTCTGCTGGTGGTATTTGGTTAAATGATGGAAAGGTTTATGATGTAGATGGTGATTTTGTTAAAAACTTAGCTACTTTTTATGACGATGATACTTGGATGTTATACGACCAAGAAACTGGTAAAATCACAAAAACACAGACTAAGCAAGAATGCGAAGATGCTGCAAACCCCAATGTTGGAGAAGAATATCAAAATTTCTGTGTAGAATGTTTACCTTCTTACGTTACTGGAATAACACACACTTATTATATTCCTGTAACTCCTAAAAAAGCAAAATCTGCTTATAGTTTTTCTAGAGGTCCTCAAGGAAGAGGTCCAGGAGGACCACCACCAGGACATGAAAGACCTGAAAATGGAGAAAAACCAGAAAGACCAGAAGGACATGCTGGTCCACCACAGAACAACTCAACAATGCCATCTAATAGAGGCTTAGCATTTAACGGTGTTATTTTTAATGCACCAGCTCCTGTAGATAACATTTTAAGCGCCTACACTTTAGCACCTTTTGATGATGCCGGTGGACATATAAATTTAAATGAAGGCTACCATTACCATGCTGCCACAGGTATTTCTACAAAAATTAAACAAGAAGATAAGCACGCAGCAATGATTGGCTATGCTTTTGATGGTTATGGTATTTTTGAAAACACAGATGCAAATGGTAATGAAGAAACAGAGTTAGATGAATCTAGAGGACATTACGATAGTATAAGAGGTTATCATTACCACGTAGATAAAGCTGGAAATAATAATTTTATAGACGGCTTACGTGGTGAATATGCTTTATAAAAAAACTTTATTAAACATATTATTTTTTTGTTGGATGTTAGTGAGCAATTTTATTTTTGCTCACAGTCCTGATTTTTCTAATATTATTATTTCTAAAACGGAAAGTGGACAAATCATTTTACAAGTCAACACCTCACTAACCGCTTTTCAACAGGAAGTAAATTACGTTAACGGAGAAGGTGCTTACAAAAGCCCTGAAGAATTTCAAAAATTGGTGCTTAACCATTTTTATAATAATTTTTCAATTGTTATAAATAATAAAGACACTTTACAGTTTAAGAACCCAAAAGTCTATTTAGGTCATGAAACTAAATTAATCGCTGAAATAATTGGACTACCAAAAACCATTAGTTCCATTTATATTAATAATAACTTATTTAAAGATATACACCGAAGTGAATCAATCGTTATATTCTTATTAGAAGGTTTCCCTAAAGAAAAACACACCCTAAACCGTTCTAATAATTACGAATTAAATATTAGTTTGAAAAATGAGAGCTGGGAAAATATGACGATTGGTGATACGCCCCCTAATTTATCATATCTCTTATATCTCTGTATTTTAATTATAATAGTCTTAATCTTCTTTTTTATTCGAAAAAAATTCAACTAACAACAGTCCTTTCCTAATACATTTAAATAACCTAAGCCATTCTTAGATCTAAACTTTTATCTTTACTTATAAATTACTCACATACTTTAATTTACAAAAACACAGTATTCACGGGAATTAATAGACCTTAATTCATCTTCAAAAATATTATTTAGATTTATTATAAATAATTTGGTTAATAAATATTACATAAATACATTTGCCAAAATTAACTATTTATATTAAGTCTAAATAAAGCGTAAGATGAAAAATATTTTATCCAGTTTAATACTCATTATATTATTTACACAACTAGGTTTTGCTCAAAACGCAAGCCTATCTGGTACAGTTACGGATAATAACAAAACCTCACTGATTGGTGTAAACTTATTAATTAAAAATACCACAAAAGGAATACAAACTAACGAGAATGGAACATTTGAAATAACAAATATTGAAAATGGAGATTACACACTTTCAGTTTCATACATTGGATTTAAAACAAAGGAGATTGAATTTTCAATTTCTAATAACGAAAACTTAACGCTAGATAACATCATTCTTTATGAGGGAAATGAAATTTTAGAGGAAGTTGTTTTAGATGTGAATCGAAAAAATAAATTTTCACGAAAAACAAGTGCCTATGTTTCTAAAATGCCTTTAAAAAATATTGAAAACTCTCAGGTTTACAATACAATTACCAATCAATTATTAATATCTCAATCCGTTAATACTTTTGAAGACGCCTTAAAAAATGCGGCAGGTATCACTAAACTATGGTCATCTACAGGAAGAAGTGGTGATGGTGCTGGTTATTATTCTAGTCGTGGTTTTGCAGTACAACCACAATTAGTCAATGGTGTTGCGGGTATTACAAACGGATTCATTACCCCTTCAAACGTAGAACGTGTAGAGGTTATTAAAGGACCTTCTGGTACATTGTTTGGTAGTTCTGTAACTTCTTATGGTGGTTTAATAAACATCATTACAAAAAAACCTCATAGCGGAACAGGTGGAGAAATAACAGTTGCTGGTGGTTCTAACGATTTTGCAAAATTTAATGCAGATATTAATGTTAGTCCTACTGATAAATTATCTTTTCGTATCAATACAGGTTTTCAGCAAGAACATAGCTTTCAGGATGCTGGCTTAAAAAAATCAGTATTTATAGCCCCTTCAATTTCTTACAAAGTTAACAATGACCTTACGCTTAACTTTTCTTATGAAGCATCAGATAATGAACAAACTAACGAAACTTTCTTATTCTTAAACCGTTATGCTCCGTTAGCGTTTAATTCTATTGAAGAGTTAGATTATAACACAGACTTATCTTTTACAAGTAATGATGTTACTATTAATAACATTACACAAAACTATCGTGGAGAGGTTGCTTGGAAAATTTCAGACCAATGGTCTTCTCAAACCTTAATCTCAGGTGGCTTAGCAAAATCATTAGGGTATTATACTTATTTATGGAATGGCTCTGATGCACTTTTTAATTTATATGCTCAGGATACGGACTCGAGAACTAAAACAATTAATCTTCAACAAAATTTTACAGGTACTTTTAAAATTGGTGATTTAGAAAATAAATTATTAGTTGGTGCTGATTATTTAGATTATAACATTATTGACAATAGCTCTAATTGGGGTTATTTACACACTATAAATATTGATGGAGATTTAGTTTATGGTGAACCAGAAATTAACGAAGAAAACTTAAGCGCTGCTTTAACAGGATTAGGCTATTTAGATAGTGATATACGTCAAAATGTATTTGGAGCATATGTTTCTGATGTTATTAATATTCTACCTTCTTTATCTGTAATGGCTAGTGTACGTTACGATAGATTTGATTATCAAGGAGACAGAAATACAAACACTGATGATGACAATGAATATACAGAATCTACATTCTCACCAAAATTTGGAATTGTTTTTCAACCTATTATTGATGAATTATCAATTTTTGCCAACTACCAAAATGGCTTTTCTTACGTCAACCCTGAATATATTACAGATTACGATACTGGAGATGTAACATTACAAGCTTTTGATGTCGAACAAGCCAATCAATTTGAAGTTGGAGCAAAATCGAACCTTTTCAATAATAAATTAGAAGCGACTTTAAGTTATTACAACATTAATGTAGACAACGCATATTATTGGGCAACAAAAACGCAAGATGTAGAAGTTAACAGTCAAGGTGTTGAGCTAGAAGTAAATGCCAACCCAATAACTAACTTAAACATTCACTCTGGGTTTAGTTACAACGATTCTGAAATAACAGATTCACCTAGTGCAACTGAATTGGAAGGAAATCGTTACGGAGAATCTGGTGCAGAGTTCACATACAACTTTTGGGCAGACTATAAATTCTTTAAAAACTTTGGTATAGGAGCTGGGTTTAACGGTCAATCTGAATATGATACTATGACGGATTACAAAGCTGTTACTGGTAGTTTTTATATTCCTGCTTATACCATATTTAACGCTTCTATTTATTATGAAACGAGTAAGTTTAGAGTTAGTGTAAAAGCAAATAACATTACAGACGAAACTTATTTTTCTGGTTGGAGTACAGTAACACCTCAGCAAAAGCGTGTAATATTAGGTACTTTTTCATATAAATTTTAATTAACTCATACTTAAAGAGCAAGCTTAATTTGTAAGTTTGCTCTTTTTTAATTTAAAAAACAATATGTCCGTAAAAAAAATCATTTTTCAACTACATAAAATTTTAGGTTTAGCAACCGGACTCGTCGTATTTGTTGTTGCTATTACGGGCTGTTCTTGGGCATTTCGAGAAGAAATTGAAGGATTATACGACGATTACAAATATATTGAACCACAGGATGCAGCTATTCTGACGCCCACCGAAGCTAAGGATTATGCTAAAGTGGTTTTTCCTAATAATACGATTCATGGAACAGTTTTCAAAAAAAATAAAGACGCTATAGAAGTCATTTTTTATGATGCTGAACCTGAATTCTATCAAAGTGTATTTCTTAATCCATACAATGGAGAAGTCATACAAGTAGATGACCATCTTACGGGTTTTTTCGCTTTCATTTTAAAAGGTCATACACGTTTATGGTTACCTAAAGAAATAGGCGAACAATTGGTTGCTGCTTCTATCTTAATTTTTATTCTAATTATTATATCTGGGTTTATTATATGGATCCCTAAAAAGCGTAAAAACCTAAAACAACGTTTAAAATTTGATTGGAAAAAGACAACACGATGGAAACGCAAAAACTTCGATTTACACACTGTTATTGGATTCTACATCTGTTCATTAGCTTTGATAGTCGCGTTTACAGGTTCTGTTATTTCTTATAATTGGTTAAAGTATGTTGTATATAAATCTGTTGGTGGAGATAAAGTTCCTGCATTTATTATTCCCGAAAATAAAAGTGAAGCATTAAGTGATAACAGCACGATTCCGATGGATTATCTTATTGTAAAACTTCAAAAAGAATCGCCTGAAGCTGTAGCCTACGAATTACATTATCCTAAAACCGAGGACGAAAGTATCTACGTCGAAGTTTCTAATAGCAAAGGGCTTTATTACGATTCCGATTTTAGATTTTTTGATCAAAATACTTTAGAAGAAATTGAAACACCAGCCATATACGGAAAGTATAAGGATGCTAAATTTGCAGATAAAGTATTACGAATGAATTACGATATTCATATCGGAGCCATTGGTGGTATTGTCGGTAAAATTATAGCCTTTATAATTAGCTTATTAACTGCGACATTACCCGTAACAGGGTTCTTGTTATGGTATGGAAGAAATTATAAAAAGAAGAAAAAATAACTAAAACTGTTTCCTAACTTATTTTAGAGAAGACAACAAACGCTCTACCTCAACAATAGTACTTCCGTATAACTTTTGGTTAGGTTTTGTTAAGCTTTTAGATTCCATAGAAATTTCATTTAACAACGCCTTTCCTTCGGAAGCTTTATTGTTATCTAAATAAAACTTAGCAAGCTCTAAACGTTCTGCATAATTAGAATACGGTCGATCTATGGTTTTTAATTGCACTTCTGCTTCTTCTCTTTTACCCAATTCATTTAAAGCTAAACCATAACAGAACTGTTGCTTTGAACCTTTAAATTCGTGCTTATCCTTTATCAATTCAGCTTGAGTAATTACAGCATTATAATCACTTAATTGAAAATTACACAAGATCAGTTTTTGTCTCGCATATAAAGGATCTTGAACCGTATCTTCTAAAGTTATGTTATAATTAAGAACGGCTTTATCAAAATCTTTATTTGCGTAATAAGCATCTGCTAAATCAATTCTGTTGGTATAGGTGTCAATAAATTTTAGCTTAGCTTCTAGGTCTTTAATCCGTTTTGTAGGATTTAAAACGGTTGTAATTTCCTCTTGTATTTTTTGAGTGTCATTTCTATTATACACCTGAGTGATAATATATATTAATGGCCCCAATATGGGAACAATAAATATAATGAGATACCAATAAAAAGGTTTGTTGTTTTTAAAAGCATGATAGATACAATACGCTTTAAGCGCTAAAAGTAAGAAATAATACATAGCTGCAAAATTAGCTATTTATATTCACTTTATCTGGTAAACACCAACTCATTTTCTGAAGACAACGCATCGCTAAAACCATAATTCTCATAATTAAAAGCTTTAATATCATCTACCGTTTTTACATCTGTATCAATAATATATCTGGTCATTAATCCTCTTGCTAATTTGGCATAAAAAGCAACAATTTTGTATTTATCGTTTTTAAATTCTTTGAAAACAATATTTACAACAGGTACATTTAAAGCTTTAGTGTCAACGGCTTTAAAGTACTCGTTACTTGCTAGGTTTATAAAAAGTTCATCGTCTTCTAATTCTTCATTCAACGCCCTAGTTACCTTCTTTTGCCAGAATTCATACAAATTCTTGTTTTTACCTACAGGCAATTTAGTTCCCATTTCTAATCGGTAAGGTTGCACTAAATCTAAAGGTTTTAAAATTCCATATAAACCTGAAAGAATACGTACAGTATCTTCTACTTTATCTAATTTCTCCGTATCAATTGTATAAGCATCTATTCCTCTGTAAACATCACCACTAAACGCGTAAATAGCTGGTCTGGCATTGTCTTGGGTAAATGGTAATTCCCATTCTTGATTTCGTTCAAAGTTTAACTGCCCTAAGTTATCTGAAATGTGCATCAGCTCTGATAAATCCTTTGCTGATTTCTTTTTCAAGACTTTATTAAGCTGATCTGCTTCTTTTAAAAATTGACCATCCGTCGTTTTGCTAGTTGGCAATTTTGTTTCGTAATCTAAAGATTTTGCTGGTGATAATACTAATTTCATATATAGTGAACTGCAAAAGCAGGTGTTTTATTAATGGTTAAACTATTTTCTTTCTCTATGTAAAAATACAATCTATATGAAAGAATTTCAAATATTACTGAACACTAATCTAGATAACGATATAAGTATTTCCTATCGAAATAATAAAAACATAGAAAACATCAATAACACCAAGGAATGTACTTTTTTATTTTTGAAGAAATAAATTGAAGAAGATCTATTTGAATGATACGCTTCTATCACATTCAAAATAAAATATATAAAAAAAAACAACTCATTTTTTCTATTAAGCTTTAGAAGCTATTGTAGAAAAAATGAGATGCTGATATAAATAAAAGATAAGTTTACCTATGCATCCATATGCCTTGCATAATGGCGCCATTTCTCAATACATAAAGTCATATCTTCAGGAACTTCAGATTCAAACCTCATAAATTCATTTGTGGTTGGATGTACAAAACCTAACGTCTTAGCATGTAGCGCTTGTCTTGGCAAAATTTTAAAACAGTTATCTACAAACTGTTTATATTTTGTAAACGTTGTTCCTTTTAAAATACGTTCACCACCATAACGCGCATCGTTAAATAATGTATGTCCAATATATTTCATGTGCACACGGATTTGGTGTGTACGTCCCGTCTCAAGCTTGCAACTCACTAAAGTAACATAACCTAAACGTTCTATCACCTTATAATGTGTTACAGCATGTTTTCCTTGCTCTTCATCATCGTCTACGAAAACAACGTTTTGTAATCTATTTTTTGGATGGCGACCAATATTACCTTCAATAGTTCCTTCATCTTCTTCCATATTACCCCAAACAATAGCAACATATTCGCGCTCACTTGTTTTCTTAGCAAATTGACTAGAAAGATGTGCCATGGCTTGTTCTGTCTTAGCAACCACTAATAATCCACTGGTATCTTTATCGATTCGGTGTACTAAACCAGGTCTTTCACTTGAGTTATTTGGTAAATTTTCAAAATGAAAAATCAAGGCATTAATTAAAGTCCCAGAGTAATTACCATGACCAGGGTGTACTACCATTCCGGCAGGTTTGTTCACCACTAACAAGTCATCATCTTCATAAACCACATCGATATCAATATCTTCTGCAACCAAAAGATTTTCATGTGGAGGATGCTCAAATTTTACAGTAATAAAATCATTAGGCTTTACTTTGTAATTCGATTTTACGGGAACGTTATTTACAAAAATACTACCGTCTTTCGCGGCAGCTTGAATTTTATTACGTGTTGCGTTTTCAATAAAATTCATTAAGTATTTATCGATACGAAGTGGTTGTTGACCAGCAACAACTTTAAAAGCATGATGCTCGTATAATTCGTTTTCTGCATCGTCTGAAATTTCAGGAATATTTGGCATTATATAAATTTAAAGTTTACCGTTACCCACTACTAAGTCAATCTTAGAAGTTAATGGTAATAATGTGCCTGGCTTTAATGTTTCTCCGTCATGTGACATAGAAATAACACCTTCACCAATGGCATCTTTATAGGTTATTTTTCCAATTGTAAACTCTAAGGCTTCTAATTGAGGTTTTGCTTGTCTAAAGGTTCTTTTCAAAATATTTGGCACTTCAACCTTTCTGTAACCAGAAGGATTTAAGATTAAATAAATTTTTCTATTCTCCTTAACATTAGATCCTGCTATTGGATTTTGTTCAATTACAGAATACTTTGGGTATTTTGGATTATAATTTGCAGAATCTTGAATTTCTAAGGCTAAATGATTATCCTTTAACTCGATCCCAACAGTTTCTAGGGATTTACCTTTTAAATCAGGCACAGTTATAAACTCACCATGATTGGTGGTTACACTTAACCATTTCAAGGCTATAAAACACATAACTACAACAGCTATAATAGCTAATGCAATTTGTTTTAAAAAAACTTTACTAGTAAGAAACTTAACAAAACTCATAAGAAAATAATTGTTGGCAAAATTAAGAAATAATAACGACACATATATAAAATACGTACGAACAACTCATTTAGTTTATAAAAAATATATTATACATTTACACTCGGGCTTTTTTAAACTGAAAGATGAAGAAAAATATTGCAATTATAATGGGCGGTTATTCTAGCGAATACAAGATTTCCCTTAAGAGTGGTAACGTGGTTTTTAACACTTTAGACAAAAATAAATATAATGCATACCGCATTCATATCTTTAAAAACAAATGGGTATCTGTGAATGATTTGGATGAAGAATTTCCGGTAGATAAAAATGATTTTTCTGTTTTAGTAAACGATACCAAGATAAAATTTGATTGTGTTTTTAATGCCATTCACGGTTCTCCCGGTGAAGATGGCTATATGCAAGCGTATTTTGAATTACTAAATATGCCACAAACGAGCTGTTCTATGTACCAGGCAGCATTAACGTTTAATAAACGTGATTTATTAGCAACACTTAAACCTTTTGGTATTAAAACAGCTGAAAGTTATTACTTAAATTTTGGTGATATTGTAGATGAAGATGCTATTGTCGCAAAAGTAGGTTTACCCTGTTTTGTAAAAGCAAACAAAGCTGGTAGCAGCTTCGGAATTTCTAAAGTATATAAAAAAGAAGAGCTACAAACTGCCATTGACAACTCATTTAAAGAAGATAATGAAATTATAATAGAACAGTTTTTAGATGGTGTAGAAGTCTCTGTTGGTGTAATTACTTATAAAGGAGAAACTCTCGTTTTACCAATCACCGAAATTGTTTCAGAAAATGATTTCTTCGATTACGAAGCAAAGTATTTAGGTAAATCTCAAGAAATAACACCTGCTCGTATTTCTGATGATTATGCAAGTAAAGTGAATATTGAAGCCAAAAGAATTTATGAAACCTTAAACATGAAAGGTTTTTCTAGAAGTGAATTTATCTTTAAAAATGATGAACCTTATTTATTAGAAGTAAATACAGTTCCTGGTCTTATCAATGAAAGCATTTTACCTCAACAAGCTGCACAAGCCGGAATAAGTATGCAAGATTTATTTGATAGTGCAATTAAAGAAGCTCTGAAATAATAATTATCTTTGAATCTATAACGTCTATTTATTTAACGTAAACCACAAAACATTATCACCGATGAAACGAGCCATATTCCCAGGATCTTTTGACCCGCTTACAAACGGACATTACGACATTATAAAACGTGGTATTAAACTTTTTGATGAAGTTATTGTTGCCATCGGTATTAATTCTGACAAGAATTACATGTTTTCATTAGAAGAAAGAAAACAATTTATTGAGAAATCTTTTGAAGACGAACCTAAAGTAAAAGTAGTTACTTATAAAGGGCTAACTATTGATTTCTGTAGGGAAGTTAATGCCGAATTTATATTAAGAGGTTTACGAAATCCGGCTGATTTTGAATTTGAAAAAGCCATTGCTCATACCAATAGAAAACTCTCTAAAATAGAAACCGTATTCTTATTAACCTCTTCTAAAACTTCTTTTATATCCTCTTCTATTGTACGTGATGTACTTAGAAATAATGGAGATTATACGGTTTTAGTACCAGAAAGTGTTAGAGTTTCTAAAAGCTAAATAATTTAGAGTTTTATATATTTAACCTTCAAACAAATAAACGATGAAAAAGTTAAACATACTCTATTTTATTTTTCCTTTATTTTGTTTTGCTCAACACAGTGATTTCATTCATATTGATCAATTTGGTTACAGAACAAATGCGACTAAAGTTGCTGTTATTAGTAATCCGGAGATTGGTTTTAATAGTGATTTAAATTACACACCAAATAGCACACTTGAAGTTCGAAATGCACTAACAGATAATATTGTTTTTTCAGATACTATTCAACAATGGAATAATGGAAATATACATTCGCAATCTGGTGATATCGGTTGGTGGTTCGATTTTTCATCTGTAATTACCAATGGCAGCTATTATATTTTTGATACTTCTACTAACGAATCTTCAGCAATATTTGAGGTTAATGATACTGTTTATGATAATATTATTAAGACAACCTCTAAAATGTTTTATTATAACAGAGCGGGTATTGAAAAAGCTGAACCTTATGTTTTAGCGCCTTATGTAGATGCTATTTCTTTTACTCAAGATACAGCTGCTCGCGATGTTTATGACCAAAATAATACAGCAACGACAAAAGATATGAGCGGTGGCTGGTTTGATGCAGGCGATTATAATAAATACGTAACCTTCACAGAATCTACAATACATAATTTATTATGGGCTTATACAGAGAATCCCCAAATTTTTGGTGATGATTTTAATATTCCTGAATCGAATAATGGAGTCCCAGACCTTATAGATGAAATAAAATGGGAACTCGACTGGTTACTAAAAATGATAAATACAGATGGTTCTGTACATATAAAAATGGGGAGCAGAAATTATAACGAAAATACGAGCACGCCACCAAGTACAAATGCCGACATTAGATATTATGGTACTACTTGTACTTCCGCAGCCATTTCAACGGCCTCTGTACTCGCACATGCCTCTAAAGTATTAAGTCAATTTCCTAGTTTAACAACTTATGCACAAACTCTAGAAGATCAAGCAATTTTATGTTGGAACTGGTCTTTACCCTATTTAAACACGGACACACTTCAAGAAAACTGTGATGATGGTGCAATTGTTGCTGGTGATGCAGATAAAACTAGAGAAGAACAACGCCAAATGGCTATTACAGCAGCTATATATCTCTATGCTTTAACGGGCAATAACACATACGATCAATATTTAATTGACAATATTGATGACTCAGCTGTTATTGCTGATGGTGCATGGAATAATTATAATATTTCAAATATTGATGCCTTATTACATTACACGACTTTAAATACGGTAAATACGGCTTTAAAAACCACTATTATTAATTCTGCTCAAACGGCTGCTTCTAATAATTATAGCGAGTATTTTCAATTTAACACGTTAGATTTATATAGAGGATTTACTAATGATTGGATCTACCATTGGGGAAGTAACCAAGCAAAAGCTAATACAGGAAATCTTAATTTAATTTTTAAAAAATATAATATTAACACCTCTAGCACTTCAAGCTATAATCTTAAAGCAAAAGAAATGCTTCACTATTTTCATGGTGTTAATCCATTAGATCTTGTTTACCTAAGTAACATGAATAGTTATGGTGCAGAAAATAGTATTAAAGAAATCTACCACACTTGGTTTTATGATGGGTCTCAATGGGATAATGAAGACATTACAGACTATGGACCCGCTCCAGGCTTTTTAGTTGGAGGTGCTAATGGGGATTATACTGCTAATACTAATTTAATTCCGCCTTATAACCAACCTCTTCAAAAAAGTTACTTAGATTTTAATACTGGTTATCCTGACAACTCATGGGAATTTAGTGAACCAGCCATATACTACCAATCGGCTTATATCCGATTATTAGCAGCTGTATCTCGCATGGAAGAAGACGACACCTTAAACAATGATGACTTTACAATATTAGAAAAGACGCTTAAATTGGTACCAAATCCATCTAAAAATACTTTTAAAATTGAAACACCAAATTTTAATTATGCAAACGTAAATATTATTAATTTGAATGGACAAAAAGTATTAGAATTATCAAATTTTGAAACTAGAAAACTTATTGATGTTTCAAATCTGGCTGATGGATTGTATATTGTTTCCTTAGAAGTAAATGGACAGCTTACTAATTTGAAATTTATTAAAAATTAAAAGCACTTTCTTAAGCCTCTATTTTGAATCTTACTCAAAATTAAAAAAAGGATATTCATGTTGTAAATCTTCAATATCAACTTGAAGTTTCTGCAAAAAAACTAGATGAGCTTCAGAGTTGGGATTAAATGGCCGATGTGCTTTTTTAGCTTGAATGGTAGAAATGATTTTTGAGGTTTTCAGAGCCTCATCAGATAACCATACCGTTTTAAATTTCTCCCAGATATAATCTATAGCCAATTGATTTGGGTGAATCATATCAGCATTATAAAACCTGTAATCTCTTAATTCATCCATCATAATTTCATAGGAAGGAAAATAATACAAATGTTGTCTGGGTTCTACAACTTGATTAATCGCCGTGATTAAATGAGATTTACTCAATGTATTTTCTACAAAACCATCTTTAGTATGTCTAACAGGAGATACGGTAAATAAAAACGAAACTTTAGGATTAATACTTTTTACTAAGCTGATAATTCCTTCTAAAGATTCTGAAATTTGATCTACTGAAAGTAATTCTTTTAAAAATTGTTTTTGTGGTAATTTATGGCAATTCGCAACAATTTTATCAGATTCTATATGTCTATAAACCCAACTTGTTCCTAATGTAATTACAATATGTGTTGCATTAAGCAAATCATTACAAGTCTTATCTAGTTGAGAATTTAAAACTTTTAATAATTCTTCTTTTGAGGTTTGATTTAATTTTGAATGCGCATCTAAACAAAACCATTGTTCATTATAAAACTGTAAATCTTCTTCTGTGTAATAATCCTTATTAATTGCTCTTGTTATAAGATTTTCAATCGCTAAAGGATGAAATAATATCCCAAACGGATTAACTACTGTTTGAAATTTATGATACGTAAACTTGTTTCCAATATTCTCAGAAAAACACGAACCAAATAACAGCAATCTAGAGTTATAGTCTATTTGATTGTATTGCTGTGGTTGTAATGGTATTTGTGTTTGTAGTTTCATGTATTCTCAAAAAAGTCGCAGAGACGTAAAGGTTTATCCTATTATTTACTATTCATATTATTGTTACACAGAGATTCGCAGAGTCTCACTGAGTTTCACAGAGAGAGTTGTGATAAAAACATTATCTTCCATTCTATGCTAAACAATATATCCCTCTGTAAATCTCTGTGCTTTTCTCTGTGTATCTCTAAGTAATTTCTATTTTACAAATATCCCTTAGCAGCCTCTAAAGCAGCTTCTATTCCTACTGGATTTTTACCTCCAGCGGTTGCAAAGAAAGGTTGTCCTCCACCTCCACCTTGGATGTGTTTTCCTAATTCTCTTACAATAGTACCCGCATTTAAGTTTTTACTCGCTACCAATTCTTTAGAAATGTAACATGACAGAATTGCTTTCCCATCATTCTCAGCTCCAAATAATAAAAATAAGTTATCAAACTGACTTCCTAATTCAAAACAAACATCTTTAACTCCGGCAGCATCTAAATCTAATTTCTTAGCTAAAAACTGAACACCATTAATTTCGGTTAATTCATTTTTAAGCTCCCCTTTAATATTCTTTGCTTTATCTTTTAAGAATCCTTCAATTTGTTTCTTTAATTCAGCATTTTCATCTTGAAGGCTTACTAAAGCTTTTACAGGTTCTTTTACATTATTTAGCAAGGCTTTCATTTGAAGAAAAGCAGAGTTATTATCGGTATAATAATCTCTAACAGATTTATTTGTTATCGCTTCAATTCGTCTAATTCCTGCTGCAACAGCTCCTTCAGAAACTATTTTAAAGTGCCAGATATCTGCAGTATTCTTTACATGAATTCCTCCACATAATTCCATAGATTTTCCAAAACGAATCGTCCTTACGGTATCTCCATATTTCTCACCAAATAATGCCATTGCACCTTCTTCAATAGCTTTTTCCATAGGAACATTACGTTGCTCTTCTAAAGGAAGCTTTCCTTCTATTCTGGCATTTACAAAATCTTCTATTTCTTGTAATTGCTCTGAAGTTACTTTTGAAAAATGAGAAAAATCAAAGCGTAATGATTTGGGTTTTACTAAGGATCCTTTTTGTTCAACATGCTCTCCTAAAACGGCTCTTAATGCTTGGTGTAATAAGTGTGTTGCAGAGTGATTACTAGAAGACAATGCTCTGTGTTCTGCATTAACTACCGCCTTAAAACCTTCATTAATATGCTTTGGTAAATCTTTAGTTAAATGGATAATAACGTTATTTTCCTTTTTAGTATCTAAAATATAAACCACATCGCCATGTGCATCTTGCAATGCTCCTTGCTCTCCTACTTGACCACCACCTTCAGGATAAAACGGTGTTAAATTAAATACCAACTGGTACATTTCACCATCCTTTTTAGAAGTCACTTTTCGGTATCTCGTAATTTTCACATTAGCCTCTAATGCATCATAACCAATAAATTCTTCAACATCATCTTCTGCTAAAACCGTCCAATCTTCCGTAGAAGTTTCACTTGCAGAACGCGATCTTTTTTTCTGTTTTTCTAATTGTTCCTTAAATCCTTTTTCATCGAGTTTTAAATGCTTTTCAGAAAGAATTAAAGCCGTTAAATCTATAGGGAAACCATAAGTATCATATAATTCAAATGCTTTTTCACCAGAAACAGTATCGCCTTTAGTTTCTTCTACAACTCTATTTAATAAAACTAATCCTTGATCTAAAGTTCTAAGAAAAGAAGCCTCTTCTTCTTTAATTACATTTTCAATTAAAGTTTGTTGTGCTTTTAACTCTGGGAATGCATCTCCCATTTTTTTACTCAATACATCTACTAAACGGTAAATGAAAGGCTCTTTTTTATCTAAGAAAGTAAAACCATATCGTATAGCTCGTCGTAATATTCTACGAATCACATAACCAGCTCCTGTATTACTTGGCAATTGACCATCAGCGATAGAAAACGCTACAGCTCTTACGTGATCTGAAATAACACGAACAGCTACATTTATTTCCTCTTGTTCTTTAGGTAAATTGCTCGATTTCCCTACGTATTTTTTATCTGTAATGGTTTCTATTTCACGAATAATCGGTGTAAAAACATCAGTATCGTAATTAGATTGTACATTTTGTAACACCATACATAAGCGCTCAAACCCCATTCCCGTATCAATATGTTTATTTGGCAATGCTTCTAAAGAACCATTGGCTCTTCTGTTGTATTGCATAAATACCAAATTCCAGATTTCCACAACTTGCGGATGATCCATATTCACCAAAGATTTCCCATCTACTTTTGCTTTTTCTTCAGCAGAACGGATATCGACATGGATTTCACTACAAGGTCCGCATGGTCCTTGATCACCCATTTCCCAGAAATTATCTTTCTTGTTTCCTTTTAAAATACGATCTTCAGAAATAAATTGTTTCCAAAGGTCATAAGCTTCCGTATCCATTTCTAAGTTATCAGCATCATCGCTTCCTTCAAAAACAGTAACGTATAAAATATCTTTGTCTATTCCGTAAACCTCAGTAAGTAACTCCCAAGCCCAAGCAATTGCTTCTTTTTTAAAGTAATCACCAAAACTCCAATTCCCTAACATTTCAAATAAAGTATGGTGATACGTATCATAACCAACCTCTTCTAAATCGTTATGTTTACCCGAAACACGTAAGCATTTCTGAGAATCTGTCATTCTATTTTTCTTAGGTTCTGCATTTCCTAAAAAGTACTCTTTAAAAGGCGCCATCCCAGCATTAACAAACATTAACGTTGGATCATCTTTTAAAACCATTGGTGCAGAAGGAACAACAAGGTGTTGCTTTCCTTCAAAGAAACTTAAAAATTTAGAACGTATATCTTGAGACTTCATATATTGAAATTAGATCTTGTTTTTAATTAATTGTCAAAAATGCAAAACTATTTTTTTATCTTTGGACGTTAGGCTAATTAAAAAGCTTATTTACTGCCTTTATTAGATGCAAAAATAGTATAAATTCAAACATGGCTAAAGTAAAATATTATTATGATTCTGAAACGCTTTCTTATCGTAAAATAAAGCGTAAAAAATCAACAACAGTTAAGTATGTAAGTGTGTTTTTAACTGCTGCTGCGCTCTTTGGATTTCTTTTTGTCCTTATTGCTAGTCAATATATTGAATCGCCAAAAGAACGAGAAATGGCTCGAGAATTGCAAAACATGGAATTGCAATATGAGTTATTAGACAAACGCATGGACGATGCTATTGCCGCATTAGAAAATGTTGAAGAACGCGACAATGCTATTTACAGATTATATTTTGAAGCCAACCCAATACCAACAGAACAAAGACGCGCTGGTTTTGGAGGAATTAATCGTTATAAAAAATATGAAGGCTTTGATAATTCGCAATTAATTGCAGAAAGCAATAAACGACTAGATATTTTAGAAAAAGCAATTGTTGTACAATCTAAATCTTTAGATGAAATAGCGAAACTAGCTGATCATAAAGAAAAATTTCTTGAAGCTATTCCTGCAATTCAACCTATAAATAATGTAAATCTAACACGTATGGCTTCTGGCTATGGTTACAGAACAGATCCATTTACAAAGGTTCGTAAGTTTCATTATGGTATGGATTTTACAGCACCTCGTGGAACACCAATTTATGCTTCGGGAGATGGTGTTATAAAACGTGCGGATAACAGATCTACGGGTTATGGAAATCATATTCGTATTGATCATGGTTATGGTTATGTCTCATTGTATGCCCACATGTACAAATATAATGTTAAGGTAAATCAACGTGTAAAACGAGGAGATTTAATTGGATTTGTTGGTAGTACAGGACGTTCTGAAGCCCCACATTTACATTATGAAGTTTTTAAAGATGGGGAACGCATTAACCCTATTAATTTCTATTACGGTAACTTATCAGCTGAGGAGTATGATATTTTATTGAAGAAAGCATCATTAGAAAATCAATCTCTAGATTAAGATGTATATAGATTTACCAGATAAACTTTATTATAGCATTGGGGAAGTTTCCAAAGCTTTTAATGTAAATCCATCACTAATCCGTTTTTGGGAAAAAGAATTCGATGTTCTAAAACCAAAGAAGAATGCCAAAGGCAATAGAAAATTTACACCTGAAGATATTAAGAATCTTAAATTTATTTATCACCTTGTAAAAGAAAGAGGCTTTACATTAGAAGGTGCAAAAACACACCTTAAAGAAGAAAAAAAACAAGCTCTAGAAAAATTTGAAATCATTGAAAAGCTTGAAAGTATAAAAGCACAATTAAACAAAATAAAAAATCAACTTTAAAACTAAATTATCATGAAAAAATGGTTAGTTCCTGTAATCGTAATCGCAATATTAGCTTTTGGTATTTACAAATGGGCTGTAGGATTTAATAATACAGCAGTAACTTATGAAGCTAATGCTAAAACAACATGGTCTAATGTAGAAAGCTCTTACCAAAGACGAAATGATTTAATCGGTAACTTAGTAAAAACGGTACAAGGTGCTGCTGATTTTGAAAAAACTACTTTAACAGCAGTTATTGAAGCAAGAGCAAAAGCAACTTCTACGACAATAGATGCAAGTGGACTAACAGCAGATAATATGGCGCAATTTCAACAAGCTCAAAGTGGCTTAAGCGGAGCATTATCTAAACTTTTAGTTTCTGTAGAACGTTACCCAGAATTAAAAGCAAATCAAAACTTCTTAGAATTACAAAGTCAGTTAGAAGGTACAGAAAACCGTATTAACATTGCGAGAGATCGTTATAATGAGTCTGTAAATATCTATGATATCCACATTAAAAAATTCCCAGGATCAGTTTTAGCAGGATGGTTTGGTTTTGAAGAAATGCCAAGATATAAATCTGACGCAGGAAGTGAGAATGCAGTAGATGTTAATTTCGACTTTTAATAAAATCTAATTATGCCAAATATTGAACTTTTCTTGACTTCTAACGAAGAAGCTGAAATTGTTGAAGCTATTAGAATTGCTGAAAACAAAACCTCAGGTGAAATCCGTGTACATATTGAACAGAAATGTGATATCGATGCTTACGAACATGCACTAGAGGTTTTTCATCTTTTAAAAATGAATAATACCCAACAAAGAAATGGAGTATTAATCTATGTTGCAGTAGACAATAAATCTTTTGTCATTTTAGGCGATCAAGGAATTAACAATATTGTTGGTGCAGATTTTTGGAATTCTACTCGCGATAAAATCTCTAATCGATTTAAATCTGGTAATTTTAAACAAGGTTTAATTGATGGTATAACAGAAGCAGGAAAAGCACTTTCTCAACATTTCCCTTGGAATGATGATGACAAAGACGAGTTAGATAATTCAATTTCTAAAGGATAATGCAACAATCAAAACACATTTTATTTCAAGTTTTATTCGTTTTATTTTTAGCCAGTCCTTTTATAGGAATGGCACAATACGACATTCCTGAAAAACCAGAATTTCAAACCAGTGTTTACGATGATGCTATTCATTTGTTATCCGCTGCACAAAAAAGCAGTTTAGAACAAAAACTTATTCGTTATTCAGACTCTACCTCAACACAAATTGTGGTGGCAATAATTAGCTCTACAAATGGTGAATACATTAACTATTTGGGAGCACAATGGGGTGAAAAATGGGGAATTGGTCAAGCAGATAAAGACAATGGTATTTTTATTCTTTTAGCTAGAGATGACCGAAAAATAAACATTAGCACAGGTAAAGGTACCGAGCATCTATTGACTGATGCGATGAGCAAGCGGATTATTAATAATGACATTATACCTTATTTTAAACAAAACGATTATTACGGCGGATTAAATCGTGCGACAGATGCCATATTTGAAGTCATGACTGGCGAATATAAAGGCACAAGACAAACTACAGAGAGTGATTTTCCTCCTCAAGTAATATTCTTCTTAATTATTATATTCATCATTTTTGTTATTGCTATTTCTAAAAGTAGCCGTGGCGGAAACGGTGGTAACGGCGGAAACCGATCTGGCAACAGAGGACTACTCGAAGCTATAATTTTAAGCAATATGGGACGTGGAAGTTATTCTAAAGGATCTTCAGGTGGTTTTGGAGGTTTTGGCGGTAGCTCTGGCGGAGGAAGTTTCGGAGGCGGCGGCTTCGGCGGTGGTTTTGGAGGCGGAAGCTTTGGAGGCGGTGGTGCTTCTGGAGGATGGTAGTTGAGCTAAAAACTACTTGTCACAAATATTAATAACATATATCAATGCCATTAAAATACATTTTTAAGCTTCTTATTTTGATGCTTTTATTTTCGAGTTGCAAAGGAAAACAACCAGAAACAACAGCTATTTCTTCGTCATTTCCTTTAAACGAATCTCAAAGTAGAGTTGTAGACTTATCAAATTTATTTTTAAATATTGAAAAAGATTCTTTAACACAAAAAATTCTTCAATATGAAGAAGAGACAACCAATCAAATTGCAATTCTAACCATAGATTCAATCCCCCAAAATAATACTATTCAATATTATGGAACTCAAGTTGCAAATTCTTGGGGAGTAGGACAAAAAGATAAAAACAATGGTCTTTTAATTACAATTTCAAAATTCGATAGACAAATGGCAATCTCTACCGGAATTGGAACAGAACAAACAATTACGGATAACGACTGTAAAATCATTATCAATCAATTAATGATTCCTGAATTTAAAAACCAAGACTATTATAAAGGTGTTGATAAAGCTATAGATTCTTTAATTCTGCTTTGGGATTAATCAAAAAAGATAACTCCACTATCATCTGTTTCTCCTTTACTACCTAAACTATTAAACTTATAACTTAAGCTTAGCATAAAGTATTGTCTTAATACAGTACTCTGCTTGTCTTCAATATAATCTTGAGTTGCCGTACGACTAGCATTTGTATTTTGATTTAACAAATCGTACACTTTTAATGTAACAACAGCTTTATCTTTAAACATGCTATAAGCCAAAGTTGAGTTCCAGAACCAAGCACTTTTCTGAAAACCATCAGCAATATCAGGATTGTAATTAAAGCTAATGTCATTTCGCCACTCAAAGTTTTTAGGTAAAAAAGTAGCCGTTCTAACTCCTGCATTATGACTTGTAAATTTACGATCATCAAAAGCCTCTATATCATAAGCCGTATTAGTAAAGTTTATCTGATAATAAGGTTTAAATTCTAACACTTTATCCCATATAAAATCTAAACCTAATCTAGGTGACACTCTATCTGACTTACTTGCGTATTTAACATCATTATTAAAATTAATACTTTCGGATATGTTATAATTTGCTCTCAATTTTAATTTAATAGTTCTTAATGTATCAATTTTAAAATCTTTACTATAATCTCCCCATATACCAAAATTATAATTACCATCTACATTAACATAAGTCGTAGTTCGCTTAAGTGTTTCATTATTTATAGTAGTTTTAGACACCACTTGATTATCAGAAACACTAACATTAGCTCCCACATAAAAACCTGTACGTTTTTGCCAATCAAATCCGTTATATCCAAGATAAAACTCGTGGTTATTTGAAGGTTCTAAATTAGGGTTACCAATTATAGTTTGAAGCGGATTTGATACATCCTCGTAAGCTTGAAGTTGCCTCAATCCTGGCGGCTGATTATCTAACCAATAATTAACATAAATAGAAGACTTAGGACTAAACCTATAGTTTAGATAAGAATCTACTTCTAGATTTTCAAAATCGCGTTCTACATTAAATTCTGGTCTTAATAAATCTTGATTTTTTAAAGTTCTAATGTTGTAACCTAAATCGAAACTCCCTGATAATTTTTCACCTCTATAAGACAAACCTACTGACGGTATACTTCTATAATCTGTATATTGAAAATCCGTACTTAAATTGGTATTAAAATCTGTAAAGTCTTGTGTACTATTATTGAAATCGAAAGTACTCTCTCTATTATTATCTTTATCTCTAGCGTATTCATAATCAAAATTTAAGAAAAACTTCTTTGATACTATTGGTAATCTATAAGATAATTTTGCAGAAACACCATAGCTATGCTTTTCTCCATCTGTGAACTGATTTCTATCTATAATTTCTGGATTACTACCAAAAATCTCTGTATTAGATTCTAAAAAGTCATCACTTTCTTGTTGATTAACACTCGTTTCTAACTCAGCCTTAATAAAAGCACCTCGACTCCCTAATCGCTTAGTTATAGAGATATCATTAGAAAATCTTCTTACATCACTCTCTACATTTGAGTTAACATTAGATTGATTTGTTAATAACATATCTTCGTCTAAACTTTCTTCGTTACTTAGATAACGTGTTCTAGATTTAGAATAACCAAAAGAAGGTTCTATATTAATTTGAAAGGTCGAATCCGTTTCTATTTCGAATTCTAAATTAAAAGAATGATTATCCGTATCATTATCTGATCTAGAATTTGAATTGGTAAAATATCTTGAATCAGATAAAATAGTCTCACGTTCAGATGACGATTCATTTTCAGAATTACTTGATGAGAAAAAATAATCTGCAGACACATCTGTTTTTTCTCCTATAACATCAGCATAGTTAACACCTGCATTTTGAGATGTTGTAATGCCCTCACCTCCTCCAAAAGAGCGACCGCCTAAGCTAAAAGAACCGTTGCTACTAAAAGAAACACCTCCTCCTCGTCCAAACATTTTTGAGATTTCACCGAAACTAAATCCTGGCGAGTTTGTATTATTCCCTCCTGCAAGCACACTTACTCTTCTGTCATTATCAAAAAGATTAACCATGCCTGCAAACTCGTAACGATCATCTGTACCTGCACCTGCGGATACACGACCAAAAACACCTTTATTATTCTCCTCTTTAATAGTAAGGTTAATGGTTTTGTTTTCTTGATCACCTTCTTCTCCTGTAAAAGCTTCTGACTTTGTTTTAGTATCTACAATTTGAATTTTTTCAATAATCTCCTTAGTCAAATTCTTAGTTGTAATTGTTGTGTCATCACCAAAAAAGGGTTTACCATTTACTAAAATTTTATTTACAGGTTTTCCATTTACAGTAATTTTCCCTTCTTCATCCACTTCAACACCTGGCAATTGCTTTAGTAAATCTTCAACATTGGCATCTTTTTTTGTTTTAAAAGATTTTACATTAAATTCTAAAGTATCTTTCTTTATAGTTATTGGAGCTGTAGATTTCACTAAAACTTCTCCAAGTTGATTATCTAGAGACATTGAGATTATTCCTAAATCTATCTTCTCTTTATTTATTTCTACTTTCTTAAAGTAAGTACCGTAACCAACATATGATACATAGAAATTTAATGCTTGGTCGTATGTTGAATTTTCAATTTTAAACTTCCCATTTTTATCTGTAATAGTATAAGTGACCACTGAACTATCTTTTACACGTTCTAAATAAACTGTAGCAGACTCTAAAGGTAATTGTGTGTCTTCTGCTTTTAATGTTCCTGTAAGTTCGAATGATTTTTCTTGAGAGAATGCATGTAATGCAAATAAGAATGCTAATACTAAGGTTAGTTTCTTCATGTAGTTTGATTGATTGATTGATTGATTGATTGATTGATTGATTGATTGATGATTTTCTAGGATAAAAACGCAAGAAAGTTATAAATGTTATTAAAACTCTTAAAATTATTATAAAATAACACTCTAAACAACTAATGACAAACACTTATCATAAAATGTCATTTTAACATAACCACTATAAACTGACTGTACTTAAAATAAAAAACTCCTCCTGAAAATCATTTCAGAAGGAATATATTATATCATTATGATGTATAAGAAATTTTATTTCTTTCTCATGTAAACACTTACAGGTACACCATTAAAATCAAATTCATCACGCAACTTATTTTCAAGAAAACGCTTATAAGGTTCTTTTACATATTGAGGTAAATTACAGAAAAATGCAAATTGTGGTTGCGGTGTTGGCAACTGCATAATGTATTTAATTTTTACAAATTTCCCTTTATATGCTGGTGGTGGCTGATTCTCTATTATAGGTAATAAAGTTTCATTTAACACACTTGTTTTAATACGTTTTGTACGGTTTTGATAAACCTCAACAGCTGTTTCAATAGCTTTAAAAATACGTTGCTTATTTAATACAGATATAAATACAATTGGCACATCTGTAAATGGCGCCATCTCTTGTCTTATATGTTGCTCAAAAGCTTTAGCTGTTTTTGTATCCTTTTCTATTAAATCCCATTTATTAACAAGAATTACAATCCCTTTTCTGTTACGTTCTGCTAACCAGAAAATATTTTGAACTTGGCCATCAAAACCACGAGTTGCATCTAAAACTACTAAACAAACATCACAATGCTCGATTGCTCTAACACTACGCATTACAGAATAGAATTCTAAATCTTCCTTTACTTTAGATTTACGACGAATACCTGCCGTATCTACTAAATTAAATTCAAATCCAAAACGATTATATTTTGTATCGATAGAATCTCTAGTTGTTCCTGCAATATCTGTTACGATATAACGCTCCTCACCTATTAATGCATTTATGAAAGAAGATTTTCCTGCATTTGGTCTTCCTACTACAGCAAAACGAGGCAATTCATCTTCTTCAACTTCTTCTACTTCTGGTAAAGCCTTTACAACAGCATCTAATAAATCTCCTGTTCCACTTCCATTGATACTCGCAATAGTATAATATTCCCCTAAACCAAGAGAATAAAATTCAACAGCATCTTCAGCACGTTTGTTGTTATCAACTTTATTTACGACTAAAAAAACAGGTTTATCTATTCTTCTAAGCAATTTAGCAACATCTTCATCCATACCAGTTACGCCAGATTCTACATCCACCATAAAAATAATGGCATCAGCTTCTTCAATAGCTAACTCTACTTGCTTATCTATTTCTGCTTCGAAAACATCATCACTACCAAGGACATATCCACCGGTATCAATTAAAGAAAACTCTTTCCCATTCCAATCCGACTTTCCATAATGACGGTCTCTTGTTACACCACTAACGGCATCTACAATAGCTTCACGTCTTTTAATAAGACGGTTAAAAAATGTCGACTTCCCTACATTTGGACGACCTACTACAGCGACAATATTACTCATTGATTTTTATTTAAGTCTACAAAGATACTATATCCTTATCTCTTATAGAGCACTATTTATGACTTTTCACTCCTTAATATAGCATAAATAATTTTTATTGCATAAAAAATAAATTAAAAAACCAAATAAAAATTATTAATCCCCTCTTGATAACATGTATTAATTTAGGAAAGTTAGCTTAATTTTTAGTAATTTTATCACCTATAATAAACAGGTTTTTTTTACACATTTTTTAATGATTGTATAGATCTATTTTTTTTTAGGAACAGCCCCAATTCCTACAGATTTATCATAACCTACAATAATAAAAACACACATTATTTATCACCTAAAAAATAATGTGTTACGCCTAATAATTCAAAAAAAATAATGAAGAGATTACTTACACTTATCTTAATTTTAGCTTTCAATTCTTATGCACTATTTGCTCAAGAGGACTACAAAGAGCATGTTGTTAAAGAAGGGGAAAATATCTACATGATATCTAGACAATATAGAGTAACTCCTAATTCTATTTTTAAGCTTAACCCAGGATCTGAACAAGTAATTTATGTAGGAAGTATTTTGCGCATACCAAATTCTTCCTCGACTAACAATAACTCAAGCAACAATAAACCTACAGTTACAAGTGGCAATAACGACACCGTAAAAAATTATGTAGTACAAAAAGGAGACACAAAATTTAGCCTTTCTCGTCGTTTCGGTGTCAGTATTAATGAATTAGAACAACAAAATCCTCATATTAGAAATATGCTTCAAACAGGGCATATTATCAATTTAAATAACACTAAAACCGAAGCAGAAGAAACGACTTCAACCATAAAAGAAACGGTTATTACAGAAACAAATACCACGACCCCTTCTATTACAACCGACACTACCACTATCACGGAGGTAAAAACAAAAATCAAAGGATATAAAGACTACGTAATAAAACCAAAACAAACACTTTATAGTCTCTCTATGATGACAGGGATGTCTACGGAAGATTTGATTACCCTAAATCCAAAATTAAAAACAGCAGTTGTTACAGGAGATATAATAAAAGTGCCTACCAATATAACGCAAACTAATGATGTAAAAAACACATTAAACAATTCTGATTCCACTAAAAATATTGAGACAGAAAAGCCACCAAAAATTATAACCAACAATAACGAGGCTTTATATGCTAATTTAGTTAAAAACACAGCTAACGGAATTTATTTTTATACTCCTTTTTCAAGCGATGAGCTAAGTTCTCCTGAGGGGCGACAAAAAACACTAGAAGTTAGTACTGACTATAAAAAATATATTGATTTTTTCCAAGGAGCTCAAATAGCAATTGACTCCGCTAAAGCTTTGAAGCTTGAGTTTGATGTTACTTTAATAAAAAAGAATATAGCAGAATCTAAATTAACAGTTAACAGTCCTTATAATAAGAATATTATTTTAGTTCCATTTTTAGATGGTAACTCACAATTTCCAGAAATTAAATCTGATAAATCTGTTTCAATTATTGACATAAAATCGAATCTAAACAGTAGTGATAATATTAATATTTATAAATCTATTCCGTCAGACACTATTCAGAAAACAAAGACTTTAAATTATTTGGCCAAACAGAATGCTAATACAATTGTGGTTAGCGATTTAGATGAAGCTAAAAATAAAACTCTAATTAAAAAGATACTTCCTGATTCTAAATTTTTAAAAGTAAATAATTCTGGTTTTTTTAATTCTGAAAAACTAAAAAGCACATTAGATAAAACCAAGCTTAATTATATTGTTTTAGACAGCGACAAAACGATCATTCTATTAAATACAACTACGGCCTTGATGAGAGAATTATCAGAATATGATATTCAATTGGTTATGATAGAATCTGAACTGATCTCAAAACAAAATCAAGTTTCAGAGATGAGATTTAAAATATTGAAACTCATTTTTCCTTCAAACACAAATTCTTTAAATAAGTCTGACATTACAGATTTTGAAAACAAATACAAAAGTATTTTCGATACAGCACCTACAGAAAATTCTATTCTAGGTTTTAATGTCACTTTAGATGCTTTATTAAGAATCTCTCAAGATTCATCATTTGAAGAAACAATCAATAATATCATCTCTACACAACCTCATTTAAAGTTTGAGTATAAAAAAATAAAAGATGGTTATTATTTTAATAAAGGAATTTATTTAATGCAATATAATTCTGAAGAAGGCATATTAGAAGTCGATTAATTGCTCAAAACAGCTACATAAATAAGCATCATAATTATCTTAAATTACACAAAAAAAACTTAAAATCTTATTCAATATACTCACTAAAAGAGCTCTTTTCCCCAAAAATCCATCCGCAAAATACACAAAACAACGACAAACAACACGTTTTGTTTTACTTAAAAAATTTATAAAAATCTAAAAAACAGGTATTTAACCCCAAAAAACACAAGAATCCAAAAAACAAAAACTGCAAGGCTTTAATTTTGTTATATTTAAGCTAATTACATATATTTGTTTCCCTTCCCCACAATTTGGCAAGAAGATAGTTTTATTTTGAATTTGCTGCTCTATGCCAATTTCAACAAAAAATAATTATTACAAATTTATGAGAGCCAAAAAGTACAGTTTTAAAAGTTATACTACGTTTTTAGTGTTTCTTACGTTGTCAATTAACGGCATACTTACACCTGCTTATGCTCAATGCCCTACAGTAACAGAACCTATACAATCATTATGTAATGTACAATCTGTTTTAGTTAGTGACTTACAAGCAACTGACACAGGTGGAGGTATTGTTTGGTACGATTCGGCAACCTCGACAACTCCTTTATCAAATTCACAAGGTCTAATTAGCGGTGAAGACTACTATGCCGATAATAACGCAGGTACTTGTACCACAAGAGCTCGAGTAGATGTCATAATCTACAGTGCTCCCGTTGGAGATAATTATCAAGGTATTTGTATAGATGATCCTTCACTTGCAACTGTTAGTAGCTTAAACGCTGTAGGAAATGATGTACAATGGTATTTAACATCATCAGGTGGGCTTCCTTTAAATGAAACTGATGTTCTAATAGATGATACTTTATACTATGCAGATCAAGCAAGTCCTGATGGAAACTGTAGAACATCAAGACTATCTGTTTTAGTTAATGTTGGATCCACACTTTTACCTGAAGGAGATCCAATTCAACAATTTTGTATTTCTTCTAGTTTTCAGCCTACACTTAACGATTTAGTTGCTACCGGCAATAATAATTGGTATAACTCCTTATTTTCCGCTGTAACTCTTCCTCTTTCAACACCTTTAGTTAATGGACAAACTTATTATGCCACAGCTGTAGATCCTCCCTGTGAAAGTACTGCTAGATTAGCTATAACAGTAATTTTAAATAATTTCCCTGATGCAGGTGAAAATGCAACAGTAGATATCTGTGAAAATAATAATTCAACAATTAATTTATTTACAGCATTAGAAGGAACACCTAATACTGGAGGATTTTGGTCACCATCACTTAACAGTGGCACGAATATATTTGATCCCGCTATAGACCCTAGCGGTATTTACACATACACTGTTGGTGCACCTGCTACTTGTGGTTATGCTACCGCAACAGTTAATGTATCTTTTTCTGATAATGAAGACGCAGGTGAAGATGGAGCTATAGAGGTTTGCGAAAACAATGGCACTTTTAATCTTTTTAATAGTTTAAATGGCACACCAAACACTGGTGGTACTTGGTCTCCTGCTTTAAATAGCGGAACTGGACTTTTTGACCCTAATTTTGATACAGCAGGAACTTATACCTATACAATATTAAGCACTACCTCTTGTCCTGATTCTTCAGCAAACGTAGAAGTTTCTATTTTACAAGAACCTGATGCTGGTTCTAACGCTATACTAGATATTTGTAGTAATAATGAAAATACAATTAATCTATTTGAAACTCTTAATGGAACACCTGAAAATGGAGGTTTTTGGTCACCGTCTCTTAATAGTGGAACAAATATATTTGATCCTGCTATAGACCCTAGTGGTATTTACACATACACTGTTGGTTCTCCTTCTTCTTGTGGTTATGCTACGGCAACAGTAGATATATCTATTTCAGTTTATGAAAATGCAGGTGAAAATGGAGTTATAGAAGTTTGTGAAAACGACAGTCCTTTTGATCTTTTTAATAGCTTAAATGGCACACCAAGTACTGGTGGTACTTGGTCCCCTACTCTTAATAGTGGAACTGGACTTTTTGATCCCTCATTTGATACAGCAGGAACTTATACCTATACAATATTAAGCACTACCTCTTGTCCTGATTCTTCAGCAAACGTAGAAGTTTCTATTTTACAAGTACCTGACGCAGGTTCAAATGCAGTACTAGATATTTGTAGTAATAATGAAAATACAATTAATTTATTTGAAACTCTTAATGGAACACCTGAAAATGGAGGTTTTTGGTCACCGTCTCTTAATAGTGGAACAAATATATTTGATCCTACTATAGACCCTAGTGGCATATATACTTATACTATTGGTGACCCTTCTTCTTGTGGTTATGCTACGGCAACAGTAGATATATCTATTTCAGTTTATGAAAACGCAGGTGAAAATGGAACTGTAGAAGTTTGCGAAAACGACAGTCCTTTTAATCTTTTTAATAATTTAAATGGCACACCAAGCACTGGTGGTAATTGGTCTCCTGCTCTTAATAGTGGAACTGGACTTTTTGATCCCTCTTTTGATACGGCAGGAACTTATACTTACACAATATTAGGCACAGCCTCTTGTCCTGATTCTTCAGCAAACGTTGAAGTTTCTATTTTACAAGTACCTGACGCAGGTTCAAATGCAGTACTAGATATTTGTAGTAATAATGAAAATACAATTAATTTATTTGAAACTCTTAATGGAACACCTGAAACCGGAGGTTTTTGGTCACCATCTCTTAACAGTGGTACAAATATATTTGATCCTACTATAGACCCTAGTGGCATATATACTTATACTATTGGTGACCCTTCTTCTTCTTGTGGTTATGCTACGGCAACAGTAGATATATCTATTTCAGTTTATGAAAACGCAGGTGAAAATGGAACTGTAGAAGTTTGCGAAAACGACAGTCCTTTTAATCTTTTTAATAATTTAAATGGCACACCAAGCACTGGTGGTACTTGGTCACCGACCCTTAATAGTGGAACTGGACTTTTTGATCCCTCTTTTGATACGGCAGGAACTTATACCTACACAATATTAGGCACAGCCTCTTGTCCTGATTCTTCAGCAAACGTAGAAGTTTCTATTTTACAAGAACCTAATTCTGGTACAAACACTACAATAGATATTTGCAGTAATGATATAGTTAACCTATATGAAAGCCTTAATGGAACACCTGATATTGGAGGAACATGGACTCCTTTATTAAATAGTGGAACAGATATATTTGATCCTAGTATTGATGTAGCTGGCACTTATACATATGAAGTAACTAATTCATGTAGTACAAGTTCTTCTAGTATGATTATAACTATTTCAAATCCAAATGATGCAGGTGCTAACGGTTCTGTTGAATTCTGCTCAGACGAATTAAACACGATTGATTTATACGATGTTTTAGAAGGTACACCTCAACTAGGAGGAGAATGGAGTCCTGCATTAACTAGTGGTTCAAGTCTTTTTGATCCTAATGTTGATGCGCCTGGCATTTACACTTATACTGTTTCAAATACCTCATCTACCTGCCCTGAGGCAACAGCTTCTGTTACTGTTACACTTATTGCACCACCAAATGCGGGTAATGATAACATTATTAATATATGTTCTAATGATACTATTACTGATTTATTTGATAATCTAGGTGGTACTCCAGATGCAGGAGGAATATGGACACCATCATTAGCTAGTGGAACAGGAGAATTTGACCCAAATATAGATCAAGCTGGTGATTATACATACACATTAACTTCTACTGAGTGTAATATTACAGATACTGCAACAGTAACCGTAACAATACTAGAAATACCGAATGCTACGGGACTAACATTACAAATGGATGATAATTTTGTTTGTCAAAACAATGAAGACATTGTCATTAATATAACAAATGCGACTCAATTAACCGATGCTGATTATTCTATAGAATACTCAATAACCGGATCAAACAATTCTATTAATACAACAATAATAACAATAATTGATGGTAATGCTGCTCTAGTAATTCCTGCTTCATTATTAAGTAATCCAGGAAATAGTATAATAACAATAATTCATCTTTTTGCATTAAATCAGAACTGTAGTGCAATAACAGACACTTTAGAGCCATTTGAAATTGAAATCCAAGAATCATTAATACCTGAAATTATAAATAATGACATTGAATATTGTTTAGGGGATATTTTAACTGTTGCCGATTTAACAAACAATATCGTCTCTGTTGAAGATAATGATATAATTTGGTATGACGAATCAACAAATGGAACCCCATATGATTCTACAGAAACCCTAATAAATGGCTTAACGTATTATGCTGCTTATCAATCCGAATATGGTTGTCAAAGTAACACTAGGTTAGAGTTTACTCTTAATTTAGTTTCATGTGTTGAAGAACTCTTAATACCAGATGGATTCTCACCTAATGGAGATGGAATTAATGATGTTTTTGATATTTTATACTTAAATGATTTATACCCAAATTTTAAATTAAGCATCTATAATAGATATGGTAATATATTTTATGAAGGGAATATTAATTCACCTAAATGGAATGGAACAGGCAAAAAGGACAACTCTGTATTACCTTCTGGTGTCTATTTTTACATATTAGAGTTTAATGATGGAGAACGAGAACCAAAACAAGGGAGGGTCTATTTAAATAGATAATTAAATGACAAATAAAATAACATATAGTATTGCGATAATAATCTCATTATTAAGCTTCTCATTGCATGCACAACAAGATCCGCAATTTACACAATATATGTATAATATGAGTGTAGTGAATCCTGCGTACGCTCTTGATGATGATACTAACATAAATTTAGGCATACTTTACAGATCACAATGGGTTGGCTCTGTTGGTGGCCCTACAACTGGAACATTTTTTGGTCATACAAAACTTACTGATCAATTAGAAGGAGGTATTTCTATTGTACATGATGAAATTGGTGATGTTGTAAAACAAACTAGTGCGTATGCTGATGTTGCTTATGTGCTTCCTATTGGTCTAAATTCAAAATTGTCTTTTGGAATAAAAGCAGGAGCAACATTTTTTAGTACAAATTTTGATGGTTTTACTTATTCTGATCAAGTTAATGAAGATCCCGCTTTTTCTGAAAATATAAATAGAACCTTCCCTAATATTGGTGCTGGTCTATATTATTTTTCTGAAAAATATTATGTAGGATTATCTGCACCAAATTTACTACAATCAAAACACCTTAAAGATGAAAGTGGTGTTGTCTCTGAAGCTTCAGAAAATGTACACTTATTTTTCACAGGAGGTTACGTTTTCAATTTAAATGAAAATTTAAAATTTAAACCTGCTTTTATGACAAAGTATGTTAATAGCGCACCTATATCAGTAGATCTTACAGCAAACATATTGATGTATGATAAACTAGAATTTGGTGCAGGTTATCGCTACGACGATTCAGTTACTGGAATGATTAATTTCTCAATATCATCCGCAATTAGAATTGGTTATGCATACGATTACACACTCACTAACTTAGGAGAATTTAATTCTGGCTCTCACGAAGTCTTTTTATTATTTAACATAGAAAAGTTCGGTAAAGGCTATGATAAATCTCCAAGATTTTTCTAATCAAAAACAGATGAAAACACATAAATTTTATATCATATTAGTCCTTTTAATGATCAGTACGCTCTGTTTTTCTCAATCACAAAGAAGAGCTGATATTTTATACAAAAATAAAGCTTACTTAGAAGCAGCTGAAATCTTCACAACGCTTCCTAAAACGTTAGAAAATTTAGAAAAATTAGGTGATTGCTATTATTATAATACGGATTATGAAAAAGCCTATAAAACGTATAAAAAGATTTATAATACAAAAACAAACAAAAATCTAACAGAGTCTTTCTATTTTAAATATTATGAAGTTTTAAAAGGAACAAAAAATTACAAACAAGCCGATGAGATATCTACATTATACTTAGACGACAAAATAAATACCCCAAATTTTAAAGCTTTATTAGAAAAAATAGTTCCTTATAATTACGAATTAAAAAATCTTACAGAAGATGTTGGAGGGTCTAATTTTGGCATAGCACTAAATGCAGATAAGATTGTTTTTGCCTCAACAAAAAACATTAAATACCCAAACTATCATTGGAACGGCAAACCTTACTTAGATTTATACGAAACTAAACTCTCTGAAGAAGGTGAAATAGACTTAGATAGTATTCAACCCTTAAGTAAAGAGATTAATAAAGAAAAACAACACGAAAGTAATGCTGTATTTACAAAAGACGGCAAAACAATGTATTTCTCTAGAAATTTAAAAAAACGAATTAGTTTAGACTCTACAAAAATTTCTGTCGTAAGTATATTTAGCGCCCAATTAATTGAAGGTCAATGGACAAATATAAAACCTGTCTCTTTCTCTAGTGATACTTATTCAACCATGCACCCTACCCTTAATAAGAAGGAAGATAAATTATATTTTTCAAGTGATATGCCTGGAACACTTGGGGAATTTGATATTTTTTATGTCGACTTATTCTCAGACGGATCATTTGGTCAAGCCATTAATTTAGGAAGCTCAATTAATTCTGTAAGAAGAGAACAATTTCCTTATATCGCAAAAGACACTACCCTATATTACTCTTCTAATGGTAAGCACGGATTTGGTGGTTTAGATATTTTTGCAAGTAGTTTTAAAAACAATAAATTTTTAGAAGCTTTAAATTTAGGAGAAACTATAAATAGTGAAAAAGATGACTTTTCCTTTGTACTTATTGATTCATTAAATACAGGTTTCATTTCGTCAAACAGAGCTGGTCTAGACAATATTTACACTTTTAAGCGCTTAGAGAAAGAAAGACACTATTATTTAGAGGGCTTAGTTACAGATATCGTAACAGGTCAAATACTACCAAATACCATCGTTGTTTTATATGACAAAAAAGGACATAAAATTGGAGAAGAAATCGTTGATAAATATGGTAAATATAAATTCTTAATAAGACCTAATCAAAGCTATTCTATAGAAGGATACCAACCTAAATACATTCCTCATATTGAATATTTTGATACTAATGACAAAGGTAATATTCAATTTAATATTCAATTAAAAATTAGAGCTTATAAAGATGCTGAAGAAATTGTAATTGATGATGGTAATGGTAATACTTATATTGAATTAGAAAATATTTATTTCGATTTTGGTCAATGGGATATTAAACCTCAAGCAGCAAAAACTCTTGATGTATTAGTGGAATTATTAGTAAAGTACCCAAGAATGGAAATTCAACTTGGTGCACACACAGATTCTAGATCAAGTGAGCTATTTAATTTAGAACTCTCTGAAAAAAGAGCACTTGCTACATTAGAATATTTAGTAGAAAATGGAATAAAAAGATCACGTTTAAGATCTAAAGGATACGGAAAAACCCGCCCCTTAGTTCCTTGTGGCGATAACTGTACAGAAACAGAACACTCTATTAACAGACGTTGTGAATTTCTAATTTTACGTTAAAAGAATTTTTATTTCAAAAAAAATATGACAATCTCTAATGAAATCGTTCTAAGACCACGTTTTAAACTGGAAATTCCGGCAAATAACAATTCTATATTAGAAAGTTTTGAAGAGAATAAAAAAAATCAAACAGAATTTATAGTTTCTAGAGTAGATAACCATGTATTTATAAGGTTTCTTAAAAAAAACCAACATTTTTGGTCACCGCAGTTACATCTAGAAATTAATGAAGCTAGTGAAGATAGAGCTATTGTAAGTGGCTTATTTGGTCCAAACCCTACTGTTTGGACCATGTTTATGTTTTTTCATTTTATTGTAGCTGCCTTATTTTTTGGATTTGGCATTTGGGCTTACACAAATGCGAACCTAGGAAACTCTTTTGCATTACAATTATCCCTGTCACTATTTATGATCCTTATTTGGTGCTTACTATATTTTGCAGGAAGAATAGGTCGCGCAAAAGGAAAGCCAGAAATGCAGCTATTAAATAGCTTTATGCATAAAATACTTAAACCTTATCGTTGATTATAACCAAAACGTTTTAATTGCGACTGATTACTTCTCCAGTTCTTATTGACCTTAACATACAATTCTAAGTGTACTTGTTTCCCAAAGAATTTCTCTAAATCTTTACGTGCTTCAATACCAACACGTTTTAAAGCAGATCCTTTATGACCAATAATAATCCCCTTTTGGGTCTCACGTTCAACCATAATAACAGAACGCATTCTAATGATCTCATCCTCTTCAAAAAACTCTTCTGTATCGACTTCAACTGCGTACGGAATTTCTTTTTTGTAATGCAATAATATTTTTTCTCTTATCGCCTCATTTACAAAAAAACGCTCTGGCTTATCTGTTAATTGATCTTTTGGATAAAATGCAGGAGACATAGGTAATAACTCTATAATTCTATCAAATACATTCTGAACATTAAAGCCTTCTAAAGCTGATATTGGAAAAAACTCTGCATTAGGTACTTTTTGTTGCCATAATTGCGCTTGTTCTTCTAATTGCTCTTGATTAGAATTATCAATCTTGTTTAATAATAATAAAACAGGAATTTTAGAATTGGTAATTTTATTAAAAAAGGCTTCATCTTTCAACTCTTTCTCGCCTATTTCAACCATATAAATTAAAACATCAGCATCATCAAAGGCAGACTTTACAAAGTCCATCATAGAAGCCTGTAATTCATAAGCGGGCTTAATAATACCAGGCGTATCACTTAAAATGACCTGAAAATCTTCGCCATTAACAATTCCTAAAATTCTATGTCTAGTTGTTTGCGCCTTAGATGTAATTATTGATAATTTTTCACCAATAAAAGCATTCATCAATGTAGACTTCCCAACATTAGGATTTCCTATAATATTTACAAAACCTGCTTTATGCATTTTAATCTATTTTAAGGTATAAAGGTAGTACTTATAAGTATGACTAACTTTTTTAAATTTTTATGATGTAGTAAGATAGTAATTATATAAACTCAAACATATCTTAAAAACAAAAAAGTCTTTCCAAAAGGAAAGACTTTTTAATATCGTTGAAAGAAACAATAATTATATTGCTGCAACATGTTTAGTTAACTGAGATTTTAAATTCCCAGCTTTGTTAGAATGAATAACTTTATTCTTAGCTAATTTATCTAACATACTAATCACAGAAGGTAACATTGTTTGAGCTTCCTTAGCATCTGTAATTTCACGTAATTTTTTTATAGCATTACGAGTTGTTTTATGTTGATACTTGTTAAGAACACGTCTTTTTTCGTTTCTTCTTATTCTTTTTAAAGCTGACTTATGATTTGCCATTGTTATCTCTTTCTTATTAAAATTGTAGCCCGTAGGGGAGTCGAACCCCTCTTACATGGATGAAAACCATGCGTCCTAGCCGATAGACGAACGGGCCATTTTGTTGTTTTAATATTTTAATGAACCAGCAACGTTTCCATTGCGGGTGCAAATATACAACTCTTTTTTACTTCTGCAACAATTATTTCATTTTTTTTTAAAATAATTTAATAAGCCTTTGCAAAAAGCACCCTTTCTTGTGATGGTTTACCACTAAACACACATACCCCATCTTCCTTAACATTGTCCATAGGAATGCATCTAATCGTTGCTTTTGTTAGTTCTTTGATCTTTTGCTCGGTCTCTGCAGTACCATCCCAATGCGCTGAAATAAATCCTGTTTTATTTTCTAAAACTTTTTTGAAAGTTTCAAAATCATCAACTTTAGTGATATGTTCATCTCTATAATTTAAAGCCTTCGCATATAACGCATCTTGAATTACCGTTAAAAGATCTTTTATAGTTGAAGCAATACCATCTATTTGAACGACCTCTTTCGTTAAAGTATCACGTCGAGCTAATTCAACAGTATTATTTTCTAAATCTTTTGGGCCAATTGCAATACGTAACGGTACACCTTGCAATTCATGTTGAGCAAATTTAGCCCCTGGTCTGTGTGTCGTTCTTTTATCAAACTTACAGCTTACGCCTAAAGCTTTTAATTCTTTAATAATAGTTTGAGCTTTCTCTGAAATTAATTCGAATTGTTCATCCGTCTTAAATATAGGAACAATAACAACTTGAGATGGCGCTAAGTTTGGAGGTAATACTAAACCTTTATCATCACTATGCGTCATTATTAAGGCTCCCATTAATCGTGTAGACACTCCCCATGATGTTGCCCATACATAATCTTGCTTTCCTTCGTTATTTGTATACTTAACATCAAAGGCTTTTGCAAAATTTTGACCTAAGAAATGTGAAGTCCCTGCCTGAAGTGCTTTTCCATCTTGCATTAAAGCTTCAATACAATAGGTATCAATTGCTCCTGCAAAACGTTCACTTTCTGTTTTCACGCCTTGTATAACAGGAATTGCCATAAAGTTTTGAGCAAACTCTGCATAAACATCATTCATCTGCTCTGCTTCTACTAGCGCTTCTGCTTTTGTTGCATGAGCTGTATGACCTTCTTGCCATAAAAATTCTGCTGTACGTAAAAACAAACGTGTTCGCATTTCCCAACGTACTACATTTGCCCATTGATTAATTAAAATTGGCAAATCTCTATAACTTTGTATCCAACCTTTATAAGTGTTCCAAATAATAGCTTCACTTGTAGGTCTAACCACTAACTCTTCTTCTAGCTTAGCTTCAGGATCTACTCTTAATTTCCCTGGGTTATCTGGATCGTTCTGTAATCTATAATGTGTTACAACAGCACATTCTTTAGCAAAACCTTCTGCATTCTTTTCTTCTGCTTCAAATAAACTCTTTGGTACAAATAATGGAAAATAAGCATTTTCATGTCCTGTCTCTTTAAACATTCTATCTAATTCTGCTTGCATCTTTTCCCATATAGCATAACCATAAGGTTTTATAACCATACAACCTCTAACAGCTGAATTCTCTGCTAAATCAGCTTTTACAACTAATTCGTTATACCATTTTGAATAATCTTCAGCTCTACTCGTAAGATTTTTACTCATTTTCCGTGTTTTGGCACAAATATTGCGCTTATGTTAAATGTATTAAATAATACAGCAAAACTAACTATTTTTGCTATGTTCAACAATAAAATAAAAGAGATATGCAATTTAAAACTATAATTACCCAAAAATTGCCATTTTTTGTTGCTCTCGGTTTCATTACCGCGTTAACTTCTTGTGGTTCGTTTCAATATGTAGGCTATGATAATGATGGGATTTACAGCACAGAAGAACAAGAAGTAGTTGTTGAAGAACTCGTAGTTACAACCTCTACAAACAACTCAAATTATTATAAAAACTATTTCGCTGAAAACTCAGCAGAAGTAGATGCCATACAAGAAGAATCTGAAATTTTTACAGATATTGATTCTTACGAAGGTGAGTATACTGAACAAGCAGCAGATTATACTGAAAATCAAGTTGCTTATGGTGGTTGGGGACAAAACACTAATGAAATAACAATTAATTATGTAGATAATGGTTGGTACGGCTATAACGATCCTTGGATGTGGAATACGGGGTTTAGTTATGGTTACTATGGTTGGAATAGACCATGGGGATATAACAATTATGGATACAGTTGGAACAGACCTTGGGCATACGGTGCATATTACGGTTACGGTTACAATTCTCCTTGGCACAATGGTTATGGTTACAGTAATTATGGATGGAATAATAATTATTATAGAAATAGTAGATATGCTTACAACAACTCTAGAAGAGGATCTGTACTTTATAACGAACGTTTAAGTCGTAGTTACAGTAACAACAACACCTTAAGTCGTAGAAGTAACTCTGCAATATCAACTAGAAACAACTATTCTACAAGAAGACTATCAAATTCGTCAAGTACAACTAGAAATAATTCAAATACAAGAGCTAGATCTGGTAACTATCCTACAACAAGAAGAACAACTACAAGATCTAGTAGAGTAACGAGACCTACAACGACAACAAGGTCAACAAGATCTACAACTACAAGATCAACAACCCCTACAAGAAGCACAAGATCATCAGGAACAACTAGAAGATCAAGCTCAAGCAGCTCTAGATCATCAGGAACAACGACTAGATCGAGTTCTAGTAGTTCTAGATCTAGTAGTGGTAGTAGCTCATCTAGCAGTAGCAGACGTAGTAGAGGATAAAATTATTAAGTTCTAAATTATAAAAAACTAATTATGAAAAAGTTACTTATGCTAGGTATAGGCTTAATAAGCACGTCCTATATTATAGCTCAAGATATCACAGATGCTGTTAGATATTCAATGGACGAAATTCAAGGTACAGCACGTTTTAGAGCCATGGGTGGTGCTTTTGGTGCGCTTGGAGGAGACATGTCTAGTATAAATATTAACCCAGCGAGTTCTGCTGTATTTAATAACAGTCAAGCTTCTGTATCATTAGGTTTATTTAACTCTAAGGAAAATATTGGCTATTTTGATGGAAGCAATTCATCATCTAATTCTAATATTGATTTAAATCAATTAGGTGCCGCTTTTATCTTTAAAAACACAAATCCTAATTCTGGTTGGAAAAAATTCTCTTTAAGTTTTACTTATGATCGATCTGCAGACTATGATAATGACTGGGTGGTTAGTGGAACAAACCCTAACCAAACTATAGGTGATTATTTTTTAAATAATGCACAAGGATTGAGGCTAGATGAAATTTCTGCTTTTCCAGGTGAATCATACTCCCAAGCATATTCTGAAATAGGATCTTTCTACGGTCAGAGAAATCAACAAGCATTTTTAGGGTATGAAGGTTATATTATTAACCCTATAGATGATACAGACGAAAATACAAGCTATGTCTCTAATATAAATGGAGGTGATTACAACCAACGCTACGCATATGCTAGTAGAGGTTATAATGGGAAATTAGCTTTTAATATCGCAACTAGCTATAACGATAAAATCTATTTAGGATTGAACCTTAATAGTCATTTTATAAATTATGACCGTACTACATTTTTAAATGAATCTAATTCAGGTTCTTCTATTAGTCAAGTAAATTTCGAAAACAATTTATCAACCACAGGGAGCGGTTTTTCATTTCAACTTGGTGGAATTGCTAAAATAACAGAACAATTAAGAGTAGGCTTATCTTATAACTCTCCAACTTGGTATCGTATTTCAGACGAAACTTCTCAATATTTAGCAACAACGAGATCAGAAGGTGGTTCTGACATAAATCAAGTTGTAAACCCTAACATTATTAATATTTATGAAGAATATAAATTACAAACCCCAAGTAAGATTACAGGTAGTTTAGCTTACGTTTTTGGCAAAACAGGTTTATTAAGTTTTGATTACAGTTTAAAAGATTATAGTAATACTAAATTTAAACCAACATCAGATGTTGTTTTCTCTAGTATAAACAATACTATAAGTAACACATTAGACACTGCTGCATCTTATAGACTAGGTGGAGAATACCGTTATAAACAAGTTAGTTTCAGAGGAGGATACCGTATTGAAGAAAGCCCATATAAAGACGATGGTTTTTATGGTGATCTAAAAGGATACTCTTTAGGTTTAGGATATGATTTTGGTAATCTTAATTTAGACCTTGCTTTTAGCCAATCTGAACGTGATTACAATTATCAATTCTATTCTACAGGCTTAACAGATGCTGCTCAAATTGAATCTAAGTATTCCGATTTTATTTTAACATTAGGGTTTAGGTTATAAAAACCAAATCTAAAAATCATAAAAAAGCCCTGAATATTACAATATTCAGGGCTTTTTACTTCGCTACATTTTCTTAAGAAGAATAAAACCTTGTTATGCATCCACCACTACTAAAGGTAATTTTCAATCACATGTAACATCAATAAGTTTGACTATATAATTAGCTGACTTTCCATACTCTTTAAATCTTCATGCTTCACCAACTACAAACTCCCCTATTCTATCTTCTAAACCTTTTACACATATATGTATTAACCTGAAAACTTATCTATAAAAGAACCGTGTAATTTTAAACTTTACCAGACTAGAGAACAAAATAAAGCCTGAACATAATTAAATGTTCAGGCTTTATATATTTATTCTATTCTACTTATCGTTTCAAAGAAAAATGAGCTTTAAATTCTTTGCGCTCTCCTGTGCTTGGCTCATCGTACTCTACTGTAAACCAGTATCCATCTGTTGGCATCAGTTTACCGTTATACGTGCCGTCCCAGCCATCACCATCTGGACTTACCTGTTGTAACAACTTACCATATCTATCATAGATATAGATCTCAGCACTATCACCAATACCTTCAATGTTCCAAGTTTCATTATTTCCATCTCCATTTGGCGTGAAGAACAATGGATAATCAAGTACAAATTTTGATGTTGATCTTAGTCCACATCCGTTTCTATCTCTTGCAGTGATCTCATGATCTCCTGATGATACATTGCTAAAGATTCCTGAGTCTTGCCATGGACCGTCATCTAAACTGAACTCATAGACTCCGATTCCTATTGCTGTTGCTTCTAAAACGTGATTATCTGCAAAAGCTTGTGTTAAAAGTTCTATTGTTATACTTGGTGGCTCACTTTCTATAACCTCTGTACTATCACTAATAACACAACTAGTCACTGATGATGTAGTGACATCTGTTACATCAACGCTATATGTTCCTTCTTCTAATGGAACAATACTTGGTCCTGTTTCCCCTACCATTTCCACAGCATTAAAATACCATACAAAAGTATAATCTACTGCAGATAAATAAGTATCTATAACTAAAGGCTCTAATACTTCTGTGTCATTAGTATTGATACAAAGGATATAACTATCATCTAAATCTAGATCTGGTAATGGATTAACCTCTAATGTTAATTCAGCTACAGCATAACAAATTGATGTGTCGTTACCTGTGGTTGCATCTGGAGTATCATTATCTACTCTTGCATAAATTACTTGCGGATTTACCGTGTTTTCATACAAGGTTGGTAATGGATTCTCTTTTAAATCAGCATCTTCTTGAGTTCCATAATAAGTTACGATATAATTTAAAGGGTCTTGAAGATCTAAGATATCTGCATCCATTGTAGTTAAATCGAATTGAGCACTACCATTGGTATAATCTCCATCAATTTCATCGTCACATATTTCATATAATATTGGATTAGTATCCGGATTGGCTTGTGCCGCCTCATGAACTTCAATATAAAAACTCTGTGTACTTATTGAACAACCTGTTACGTTATTTGTGATTGTAACAAAGATTTCTTGTGGGTTACTTGTATTACTATATGAACTCACTAAGCCATTCATTCCTGCTTCAGCATCAGCTAAACTTTCGTGATAACTTACTATGAATTGTGTTGCGTCTTGACCGTCTAGTACTTCTTCATCTTTTGTTGTTAAATCAAAACTATCTATTCCATCAGTAAACAATTCACATTGTATAAAATCTGTAACAGGAACTACTGTTGGTAAAGGATGTACTACAATAGTAAAATCGACTAACGAATAACATCCTGTACTGTTTCTTGTTATTCTTACATAGATTTCTTGTTCTGGGGTATCTATATTAGTGTACTGTGTTGGATCTGGTATCACATTAGAGTCAGCATTCGCATCTTCTTGAGTTTCATAATAACTTGCCGTTACGCCTGCTTCTCCGTTTAGGATTAAAACTTCATTTTCTGTTAAATCAAAAATCTCTACGCCATCTCCTGTATTTACATCATCACATAACTCGATGTTTGGAATATCTTCACTTGGTGTTGGCGTTGGATTTGGTAATACACGTATGGTCAGTGTTACATAATCTACACAACCCGTATTTGTATCCGTAACTACCACATAAAGCGTTTGCGGATTCGCATTTAATCCATCTACAGATGTATTAGTATACTGTGTTGGATCTTCAATAACATTGATTTGAGACTGTGCATCGGCATTAGTTTCATAATACGCTACAGACAAACTTCCGTTACCTCCTGTAATTTCATCATCTTTTACGGTTAAATCAAAAACTGTAAACTCATCACCTGGTGTTTCTCCTAAATCATCACATAAACTTAACTGTGTGGGCTGGATTGCTACAGGAGGTAAATTAACTTCTAATTGAAATTCACCAGTATCTTCACAACCTAATGATGCATTAAATAAACGCACATAAATAGTTTGAGGATTTACAGTATTTGTAAAACTATTAATATTAATGATTGGATTTGCTCCTGTTTCTGCTTCGGCTTCATTGATGTGATACGTAAGTGAAATAGCTGAAACATCTTGTGCCCCTATAATTTCTGCATCTTTCGTCGTTAAATCAAATTGTGTAAACCCATTAGCATCTGTATCACATAATACATATGGAGCTATTGCTGTTGGTACTTCTGGAGAAGCCACAACAATAAGTTCCAACGTGTTTTCGGTAAGACTATAACAACCTGTTAATGTATTTTCTGAACGTACATAGATCATTTGATTGTTAGCTACCGTATTAGTATATAATCCCGTAATAGCATTATCTCCTGTTTCAGCATCTGCCTCTGATTCGTGATAAGTAATTTCAACATCAGATTCACTATTAGTGATCTCTGTAGTACGTTGAGTTAAATCAAATTCGGCAAAGCCATCATTATTATCGTCACAAACTTCTATTGCTGTTGGATTTGGTTCTGGTGAAGGCACCGGATCTATATGCAGGGTTACCGTCACAGTATTATAACAGCCGGTTGTATCATTTTCGGCTCTTACAAAAATAATTTGATCATTCCCCGTATTTACATAAGGACTCGCTATAGCATTAGTTGCACTTTCTGCATCTAATAGCGTTTCGTAATACGTTAGAGTGAGACCTGTTTGACCATTTAAGATCTCATTATCAGCATCTTCTAAAGTAAAAGCTTCTTGCTCATCCCCTGGATTGTTTACATCACAAAGTTCTAATGGTGCCGGCGTATTTAATACAGGCAATGGGTTAACGATAAGTTCTAAACTTATTGTTTTATAACAACCTCCTGCAGTTGTATTATCCTCTGCTCGAATCCAAATGATTTGATTAAAAGCATCAGTATTTGTATAGGCTGAATAGTTAGTTATTGGATTACTTGCTGATTCTGCATCCGCTTCACTTACATAATAACTAAGAATGTATTGCGTCTCATTTTGACCGTTTAATACCTCTTGTGACTTCGTTGATAAATCAAAAATAGCATAACCATCTGCTGAAACATCATCACAAACTTCTAATGCACTTGGTGCTATTAATTGTGGCGTTTCTTCGACTATTAATTCTACTACAACAATCGTAGCACAAGCTGTAGTTATTGTTGAGCTTTCTATACGTGCATATAATGTTTGAGCATCTTGAACAATATTTTCGTAATCTACAGATGTGTCTATAGCATTTACTCCATCATCTGCATTGATCTGCGTTTCATGATAAGTAACATCTAATCCTGAAGCACCTCCGGTAATTTCAGTATCTAAATCACTAAGTATAAATATTCCTAATCCATCGTTGTCTGGATCACAATAAATAAGAGGTTGTGGTGTATACGCAATAGGAGCTTGTTGTACAACTAACTCTAACCTTGTAGTAACATAGCACCCTGTATTGGCATCTTCTACGCGTGCAAAAATAAATTGTCCGTTACTTGTATTTGTATACAGCAGTGGTAATGGATTAGTACCTAATTCTGCTTCTGTTATTAACTCATGATAAGTAATTATATAATCTGGATTATCACCTGTAATTTCTGAATTCTTCAAAGTTAAATCCATTTCAGTAAGGCCATCTGGTGTACCATCGTCACAAACTTCTAATGCTGATGGATCAGTGATTACGGGTAATGAATTTACTATTAAATCAAAAGATGTCGTTGCATAACAACTTGGATATAATGGATCTTCTACACGAACATAAATTGTTTGTTGATTTGGTGAACTTGTATTTTCATAACTTGTTGGTAAAATTCCTACATTATTTTCTGCATCATCTTGACTAGCATGAAAACTAACATTAAAAACAGAAGCATCTTGTCCGCCTAAGATTGTTGTTTCTTGGTTACTTAAGTTAAAAGTAGCAACACCATCTCCACTAAGATCATCACACATGTCTAGGTCAATTGGAGCAGTTGCCAATGCTCTTGTGTTGACTATTAGATTAAATAAAGGTATAACTGATGTAGCATAGCAGTCAGTATCAGCAATACTAGTTACTCTTACGTAAATAGGCTGTGGATTTGCAGTATTAGTATAAGTTAACGGTAAAGCGTTGTTTCCTAAATCTGCATCTTCTGCTGTTAAATAATAAGTCACTTCAAAATCTGCCGCAAGTTGTGATCCTAAAATTGTAGCTGTTTGATCGCTTAATTCAAAAGTTGATAAACCATCATTAGAATCATCATCGCAGATTGACATATCTGATACTGGATTGATAATTGGAGCTTCAGATATAGCTAATGTTATAGTACTCGTTGAGAAACATGCTGCAACACCCGCTATCTCAGCTCTAACATAGATAATTTGACCTTCTGTACCCGTATAAGAATCCGAATCACTAATAGGAGACGAATTATCTTCTGCACTAGTTAAATCCTCATGAAAAGAAACTACATAATCATCTACAGATAAAGGGCTTAATATATTTACAATTTCATTATCTAAATTAAAAATAGCAGAAGTAGCAGTACCGCTACATTCTGAAACTGAAATATCATTTAGAACAAATGTTTCTCCTATAGAAATCACAATTTCATCTTGAGCTGAACATGGATCTCCATATACAGCATCCAAACCTTCAGCTAATAAAGTGTAGGTCCCCGATTCTGTAACAGTTAACGAAGAAGTCGTTTCGCCCGTAATTGGAACACCATCTTTTTGCCATTCAAAAGTATTAAAAGCACCTGTGTTATCTGAAATAATAGTATAATCTCCACCACTACATAATTCTTGATCTTCTCCTAGATCTACTTTACAAATAATATCACAATTTGTAGTTGCATTAGAACCTGGAAGATCATTAGAAACTAAATTAATATAACCTGCGGACTGACTATAATTTGTTACTAATAATACGTAATAAGAATTAGCTGGTGCATCTGAAATAAAAATATCTTCAGTAGCACTTGCTGAGAAACTACAATCAACTTGAGTTGATGCATTTAAACTAGAAGGTCCACATTCTGGTTGATCAAATGGACCCCATAAAATAAAATCGACATCATTACCTGTCCCTGTTCCATTTTGACCTGAATTTTGAGTTAGTGTAAAACTTAAATCTCCTGCAATATCACCTGTTTGCATAAAATACCATCTAGGTCTAGGCTGAGAACCCAAACAACCATAATCAATACCTGCTTGAGCTGTACCCGCACCAACAGGGGACGGAATATTAAGTAAATCTCCACAAATAGGCAACGCACCTACACAGGCATCGTTATCTAACACAAAAACCTGAATAGAACTATCAGAATCTGAACACCCAATAATATTAGTATCTGTAACCGTTAATGTCACCGTATATGTTCCTGGTGTTGGATATGCATAATTAACAACTAAACCATCTAAAGTATCACCGTTACCAAAATCCCATGTATAAGTAGCACCAGTACCATCATCAGAAAATATAGCACTACCTTCAAAAGTGACTAAATCTCCTGGATCCACTTCAACAACTCCTGACGCATCAGGTACAGGAGTTACATTATCAATAGAAGCGGTTATTGTTTGACAAGGTGTAAAACAATTAACACTAGCTTCCCAACCCGGGTTAGTACCAGAAGCATTCGAAATAAATTCTACAGTTAAACACCCCGATGTATTTGTATCAGATGCAGAAACAATCCCGGGAGAGCCCCCCCCTACATAGGTACCAATTAAAGGTGCAGTAATATCATCTCCATCATAGATTTTCATTTCATCTCCATCTGAACCAATAAAGAAAAATGAAAAATCTAATTGAATAGCACTACCTTCGACATCTGCACAAATTGTTGCTAGATAATTCTCATTTGAACCATAACCAACATATTGGGTTCCTGAGTCATAAAACATTCCGCTACATTGGCTAAATGTACCGTTGTCCATAATTATGTCTTGAGACACTACTAAATTAGTCGTTATAAAAAGTACTAGTAGAAGTATATATTTTTTCATCATACTGATTTATCAGTTCGTATTTTATTTAAATTTTCTGTATTGAGATGTCACCTGTATAAAATAATTGGTGTTATCAATTTGATAGACGTAAGTACCATTAGCAAAGAAATCTAACTGATACTTTAAAGGATTAAAATTTTCAACATTAAACTTAGTATCACGCTTAAAATTCTTATTGTAAGTCTTAAAAAGTGGTACATTAGAAAGTAGTTTTCCTTTTTTCTGAGTTTTTGGATCAACATCTTCATATATCAAAATTCTATTTCTCAAAAGATGTTTTATATCTTTTAAAAACGATTCATTATCATAAACCATTTCTTGAGCTTGAAGTTGATATACTTCTTCAATCATACTTTTCTCCTTCTTTGTCAGAGGAGTATCTACATTATTGGGATAATTAATTTTTGCATGTGTTTGGTTTTGACTAAAACTCAAAAGACATAAAAATAGAACTGGTAATACTAAGAGGGATTTTAACTTCATTTTTTTGTAATTTAATCTGGCAAATTAATAAATATATAAAGAAAAGAGTGTTAATTCATCAAGGATATTGGCACTTTAACGCTTTTATAGATATAACAGTTATAATTATAAAACCCCTACCTTATACTAAGTGTTTTTATTGTTTATCTTTGCTTCTCGTTTTTTTAAACCGATAACTAATAATTTTATAATGAAAATCGAAAGTGATTTTAACGATATAGATCCTATAGGAGATGACCATATAGGAACATCTAGCGACACCCCTTTAAGAGCTGATGCTTTTAAACTTTCTGATCAAGAAAAAATAGAAAGTATTAAAACAGATGTTAAACATATATTAGAAACCTTAGGTTTAGACCTAACAGACGATAGTTTAAAAGGCACCCCTAATAGAGTTGCTAAAATGTTTGTCAATGAAATTTTTAGTGGATTAGACCCTAATAAAAAGCCAAGTGCTTCAACATTTGATAATAAATATAAATATGGTGAGATGTTAGTTGAAAAAAACATCACCGTATATTCAACATGCGAACACCACCTACTACCAATAGTTGGGCGCGCACATATTGCTTACATTTCTAATGGCACCGTTGTAGGTTTGTCTAAAATGAATAGAATAGTTGATTATTATTCTAAAAGACCACAAGTACAAGAACGTTTAACCATTCAAATCGTAAAAGAACTTCAAAAGGTTTTAGGAACAGATGATGTTGCCTGCATTATTGATGCAAAACATTTATGTGTTAATTCTCGTGGTATTAGAGATATTGAAAGTAGTACTGTAACTTCTGAATTTGGTGGTAAATTCAGTGAAAAAGAAACAAGAAGAGAACTTCTAGACTATATTAAATTAGAAACAAAGTTTTAATCTAAAAAATATTAAACTTATTTATTGATTCATTTATTTAACCTATTTCCATGTCTTTATATCATACGCAACAAATAAAATTATACAATACACTAACTGGTGAAAAAGAAATTTTCCGACCTATAACAGAAGGCTATGTTGGTATGTATGTTTGTGGACCAACAGTGTATAGTAATGTACATTTAGGTAATGTAAGAACTTTTATGTCTTTTGATATGATTTTTCGCTACCTAAAACATTTAGGCTACAAAGTGCGCTACGTTCGTAATATTACAGACGCAGGGCATTTAGAGAATGATGCAGATGCAGGTGAAGATAAGATCACTAAAAAAGCACGTTTAGAAGCTATAGAGCCGATGGAAATTGTACAGCGTTATACCGTAGATTTTCATAATGTGCTTAATACTTTTAATTTTTTGCCTCCAAGTATTGAACCTACCGCAACAGGACATATTATAGAGCAGATTGAATTAATACAATCTATTATAGATAACGGTTTTGGATACCTTGTAAATGGCTCTGTCTATTTTGATGTACACAAATACAATGAGTCTAACGAATACGGTATTTTAAGTAAACGTAAATTAGAAGATTTAATACATAATACAAGAGCATTAGACGGACAAAGCGATAAGAAAAACCCACAAGATTTTGCTCTTTGGAAAAAAGCAGAACCAACACACATTATGCGTTGGCCTTCACCTTGGAGTGATGGTTTTCCTGGCTGGCATTTAGAATGTACTGCAATGAGTACCAAATACCTGGGTGATTTTTTTGATATTCATGGAGGAGGAATGGATCTAAAATTCCCACATCACGAATGCGAAATCGCACAAAACCAAGCTTCTAAAGGACAAGCACCTGTTAAATATTGGATGCATGCTAATATGCTTGAATTAAACGGAGCTCGTATGAGTAAATCTACTGGAAATTATATTAACCCAGCAGAATTACTTTCGGGAAACAATAATATTATGTCTAAAGCATATAACCCTAGTGTTATTCGCTTTTTTATAATGCAAGCTTCTTATAGAAGTATTTTAGATTTAACTGATGATGGATTATCTGCTGCTGAAAAAGGATTCCATAGACTTATGGACGCTATTAGCTTAATTGATAATTTAAAAACAGGAACAAATTCGTCTATTAATGTTACCGATTGGAAGCAGAAATGCTACAATGCTATGAATGACGATTTTAATACGCCAATTTTAATTGCAACACTTTTTGAAGCTGTAAAATTAATCAATCAAATCAAAGATGGAAGCGCAAGCATAACTCCAGAAGATTTAGAGATTTTAAAAGAAACCCTTAACACTTTTGTTTTTGACGTTTTAGGATTGGTTAATATATCGAAAACAAACACAGGCACAGATAAATTATCTAGCGCTGTAGAAATTCTTATAAACCTAAGAAAAGAAGCCCGTATAAATAAAGACTTTGCTTTATCAGATAAAATTAGAGATGATTTATCTGAAGCTGGAATTCAGTTAAAAGACAGCAGAGAAGGCACAACATTTACGACCAACTAAATCTGTGAAAAAACTCTTAACATATCCTTTTCTTTTTTTAATTAAGGTTTACCAAACTGTAATATCACCATTTACACCGGCCACTTGCAGATACCAACCTACATGTTCTCATTACGCTAAAGAAGCACTTGAAGTTCATGGTTTTTTTAAAGGCGGATGGTTAGCAGTGAAAAGAATTTTTAGTTGTCACCCATGGGGTGGAAAAGGATTTGACCCAGTTCCTCCAAAAGAAGATTAATATAACGTTAATCTCATTTTCAATCCCTATCAAAATATTATATTTACCGAATAAATAATATGTCTATGTTTTTATTATCGATTGATTGGGATCCTATAAAATTTATTGATCTAGGATTTTTTAAACTTCATTTTTACAGTCTTATGTGGATTACAGCCTTCATTTTAGGCTTTTATGTCACTAAACGTATCTATAAAAAAGAAGGACAATCTGATGAATCTTTGGATTCTTTATTTATATACTCTGTTGTAGGTATTATGCTTGGTGCGAGATTGGGACATGTTATTTTTTATCAACCTGAACTGATAACTGAAGATTTTTTCAGCATCTTTTTACCTTTCAAGTTTAAAGGAGGGTTTGAGTTTACAGGGTTTCAAGGTTTAGCGAGTCATGGTGCTGCAATAGCTATGATAATTTCTATGTATTTATACAATAAGAAAGTATTACACAAAACAGTACTTTGGATATTAGATCGTGTTGTAGTTCCAGTTGCTTTAGGTGCTGTATTTGTTAGGATTGGTAACTTTATCAATTCTGAAATCATAGGAAAATATACAGGAAGTGATTTTGGTGTCGTTTTTAAACAATTAGGAGAAACACAACCAAGACATCCAGCTCAATTATACGAAGCATTTTGTTATGTATTTGTATTCATAATCTTATTTTATTTCTATTGGAAAACAAAAAAATCTGAACAACAAGGTTTTTTATTCGGCCTATTTTTAGTCTTACTTTGGACGGTTAGATTCTTTGTTGAGTTTGTTAAAGAAGCTCAGAATGTTGAACGTGCAGATTGGGCTTTAAATACAGGTCAATGGTTAAGTATTCCTTTTATTATTATAGGACTTTACTTTATGTTTATCTATAAACCTAAAACAAAACTTAACTAATGCGATCTCATTTATTTTTAAAATCTATACTTATTGTTTTTTCATTAGCATTGTTTTCATCTTGCAAAGAAGAAAAGAAAACTACATCTGTGGATAAAGTTGAAGTAAGTTTTAAAAAAGAAGGTACGCTAACGTTAAACAAAGCAACATCAGACTCTATCATAAAAACTATAGATATTGAAATTGCAGATGACGAATACACTACGCAAACAGGTTTAATGTACAGAACAGAACTTGAAACAAATCAAGGAATGTTATTTATGTTTCCAGATTCTCAAATGCGAAGTTTTTATATGAAGAATACTAAAATCCCTTTAGACATCATTTATATAGATGAAAACAAAACTATTGTTAGCTTTCAGAAGAATGCGAAGCCAATGGATGAGACATCACTACCTTCTGAAGCACCTGCCAAATATGTGTTAGAAATATATGGTGGACTTAGTGATGTATGGAACCTGAATGTTGGAGATACTATTTCTTTTGAAACTCTATAACAACTTATCACCATAAATAAGATTAATATCTTATCTTAAAATTAAAATCCCAGGTTAAATATTAATCTGGGATTTTTTTATTTTAAATTTCATACTCTTACTACTTAAATCCTCAAATAGATATATAAGTTTTAGAAACTGGTTAATTACAAAACTAAACTAGTCAACCTTTTAAATAAGTCAATTACTGACACTGTTAAGTCTTAAATAAAAAATATTCTATAAGAGGACACAACTATAAAATAGCTCCTTAAAACAAACTCTAATTCAATCTTAAATAGAGATTTCTTACTCTGACACTAATCAGAATAAACGCACATTCAATAACACCAATATCCTCTTTTAAGCAAAAAAAATGCCCTTCAATTACGAAGGGCATTTTAGATTCTAAACGAAATTCAGAATACTTATGTTATAAAGACTTAAGCTTCCTCAGCTTCTTCTTTAGCTTTATTCTTAAGCGCTTCTGTAGCACTACCTTTTCTAGCAGTATCGTACATAATTGGTGTTGCAATAAACACTGAAGAATATGTACCGACAATAACACCTACGATTAATGCAAATAATAAATCTTTAAGTGAATCTGCTCCAAATAAGAACATCGCTAATAACACTACTAAAGTTGTTAAAGATGTATTTAACGTTCTACTGATAGTACTGTTTATAGAACGGTTAATTGTTTCACCAAATTCCCATCCAAGATTATCATTAAAGTATTCTCTAATTCTATCAAATACAACAACGGTATCATTCAGTGAATAACCAATTACGGTTAAGATCGCTGCAATAAATGTTTGATCGATTTCCATGCTAAAAGGCATAAATCTCCAAGTTATTGAGTAGATCCCTAATACAATTAATACATCATGGAATACAGCCGAAACTGCACCAAGAGAGAATTGCCATTTCTTAAATCTTAATAAGATATATAAGAAAACCACTACTAAAGATCCTAAAATAGCCCAAATAGATGATTTCTTAATATCATCTGCAATTGTAGGACTCACTTTACTTGATAACATTTTACCAATTTTCTTATCACCTGAACCATCTAAGAACTCAGCATAAGTCATACCATCTGGAAGGTATTTTCTAAGTGTTTCAAACAACATAGACTGTACTTCTTCATCAGCTTCTGTAGAGCTATCTTCTACTTTATATTTCGTAGATATTTTTAATTGGTTTTGTCCACCAATAGTTTTTACCTCAGCACTTTCAAATACTTCATGAAGATCAGCTTTCACTTCTTCAACACTCATATCTCTATCAAAACGCACTTGGTAAGTTCTTCCTCCAACAAAATCAATACCTTGATCTAATCCTGTAGTGAAAAGAGAACCTAAACTCGCTAAAATTAATGCTCCAGAAATAATGTAAGCAATTTTACGTTTTTTCAAGAATTGAACATTTAAGTTCTTAAACAAGTTTTTAGTTAAACCCGTAGAGAAATCTAATTTACCACCTCTGTTAACATACCAGTCTACTAATAAACGTGTAATGAAAATCGCAGTAAATAAAGATGTTAAAATACCAATAATTAATGTTGTAGCGAAACCTTTAATTGGACCTGTACCAAATACAAATAAAATTAAAGCTGTTAAACCTGTTGTAATGTTAGCATCTAAAATTGAAGATAATGCATTAGAAAAACCATCTTTAATAGCTTCTTTTTGTGTTTTACCTTTTGCAATTTCTTCTTTTATCCTTTCAAAAATAAGTACGTTAGCATCAACAGACATCCCTATGGTTAATACAATACCAGCAATACCAGGTAACGTTAATACTGCTCCTAAACTTGCTAACACACCAAAGATTAATAAGATGTTTAGTAATAAAGCGATATCTGCAAATCCACCAGATTTTCCGTAGTAAAAAATCATCCAAAGTAATACAAACGCTAAAGCGATAATAAAAGATTGCATTCCGCTATCAATAGCTTCTTGACCTAAAGATGGCCCAACCTCATCTGCTTGTACAATTTGAGCAGAAGCCGGTAATTTACCAGCTCTTAAAACGTTTGCTAAATCGACTGCTTCAGCTAAAGTAAATGAACCTGAAATCTGAGATCTACCTCCTGCAATTGCTCCAGTAGAAACACTTGGTGCAGAATACACTGTGTTATCTAATACAATAGCAATATTACCTTGAGTTTCATAAGCTTTTTTAGTCATTTCTTCCCAAATCTTAGAACCTCTAGCATCCATTTGCATACTAACTGCAGGTCTACTTACTTGGTCATAATCTTGAGTTGCATCTGTAATAACAGCACCACTTAATTCTGGTTCACCATCTCTATTTCCTTTAATAGCATATAATTCAGAAAATTCAGAATCTTCATTTTGAAGTCCCCAAACAAATCTTACATAACGCATATCAGCAGATAAAGACGCTCTATGTTTAGACGAATTTAATTCTGCCATTACTCTTTCTTTATCTTTAGATAAGAACATAGCAACTACAGAACCACCGTTTCCGTATCCCTGAATTCCTAAAGGATTAACATCTGCTACATTTGTAGAATCTGTTTCAATCTGCCCTGTTAATTCATCAATAGCATCTGCTGTACCTTCATCTTCAGTTTCTGTTGCTTCTGCAACTTCTTCTTTAGGTTCTGCTTTTTTATTAGCTTCTACTAATTTTTGGTTAACCTCTAATAAATAAGGAACAACTTCTGCTGTTTTATACGTTTCCCAAAACTGTAATTGCGCTGTTTTAGTAACTAAATCTTTAACACGCTCAATATCTTTAGCTCCTGGTAATTCTAATAAAATACGACCAGAATTACCTAAACGTTGAATGTTTGGAGATGTTACACCAAATTTATCGATACGTTTACGTAATACTTCAAATGCAGAAATGATTGACTCATCGATTTTTGTTTCAATGATACTTTTAACTTCGTTATCTGACATGTCAAATTTAATCTCATCACTTAACGTACGATTAGCAAAAATATCTGGTGAAGCTAATTTAGTATCTCCTTTAATAGCATCAAAAGCCGTAAAGAAAGATTGTAAATAAGAATCTTGTGAATCTTTTTGTAATTCTTCAGCATCATCTAAAGCTTTGTTGAAAATTGGATCTTTACTATTATCAGATAATCCTTTTAAGATATCTCTTACTGAAATTTGAAGAATAACGTTAATACCACCTTTAAGGTCTAAACCAAGATTCATGGCATTGTTTTCAACTTCAGTATAAGAATACTGAGCGATACCTAAATTATAAACTTCAATAGGCTCAAAGTTATCACCTACTTTAATTTTTGAAGTTTTTAAAGAATCTAAGTAACGAAGTTCTTCTACGTTTCTTTTAGATTGGTAATCTGGTTCTGTGTCAGCATATTTTGCAATTGCTGCTGCTTCTGCTGTATCTTCTATTTGTCCGGCTTTGAAAGTAAATGATAATTGATAAATACTGACTAAACCAAATAAAATCGCAAAAAGCTTAATTATTCCTTTGTTTTGCATTGTGTGTTTTATTTAATTTCTATTATTAACTAATTTCAATTTTTATTGAAACTAGCGCGCAAATATATAGCTTACACCATAATTCGCAATGTTTTTTTAATAAATTGATTTTACGCTTTTGATTGATAAAAGCTTTATGAAGTAATAAGGAATTATTTTAGATTATTTAATTCCTTATGAAGTAATTGGGCCAGCTCTGACTTCAGGAATGATATAGGAAACTATATCAATAATAGCAGTTAAGTCTTTACGATTAACCTCTAAAATTTCAGTTTCAAAATTATAAAGTATATTTTGATTTTGAAACCCTGAATTGTTAGTCTTAAAATAAGATAAACGATCTGTTTTTTGATTAAGTTCTAGAACCTGTATTACATTAAAATCCCAATCAGTACTACTGCTAGTCTTTATTTCTGAAATATCAATTTGATAATCCTTATAAAATTTTGAATTTGGAAGATGATCTGGTTTCTCTTGAGAAGAGCTGTATCCGATGCTTAATTCTTCAATATTAAAAAGTACATGCTGAATATATTCTATATCAGTATCACTATGATATGTAATTCGAAGTTTACCTTGATTATTTTCTCCTACTTGAATATGAGAAACACCTATATTTTGTAAGTTATTCTGAATCTCAGCTATAGCACTTTCAGCATTTTCTATAGAAATCTCTTTATCCGAGAACTGAATTACAATTTGCTGATTAGGAACTGTGTATTGCTCTACAAACGTTCCTAAAAACGCCAAGAGTACAGCTAATATGCCAAAATGTAATTTGGTTTTCACACGCCAAATATAGACAAAAAAAAGACTGTATTTCTACAGCCTCTTCTTAAATTTTTAACTAAATAGAATATTAATTACATTCCTTCCATTTTAGTATAACCTGCAGCAGGTGTTAAGCTTACTTTATCATCAGAAACAGTTTCTTTCTTAATTTCAATGATCTCTGATGTCACTTCTATATTTGCTCCCATCTGGTTCATTTTCATAACAAAATAAAGAGGAAACCCTTCTACTTTATCTCCCATTGCTGTTGTATTTTGACTCACAGCTGAAATTTTGTCTGTAGTAAACATTTCCATTTTTACATCTTGACCGTTTTGTTTCATACTAATCATATACTGTTGGCATAGGTAACCTAATACTGTTTTAGTTTCAGTTCCTTTTGTAACAGTTACTGATTTTAGATCTTCTTCAGTTGGTTGAAAAGATTGTAATACATACTTCTTTCCCATTCCTGGCCTATCCATCATCATTAACATTTGCTTATCTGCAGCATCCATAATAATAACCATATCACCAGTCATAGGACTACTTGTTTCACTACGTGACTTTTCACCCTTAAAATAAGTTTTAGCCATTGTTTCTCCTATAGCTTTAAGCTGTGAATTCATTTGTTCATTATCACTAAACATTGTTTGCTTTGCGATAAGAATACCTTCGTTTATTTTTTCTTGAGCAATAGCACCAATACTTAAGGTTAATGCTAAACTTAATAATAGTAATTTTTTCATTCTTTTATTTTGTTTAATTTTTTTTTATGGAAAAAACCTTACCAATAAAATATCGGTAAGGTTTTTATAAATTAATTATTTTTTATAATGGTCTATAATTCTAATAATCCATTAGTTTTCTTAACACCTTCTGCACTTGCTTTCATGTGTTCTTTTTCTGCATCACTTAAAGATACATCAACTATTTTTTCAATACCATTTTTACCTAAAACAACTGGTACACCGATACAAAGATCACTTAAACCATATTCACCATCTAATAATGTAGAACAAGGGTAAATTTTCTTTTGGTCGCAAGCAATAGCTTGTACTAATCCACTTACTGCTGCTCCTGGCGCATACCAAGCTGAAGTTCCTAATAATTTAGTTAATGTTGCTCCACCAACTTTAGTATCTTCTGCTACTTGTGTTAAACGTTCTTCTGATAAAAACTCAGATACTTTAATACTATTTCTTGTTGCATGAGAGATTAATGGTACCATACCGGTATCACTATGTCCACCAATTACCATTCCGTCTACATCACTGATAGGCGCTTCTAAAGCTTCAGCTAATCTGTATTTGAAACGAGCAGAATCTAAAGCTCCACCCATACCAATAATTCTATGTTTAGGTAAACCTGTAGTTTTATGAACTAAATAAGTCATTGTATCCATTGGGTTACTAACAACTATAATGATTGTATTAGGAGAATGCTTTACTAAATTTGAAGATACTGTTTTAACAATACCTGCGTTAATTCCAATTAATTCTTCACGTGTCATTCCTGGCTTACGAGGAATACCTGAAGTAATAACACAAATATCACTATCTGCTGTTTTAGAATAATCGTTTGTACTCCCTGTTACTTTAGTATCGAATCCGTTTAAAGAAGCACACTGCATTAAATCCATTGCTTTACCTTCTGCATAACCTTCTTTAATATCTAAGATTACTACTTCTGAAGCAAAATTCTTAATTGCGATATACTCTGCACAACTTGCTCCTACGGCACCTGCACCAACTACTGTTACTTTCATGTTTATTATATTTTAATGTGAAACTAAGTGTTATAATTTACCGTAAATTTACGAATAATATTACTGTTAGAGAAGAAGCTTAAGGGTAAATATCTCCCTTTTTTAAAAAAAATACAAGACTTAAAGAGTGTACAAAAAAGAAAATTTAAATATCACAATATCATTATAAATTTAATAAAAACACAACTCTATATTAATCTTACACAAACTCCTCAATAGATTAAATAACAACAAAATATATCACAAAAAAAGCAGCCACATAATTATGTAGCTGCTTTAAAATTTAATAATATAAGCTTAATTAATTATGCATCAATATTTGCATAAATAGCATTCTTTTCTATAAATTCTCTACGTGGCGGAACCTCATCACCCATTAACATTGAGAACACACGGTCTGCCTCTATTCCATTTTCAATTTGAACAATACGCATCGTTCTAAATTCTGGATTCATAGTGGTATCCCAAAGTTGTTCTGCATTCATTTCCCCAAGACCTTTATAACGCTGAATTTTTGAATTTTCACCAAATTCTCTTACAATACCATCACGCTCTTGATCTGACCAAGCATATTGCTTTTTAGCTCCTTTTTTAACTAAGTATAATGGTGGAGTTGCGATATAAATATGTCCGTTTTCTACTAATTCTTTCATATATCTAAAGAAGAACGTTAAGATAAGTGTAGCAATGTGACTACCATCAATATCGGCATCACACATAATAACTACTTTATGGTATCTTAATTTTGAAAGATTTAAAGCTTTACTATCTTCTTCCGTTCCGATGGTAACACCAAGTGCCGTAAAGATATTCTTAATTTCTTCATTTTCAAAAACCTTATGTGTCATGGCTTTTTCAACGTTAAGAATCTTACCTCTTAATGGTAAAATGGCTTGAAAAGCTCTATCACGACCTTGTTTAGCCGTACCACCTGCCGAATCTCCCTCGACAAGGAATACTTCACATTTAGAAGGATCTTGCTCAGAACAATCTGATAGTTTCCCAGGTAAACCACCAATACTCATAACGGTTTTACGCTGTACCATTTCACGAGCTTTTTGAGCTGCATGACGTGCTTGTGCTGCTAAAATTACTTTTTGAACAATGATCTTAGCATCTTCTGGATGTTCTTCTAAATAATCCGTTAACATTTCTGAAACTGATTGACTAACAGCTGCAGAAACCTCACGGTTACCTAATTTAGTTTTTGTTTGCCCCTCAAATTGTGGTTCTTGTACTTTTACCGAAATAATAGCAGTTAATCCTTCTCGGAAATCATCACCAGCAATATCAAACTTTAATTTGTCTAACATTCCAGATTCATCTGCATACTTTTTAAGGGTATGTGTTAAACCACGACGGAAACCAGAAAGGTGAGTACCACCTTCATGGGTATTAATATTATTTACATAAGAGTGTAAATTTTCTGCGTATGATGTATTATAAATCATAGCAACCTCTACAGGAACTCCATTTTTTTCACCTTCAAAAGAAATAACATCTTTCATTAAAGGTTCTCTTGTTTCATCTAAAAATTTGATAAATTCTTTAAGACCTTCTTCTGAATGAAAAGTTTCGCCTTCAAATTCACCATCTTCTTTTACACTACGCTTGTCAATTAAGTGAATTGTAATTCCTTTATTTAAGTAAGCTAATTCACGTAAACGACTCGCTAAAGTATCGTAACTATAATCTAAAGTTTGTGTGAAAATTGTAGGATCTGGCTTAAACGTAACAATTGTACCTCTTTTATCAGTTTCACCAACCTTTTTTACAGGATACATGGCTTTACCTCTTTCGTACTCTTGCTCCCAGATTTCACCTTTTCTGTAAACAGTCGCTTTTAAATGCTCTGATAATGCGTTAACACAACTTACACCAACACCGTGAAGTCCTCCAGAAACTTTATAAGAATCTTTATCGAATTTACCACCTGCACCAATTTTAGTCATTACAACCTCTAGAGCAGAGACACCTTCTTTTTTGTGTAAATCTACAGGAATACCACGACCATCATCTTCTGTAGTAATCGAGTTATCTTCATTTATAGTAACACTAATATTGTCACAATGACCAGCTAAAGCTTCATCAATTGAGTTATCTACAACCTCATATACTAAATGGTGTAAACCTCTCACACCTACATCTCCAATGTACATGGAAGGACGCATACGCACATGCTCCATCCCTTCAAGAGCTTGGATGCTATCTGCGGAATAATTATCCTTGTTAAATTCTTCTCTTTTCTCGCTCATTATTTTGAATACGTTTTAATTCGATTTATGGCATAAAAAAATGACACGTGTGTATCATTTTTGAATACTAACAAATATAAGGATTTAAAAACGCATTTCAAAAGCTTTTTAACGACTCTAAACAATAATCATCATTATTTTCAATTATCACGAAAATGTCTTAAATCGCTTGAAAAGTAGATTAAATCGGATTTCAATGTTTTCAATTCAACATGTAATCTTAAAAAATAAAAAGATGGCTCAGAAGCTTTATTTTGAACCTTATTATTTTATTCATTTAATGCTTTTTCTTCTAAAACAAAGCGTAAATTTAAAATGAAGACTAAACAACTTACTCCTTAGGTCTTGATAATTAATTACACTATTCTAAATACCCAAACTTGCCTGTATTAAAATCTTGAAAAGCTTCTACAAGTTCTTCTTGTGTATTCATTACAAATGGACCGTGAGCTGCAATAGGTTCATTAATTGGTTCTCCGCTTAATACTAAAATAATAACATCAGTTAAGGTTTCTACTGTAAAAGTTTCACCGTCCGAACTAAATAATACAAAGTGATCTGCTAACACTTCTTCGCCATTAACCGTGGCGCTTCCTTCAACCATTAATAATGAAGTTGTATAATGTTTTGGAAACGTTAATTGTGTTTTTGTACCTTTCTTCAATTTTAAATTGAACATATTCATTGGCGAAAATGTAGATGCTGGTCCTACAACTCCTTCATATGAACCTGCGATGACCTCAACTTTACCTGCTTCATTTGGCAAAATCACTTTTTTTATTTCTGCATTAGAAATCGCTTGATATTTTGGCGGACTCATTTTATCCTTAGCCGGAAGATTCACCCATAATTGAACCATTTGAAATTCTCCACCTGTTTTACTCCATTCGGTTTCATGAAATTCTTTATGTAATACTCCTGATGCCGCAGTCATCCATTGTACATCTCCTTCACCAATTACACCTCCACCTCCTGCACTATCTCCATGTTCTACACGACCTTTGTAAGCAATAGTAACCGTTTCGAATCCGCGATGTGGATGTACACCAACTCCTTTTGGCTTATCTGTTGCTGGAAAATTATATTTTGAATTATAATCTAGCATAATAAAAGGATCCATACGCTTCATAGTTGAAGTTCCTGGAATAAAATTATGTACTCTAAATCCATCACCTACAAAATGAGGTGTTCCTGGTTTTATTATCTTTTCTATAGTTCTTAGCTTCATCGTACTTTACATATTTATTACTGTAAAATTAATAGAACAATAAAGCCTAAGCATTGACCTATGATAAGTAGTTAAAGCCTGAATTAATACGGTTTAAAGTTCTCTTTAGATAAAGCTTTACGAACACGACTTAAGCTTTCGGGTGTTATTCCTAAATAAGAGGCGATCATCCATTGTGGTACGCGCAACATAATATCGGGGTACATATTTACAAAATACAGATAACGCTCTCGAGCTGTAGCGCCTAGTAATTGACTTATCCTTTTATATAAATGTCTAATATGATTTTGTAATAGTTTTTCGTTTTCCTTTCTAAAATGAGCATTAACACTTGCTACTTTATTCACAAAATCTTCATCTAACAAAACCGTCACGACATCTTCTATTGCATCTATATAATATGTAGAAGGTTCTTGAAAAAACACACTTCCACGATCGCTAACAATCCAACTTTCTGTAGCAAACTGAAGTATATTTTCCTTTCCTTCTTCATTTAAAGCATAGAATCTTAAAACACCTTGTTCTACAAAAAAGGAATAATTACAAACCACACCTTGTTTAAGTAAAAATTCGCCTTTAGAAATCTTCTTTATTTTTATAAAGGGTTCAATTTCTAAAAATTCAGCTTCAGATAATCCTCCTTTTTCAATAAGGTATTTCTTAAAATTAGGTAATAACATAGTTTCATTTAAAGTTATGAATTTACAATATTACTAGACATAAAAAAAGACCAATCTTTTAATTAGATTGGTCTTTACTATAAAAATTATTTTTCTTGAAATTATGCTTTCACATAAGAATCTGAATGCACTTTAGCGACTGCTCTACCAGAAGGATCATTCATGTTTTTAAATGCTTCATCCCATTCTAAAGCTGTTGCTGTACTACAAGCTACACTTGCTTCTTGCGGTACACTTAATGCCGCAGCATCACTAGGAAAATGACCTTCGAAAATAGTTCTGTAATAATACTCTTCTTTGTTTAAAGGCGTATTAATTGGAAAACGGAATTTAGCATTTTCTATTTGCTCATCTGTAACTTCTTTATCAACTAATTCCTTTAAAGTATCAATCCAACTGTAACCAACTCCATCAGAAAATTGTTCTTTCTGTCTCCAAGCTACACTTTCTGGAATCATATCTTCAAATGCCTTACGTACTACCCATTTCTCCATGCGTTCTCCGTTAATCATTTTATCTTGTGGATTGATGCGCATAGCGACATCCATAAATTCTTTATCTAAAAATGGAACACGACCTTCAATTCCCCAAGCTGCTAAACTTTTGTTAGCTCTTAAACAATCGTACATGTGTAATTTATCTAATTTACGCACGGTTTCTTCATGAAACTCTCTAGCATCTGGTGCTTTATGAAAGTATAAATACCCACCAAATAATTCATCTGCTCCTTCACCAGACAATACCATTTTGATCCCCATAGATTTAATAACTCTCGCCATTAAATACATTGGTGTAGACGAACGAATCGTCGTAATATCGTAAGTTTCGATGTTATAAATAACATCTTTAATAGCATCTAATCCTTCTTGGATGGTGAATTTAATTTCATGATGAACCGTACCAATATGATCTGCTACTTTCTTAGCCGCAGCTAAATCTGGCGAACCTTCTAACCCAACAGCAAAAGAATGTAATTGTGGATACCAAGCTTCTGAAACATCATCACTTTCAACACGTTTTTGAGAATATTTTTTTGCAATTGCAGATACTACTGAAGAATCTAAACCTCCAGATAATAATACACCATAAGGCACATCACTCATTAATTGTCTATGCACAGCAGCTTCTAACGCTTCTTTTACTTCAGCAATACTTGTTTCGTTATCTTTTACAGCATCATATTCTGCCCAATCTCTTTTATACCATTTTACAAATTCTCCATCTTTGCTAGACATATAATGTCCTGGAGGAAATAATTCAATTTTAGTACAAACACCTTCTAAAGCTTTTAATTCTGAAGCCACATAAAAAGTTCCACTTTTATCCCATCCTATATATAAAGGAATAATTCCCATATGATCTCGAGCAATAAAATACTCATCTTTCTCAGCATCATAGATCGCGAAACCAAAAATACCGTTCATCTCATCTACAAAGTCTGCACCTTTTTCTTGATATAAAGCTAAGATGACTTCACAATCACTTTCTGTTTGAAAATCGTACTTACCTTCAAATTGCTTTCTTAACTCTCTATGGTTATAGATTTCTCCGTTTGCTGCTAAAATTAACTTCTTATCAGGACTTAACAATGGTTGTTTTCCTGAAGCAGGATCTACAATTGCTAAACGCTCATGCGCCATAATCACTTTATCGTCACTATATATTCCGCTCCAATCTGGACCGCGATGACGAATTGATTTAGCCATTTCTAATACCTGAGGTCTTAAGTCATCAGTTTTTTGTTTTATATCGAACGCACATACTATTCCGCACATAACTTTTATATTTTTTGAATTAGGCTTGAATTATAATAAGCCGTTTAATTATTAATTATAGTACAAATATGAACACAAACTTTCATATTAAAAACATAAATAGCAATAATGGTTATAATATGTAACTTTTAAAAACAAATACATAGTAATATAAAATCAACATGACAAAAAATTCATAGATTAACTATTAATCTGTAAATTTTAATAGATCATTACGACTTACGACACATATAATATTCTAATTTAATCAAACAAAAATTTAATTCTATTTATGAAAACCTCAAAATTATTAACTACTATTAGTCTAACATTCGTAATGCTTATCTCGTTAAATGTTAGTGCTCAAGAATTTGACCAAATGGACAATAGCACAATGGATCGTGCTTACTATCCTTCAAACGCTCCAAAAAGAACATTTGAAAAAAGTGATGAAGCTAAAAAACAAGCTGAACCACAAATTAGAGTCACTTACTCTAGACCGGCTAAAAAAGGAAGAGAAGTTTTTGGTAAACTTTTAAAATTTGGAAAAGCATGGAGAGTTGGCGCTAATGAATCTACAGAAATATTATTTGTTAATGATGTTATGTTTGGAGGAAAAGAAATTAAAGCGGGACGTTACAGCGTTATTATCATTCCTACAGAAAACGAATGGACTCTTAAATTAAATACAGGATTAGACGGTTGGGGTAATTACGGTTACGATGAAACTAAAGATATTGCAAGCGTATCAGTACCTGTAACAAAAAGCGATAAGGAAATTGAAAATTTATCTATAGCATTATACAAAACTGCTAAAAATACTGTGAGCTTAAAAATTGGATGGGATACTACAATTGCTGAATTTCCTATTACTCTAAAATAAGATACCTATTACACATTTTAAACTTTAACATCCATTTGGCATATTTAATATAATATTAAGAACAATGGGTTTTATCTTTATCGAATTCACAACCAAAAAAAATTGATTTTATTATGAAAACATCAAAATTATTAACAACCATTTCTTTTGCATTTATGATGCTTATTTCTTTTAATGCTGAAGCACAAAAATTTAGTGGTTTAGACAAAAGTCCTTTAGACGTAGCTTCTTTTGGAAGAGGTGGTGACCAATTAATTAAAGTATATTACGGTAGACCACAACTTAAAGGAAGAACTGTAAAAGAATTAACTCAAAAAGATAAAGTATGGAGAACAGGTGCTAACGAAGCAACTGAACTTATTCTTTTTACTGACATGAAACTGGGTGGAAAAACAGTTAAAGCTGGTACTTATTCATTGTTTACAATTCCTGGAGATAAAGAATGGACTGTTATTGTAAGTTCGGATGTAAATAACTGGGGAGCTTCTGGATATAAAAAAGACAACACTGTAGCAAGCATCACGGTTCCTGTAACAGAAGGAAAAGAATCTTTAGAAGCGCTTTCTATTGCTTTTGATAAATCTGATGACGGTGTACATATGTTTATCGGTTGGGGTACAACTAGAGTTGCAGTACCTTTTACAAAATAAAAAGCTAGAAACTAGAAACTAGAAACTAGAAACTAGAAAAATAAAAAGTTCCGATTATATTAATTTATAATCGGAACTTTTTTATTCTGTCTATTTAGTATTCTAAGGAATATTTAAATATTTATGTGTCTGTAATGATACTTTCCACTTAGGATTAGCCATTACATAATCTACTATTTTAGGAATTACCTTATCACGCTTACTCCATTCTGGTTGAAGATATAAGATACAATTATCATTAACCTTAGCCGCTTCTTCTTCAGCAAACTTAAAATCGTCATTATTATATATAATACATTTAAGCTCGTGTGCTTTTTCGTAAACCTCCTTAGTAGGTAATTTCATTTTCTTAGGAGATAAACAAATCCAATCCCACTCTCCTGTTAACTTATAAGCACCAGAAGTTTCAATATGTGTTTGTACACCTTTAGCTTTTAATTGTGCTGTTAAAGGCCCCATGTCCCAAGTCAATGGTTCACCACCAGTAACAATAATAGTATTACTGTGTTTTACAGCATTCTCTACTATCTTTTCTGTTGGCGTAGGCGGATGTAATTCTGCCAACCAACTTTCCTTAACGTCGCACCAATGGCAACCGACATCGCAACCACCAATTCTTACAAAATATGCTGCTGTTCCTTTATGAAACCCTTCGCCTTGAATTGTATAAAACTCTTCCATCAAAGGCAGTAATAAGCCTTTATCTATTAACTCTTGTCGTTCTCTTCTTGTCATAAGACCGCAAAGATAGTTATTTAGTTTTCAGTCTCTATATCTGTTTGCTGTAAACTATTGCTAAAATTCAATATTTACATGTTCAAAAATACATCTTCACACTATAAGCTTCTCTAATTATGAGGTTGAAAACTATTTCATACGTAACTTAATTACATTATTTTTATACAAATTTTCTGATCAATGAACAATTCTGAAGCTTTCGTAAAAGAAATTAACGAAGGAAACACCTGTAAAGGTGACTATATTACACTAGGTTCTGCCATGTTAGATGGTAAAACGATGACCAATACCTTTGTAAATGTTCCTTTAAAAACCATGAACAGACATGGACTTATTGCAGGAGCAACAGGAACCGGAAAAACAAAAACATTACAAGTTTTAGCTGAAAACCTTTCAGAAAAAGGAGTTCCGGTTTTACTAATGGATATTAAAGGGGATTTAAGTGGATTAGCAAAACCAAGCCCCGGTCATCCTAAAATAAATGAACGTCACGAACAAATTGGTTTACCTTTTGAACCAAAAGCATTCCCTGTTGAAATGCTAACACTATCCGAACAAGATGGGGTACGTTTAAGAGCAACTATTAGCGAATTTGGTCCTGTTTTAATTTCTAGAATCTTAGACGTTACCGAAACACAAGCTGGAATAATATCAGTTATTTTTAAGTATTGTGACGATAATCATTTACCATTATTAGATCTTAAGGATTTTAAGAAAATTCTTCAATACGCCACTAATGAAGGAAAAGAAGAATTCCAGGAAGCCTATGGCCGTATTTCAACAGCTTCGACAGGAGCAATTCTCAGGAAACTTATTGAAATAGAACAACAAGGTGGGGATTTATTCTTTGGAGAAAAATCTTTTGATACAGATGATTTATTACGAATTGATGACAATGGTCGTGGTTACATAAATATTCTTAGATTAACGGATATACAAGATAAGCCCAAGTTATTTTCGACATTTATGTTGAGTTTATTGGCTGAAATTTATTCTACTTTCCCAGAACAAGGTGATACTGGAAGACCAGAGTTAATCATCTTTATTGACGAAGCACATTTAATTTTCGATGAAGCTTCTGGAGCCTTACTCAATCAGATTGAAAGTATGGTAAAACTGATCCGCAGTAAAGGTATTGGTTTATATTTTGTAACTCAAAACCCAACAGATGTCCCAGAAGAAGTTTTAGGACAATTGGGATTAAAAATTCAACATGCCTTAAGAGCATTTACAGCAAAAGACCGAAAAGCGATAAAACTAACTGCTCAAAATTATCCTGATTCTGAATATTATGATACTGCAGAAATGCTAACTTCTTTAGGAATTGGTGAAGCTTTAGTATCTGCTTTAGATGAAAAAGGAAAACCAACACCATTGGCAGCAACCATGCTACGCGCACCAATGAGCCGAATGGATATTTTAACAGAAACAGAACTCAGCAGCTTAATATCGCAATCGCAACTCGCAAAAAAATATAATGAAGAGATTGATCGTGAAAGTGCTTACGAAATGTTGAATAAAAAAATTAAACAAGCTGAAGCCGAAGAATTAAAACAAAAAGCTAAAAAAGAAAAAGAAGATTTAAAACGCGCCGAAAGCAAAAGAACCACAAGAAGACAAAGCACACGTATGAATCCTTTAATAAAGGTTTTAACAAGTGCTACAGTTATCCGAGGAGTTCTAGGAATTTTAAGTAAAATGATTAAATAAATATAGTAAAACAAAACATGAACAAAACCTTTTTAGCAGCACTTACTGGTGCGCTTATAATTACAAGTTGTACAACAGATAAACCAAATCCTTTTTTAATTAAAAAAAATAATATTGGATTATTAAACGATTCAACTCAAGTTAAAGAATTAGATGCTATTTTCAATAATGATTCTGTTGTCCGCTATATTGCAGGAGATGAGTTTTCAGGCTCAGCAAATATCATTGAAGTTTTTGAAAAAGGAGGAAAAAAATTATTAGATCTGTCACCGAGAGAACCTTTAGATTCAACTTCAGTCATCTCAACAGTTCGCATTATAGATGAGCGATATAAAACAGATAAAAACATTACCACTTTAAGTACTTTTAAAGACATTAAGGATAATTATAAAATAACTAAAATCAATAATCTTATCAACGCTATTGTTATTACTGTAGATGACATTAATGCTTCTTTCACCATAGATAAAAAAGAATTACCAGCTAGTTTACGCTTTGATATGAATCTCAATATAGACCCAATTCAGGTTCCTGAAAAAGCTAAAATCAAATTTTTTATGATCCACTGGTAGAAAACTAAAGATTAAGTAATACAATGAAAAAATATAAAATTCAAAACTCACCATTTGTTGTTCCGACAACCGATGGTAAAATAATCAAAGAACACTTTGGCAATGCTACTGACGGTAATTCTGAAATTAGCATTGCACATATGGTTGCTCCTGCGGGTTGGTCAGAACCGTTTCAGACACCAGAATTTGACGAATACACTTTTATTATTAAAGGAAAGAAGCAGTTTATAATTGAAGATGAAATTATTATTCTAGAAGCCGGACAATCCATTAAAGTAGACAAGAACACTAAACTTCAGTATTCAAATCCATTTACAGAACCTTGTGAGTATTTAGCGATTTGTTTACCTGCATTTTCAATCGAAGCCGTTAATAGAGAAGACGAATAGATATGAGTAGTTTTATAGTAAAATCAATAGGAGGAGCACTTAACGCTACAAGTTTAATCTCATCAAAATTTGCATCAAAAAGAGCAATTAATTTATTTGCATCACCAAGAAAAGGACGCTATAATGAAGAGCAAAAACAAATTATTGACTCTGCATTTTTTGAAGAGACTCATTATAAAAACATGGAAATTGCAACTTACCGCTGGGTAGGAAAAGGTAAAACTGTCTTATTAGCGCATGGTTGGGAAAGTAACACATCGCGTTGGAATTACATTCTAAAAGATTTAATTGCACAAGACTATAACATTATAGCTTTAGATGCACCTGCCCACGGAAGATCAGACGGAAAGCAATTTAATGCCATTCTTTATTCAGAATTCATCGCTGCTATTGCTAAAAAGTTTCAACCCGATGTTTTAATAGGCCATTCTGTAGGTGGTATGGCTAGTGTTTTCTCTTTACACGGAAACAAATTACCATCTATTAAAAAATTAGTTTTACTTGGTGCACCCGCACATTTTATAGGTGTTTTTGATCGGTATAAAAGCATGATGGGGTATAACAAAAGAATTTCACAAGGTTTAGATTCAATTATTTTAGATCGCTTTAACCAACCCGTATCTTATTTTTCGACTGCAAATTTCACAGAAACTATAGAAGCTAAAGGCTTAGTTATCCATGACAAGAAAGACAGAATAATTCCTTACGAAGACGGACAATTAATTGCTAGTCACTATAAAAATTCTGAATTTATTACCTCTTCTGGTTTTGGGCACGGATTAAAAGATGTCTCTTTAACACCAAAGATCATTGACTTCATTAATGATTAATCTTTATTGTACTTTTGCAGCATGTCACAAGAATTAAAACGCCTTAACAAATACCTCAGCGAAGCCGGATATTGCTCTCGTAGAGCCGCAGATCGATTAATAGATGCTGGCCGTGTAACAATTAACAATGTTGTACCAGAAATGGGAACAAAAGTGAGCTCTGAAGATATCGTAAAAGTCGATGGAGAAATCATCGGAGAACGCCAACAAGACTTTGTTTACTTAGCTTTTAACAAACCTGTTGGTATTGTTTGTACTACAGATACACGTGTTGAGAAAGATAATATTATAGATTATATTAATTACCCAAAACGTATTTTCCCTATTGGTCGATTAGATAAACCTAGTGAAGGTTTAATTTTACTTACTGATGATGGAGATATTGTAAATAAGATTTTAAGAGCAAGTAATAATCACGAAAAAGAATACATTGTAACTGTTGATATTCCTATTTCTCAAACTTTTATTGAGCGTATGTCTGGCGGAATCTATATTGAAGACTTAGGCAAGCGTACTAAAAAATGTAAGGTTAAGAAAATAGATAAATACACGTTCAGTATTATTTTAACTCAAGGTTTAAACCGTCAGATACGTAGAATGTGTGAGTACTTAAATTATGAAGTACAAACCTTAAAGCGTGTGAGAATAATGAATGTAAAGCTTGATATATCTTCAGGTCAATATAGAGAATTAACGAAAGAAGAATTTAAAGACTTAACGGAATTGATTAGTGACTCTGATAAAACATTTGAGGAAAGCCAAGAAACCATTAGAAAAAACGGACGTTAACTATAAAGCTTAACTCAGATGTTTCTTTAAAATAAAAAAGGGCAATAATTAAAATTATTGCCCTTTTTAAATACTAACTAATTCTTAGTTATTATTTCTATGTTGATCTCTTGCTATTAATGTATTCTTTAATAACATAGCAATGGTCATTGGTCCTACTCCACCAGGAACAGGTGTTATAAAACTAGCTTTTTTACTCACTGTAGCAAAATCTACATCTCCAGTAATATAGTAACCTTTTTCAGAATCATCAGGAACTCTTGTAATTCCTACATCAATAATTACAGCATCATCCTTAACCATTTCTGCCTTTAAGAATTTAGGAATTCCTAATGCTGAAATAATAATATCTGCTTGAGATGTAATTTGTGTAATATTTTTAGTGTGACTGTGTGTTAGTGTCACTGTAGAGTTTCCTGGAAAACCTTTTCTTCCCATTAAGATACTCATAGGACGACCAACAATGTGAGAACGACCGATAACAACCGTATGCTTTCCTTTAGTCTCAACACCATAACGATCTAATAACTCTAAGATTCCAAATGGAGTTGCAGGAATGAACGTTGACATATCTAAAGACATTTTACCAAAGTTCATTGGGTGAAATCCGTCGACATCTTTATTAGGATCTACTGCCATTAATACTTTTTGTGTATTAATTTGAGGAGGTAATGGTAACTGAATAATGAAACCATCAATATCATCGTTAGCATTTAATTCTGCGATCTTGTCTAATAATTCAATTTCGCTAGTTGTGCTTGATAATCTTACCATGGTAGACTCAAACCCAACACGCTCACACGCTCTAACTTTACTACCAACGTAAGTTAAACTTGCTCCATCATTACCAACAATAACAGCTGCTAAATGTGGTACTTTTTCACCATTAGCCTTCATCTTATCGACCTCAGCTTTGATTTCGTTTTTAATATCGTTACTTACTTTTTTACCGTCTAAAATTGTCATGCTTTTGGTTATTGTTTTCTTGCAAAAGCGCTATTGCGCAAAAAATTACTGGTTTATAAATTATAATATTTTAAAATCTACTAAAGTTTCTTTTAAAGACGAATGCTTTAAACTCTACTTAGGCATATTCTGCATCATCTGCATCATACGTTTTCCGCCTCCGCCTTGCATCATCTTCATCATTTTACTCATCTGAGTAAACTGCTTTAAGAGTTGGTTTACTTCTTGAACTGATGTTCCTGAACCTTTACCAATTCTCTTTTTACGACTTGCATTTATTACTGCAGGATTAGCACGTTCTTCTGGTGTCATAGAATGAATAATGGCTTCAATTCCTTTAAAAGCATCATCATCGATATCGATATCTTTCATCATTTTTCCTGCCCCAGGAATCATGCCTACTAAATCCTTCATATTACCCATTTTCTTGATCTGCTGAATCTGTTTTAAGAAATCATCAAAGCCAAACTGGTTTTTAGCAATCTTCTTTTGAAGTTTTCTTGCTTCCTCTTCGTCAAACTGCTCTTGTGCACGTTCAACTAAAGAAACAACATCTCCCATTCCTAAAATACGATCTGCCATACGTGAAGGATAGAAAACATCAATTGCTTCCATCTTTTCACCGGTACCAATAAATTTAATTGGCTTGTTTACTACAGACTTAATAGAAATTGCAGCACCACCACGTGTATCACCATCTAATTTGGTAAGGATAACACCGTCAAAATTTAAGATATCATTGAAGGCTTTTGCTGTATTAACAGCATCTTGCCCCGTCATAGAATCCACAACAAATAATGTTTCTTGTGGCTTAATTGCTTTATGAATGTTAGAGATTTCAGTCATCATGGCTTCATCTACAGCTAAACGACCTGCGGTATCAATAATTACCACGTTGTGTCCGTTTGCTTTAGCATGAGCAATACCTGCTTCAGAAATTGCAACAGGATCTGTATTTCCTCTATCACTAAAAACCTCAACACCGATTTGATCTCCTACAACATGTAATTGATCTATTGCAGCAGGACGATAAACATCACAGGCTACTAATAAAGGTTTCTTAGTTTTTTTGTTTTTTAAATAATTGGCAAGTTTACCAGAAAAAGTAGTTTTACCAGATCCTTGAAGACCTGACATTAAAATTACACTCGGATTACCAGAAAGATTAAGTCCTTCGGCATCACCACCCATTAATTCAGTTAACTCATCTTTTACGAGTTTCACCATTAATTGACCTGGTTGTAACGTCGTCAATACATCTTGACCAAGTGCTTTTTCTTTTACACGAACGGTAAATTCTTTAGCAATTTTAAAGTTAACATCGGCATCTAAAAGCGCTCTTCTTACTTCTTTAAGTGTCTCGGCAACATTAACTTCTGTAATGCTTCCATGACCTTTTAATACGTGTAACGCTTTATCTAACTTATCACTTAAATTATTGAACATGTTTCTAGTATTCTATTTTCAGTCTGCGAATTAGCAGTCTGTGTTATTTTAATAAGTTGCAAATTTAAGAATTTATGAGGGAATTATGAATGTGTTTAAGAAAATGATTTTAATCTAAGTGTGAAAGACTAAAAATTATTAAAATAGTTTCCCGAAAGAATCATTATTTTCTTTCAATTTAAATGAAATAAACCCATAAAAAAAGAGCTACTCATGGCAAGCAGCCCTTTTTCCGAATCAACTAACTTAAAATTTTTATTTATTCACAGGTACGATCTAGTACTATTTCGAGATCACTATTTGTAATACTATGCAAAACCAGTTGGTTTTCCGTACATTCTACAATTAACCAACTTCCGTTTATAGCTTGTATGTTTGGTGCGGCAACATTTGAAAACGCTATAACAACACCATCGTCTGTTTGAGATAGTGACCAACCAGCATCTATTATACTATCAGCACCATAAACAACCATAATCCCTGAGTCTTGTTCAAAATCGAGATTATAACTCGCTAAATTATCACTTCCATTATAGTTGATTATATTCCATAGGCATGAAGTAAGTATAACTTCTATATCTCCTTCAGTGCAACTTCCCGTATTACAATCTTCTGCAATTAATGTTATCCCGTAGATTTCATATTCACCATTTATGGCTTCAATTCTTAAATATACTTGACTGACTAAAGTTTCAAACGCCTCTGTATTTTCTATAGCATTGGTGTTATTTTCTGCATCTATTAGTGTTTCATGAAAAGAAGAAAAATAAGGAACAATACAATCTACTAATCCAATGGTATTAGCACTTAAATTGTAAATAGGAATGTTATTAGAACCATTACAAGTTGTGATTTCATAATTACTAAAACAGCTAAATGGGTTGTTTAAATTGCAATCTTGTTCTAAAGTAAATTCTAAATCATCTCGAATAATTTCTAATCGACCATCTTCACATTCTACAATAAGCCAATCACCTTCTAGTGTTTCTTGAAATGCTGTTAATTCGGATAAGGTTAAAACAACACCATTTTCTGTTGTAGATAAATCCCAACTTCCATCAATTGCAGATGCTGCCATTCCTTCAGAAATTTGTAATTGCCCATCAGCATTAAAAATCATCCAATTATTTTGAAAATCTCCAGAGCCATCAGTAAAAGTCCAAGCACACTCCATTAAATCTATCAAAATATCATCTTCTACACAGTTATCATTTCCATCTTCACAAAATTGCTCTGCAGCCTCTATGGCATCACTTAATTCTTCATTAGTATTGACTTCAATAGTTTCTCCATCAGCATATTCTAAATTAATAGGATAATTTAAACTGACTATTAATGTATTATCCTCTTCTTCTAAATCATTTAAAAAGTTATGCAATGCTTGGTCATTATTAACAACAACTGTCTCAATTAAACTAAATTCCGAATCAAAAACAGAAAAAGACAATGGGTAAACAAAATCTGCACATTCTATATATTCTTCTTGAATCTCAGAACACTCATTTATTAAATCTATAAGTTGCTCGTCGTTTTCTATCACAATCTCACTATAATCAATAAAAATTACAGTAATTGGATATTCAACATCTATGTCCTCTTCATCAATACTAAAATCACCATATAATTGTTCTAGCTGCACTAAGTCAACTTCGCTATCAATAATAAAGCTCATCCCATCAACAATAACTGTCACAGGTAATTCTACAGAAAAGCAACTACCTCCGTCTAATAGATCATCTGCAGCATCAAAATTAGCAGTCATACTACTCATTAGATTTGCCAATACAGAGTTCGGAAGGATCGTTTCTTCACTGGTAGGATTTTCAACTTCATTAATTTCATCTTGACAAGATGTAAGACAAAAAAGGGCAAAAAGGAAATAAAGTAGGGTTTTATTAAAATTCAAAATCATAAGATTTGGGTTATATCTTTTTACTATGTAACAAGTTACATTAAAAATCCCCTACCCTACAAATTAAAAAATTTATTTCTAATTTGTAAGCCCTATAAAAAACCATGAGTCAACCTTTGCATGATAACATTTGTGAATCGCAATTATTTGAGCGTTTATACAAAAAGCACGCTAAAAACTTGCACAATTTTCTGTACTACAAATTTGGCGAACACTTAAACCCGCAAGACAAAGTACAAGAAGCATTTATTAAACTTTGGCAAAATTGTAGCAAGGTAGCACCGCCTAAAGCGAAGAGTTTTTTATTTACAACAGCAAATAATTTAATGCTTAATGCTGTTTCACACCAGAAAGTTGTTCTAAGATATAATGAAAAACCTCAGAAAAGAACAACTAACGAAACACCTCTGTTTGTTTTAGAAGAAAAAGAATACCATATTAAATTACAAAAAGCTATTAGCAATTTAACAGAAGCACAACGTGTCGCTTTTTTAATGAATAGAGTTGAAGGTAAACGTTTTAAAGAAATTGCTGAACTCTTAGATATTTCCGTAAAAGGGGTTGAAAAACGAATCTATGGTGCTTTAAAAAGATTAAGAGAAGAAATAGAAGAACTTTAAAAAAGTAGGTGTTTTTAAGGTTAAACTGTTATATAGTTGAAATCATATTTTAAAACGCATCTAATTATGATTGTTATAAATGACAATGAAATAAATGAATAGAGAAGAACTTATAAAAAAATGGCTAGATCACAACCTCAATACTGAAGAGCAAATTGCTTTTGAACAGTTAGAGGATTATTCGCAGTTGATAAAAATGGATTCTATTCTAAAAGATTTTAAAGCTCCAGATTTTATTACTGAAGCGTCTTATAAAACTTTACAACCTCAGCTTAAACCCAAGACAACTAAAACATATACTTGGCTAAAGCCTTTATTTAAAATTGCTGCAATCTTAATGATAGGACTTAGTGTTTATTATTACACCACAACTCTAAATACCGAAATTCATACAGAAATTGCAGAGCAGTCAATCATTAAATTACCAGACGCTTCAAGTGTAAATCTAAATGCAAACTCAACAGTCATTTTTAATGAAAGTAATTGGAATAAAACTAGAGCTGTAAAACTAAAAGGTGAAGCCTTTTTTAAAGTTGCTAAAGGTCAAAAGTTTGATGTTATCACAAACGATGGCACCGTTAGTGTTTTAGGAACACAATTTAATGTAAAACAACGTGGCTCTTACTTTGAAGTGACTTGTTTTGAAGGACTTGTTTCTGTAGCACATAATGGTAAAACGGTAAAACTAAAACCTGGAAACAGTTTTAAAGTTATAGATGATAAACAAATTACTGAAGGTAAAGAAAACATATTACAACCGCTTTGGCTTGAGGGAGAAAGCAGTTTTAAAAGTGTACCTCTTAAATACGTCATTACAGAATTAGAAAATCAGTATAAAGAAAGTATTACAACAGAAAATATTGACACGTCTCGTTTGTTTACCGGAAGTTTTACACATAATAATTTAGATTTAGCACTAAAGTCTATTACAATACCTTTAAATTTAAGCTACAGTAAATCAGGAAAGTCTATTTTATTAAAACGTGAATAAAAAATTAAAGCTTTTAGGTTTTTTATTTTTAATATTTTCTTTGTGTAACCTAACTCATAGTCAAGGACAACAGGAAGAAAAACCACTTGCACAAATTCTTACAGAATTAGAAAAAAAGCATAATATTAAATTTTCTTTTGAAACTAAAATAATTGAAGATATTTCAATTATTCCATTAAACTCAAACTTTTCATTAGAAGAAACAATAAGTCAATTAAACCTTGTCACTAATCTTAATTTTAAAATATTAAGTGATCGATTTGTAACCATATCTAAGCAAAACGAATTAGATCTCCCAAACGGTATTCAACAACTTAAAGAAGTTATTGTAACGAACTATTTAACCAAAGGGATATCTAAAATGAACAACGGAACAATCGAAGTTAACACTAAAGCTTTTGATATTTTACCAGGACTTACAGAGCCCGATGTTCTACAAATAGTTCAAAATTTACCAGGTATTATAAGTGTTGATGAACGTGTTTCTAACATTAATGTTAGAGGTGGCACAAATGATCAGAATTTAATTTTATATGAAGGCATAAGAATGTACCAATCGGGCCATTTTTTTGGATTGATATCTGCTTTTAACCCTTACCTTTCTGAAGGCATTACAATTTCTAAAAACGGAACTAGTGCAAGATTTGGAAATGCTGTATCGAGTACAATAGCTATTAAAAACACTGATGAATTAGATCAGAAAAACAGAATCAGCCTTGGCGGAAATCTTTTAAGTGTAGATGGGTTTGCAAAAATAGCTCTATCTAAAAAAACAGAGATTCAAGTATCTGCAAGACGCTCTTATACGGATATATTAGTTACCAAAACATACGACTCTTATTTTAATCGCATTTTTAAGGATTCAGAATTAAACGAATCAAACACAAGCAACAACCAACTAGCTTTGGATGAACGTTTTATTTTCTACGATTTTAATGTTAAGTTTTTATATGATATTGATAACACATCTAAATTTAGACTTAATTTATTAACACTCTCTAACAACTTAGATTATAACCAAGCCTTTATAACATCGGACCATGAGTTACAAGAAACCAGAAGCGAATTAAACCAAGAAAGTCATGGAGCGAGTGCTAATTATTCTAAGAGAATGAATAAAAAATTTAAGCTATCCGCACAAGCCTATTATTCAGGTTATAATTTAGATGCAACAAATCAAAATTCATTAAACAACCTGTCTTTAACTCAAGAAAATAAAGTTGAAGACTTTGGTTTAAGAATAGACATAACAAAAAACGTTAGTGATGATCTCAATTTTAATGCAGGCTACCAGTTTAACGATGTTAGCGTTACCTATTTTGAAGATGTTACAAACCCGAATTACACTAGTCTTAATAAAGAAATTATTAGAACACATTCACTTTTTGGAGAAATTGAATGGTATTCACCGACTCGAGATACACATATCAGACTAGGCTCTAGAGTCAATTATTTCAGTAAGTTATCTGATTTTTTAATAGAACCCCGGTTTTCTATAAATTATAAATTTCTAGATTATTTTAGACTAGAAGTTTTAGGCGAACTAAAAAGTCAATCTATAACACAAATTATTGATTTACAACAAGATTTTTTCGGTATTGAAAAACGCAGATGGCAACTTGCAAATGGAGATGACGTTCCTTTAATTACTAGCGAACAATTCTCTCTAGGCCTCAGCTATAATCAAAACAACCTGCTAATATCTTTAGAAGGCTATTACAAAGGCGTAAATAACATTACAGCGAGGAGTCAAGGATTTCAGAATCAGTTTCAATTCACTAATGATATTGGGAGCTACACCGTAAAAGGCTTTGATTTTCTTATTAATAAACGTTTCAATAACTTCAGTACTTGGTTGGGTTATACTTGGAGTAAAAACGATTATATTTTTAAGACGCTTAATTCAGAAAAAACATTTCCCAACACCTTAGACATAAGACATGTTGCAAATGCATCAATCACTTATAATATTGCTCATTTAAAAATAGGCTTAGGCGTAAACTGGCACTCGGGAAGACCTTACACTTCAATATTAGACACTCAAAACACCAACAGTACAACTATAGAGTACAAAACACCAAATAGCTCTCGTTTAGACGATTACTTTAGAACAGATATTTCAGCTATTTATGACTTTTCAATTTCCGAAGGTGTGCAAGCCGAACTAGGGGCTTCTGTTTGGAATATCTTTAATCAAACAAACATCATTAATCGTTATTACAATATAAATTCTGATGAAGAAATTAAAGAAATAAATAATCAATCTTTACAATTCACTCCAAATCTTAGCTTTAGAATCAATTTTTAGTTGTTAATTGTGACACTAATCAACCTCAATCAATGTATTCTAAAGCCTTTAAAATCTTCTATTTTTCAATAGGAATTGTTACTCTATTATATCAAAATTGCTACTCTCAAACAATACAAAAAGAGAATGCTTCATTTTTAACTCCTGAAATTCTTATCGGAAAAACATTAGAAGCGAATACAGATTTTCCTGAAACCAACCTTCAAAAAAACTTATTTTTAAGTCTAGGGTGTTATAATTTTAAACCAGATAAAGAATGGGCAGCAAGATTAAATTATCCTATAACAGGAATCTCTTTTGGTTATACAGACTTTGGAAACACCGAAAATATTGGTCACGCTTATAGCATTTTACCTTTTATTGAAGTTTCAATATTAAAAAGACAAATAGATGGTCTAAACTTACATCTTGCTTTAGGAAGTTCTTACATGGACACTCAATATAATATTGCAACAAACGGATTTAATAAAGCTATAACAACTAAATTTAATTGGTCTTTTAGATCATTTTTATATTATGATGTCGCTAAAACAAAAACTATAGATTGGAGATTTGGCCTCGGCTTATTACACCATTCTAACGGACATAGCAAATTACCTAACCAAGGTTTAAATTCTTTATTAGCTAGTATTTCCGCAAAAATAAATAAGCAACAAAACAATTTATCTGACTTAAAAAAAACGGACTTCAAATCTAAATCACAAACTTATTTATCTTTTAGATTTGGACTAGGACAAAACGTATTATCTAAAGAGTTTAATACTAAAAAGGAGGTTTATACTGTTTCTGCTTCGGCTGGAAAAATACTTAATAACACTTTTAAATTTGGAGGAGGATTCTATTACCGATTCTACGAACATTATTACGACTATATAAAAAATAATGAAACCTTAGTTGAAGAACAATTTCCGCACTATACAGAAAATCCTTATGGATATGCCACTGCTTTTGGATTGTTTGCCACGTCAGAATTATTAATTGACCATATCGGAATAGAATTGAATTTAGGCCTCAACATTTACAAACCTTTTTACAAAATAGATTGGAAAATTAATCAAGGTTATGATTATCAAGATGCACATAACGAAACCGTAGACGTATTAGGTGAACTTAATTGGTATTATAAAATAAAACGAACCGTTTCTGCTAGAATGGGACTAAAATATTATTTATGGACGACCAACAAAGCTCCTGAACACAATCTTTTTGTTGGTGCACATATTAATGCAAACCTAGGACAGGCTGACTTCTCAGAACTTAGCTTAGGTTATGTATATCGTCTTAATAAGGTAATAAAAGATTAAACTAAAAAACGTCTACCTTTTATAGATAGACGTTTTTATAAACTTAATTATTGATATAAAAATATTTAAAATCTTACATACGCTCAGGAACTGCAATTCCTAAAAGGCTTAATGCATTCTTTATCGTTTGGCTCACTGTTTTAGATAAATCTACTCTAAAACTTTTTTCTTCTTCAGTATCTGCACCAAGGATAGATACATTTTGATAGAATGAATTAAATCCTTTAACCAACTCGTAAGTATAATTAGCAATTAACGCAGGACTATGTTGTTCTGCTGCATTTTGTATTATCTCAGGAAATTGCTCTAATTGCTTAATTAATTCCTTTTCTTTTTCATGAAAAGAAATATTAGCTGCACTTAAAGTAACATCAGCACCGATATTTGCTTTTCTTAATATCGATTGTATTCTTGCGTAAGTATATTGAATAAAAGGCCCTGTATTTCCTTGAAAATCGATAGATTCTTTAGGATCAAATAAAATTCTTTTCTTAGGATCTACTTTTAATATGTAATATTTTAAAGCCCCTAAACCAATCGTTTTATAAAGATCGCTTTTTTCTGCTTCATCGTATTCTTCAAGCTTCCCTAATTCTTTAGAAATTTCTTCAGCTGTATCTGCCATTTCTTGAATTAAATCATCAGCATCTACAACAGTTCCTTCTCTACTTTTCATTTTTCCGCTTGGTAAATCTACCATACCATAACTTAAATGGAATAGATTTTTTGCCCAGTCAAAACCTAATTTCTTTAAGATTAAGAATAAAACTTTAAAATGATAATCTTGCTCATTTCCTACCGTGTAAACCATACCTCCAACATCTGGGTAATCTTTAATACGTTGAATTGCTGTTCCAATATCTTGAGTCATATAAACCGCAGTACCATCACTACGCAAAACAATTTTTTCGTCTAATCCGTCTTCAGTTAAATCACACCAAACTGAACCATCTTCTTTTTTAATAAAAACACCTGTTTTTAAACCTTCGGCTACAAATTCTTTACCTAATAAGTAGGTATTACTTTCGTAATAATAAGTATCAAAATCAACACCAATATTTTTATAAGTAACATCAAAACCATCATAAACCCATTGATTCATTTTAGTCCAAAGTGCAACAACATCTTCATCACCTGCTTCCCATTTAATAAGCATTTCTTTAGCTTCTAATAATAAAGGTGCATTCTTTTTAGCCTCTTCTTCAGACTGACCTTGTGCCATTAATTCTGAAATTTCAGCTTTATATTCTTGGTCGAACTTCACATAATAATTCCCGACTAACTTATCCCCTTTTAAATCTTGAGTAGGCACTTCACCTTTTCCAAATTTTTGATAAGCCAACATACTTTTACAAATATGAATTCCTCTATCATTAATAATTTGAGTCTTGTAAACTTTTTTACCTGAAGCTTTTAAAATTTCAGCAACACTATATCCTAAAAGCACATTTCTAACATGGCCTAAGTGTAATGGCTTATTTGTGTTTGGCGAAGAATACTCAACCATTACCGCATCATCCTCCTTTTGATCAACAAAACCAAATTTAGCGTCGTTTTTTATAGATTGAAAAAAATCGAAGTAATAACTATCATTAATTTCAATATTTAAAAACCCTTTTACAACATTGAAACCTTTTACTAAATCTACATTATCCAGTAAATATTGACCAACTTGCTCACCTATAACAACAGGGTTACCTTTAACCACACGTAACATTGGAAACACAACAACCGTAACATCCCCTGCAAATTCTTTGCGTGTTGCCTGAAATTCTACTGATGGTAATTCCGATTGAAACAACGCTTTAATCGCTGCTTTTACATGTAATTCTAAAGTCTCTTGAAGCTTCATATTTTGCTGTATTTTGGTATTTTAAAACGTTTGCAAAGATAGCGGTTTTATTGTTTTATTAAACCTCAGCACGGACATAATTATTCAACTTATATAACCAATAGGTCTAATCAATACCCTAACTATTTTCAAAAACAACCTGTTAAAAATCAATATTATAAACCAACAACGAGATTCATCGATAAAACACTATTAATTACGTTAAATTAACACTTAATAAATCAGTTATAAATTTACCGAAAAAAAAAAAAAAAACATTTCAACTAATATATTGGTATTAAATCTTAAATATTAGTGTATATCCATTCTTAATTGCACTTTTGAAAGGCTATTAATATATGTCCCAAACATAAATGAAGCTTAGTAATCAAACATTAACAACGTTGTTATTGTTTTGTGTTAACTTACTTTTTTGTCCCTCTATCAAAGTTTTTAAAAACAAAACAGCGCAGTTCGTTTTACGCTATTTTAAGATAAAGCTATTATCAACATTAGCTATTTGTCTTTTATCGTTATCTGTTTTTTCTCAAAATGAAAAAATAGACAAACTAACTGTACAATTAACATACTTAAAAGCAGACTCTACAAAAGTAGACCTATCCCTGATGCTTATAAATGAACTTTACAAAAATGAAAATTACAGTAAAGCATTACTTTATATTAATAATAGCTCAAAACTAGCCGAAGATCTTAATTATAAAAAAGGCTTAGCTGAAAGCTGTTACTACAGAGCATTAATTTTCACACAACGTGATGATTATTTAAACGCCATTGATAATTACAAAAAATCTAGAGTTTTATATTTACAAATAAAAGATACAATAGGAGTTGCTAAAGTGAGTAACAGTATTGGACTTATTGAAATAAAACGCGGAAATTATTATGTAGGCTTACAAAACTCATTATCGGCAATAGATATTTTTAAAGCACAATCACTAAACGAAGAATTAAGTTTAGCGTATAATAACCTTGCTGAAGCCTATTATAAGACCAATCAAATAGACAAATCTATTGAGTTTAATTTTAAAGGTTTAGAAATCAAAAAGCACATTAAAGATATAGAGGGAATAAAAATCTCTACAAAAAACATTGCTGAACTCTATTCGCTTTTAAAAGAGCACCGAAAAGCTATTGAATACTATGAAAAAGTTCTGGCTCTTTTAGATCCTGAAACAGATAAAGATTTAAAAGGTGAAATTCTCCCTAAACTAGGCAGTGAATACTTACGTTTTAATGAATATGATAAAGCTTCACAATATTTAGAAGAAGGGTTAAAACATAATAGAGAACAGAATAATAAAGAAGGTATATTAAGAACCTTAAATGCTATGGGAAATTTAAGCCTTCAGAATAAAAATTTAAAACAAGCTCAATACCAACTAGACGAGGCTTACATTATTGCACAGGAAACAAATAATAAAACAGAGCTTTTAAAAAACTATAAACTACATATTGCATTGGACTCTACACGTGAATATTTCCAAACAGCATTCTTTTGGCAGAATAAATTTCACAATCTAAAAGATTCTTTAAATAAAAAAGTTTCACCTGTAATTCCAACAGAAATAGAACATTTAAATTTAATTGAGGATGACATAAAAATTGAAATTACAGAACAATCTTCAGCACCAGTATTAGAGGCAGGATGGCACAACAAACCTTCTATTTTATATAGTACTACTGCAATAATTATTTTTTTGCTATCCCTTTTAATTTATAGCTTATTAAAAACTAAAGCACATAAAATTAAATTAAAAAAACAAGAAAATAAGCTAATTGAAGAACACGAAAAAACAGAAGCTATATTAGAACAGATACATCACTTAGAAGAAGTTAACAAAGTAAAAGATAAACTTTTCTCAATTGTTTCTCATGACTTAAAAGATTCTATTTCTTCTATCAAAGCCTTTTTAGATTTATTAAAAGAAGATAATATTTCTAAAGAAGAATTTAACGAATTAATACCAGAGTTAAGTGAAAACGCTAATAATGCTTCAACCTTATTATTTAACTTATTAAATTGGTCTAAATCGCAACTACAAAATTTAGAACCTAAACCAGAATTGTTCAACATTCAAGAAGTGTTTCATAATAAAATGGCACTAGTTGAACAGAAAATTGAGGATAAGCGCATTATTTTAATTGATGAATCTCAACGCGATTTTATTTATGCTGATAAAAGCATGATAGAAATTGTTATTCAGAATTTAATTACTAATGCTGTTAAATTTTGTAGAGTTGGGGATATCATAACGATTTCTAATAAAAATGTAAACGGAAAATCCTTAATTGTCATAGAAGATTCAGGTATTGGGATTTCTAAAAACAATATAGATAAATTGTTTGCTTCTAATAAAAACTTCACAACCAAAGGAACTCAAAACGAAAAAGGAACCGGACTAGGTTTAACTATAGCCAAAGATTTAGTAGAACTAAACAACGGAAAAATTTGGGTAGACAGTACTGAAAATATAGGTAGTAAATTCTTTGTAGAGCTACCTAAAGCAGAATCCCTAGCATAAATTTCACTATAATATTTAAGTAAGTTAGAAGTTAGGTATTAGTTTTTAGGTAAAAAGACCTCTGCCATCATACAGCGCGCACTTCCTCCTCCACATGTTTCAATGGTCTCTAATGAACTTGAAATAATAGCACAATGCTTTTCAATACTGTTTATTTGAGATTTAGATAAACTACTATGAGCTGCTTCACTCATTACTAAGAAACGTTTATCATTTTCACCTTGCAACTGTAACATATTACCCGCAAAACTATGCATCTGAGCTTCTGTGATAGAAATGATTTCTTTTCCGTCTTGTCTTAAATGCTTTACAATACTTTTACGCTCTTTTTTATCATCAATACTATCTAAACAGATTACAGCAAAGTTTTCTGCGATACACATCATTACATTAGTGTGGTAAATAGGTAATCTTTTATTTTCAACAGACTGATAAGCTGTAAAAATCACAGGACTATATTCAAAATCTTCACAAAACTCTATAAATAATTCTTCATCTGCTCTTGGAGATAATGCGCAGTAAGCTTTTCTATTTACGCGATCTAAGATTACACTCCCCGTACCTTCTAAAAAATAGCCTTCGTGTTCTGCAGAAGTATAATCAACTATATTCTCTATAACAAAGCCTTCTTTCTCGAGCCTAACAAAAACTTCTTCTCTACGTTCCTTTCTTCTATTTTCTGCAAACATTGGATATTTTGCAACATCTCCATTGCTATGAAAACTTACCCAATTATTTGGAAACACAGAATCTGGAGTATCGTTTAATTTATCATCTTCTTCAACAATAACATTAATACCGACTGCTCTTAGCTTTTCTACAAAAGCATCAAATTCATTCTGAGCTTTAGCATTAATTTCAGCATTTTTTAAATCCAAATCTTCTTGAAAATAATTATTGACAGCCGTTTGTTCATTCATCCTGAAGTTAATAGGACGAATCATTAATATAGTGTTAGTCGTTTGTTGCATTAAATATAAATAAGGGTGTAAAATTAAACGCGAAGTTATAATTTTTTATATACAAATAACGTTAAAATCCCCCCTGTTCTTCTAACCTATTTACATATAGAAAACACCTCATTTAATTAGATAATTATTAAATTCTCTTAGAGCACCAAAATAGAGTATATATGTTTTCATGTTAATTATTATAAGTAAATTGTCACTCTAATTCTACATAATGAAAAAAATATTATTCCTAACGTTATTATTAGTTGCTTGTAACGAAAAGACTGATAAACCAACTGAGCCTGTTGATCCAGAAACACAACCCAAAACTGATTTTACGACTGTATTTGAAAAAAGCGAAGGATTAGAAACGGCAACATATACCGAAACTATTACTTATTATGAAGCTTTAGCAAATACTTATTCTGAAATATCAATACAAGAAATTGGTAATACAGACGCAGGCAAACCTTTACATATTGTTACTTTAAACATGAAGGGTTCTAGTGACGATTTTGAAATCTTAAGAAAAGACAATAGAATTCTTTTAATTAATAATGGTATTCACCCAGGAGAATCTGACGGAATTGATGCTACCATGATGCTTTTTAGAGATATTGTTGATGGTAAAATAGAAGCTCCAAAAAACACAATTGTGGTAACTATTCCTATTTATAATATTGGCGGAAGTTTAAATAGAAACTCTACAACGCGTACCAATCAAAACGGGCCAGAAGAATATGGTTTTAGAGGTAATGCTCGTAATTACGATTTAAATCGTGATTTTATAAAATCGGACACTGAAAACGCTAAAACTTTTGCTGAAATTTTTCATTTAGTACAACCTGATGTTTTTATAGATAACCACGTTAGCAATGGTGCAGATTATCAATATACGCTAACTCATTTATTTACTCAGCATAATAAATTAGGAGGACCGCTTGACCAATTTATTCACACGAAAATGATGCAAACATTAGAACAAAAACTAGAAGCTAAATCTTGGGACATCACACCATATGTCAATGTTTTTAACCGCACACCAGATTCTGGATTTTCACAGTTTTTAGATACACCTCGTTATTCTACGGGTTACACTACTTTATTTAACACGCTTGGTATGATGGTAGAAACTCACATGCTTAAACCTTATAAGCAACGTGTAGAAGGCACTTATGAAGTTATGAAAAGCATGATTGAAATCACTGAAGAACAAGGTGAAAAAATAACGAAACTCAGAAAGGAACAAGCTAAATTATGGACTGCTGGTAACCATTACCCTTTAGCCTGGGAAGTTGACACCACTAAATCATCAACAAGGGATTTTAAAGGTTATGAAGGCGAAATGATTCCGAGTGAACTTACCGGAGCCACACGTTTAAAATACGACAGAGCTAAGCCTTTTACTAAAGAAATTAATTATCAAGATTATTTTAAAGCTACAGATTCTGTTACCATTCCTAAAGCCTATATCATTCCACAAGGATGGCATAACGTCATTGATTTATTAAAATTAAATAATGTGGCATTCACTCAATTTGAAAACGATACAACACTAACCGTTGAATCTTATAAAATAGGAAATTATGAAACCCGAAAATCACCTTACGAGGGGCACTACGCTCATTACAATACAGAAGTAACAACGTCTAGCAAAAAAATAACATTTAGAAAAGGTGATTATTTGATTTCTACAAATCAAAAGGCAATACGCTATTTAATTGAAACATTAGAACCAACTGCTATAGATTCATTTTTTAATTGGAATTTCTTCGATACTATTCTTCAACAAAAAGAAGGATTCTCACCTTACGTTTGGGAAGATAAAGCTGAAGAACTTTTAAAAGGAAATAAAAAACTTCAAATGGAATTTAATGTAAAAATCAGCTATGATGATGAATTTGCAAATAATTGGTACGCACAATTAGATTGGTTACATAAACAAAGTAAACATTATGAGAAGGCTCATTTACAATATCCTGTTTATCGGGTAAAATAAACCTTGCGTAATAATAATAATAATATATTTAACTTTCTGAATTACAATAAATAATCATATCATGAAAAATAAAATTTTTAGCCTATTCTTTTTGGTTCTAATAGTTAGTTGTGCATTAGAATCTAAATTTGGTTTACCAAATGATGAAAAAATCAATACCGAATTAATAGGAACTTGGCTTGATATAAAAACTAACGAAACCCTTTTGATTAAAAAAAACAACGAAATGAGTTATAAGCTGATTCCTAACGACAGTACAGAACTTATTTCTTATTCTAAAAAAATTAAAGGGTTTAATATTTTAAATATGGTTACAAATGGCAACGGAGTTAAAACAAATTCCTTCTTTGGTTTTGAACTTAGAAATGACACATTAGAATTCTCAGAAGTAAATAAAAACCTCAAAAAAACCGATTTTAATTCTCAAGCTGAATTAATTAAATTTTTCAATGAAAATATTGATAAAAAAGGATTCTTTATTAATCCTACAATAGTAATTAGAGAGTAAAAAACGATATACAGAACTAATTTAAGACCTTATTTTCAACACATTAAAATCTGAAAAATATTTTTAAACGAATGTAAAAGCAATTAAAAAATAATATACATTTACTTAAAATTATAATAGCGTAATGCGCTCTAAATGAATAAATATATTGTTGTAAATCAACCTGAGAAATGGAACTTTTCAATTGATAATATAACTGTAATTTCTGCTCAAGATTATCTTACAAATCCTAAGTATTCTTTATTAAAAAATGCACGTATTTTTAATTTGTGCAAAGATTACTCGTATCAATCTAAGGGGTATTACGTATCACTTTTGGCAGAAGCCAGAGGTCACTTACCAATTCCAACTACAAAAAACATTGTAGATCTTAAAGCTTTAAAATTAGTAAGAATAGTCTCTGATGAATTTGATGACGTTATTCAACAAAGCTTAAAGAACATTAAATCGCAAGATTTTACGCTAAGTATTTATTTTGGACAAAATGTAGCTCAGAAATACAAAAACTTAAGTGCTTTGTTTTATAAGCATTTTCAAGTTCCGTTTTTACGTGTTAATTTTAACCATACAACAAAATGGAACATTCAGGGTATTAAAGCGATTTCAGAATCTGAAATTCCAGAAGAACACAAACCTAGCGTTCGCGAATTTGCTAATCAGTATTTTTCTAAGAAAAGATATGACACTGCTAAAGTTGCCAATCATGATTTTGACTTGGCTATTTTAGTTAACCCCAATGATCCGGCTCCACCAAGTAATCCTAAAGCCTTAAAAAAGTTTATAGAAATTGCTGAAAAGATGAATATCTATGCAGAGATTATTGAACCCAAAGATTTATCGAGACTCTCTTCTTTTGATGCATTATTTTTAAGACAAAGCACGGAGGTGAATAATGAAGCCTACACTTTTGCCAGAAAAGCACAACAAGAAGGCATAGCGATCATTGATTATCCAAATGCCATTTTAAAATGCTGCAACAAAGTATATATGGCAGAAGCCATGAACAATGCAAACATTAGTACACCAAAAACAGTCATTGTACACAGTAATAATCGGAATTCTGTTTTAGAACAAACAGGATTACCTTGTGTGTTAAAAGCACCAGATTCTACTTTTTCGTTTGGCGTTAAAAAAGCACAAACACAAGAAGAGTATGATATTCTAGTAACAGAAATGCTTAAAGAATCTGATTTAATAATTGCTCAAGAGTTTTGTCCTTCAGATTATGATTGGCGCATTGGTATTATAGATAACAAACCTTTTTTTGCTTGTAAATATTATATGGCAAAAGGACATTGGCAAATTTATAATTGGAAAGCGACCAACAAAAATGAACAAGATGGTGACGCCGATTGTTTAGCTATTGAAGAGGTACCAAAAAACGTTATTGATATAGCACTAAAATCCGCTAAATTAATGGGACTAGGCCTTTATGGTGTTGACATAAAAGTTGTTAATGGTAAATTAATGGTTATTGAAATTAACGACAATCCTAATATTGATTTTGGTGTAGAGGATGCACATTATGGAGATGTCGTTTATAAAAAGATCCTTACTGCACTTAAAAAACGATTAGAGTAAATTAATGATTAAAAAATATCACTTATTCGAAGTTTATGGTATTGAACTCGAATATATGTTAGTTAACAATAAAACATTCAAAGTTGCGCCTCAAGTTGATGAACTACTCACCTTAAAAGCTGGTAAATTAGAAGCAGATATTGATAACGGAGCTATTGCTTGGAGTAACGAATTGGTTGCGCATGTCATTGAACTAAAAACTAATGGACCAGTAAAAAATACAGATGATTTATCCGACAAATTCCATGCTAACATTTTAGAAATTGATACACTTTTAAAGCCATTAGATTTACAGCTTCTGGGCTCTGCATCTCACCCTTTGATGAATCCAAACACAGATACACAACTTTGGAAACACAGTTATAGTAAAGTTTATGCACTTTATAATACTATTTTCAATTGCAAAGGTCACGGTTGGAGTAATGTGCAAAGCACACATATTAATCTACCATTTTATGATGACAAGGAATTTGAAAAACTACATGCAGCAATTAGAATCATCTTACCTATTTTACCAGGATTATCTGCGAGTTCACCAATTTTAGAAGGGAAAATAACAGGATTTAAAGACACAAGATTAGAGTTTTATAAAACGAATCAAAAAGAAATCCCTGAATTAACGGGTCTGGTAATTCCGGAACGGACATTTTCAAAATTAGATTATTATGCTACAATTTTAGAACCTATAAAACGCGCCATTCAACCTTATGATAAAGACAAAATTTTAGATCAACATTTTCTAAATTCTCGGGGTGCTATTGCTCGTTTTGATCGTAATGCTATTGAAATTCGTTTACTTGATATTCAAGAATGTCCCAAAGCAGATATTGCTATTTGTGCATTAATCATTGAAGTTTTAAAAGCTTTAGTCAATAAAGAATTTGGCACTATGAAAGATCAAAAATCATGGACTAAAGAAGACTTATTTCCTATTTTGACTGACTCTATAAAACACGCCGAAAATTCTAAAATTAAAAATAAAGACTATTTAAAATTATTCGGAATAAAAGAGTCTTCAAGTGTTAGTGATCTTTGGAAACACTTATACCAATCTGTAAAACCAAAGTTGCACCAATCTCATTATATTGCCATTGAATTAATTTTGAAAGAAGGCACTTTGGCTACAAGAATACTCAAAGCAGTTGGTACTGAAAATAATGACACTCATATTATTTCAGTTTACAGACAGCTTCAAAAATGTCTGCAAGTTAATGAATTATTTCAACCTTGAAACTCATTTTAACCTGTGAGCATGGCGGAAACGAAATCCCTACGGCTTACAAAAAGCACTTTAAAAACAAAGCTATTTTAAAAACTCATCGTGCTTTAGACTTGGGTGCTTTAGATCTATTTCAAACTTTAAAACCGCTGTCTGATGCTTTCTATTTCAGTACAACATCACGTTTATTAATAGAACTAAATCGTTCATTGCATCATAAAAATTTATTTTCTGAGTATATAAAAGACCTCGCTAAAATTGAGAAAACAAAAATTATAAATACCCATTATTTACCGTACAGAACATCTGTAGAAGATAATATTAGAAGCTTTATTAAAAAGGGGGATTCAGTACTTCATTTATCTATTCATAGTTTTACACCTTCTTTAAATGGAGAAAATAGAAACTGTGATATTGGCTTATTGTATAATTCTTCTAACAAACAAGAAAAACAGTTGTGCAAACAATTAAAGTTAGAACTTTTAAAACAAGACCCGAACTTAAACGTAAGATTCAACTATCCGTATTTAGGAAAAGCTGATGGGTTTACAACCTATTTAAGAAAACAATTTTCAGTACATTATTTAGGAATTGAAATTGAAGTGAATCAGAAATTCACAATAGACAACGTATTTGATTCTGACACAAAAACAAAGTTGTTTAATGCTATTTCGGTATTAAACACTAAATAAGATATCTTCACGACATAATGCAGCAGTCCGTTAAAGTGAAATATTTTCGTAAAAGACAAGGGGAAAATCTACTAAGAAGTACTTTTAATTTAAGTTAAAAAAAAAATCGTTTTTAAAATTACAGGTACATAATTTTGAAAACGATTTTTTAACGACACAATAAAGCTGTTTTAAACTAAAATTCTAATATTAGCATAACTATTCTCTAAAGCTTTTTGAGATGCTTTATCATCTAACCACTCTACTTTAGTAATACCCTCTTTTTCTTGAGGAAACAATTGACCATCAAAACTTGTTTTCATTTCAAACCAATGGGTAATTTTTATTCTAAGTTTACCATGACGTTTAAAAATATGATAAGTCGTCGGTATTGCTTTAATAATTTTTAGACCCTCAACACCTGTTTCTTCTTCAACTTCTCTAATCGCTGTTTCTTCAATGGTTTCGTTACGTTCAGCTTTACCTTTTGGCAAATCCCATTTGTCGTTTCTATAGATAAAAAGAATTTCACCTTTATCATTATAGACTTTACCTCCACCGGCAACAACATTAGGTAAAAGCTTTAAAAACTTTTTAAGCAATTTACCTTCATTCTTATGAATTAAGTGCACCGCCTTTAAATCCGTATTATTTAAGGTTTTAATCACCTTACCAATATTTACAGATTTCAGAAGAAAAGATTTAAAATCAGTTTCTTTAGTATTTTCTGTAGTTAAAATTATAGGCTTATCACCTACATATATAGTATACATCGTTTGGGTTGTTTCAACTTTCTATATGTAAAAATATTATTTTTTTCGAGAAACTATTTGAAATGAAAATTTAATTAATTTAAAATTTCTTAAGATTTAAAAATCATTATTTTTGTAACATGATTTTTAACAAAGATATCGCCAAAAAAACAGCCGAGGTTTTATTGCAGATTAATGCTATAAAATTACAACCCGAAGACCCTTTTACTTGGGCTTCTGGGTGGAAATCTCCAATTTATTGTGATAATAGAATTGTATTATCCTACCCACTCGTAAGAAATTACATTAGGGAAACAATAGCTAGAAACATTGAAACACTCTATGGTAAGCCAGATGTAATTGCTGGTGTTGCTACAGGTGCAATAGGAATTGGAGCTTTAGTTGCAGAATATTTAAACCTACCTTTTGTTTACGTTAGACCAGAAGCAAAAAAGCATGGTCGTCAAAACCAAATTGAAGGTTATATTGAAAAAGGACAAACTGTTGTTGTTGTAGAAGATTTAATCAGCACAGGAATGAGTAGTCTTAATGCTGTTACTGCTTTAAATGAAGCAGAAGTTAACGTAAAAGGCATGGTTGCAATTTTTTCTTATGGATTTGATGTTGCTCAAAAGAATTTTGAAGAAGCTAATGTAGAATTACATACACTTGGTAATTATGAAAATTTATTAGAACAAGCCGTAGATACCTTTTATATTACTACAGAACAACAAGACATTTTAGCACAATGGAATGCCAATCCTAGCGAATGGAACGCTAATTGATGTAAATATCGTAAAGTTGCTTTATATAGATTTATTAAATAAATTTTATCAATTCAACTAAGCAGCTTAACAACAAACGGTTTTACACTATAATATACATAAGAATATGAAATTAGAATCTCCAAAAGTAACTTTAGATCAATCAGCAGAAACAACCTTTAACTTTCTATCTGATGTTAAAAATTTTGAAAGCTTAATGCCAGAAAACATTAGCAAATTTGAAGTTTTAGACAATGATAAATTTCTATTTGCGTTAAAAGGAATGCCAGAGATTGTTTTAAAGAAAAAAGAGGCAACTCCTAATAATAAAATTGTTTTGGGTGCTGCAGGTGGAAAATTAGATTTTTCATTAATTGCAGATATCACGGAAATTGAAGCTAATAAAACTGAGGTGAAATTAAATTTTGAAGGAGAATTTAATGCTATGATGGGCATGATGATTAAAGGCCCAATTAGTAAATTTATTGAGACTTTAGTGACTAACATGAAAACTAAAATCTAAAAACCTATAGTTACAAGTTTGGATTTAATATAGCAGTTTTATTTCTTTTAGGTCAAAAAACTCAACAACGTTATCTTCCATCCAAACTTGTAATAATCCAGTTTCAGAAACTCCTTTTATAATTCCAGAAAAACGCTCGTTTTTAGAATTCACAAAAGTTGAAGGTTTGTCTTTTCTGAATAATAAATCTTCATACGCTAACTTAATCTCTTCAAATTTCTGAGATTCTAATATTTTAAAATAAATTTTCAGCTGTTTTAAAACTTCCAAAAGCACTTCATCTTTACTATATACAACTCCTGTTAATAAACTCATAGAAGAAGCTTGTGGTAAATTTTCGAAAAATTTCTGGTTTACATTCAACCCAAACCCAATAATAGATCCTTGTAATTTGTTTGTTTTTATGACATTTTCAATTAAAATACCACATATTTTATTGTTTGATGACAAAATGTCGTTAGGCCATTTAATATGCAATTGAGGTATTTTAAAACAATTTAGTGCATTGGTAATTGCTAAAGCAACAGCCATACTTATGTAAAACTGATCCGTTACTTTAAAATCAAGAAGCCTTTTAAATACACTAACAGTAAGACTCTTGCCTTCTTCAGAACTCCATTTTGCTCCCATTTGGCCTTTACCATTCGTTTGTAAATTAGCCACAACAACCGTATAATCTTTAGGTAATGACACAGTTGCCAAGTCCTTAAGATAGGTGTTTGTAGAGTCAATGGCATTAAGTTTGATTATGTACATTTAATAGACAAATTTATTTTATGGTTTTCTTATGACATTATGCACTCACAAGAACTAAAAAAATAATAACTTTGCACAAAATTAATACAAATTAATGACGAAAGATAAAATACCTACAGACCAACTCATTACAACTATCCTTGGAGGTATAGAAGAAGTTAAAGGAAAAGAGATTACAATATTAGATTTACGAGAAATAGAAAATACAGTTTGTGACTATTTTATTGTTTGCGAGGGTACTTCTAACACACAAGTAAACGCAATCGTCAATTCCGTTCAAAAACAAGTTAGTAAAACATTAAAGGATAAACCTTGGCATATTGAAGGTACAGACAATGCTGAATGGGTTTTAATGGACTATGTTAACGTTGTAGTACATGTGTTTCAAAAACACATTAGAGAATATTACGATATTGAAGAGCTTTGGGGAGATGCAAAAATCACCAAAATAGAAACGAGTTACTAATAAAGACAGACGCTTAGAATGGCAAAAGACAATAAAAATTTAAACAAAAAACCGAAATTAAACCCTTATTGGATTTACGGAATTATCATTGCTGTATTTATTTCAATACAGCTTTTTTCTGGTGGGTTTGGTGAATCTACAGGAACACAAACAACTCCTGCTCAATTCTTAGATTATTTAAATCAAGGACAAGTAAAGAAAGTAGAAATTGTAAATAAAAGAGAAGCTAGAGTTTTCTTAACTGATGAAGCTAAAGAACAAGCGCCTCACAAAAAAACAAATTCTGAATCTATATTCCCTTCAGTTACTGCTGCTCCAAACTACAAGTTTGAGTTTGGTGATCTTCAGAATTTTGAAAAAGAAGTTAATGAGGTTATTAAAACTAACAACCTTAATACAGAATTAGTTTACGAAACAGAACATAATGTTTGGGGAGACTTCCTTTTAACATTATTACCGTTTGTACTAATTATTGGTGTTTGGATTTTTATTATGCGTCGTATGTCAGGTGGCGGTGGCGGCGGAGCCGGTGGTCAGATTTTCAATATCGGAAAATCTAAAGCGAAACTCTTCGATGAAAAAATAGATATTAAAACATCTTTTAAAGATGTTGCTGGTTTAGAAGGTGCTAAAGAAGAAGTGCAAGAAATTGTAGACTTCTTAAAGTTCCCTGAAAAATATACTGCTCTAGGTGGTAAAATACCTAAAGGTGCTTTATTAGTAGGACCTCCAGGAACAGGTAAAACATTATTAGCAAAAGCTGTTGCCGGTGAAGCTAAAGTACCTTTCTTCTCTTTATCGGGATCAGATTTCGTAGAGATGTTTGTAGGTGTTGGTGCTTCTCGTGTAAGAGATTTATTTAAACAAGCTAAAGAAAAATCACCATCAATTATATTTATTGATGAGATTGATGCCATTGGTAGAGCTAGAGGAAAAAATAACATGTCTGGTTCTAATGACGAGCGTGAAAACACATTAAACCAACTCTTAACTGAGATGGATGGTTTTGGAACTAACACAAATGTTATTGTATTAGCTGCAACAAACCGAGCAGACGTCTTAGATAGTGCTTTAATGCGTGCAGGTCGTTTTGACCGTCAGATTTATGTAGACCTTCCTGATGTAAGAGAACGTCAAGAAATTTTTGAAGTGCATTTACGTCCACTTAAGAAAGAAGAAACTTTAGATATCGATTTCTTAGCAAAACAAACTCCTGGTTTTTCTGGTGCAGACATTGCAAATGTTTGTAATGAAGCCGCTTTAATCGCTGCTAGAAAAGGAAAAAAATCAGTAAACAAACAAGATTTCTTAGACGCAGTTGATAGAATTATTGGTGGTTTAGAAAAGAAAAATAAAATTATTACTCCAGCAGAGAAGAGAGCTGTTGCTTTCCATGAAGCTGGTCACGCTACTGTAAGTTGGATGCTTGAGCATGCTGCCCCTTTAGTAAAAGTAACAATCGTACCTAGAGGACGTTCATTAGGTGCTGCATGGTATTTACCAGAAGAGCGATTAATTGTACACCCAGAACAAATGTTAGACGAAATGTGTGCTGCATTAGGTGGTAGAGCTGCAGAAAAAGTAATCTTTGATAAAATTTCTACAGGAGCACTAAGTGATTTAGAAAAAGTAACCAAACAAGCAAGAGCTATGGTTACTGTATATGGTCTTAGTGATAAAGTTGGTAACTTAACTTATTACGATTCTTCTGGACAATCTGAATATGGTTTCACAAAACCTTATAGTGAGAAAACAGCTGAACTTATTGATCAAGAAATTTCTGATATTATTGAAAAGCAATACGAACGTGCTATCAATTTATTAGAAAATAATAAAGACAAGTTAACTGAATTAGCAGAAGTGTTATTAGACAAAGAAGTTATCTTTAAAGATAATCTTGAAAAGATATTTGGAAAACGTACTTTTGAAAATAATTTAGTCAATAGCGAAGAGAAAGAATAAATCTCGCATGACTTACAATCATATAAAAAACTTAAATTAACCCTGTGTTAGTTTAAGTTTTTTTATATTTGAAATTAACACCAATACCAGGATTAATAGCAATTATTGAATGAGCTTTTTTAGTAAAATCTTCGGAAAAAAGTCTGAAAAAACTGAAGAACATATACCAAATCATGAGCGAGGCAAATATATGCCTGAAGTTAAGCTACCTGTAGATGAACGCTTTACTATTAATTTTAAAGCCAATGGTGGCAAATTTCTTTATTGTGAAAACATGGAGGAAATAACACAGAGTTTTAATGCTATTTTAGATGAAAATGATTGGCATAACGATAAAGTTTTTGTCATTGATAAACGTTTAACGGAATTATTTAAAGATTTTAACATCGATAAGACTCAAAAACTATCAGAAAGCAGCTATTTTTTATCAACTTGTGAGTATTTAATTTCTGATGATGGTTCATTATTAATTTCTTCAAATCAAATTGCAGAAAAAAAATTAATAGAATTACCAGATAATTTTATCATTTACGCAACAACAAGTCAATTTGTTGAAACAATTGGTGAAGGGTTAAAAGGTATTAAAGCAAAAAGCAAACAAAAAATACCTACAAATATCACTACAATAAAACATTTTAAGACTGCTGACGATAAAGATTTTTTAACTTACGGAAGTAGCTCTAAAAACTTATACCTACTCTTACTAGAAGATTTATAATGAAAGAGTTAGCAATAAGAGCCTTTTCTGGCGCTATATACGTAGCACTACTTATAGGCTCACTTTATTCTCAAGTGTCTACAGTCGTTTTAATAGGACTTTTTGGTTTTATCTGTCTAACAGAGTTTAGCCGTCTTATAAACCTTAAATCTATAGCTCAATACCTCATATACTTTATTATTTACGTTAGCTTTTGGTACATATGTGTCTACAGTTCAAACAGTATAATCGCAGACGAAGCAATCGAGATTCTATTAGTAATTACAGTATTTGTAAACCTTATCTTAATAAAAGACTTATTTACTTCAAGAAAAATTCCACTATTCAAATATAAACGCCACATTGTTACAGCATTTTATCTCTCTAGCGGTTTTGTGTTTATGTTGCTTGTTGCTAATTTTAAAAGTGAATTTACACCCCTTTTATTATTAGGAGGATTTATGCTTGTTTGGATCAATGATAGTGCAGCATATTTAGTTGGAAAGAATTTTGGAAAACAAAAACTATTTCCGAGTATTTCACCTAAAAAAACAGTAGAAGGTTTTCTTGGAGGTTTATTTTTCGCTTGTATATCTAGCTATTTCATTGCATTCTATACAGATACGCTTGGATTTACATCGTGGTTAATATTAGCAATTATTGTCAGCGTTTTTGGTACTTTTGGAGACTTAATAGAATCTAAATTTAAACGCCAAGCAGGCGCAAAAGATAGCGGAACTATAATGCCAGGACATGGAGGACTATTAGATAGACTAGATAGTATTATCTTTGCCGCACCATTTATATATTTATTCTTAAGAATTTTAAAGTATGTTTCATAAAGAAGGTCACAAAATAATATTCATAACTCTTGTTATGGTTGTAGGTTCAATTTTTTTAATTGATGAATTTATTACCAACGAATGGTTACGAAAAGGATTAATGATTGCTGTTTTAGCATTTTTTGTATTAATCTTACAGTTTTTCAGAAACCCTAAACGCAACACTCACCCTAACGAAAATCAAGCATTGTCACCGGTTGATGGTAAAGTTGTAGTAATTGAAGAGGTACAAGAAAATGAATTTTTTAAAGACAAACGTATACAAGTTTCAGTATTTATGTCGCCTATAAATGTTCACGTTACTCGCTACCCTATTGCAGGAAATGTAACTTATAGTAAATACCATCCTGGTAAATATTTAGTAGCATGGCACCCTAAAGCAAGTGAAGAAAATGAACGTACAACTGTAGTGGTTGAAAATGAACATTTCGGAAAAGTATTGTATAGGCAAATTGCAGGAGCATTAGCAAAACGTATTGTTAACTATGCAAAGGTTAATACACAAGCTGTACAAGGAGGTGATTCTGGATTTATTAAATTTGGGTCACGAGTAGATTTATTCTTACCTTTGGATGCTGAAATTAAAGTAGAACTGAACCAAAAAGTTCGTGGTGGCGAAAGTATCATTGCTGAAATAAAATAATGAATCCCAAAAAATTAGACATAGAATTTAAAGACGCTGTAGATCTTGTAAACGATCATACAGAACCTTTTCCTGCAGATTTTTTATTACGTTTATATGCCTATTATAAAAAAGCTACTCAAAATTATGACAGACCTAGCAGTCGTAAACCCATAATTAATGCTTTTAAGGCTAATGCACTATTTCAAATTAAAAATATTAGTAGAGACGAAGCAAAAAAAGAATATATAAATCTTGTTTCCAATTACTTTTTGTACAGAAAATAAAATTATTAGTCTCTAATTAAAGGCATTGTAGAACAACGTAATAAACCTTCTTGTTTAGCTATCTCAGCATAAGCTACTTCTTCTACAGTAAAGCCATTATCACGTAACCACGCATTTAATCTTGTAAAGTTTTTTTCTGAAATTATTACATCTTCAGAAATTGAAAATATATTACTATTCATATCATACATTTCATCTTTAGTAATTTCAAATACATTCTCTTTTCCGAAGAAATTCAATAACCATTCATATTCTCTTTCAATTAAGAATCCATTTTTATGTAGTATAGCTTTGTTTTTTCCAATGGGTTGAAAGCAACAATCTAAATGAAGTGCATTTTCTTTAGGATCAGTATTAGATTTACGAAGTTCAAATGATTTTACCGTTTTATGAGGAAATAATTCCTGAATAGCAATTACAGCATCCATATTAGTACGGGCTGTAATGTAATCTGAATAGTCTTCACCTGAATAAGTTCCTATAAATATATAATCATTATAAGGCATAACATCACCACCTTCTACATGGCATTCTTCAGGTAAAACGATAATATTTTCTTCACCAACTCGATCTAAAACTTGTTGAATTGCTTCATATTCACGCTCACGATCTGGTAAAATATTGGCTTCAATTAACTTATCATCGATAACAAAGGCAATATCTCGTGAAAAAATTTGATTATAGTTCGCTATTAATTTTGGTCTATAAACAGTGACATCATACTTTTTTAAGACTTCAACCACAGCTTCAATCTCCTTAACCATATCAGCTTCTTTAGGATAAGTACCTGCTTTGATATGCTGAACTGATTTAGGGTCATAAGCGTCCTCTAATGACGGAACAGGACCTATACTTTCTGCTGTTCCTAAAATTACTGCCCTAAGACGTGAAGTCTCGTTTTGTATATTTAATTTCATATGTATCTGTATTCTTAGCTAAAATAACATTTATGATTAGCACTAAAAAACTTAATGATTTTAACTTTGTAATAAATCTAAAAAAAAAGCTCCATATTAAAAATATGAAGCTTTTTGTAAGTGTTTATAATAAATTATCTTTCATCAACAGGCACAAATGGTCTGTATGTTTCACCAACATATAATTGTCTTGGACGACCAATTGGTTCTTGATTTCTTCTCATTTCTTTCCATTGTGCTATCCAACCTGGTAAACGACCTAAGGCAAACATTACAGTAAACATATCTACAGGAATTCCCATAGCTCTATAAATAATACCTGAATAGAAATCTACATTTGGATATAATTTTCTTTCAACAAAATAAGGATCTTCTAAAGCTTCTTTTTCTAAGCCTTTAGCAATATCTAAAATTGGATCTTGGATTCCTAAGTCTGCTAATAATTCATCTGCAGCAACTTTAATTATCTTAGCTCTAGGATCGAAATTTTTATATACTCTATGTCCAAAGCCCATTAAACGGAATGGATCATTTTTATCCTTAGCCTTAGCCATGAATTTTTTAGTATCTCCACCATCTGCTTGAATTGCTTCTAACATTTCTAAAACTGCTTGGTTAGCACCACCGTGTAATGGTCCCCAAAGTGCAGAAATACCTGATGCAAGAGAAACAAAAAGTCCCGCATGAGAAGAACCTGTAATTCTTACTGTAGATGTAGAACAATTTTGCTCATGATCACCATGTAAAATTAAAAGTTTATCTAATGCATTTACAAGAATTGGATTTTGTTTGTACTCACAATTTGGACTCTTAAACATCATTTTTACAATGTTCTCAACGTAGTCTAAACTATCATCTCCGTACTCTAATGGTAAACCTTGCTTTTTACGCATAGTCCAAGAAACTATAACAGGAAATTTACCTAAAATTGTTGTTATAGAATTGTACATAGCTTCTTCTGAAGCAACATCTACTGAAGATGGATAAAATGCTGTAAGCGCACTGGTAAGAGATGATAACACGCCCATTGGGTGTGCTGATTTTGGAAAAGCATCAAGAATCTTTTTAAGATCATCATCTACAATTGAATGCGATTTAATATCAGCATGAAATTGATCTAATTTTTCTTTATTAGGTAATTCTCCGAATATTAGTAAGTATATTACTTCTAAGAAATGTGCTTTTTCAGCAAGTTCTTCAATTGAATATCCTCTATATCTTAAAATACCTTTTTCTCCATCTAGAAAAGTAATAGCGCTTTCACAACTTCCTGTGTTTTTGAAACCTGGATCAATAGTGATAATTCCATTTGTAGCACTTCTCAAACTTTTAATATCTATTGCAACTTCTTTTTCTGTTCCAATTACAACAGGGAATTCATATTTTTCACCATTAATTTCTAATGTAGCTTTATCTGACATATTTTCTTTTCCGATTTAATAAATTATAAGGATTGTAAAATTACGAAATATTCAACGATTTAAAAAACACATTTATAATGGTTTTAACAATTTCTATGAATACAACAAAATTCACAACTTTTTTTATTACATATTTCTATTCCTATTAAATCAACATATTACAAAAGTGACCTTATATCTATCTATTTTTAATGAAGTAATTTCAGTATAAACTGTAAATTATTTAATCTTCATTCTAATTTTAGAACACTTCTACATATACTGAATCAACCAGTTCAAATATTCTAATAACAAAAATACGAGGTCTATATTTAAAATCATAAATAATAAGAGATTTAAATGCAAATACAATAATTTGTGTAACTATTTATTAATGATTTAGAACTTCTATAATCTAAAGAGAATTCATTTTTAAAGAAAAAAGAATTTAAGAGATAAGAATAAACATGTATTTTCCTTACAATGCAATAGTTTATATAAACCCTAGGGCACATATTAAATAAAGCATGAATTAATTAACTAAATTGTATGAATGTTAAATTTAAAGCACAAAAAAACCATCTAAAAATTAGATGGTTTTGATTTATATAAATGTTAAACTTAAAAAATTAAGCTTTTACATTAAATGCATTAGCTCCTGGAAAATAAGCAACATCTCCTAATTCTTCTTCAATACGTAATAATTGATTGTATTTAGCCATACGATCACTACGAGAAGCAGACCCTGTTTTAATTTGTCCACAGTTTAATGCTACAGCTAAATCTGCAATAGTATTATCTTCTGTTTCACCAGATCTATGAGACATTACAGAAGTATAACCTGCATTTTTCGCCATATTTACAGCTGCAATAGTTTCTGTTAATGTACCAATTTGGTTTACTTTAATTAAGATTGAATTAGCAATACCATTTTCGATACCACGAGATAAACGCTCCACGTTAGTTACGTATAAATCATCACCTACTAATTGTATTTTATCTCCAATTTTTTCAGTTAAATCTTTCCAACCGTCCCAATCGTTTTCATCCATACCATCTTCAATTGAAATAATAGGATATTTTGATGCTAATTCTGCAAGATAAGTAGCTTGTTCTTTACTTGTTCTTACTTTTCCTTTATCACCTTCAAAAAGAGTATAATCATATTTACCATCTTTATAGAATTCAGCAGCAGCACAATCTAAAGCGATCATAATATCAGTACCAAATACGTAACCAGCTTTTTCAACAGCCATTTTAATAGTATCTAAAGCATCTTCTGTTCCTCCTGGTAAGTTAGGTGCAAAACCTCCTTCATCACCAACAGCAGTACTTAAATCTCTATCATGTAAAACTTTTTTAAGGTTATGGAAAATTTCAGTTCCCATTTGCATTGCATGTGTAAAGTTTTTAGCTTTAACAGGCATAATCATAAATTCTTGAAATGCAATTGGCGCATCACTATGAGAACCACCATTAATGATATTCATCATTGGTAATGGTAAAGTATTAGCAGAAACACCACCAACATATCTGTATAATGGCATACCTAATTCGTTAGCTGCAGCTTTAGCAACCGCTAAAGAAACACCTAAAATAGCATTAGCACCTAACTTAGATTTGTTTGGGGTACCATCTAATTCTATCATCATTTTATCTATAGCATTTTGTTCGAAAACAGACATGCCTAATAATTCTTGAGCTATGTCAGAATTTACATTTTCAACAGCTTTAAGAACTCCTTTTCCCATATAAGTATCTCCACCATCTCTTAACTCAACAGCTTCATGCTCACCTGTAGATGCACCAGAAGGTACTGCTGCTCTACCCATAACACCGTTTTCGGTAGTTACATCTACTTCTACTGTTGGATTCCCTCGAGAATCTAAAATTTGTCTTGCGTGTACATTGATAATAATACTCATTACTTTTGATATTTAGTTAACTTTTATTTAATATTTAAAAGGCTGAAATTTTGTATAACACTAACAACAAATCAGCATTATAATACCTTATAACAACAAATTTACGAAAATCTACGGGGCTAAACTTGACATAAATCATATTTATGATTAAAGTTTACGATATTGTTTTCGTAACTAAAAAAACGCAATAAAAACTAAGTTTCATTGCGTTTTATAGATAATCTATTTTTTAATATTCTCTATAAACTGATCAAAGAGATATAATGAATCATTTGGTCCAGGACTAGCTTCTGGATGATATTGAACTGAAAAACAGTTTTTATCTTTTAACTTAATCCCTGCAACTGTATCATCATTTAAGTGAACGTGTGTAATTTCTACATTTACGTTAGCCTCAGTTTCTTCTCGATTAACAGCAAATCCATGATTTTGAGAAGTAATTTCACCTTTTCCTGTTATTAAATTCTTAACCGGATGATTAATTCCTCTATGACCATTATGCATTTTATAAGTAGAGATACCGTTAGCTAAAGCAATAACTTGGTGTCCTAAACAGATACCAAATAAAGGTTTATTTTTAGCTATGATTTCTTTTGCTAAGTTAATAGCATCAACTAATGGTTCTGGATCACCAGGTCCATTAGACAAGAAATAACCATCTGGATTAAAAGCTTCTAAGTCTTCAAATTTAGAATTGTATGGAAATACTTTAATGTAAGCATCACGCTTTGCTAAATTTCTAAGAATATTTTTCTTTATACCAATATCTAAGGCAGCTATTTTATAAGTTGCATTTTCATCTCCAACAAAATAAGGTTCCTTAGTCGATACTTTAGATGCAAGTTCTAAACCAACCATTGAAGGAATTTCCGCTAGTTGTTTTTTAAGACCTTCAATATTATCTACCTCAGTAGAAATAACGGCATTCATAGCACCATTATCTCTTATATAACTTACTAAAGCACGAGTATCTACATCTGCAATAGCTAAAGTGTTATACTTCTCGAAGAATTCTTCTAAAGATGCATCTCCTGCAGGTCTAGAATAATTAAAGCTAAAATTTTTACAAATTAATCCAGCAATCTTAATATCATCTGACTCTACTTCATCTGCCTTAGTACCGTAATTTCCGATATGAGCGTTAGTAGTAACCATTAACTGACCATAATACGATGGATCTGTAAATATTTCTTGGTAACCTGTAGTACCTGTATTAAAACAGACTTCACCGAAAGCAGAACCTTCTTTACCTATAGATTTACCGTGAAAGATTGTTCCGTCTGCTAAGAGGATGATCGCTTTTTTTCTTTGTTTATACTTCATGACTTAAATGTGAGTTATTAAGCTGTTAGTTATTTTTAAAATATTAAAGTATGTAAAACACTCTATATTAATTTATTATGCGTTAAGGATTGAACGGTTTGTTTGAGCTCCTCGCAGAGAGCGAGTAGTGAAAGCCTGACTTTTTTCTTAAAAAAAAAGTAACGCCCAAATTATCAATAATAACTTTTACAAAATTCCAAAAAAAAAGGATAAACTGAAACAGTTTACCCTTTATATTTTTAAATGCTTATTAACATTTATTCTTCTTCGTTTGAAGTCTCAGTTTCAGTAGCTGGAGCTGTTGTAGCTTTACTACCACCTCTTCTACTTCTACGAGTTGTTTTCTTAGGTGCTTTATCAGCATTATAGATTTCGTTATAATCAACTAATTCTATCATTGCCATATCAGCGTTATCACCTAATCTGTTTCCTAATTTGATGATACGTGTATAACCACCTGGACGATCACCAATTTTTGGTGCTACATCTCTAAACAATTCTGCAACTGCATCCGTTTGTCTTAGCTTAGCCATAACAATACGTCTGTTGTGTGTAGTATCTGTTTTAGATTTTGTAATCATAGGTTCTACAAACTGCTTTAAAGCTTTCGCTTTTGCAACGGTAGTATTAATACGCTTGTGCTCTATTAAAGAACATGCCATATTTGCTAACATTGACTTTCTGTGAGCTGTTTTTCTTCCTAAGTGGTTGAATTTTTTTCCGTGTCTCATGACTTTTGTTTTATCATCTTGCTACTAAACTCTATATTGAGGAGCAAAATATGATTATTAATAATTTTGTTAATTAAGTAAAATTAGATTCCTGCCTAAACAGGAATCTGAAATTATTTAATCTTTATCTAATTTATATTTACTTAAATCCATTCCGAAATTTAATCCTTTAACGTTTACTAGTTCTTCTAGCTCAGTTAAAGACTTCTTACCGAAGTTTCTGAATTTCATTAAATCATTTTTATTGAATGACACTAAATCTCCTAAAGTATCAACCTCTGCTGCTTTTAAACAATTAAGAGCACGTACAGAAAGATCCATATCAACTAATTTAGTTTTCAATAGTTGTCTCATGTGAAGTGATTCTTCATCATAAGTTTCAGTCTGTGCAATTTCATCAGCTTCTAAAGTGATACGCTCATCAGAGAATAACATGAAGTGGTGAATTAATATTTTGGCAGCTTCAGTTAAAGCATCTTTTGGATTGATAGATCCATCACTTTTAATTTCGAAAACCAATTTTTCATAATCCGTTTTTTGCTCAACACGGTAATTTTCAATACTGTATTTTACATTTTGGATTGGCGTAAAGATTGAATCAATAAATACAGTTCCTATTGCTGCTGAAGCTTTCTTATTTTCCTCTGCAGGAACATAACCTCTTCCTTTTTCAATAGTCAATTCCATATTGATGTTTACTTTAGGATCTAAGTTACAGATTACTAAATCTGTATTTAATACTTGGAAACCAGAAATAAACTTCTGAAAATCACCAGCTGTAATTTGATTTTGTCCTGAGATAGAAATTGTAACAGTTTCGTTATCAACTTCTTCAATTTGACGCTTAAAGTTAACTTGCTTTAAGTTCAAAATCATTTCAGTAACATCTTCAACTACTCCAGAAATTGTAGAAAACTCATGATCTACTCCTTCTATTTTAATTGATGTAATAGCAAAACCTTCTAATGAAGATAATAAAACTCTTCTTAAAGCATTCCCTACTGTTAAACCATATCCTGGCTCTAAAGGTCTGAATTCGAATTTACCTTCGAAATCAGTAGAATCAATCATGATTACTTTATCAGGCTTCTGAAAATTTAATATTGCCATATATTCTTCGTTTTAATTGTTATTTGGTTGCGCGATTTATAAGTTTGAAGAACTCCTATAAAACCTTTGGCCAAATACCAATGTGATTAATATTTATTATTTAGAGTAAAGTTCAACGATTAACTGCTCGTTGATTTGTTCTGGAATCTGAATTCTTGCAGGAACAGCAACATAAGTACCATTCATTGTATTAGTATTCCAAGTAATCCACTCAAAAACTTGACTAGAATTAGATAAAGAACTTTGAATAGCCTCTAAAGATTTAGATTTTTCTCTAACAGCAACAACATCTCCAGCTTTTAATTGGTAAGAAGGAATATTTACTTTTTCACCGTTAACTGTAATATGTCTGTGAGAAACTAATTGTCTAGCTCCACTTCTAGAAGGAGAAATACCCATTCTGTAAACAACGTTATCTAAACGAGATTCACATAATTGAAGTAAAACTTCACCTGTAATTCCTTTAGCAGAAGTTGCTCTTTTGAACATATTTCTGAATTGCTTTTCTAAAATACCGTAAGTATATTTAGCTTTTTGCTTCTCCATTAACTGAACAGAATATTCAGATTTTTTACCACGACGACGAGTGTTTCCGTGTTGTCCTGGAGGATAATTTCTTTTTTCGAAGGCTTTGTCGTCTCCGAAGATAGCTTGTCCGAATTTACGGGCTATTTTAGTTTTAGGACCAGTATATCTTGCCATTTTAATTTGTTTTAAAGAGTGATAGTTGAATTAAGGTCTTAATCTTATCCTTCAAAAATCGTTGATCTCTTATTAATACTTGTTATAATTTTTCAGTTTGCAAATTTACACAAAATAAACTAATACCAACACATAAATGGATGATATTAGTTTATTTGAAAATTTTGGTAAGTCTTCTAACTAAAGTAAGTTAGAAATCTAAATGATATTTAGATTAAACTCTACGTCTTTTAGGAGGACGACAACCGTTATGTGGCATTGGAGTTACATCAATAATTTCTGAAACTTCAATACCTGCATTGTGTATAGATCTGATAGCAGATTCTCTACCGTTACCAGGTCCTTTAACGTATGCTTTTACTTTCTTTAAACCAGCTTCTTTAGCTACTGCTGCAGCATCTTCTGCAGCTAATTGAGCAGCGTATGGTGTGTTCTTTTTAGAACCTCTAAAACCCATTTTACCAGCTGATGACCAAGAAATAACGTCACCTTTTTTATTTGTTAAAGAAACAATGATGTTATTAAATGAAGCTGTAATGTGAGCTTCACCAATTGCATCTACTATAACTTTACGTTTTTTTGTACTTGCCTTTGCCATTTTATTTTTAGCTTTTAGTTTTAGTTAATAGTCGCTAGAATCCTAAACCGTTAAATTTCAAACAGATTCTTTCCAACGTCTAAAGACTAAAGACTATTATTACTTAGTTACTTTCTTTTTGTTAGCAACTGTTTTACGTCTTCCTTTTCTTGTACGTGAGTTATTCTTAGTACGTTGTCCTCTTAATGGAAGACCAACTCTATGACGAATACCTCTGTAACATCCAATATCCATTAATCGCTTAATGTTCATTTGAGTTTCAGAACGTAATTCACCTTCGATTTTGAAAGTTCCAACAGATTCACGGATTGCTCCAATTTCATCGTCAGTCCAATCTTGTACTTTTGTGTTTTCATCAACTTTAGCAGCAGCTAAAATTTCTTTTGATCTACTTCTACCTACTCCGTAGATATAAGTAAGAGAGATAACACCTCTTTTTTGTTTTGGTATGTCTACACCTGCAATTCTTGCCATAATTACCCTTGTCTTTGTTTGAATCTAGGATTCTTTTTGTTAATGACGTAAAGTCTACCTTTTCTGCGCACTAATTTACAGTCCGCGCTTCTTTTCTTTACTGATGCTCTAACTTTCATCGTATTAGTATCTATAAGTTATACGAGCCTTAGTTAAATCGTAAGGACTCATTTCTAATTTCACCTTATCTCCTGGTAACAACTTAATGTAATGCATACGCATCTTACCTGAGATATGTGCAGTCACTATATGACCATTTTCTAATTCAACACGAAACATTGCATTAGATAATGCTTCAATAATTGTTCCGTCTTGTTCTATTGCTGCTTGTTTTGCCATAATTATATCTTATTATTGCGCAACCGCTTTTCTATTTTTACCTGTTTTCATCAAGCCATCATAATGCTTATTTAATAAATAAGAATTAATCTGTTGCATTGTATCAATAGCTACACCAACCATAATTAAAAGAGATGTACCTCCGAAGAATAATGCCCAACCTTGTTGTACACTTAACAACTTAACTATAAATGCTGGAAAAATAGCAACTAAAGCTAAGAATATAGATCCTGGTAAAGTAATCTGAGACATAATTTTGTCTAAATATTCTGATGTTTCAGATCCTGGACGAATACCTGGAATAAATCCACCGCTACGTTTAAGATCATCAGCCATTTTGTTAGTTGGAACTGTAATCGCTGTATAAAAATATGTAAATACAATAATTAATAAAGCGAAAATTAAATTATACCAAAAACCAAATATATCAGAGAAGTTAGATTGCATCCATATTCCAGAACTTGTATCTTTTAACCATGCTGATTGACCAATTAAACCAGGTACAAACATAATAGCTTGTGCAAAGATAATTGGCATAACACCAGAGGCATTCAATTTTAAAGGTAAAAACTGACGTGAACCAAATACATTTTTCTCATATCCACCAGAAGCAGTTCTTCTTGCATATTGTACAGCTACTTTTCTAACTGCCATAACTAAGAATATAGCTCCTACTATAATTAAGAACCAAATTAAAAGTTCAATTAATATCATCATGAAACCACCATTTCCACCTTCTAATCGAGAGTACATATTCTGCACAAAAGCTTGTGGTAAAGTAGCTATAATACCAACCATAATTAATAATGAAATACCATTACCAATTCCTTTATCAGTGATTTTTTCACCTAACCACATTGCAAATACACAACCTGTTACTAAAACAATTACTGAAGAAAAGTAAAAAATACTTTCACTAAAACCAGGTACTAAAATAGCACTTAACGAAGTTGCACCTGATAATCCAGGAACACTAGCTAAGTAAGCAGGTGCCTGTACTAAACAAATACCAATAGTTAACCATCGAGTTATTTGAGTGATCTTCTTTTGACCACTCGCTCCTTCTTTCTGAAGTTTTTGTAAATAAGGAATCGCAATACCCATTAATTGAACTACAATGGAAGCAGAAATGTAAGGCATAATACCTAAAGCAAAAACAGATGCATTAGCAAATGCTCCACCTGTAAATGCGTTTAACAATCCTAAAATACCACTAGAAGTTCCATCTTGTAAACCACCTAATGCATCGATATTGATACCAGGTAATACAACCTGAGCACCAAAACGATAAACCAACAACAAACCTAAGGTTAGAATAATTCTATCCTTAAGTTCTGTGATTTTCCAAACGTTTTTTAATGTTTCTATTATTTTCATCCTAAAAATCTTATAAAGTTACAGCTTCACCACCAGCAGCTTCAATAGCAGCCTTTGCCGTAGCAGTAAATTTATGAGCAGTTACTGTTAATTTTGCTTTTAACTCACCTCTACCTAAAATTTTAACTAGCTCATTTTTGCCAGCTAAACCTAAAGATATTAATGTATCAAAATCAATACTATCTTCGATTTTCTTCTCATCAACTAACTTTTGTAAAGTATCTAAGTTTACACCTTGATGCTCTATACGGTTAATATTAGTGAAACCAAACTTAGGTACACGTCTTTGAATTGGCATTTGACCACCTTCAAATCCTACTTTCTTAGAATAACCTGAACGAGACTTTGCTCCTTTGTGACCACGTGTAGCGGTACCACCTTTACCAGAACCTTGTCCACGTCCAATACGCTTTCCTTGATTTTTTACTGAACCTTCTGCAGGTTTTAAATTACTTAAATCCATTCTTAAGTTATATTTTTAAGCTTCTTCTACAGAAACTAAATGTTCAACTTTCTTAACCATACCAAGGATGTTTGGTGTGGCGTCGTGCTCTACAACTTGTCCAATCTTTTTTAAACCTAAAGCTGCTAATGTAAGCTTTTGTCTTTTAGTACGATTGATTGCACTTTTTACTTTTTTTACTTTAATCTTTGCCATCTTATCCTATCGATTATCCGTTAAATACTTTTTCAAGTGAAATTCCACGCTCTTTAGCAACAGACTTAGCATCTCTTAATTGTAATAAAGCATCAAAAGTTGCTTTTACAACATTATGAGGGTTTGAAGATCCTTGAGACTTAGATAATACATCATGTACACCTACTGCTTCAAGAACAATTCTTACCGCACCACCTGCAATTACACCTGTACCAGGTGCAGCTGGGATAATGTTAACTCTAGCTCCACCATACTTACCTTTTTGTTCGTGTGGTATAGATCTATTTATAATTGGAATTCTCACCAAGTTTTTCTTAGCATCTTCAATAGCTTTTGCAATTGCAGTAGCTACATCTTTAGACTTACCTAAACCTTGACCTACAACATTTGTTTCGTCACCAACAACAACAATAGCAGAAAAACCAAATGCTCTACCACCTTTTGTTACTTTAGTTACACGCTGCACGCCAACTAAGCGATCTTTTAATTCTAATCCGCTTGGTTTAACAAGCTCTGCGTTTTTATATTTTTGATACATAATGTCTTAAAATTTAAGTCCTGCTTCTCTAGCACCTTCTGCTAATGATTTCACTCTACCGTGATATAAGTAACCACCTCTATCAAAAGAGATTGTTTCTACACCAGCTTTGATAGCTTTTTCTGCAACAGATTTACCTACTAAAGTAGCTATTTCAGATTTGTTTCCTTCAGACTTTACAATGTCTTTGTCTCTTGAAGATGCAGCAGCTAAAGTGTTACCAGTTACATCATCTACAACTTGAGCATAAATTTCTTTATTACTTCTAAAAACAGCTAATCTTGGTCTTGTTTGAGTACCAGATACTACCTTACGGATTCTGCTCTTAATTCTTAATCTTCTTTCGTTCTTTGTCAATGCCATAACTTAATTATTAAGCTGATTTACCTGCTTTTCTTCTAATTTCTTCACCAACAAACTTGATACCTTTTCCTTTGTAAGGTTCAGGTCTTCTGAAGCCGCGAATCTTAGCTGCAACTTGACCTACCAATTGTTTGTCAAAAGACGTTAATTTAACTCTTGGATTTTTACCTTTTTCTGAAATAGTCTCAATTGTTACTTCTGGAGCGATGTCCAAAACAATATTGTGAGAAAATCCTACGGCTAAATCTAATTTTTGTCCTTGATTAGACGCTCTATAACCTACACCAACTAATTCTAGTTCTTTGGTCCAGCCTTTAGAAACACCTTCTATCATGTTAGCAATTAATGCTCTATAAAGACCATGTTTTGCTCTTAAATCTTTCTTGTCAGAAGTACGTTCTAATGTAATAGTACCATCTTCTAATGTAATTTCAATTTCCGAATACTCTTGAGTTAATTCACCTAATTTACCTTTAGCGGTAATAGTGTTATCTTTAATCTCAACTGTAACACCTTCAGGAACTGTTATTGGGTTTTTACCTATTCTTGACATAATTTCCTGTTTTTAGTATACGTAACATAATACTTCACCACCTACATTTTCTCTCTGCGCTTGTTTTCCTGTCATCACTCCGTGAGACGTAGAAACAATAGCAATACCTAATCCGTTAAGGATTCTTGGCATTTCGTTAGATGAAGCATACTTACGTAAACCTGGTTTACTGATTCTTTGAATTTTTTTGATAACTGATTCTTTAGTCTCTTTACTGTACTTCAAAGCAATTTTGATAGTACCTTGTACTGAAGAGTCATCAAATTTATAACTTAAGATAAATCCTTGATCGAATAATATCTTAGTTATTTCTTTTTTTAAGTTAGATGCAGGAATCTCAACCACTCTGTGATTTGCCTTAACTGCGTTTCTAACTCGCGTTAAATAATCCGCTATTGGATCTGTATTCATATGTATTAATTTGCGGTAGCGGTTTTCGACACTATTGCCAAACCTAAAACCAATTTATAATTTTACCAACTTGCCTTTCTTACACCTGGAATTAAACCTTGGTTAGCCATTTCTCTAAACATTACACGAGAAACACCAAATTGTCTCATATAACCTTTTGGTCTACCTGTAAGTTTACAACGGTTGTGCTGACGTACTGGTGATGCATTTTTTGGTAACTTTTGTAATGCTTCGTAATCTCCAGCTTCTTTCAAAGCTTTCCTTTTCTCTGCATATTTAGCTACCGTTTTAGAACGCTTCACCTCACGGGCTTTCATTGATTCTTTAGCCATAATTTAATTCTTTTTAAAAGGTAATCCTAATTCTGTTAATAATGACTTAGCTTCCTTATCGGTTTCAGCTGAAGTCACAAATGTAATATCCATTCCTGAAATCTTATTAACTTTGTCAATATCAATTTCTGGAAATATGATTTGTTCTACTACACCTAAGTTATAGTTTCCACGACCATCAAAACCTGTAGCTTTAATTCCGTTAAAATCTCTAACACGTGGTAAAGCTGAAGTCACCAAACGATCTAAGAATTCATACATTTGCTCACCTCTTAACGTAACTTTTGCACCAATTGGCATCCCTTTACGTAATTTAAAAGAAGCAACATCCTTCTTAGACATTGTATGTATAGCTTTCTGTCCTGATATTTTTGTAAGTTCTTCTACTGCGTGATCGATTAATTTCTTATCCGCAACAGCAGCACCAACACCTTTAGATATCACTATCTTAGTAAGCTTAGGTACTTGCATTACATTTTTATATCCAAATTCTTCCGTAAGAGCAGGAACAACTTTGTCCTTATACTCTTGTTTTAATCTTGCAACGTAAGCCATAATTAAATTACTTCATTAGATTTTTTAGAAAATCTTACTTTATTATCACCATCCATCTTATAACCAACTCTAGTTGTTTCTCCTTTAGAAGTTAACAACGATAAGTTAGAAATATGTAAAGATGCTTCTTTCTCTACAATACCACCTTGAGGGTTTTGTGCGCTTGGTTTAGTATGTTTCTTAACCATGTTCACACCTTCTACGATGGCTTTGTTCTTATCTATTAATACTTTAAGTACTTTACCTTCTGATCCTTTATGATCACCAGCTATTACTTTTACTGTATCTCCTGATTTTATTTTAAGCTTTGTCATTTTATTTATCAATTAAAGCACCTCTGGTGCCAATGATACAATTTTCATGAATTGTTTATCACGAAGTTCTCTAGCTACAGGACCAAAAACACGAGTTCCTCTCATTTCCCCTTGAGGATTTAAAAGTACACAAGCGTTATCGTCAAATCTAATGTAAGATCCATCAGGACGTCTTACTTCTTTAGCTGTACGTACAACTACTGCAGTAGAAACAGCACCTTTCTTAATGGCACCATTAGGAGTAGCATCTTTAACAGCTACTACAATCTTATCACCTACAGAAGCATATCTTCTTTTAGTTCCACCTAATACACGGATAGTTAAAACTTCCTTTGCACCAGTGTTATCAGCTACTTTTAATCTTGATTCTTGTTGTAACATAATTACTTCGCTCTTTCAATTATTTCTACTAATCTCCAACATTTAGATTTACTTAAAGGTCTTGTTTCCATGATCTTTACTGTATCTCCTTCGTTGCAGTCATTTGTCTCATCGTGCGCGACATATTTCTTAGTCTTTAACACGAATTTTCCATACATAGGGTGTTTTACTTTCTTAACTTCAGCTACAACAATAGATTTCTCCATTTTGTTACTAGTTACGATCCCTATACGTTCTTTTCTTAAATTTCTTTTTTCTTCCATCTTTCAGCAGAATACAATTATTGTACGTCTCTTTTAGTTAGTTCTGTTGCCACTCTAGCTACTGTGCGACGCGCAACTCGTAACTGAATTGGATTATCTAAAGGTGATATAACATGTGCCATTTTCAGGTCTGTATAATTCTTTTTAGATTCACTAAGTTTCTCTTGTAACTCAGCTATTGAAAGCTCTTTAATCTCTGATTGCTTCATAATATCTTTCTATTAAGCTTCGTAATCTCTAGCTATGATAAACTTAGTTTTTACAGGAAGTTTCTGTGCTGCTAATCGAAGTGCTTCTTGAGCAGTTTCTAATGGCACACCACTTATTTCAAATAACATACGTCCTGGTTTTACTACTGCTGCCCAATATTCAACGGCACCTTTACCTTTACCCATACGTACTTCAAGAGGCTTTTTTGTAATAGGCTTGTCTGGAAAAATTTTAATCCATAACGATCCTTCTCTTTTCATGAAACGTGTAGCGGCTATACGTGCTGCTTCTATTTGACGTGCAGTTATAAAAGTCGATTCTAATGATTTAATACCGAAAGTACCATTTGATAACAAATGACCTCTTCCCGCATTTCCTTTCATACGTCCTTTTTGCTGCTTACGAAATTTTGTTCTTTTAGGCTGTAACATTTTGTCTTTTCTTTAAAAAATTACTTTCTACGACGAGATTGGTTCTTATTTCCACCACGTCCACCTTTGCTCTTTTGTTTAGATAAGCCTACTAATGGAGAAAGTTCTCTTTTTCCATATACTTCACCTTTCATTATCCAAACTTTGATACCAAGTCTACCGTATGTAGTATGTGCTTCTACAAGAGCATAATCAATGTCAGCTCTAAAAGTAGATAAAGGAATACGTCCTTCTTTATAGTGTTCAGAACGTGCCATTTCAGCACCATTCAAACGACCACTAATCTGAATTTTAATTCCCTCAGCATTCATACGTATTGCGGCAGCAATAGCCATTTTTATTGCACGTCTGTATGAAATTCTACTTTCAATTTGACGAGCAACACTAGCAGCTACTAAATAAGCATCTAACTCAGGTCTTTTAATTTCAAAGATGTTCAATTGAACTTCTTTGCCAGTAATTTTCTTAAGCTCTTCTTTTAACTTATCTACCTCTTGTCCACCTTTTCCGATAATAATACCAGGTCTAGCAGTAGTGATAGTAACGGTTACAAGTTTAAGCGTACGCTCAATAATTACTCTACTTACACTAGCTTTAGATAAACGCGCGTGAACGTATTTTCTAATCTTATCGTCTTCGGCAAGTTTATCACCATAATCGTTTCCTCCGTACCAGTTAGATTCCCATCCTCTGATAATTCCTAAGCGATTTCCGATTGGATTTGTCTTTTGTCCCATATCTCTATCTTAGCTTTGTGTTTTATTTATTGAATCTACTACCACAGTTACGTGATTAGATCTCTTTCTAATTCTATGTGCTCTACCTTGAGGTGCTGGACGCAATCTCTTTAACATAGAACCACCATCTACTCTAATTTCTTTGATAAACAATTTAGCTTCTTCAACATCAGCATCTTCGTTTTTAGCTTGCCAGTTTGCGATTGCAGACATTACAAGTTTTTCTAAACGACGTGAAGCTTCTTTTTGACTAAATCTAAGAATCTGAAGAGCTTTCTCTGCCTTCTCTCCTCTTACTAAATCCGCAACTAAACGCATTTTTCTTGGAGATGTAGGACAGTTATTTAGCTTAGCAAAAGCAACCTGCTTCTTCTCAGCTTTAATAGCATCCGCCATTTGTTTTTTACGACTTCCCATGATTCTTATTTTTTACCTTTATTCTTAGCACCTGCATGACCTCTAAAAGATCTTGTCGGTGAAAATTCTCCTAACTTATGTCCTACCATGTTTTCAGTAACAAATACTGGAACAAATTGACGACCGTTATGGACAGCTATAGTTTGACCAACGAAATCTGGAGAAATCATTGATGCTCTAGACCAAGTCTTAATAACTGTCTTCTTATTTGAAGCTACATTTTCTGCAACTTTTTTATCCAATTTATAATGGATATAAGGTCCTTTTTTTAATGAACGTGCCATACTTTCTTAATTATTTCTTTCTACGTTCTACAATATACTTATTACTCGCTTTAGTCTTAGAACGTGTTCTAAATCCTTTAGCAGGAATACCATTTCTAGACCTTGGATGTCCACCTGAAGATTTACCTTCACCACCACCCATTGGGTGATCGACTGGGTTCATCACTACTGGTCTTACTCTTGGACGTCTACCTAACCATCTACTTCTACCTGCTTTACCAGACACAGTTAATTGATGATCAGAGTTAGAAACAACACCTATAGTAGCCATACATGTTACTAGAATCATTCTGGTTTCACCAGATGGTAACTTTACAGTAGCAAATTTATCACCTCTTGCCATTAATTGAGCAAATGCACCAGCACTACGAGCCATTACAGCACCTTGAGCAGGACGAAGTTCTATACAAGAAATAATTGTACCTAAAGGTATTTCACTTAAAGGCATTGCATTTCCAATTTCTGGAGCAATACCTGTTTCACCAGACACTATATTTTGACCTACTTGCAAACCATTCTGAGCGACAACATAACGTTTCTCACCATCTTGGTAATTTAATAGAGCAATAAATGCTGTTCTGTTTGGATCGTATTCAATTGTTTTAACTTCAGCAGGGATACCCGCTTTGTTACGTTTGAAATCGATAATACGATAACGTTTCTTATGACCTCCACCTACTTGGCGAATTGTCATTTTTCCTCGATTGTTTCTACCACCTGATCGTTTTTTCGGAGCAAGCAAGCTTTTCTCCGGCTTATCAGTAGTAATGGCATCGAATCCATTTACTACTCTAAATCGCTGACCTGATGTGATCGGTTTTAATTTTCTTACTGACATTAATGTCTAAAATTACATGTTAGTGTATAAATCTATTACTTCACCTTCCGCCAGTTGTACAATTGCTTTTTTAACAGCATTTGTTTTACCATGTTGAACACCAGTTTTTGTAAACTTGGTCTTACGATCTGGACGGACATTTATTGTACGAACTTTTTCAACAGAAACTCCATAAGCAGCTTCCACCGCTTTTTTGATTTCTACCTTGTTCGCCTTAGTGTTCACTTCAAATGCATATGCATTAAACAACTCACTTTGTTTCGTTGCCTTTTCTGTGATTATAGGTTTTCTTAAGATACTCATCTGTTCTATTTACTTAAATTCGATTCAATTCCTTCTAAAGCACCTTCAATTAGAACTACTTTATTAGCATTCATAATCTTGTAAGTGCTTAATTCTGAGGTGGTTATTACTTCAGCCCCTTTAAAATTGCGGGAAGACAAATATACATTATTATTTGACCCAGCCAACACAATTAAAGATTTTTTCTTATCTAACTCTAAAGCCTTTAAAACATCAACAAAGTTTTTAGTTTTTGGAGATTCAAAACTGAAATCTTCTAATACTAAAATTGAATTGTCTTTTGCTTTAATACTTAATGCAGATTTACGAGCTAATCGTTTAAGGTTTTTGTTTAATTTAAAACCATAATTTCTTGGTCTAGGACCAAACATACGACCACCACCTCTGAATACACCAGACTTAATACTACCTGCTCTTGCAGTACCAGTACCTTTTTGTTTTTTAATCTTACGTGTACTACCTGTAATTTCTGCTCTTTCTTTTGCCTTATGCGTACCCTGTCTTTGATTTGCTAAGTATTGCTTAACATCTAAATATACAGCGTGGTTATTAGGCTCTATAGCGAACACTTGTTTAGAAAGCTCAGCTTTCCTACCTGTGTCTTTTCCGTTTATATCTAAAACTGCTATCTCCATTACTTCTCAATGATTACATAAGAATTTTTGTGACCAGGAACACATCCTTTTACCACTAGTAAGTTCTTTTCTGGAACTACTTTGTAAATTCTTAAATTTTGAACTTTTACTGTTTCACCCCCCATTCTTCCGGCCATCTTCATACCTTTGAATACTCTCGCAGGATAAGAAGCTGCACCAATAGAACCTGGAGCTCTTAAACGGTTATGTTGACCATGCGTTGCTTGACCTACACCACCAAAACCGTGACGCTTTACTACACCTTGAAAACCTTTTCCTTTAGAAGTACCTGCAACATCTACAAATTCTCCTTCAGTAAATTGTTCTACTGTGATAGCATCACCTAATTTGTACTCCGAATCAAAACCTTTGAATTCAACAACTTTGCGTTTTACAGAAGTACCCGCTTTTTTAGCATGACCTAAGTCTGCTTTAGTAGCGCTTTTTTCTGTCGCGTCATCGAAACCTAATTGAAGTGCAGAATAACCATCCACTTCTTCAGTTCTGACTTGGGTAACGATACATGGTCCAGCTTCGATTACTGTACAAGGAATGTTCTTCCCATTTTCATCGAAAATGCTGGTCATACCGATTTTTTTTCCAATTAACCCAGACATAATTATTATTTATTTATTATTAATTAATCAAACTTTGTAAGTGTATATTAACTTACTATATAAAATTCAAGGCTGAAAATACGTTTCAGCCCTGAATTGTATTTATTACCGTTTTTCCCTCGCTCGCAGCTTAGGACATGTTAGTGTTTTATCACACTTTAATTTCAACTTCTACTCCACTTGGTAATTCAAGTTTCATTAAAGCGTCAATTGTTTTAGAAGATGAAGAATAAATATCTAATAATCTCTTGTAAGAGCTTAATTGAAATTGTTCTCTAGATTTCTTATTAACGTGTGGTGAACGTAATACAGTGAATATTTTCTTGTGAGTTGGTAAAGGAATTGGTCCTGTTACTACTGCACCTGTACTTTTTACTGTTTTTACAATCTTATCAGCAGACTTATCTACTAAGTTATGATCGTAAGACTTTAATTTGATTCTAATTTTTTGACTCATTTTCTTAACTTTTTAAGATTCTTCTCCTTTAGCTGCTTTGATTACGTCTGCTGACACGTTAGCTGGAGTTTCAGCATAATGTGAAAATTCCATAGTTGATGTTGCTCTACCTGAAGATAATGTTCTCAATGTAGTAACATAACCAAACATTTCTGAAAGTGGCACTGTAGCTTTAATAGTCTTTGCACCTGCACGGTCTCCCATACCTTCCATCATACCACGTCTTCTATTTAAATCTCCAACAATGTCACCCATGTTTTCTTCTGGTGTGATCACCTCAAGTTTCATGATAGGTTCCATTATAACCGCTTTTGCTGCTTTTGCTGAGTTTTTAAATCCAAGCTTTGCTGCTAATTCGAAAGATAGTTGATCTGAATCGACATCATGATAAGATCCATCTCTCAATGTCACTTTCATTGCGTCTACTTCAAATCCTGCTAATGGTCCATTTTGCATAGCCATTTTAAATCCTTTTTCAATTGAAGGGATAAATTCTTTAGGAACGTTACCACCTTTAATTACAGATTCAAACTGTAAACCTACAACACCTTCATCTGCTGGTTCAATCGTAAATACGATATCAGCAAACTTACCACGACCACCAGATTGTTTTTTATAAACTTCTCTATGATCTGCAGATTGTGTAATAGCTTCTTTATATTCAACTTGTGGCTGACCTTGGTTAACCTCTACATTAAATTCTCTCTTTAAACGATCTACAATTACATCTAAGTGTAATTCTCCCATTCCAGAAATAATAGTCTGTCCTGAAGCTTCGTCTGAACGCACTGTAAATGTAGGATCTTCTTCAGCTAATTTAGCTAAGCCCATTCCTAATTTATCTACATCTGCTTTTGTCTTAGGCTCAACCGCGATACCAATTACTGGATCTGGAAAGTCCATAGACTCTAATACTAAAGGATGTTTTTCGTCAGTAAGTGTATCTCCTGTTTTGATAGATTTAAATCCAACAGCAGCTCCAATATCTCCAGCTTCTATATAATCAATTGCATTTTGCTTGTTAGCATGCATTTGATAGATACGAGAGATACGTTCTTTTTTACCTGAACGATTGTTCAATACGTAAGAACCTGCATCTAAACGACCAGAATAAGCTCTAAAAAATGCTAAACGACCTACAAAAGGATCAGTTGCAATTTTAAATGCTAAAGCAGCAAACGGCTCCTTAACACTTGGCTTACGAAGCTCTTTCTCTTCTGTATCAGGATTCACACCAACAATACCATCCTTATCCATAGGTGAAGGTAAGTAACGACATACAGCATCTAATAAGAACTGTACACCTTTGTTTTTGAAAGCAGAACCACAAATCATAGGAATAATTGCCATATCCATTACAGCAGCTCTAAGTGCAGCATGCACTTCATCTTCCGTAATAGAATCTTCATCTTCCATGAACTTCTCTAGTAAGTTCTCATCGTATCCAGCAACTTCTTCTATAAGTAGTGCTCTATATTTTTTAGCTTCAGCTTTAAGATTCTCTGGAATTTCAATAACATCAAAAGTTGCCCCTTGAGTTTCATCATGCCAAACAATAGCTCTATTCTTAACTAAATCTATAATTCCTTTAAAATCTTCTTCGTCACCAATGTTTAAAACGATTGGCACCGCGTTAGATTTTAACATATCTTTTACTTGTTGACAAACACTTAAAAAGTCTGATCCTTGACGGTCCATTTTATTAACGAAACCAATACGAGGCACTTTATAGTTATCTGCAAGTCTCCAGTTAGTTTCAGATTGAGGCTCAACACCATCAACTGCACTAAACAAGAAAACTAAACCATCAAGTACACGTAAAGAACGATTTACTTCAACAGTAAAATCTACGTGACCTGGTGTATCAATAATATTAAAATGGTAACTCTGTGCTTCAGGAGTTGGTTGTGCATTTTCCTTTGGAAAAACCCACTCACATGTAGTAGCTGCAGAAGTAATTGTAATACCTCTTTCTTGCTCTTGCTCCATCCAGTCCATAGTTGCAGCACCATCATGTACTTCACCTATTTTATGTGAAACACCTGTATAATAAAGAACACGTTCTGTAGTTGTAGTTTTTCCAGCATCAATGTGAGCTGCAATTCCTATATTTCTTGTAAGTCTTAAATCTCTTGCCATTTCTTAAAATCTAAAGTGTGAGAAAGCCTTATTTGCTTCTGCCATTTTATGAGTATCAGTCCTTTTCTTAACTGCTGCTCCTTCTTCTTTAGCTGCTGCTAAAACTTCTGCCGCTAAACGTTGCGCCATAGATTTTTCGTTTCTCTTACGCGAAAAGCTAATTAGCCATTTCATTGCAGTTGAAACCTTACGGTCTGGACGAATCTGCATTGGAATCTGAAATGTAGCACCACCAACACGACGACTACGTACTTCTACGTGAGGCATTACGTTAGACAAAGCTTCTTTCCAAATCTCTAAAGCTGTTTTTTCGTCATCATTCTTTTTCTCTTCAACAATATCAATTGCATCATAGAATACTTTAAAAGCGATAGACTTCTTACCATCCCACATCATCATGTTAACAAAACGTGTTACTAACTGATCATTAAATCTTGGATCTGGTAAAAGCGGTCTCTTTTTTGCTGCTCTTTTTCTCATGTCTTCTTCTTAAAGTTTTAAATTACTTCTTAGGGCGTTTTGCACCATACTTAGATCTACGTTGCGTTCTTCCCGATACACCTGCTGTATCTAAAGCACCACGAACGATGTGATATCTAACTCCTGGTAAATCTTTTACCCTTCCACCTCTAACCAATACTATCGAGTGCTCTTGTAAATTGTGACCTTCTCCACCAATGTATGCATTTACTTCGTTTCCGTTTGTTAAACGAACCCTTGCTACCTTACGCATTGCTGAGTTAGGTTTTTTAGGTGTCGTTGTATAAACACGAGTACATACACCACGTCTTTGAGGACACGAATCTAAAGCAGCCGATTTACTCTTCTTGGTTATTTTGGCTCTTCCTTTTCGTACTAATTGTGAAATTGTTGGCATATATTTCTATATAAAATTTATTAATCCTCACTTTTGAGGGCTGCAAAGGTACAAATTAATATCTATAATTCAAATAGTTGTGTATTAATTTTCTAAAGAAATAGAAACTTTTATTTCAATCCTATATAATATGCTCTATTTTTACGTTGATATAATAGTTACACTATTAATTACTGATGCCAAATACAAGCCGTATTTTTTTTGTTTTTTATTCCCTATTGGTTTTCTCAAACTTAGGGAATGCACAATCTATTTTATTAAAAGTAGAAGGTGAATCCATAAAAAAGACAGAAGTCATTGACTCACTTGGATACCTTAAAAACTTTAATAATTATAATACACTTCAAGCAGAGCTAACTAGTTTAAAAACAAAACTAACAAAAGAAGGTTATATAGACACCGATATTAAAAACATAACCAAACAAAACGACACTCTTTTTTTAGCTTCTCTTCTTTTGGGCGAAAAAATAAACACCATCAGAATTTATTATAATTCTAGTTTCAATACCGAATTATTAAACTTTATTAATCATAAGAAAGGTGAAGCTTATTATGAAGTTGAAATAGCAGATCTTGAATCTTCATTAAATACATTAAATTCTAAAATTGCAGAACAAGGTGATCCGTTTTCAACTTTACAACTTATTGACATTACAAAATTAAATCCTGGAACTATTTCAGCACAGCTAAAAATTATAACCAATCAAAAAAGACGGATCGATAAAATCATAGTTAAAGGATATGAAAAATTCCCTAAATCTTACATCAAGCATTTTCTCAAATTAAAAACAGGGAAATCTTTTAATCTAAATGCTATAAAAGAAAAAATTGAACTTTTAAATAATATACAATTTGCTCGCAAGATAAAAGATCCTGAAGTGCTTTTTACAAAAGACTCAACAACCTTATATCTATATGCAGAAAAAACGAATACTAATAATTTTGATGGATTCTTAGGTTTCGGAACTAACGAAGACACAAATAAGATAGAATTTGATGGTTATTTAGACTTACGCCTTATTAACAACCTTAATTACGGAGAAACAATTAATCTATATTATAAAAGTGATGAGATAGACCAGCAAACCTTTAAAGTCGATGCCGACTTACCATATATATTTTCCTCTCCAATAGGTCTTCAACTTGGTCTTAACCTTTTTAAAAAGGATTCTACTTTCCTTAACGCGAATCAATCTGCAAAAATCAATTACCTTATCAACGCAGAACAAAAAATAGGACTAGGTATTACGTCTACTAAATCGACAAATTTACTAGAAGATGACACTACAACTCTGAATGATTACACTACAAACTATTACACTTTAAGCTACAATTATTCAAAATTTCAATCATATGATTCTTTATTTCCTATAAATTTTTGGCTAGATTTTTCTTCTGGATTTGGAGACAGAACAAATGATGTAGGAATTCAAAAGCAAACAGTATTCAATATTGAAACCTTCAAAATATTTAATTTCAATAATAAAAATAGTTTTTATATTAAATTAAGTGGTGCCATTTTAACTTCAGATGATTATTTAGATAATGAATTATTTCGTTTTGGAGGCATTAATTCCATAAGAGGATTTGAAGAAAATAGTTTAGTTGCAAATCTATACGGAGTCCTAAACACAGAATACCGTTATCGACTAAATAGCAATATCTATGTACACTCCGTAATTGATGCTGCATATTTAGAAAATCAACTTACCAACAGTAAAGAAAAGCTCTTTGGATTTGGCTTTGGTTTTGGTTTACTAACAAATGCGGGATTATTTCGGTTGAACTACTCTAGCGGAAAGACAGAAAATAAATCCTTTAAATTATCGGATTCTAAGGTACATCTTAGTTTGACTGCTACTTTTTAAAAAATTAAAAATATGCTTAAAAAATTACTCTTTATTTTTTATATAATTATAAATTTTACACACTCTCAAAACACTATTGGTACAACCTTAGTTACAAATCAAGCTTCTGATGGTTACACTTTATTCTCTGCCTTCACAGAAACTTATCTTATTAATAATTGCGGTCAAGTAATAAATCAATGGTCAAGTAATTTCACTCCCGGGAACGCTGTTTATCTACTAAAAGATGGAAGTATATTAAGAGCAGGAAAAACAGAAACTCAAGATATAACATTTGGAGGACAAGGGGGAGTGATTGAAATTTTTGATTGGAGCGGTAACCTTACTTGGCAGTATTTTTATGACACACTAGAAATGAGACAACACCATGATGTATTTCCAATGCCTAATGGCAATATCCTTATCTTAGCAGTAACTAGACTATCGAATTCTGAAGCCATACAATTAGGAAGAAATCCGGCATTATTAACAGAAAGTGATTTATATAACGAACAAATTATAGAAGTAACTCCCATAGGCACAAACAATGCACAAATTGTATGGGAATGGAATGTTAAGGATCATGTTGTCCAGGATTATAATTCTACAAAAGATAATTTTGGAAATGTAAGTTTAAGTCCCGAGAAGTTAAATATCAATTTTTTAAATGGTGGCAACGGAGACTCGAATTGGCTTCATTTTAATTCAATTTATTTCAATTCAATTTTAGATCAAATTGTTATAAGCTCAAGGAATTTAAGTGAAATTTACATCATAGACCATTCTACCACTACAATACAAGCTAGCAGTAATACTGGTGGTACTTACGGTAAAGGAGGTGATTTATTATATCGCTGGGGAAATCCACAAGCTTATAATCAAGGTAGTGAATTAGACAGAAAACTGTATGGACAACATTCCCCATATGTTATAGAGCCAGGATTTACAGACGAAAATAAAATTATGGTATATAATAATGGCCGAGGTAGAGAAGAAGAATTTTCTGAAGTCTATATACTAAATCCACAAACTGAAAGTCCTGGAGTATATTCCCATTTAACAAATACACCTTACAGCCCTTCTGAACCTGATTATACATATGGAAATACAGGTTCTGAAATGTTTTATTCTAGCACATTAAGTAGCTCACAACGCTTATCTAATGGTAATACGCTAATTTGTGAAGGTGCAAACGGACGATTTTTTGAAATAAATGAAAACAAGGATATTGTTTGGGAATATATAAACCCAATAAACACAACTACAGGAAATGTTATTTCTCAAGGTGCTAATTCATCTAGTTTTATTAATGTAAGCTTTAGAGCACATAAATACGAGAGTAACTATGAAGCCTTTAGAAATAAAGATTTAACTCCAGGAAATCCTATAGAAATTAACTCCAACATAACCCCATGTCAAAACCTAAGCACTACAACTTATAAAACACCAATAACCAAACTATACCCAAATCCCACAAATAAATCTGTAAAAATAATTTCTAATACAATTATTAATAAAATTGAAGTCTACAACTTAGTCGGTCAAAAAATTAGCAGCACAACTTTAAATAACATAGACTTAACAGATCAAGTAAATGGTGTTTATTTTTTTAAAATCCACACTAACACATCTATTATAACAAAAAAGGTGATTAAAAAATAAATGTAAAAAAACTAGAATTTATTTGATAAACCATCACAATATTAGGATAGATTTTTTTATACCTTTGCAGCATGAAGAACGAAACTACAATTTTTGGAATTAGAGCAATTATAGAAGCTATTAAATCTGGCGAAACCATAGATAAGGTTTTTATGCAGAAAGGACTTCATGGTGAATTGTTTCAAGGATTAGAACTTGCTATTCGTACTGAAGGCATTAATTCTTCATACGTACCTGTTGAAAAACTAAACCGATTAACAAAAGGAAATCATCAAGGTGCTGTTGCTCAAATTTCCCCAATAGAATTTCATGATATAGACGAATTAGTAACAAACGTCTTAGAATCAGGAAAAACACCTTTATTCCTATTATTAGATCAATTAAGTGATGTTAGAAATTTTGGTGCTATTGTTCGTACTGCAGAATGCACAGGGGTCAATGGAATTATTATTCAGAAAAAAGGTGGAGCACCTATAAATGGAGATACTATTAAAACAAGTGCTGGAGCTATTTTTAAGATTCCGATTTGTAAAGTAGATCATATTAAGGATGCTGTATTTCATATGCAAGCTTCCGGAATTAGAGTTATTGCTGCGACTGAAAAAGCTGAAGAATTTGTATATAATGTTTCCTTTAAAGAACCTTGCGCCATAATTATGGGATCTGAAGGTAGAGGTATTAACCCATCTGTTTTAAAAGTTGTTGATGATAAAGCTAAACTTCCTATACTTGGGGAAATAGAATCTTTAAATGTATCTGTAGCTTGTGGTGCTTTTTTATACGAAGCAGTAAGACAAAGACAGTAAAAAAAAAACATCTTAATTTTAAATTAAACCCTATAGATTAAAATCTCATAGGGTTTTTATTTTGTTCTAAAATCATCTTATTTACAAAACTCCTATTTTACCACCAACAAGTCTTACATAAAGTTTTGAATATTCTTGAGTATTTCACCTACTACTCATACATAAAAACATCACCCTTTAATTTCTTTACGCACTCGTTTATCATTTAAAAAGGGGTATTCTTATATCAAACTTGACACCTAAATAATAACTTAAAGAATTATAGTAAAACTTATTATTCCTTATTTCACTCACACTCTGCCCTATAATTTTAAAACACAATGTCTCAACTATTCTTTGGAATGGTTAAAATCCTAAAAATAATAAACAAACCTTTAACATTCTCTCTAATCCGAAGAATTGAGTCTATCAAATAGTGGGAATTACTAAAAAAGATGATTTGTAAATTATTATCTATTAATTTCTTTATCTTTTAATTAAGAACTCCTTAAATATCAAGATATTATTAGGTATTTAACATTTTTTAACCCATATTTACTAAAATTTTAACAAAAATATGGGAACAAATTTACAAAAAACACTAATGCTATTCATGGCTTTAGTCGTGCAATTAACATTTGCACAAGAAAAAACAATTTCTGGGACTGTTACAGATGCCTCAGGTATACCACTACCTGGAGCAAGTATTATTGTCAAAGGAACTTCAAATGGAGTTCAATCTGATTTTGACGGAAAATACATTTTATCCGCTAATGTAAGTGACGTTATAGTAATCACATACATTGGCTTAAAAACACAAGAAATAACAATCACCTCCGCTAGCATTTTTGACGTAAAAATGGAAGAAGATGCTTCTGCTTTAGATGAAGTAGTAATAACAGGTGTATCCGGACCAACATCAAGAAATAAACTTTCCGTGACAGTAAATAAAGTTGGCGAAAGAGATCTTGAAAATATTCCTACAACTTCTGCTGCAAGTGCCTTACAAGGTAAAGTGGCGGGTGTTTCTGTTACAAACTTTGGGCAACCTGGGCAAGGGGCAAGTATTCAATTAAGAGGAAGCAATAGTTTTTATGGATCTCAAACTCCATTAACAATCGTTGATGGTGTTTTTGTTGAAGGTGGTTTACAAGATATAAACTCTGATGACATAGCATCCATAGAAATTGTTAAAGGTGCCTCTGCTTCAGCATTATACGGATCTAGAGCAGGGAACGGCGTAATTGTTGTCACCACTAAAAAAGGAAAATCAGGAGTTGTTAGCGTAACTGTAAAATCTGAAATCGGATTTACACAATTAAACAACTTTGTAGACACTAATAATTCTCACCATTATGAACTAGCCTCAGACTGGCAAGACTATCAAGGTACTTATACAAAGTATCAAGGCATTACATACCCTTCGGATTACGACGGAGTAGATTACAGTAATATTTCTGGTACAAGAATTGAAAGTGATGATCATTATGCAGATAATCCTTATGGGGTTTACTACAACCCTCAAGAACAATTTTTTAGATCAGGTATTACTTCAAACTACTATGTTTCAGCAGCAGCAGGTAGCGAAAATTCTAACGTATTCTTTTCTGCCAATCAAACCAAAACAACGGGTGTGCTAAAAGAAACAGATGGATATGAAAAAGTTTCTGCTAGATTGAATGCAACCTATAATATTACAGATTGGTTAACATTTGAAACTTCTAATAATTTCATAAGAAGTATTGATAATTCTCCTGGTGGAACTGGAGACATCTTTTTTGACTTACTTGTATCTCAACCAGATTCAGATTTAACAGGGTCTAACCAAAATGGACAACCCTATGTTTTAGTACCTTCTAGGTTTTACAATACATCAACCAATCCTATTTATCCACTTTGGTCCAACCCTGAAGAAGAAACTATTAATAAATTTTTAGGTTCATATAAACTAAACATAGAATTTACGGATTATTTAAATTTAGACATGGATTATGCCATTGAGAGTATAGATGCTAAATTTACAGATTTTAATTCTAATTCAATGTTAACCACAGGAGGGACTCAAGCAACATTATTCTCTACTAATCAAGTTGGTAATTTTTATCAAAGCAACTCTAGAAATACATCTCAGAAAGCACAAATTACTTTAAACTTCTTTAAGGAATTTGGAGAATTAAATATATCATCAAAATTAAGTTATTTATTAGAAGATACAGATTATAATCAATTTGACGCATATGGCTTTAATCAAATATACGCAGGTATTAATCAATCACTAGACAATTACAGCGATAGTCTTATTGGATCTGATGTATCATCAGTAAACGCTAGAAACTTTTTTGGAATCGTTGGATTAGACTATAAAGACCGATATATTTTAGATGCCATGTACCGAATTGATGGAGCTTCTACTTTTGGTGAAAACGAAAAATGGAATGACTACTACCGTGTATCAGGTGCTTACAGAATTTCGAAAGATTTAAACATAGATAATATTAATGAAATGAAATTCCATGTTGCCTATGGTACAGCAGGACAAAGACCAGGCTATAGTTGGCAATATCAAAATCAAGAAATTATAAATGGAGTTTTAGCAGGAGGAGGTAGTACTGCTGCAAATCCTGATTTAAAACCATCTAAAACCACAGAGCTTGAATTTGGTTTTACAACAAGATTATTTAGTCGTATAAATTTCGAGGCAGTTTACTCAAAATCAAAAACAGAAGATCAATTTATGTTTGTTGATTTATTCCCTCCTACATCAGGTGCTAATGTAAGCACTTGGATCAATGGAGGTACAATAGAATTTAACACTTTAGAAATGAGCTTAGGTGTTGATATACTAAGAGATGGAGATTTTAAATGGAATTCTTCAGTTGTATTCGACACTTCATCTAATGAGCTTACAAAGCTAAATGTTTCACCACGAACCATAGGACCAAATTCTGACACTTCAACAAACTATGCAGGACAAATATTCAGAATAGAAGAAGGTGTAGAACATGGTACTATGTGGGGTTACTCTTTTGTAAGAAATTTAGACCAAATGGCAAATCAATTACCTTCTGGCGCGTCTATTGAAGATTATGCAGTTAACAGAGATGGCGTTGTAGTGGCAAGAAATACTATTGGAACAGTAAACGAACAACCAATTAGCTTAGTCGATGAAAATGGAGATAAAATCATCGGAGAAATAGGAAATGCAAATGCAGATTTTAAACTTGGATTTAGAAATGACTTTAGTTACAAAAATTTCGGGTTATACTTTCTTTTTGATTGGAAACAAGGCGGAGATATCTACAACAGAAATGGACAATGGTTAACAAGAGATTACAGACATGAAATGTTAGACCAAACTGGTTATGCTGCTTCTGAAAAGAAAACAGTAGACTATTACCAAGGACTTTATGCAACTAATGAAGATAATGAATTTTGGGTAGAAGATGGTACTTATGTAAAGCTGCGTGAATTATCTATATTTTACACATTCCAAAAAGAGCAATTATCTAAAGTTGGTAATGGATTCTTCGATTCTATAAAAATTGGTTTAACAGGAACTAACTTACTAACCTTTACAGATTATTCAGGTTGGGATCCAGAAGTTCAATTATATGATTCAAACACTCAACAGTATTATGCCGTAGACCAGAATTCATACCCTATAACATCCAGTTATAACCTATCATTCACGTTTAAATTTTAAGAAAATGAAAAACTATAAATCATATACAATATTACTATTCATCCTAGCGATGTTTAGTGCCTGTGAGGACTTTGACGCTTCTTTAGAAGAATCTTACACACAAAATCCTACTCCAGAAGATATAGCAACTGAAGCAACAGCAATTAGTGCTTTTCAAAGTTGGTATTTTAATTCAAATGCCTATAATGGCCCAGGACTAATGTTAACAACTATGGCAGACATGAACACCTGCCCTTGGGGTAACGCAGCTATGCAAGACATGTCTAGCGAACCTAGAGCAGCATGGTCTAACGACCCTGGGTACTCTAATGCCGTCGCATTAGAGGAATATTACGCTAATATGTACTCATTACTTGCTAACCAAACAACACTTATAACAGCCATGGAAGGAGGACTAGAAGTAAGTGACCCAGCTAAAATTGAATGTCTTGCTAGATTTGGACAAGCTGCAGCAATTGGATACCTTGCTCTTGTTTTTGACCAAGTATGGATTGTAGACGAAACAGGTTTACTATTTGAAGGTGAAGCAGGGACACCAGAGCAAGCTATGGAAATCGCTTTAGAAAAATTAGACATCGCTATTGAATTAGCTAGTAATAACAGTTTCACTGTTGATGCTGTAAATGGCATGACTTTATCTAGTAGCCAATGGGCAGAATTTTTAAACACACTAGGAGCAAGATTACTTGCTAATGTTGCTAGAAATTCTACACAAAGAGACAACACAGATTGGCCCCGCGTTTTAACATACGCTAACAACGGATTAACTTATGATTTAAATGTACTAAGTGATGGTTGGATAAACTGGGCTACTGAATGGTCTTTATACATGACATACAGTGGCTGGGGAAGAGTAGATATGAGAGTTGTAAACTTAATGGATCCTTCAATGCCTTCAAAATGGACTAGTACAAGTGGTTACCTACCAGAAGCTACAAGCTTAGATAATAGATTAGCTACAGACTTTCAATATCTAGACAGCCAAGATTTCCCAGCAAATCGAGGAATTTATCACTATTCAAATTACAGACACTCTAGATATGATTCAGAGACACATTTAATAGAATACACCGGTTCAGTACCAGAAATGTTAAAAGCTGAAAACGACCTTTACAAAGCAGAAGCGATATTAAGATCTGGTGGATCAGTTTCTGATGCCGTAAGTGTAATAAACAGCTCTTCTAGAGTATTAAGAGGAGGATTAACTCCCCTTAGTTCTGGAGCTAACGCAACGACTGTTTACGACGCTATTAATTACGAAAGATCAGTTGAATTACAATCTATTGGCCTTGGCCTTGGCTTCTTTAATATGAGAAAGAATGACCTACTACAAATCGGAACACCTTTACATTTGCCGGTTCCTGGATCTTACCTGTTAGCTGGTGGATATGACAATTACACTTTTGGAGGAGTAGCCAATGCAGATGGTATTAATGTTTCAAATGGAGGTTGGTAAGCTTTATAAATTAAAAATATTATAAAATATGAAAAAATCAAATATAATTATCACTCTAAAAACTGTGTTTCTAGCATCTGCAATACTTTTTATATCTTGTGAAGATGATGACATAGAAAGTGACGCAGGCAAAGTAATCCCTAATATAACTAGCTTAGAAGGAGCAACCGTTGCTTATCAAGGCGATGTATTAACTTACAATGTATATCCACCTAGAGGCGGATCGGAATACACATGGACTGTAACAGGAGGGACAATTCAAATGTTAGAAGGTAGAACAGATAAAATCAATGTCTTATATGAAACTATTGGAACAGGTTCTATATCTGTTTTTGAAACTGCTGCAAACGGCTTAACATCAGACACCGTAGAAATACCAGAAATAACAATTTTTGGAACACCTTGTGAATGGACTGTAAATATGAATGATTCTTATGGTGACGGATGGAACGGAGCATCACTTAGCTTTAGTGTTTCCGGTATAGTAATCGGAGAGGCTAGCATAGATTCTGATACCGGAACTGCAATTATCCAAGTTCCTAACGAAGGAGATTTAGAAATAACCTTTAATTCTGGTGATTACGACGAAGAAGTAACTTTTGAGATATTTGACGCATCAGGAACTTCTATTTTAGCCGATGGCCCTACTCCTGCAACAGGTGTTGTTTATTCTGGAGTAAATATTTGTCCGTGATAAATTAAATAATAACACAACAACAAAAAGAGGTCTTCTAATTATAGAAGACCTCTTTTTAATTAAATAGTAAAGCTTGTAATATATTTTTTTACATCAAATAGTTAAATAAACACCTTGCATTCTAAATAAAATCAAAATATAAAATATTTCAATTTTCAGGTTCAGTTTTCTTGAATGTATAAGTAATCTTAAACTCTTGTGAGTTATTACTTATAATTTTATGGGTATCTATTTTAGCTTCCGGTTCTATTTCAGGTTCTGGCTCAATCTCTATAAAGTTTCCATTTTCATCAAAATGCTTCATAAACGGATCATCATCTTCGTTGTAATCCGGCTCTTCCCATTTATAACGCTCTGGCTTTGCTACTTGTTTTCTAAAAATAAATGCAAATACCAAACCTGTGATTAATCCACCTAAATGACCCTCCCAAGACATACCACTTTTAATAGGAAATACATACCAAATCATACTTCCATAAAGAAAAATAACGACTAAAGACAATGCAATAAGGCGATAATGTTTAGCAAAAATCCCTTTAAAAAACATAAAACTCACTAAGACGTAAATCAGTCCACTTGCCCCAATATGATTACCAGAATCAGCAATGAGCCATGTTAAGAATCCTGAGAGAACAATACCAAAACCGATAACTCTCCAAGCAATTTTATGATAGAAGTAAAATAAGGCTATAGAAAGCACAAAAAGAGAAACAGAGTTATTGTAAATATGATTAATATCTCCATGTAAAAATGGACTAGTAAAAATCCCAATAAGTCCTTCTACTTTTTGAGGTCTTATTCCAAAAGCTTTAATACTACTATCAATTCTAACCTGATACCAAAACACCACCCAAATAACAAACAACATCACCAACGGATAGATGATAATGTTATTAGAGTATTTAAAATGTTGTGTTTTGCTCATATTCAAATTTATAAGAAAGTCATTCAAAATTATAGCCAAAAATGAATTTCGGTAATATTGGCAGAAACACGAAACTCATTCTCTTGATTTTTATATGAATTTAATCAAATTCATTAAACCATCACAAAAGCATTTTGTAATTTTGAGTTATGAATATTCCATTAGCAGAACGTTTAAGACCACATACACTGAATGACTATTTAAGTCAACAACATTTAGTAGGTAAAGAAGGTATGTTGTACCATCAGATTAAAAGTGGAGTACTTCCTTCACTTATACTTTGGGGACCTCCTGGAATTGGAAAAACCACATTAGCCAATATTATTGCTAATGAATCTGAACGCCCATTTTTTAAATTAAGCGCCATCAATTCTGGTGTAAAAGACATTAGAGAAGTTATTGATAAGGCTAAAAAAAGTGGTGGATTATTCACCGCTAAAAATCCTATTTTATTTATTGACGAGATTCATAGATTTAGCAAATCTCAACAAGATTCTTTACTAGAAGCTGTAGAAAAAGGTTGGGTAACCTTAATTGGAGCCACAACAGAAAATCCAAGTTTTGAAGTGATTTCGGCATTATTATCACGATGCCAAGTTTATACTTTAAATGCTTTTAGCAAAACTGATTTAGAAGACTTATTACAACGTGCCATAACGAAAGACACCGTTCTTTCTAAATTAAATATTGAATTAAAAGAGACCGAAGCTTTACTCCGATTATCTGGAGGAGATGCTAGAAAATTATTAAATATTTTTGAATTACTAGTCGCTTCTTTTGAAGAAGGAGATATTGTTATCACTAATGATTTAGTGATGAAACAAGTGCAACACAAAGCTGCTCGATACGATAAAACAGGAGAACAACATTACGATATAATTTCAGCATTTATAAAATCGATAAGAGGAAGTGACCCCAATGCTGCTGTGTATTATTTAGCACGTATGATTGAAGGTGGTGAAGATGTAAAATTTATTGCAAGACGACTTTTAATTTTAGCAAGTGAAGATATTGGTAATGCAAACCCTACTGCTTTAGTACTTGCTAACACTACTTTTCAGGCCGTTTCTGTTATTGGCAATCCAGAATCTCGGATTATACTAAGTCAATGCGCTACATATTTAGCTAGCTCACCAAAAAGCAACGCAGCTTACGAGGCTATTGGAAGAGCGCAACAATTAGTTAAAGAGACAGGTGATTTATCGGTACCAATACCGATGCGAAACGCACCTACAAAACTGATGAAAGAATTAGGCTATGGAGAAGCTTATAAATATTCTCATAATTATGAAAATAATTTTGCTCATCAAGAGTTTCTCCCAGAAGAAATAGCCAATACTAAGCTATATAACCCAGGAAATAATGCACGTGAGCAATCGCAACGTAATTATTTAAAAACGCTGTGGAAAGACAAATATGGTTATTAGAATTTAATATCTAAAACTCTCACTTCTAAACTTGTTCCTTCATTTTGAGAATAAATCCATTGACCATCTTTATTAAAAACAATGGCATTTTTATCTTTTACTAAAAACACATCTTTAGCGTATGTAGCCAATAAAATCATTACCACTTTTGGTTCTGAATTTACGAGTTGAAATCCATTAGTTATAGCTTGTGCATAATAAAGTTCTGATGTTGTTTCTTTACTTGAACTTACAACATCTTCTGCTTTCTTATCCTTAACTTCTACTTTAGGAACTAGAACTTTAGTATCTTCTTCTGTAATTTCCTTTTCCTTAGCAACAACCTTCATTACTGTAGGTTCTTCTTCTCTTGAAGTCTCTACAATCTTTTCTTTAGCTACATATTTATAATTTAAATTTTTAAAAGTTTCAAAAGCATCCCTCAAAGCCTGATTATAAGCTTTTGGATATTCCTTTAGTCTAGATTCACCAATCTTAGATTTTATTACAACCTCTCCATAACAATCTTTCAGTATAACTTCTACTCGGGTCTTAAACATGGTTTTTTCCTCATTAGACACATCAGCAGTTAAAGCTGAGCAACGATCAGATTTTATATCTTCTGGCACATTATCAATTAAATAAGCTTCATAACCATACTTTTTGAATAAAAATTCAGAAAGAGAATTTAATTGATATTGATCGTCACTTTTAGAAAACTCAAATGAATTAGGTATAATGATATATTTATAATCATTAATATTTTTTTGAGCATTACCACAAACAGTTATGATGATAAATGAAATTGTAAATATTATTTTCTTAATCATGATATTAAATTTTAAAGGTGATTTGCAAGCATTTTTAAATTTGTAATTCTTTTATAAGTATGATTATAATCTGAAGCTTTATAATCAAAATGAATTGTGTCCATCCCAATATTATGAGCACCTTCTATGTCAGCCTCAAGATTATCTCCAATCATTATGCTTTCGTTAGCTTTTGCTTTAGCAATATCTAATGCAAAATTAAAAATCTTAGGATTCGGTTTTTTAACACCTACCATTTCAGAATTTGTAACAGTCTTAAAATAAGATCTGATATTTGAAGAAATCATTTTCTTTTCTTGGGCTTCTTCAAACCCATTGGTAATAATATGCAATTGATATTTATCTTTCAAGTAATCTAGAATTTCAGAAGTACCTTCAAATAAATTATTAAACGACGATAAATTTTCGATATAGGCATCCGATAATTGATAAATCATAGCATCATCAACCTCAACTCCTATTTTATCAAAAGCATCTTTTAATCTGCCATAGCGTAATGCAGACTTTGTCACTTTATCTTCTCTGTAAAGCTTCCAATAATTAAGATTTATAGGCTCGTAAACCGATAAAAAATTATTCAAACTAATTTCAATTTTATTCAGCTTAAAAATTTTCTCAAAAGTTAATCCTGAATTCTTATCAAAATCCCAAAGTGTATGATCTAAATCGAAAAAAACATGCTTTATTTGGTGTGTCATTCTTCTGAATCTAATATTAAGTTGAATAAAGATCGAAAACCTTCCCAACGGTCTAAATTACTAAATGAGTAATTATGAAATACAGGAGTAAAAATACCATTTACAGCTTTAACTTCGTCTATTACTTCTTGTAAATGCTCTGTTTTATCTAATAGAGAATCATACTTTAATAGCGCAAAATCTAAACAATGATATGGATTTATTTGAAGTGGTGTTTGTACTTCATAATCCAAATCGTAAAATTGAAATGGTGTACAAGTACCTGCCCTAAAACCTAAGGTATCAATATAACCCATTGTAAAATCTTGATTAATTTCTAACTCGACCAAGTTTCTATATGAAACAGGTAAATTTAACTTCGAAAAAGAGTGACGTACCGCATTTAAATCTATATGCGTTATCGCTTCCATTTTAAGTTTCTCCTTTTTAAGAATAGCAACATCATTTAGCGAAAAATAAGAGGCCTTAATCCCAACATTACAATAATCGGCAACGGATTTAATTAATGAAATAAAATCTTTTTTTGTTGTGCTTATTCCTTTATCGTAAGTAGAATAATCACCTATTAAAAATAGTACTGTAAATTTTGTTTTATTAGCCTTTTGTTTTCTAATAATCCATCTGAAAGTATCATACGGATCTCGTTTAAATCCCATTAAAACAGTATATCTAAAATATAATTGTTTAAGTTTTAAACGTCTTAGATCATTCAGAGTTCCTCCAATGGTTCTCAAAAAACCTTTATGCTTAAAATAATACGCCATAGGCACATCAATCACAGGCTGTACGGTGTATTTTCGTTCAGGAAAATTATAATCAGGGAAACGTTGCATTAAAACATCTTTTAATTTATAAGCCCAAAGATCTACAACAGGTTGATTTAAAAATTTATGATGAAAAGCTAAACTTTCAGACGCTAAAAAACGCCCATATTCATCTTTTACATGAGGTAAATATTCTTCATATCGACTTAGCATATAAAAGGATGCTGCAAAAATATCGAAAGGCAAATCACTACGTTCACTTGTAGCAAAGAAACCTTTAGTATTACCCCATTGTTGCACATTGATTTCTAAATCAGATAAACCATGATCAAATAACAAGTCATGACTTCTAACAAACAATTCATTGCTTAAAGGCTTTTTTGCATAAGACATTTTTAAGCTATCGTGTGCAATAAAATCTTCTACTTTAGATGTAAATCTCACTTCTATTCCTAAAACACGTCTGCATATATGCTTAAACGTATAAGTAACACGTGGTGTGATTTTGTGAGTATAAACTAATAACATAAGGTCTTGAAAATTCTAAAAGATAAAAATAACAAATTCCAACTGCATTCTCCGTTAATTCCACAGCGAGTTGGTATTGATTTTATTTGAAGTTTTATTATAAAGATTAGCCCATTTGATTTTCATCTGCAAAACTATAATAAGCGTTCTCGGTTATTATAAGATGATCTAAAACTGAAATATCTAAACTTTGAGCTGCAAGTTTTAATTTTTGAGTAATATCGATATCTGCTTTACTTGGTCTTAAAGCCCCTGAAGGATGATTATGACATAATATTAATGCTATTGCACCAACTTCTAATGCGTTTTTAAGCACTAAACGCACATCGACTAAAGTTCCTGTGATTCCGCCTTTACTTAATTGGTTTTTCTTAATCACTTTATTTGAATTATTAAGATATAAAATCCAAAATTCTTCATGAGGCAAATCACCAATGATGGGTTGCATTATATCAAAAACAGATCGACTAGAGTTAACCTTATCTAACCGCAACGCATCTTCTAGCCTTCTACGCCTCCCCAATTCTAAAGCCGCAGTAATCGTAATTGCCTTAGCTTCACCAATACCTTTAAACTCCATTAATTGCGCAATAGACAATTTACCCAAAGCATTAAGATTGTTATTTACACTTGCAAATATGCGTTTACAAAGAGCAACAGCACTTTCTTCTCGATTACCACTACCTATTAAAATAGCTATAAGTTCGGCATCACTCAAAGTCGTTTTCCCCTTGTCTCTGAGCTTCTCTCGAGGCTGATCATCTTGTGACCAATTTTTAATTGAAAACGAAGTAGGTTTCTCTGACATGCACTAAAGATAAAAAATTGTAAATTTCGAGTGTCATTAAATTCAAATATTATGAAATCTATTTTTGAAGAATCCGGTTATAACGATATTAAAACCCGTATTGAAACTCTAAATAAAGACTCTAAGTCTCAATGGGGAAAAATGAATATCGGCCAAATGGCATGGCATTGCCAAGGCCCTTTTAATATTATGCTAGAAAAAGAAGACTACAAATTAAAACCTAGCTGGTTAGCTAAAGTATTTTTCAAAAAGTCTTTATATAATGATAAACCTTGGAAAAAGGGATTGCCAACAGCTAAGGTTTTAAAAACTAAAGAATCTAAAGATTTTAACGCAGAAATATTAAAATTAAAACCATTAATTGACGAAAGTCACGCTCTTAAAGAAAAAACAGAATGGGCTTCTCATCCTGCTTTTGGTTATTTTACAGCACAACAATGGGGACAAATGCAATACAAACATTTAGATCATCATCTTAAACAGTTTGGTGCATAAATAAATCTAAGAACCATTTTTAATCATTAACTATATTTCATTTGTATCCACCAAAACAACATCAAGATAACGACATTAATCATTTAATTGAAGTCATCAAAGCATACCCTTTAGCAACCGTAATATCGGTAGAAAATAATCTTCCCTTAATTACACATTTACCTTTAATTTATGAAGACGAAAAGCTAATTGGTCACATTGATATTAATAACCCACAAGCTAAATTATTAAAAGACAATCGTGATGTAACACTTATTTTTAGTGGTCCAGAATGTTATATTTCACCAAGTATTTTTGAAACGGCGCATCTTCCGACTTGGAATTATATTAAAGTCCACTTATCAGGAAAAGTAAAAGCTAATACAGACAAAGCAGCTTTAAAAAAGTCATTAATTACTATGACTGAATTTTTAGAAGCTCCTGACCAGAAATATATTTTAAATGCAGATAATCCTCGATTAGATAAAAATCTTGATTATATTGTAATGTTCGAAATTACCATCACCCATTGGGAAGGTAAATTTAAACTGTCTCAAGACAAAAAAAACATTGATATTAAAGCTGCTAGAGAAGAATTAATAAAAGCTAACACAACTAACATTGAAGAATTTTTAAACACTATATTTTAAATCCCAAATTATGAAGTATCTATTTACATTTTTTTTCATTCCTTTATTTCTACTAAGTTCTACAAGCCAAAAAGAAACATTTGTTGGCAAATGGATTGGTGAGGATCAAAACGAAATTGGTTATTTAATTTTTGACAACGAAGGTTATGCTGCATTTGAAATTAATGGCCAAGTTATGGGAGGTAAAAAATTTATTATGAAAGGTGAAAAAGGAAAAATGACCTATACTGTTAATTATAACACCACTCCTATTGAAATTGACTTAAAAGTAACAAAAATAGAATCAGGAGAATCACAAAACATCCTTGCAATAGCTGAATTTACCGACAAGGATACAATGAATTTTAATCTGAGTTTTGACAATGTAAGACCAACTGAGTTTGACAAAAATTCAATCACACTAAAACGCGTTAAGTAAAACTTACTTTTCAAATTATAAACTACCTTATATAATCGTGATTATAAGGTAGTTTTTTGTTATTTAGCAGTTCCAAAAAATTGAATCTAAAAATAGAATAAGGAATGCCAATTACACTTTTATCATCACCATTACAAGGGTTTACTGACTTTCGATTTCGAAATGCGTTTAATCACTATTTTGGGGGAATTGATACATTTTACGCTCCTTACATAAGGTTCAATAAAAAATTAATTATAAAAAACTCTTATAAACTCGATTTACAACTCGAAAATAATTCTGAACTCGAAGTGATTCCGCAAATCATGACCAATAGTGCTGATGAATTTCTATTTGTTGTCGATTATATTCAAGAATTAGGCTACAAAGAATTAAACTGGAATTTAGGTTGTCCATATCCAATGGTAACCAATCGTGGTATGGGTTCGGGATTAATTTGCGATCCTGAAAAAATTAATCATATTTTAGATCGTGTGCACCGTGAAACAGATATTCTCGTTTCTATGAAAATGCGCATGGGTTATGAAAATCCTGAAGAAATACTAAACACCTTCCCTATTCTAGATCAATATCCCCTAAAAAATATAGCAATCCACGCCCGTATAGGAAAACAACTTTATAAAGGTGGTGTAAATTTAGAGGCCTTTGAAAAATGTACAGAAAGCACCAAACACAAACTCTATTACAATGGTGATATTACATCTGTGGCAAAATTAAAAGAGATGCAAACCCGTTTTCCTAGTATCGATCATTTTATGATTGGTAGAGGACTCATTGCTGATCCGTTTTTACCTAGCATGATTAAAAACGATACTACAGAATATCCAGAAAATAGATGGGAAATTTTTAGAGAATTCCATGATACTATTTACCATCAGTATGATGAAGTTTTATCTGGGCCAACTCCTATAAAAATGAAAATGCAAGGGTTTTGGGAATATTTTGCTCAGTCGTTTTCAAACCCACAGAAAGCATTCAAAAAAATAAAAAAAGCAAATAATCCTAAAGCTTACCAACAAGCCGTTACTGAGATTTTAAAGAATGGGTAGATTTCAAACTATATTTGCATCAAACTGTTTCAAATTTAGTTTCATTTTCAACTTCAACATGTGAAAGATCTCTTACTCATAACACCTCCATTCACCCAATTAAATACGCCTTATCCTGGCACAGCCTATCTTAAAGGTTTTTTAAACACGAAAAGTATAGACGCTTTTCAAATGGATTTGGGCATTGAAGTTATTTTAGAACTTTTCACTAAAAGCACATTTAAAGAAATTTTTGAACTTGCTTTTGAAAACAATCGCATTCAAACAGAAAACTGTCAACGTATTTATGCTCTAAAAGAGCATTATTTACAATCGCTAGATGATATTATCTTATTTCTACAAGGGAAAAATCAAACTTTTGCCAGACAGATTTGCACCAATGGTTTTTTACCACAAGCCTCACGTTTTGAACAATTAGATGATATGGATTGGGCTTTTGGCTCTATGGGAAACCAAGACAAGGCTAAACATTTAGCTACGTTATATATTGAAGATTTATCTGACTTTATTGTAGAATGTATTGATCCCGATTTTGGTTTTAGCCGTTACGCTGAGCGCTTAGGACAAAGTGCAAATTCTTTTGATGAACTTTATGAGAATTTACAAGATGACAGTACTTTTATAGATCAAATTACATTAGAAATATTAGACGCTCAAATTAAAGAAACGCAGCCAAAACTGATTTGCTTTTCGGTACCTTTCCCTGGTAATTTATATAGTGCTTTTCGTTGTGCACAATTTATAAAATCTAATTATCCTGAGATTAAAATTGCCATGGGAGGCGGATTTCCGAATACAGAATTGCGTTCCGTAAATGATGTTAGAGTTTTTGAGTTTTTCGACTTTATAACTTTAGATGATGGTGAACTTCCAATTGAGTTATTACATAACGTTGTCCTTAAAAACGAAACTTCTTTTAAACGTACTTTTCTATTAGAAAACGGAAGCATAGTTTATAAAAATAATAGCACAGCCCCAGATTACAAACAACAAGATGTTGGCACTCCTGATTATTCCGATTTATTATTAGATCGATATATTTCTGTTATAGAAATTGCAAACCCTATGCATAGTTTATGGAGCGATGGCCGATGGAACAAACTCACCATGGCACATGGTTGTTATTGGGGGAAATGTACGTTTTGCGATATTTCATTAGACTATATTAAAATTTACGAGCCTGTTGTCGCTAGTCTTTTAGTAGACCGCATGGAAACGTTAATTGAACAAACTGAAGAAACTGGATTTCACTTTGTAGATGAAGCTGCACCACCGTCTTTAATGAAAGCTTTAGCACTCGAAATTATTAAAAGAAACCTCAGCGTTACTTGGTGGACAAACATTAGATTCGAGAAGAATTTTACGCAAGACCTTTGTGTTTTACTAAAAGCATCTGGATGCATTGCTGTTTCTGGTGGTTTAGAAGTAGCTTCCGACCGTTTACTTGCATTGATTGATAAAGGTGTAACCGTAGAGCAAGTAGCACAAGTAACACGTAATTTTACCGAAGCAAACATTATGGTACACTCATACTTAATGTATGGCTACCCTACACAAACTGTGCAAGAAACCGTTGATAGTTTAGAAATGGTACGTCAGCTTTTTGAAGTTGGAATTTTACAGTCTGGCTTTTGGCATCAATTTGCATTAACGGCTCATAGTCCTGTTGGTTTACACCCGGAAGAATATGGCATTTCACCTAATTACAAAAACATCACTTTTGCGAATAATGATGTTGATTTCACGGATTCTACAGGCATTGATCACGCACAATTTAGTTTCGGATTAAAAAAATCACTCTTTAACTTTATGCATGGTATTGGTTTTGAAATCCCTTTACAAGATTGGTTTGAATTCGATATTCCTGAAACTGATATTGATCCTGATTTTATTTATAATTGCTTAGCACAAGAACCTGTTTTTAATATTAAACCAACAGCAAAAATTGCTTGGTTAGGTACATTTCCTTTAGTTCACGAATTTTCTAAAACTAAAAAAGGACATAAAAATGACTTTATGGAAATCACATTTCATGATACCGTAGAAACATTTCAGATTACAACAGAAAAAGAAAAAGGAAACTGGTTATTAGATACTTTAGAACAAATTACCCCTCAAAACAAACCGCAATCTTTTAAACAATTAAAAGTCAGTTTTGAAACACATTTTGAAGATTTTGAATTGTTTTGGTATTCAAAACCTATTCATGTATTGAGAGATCATGGTTTATTGGTTTTATAAATTCAACTTAAAAAACAACAATTAAAGCATGATAAATTATTAGCCTACAATTTGTCATCTCCAAAAATTTCGCAGAACTTTGACGCTTCAAAATGCTGAGTTATAAAACTTAGTTTCAAACTAAAAAAGATAATTTCTTAATGAGAAGACACAAAGCCATTCGATTTTTAATGGTCATATCTGTGTTATTGGTGCTCATCATGTTTTTAACCATGGTGGTCAAAGAATATTACGAATTGAAGGGCACTATTTTTATATCTGCGCTTCTAATTCTACCAACATTAATTTTCGGATACAAATATTTAGATTTACACCACGAAGATTACGCCTACGAGAAAATATCTGTCGTTATTTGGGTTCCAACTGGCGCAGTACTATGTTACCTCTTAAATATTGTTGGTGGTTTAGGTAGTATTTTAGCTGTGGGTATTGTTGGCACTATTGCTGCATTTTTACCGCATCTCAATAAAAGATCTAATTATTTAAAACAATTACCTGCAAGTATTTATTGTGGTGCTTTTGTAGGGATGTCTAGTGTAGAAACAACGCCTCATATTTGGTTTGTAATTGCTGCCGGAACCTTAGCGGGTTTCTTTTTTATGATCTCTAAAAATTTATTTTTAGGTGTTGGCGGTAAGCTAGGAACTATGGCTTTTGGTGGTGTTATTGCTGCTTCATTTATATACTGGTTAATTGTATGAACGAATTTATCCTCATCACATCTGGTATTTTAGGTGCAACACTAACTTTTTTTATTAGTGAAAAACTTAGGCAAGGTGCTGTTAAAGCTTCGGCATTACTGTCTTTAATTGTTGGATTGTTCTTTTATTGCTTTCCAGACTTACTTAGCCCTTACTTAACGAAGCATATTCAAATTGTATTTATAGGCTCATCATTTATCGGCATGGTTTCAGCAAGCACCATGAAGAGTTATACACTATTAGCGATAGCAGGAACACTATTCACTATTATCTATATGAGTAAAAAAAATGTGTTTAATGGCTATGGCGGATCATTAGGAACGCTTGCTTTTGTTTCATTACTGAGCACAATGGCATTTGCAACAGCTGTATCACAACAAACTAAAATTAAGAATACAATTTCAGTCTTTTGGAAAAAGATATTCAAACGTAAAAAGTAACTTCACTTTTCTTATTTTAAATCTATTTTCATCTCAAAAAACTTATAAAAAGAATGCCTTAGGGATTATAACATAGTCTTATGAAAACTATAACAAACATCCTGTAAGGCTTTAAAGAAATTCTTAACTAACGTATCTTTACAACCTATTTAAAAGTGGAAATTATGCAAGACAATAAAACACTCAATTATATAAAAGATGTATTAGAACAAATGCCTTCAGACTGGCTAAATCTAACAACGCATCGATTAGATATTTACAATGAAAAATTGGCTAAAACACAATTTTTAGATCAGTTTGAAACCTTATACAAAGACAATAATTCAGAATCTTCTGCATTAAAAGTTTTACCTACAGCATACGATTATATTCGATTAGGTCACCCACTATCTAGTATTTTAGAATGGGGAATTGCCAACTTAAACGATTTACATTCTGAAAATGTGATTAGTTTTGGTTCTCAAACAGTTCCTGTTTTAGCAATTCTAAGAACCAATTTATTAGAAAACAAAAACACGCAAATTGTTTATACAGATGCATTACCAAAATCTTTTGATGCTGCGCTTATAAAACATGTTTATGGCTACAATTTTGAAGTAAAACAAGTTGAAAAGGTAGACGACATTTCTAAATTTGAAGGCAGTACTATTTTTATTTCTAAAGAAGATAAAATTGGTAATTATGAACTGAATCCTAATATAGATTTCATTATAAGTCTACATGACCACCTTGGAAGTATTTTAGTCGTTAACGGAAAAGAAAACGAACATTATGTTTCCGATATTCAGCATGTAAGACGAAGAGAAACTGTTGCCATGACACCTTCTAATTCTCTTATCGCTTTAAAAGCATTAGTAGCTCAAACATATATTGCTGCCAAAGATGACAATGTTGAAGCCAATAAAGCTAGTGTTTTAAATTCCCTTAAAGACATTACAGCAACCACAGCATTACCTTTAGTGGCTTCTAGCGGACTTTCTATGCAATATGCCATTATGATGGGATTGGTTGATGATGCGCTAGAAAAACACAAAGGAAAAGCTATTAAATTTATTGTACCACCAAACTGTTATGGCGGCACCAATGACCAAGCCAGACGTGTTGCTGCATGTTTAGATAATGTGGAAGTTGTAGATTTACCTGTGGATGGTGATAACGATATGGTGCAAAGTATTCATACTGTTTTAACTAAAGTTGCTCTAGAGGATGCCGTTCCTTACATCATTGCTGAAATCCCAACAAATCCTAGAGTTGAAGTTCCGGATTTAGATGCCTTAAAATCAGCTCTAAGTAAAGAACGAAAAACAGCCGACGGTAATATTGCTATTGATCCTGTATTTATACTAGATCAGACTTTCTGCCCTAATGTTCATTTTTTAGGTGAAGGTGAAATATTATCAACGGTAAGAACTATTTCTTACGCTAGTGGATCTAAATTTCCAAGTGGCGGAAAATGTACTGCAGGTTATTGTGTGGCCAACAATAAAGCAGAAGCGCTAATTGAAAAAATAGAACTTCATTTAACGTTATGTGATAATGAAGCTACAGATCAGCAATACGAAATATTAGCAAAGCAATTACCGTCTATGAATCAAAGAATTACAGATGCTTACACTAACACACGCGATTTTGTAAACTATATTCATGAAACATTACCTGGTGCTAAAATCAATTTTGTTTCTGAAGAATTAGCTGCACAAGGATTTACACCTTCTGTTTTTTCATTAGATCTTCCTACAAAAGGAAATACTGCTGTAGAAAAAGAAACGTATAAACGTGCTTTAAATCATAAGTTAATCAACTTAATGATTACAGAAATCCCTGATGAGAGTAAATACTGTGTGAGTTACGGTCAATTAAAAGGTTGTTACTGGACGATTCCGGCAACTTCTACCCAAGGTACCACAAAAGAAGGCGATAAAGATTATATTGCACGTGTTGCTTTGTCACCAAATATGGATTTAGAATTACACAAAAAAGTGTTTTTAGATTTTGTTGAAAGCATATAAATAATAGTCATCGTCAGTTCGAGTGTTTATTGATTTGAAGTGCAACGGAAAATCAATAAATGTATCGAGAACAATTTGTTTTACTAACCGTTCTCGATACGATTTTAAAAAATTAAAATCACTCGAACTGACGTTGAATATCGATTGAGGATTTCAAAATATACAAGTAAAATCAATTTTAATAAAAAATACAAATGGAAATTTTAGAGTGGATACAAGATTGGTTTAAAGAGAATGCCGATGGCGAATGGGAAAAAGGTGATGCGATCCAAATAACCACTTTAGACAATCCAGGTTGGGATGTTGAAATTGATATTTCAAAAACATCAATAGCTAATCTTGAAATAAAATGGGTTCTTAACGAAAACGGCAGACAAGATTGGTATGGCGTAAAAATTTCTAATAAAAGATTTAGAGCCGCTGGTGATGCTAGCAAACTAACTTTTCTATTGAATCTTTTTAGAGAGATGATTGAGAAAATTGAAAACGAATAAGGAAACCTTAAAAGTCTCCCGATTCGTTTTTATATATTTCGTAAAAACAAGATTCTCTACTTGCTAGGAGGCGTTGTTGGTCGCACCTCTATTTTACTAGGTAAAGTTCTAGGATTCATTTTTAATAAATCGACAACCAACTCTCCTATATCTTCTATCTGAATTTTCCATGCTTGATCTTCACTAGGCGTATTTCCGTTAAAATATGTAGATACAGAACCTGGCATAATGGTACTGACTTTAACGCCATACTTACGCAAATCTAACATTACAGCTTGGGTAAAGCCTGTTAATCCAAATTTGCTAGCATTATAAGCAGAACCTTTAGCAAAGAAGTTTGCACCTGCTAAACTAGATATCGTAATGTAATATCCTTTAGATTCTTTAAGTGCTTTAACACTCGCTTTTATTGAATTAAATGCCCCTGTAAGATTGGTATCAATAGTATCATTCCACTGTTCTACGGTTAAATCTTCAATACTAGCAAAAAGTCCTAAACCTGCATTTGCAATTACAATATCTAATTGACCAAATACACTTATGGCTTGCTTTACTGCTTCTTCTTGACTTTCTAATTGTCTTACATCTGCTTGAACCCCAATTATAGACCCAACACAATTTGTTTTAGAAGCTAATTCATTTGCAACTTCTTCTGCAGAGTTCTTATCTCTACTTGTAATTACAACTTTTAAACCTTGATTAAGTAATGCTTCTGCCACTCCATATCCGATTCCTTTTGTACCTCCTGTAATTAAGGCTACTTTCCCTTTTAAATTTTTCATTCTTTTCTTTTTACCAAATTCACAAAACAAGAAAGGAAACAATACTTTTAGAATGTTAGGATTATGATAAAATCTACTTAATCTTATCCTTATCTAAAGCTATAAGCTATAAGCTATAAGCTAATCTATATTATTCATTTTGCTTTGGTGGATAACTTGAAAACACCTTTTCTACTATAACCTTAAACTGTTCTTCTCGCTTTTCAGGTATGTCATTATCAGTATAGCTACTTTCAGTTATAGCTTGCCAAAACATCCCTGTTTTTGTATCGTCTACAAACTCGATACTAATTTCTCTTGTTGCTTTATTTTGACCAATTGGAATACCAACAGAAAGTCCACCTCCAAGACGACCTCCGCCTCCACCGACGCCAACTCCGACATTACTATTATTTCGACCTTGAATATTTTGACTTTTAATATCTATGAAGAAATCAGGATTTTCAGATCGCGTTAAGCCCATTGTTTCAAGTTTAGCATCCATAACTCTAATTAAACGTTTATTATCTAATTCAGATAAGCCTGTAGTCATATCATCAAAGTAATTGTAAGATTTGTAAGTATTGAAATCTGTTGCCTTTTCATAGTCGTAATTAACTTTTACAGCACAAGACACTAATAGAAAAGTAATCAATAGAAATTTTAAAGACTTCATATTTTTTATTTTAAAAATATGAAAAATCAAATACTAATACCAAAATGTTTCGCTAATTAAATATTAACGTACTTATTTAAAACTATTCACCTTCATCGTTAGGCTCAATAGCTTTCGTTAAAGAAGATGAAATAATACCCGTTGGAATTGCAACAACCCCTAAACCAATTAACAGCATAAAGAATGTAAAAATCCGACCACCAATAGTAATTGGATAAACATCACCATAACCAACAGTTGTTAAGGTTACGATAGACCACCAAAGACTTGAAAATATAGAAGAAAAATGCTCTGGTTGTGCTTGGTTTTCAAAATAATAAATACCTACTGCTGTAAAATAGATAAGCATCAAAGTAATCATCATAAAAAGAATAATCTGCTCTTTTGCCAAGCGCATGGCATTTGCAAAATGACGCATAGCCTTATTATAACGCACCAGTTTAAACAATCTAAACAAACGGAACATACGCAATAAACGCAGCGAACGTAAATCGATACCGAAAGACAAATAAAAAGGTAGAATAGCTAAAAAATCTACGATACCGAAAAAGCTAAAAATAAATTTAGTCTTATTCTCAGCGACGTAGATACGAGCTAAATATTCGAATGTGAATACAATGACACAAAAAGCCTCAATAGCTTTTAAAACTAAATGAATTTGTGGTTTTAAATCAGGTAAAGTCTCAATTGAAAATGTTATAACAGATAATATAATTAGAAACTGAATGAAATAAGCAAACCGTAAACTCCTTTTAGTTCCGTTAAGTTCTACGAGGCTTTTGAGATATGCTTTCATTCTAATAAATAATCATTAATTGTTTAATAATTTCCAAAGTTGATCTTTTAATTCCACTAAACCTTGCTGTGCGACAGAAGATATAAATAGATAATCTACAGATAAATCTTTATCTAATATTGTAGATATTTCAGACTTTAATTCATCATCCAACATATCAGATTTAGAAACCACCACAAGGCGATCTTTATCTAACATTTCAGGATTATAACGTCTAAGTTCGTCTTCTAATATTTCGTATTGCTTAACAATATCTTCAGCATCTGCAGGAATTAAAAATAGCAGAATTGAATTTCGTTCAATATGCCTTAAGAAATAATACCCTAAACCTTTTCCTTCTGCAGCACCTTCAATAATACCAGGAATATCAGCCATTACAAATGACTTAAAATCACGATACTCAACGATACCTAAGTTAGGTTTTAAAGTTGTAAACTCATAATCTGCAATTTTAGGTTTTGCAGAAGTTAAAACAGAAAGCAATGTTGATTTTCCTGCGTTAGGAAATCCAACCAATCCAACATCTGCTAAAACTTTAAGTTCTAAAGTAATATCGAGTTCTTCAAGAGGAATACCAGGTTGCGCATAACGAGGCGTTTGGTTTACTGAATTTTTAAAATGCCAGTTACCACGTCCTCCCATTCCTCCTTTAACTACAATTCTTTCCTCACCTTCATCGGTAATTTCAAACATTATAGTATCAGTTTCAGAATCACGGACAACAGTTCCTAATGGTACATCTACGTAGATATCTTCACCATCTGCACCTGTACTTCTTCCTGAACTACCATGAGAACCATGGCCTGCTCTAAAGTGTCTTTTAAACTTTAAATGGATTAATGTCCAAAGATTAGAGTTTCCTCGTAAAATTACGTGACCTCCTCGTCCACCATCTCCACCATCTGGACCACCTTTAGCAATATATTTTTCGCGATGTAAATGCGATGATCCTTTTCCTCCGTTACCAGAAGACACATGCATTTTTACGTAGTCTACAAAATTTCCTTCAGTCATATTCATTTCCCACCAAAGTGGGAATCTTTTTAGTTAGATCCCTATTTTATTAGGAATAACAATTTATAATTTATCAATCGCAGCACTTAATCGTACTGTAATTTCTTCAATACTACCAACACCATCAACACCAAAATATTTATTTTGCTCAGCGTAATAATCTTTTAAGATGGCTGTTTTTTTATAGTATTCTTTTATTCTATTTCTAATAATGCTTTCATCAGCATCATCAGCTCTTCCGCTTGTTTCACCACGTTTTAATAAACGTTGTACTAACACCTCATCATCTACTTCTAAAGCTACCATGGCATTAATCTGAGAATCTTTAGTTTCCATTAATTCGTCTAATGCTTTTGCTTGAGCGTTAGTTCTTGGAAAACCATCGAAAATAAAACCTTTTGCATCTGCATTTTTATCAACTTCCTTATTCAACATGTCAATAGTTACCTGATCTGGCACTAACTCTCCTTTATCAATAAAAGACTTTGCTAACATTCCTAAAGCAGTTTTGTTTTTAATATTAAATCTAAAAACATCGCCTGTAGAAATATGAACTAGATCATATTTTTCCTTTAAAAAATCCGCTTGGGTTCCTTTTCCTGCACCAGGAGGGCCAAATAGCACTAAATTAGTCATGTGTTGTGTAGTTTTTAATTGATATACTGCTGGTAAATCTCTTCCTAATCCATCATAATCAAGACCGTAGCCAACGATGAATTTATTGGGGATTTCCATACCAACATAATGAAGTTTAAAATCTTTATTGTAAGCTTCAGGTTTATAAAACAACGTGGCAATAAGTAATTGTTTTACATTTTCATTTTTAAAAATACGGTGTACTTCCTCTAATGTATTACCTGTATCTATAATATCTTCTAAAATAACAACTGTTCTTCCTGTTAAATCTTGAGTCAATCCAATAAGACGTTGAATGTCTTCAGTTGACTTTACGCCTTCATAAGAAGCTAATTTAATAAAAGTAACTTCGCATGGTTTTGGATATTTCTTTACAAAATCGCTTACCACCATAAATGAGCCATTCAAAATCCCAATAAACACAGGTACTTCATCGCCTAAATCTGCAGCGACATCATTTGCCATTTTCTGTACAATAGTGTCTAATTCTTGTTCAGACACAAAAGGTTTAAAGTATAAATCGTGAAGCTTTACCACTGTCTTTTTATTTTAGAATGGCAAAGATACATATTTGATAGCTGATTGCACATTTTTTGATTTAGGAATTTATAAGTATATATCATTTTTACCGTATTTTTGCTCTTGAAAAGCAGATATTTAATCCTAAAAAAGTTTTCCTTTCTTATAAGGGAACAATAATCATTGATGAACTATTTTTCTTCAAATTTTAAACTTGGCATTCTTGGCGGCGGACAACTTGGTAAAATGATGTTGTACGACACTCGTAAATTTGACATTTATACTTGTGTTATAGATCCTAGCCCAGAAGCACCATCACGACTCGCTTGCGATGAATTTACTATTGGTGATTTAATGGATTACCAAACCGTTATTGACTTCGGAAAAAAAGTAGATGTTTTAACTTTTGAAATTGAAAACGTTAATGTTGATGCTTTAGAAACCCTTGAAAAAGAAGGTGTAAAAGTTTTCCCTTCTTCTAAAACATTAAGAACCATTCATAATAAAGCGACTCAAAAATTATTTTATCGCGATAATGACATTCCAACTGCTGAATTTTCAAGATTTGCATACACTTCTGAAATTGATGAAGCGGTTGACAATGGAGGATTAAGCTATCCTTTTGTATGGAAAAGTGCTCGATTTGGTTATGATGGCACAGGTGTAAAAGTGGTTAGAAGTCTTGTTGACTTAAGTGATTTACCAAATGTAGAATGTATCACCGAAAAGTTAATTCCTTTTAAAAATGAATTAGCTGTCATCGTTGCGAGAAACGAAAAAGGAGATGTAAAAACATATCCTGTGGTAGAGATGGAATTTCATCCAGAAGCTAACCAAGTTGAATATGTTATTTGTCCGGCTCGTATTCCTGATGCCATTGCAAAAAAAGCAGAAGCTGTAGCTTTAAAGGTCGCTTCTACTTTTAAACACGTTGGTTTATTGGCTGTTGAAATGTTTCAGACTGAAAACGATGAAATCTTAGTAAACGAAGTTGCACCAAGACCACATAACTCTGGTCATTACAGTATTGAAGCAAGCTACACGTCTCAATTTGAACAACAAATTAGATGTGTCTTAGGATTACCTCTTGGTAATACCGAAAGTAAAGTTGCTGGTGTTATGGTAAATCTTGTAGGTGCTGAAGGCCATACAGGAAATGTAGTCTATAAGAATATTGAAAACATCTTAGCAATGCACGGCGTTACACCGCACATTTATGGTAAAAAGCAAACAAGACCTTTTAGAAAAATGGGACATGTTACTATTGTAAATGAAGATATTGCTGTAGCTCGAAAAATTGCAGAACAAGTAAAGCAAACGATCGAAGTGATCAGTGAATAACCTTGATTTAATCACCTTAAATAATTTTAATCATTTCATATACGTTTCATCTTTTAAGAAACACAGAACCTATTTTAGTACTTTCTGTTAACGGATTCAAAAAAATTGGTAATACTACCTTAGTTATCTTAACTTTGGTGTCATCATTTTATACCCTATAAATAAGGATATTAAAAGTAATATTATTAAACAATAATCAACACAGAGAATGAGTAAAGTAGCCGTAATAATGGGAAGTAACAGCGACATGCCAGTAATGCAAGACGCTATAGATATATTAAAAGAATTTGATATTGAAGTTGAAGTTGATATCGTTTCTGCACATCGTACACCCGAAAAATTATTCGATTTTAGTAAAAACGCACACACTAGAGGTATCAAAGTTATTATCGCTGGTGCTGGTGGAGCTGCACATTTACCAGGTATGGTTGCTTCTTTATCACCATTACCAATTATTGGAGTGCCTGTAAAAAGTAGTAATTCTATTGACGGTTGGGATTCTGTATTATCTATTTTACAAATGCCAGGCGGAGTTCCTGTAGCAACTGTTGCACTTAATGGCGCTAAAAACGCTGGGATTTTAGCGGCTCAGATATTAGGTAGCGCAGACCAAAGTATTTTAAACAAAATAGTAGATTATAAGGAAGGGTTGAAAGCTAAAGTTATTGATTCTGCTAAGGGTTTAAATAACTAAGCACTCAATGTTTCTCGATGTCTGGTCGAGCGCAGTCGAGACCTATTTGGAGTTCTCGACTGCGCTCGAACGGACAAACATCTGTTGAACGAAACTAAGCAATTGTATGAAATCCTATTTTATTTACATTATTAAATGTTCCGATAATCTATTATACACTGGATTTACAAATAATATTTCGCGACGATTTAATGAACATGCAGAAGGATTAAACAAAACATGTTTCACTTTTAAAAGAAGGCCTTTAGAATTAATATTTCATCAAGAATTTAATGATGTAAATCAAGCTATTTATTTTGAGAAGAAAATCAAAAAATGGAGTTCTAAAAAGAAATTAGCATTAGCTAATGATGATTTCGATAGGCTTCAAATTTTATCTGAATGTAGAAATTTCACACATTCAAAATATAAACCTACAGAAATAGAGGTATCGACCGCACTCGACCAGACATACTAATAGATTACAAGTATCAATAATGTAATTCATATCAAAACAGAAAACAATGACAATTCTTAATAAAGCATTTGAAACACCATATAAAACAGCCCCTTTTTCAGAAATAAAAACAGAAGATTATTTACCGGCTTTTAAAGAAGGTATTAAAAAATCTAAAGCTGAAATTAATGCTATAACAACAAACACTGAAGCACCAACTTTTAAAAATACGATAGAAGCCTTAGATTATTCTGGCGAAGAATTAGATCGTCTTTCTAGTATTTTCTTCAATTTGAATTCAGCAGAAACCAATGACGAGATTCAGAAAATAGCACAAGAAGTTTCACCGCTTTTATCAGAATTTGGTAATGACATTACGTTAAATGAAGCTTTATTTAAACGTGTAAAAGCTGTTTACGATTCTAAATCTACTTTAGATTTAACAACAGAACAAGCCACACTTCTTGATAAAAGATATAAAGGATTCTCTAGAAACGGAGCAAATTTAGCTGAAGACAAAAAGACCAAACTAAGAGCGATTGACAAAGAATTAAGTCAATTAAAATTAAAATTTGGCGAACATATTCTTGCCGAAACCAACGCTTACGAATTACACCTTACCAACGAAGACGATCTTTCAGGTTTGCCTGAAGGTGCAAAAGAAGCCGCTAAGCAATTAGCAGAAAGCAAGGATAAAGACGGTTGGTTAATTACGTTAGATTACCCAAGTTATATTCCGTTTATGACGTATGCGGACAATAGAAAATTAAGAGAAGAACTCTCTAAAGCTTTTGGTAGAAAAGGATTTCAGAATAACGAATTAGACAATCAAGATATCGTTCTTAAAATTGCAAAGCTACGTTTTGAGCGCGCTCAACTTTTAGGCTATAAAACGCATGCACATTTTGTTTTAGAAGAACGTATGGCACAAACGCCAGAAAAAGTAACATCTTTTTTAAATGAACTATTAGAAAAAGCAAAACCTGCTGCTAAAGATGAATTTAAAGCACTTGAAGATTTTGCTAAAGATTTAGATGATATTGACCAACTTCAGAAATGGGATTCTGGTTATTATTCTGAAAAATTGAAACAAAAATTATTCAATTTAGATGATGAACAGTTGAAGCCTTATTTCAAATTAGAAAACGTTATTAACGGTGCTTTTACCGTTGCTGAAAAATTATTTGGATTACAATTTGAAGAAATTGATACCATTGATAAATACCACGAAGATGTATTAACTTATAAAGTTACAGATGCTGATGGTGAATTGGTATCGATATTCTATGCTGACTTTTTTCCAAGAGCAGGAAAACGAAACGGCGCATGGATGACCTCTTACAAACCGCAAATGATTAAAGATGGTAAAAACGAAAGACCACACATTTCTAACGTTTGTAATTTTACTAAACCAACAAAAAGTAAACCTTCTTTATTAACGTTTAATGAAGTTACTACGTTGTTTCATGAATTTGGTCACGGACTTCACGGCATGTTAGCCAACACAACCTACCCAAGTTTATCGGGAACAAGTGTGTATTGGGATTTTGTTGAATTACCAAGTCAGGTATTAGAAAACTGGTGTTACGAAAAAGAAGCTTTAGAGTTATTTGCGACGCATTATGAAACAGGTGAAGTGATTCCGATGGAATTGATTGAAAAAATTAAAGCCTCTGCGACGTTCCACGAAGGTATGCAAACGTTACGTCAGTTAAGTTTTGGATTATTAGACATGGCATGGCATGGTGTTGATCCTTCAGAAATTAAAGATGTAAAAGCTTACGAAGTTAAAGCTTTTGGCGACACAAGTCTATATCCTGATGTTGCTGAGAATTGTATGAGTACAGCATTCTCTCATATATTTCAAGGTGGTTATTCTTCTGGTTATTACAGTTACAAATGGGCCGAAGTTTTAGATGCCGATGCTTTTGAATATTTTAAAGAAGAAGGTATTTTCAACAAAACGGTTGCTGATAAATTTAAAACTTTTGTTTTATCTCAAGGTGGAACTGAAAACCCAATGACTTTATATAAAAAATTTAGAGGACAAGAACCAAAACCAGAAGCCTTATTGAGACGTGCTGGCTTGTTGAAATAAAATGAGAAGCTTATGCGTTCAATATTTATGAAACTATTAAAATTTATTGGACACATTATCATCGTTATAATTTTAACAACAATTACTCAAGTTGGTGGATTAATATGGTTGCTTGCTATTATTATTTCATATAAAATAAAAAAGGGAAAGCTCATTGTTTTCCCTTTACTTTATCTACTCTTCAATCTCGTAATTATTCCACCTTTTGCATCTTATTTAGGACGAGAAAAACTACCAACATTTAAAGAGAATTTGAAACCTCATAATTGGTTTTATCCATTAGCGTTTAGAAATTACGTTAATCCAGATTTAAAAAGTGAATTAGAAAACTCTGCTCATGCTTTAGCTGCATCAAATATTAAGATTACTTATTTAGATGCTAACTTTCCTTTTACTAATGGATTCTCTTTGCTTCCACATTTAAGTCATAATGATGGAAAAAAGATAGATATTTCGTTGATGTATTTAGATCAAGATGGAAATTCAACCAATAAAAAACCTTCTGTTTCTGGTTATGGTGTTTATGCTAACTCTAGTCAAAATCACACCTCTGTAAATTGTATGAAAAAAGGCTATTGGCAATATGATTTCACTAAATATCTTACCCTTGGCACTATTAATAATTTAAAATTAGATGATAAAAACACTAAATTATTAATAGAACAACTACTATCCATCCCAACAACGGAAAAGATATTTATAGAACCTCATCTTAAACAATCATTGGGATTACGTCATCAATCTAAAATTAGATTTACCGGCTGCCAAGCAGTAAGACACGACGACCATATTCATTATCAAACAAAATAAACTTTCAATAATTATTGAAAGTTTAAAAATTATTATATATTTGTGTATGGAATATCAAGAAGCAAAAGAAAAATTTATTAGTACTTGGGGAAGTTTAGGGTCACTTTGGGGCATAAACAAAGCTATGGCACAAATACAAGCATTGCTTTTTATTTCTACCAAACCACTGTCTATGGAAGAGGTTATGGAAGAGCTTAAAATTTCTCGTGGTAATACGAGTATGAATTTAAGACAATTAATGGATTGGGGAATTGTTACTAAAGTTTTAGTTTCTGGTGAACGAAAAGAATTCTTTACTACCGAAAAAGATGTACAAGAATTAGCACGTATTATCGCAAAAGAACGAAGCAGAAGAGAAATAAGACCTGTAATAAAAGTTTTAGAAGACGTCTCTTCTATTAAAGATGATGGCACGGAAAAAACAAAAGAGTTAATAAAACAAACCAAAGCTTTAAATCTACTTACACAAGACTTAGATACCTTAATGAATAAAATGGTCAATCAGAAACAGAATTGGTTAACAAAATCAGTTATGAAGCTGATGAAATAGCCCAACTAATAATCTCAATAAAGATTATTAAATGAATGCTCTATATGACAATTGAAAAGCAATAAACAAAAACAAAGGAAATAAGATTATATTTTTTTTAAATAAAACTTTCAGTATTTTCTGAAAGTTTAAAACAAACAAAAAGAATGAAAACACTACAAAACCAAACCTTACTTTACGACAGAGATTGCCCATTATGCAATGTTTATACAAGTGGATTCATAAAAACTAAAATGTTAGATCATAATGGTAGAAAAGCCTTTTGCAATTTAACTGATGAAGAACAAAATTTCATAGATTTAAATAGAGCTTCAAACGAAATTGCTCTTTTTGACAACCAAAGCAAAACAGTAATTTATGGAGTAGATAGTTTACTTAAAGTGATTGGTCATTCAATACCTCTAGTAGAAAGCATAGGGAATTTTAAACCTATAAAGTTTGGACTCAAAAAATCATATGCATTCATTTCATATAATAGAAAAGTAATTATCCCGAGTAAAATAGACAAAACAGAAACGTTACAGTGTGTACCAAGTTTTAATACTAAATACAGGTTAATTTATATTGTATTTGCAGCCATCATTACAAGTATTGTACTCTTTAAATTCAGTAAATTAATTACTATAATTCCGGCATCTAATTTATTAAGAGAAAGTGTAATTGCATTCGGTCAAATTGGGTTTCAAGCCTTATTCATTTCAAAATTAAACTTTAAAAAGCAACTGAATTACTTTGGTAATCTTATGACTATTTCATTAATGGGAAGTTTCATATTGATTCCTGTATTAATCTTAAACCCAATCATAGAACTACCACAAATAGCATTACTTTTTTGGTTTGGGCTAACAGTCTCATTTATGTTGTGTGAGCATATAAGACGTATTAAACTATTAGCGTTACCAAAGCATTTATCTGCAACTTGGGTACTTTACCGCCTTCTCGTTTTACTACTAATTTTATTTTTATAAGATGACTTACAACGCTATAACATACCTCTTGTATTTACCTCTAATTAGTTTTATTATGCTTAAGGTTGGCTGGCTGTTTTATAAAAATGGCGAAGTTTTTTTACTGAATTTATTCAACCAAAACCGCCCCTTAGTCACCAGTATTAATAAACTCTTATTAATTGGTTATTACTTACTAAATATTGGATACGCCATCTTAACTATTGCTTATTGGGAACATTTAGAAAGCGTAACAGACATCATCAACTCTTTAAGTCTAACCTTAGGAAGAATTATCATCGCATTAGCAATAATGCACTATAACAACATTTTTATTTTAAAATACATTCACAAGCAAAAACTTTTAAATCAATAAATTATGGAAAATTCTAAAATCATTATCGGCTACATTATTTACTTACCAATAGTTATTTTACTAACAATTTACATTTCTAAAATGCTATTTAAAAATGGCAAAATATTTATGATCGATATTTTTAAAGGCAAAGAAGAAATAGCATTAGCAACCAATAAGTTGTTCGAAATTGGATTTTACCTCATAAATATCGGGTTCGCACTATATATCATGAAAATCTACTCTAGCGCATACTCAACCATAAGCTATCAAACCTTGATGGAAATATTAAGCAAAAAAATTGGTGGATTCACTATCTATTTAGGCGTGATGTTATTCTTAAATCTATACTTGTTTTTTAGAGGAAGAAGAAAATCGAAACAAGTATTCACAACAACTAAAGCGTCTTAACCATGAAAACAATAATCATAGCAGGAGGCACTGGCTTCTTAGGCCAAGTTTTAGAAAACTATTTTACAAGTAATGGTTACGGCATTGTAATCTTAACTAGAAAACCCACCAAATCGAATCATATTTACTGGAACGCAAAAAATCTAGACCAATGGACCAAAGCACTTGAGGGTACATATGCACTCATCAACCTTACAGGTAAATCTGTAGATTGTAGATATACTGAAGCTAATAAAAAACTTATTCACGATTCTCGTATAGATTCTACTAACGTATTAGGAAAAACAATTCTTAAAAGCAAAAAACCACCAAAGGTTTGGCTTAACATGTCTACTTCAACAATTTATAAAGGTTCATATCAAAAACAAATGACGGAAGAAAACGGTGATGTTGGTAACGACTTTTCTATGAATATTGCTAAATCTTGGGAAGCTGCTTTTAATAATATAAAAATACCACAGACAAGAAAGGTCATCTTAAGAACCTCAATTGTATTAGGTAAAAACGGAGGTGCATTAATCCCTCTAAAACAATTAACAAAATTTGGATTAGGAGGAAAACAATGGCATGGCAAACAAAAAGTTAGTTGGATTCACGAAACTGATTTTGCAAGAGCTATTGATTTTTTAATAAAGAACAACCTCAACGGAGTCTTTAACATTGTTTCACCAAAACCAACTACAAATACTAAATTAATGACTACACTTAGAAGATCATTTAAAGTTCCTTTCGGAATTCCCCAACCAAAATGGCTCATCAAGTTGGGTGCAAAAATTATAAGTACAGAACCTGAATTGGTTCTAAAAAGTAGAAACGTCATTCCTGAAAAATTAATTCAAAAAGGATTCACATTTAAACATCAAACTATAGAACAGGCTATAAGTAATCTTATATAACTAAATTAATTCTCAATTTTTTAACTTATTTTTGACTTAGTAATCAAATCAATAAATGCCTAAGCACCAAATCAACCCAAACGATTGGGTAAAACTATATTCAGACTACCTCTTCAATTACACCATTACACGTGTAAGTGACAGAGAAATTGCTCAGGATTTAATTTCTGAAACATTTCTTGCTGGATTAAAATCAATGGTTAATTTTAAAGGAGAAGCAAGTGAACGTACTTGGCTAATTTCAATTTTAAAACGAAAGATCATTGATCATTATCGAAAAATAAATTCTAATAAAGGTAAAGCTGAAGTTAGAATGAACTATCATAGTGATACCGAAACGGAAGGCGATTGGCTAGAAGAGCGCGTTTCTGATGCCTCAGACAAAACAGCTGAAGACACATTAGTAAATTCTGAATTAGGTGATGCGATCTACGATTGCCTAGGTAAATTACCAGAAAAACAAGCCGAAGTTTTTAAAATGAAAACAATGTTAGATTATGATACAGAAACAATTTGTAAAGAATTGGATATTACTGCGTCTAACTTATGGGTGATTATCCACAGAGCACGAACAAGTTTAGCTGAGTGCATGGAAAAAAATTGGTATAATTAAATTGAAAATTCTGTTTACAGAAAAATATTAAGATGAAAAAAAGTTTTTTATTTGTTAGTTGCGATGAAGCTCAACATATTTGTGATAAAGCACAATACGGTGAAGCTTCAACCAGTGAACGACTTAAATTAATGTTGCGCTTGCTTTATTGCCATGTAACAAAAACCTATTCTAAAAAAAACACAAAATTATCAGAAACCATAGAAACTTCTAAAGTTCAATGTTTAAAAGCAGAAGAACGAAACAAGCTTCAATCTGAATTTGAAAAAGAATTAAGCAAACAGTAATAAAATTAATAACCAAACTATAGGTAAGCTCTCTACACAAAAAGCACTATAGTATTTCGATTGATTTTTATTCGAAAAAAGTAAAAACAATAATGTTACAGATGTAATTAGTAATGTTGATAAAACTGTATCAGCAACCAATTCATCTTTAAAAAAATCTAACATAAAGAAAATAGCCAAGAGTGAAACACCAATCACCTTGGTTTTTTTTACGCCTATTTTTTGAGGAATTGTTGCTAATTTTAAACTATCATAATTTAAATCTCTTATCTCAAAAGGGAGCATTAAAACAAGAACGTAACATAAACGTTGCAAACCAATAATAAGGACATCAGTGTTAATTTCATAATCTTGATTTACTACAGGTAAAATAACAGCAGTCACCGTCCAAATTAAAGCAATGAGATAAACTTTTAAACCTCCTATTTGCCTTAAATTTTTATGATCGTCAAATAAATAATGTTTCGGAATCATAATAGGAATAGCATAGAAAAAAGTAATAATACCAAGAACAGTTATACATATTAATGTATTTAACTTAAGCTGAAACAAATAATAGCTCATTGCAAAAAAAGCAAACAAAGAAAACACCTGTATGCTTTTTAACCATCCCGCTAAACTTCTATGGTGAAATTTAGCTACACCAAAAAACTTCACAAAATTGTAGCCTGTTATTGTTGCAAAAAAAACAAAATAGAGCAACTCTTTATCAAATTTTAAATTCAGCTCTATAAGTGTTACCCATGCTAATGCTAATGCTGCAAATGCAACATGAACACTACTATTTAGGTAAAAATTAAAAATCCGTTTCAACACATTCATAAAGCAAAAATAAGCATTGTGTTAATAACCTCTAATTTCGGTTAAAAACTTTAGCTTTCGTTAACTAAAAAATTAGGCTAAATATGTACTTTTGCACAACTCAATAAATTATAATTATTTAATGGATACAACCTCTTTCGCACTAAGACATATTGGCCCAAATTCAGATGAGCAAAAAGCCATGTTAGACACTATAGGTGTTAAAAATATAGCTCAATTAATTACTGAAACAATCCCAGGCAATATACGTCTAGAAAAAGATTTAGATCTTGATGCTGCTTTAAGTGAGCAAGAATATCTTAGCCACATCAACGAGCTATCTCAACGAAATAAAATATTTAAAACTTATATTGGTTTAGGCTACTACCCTACTAATTTACCTGCAGTAATTCAGCGTAATGTATTAGAAAACCCGGGTTGGTATACTGCCTACACACCTTATCAAGCTGAAATTGCCCAAGGTCGATTAGAAGCTTTGTTGAATTTCCAAACCATGATTATTGATTTAACAGGTATGGAAATCGCTAATGCATCACTATTAGATGAAAGTACTGCCGCTGCTGAAGCCATGGCATTATTATTTGCTGTAAGGGATCGTAGCCAAAAGAAAGCTAACGTTAATAAATTCTTTGTTTCTGATTTAGTTTTACCTCAAACTATTGCTTTATTAGAGACAAGAGCTACACCAATAGGTATTGATTTAGTTATTGGTAACGAAAGCGAATACAATCTTTCAGACGAATATTTTGGTGCATTATTGCAATACCCAGGAAAAAACGGTCAGATTACAGACATTAAATCATTTATAGAACAAGCTAATGCTAAAAATATAAAAGTTGCTGTTGCAGCAGATATTTTAAGTTTAGTAAAACTTGAAGCACCAGGGAAATTTGGAGCAGATGTTGTTATTGGTACCACACAACGTTTTGGAATCCCAATGGGTTATGGAGGTCCTCACGCAGCGTATTTTGCAACAAAAGATGCTTATAAAAGAGATATTCCAGGTCGTATTATCGGAGTTACAAAAGACGCAAATGGTAATAGAGCTTTACGTATGGCGTTGCAAACAAGAGAGCAACACATTAAACGAGATAAAGCAACCTCTAACATTTGTACTGCACAAGTACTTTTAGCAGTTATGGCAGCAATGTATGCTGTTTATCACGGTCCAAAAGGTCTTACTTTTATTGCAGACAAAATAAAAAACTCAGCATCTACCCTTGCTGATTCATTAGCAAAATTAGGATTAGAGCAAGTTAATTCTCATTACTTTGATACTATACAAATAAAAGCAGATGCGGTTAAAGTAAAATACGAAGCAGAGAAAAAAGAAGTTAACTTTCACTACCCAGATACAAATACAGTAACGATTTCTATTAACGAAACGACTAACGTTTCAGATTTAAATGATATCATTTCAATTTTTGAAACGGTTACAGGTGAAACGACTGCTAAGATTGAAAGCATTTCAACTAATGAAACTATTCCTGATCATTTAAAACGTGTCAGTGATTTCTTAACGGTAGATGTTTTTAACACTTATCATTCTGAAACAGAATTGATGCGTTACATAAAACGTTTAGAGCGTAAGGATTTAGCCTTAAATCATTCTATGATTTCGCTAGGTTCTTGTACCATGAAATTAAATGCAGCATCAGAAATGTTACCGTTAAGCTGGCCAAGTTGGGGAAATGTACATCCATTTGTTCCTTCGGATCAAGCAACAGGTTACAAATTAATGCTAAAAGCATTAGAAGATCAACTCTCTGAAATTACTGGTTTTGCAGCCACTTCACTTCAACCAAATTCTGGTGCACAAGGTGAATTTGCAGGTTTAATGGTTATTAAAGCATATCATGAATCTCGTGGAGATCACCATAGAAATATTTGCTTAATTCCTTCATCTGCACACGGAACAAATCCGGCAAGTGCTGTAATGGCAGGAATGAAAGTTGTGGTAACTAAAGCATCTGAAGATGGAAACATTGATGTTGAAGACTTAAGAGAAAAAGCAGAGTTACATAAAGATAATCTTTCTGCATTAATGGTAACGTACCCATCTACTCATGGTGTTTACGAATCAGCTATTAAAGAAATTACACAAATTATTCACGACAACGGTGGACAAGTTTATATGGATGGTGCCAATATGAATGCACAAGTTGGTTTAACCAATCCAGGAAATATTGGAGCTGATGTTTGTCACTTAAATTTACATAAAACATTTGCAATTCCTCATGGAGGTGGTGGACCAGGTGTTGGGCCAATTTGTGTTGCAAAACAATTAGTACCTTTCTTACCAGGAAATCCAATTATTAAAACAGGAGGTCACCAAGCAATCTCAGCAATCTCTGGAGCACCTTTTGGTTCTGCATTAGTATGTCTTATTTCTTATGGCTACATAAAAATGTTAGGCTATAGAGGTTTAAAGAAAGCTACAGAAGTTGCAATTCTTAATGCAAACTATATTAAAGAGCGTTTAAGCGAATGTTACCCAACATTATACTCTGGTGAAAACGGAAGAGCTGCTCACGAAATGATTATAGATTGTCGTGGTTTTAAAGCAAATGGTATTGAAGTTACTGATATCGCAAAACGTTTAATGGATTATGGTTTCCACTCACCTACTGTATCATTTCCTGTAGCAGGAACTATGATGATTGAACCTACAGAAAGTGAAAGTAAAGCTGAAATGGATCGTTTTTGTGATGCTATGATTTCAATTAGAAAAGAAATTGAAACGACATCAAAAGACGAACCTAATAACATGCTAAAAAATGCACCTCACACTTTAGAGATGCTTACTTCTGATGAATGGGTTTTACCATATACAAGAGAAGCTGCAGCATATCCGCTAGATTTTGTTAGAGATAACAAATTTTGGCCAAGTGTTAGACGTGTAAATGACGCCTTTGGTGATAGAAATTTAATGTGTAGCTGTGCCCCCATTGAAGACTATATGGATGCATAATCTAACTTTATAACATAAAAAAAGTATTCAAATTGAATACTTTTTTTATGTTTTATATATTCACATATAAGAATTAATAAGAATTCATCAAAAATTTAATCTTTAAAACTTTGCAATGGCAAAAGCTCTTTAATATTGATTATTTTTGTAAGTACGAAAATATACACCGATGGCAATTAAAATAGCAGGTACAGGAAGTTACATACCGAGTCACGTAGAAAAAAATGAAGATTTCTACAATCATCAATTTTTAAATGCAGATGGATCTACAATTAAGAATTCTAATGAAGTTATTGTAGAAAAATTTAAAGCTATTACAGGTATACATCAACGAAGGTATGTTACAGAAGAATTATCAAATTCTGACATTGCTAGTTTTGCTGCCGAAAAAGCTATTGAAGATGCTAAAATAGATCGAGAAACTCTTGATTATATTATTGTAGCTCATAATTACGGTAATGTACAATACAATACAGAACAAAGTGATACAGTTCCTAGTATAGCTTCTCGAGTAAAACATTTACTAAAAATTAAAAATCCAAAATGTGTCGGTTATGACTTACTTTTTGGTTGTCCAGGATGGATTGAAGGCGTTATCCAAGCTAAAGCTTTTATTGCTTCTGGCATTGCTAAACGCTGTTTAGTAATTGGTAGTGAAACCTTATCTAGGGTTATAGATCCGCACGATAGAGATTCAATGATATATAGTGATGGTGCTGGTGCTGTAATTGTAGAAGAAAACAATGATGAAGGAGGTATTTTAGCACATGAAAGTGCTACTTATGCATTAGAAGAAGCACATTATATTTTCTTTGGAGAAACCAACGATAAAGACAATGATGCTAAACGCAAATACATAAAAATGCATGGTAGAAAGATTTATGAATTTGCACTTTTAAATGTACCAAAAGCATTAAAATCTTGTTTAGAAAAAAGTGGAAAATCCATAAATGATGTAAAGAAAATTCTAATACATCAGGCAAATGAAAAAATGGACGAAGCCATCATTAAACGTTTTTACAAGCAGTATAAAATGGAAATGCCAGAAGGCATTATGCCAATGTCTATAAACATGCTTGGTAATTCTAGCGTTGCAACGGTACCAACATTACTAGATATGATTCTTAAAGGTCAATTAGAAAACCAAGAAATCAATAAAGGCGATATCATTATGTTTGCAAGTGTAGGTGCAGGCATGAATATTAATGCTATTGTATATCAATATTAATTTGATACGATTTCTGATTCTCTAAAAATAAAGATGTACGAAAAAACATATCCAAATAAGCGTTTCAATCTTACGCTTCAGTTTTTAAAAAAACATATCTCTACTTCAGAAACTATCTTAGACTTAGGTGTAAAAAACCCATTCTCAGAGATTATGATTTCTGAAGGTTTTTCGGTTGAAAACACATCTGGAGAAGATTTAGATGAAAATCGTACCGCTCTAGAGACTGCCGAAACTAATGTTGTTACGGCTTTTGAAATTTTTGAACATCTTTTATCACCTTACGAAGTTTTAAAATCAGTTAAAGCAGATAAAATTATTATCAGTATTCCTCTAAGACTTTGGTTTTCTTCGGCATATAGAAGCAAAACAGATATGCGAGATCGCCATTATCATGAATTTGAAGACTGGCAGTTAGATTGGCTTTTAGAGAAAACAGGTTGGGTGATTAAAGACCGTCAAAAATGGACAAACCCTGTAAATAAATTAGGAATTAGACCTATTTTAAGACGCTTTACACCGCGTTATTATATTGTTTATGCAGAAAGAAATGTAAATTCACAAAAGTAAATTCAAAATTCCAAAATGCTTTACTTAGTTTTGGGCTTTCTAATTTAGAATTTGAAGTTTGAATTTTTACATCATCATCCCAGCGCATAACGAAGAAGATTTTATTGGTAAAACTTTAGAGTCTTTAGTGCAACAGACCACACTTCCTAAAGCTGTTGTTGTTGTAAATGACAACTCTAATGACAATACACAAACGATTTGTGAAGATTACGCTTCAAAACATCCATGGATTTCTGTATTAAACTCTAAGTCTTCAGATAAACATTTACCGGGTTCTAAAATTATTCATGCTTTTAATAAAGGTTTAAATACACTTGACGCCAATTATGACATCATTTGTAAATTTGATGCCGACCTTATTTTCCCTGATAATTATTTAGAAAAATTAACGAATCATTTTAAGGCTAATCCTAAATTAGGAATGGCTTCAGGCTTCTGTTATATTCAAAAAAATAAGGAATGGATACTAGAAAACCTCACCAACAAAGATCACATTAGAGGTGCACTTAAAGCTTATAGAAAAGATTGTTTTGAACAAATAGGACAATTAAAAGCTTCTATGGGTTGGGATACCGTTGATGAATTGCTTGCAAAATATAATGGATGGCAAATCCTTACCGATGAAACACTTCATGTAAAACATTTAAAACCTACCGGAAAATCTTATAATAAAGCTTCAAAATATTTACAAGGTGAAGCGATGTATAAAATGCGCTATGGTTTTTCTATCACCTTAATTTCAGCATTAAAATTAGCTTATAAAAAAGGGAGCTTCCAGTTATTTAAGGATTATATGTCGGGTTATTTTAAAGCTAAATCTAAAGGCATAGAATTTTTAGTATCTAAAGCAGAAGGTGATTTTATTAGAAATTTGCGTTGGAAAGGGATTCTTAATAAATTTAAATAAATAAGATTAAAAAGACCAGCTTTTATAACTCGCAGAAGCTTCCAATTTATTTTCTATACGATCTTCTAATTCTGGAAAGAAATCAATTCCTGTTAAAGTTTCAAGAGAATCCACAGAGACAACAAATTTATACAAAGGTAAATTTGAGTTTTCATGATCCATTAAAAACGCTAACATCTTTATTTTTCCGTTCGTGTTATCTAAAATCACTTTATAGAATTGATTAGGTACTGCTACATTTTCATCTCCGATAGTTTTCAAATTGTCTTTTAAAACACCTCCTGTAACTACAAAAATACCATCATTCTTTTTTGCCCAATATCTAACTTTCTGCTCTAAACGATTCCAAACACCAGCATTAAATTGATGCTCTTGTGGACTAATATTACTTGTTAAAAAAGTTTCATCGTGTGCCGCTTTAGTAAAACGTCTATCTCCAGCAGGACAAAGATGCCCTTTATCGTAACCTGATTTTTTATAATTATTCCAATGTCCTGCTCCCGTTTTTACAGCAGCATCAATTTCAAAATAAGGTCTTTTACGATTTGTAGAACTTAAATGTGCTAACTTTAATTCGTATGCCACCCACTCTGCTTGTTCGTGAGGTTCACTATAAGACAGAGAATAATTTTGATGATGTACAATTTGATTCGTCGTACTTGTAGGCAAATAGAATTCGTTGGTGTTTTCTTTTACAATTTCACCTTCAGTTATAACTTCTTCTTTAGCCTTTTGTTCTATAAAAAAATCATAGCTATAAATACCGATTACGATAATTACAGCTATGATTGTATAAATTGGTTTTCTCTTCAAATTAAAAAAAATTAATCAATCACAAATCCTAAAGGTTGACCTGTTGCTCCGTTAGGAAAACTAATACCTAACAATGCTGACATAGTAGGTGCAATATCTGGAATTATAGTTTTATTAAATGTTTCACCATGCTTAATTCCTTTTCCAAAAAACAACAATGGAACGTGTGTATCATAATTAGAGCTACTACCATGAGTAGAACCTGTTTTTCCATATGAGATAAATGAGATATCATTTACTAAAATTACATCTCCCGAACGTTTTTGGTTAAATCCATTTTCAATAAGCTCCTCCACTCCTACAGGGAAACTAGTTGTACTCATTGTTGTTGCTGTATAAACTTTAGAGATATTTGGATAACTTAATTGCTCCATTGCAATAGCATCTTGAACATCACTTAATTTTAAACCTAATTCTTTAACTTTAGCTCTGTCTAAAAAGATCTGATTGTTACTAATGTTCTCTACAATAGACTCTGTACCGTACGTAGCATTTAAAAAAACATTAAATCTTGCTTTTCTATCTTTATTATCTACGTAACCTGCAGGAACTTTAACAGACTCTAAATAAGCTGGTACATCAACAGCTCCATGATCTGCCGTAAGAAAAACAGTATATTCCCCTTTTCCAACATTAGCATCTAAATAATTAAATAAACGCTCTAAATCTTTATCTAAACGCAAATAAGTATCTTCAACTTCTTTAGAGTTAACGCCAAAATTATGACCTACATAATCTGTTGCAGAATAACTAACAGCAAGTACATCTGTAACTAGATCTTCACCTAAATTTTCTCCTTTAATTGCCGCAATTGCAAAATCTGTAGTTAAACTATTACCATAAGGTGTTGCTTTCAAAATATCAAAACCTCTATTGTCTTTACTTAACTTTTTTAAATCATAAGGAAATGTTGCTTTATCTTTTCCTTTAAAACCACCTTCAAATGTATTTTCATCAGATCCACTTTCTGTATATGTTGAAATATCATATAATGTATTCCATTCTTTTAAGTAAGATTTTGCACTTTTAGATTTATTGAAATCTTTAACCCATTGTGGTAATTCATTCATATAAAAAGAACTCGTAATCCAAGCTCCTTCATCTTTACCATGAAACCAATAAGCTGCATTTGCAGTATGACCTGCTGGTAAAATAGCACCTCTATCCTTTAATGAAATACCAATAGTTTTACCTTTCATTTGTGTAAACAATCTATTTTCATCTCCAAAAGTAGTTGTTTGCATTCTATGTGGTGACATTTTACCTGCTGCATCTTCTGTACCAACAGAAGTTACATTATCATCACCAGCACAATACACCATTTCTTTAGCTTCTTTATCGTACCAATTATTAGCAATTATACCGTGTATTTTGGGAGTTGTACCCGTGTATACAGAAGTATGACCAGGACCTGTATAAGTTGGCACATAATTAAAGTGATTGTTTTTACAATTGAAACCTTCACTTATCATACGGTTAAATCCTCCGTCACCAAATCTAGATTGAAAACGTGTTAAATAGTCGTAACGCATCTGGTCGACAACAATACCTACAACTAATTTTGGCCTTTCATTAATTTCTAAACTTGTAGTTTGGCTTTTAGAATTTGTAGTTGTACTTTGAGCACCACACGAGATAAATATAGCTAATGCAGCTGCTAAGGTGAAGATATTTTTCATTAGTAATAATACATTAAATTGAAGTTCAAAAATACAATTTTTAAACTATCTTAGATTAAATTAACATTATTAACTAATCCTTTTTTATACTTTAGCATTAATAAAATTAAACATGACTTACCTACATAATATTGGTGCCTATTTTATAATGATAAAGGACATTTTTCGCCGCCCTACTAAGTGGTCCGTGATGAAACCTTTAATACTGAAAGACATTGATGATCTCATCATAGGTTCTCTTGGTATTGTAGCATTTATTTCATTTTTTGTTGGAGGCGTTGTAGCCATACAAACTTCACTAAATATGACGAGTCCACTAATGCCAAAATATCTAGTGGGTTTTGCAACACGCCAATCTATAATACTAGAATTTGCGCCGACATTTATATCTATAATTATGGCTGGTAAAGTTGGTTCTTTTATTACATCAAGCATAGGAACTATGCGTGTTACAGAACAAATTGATGCATTAGAAGTTATGGGTATTAACGGAATTAACTATCTTGTTTTTCCTAAATTTATAGCTTTAACACTTTATCCTTTTGTCATCTCTATTGCTATGTTTTTAGGAATATTAGGAGGACTTATGGCATGTGTATACGGCGGTTATGGAACAATGGAAGATTACATAGAAGGCGTTCAGTTAGATTTTATTCCATTTCATTTTATATATGCATTTTTAAAAACCTTGGTATTTGCTTTTCTACTCGCAACCATTCCTTCTTATTATGGTTATTTTATGAAAGGTGGAGCCTTAGAAGTTGGTAAAGCCAGCACAACATCATTCGTTTGGACTAGCGTTATGATTATTATGGTTAATTTTTTACTAACCAGTTTATTATTAGGATAATTATGATAGAAGTTAAAGACCTACAGAAATCTTTTGGAGACTCACATATTTTAAAAGGAATTACAACTTCTTTTGATAAAGGAAAGACAAATTTAATTATTGGTCAGAGTGGATCTGGTAAGACCGTTTTTTTAAAATGCCTCCTTGGATTATTTGATTATGAAGAAGGATCTATTTGCTATGAGGGTAAAAATTTCAGTAAACTATCTCGTAATGAAAAAACAAACCTACGTTCTGAAATGGGAATGGTTTTTCAAGGTAGTGCGTTATTTGACTCTATGACTATTGCCGAAAACGTAATGTTCCCTCTTAGGATGTTTACCAAACAGAGTAAGAGTGAAATGGAAGATCGTGTAAATATTGTTTTAAAACGTGTTAATTTAGATAATGCACATGATAAGAAACCTAGTGAAGCATCTGGTGGTATGCAAAAACGTGTTGCTATTGCAAGAGCTATAGTAAACAGACCTAAGTTTTTATTTTGTGATGAACCAAACTCTGGATTAGATCCTAAAACAGCTATTGTAATTGATAATTTAATTAAAGAAATTACAGAAGAATTTGATATCACTACTGTTATTAATACACACGATATGAACTCTGTAATGGAAATTGGAAAAAAGATAGTTTTCCTTAAAGATGGATTATTAGAATGGGAAGGCTCTAACGAAACTATTTTTAAAACAGAAAACGAAGCCGTTACTGACTTCGTTTATTCTTCTGAGTTATTTAGAAAGGTACGTAAAATGTATCTTGAAGAAGATGCTAAATAAATAGCACTCTAAATTACATTTAACTTTATACTATTAATTTCTTTTAATAAATACGGTATCTACTTTAAGCTCACGTTTAAGCCATTTTTGTAAATCTCTTTCCTTAATATATACAAGACTATCAGACAGTTTAACTCTCCATCTTACATTAGCAATGGTAATAGTATCAATATTTATAAAATCTTTAGACTCTAACATTTTAGCATAACCAAAAGACTCTAAATCGTTAAATTTAATTTTAGCATCACGAGACAATGAAGTAAACGAAACTAGATTATGACCTGTATTTTTAGACTCAACAACCTTGTTTAAGTTTGAAATATTAGATTTCAATTCTTCAATTTCTTTTTGAAGACCATCAATCACATTATCCTTTCGATCTAAATCAGCATAAGCTCTATCTAAAGATTCCATTAAACGATCAGCACTTCTTGTTTTATTAGCATTGATAATTAATTCAAAATCCTTAAGATTTTCATATCCTTTCTTTTTTTCATTTTGTAAATCTGTGATCATCTCATCACTCACATCTCCATTAAAATGTAAATTCATAGTCTTAGTATCAATATTTAAATCATTTTCTCTTTTTTGGTACCACAGATTAGAATTACTTTCTATTTCATTTTTAACAAAGTCATCAAAATCTCTTTGATATTTACTCTCCTGAAGCACCGTTAAAAATGTCCATACCGCAGGAATCATTACAATAATAGCAACGCCCATAGCAATCCTAGAAATACGTTTACGTTTCGCCGAATTTGCATATTTAAGCATTGGAAAACGTAATATTTTTAACACCAAAAATGTTGCTAAAGCTATAAATATGGTATTGATGGTAAACAAAAACATGGCGCCACCAAAATATTCCCAATTCCCTATAGCAAGTCCATAACCAGCAGTACACAATGGAGGCATTAAAGCTGTAGCAATTGCAACACCAAAAATAACAGAAGCTATAGTTCCTTTTTTTGTTCGAGCTATTATCAATGCTAAACCTCCAAAGAATGCAATAAGTACATCTCGAATATCTGGACGTATACGTCCCATTAGTTCATTAGTATCTTCACTAAGAGGAAATAGCCAAAAGAATAAAAATGCCGTTAATAAACTTAACACAATCATGGTAGCTAAGTTGATAAGTGATTTTCTTAAGGTGTCAATATCATTTATAGCGATAGACATTCCGATGCCTAAAATAGGCCCCATTAATGGCGAAATTAACATGGCCCCAATCACTACAGCAGTAGAATCTGCATTAAGACCAATGGAAGCCACAAAAATAGAGCAGACCAAAATCCAAGCTGTAGCACCTTTAAAAGGTATATCTGCCTTAATAGCATCTATTGTAGCATCTCGATCTGTATCTTCTCTAAAATCAAGTAATTCATGTAGAAAAGTCTTAACACTAGCAAATAAACCTTGTGCATCTTCCTTTACAGCCTTTTTCTTTTCTTCCACGGCCTTATCCTTATCAATTTGCTTCTGCTCGTGCTTTTGTTTTTCTTGCTCTTGTTTTTCTTCTTCTGAAAAATTAAATTTATGTTCGTCGCTCATAGTTTTAAAAAAAACTGGTTTTAGATATCTTGTATTTATTTGATAGCTTCAACAATTGATTACCCGTATTGTTCACCAAATTTAGCTTTCACATTTTGAAGTACTTTTTTAATATCTTGCTCTTTGGCTTTTGGAAAGATAAGTAAAACTTCTTCTTTATCTACAACAATATAATCTTTTAAACCGTCGATAACCACAACTTTACCTTTCTTAGAACGAATCATATTTCCACTAGAATCCTCTAATAAAGTTTTGGCATTAACAACAGCATTATCACTATCGTCTTTATCTAATTTATCATAGAGGCTTCCCCATGTTCCAAGGTCATTCCAATCAAAAGTTGCTGGAATAACAAAAACATTAGTACTCTTCTCCATCAATGCGTAATCAACTGAAATGTTTTCTGCTTTTTTATAATTCTCTTTTATAAACTCTTCTTCAAGTTCTGTGTTATAAGTACTAAAACCACTTTCGAATAATTGAAATAACTCTGGCTGATTATTTTTAAAAGCAGAAATAACAGATTTTGCACTCCACATAAAAATACCTGCATTCCACAGAAAATTTCCTTGATCAATAAAAGACTTTGCCGTTTTATAGTCTGGTTTTTCTCTAAACTGATTTACTGATTTTATTTCGGTAATTGAAGATTTATCATATTCAATATAACCATAACCTGTATTTGGAAATGTTGGCGTAATACCTAAAGTCATTAACGCATCGTTAGATTCGCAATAATCAAAAGCTGTTTTTACGTTATCAGAAAATGCTTGTTCATCTTCAATCCAATGATCACTTGGTGCTACAATCATTACAGCATCTTTATTTTCTTTCTGAATTTTTAAAGACGCATATAAAATACAAGGTGCTGTATTACGCATTGCAGGCTCTAATACAACTTGTCTTTTTGTAACTTGAGGTAATTGCTCAAAAACAAGATCATTGTAACGCTCATTAGTTAATATGAAGATATTTTCTTCAGGTATTAATTGCGCTAAACGATTAAATGTTTTTTGAATTAAAGTATCCCCAGTTCCAAGCATATCATGAAACTGCTTTGGAAAATCTTGAGTACTCACTGGCCAAAATCTTGAACCTACACCTCCGGCCATAAGGATGGCATAATAATTTGATTTTTTATTATTCATTATTTTTTTAATCTAGGGTTTCTACTTCTGCATTTGGGTTAAACAAATATAATTTTCCTGTGTTAACTTCTACGCATTCAAATCGTTTTCTTCTTTTATTTCCTCTTTTAAAAACTCTTCCATTATCTAGTTTAAAACTTTGATTTAAAAGCACTTCAAAAACATAGGTTTTATCATTGTCTTCATTAAATTGCTTTAAAGCTAAAGCCAATTGAGTATCTGTATCGCTAGATGCCTTAGGATTTTTAAAATGATTAGCTAAAAGTGGCAATAACTCTAAAGGAAAAACTTCGGGCCTTAAAAACGGTAACATTAAATGCTGAAAAGTGTGTTTCCATTCTTTTCCGTGTGGCTTAATAAGCCTACCATAAGTTTTATAAGCTTCAAAATGTGCGATTTCATGAATTAATGTAATTAAAAACCGATAACAATTTAAATTAGAATTAATTGTAATTTGATGCTTTCCGTTTGGTAATCCTCTATAATCACCATGTCGTGTTTTACGCTCCTTCTTCACTTTAACTATCAAATTATCAATAGCCAAAAGTTCAGTAACTAAAGGTTGTGCCCCCTCAGGAATATAATTTAAAAGTGGTGTTTGCATTGCTGCAAAAATAAGCGTTAAATAATTACTATTAAATTCTTTTAATCAAACTTTAAAAAACTCAAAACAGATATCATACAACTTAAAAATACAAAGTTAATCACAATTAAAAAACAGCAGTCTAAATTCATATTAAGAGATCAACAATTAATTTTTTATTTGATAAGTAATATGTCATTATTAATCAAAACAAAAGCCTAAATTATTGTATTTATCTTAACAGCATATACCTTGACATTAACCTGAAAAACAGCTAACTTAGCTGTAGGCAATTAATTTAATTAACCTACATTTTAGATTTAAAATTATGGCATTTATAGACTATTATAAAGTACTCGGTGTAGATAAAAATGCTTCCAAAAGCGATATTAAAAAAGCATATCGAAAATTAGCACGAAAACACCATCCTGATTTAAATCCTAATGATAAAGAAGCGGAATTAAGATTTAAGAAAGTTAATGAAGCTAATGAAGTATTGAGTCATGATGAAAATCGAAAAAAATATGACCAATACGGAGAAAATTGGCAACATGGTGAAGCTGAAGAACAAGCTAGACAATCTCATCAACGCAATCAACGCCGCTCTAACTCTAGCAATTTTGATGATGGAGAATATTCTGATTTCTTTGAATCTATGTTTGGAGGAGGACGCAGCCAAAGTCGTGGAAATGTAAAATTTAGAGGTCAAGATTTTAATGCTCAGCTTCAGCTCAATTTAAAAGATGTTTACACAACTGAAAAACGTGTATTAACCGTAAATGGAAAAAGTATAAGATTAACAATCCCTGCGGGAGTTATTCACGGACAAATTATAAGAATTAAAGGCAAAGGTGGAGAAGGTGTAAATGGAGGACCAAATGGAGATCTACTAATTGAATTTAATATTATAAATAACACCGATTTTAAACGCGATGGTGCTAATCTCTATAAAAATGTTGATCTTAATTTATATAAAGCTGTTTTAGGCGAAGATATTACCGTAGATACTTTTGATGGTAAAGTAAAATTAAACCTAAAACCGTTAACACAAAATGGTACACAGGTTAAGTTAAAAGGCAAAGGGTTTCCTAAATACAAAAAAGACGGAGAATTTGGTGATTTATATATTACTTACAATGTTCAATTACCAAAAAAACTATCTGATAAAGAGAAAGAACTTTTTGAAGAACTCGCAAAATTACAATAGCTATGGAGACTACAGATTTAATACCACTACCTAGTTTATGTACACATTACAAATTAGAAATGTCATTTTTTAATGCGCTAAATGATTATGGACTAATTGAATTAATTTCGGTTGAAAAAACATATTGCATTCATCAAGATAAAATAGCAGATATAGAAAAAATGATACGTTTACATCAAGAACTTCAACTTAATTTTGAAGGTATTGATACGGTTTTTAACCTATTGAATAAAATTGAGGATTTAAAATCTGAATTAATTACAACCCAGAATAAATTAAAACGATTTGAAGATTTATAATATGATTATTTAAACGTCTTATAATTAATTGAACAAGTTATTATTCTAAAAAAAATGAAGCTTGGTTAAATCTATCAAATTATAAACCTCCTATATTAAGGTGTAGAATTAGAAACCTGTAAAACTTTACCGTTATAATATTTATTTCCTGTCAATGCAAAATTCTGAATATAATCAGCCATTTCTACTGGTGTAGTAGAAGCTATATATCCCGGAAAAGCTTCTTCTAGCATTTCAGTTTGTACAGCTCCAAGTGCTAAAACATTAAACTGAGGTCCTGTTTCTTTATATTCTTCGGCCAACAATTCTGTCATTGTAATTACCGCTCCTTTGCTAGAACTATAAGCTGCCAAACCTGGAAATTTCATACTCCCCTGAATACCTCCCATAGAACTTACAGTAACAACATGGCCATCACTTTTCATATGTGGTAAAACTGTTCTTGTTAATTCTGAAACACCAAAAACATTTGTTTGATATACTTTAGTGAAGTCTTGAAACGTTGTTTCAGCAAAAGGCTTATTAATTATAGCTCCTGCGTTATTAATTAAAATATCGACTTGCTCCCACTCCTTATTAATAAAATCTGTTACTTTTTGGTAATCTTCTTCGTTACATAAATCAAAAGCAAAAGACGATACATTATTAATTTTAAGATTTGATATTGGTTTTTCATTTCGGGATAATGCCAAAACATTATGTCCCTCTTTAGCCAATAGTTTAACTAATTCAAATCCAATACCACGGCTCGTTCCTGTTATAATTATATTTTTACTCATCTTTTAAAATCACTTCTTTTGTTGGTGCATTCATTATACCTTCTAATGCAGGTATCATCTTATTAATAAAACTAGCCATATGATCATAATCCATTTTATCAGCCTCATCATCTACATGATGATAATAATCAAAATTTGTAAAATCGAAAGTAGAAATAGCATGAGCAGGAATATTTAACTCTTGATAAAACGGAAAGTTATCGGATCTTCTAAACAATTGCATTTGCTGCGCTTTATCAAAAAAACCAATAATTTCTTCATTAGCATATTCATTCAACTTAGCGGCATAATTAGAGTTTTCAAAACCACTCATATAAGCCATTATTTCACCTTCAGCCCTAGGTACACCAATCATTTCAAAATTAATCATAGTGTATGCATTAAATCCTTCACCTTTTAAACGTGCTGCTAAATGTGCAGACCCTTTAAGACCTAGTTCTTCTCCGTCATACAATGTTATTAAAATACTGCGCTTATTAGTTTTAGTCGCAGCAAAATATCTTCCTAATTCCATCGCCGCAATAGTACCTGACGCATCATCATTAGCTCCATTAGCTATAGAATCTCCTTCTACTGTTTTACCAAAACCTATATGATCGTAATGACCACCAAGAATAATATATTCATTTTTAAGTATTGGGTCATTTCCTTCAATAACACCTACAATATTATAAGCTTCTAAATCATTTAATTTGAAGGAATCTCGATATGTTTTAAAATAAGGTTTAATAGCATTAGACTTTAAATAATTCTCAATAAAGACTGCTGCTTTCTCAATACCCTTACTTCCTGTTGCTCTTCCTTCTAATTCATCTGAAGCTAAATATTCCATACTAGCCTTAATAGAAGCACTCGTAATTTTAGGTATTTGTGACACACCATCCTTACCAGGCTCACCATTTTTCCCTTTAAGTTGAAATGAACAAGAATAAACTAATGCGATTAAAAGAATAAGTAATAATTTCTTCATATTATATTTTTAGATAAGGCTTAAAGATAAAAAATCCTGATTCGAAAAATTATCAAATCAGGATTAAATTATATAGACTCTAAAATAAACTTAGAGTTGAATATTTATATTACAATAACATTGAAATAGGGTTTTCAATAAATCCTTTTAATGTTTGAAGGAATTGAGCACCTGTAGCACCATCAATCGTTCTGTGATCGGCAGCTAAACAAAGTTTCATTGTATTACCAACTACAATCTCACCATCTTTAACAACTGGTTTTTGAACAATTGCTCCAACAGAAAGTATTGCTGAATTAGGTTGGTTAATAATAGATGTAAATGTATCAATACCAAACATACCTAAGTTAGAAATCGTAAAAGTACTACCTTCCATTTCTTCTAAAGATAGTTTTTTAGTTTTGGCTTTGATTGCATATTCTTTTACAGCAGCACCAATTTGAGTCAATTTACGTTGATCAGCAAATTTAACAACTGGTACAAGAAGACCATCTTCTACAGCAACAGCAACTCCAATATGTACATGGTTGTTTAATTTCATTCTATCATCAAACCATTGAGAGTTGACTTGTGGATGTAATTTTAACGCCATAGCACAAGCTTTAACTACGATATCATTAAATGATACTTTAGTATCAGGAATAGCATTTACTTCCTTACGGAAAGCAATTGCGTTATCCATATCAAACTCAACATTTAAATAATAGTGAGGTGCTGTAAATTTAGATTTTGCTAAATTTTTAGCGATAGCCTTACGCATGTTAGAGTTTTTAATTTCTACAAAACTCTCTTCAGAAGCTGGTGTAGAAACTCCGGCAGCGGCAGCAGGTGCAGCAGCTTTAGGTGTAAAGTTTTCAACATCACGCTTAACGACACGTCCATTTTCTCCTGATCCAGGAATATCTGCAATGTTAAATCCTTTTTCTTCAGCCATTTTCTTAGCTAATGGAGAAACGAATAAACGTCCACCATCACTAGATACTTTTGGCGTTGCTACTGGCGCAGCAGCTTTAGGAGCAGGTGCAGCCTTAGGTGCTTCTGCTTTTGGTGCAGCAGCTTTAGGCGCTTCTTTTTTTGCAGGAGCGGCAGCAGGTGCAGAACCAAAACCACTAGCAACAGCTGAAACATCAGTTCCTGCTGGGCCAATAATCGCTAATAATGAATCTACTTTTGCAGATTCACCTTCTTCTAAACCAATATATAATAAGTTACCTGATTGGAATGATTCAAATTCCATAGTAGCTTTATCGGTTTCAATTTCGGCTAAAATATCTCCTTCTTCAACCTCATCACCAACTTTTTTCAACCAAGTAGCAACAGTTCCTTCTTCCATTGTATCACTTAAACGTGGCATGGTAACAACTATTACTCCTTCAGGAACTTCAGCACTTGCAGCAGGAGCAGACGCTTCAGCAACTGGTGCCTCAGCAGGCGCTTCTTCAGCTACTGCAGATGCACTACCACCACTAATTAAAGCAGAAATATCTTCACCTTCTTCTCCAATAATAGCCAAAAGTGAATCTACTTTAGCAGTTTCACCTTCTTGTAAACCTATATGTAATAGAGTACCTTCATTAAAAGACTCAAACTCCATTGTAGCTTTATCTGTTTCTATTTCGGCTAAAATATCTCCTTCTTCTACTTTATCTCCAACTTTTTTTAACCAAGAGGCTACTGTTCCTTCCTCCATGGTGTCGCTCAAACGCGGCATATTTATTACTTCTGCCATAGTTTACTTAATTTTGTGATCTATAAATGGGTAATCTTCTTGTTCATATACAACATCGTACATTACGTTCTTGTCTGGGTATGGAGATTCGTCTGCAAATTTCTCACATTCAGAAACACGTTTTTTAACGTCTTTATCAATCGCTTTTAAATCAGCTTCAGAAGCATAATTATTTTCAAGAATAATATCTTTTACTTGCGTAATAGGATCAATTTTCTTGTATTCAGCAACTTCGTCTTTTGTTCTATAATGCTGTGCATCTGACATAGAGTGACCTCTATAACGGTAAGTTTTTACTTCTAAGAAAGAAGGTCCGCCACCTGTTCTAGCACGTTGAATTGCTTCATCAAATGCTTCTGCTACTTTTATTGGATTCATTCCATCAACTGGACCACAAGGCATATCATATCCAAGACCTAGTTTCCAAATGTCTGTATGATTTGCTGTACGTGCAACTGAAGTTCCCATTGCGTATCCGTTGTTTTCACAAACAAATACTACTGGTAAATTCCATAACATTGCAAGGTTAAATGACTCGTGTAAAGATCCTTGTCTAGCAGCACCATCACCGAAACAACAAAGTGTTACAGCATCGCTACCGTGATATTTATCACCAAAAGCAATACCAGCACCCAAAGGAATTTGTCCTCCAACAATACCATGCCCACCAAAGAAACGGTGCTCTTTAGAGAAAATGTGCATTGAACCACCTAAACCTTGAGATGTTCCAGTTGCTTTCCCAAACAATTCAGCCATTACTCTTTTTGGATCCACCCCCATACCAATAGGTTGAACGTGATTACGGTAAGCAGTAATCATCTTATCCTTTGTTAAATCCATTGCATGTAAAGCTCCAGCTAAAATAGCTTCTTGCCCGTTATACAAATGAAGGAATCCTCTAACTTTTTGTTGAATATAAACAGCTGCAAGCTTGTCTTCAAACTTACGCCAGAACAACATGTCCTCATACCACTTTAGGTAAACTTCTTTGGTTATTTTTTGCATTTCTTGATGTGTTCTATTAAACTTTAAATAGTATAACAAAAATAACACTTTAGATGATAATGAAGAAACACTATGTGATAAAAAAACAAGAGATTTTTAACTTTTTTTCAACGAAAACACTATAATACTGAACTTTCAAAAAGAAGAGGTAATAAGTTGGCTAAAGAGTGAGATTTCACCACCTTACCTTCAACACCCATAAAATAGATTTCTATAGGCTGATTTTGTTTAATTTCGTACTCAGCGATAGTTTGTCTACAGGCTCCGCAAGGAGGAATAGGCTTATCCGTTAATTGATTTTGTGAAGATGCGGTTATTGCCATCTTTAACATCTTAGCTTTTGGATATTTAGCTCCTGCATAATAAATAGCTGTACGCTCTGCGCATAGCCCTGAAGGAAAACAGGCGTTTTCTTGATTACTACCTATCACTACTTCATTATTGTCTAATAAAATAGCTGCACCGACATTAAATTTAGAATAAGGTGCGTAAGCATTATCTCTTGCTTCTATTGCAGCATTCATTAATACCTGTATATCACTAGAAAGCTCATTAATATTTGTATAAACCTCTAATGTCGTTTCTATTTTAACTTCCTTCATATTCCACAAATTAGTTGAGACAAAAAAACTATTGTTAGCTAAACAATAGTTTTTTTTATATAATTTATTTTATTACTTCTTAATTAAAAAGACTTCTAATATTACACCTGGTGATTGAATTTAAAGATCATTTTAATTAAATAATTTAATACTCTCTATATTCACCATCACCAAAATTAAACGTTAAAGAGAAACGCAATGTATTTTCTAATGGACTCGCTACTTTTGAAGCTGAGAATAAATATGATAAATCTATGTTAACTGTAGTGTATTTAAAACCTGCACCAAGCGCAAAAAACTTACGCGCCCCTTTATCATCTGCTTCATTAAAATAACCTGTTCTAAATGAAAAATTCTCTTGGTAAGTATACTCAGCACTTAAAGCCCAAGTAAATTCCCTTAACTCTTCACTCAAACCTCCTGGAGCATCACTAAAAGATTGAAAAACACCTGTCATGAAACCTACATCTGGGTCTTGGCCATCTATAATAATATCATCATTACTTATAGGACTACTATATTCTTCTCCATCATCATAAACACCGTTACCGTTATCATCATCATAATTGTATTCATTTCCATAAATAGGAGGTGTTGGTACTAAATACTTAGAAACTTCAGCTGTAACAGCTAATTTACTGTATTGATCAAAGATAAAATCGAAACCAGCACCTAATCTTAGATTTGTAGGTTGGAACACATCTTGTCCTCCATCATCGTACTTAAATTTTGGTCCTAAATTTTGAATTGCAAAACCGACCCTCCATCTTCCATTATAATCATTATAAGCTTCTTCTTCACTTTGATAATACCCTGTAATATCTGCACCAAACGTACTTCCTGGACTAGCATTAGGATCTACTTGACTAAGTCTAAGAGCAGAACGCATATAACGTAAGCCTACTGCCATAGAAAACTGCCTCCCTAATCGTAATGAGTATGCAGCATCTATTGCGTATTCATTAGGTTTTACAGCTACACCTGGATCACTAGCATCTTGTGTTAAAACAATTTCACCTAATGAAAAATATTTAAGACTTGCAGAAAAAGCACTATATTCATTTATTCTGTTAAAGTAAGTCACATAACTTAACGAGATATCATTAACCAATTTTGTTAAATAAGGTGTGTAAGCTAAACTTACGCCTTGTTTTGTTTCTGAAAACACATATTTAGCTGGATTGTATTGTTGAGAAAACCCATCAACAGAAGTCGCAACTCCCATATCTCCTAACGAAGCAGATCTGGCATCTGGAGCAATAAGCATAAAAGGTAAACCCGTAGTAATTACTCTACTGTCTGTAGAGTTAGGTAATATAACAGTACCATCTTGAGCAAAAGCATTACTAATTGTAGCAAAAGCCATTAAGGCTATAAAATATTTTTTCATGTTAAGTTTTTGAAATATTAATACTCTATGAGTAAAATTAATCCGATAGCAAATATAATTTAATATTATAGTATGACAAGTTTTTGAATTTTTTCAACTTGTTTATTTAAACGGTTAGATTTAACTTTTAGTTTATAGACATATACACCTTTTCCTATTTTGTCTCCAAAATCATCTCTTCCATCCCATACAATATCTCTAGATAATGAAGAAGAGCCATTATAGCAACACTCATCTGAATTGGTTTGTCCATTTAATGTTCTTACTAATTTTCCTGAAACCGTAAATATCTGCACAGAGATATCTAATGGGTCTGAACTATTGTGATTAAACCAAAACTCGGTATAACTCACAAAAGGATTAGGGTAATTTAAAACGTTATTAATAACCAACTCTTCATCTTCGTCGAAAACCATAAACTGAATTTCTGCTGTTGAAGAATTATTATAAACATCCCAAGCTTTTAAAGTTAAAGTATGCAAACCTGGCTCTAAATCTCTAAAAGGATAACTTACCGCTCCGTTAGTATAATCGTCTATATTAGCTTGATAATAATTATTTAAAACCACAGGGTTTGTTTCGTCTCCATCTATAATTGCTGTAATATCATGACCAATTCCACTTGCTGTATTAATTCCGTTATTATCTTGAAGCTTTACAAGAAAAGTAGGAGACTCATTTGTTATACCTCCTGAAACAAAATTTTCATCATTCATATACAAATTAATGATTGGCCCCAGGTTATCTTCGGGTGCATCTTCATTAATACCCCCTATTTGAATATCAAAATTTGATCCTGCCTGATCCGAAGTTGGATTATCGGTTTGCGCATAAAAACTCACCTTACCACTACCTATAGGAATACCGATATCTCTTGGTACAATAAAATCGAATTCAAACTGCCCATTAACAACACTTGCCTGACCTTTAAAAATAACTTCACCCAAGGTTGTAAAATCCATTGTTATAAGCTCATTGTTTGTATCTCTAATTGCATCATTCCCTAAAGTTTGTCGTTCTATTAATTTATCAAAAACCGTTGCTGTTAATACTCCATTATAATTAGATAATAAATTTCCGCTTGTATCAACAACTTCACCTGCTAGTTTTGTATAACTTAAAGCTTTTAGTGTATCTATAGACTGGGTAATCTCTACGTCATTTACTTTAGTTAATTTAATGTCTGGCTGAGCAATTGCTAATTTCATAGCAGGATCACCGATAAAGAATACTAATCTTTTTTGACTAGAACCAACAATATTATTATCAATTTTTGTTAATCTCAGCGCTTCTGCCATAGAAACATAGTCACTAGACCCAAATGCGAATAAATAATCATCTAACACTTCATTAAGCGCCTCACCCACAGAAACAATTATTTGTCGCGTTGTAGTTATTAAACCTACAGCACCACCGTTTTTATTCCAAAAAGTAAATTCTCCTGCAGTTTCTCTACTTGGGTCATCAAATTTAGTATACTCACAGGTTACTGTTATAAACAAATTATACTTACATATATTATTAACTTCCTGAGAATCAAACTTATCAAAAATCCGTTCTGTAGCAAGTCCATCTTCTCCTCCGTGCCCAAAATAATTAACAACTAGCGCTCCTACTTCAATAGCATCCTTAATGGCCTCGTTAACTTCTGGATATCTATTCCCTGCAGATGAAGATTCTTGTTCAAATGCATCTGAATGAATTTTTACAACATTAAAAAATGGTTTTTCGTCATCTATAGTAGTCCCTAATTCATCTGTAGTTTGCTCTAATCTAGCTTCCCAAGCTTCATCAACATCATCTGAGATCAGTAAAATATTATTTCTCCAACTGCCATAAGATTCAGGTTGGTAATAAGAAATAATCTTATCCACCATTTCAGTAGCACGCTGTACATTTTCGGCTAAAATTCGACCTACAGCAACATCCATACGATCACTAATAGCCATACTCCCTTCGTTATCATCTAACATGGCATAAAAATCATCTGAAACAAACGAGCTTGTTAAACTAAAACTTTCATTGGTATACCATGCAGGGACTAAATTGGTATTATTAGAAACTCTATCTTTATAATCATAAGAGCCATCACCAAATAAACAAAGGTATTTTAACCGCTTGCTCGGTTCGCTAGCATTATCATATACATATTTAATAAAATTTCTTAAAGCTGCAATATCCTGACTACCGGTGCTGAACTCATTATAAACAGTTTGCAAATCAATTACTTTTACGTTAAGACTGTACTGATCTCTATTAATTTGAGCTAAACGTTCTGCTTGTGTTACAAATTGAGATGGAGCTAAAATGATATAATCAACATCTTCAAATTGCCCTTGACTATTCGTAAATATTGTTCCTTTTAAATTCTGATTTGAAACTACAGTTCTAGAATCAGTTTTAGGGGTGAACACATTTGAATTAGAAAAGGCTAAATAAGACCTTTCTTCACCAGACTGAGCCTTAAAAGTCATAGTACTCGAGTTATCTGAATTTATAACATTACTCACATTAAAGCGATCTGTGATATCCCAAATTTCTTCAACTTGACTAGCATTGGTTAAAGTATACTCTGCAACACCAGGTGTAGTAATTACATCTTTATTTTTAAAAACTAATTGTTTGCTATCGTATATTAAATTTCTAGTCGCTTCAATGTTGATATAATCTAAATAAGCATTTGCAGAAGGATTACCGCTATTATTATAATCAAAAGTAACCGTAACAACATCTGTATTTATGTTTTGCTGACTATTATAAGACACAGCAGTTCCTAAAACAGAGCCTGGCGTTATAACTCCTAAAGACATTGTAGTAGCTAAATTGCCATTAATTGTAATTCCCATGGTGGTTGGTAACTCTGAAACAGAACCAATAGCAATACTAAAGTCTACTGGGGAACTGGTTACTAAATTTGGAAATTCAAATTCGTAAGTACGTTGGTTTTCTATATCAAAATCATCACCAAACCAACGACGACCTAATTTTGCAAGGTTATAATCATCAACTTCATAAAATTGATAATCCTGAAATGTTGTAATTTCAATATCAGCAGCTGCAGTAATTTCGGGCATAGAAAGAATACGCTTTCCATTTCCAGAACCTATATTTACGTAGTAATAAGTTTTATCAGTGTATAAATTTAAATTCGTATCACTTTCTTCACTATAAGTCTTAGGTCCTTCACCATAAAAAAGAATGTAATCTGAACTATCAAAACTACCATCATCTTCACCTACAAATTTTATTGCATTCTCAACAACATCAAAAGGATAATTCTCAGAATTCTCTAATGGCAACATCCTTCCTCCATTTCCAAAAATTTTAATGGTCCTTGGGTCTATAGAATTTGTGTTGATTCCTAAATTGCTTAAAAAACTTTTAGACAACTTAAAAACTCCAGATTCTTCAATATAAAAACGATACCATTGACCAGAGCTTAAAACAGAATTGGTAATATCATTTACCCCCATTACAGTGTTAGCAGAACGGCCAGATAATGAATTATAAAGAATAGTAAATGTTGTGATTTTTTTATAAACCCCTCTATCCTTAATAATAGGACTTATTTCAAAATAGTTTGATAATTCACCTCTTGCATTAATATTATATAACCCATACTTAGGAGAACTAGGAATAAGATTGGGATTTAAATTTTTTAATTCTGAAGAAGAAATAGTTTCATAAGTAACATTAAAGAGTGTTACAGAATTTTGATCAATTTGACCAGATGCACTTTCCCATTGTGCAAAATACTTTAACCCATAATTATCGTCATAACTGAAATGATCATCATCAAAAGCAGGAACTTCAATTTTATTATAAACAGTTTCAAGAATTTTATTTTCTCCCCAATTAATATTGAATTGTTTTTGTTGCCCAAAACAAAGCATACCAAATAAGAGTAAAGAGATTAAATAGCAATTTTTCATTTATTCATTTCAGTTTTAGTCTCAAATAAAACCATCAGGATATAATCATAACGACAACGGTACCTGTAATTTCACTAAATAATAACGACTTTTAAAGCACGATATTATGACCACGTAATTTTTATTCCAAAAATACAACAATAAATCATTTCTTTCCTCGTTATTATTGAGCAAAAACTATCGGTAAATTGTAAAATATCCGATATCCTGCACGATAAAAAGGTTAAAATGCATACTTTTTTTAATTTAGATAAAAAAAAAAGTTGTCAGTTTACCTTTAATTGTTATATTGCGACTCTAAAATTAAACGAGCTTATTTAAACGTATGGATATGAAACATGTGTCAAACCTAAAATTTTTAATAGCAATAACGATTTGTACTTCAATATTGAGCTGCAACCGTTCTTCTAATTCTGGCAATGTAGATAGTGCCACAGGCTGGAAAATAAACGCCCGAGAAGGTGGTTTTCAGTACAATACCCAATTCAAAGAACAAGAAACGCCTCCTGGAACTTCTTTTGTTGAAGGTGGAACATTTACAATGGGAAAAGTACAAGATGACCCAATGCACGATTGGAACAATACTCCAAATCAACAGCATATTCAATCATTTTATATGGATGAAACAGAAGTTACTAACGTAAACTATTTGTTTTATTTAGATTATTTGAAAAATGTTTACCCACCAGATGATCCAAATTATGCTTTAATATACAAAGGAGCACTTCCTGATACTTTAGTTTGGAGAAACAGATTAGGTTATAACGAAATGATGACCGAAAACTATTTACGTCATCCAGGTTATGCTAACTATCCTGTTGTAGGTGTTAGTTGGATTCAGGCTGTAGAATATGCAAATTGGAGAACTGACCGTGTAGCAGAATTGTCTTTACAAGAAGCTGGTTATATTAAAAGAGATGCACAATACACTGATGTAAGTGCAGAAAGCACATTCAACACTGATACTTATATTAATGCACCATCACAAACATATGGTGGTAATACTGAAGTATTAGAAGGAGGACAAAGAAGACCACAAACAGATGCAGAAGGAAACCCTATTAACACTTACGCTAATAGAGAATCTGGATTAATCCCTGTAAAATACAGACTTCCTACCGAAGCTGAATGGGAGTATGCAGCTTTAGGAATGAGTGAATTACGTAGCTATAATGTTTATAGAGGTCGTAAAAAATACCCATGGGATGGACAATATACAAGATCTGGAAAACGTGTAAATCGTGGAGATCAATTAGCAAACTTTAAGCAAGGTAAAGGTGATTATGGTGGGATTGCAGGTTGGTCTGATGATGGAGCTGATATTACTGCAGAAGTTAAAACTTACGAACCTAACGATTACGGTTTATACGATATGGCTGGTAATGTTGCAGAATGGGTTGCCGATGTTTACAGACCTATAGTTGATGATGAATTTAATGACTTCAACTACTATAGAGGTAACGTATACACTAAAAATGCAATTAACGAAGACGGAACAGTGAAAATTGTAACTGTTGATGATATTGTTTACGATACATTAAGTAATGGTAAAATTGTAGCTAGAGATTTACCAGGTGAAATTGCTAGAGTTCCTGTTGATGAAGAAGAAACTTATTTAAGAACTAATTTTAGTCAAAGTGATAACAGAAACTTTAGAGATGGAGACAAAAGCTCTTCTCGTTACTACAGAGAAAGTTTTGACGAAACTGAAGGGACAAAACAAGAAACTAGTAAAATGTATAACTCACCTAAACATAGAGTTGAAGTAGATACAACAGAAGGAAAAATGATCAGAGAATATGATCAATCTGACAGTAGAACATCTTTAATTAATGATGAAGTAAGAGTTTACAAAGGTGGTTCTTGGAGAGATAGAGCATACTGGATTGACCCAGCTCAACGCCGTTATTTCCCACAAGATATGGCTACTGACTATATTGGTTTTAGATGTGCTGTTTCTAGAGTAGGTTCTAAAAGTGAACAAGGAGGAAAAAGAAGTCACTAATAAACTTTAAATAATATTTAAAAAAGTCCTGATAATTATATCAGGACTTTTTTATTTTTATACCTCAAAACTAGCCTGTCTAAAAAAGACGTGTGAATGACACTAAAACGGTAATAGAAAGCATAACTCAGGCAGACAAAATTTTAACTATAAACACATGAAAATAGACGAGATATACAATAATTTCAAAACCTGTACTATTGCATCTACAGACACTAGAAAACTACAGCAAAACTGTATGTATTTCGCGCTTAAAGGAGATAATTTTGATGGTAATCAGTTTGTACAAAAAGCATTTGACGGTGGCGCTAAATATTGTATTATAGATAATATTGAATACAAAATTAACGACAACTGTATACTTGTAAAAGATGTACTATCTACACTACAAGAACTCGCTACTTTTCATAGAAAAAAAATAGGTATAGCAATTATATCCCTAACAGGAAGTAATGGAAAAACAACAACAAAAGAATTAATCAATACCGTTTTAAAAACAACCTACAAGGTAAAAGCTACTGTAGGTAATTTAAATAACCACATTGGAGTTCCACTAACCCTACTAAGTTTCACAGAAGATCTAGATTTCGGAATTGTAGAAATGGGAGCTAATCACCTAAACGAAATTGAATTTTTATGCAACATAGCATTACCAGACTATGGTTTAATAACCAATTTTGGCAAAGCACATTTAGAAGGTTTTGGAAGTGTTGAAGGTGTTGTAAAAGCTAAATCAGAATTATACAATTATATAATATCTAATAAAAAAATAGCTTTCATTAATACTGATGATAACAAACAAATCAAACAAATTGGAGCATACTCTAAAATCATAAAATTTGGTAACGGAGAAAAAAATGATTGTATTGTTACATTTAAAGAAGCAAAACCATATGTTACTTTAGTTTACAATGACCTTCAAATAAAAAGTCAACTCATAGGTGATTATAACTACGGAAATATCGCCGTAGCAGTCGCTATTGGAAAACATTTTAAAGTAAGTTCTGAAAACATAAAAAAAGGTATAGAAAATTACCAACCAGATAACAACCGATCTGAAATTATTAATAAAGGAACTACTCAAATTATTTTAGATGCATACAATGCTAATCCAACAAGTATGTTAGCGGCACTTAAAAATTTTAAACAATTGGATGCCAAAAATAAATACTTATTTTTAGGTGATATGTTTGAATTAGGTACTGAAGCAGCAAAAGAACATCAGTCAATTGTAGATTTTATAACATTGAATTTTGATGAAAATATTTATATCATCGGTAATAACTTCTACGATACTAATACAAAAAGTTCTCTTCATAAATTTCGAAGATTTGAAGATCTAAAAGAGCTACTAAAATCACTTCAACTTAACAATACCTCAGTATTAATTAAAGGGTCTAGAGGTATGGCTTTAGAACGTATTCTAGACACTATATAAACCAAAAATCATAAACAAACTGTAATTCTATAAATACAGTTTGTTTCTAGCTAGTTTTTAAAAATCATGCAAAATGAAATTAAATTAATAATAAGTAAATACTTAAAGTCATTAGTTAGCTTATTAAAGAAATACAATGTTAGATTACCTTATTTAACTATTTCATTAATAGCAATACTTATTGTAGTTGGTGGAATAAATTTATTTATTGAATTAACCGAGAACTTAAAAACGACAACGTTAGCCCAATTTGACACCAACGTAATAGAATATATACATTCTTATAGAACTCCTACACTTACAAAATACTTTGTTTTTATAACTGATATAGGAGATGTATACGGTTATTTAATTGCTTTTATACTCTGTATAATAACATTTCTCATGATTTTTAAGAGTTGGCAATATGTTATTCAACTCATTGTTGTTATGTCCTTAGCTTTAAGCTCAAATTTAATCCTTAAAAGAATAATAAATAGATCAAGACCAAATCAAGAACATTTAGTCACCGTAGAAACACTTAGCTATCCTAGCGGACATGCTATGGCTGCAATGGCTTTTTATGGGTTTTTGATATACCTCTTCTTTCATTTTAAAATTAATCTAATATTAAAATCAATTATAATTACATTATTGATTTCAATTATAATCAGTATAGGAATAAGCCGTATATACCTTGGTGTACACTTTCCTTCAGATATTATTGGAGGTTTTATTGCTGGATTTATATGGGTTATTCTTTGTGCGCTGATGTTTAATTTGATAAGAGTATACAAAAAAGCAAATAACAAATAAATAGAACTCTAAGCGAGCTATTAGCTATATTTAAGAGAGATAAATACAGGATTTAGTATCGTTCCCTAAAAGATATTTATTAACTATTCTAAATCGCTAATTAAAGATTTACATTGATTAAAACAACGATTAATTACATATCAGTACTAAGAGAATTATATTAAATCAATTTTTAGTTAAATTAAAACATCAGGATTAAGCCATAAAAATAACTTAACCCTAATGTTTTGAACTAACGCACTTTTTAGAATAGTCCGTTTAATCAAATAAGATTACCAATTTCGAGTAAGAATACCAATTCCCGCTTGAATATATGTTTCTCCATCAATAAATGATGCTCCTCCTTTTAAAGCTAAAGCTTTACCTATCTTAATTTGAATACCTGTTTCATAATAAAACAAGAATCCTTTTAAGTCTTTTATTTCCCATCCCTCATCTTCAAAAAAAAACTCCCTATACTTTAGACCTCCTCCACCATAAACCCAAATTGGATTTACTATTTTAACAGTTAATCCAAAACTAGCTTTAAGTATTGACTCTTCGAATACAGATATACTTTGCCCCACTGAATCGGCTTCTTGATCAGCAGAAAATTTTAATTTTGAAACAGATTCATTACCACTTAAATTAAGATACGTTCCGACTTTATTCTGACTCAGCTTACCAAATTGTATCCCATAGGTTTCATCAGTAGCATAAGTAAGCATAAAATAATTTGCAGAAGTTATATTATCAATTCTGTTTTGTTTATCTATTCTTTTTTGAATTATATCAAGATTATCATTAGTTGTTTGAACATGCTTTCCTTCAGGAAATTTTCTCAAATAATCATTATAACTTCTTTGAGCTAGAAGGTTACTCTCATTTTTAAATTCGGTATTAGCTTCATTTATCATTAAAGCTTCTAATCGTTCTAAGATTTCTTCTTTATGCTCAGATTGTGGGTAAATCTTTAAATGTCCTTCTATAAAATCTATACTACTACTCGTTTTAACTTTATTATAAGATTCAACTTCTTTCGCTATATTTAATTTACTATTAACCTGAACTTTATAAACACCTCTTGGAAACAGATCTAAATAATCTTCATAATACTTTACCGTATCCATTTTTAATGCTGTATTATAATATTGAGTCTCTTTTTCTTCTAAAGCCAATTTAACACGACCAACCTCTTCTGACTTAGGATACTTATTAATATATGCTCTAATTTGATCTACACTACCATTAGTTATAGCTGTATTATACATTCTCTGCTTAATAGCAAGCTCATTATTTATTATTTCTTCGTGCTCTATAACTATAAGACTCACTTCTTCTATTCTATCATCACTTTGATCTGCATTTTCAAGAAACATATAAGATAAAGATTTAATAAGACTGTCTTTTTTATCAATTTTAAACCTTACTAAAACTTCTAAATAAGTTATGTCTGGATTTGTGTTACCTAACTCTTTTTTTGTGCTTTCTATATATTCAAGTGATTTGGTAAAGCTATTTGTAGCATAAGATTCTTTGGCTTTGTTATAATAACCTTTAGCAATATTCATATTCTGTGAAATTGAAATATTAGCGCTAAATAAAATTAATAATAGTAATGTGTTTTTAATAAATCTCATGACAATAGTTTCAAGTTTATATTTGGTTAGTTTTGCTCTTCTTTTTTAACTTTTATGACTTTACCCCAATAATTAGTTGCTTTATTATCCTTTATTGGTTTCAACTCCTCACTGGTTTCTTCTTGTTTCTGATCTTCCTCTTTCCAATAATTTAAATTACCAGCTTCATCTTTAAAATCTGAAACATGCTCTTTATTCTTATCTCCCCAATAACTTATACCTGTTATTTGATTCTTTTTATTATTTAAATCAATTAGTAAGTCATCTGGAAAAATCAATTCAAAATAAGAGTTAGAAACCAGTTGTATATTCCGATTATAATGTTGATCTATAAGATCATAATTAGACTCCCAATTGTAAACAATATATGTAGACGTAGGATTTGTATGGAATTTAGATTCAATATCAGAAAGGATATTTTTTAGAAAATCAAATTCTCCATTGCTTTTAGGATGTACAGCAATAATTGGAGAAAATACCACTTTTGGACTTTCATGTATATCAACTTCTATAGTATTAGGAAAGTGAATATTTTCGTTATAATTATCATAACCTTGTTTAATTTCAATAAAATAAAAATATATAGGTTCATGATTTTGAGTCTTTACATCATAAGTTAACTCATAACTTGTACGAGTATCAGCTATGGATTTACGTTTCTTTAAAATAGCATTTTTTTGTTGTTTAATAGTATTAGCCAAACTATAAAACTCTTGTTTTTGTGCTTTTAACGCTGCTTCTTGTTTTCTTTGAATTTCTCTTTGCCTTTGTAATTCTGCCTGTCGCTTTTGTTCTGCTATTCTTTTTGCTTCCTTATTTTTTGCTATAGCACTAAAAATTTCTAAACCAACTCCAACAGCTGCTGTAGCTATCACACCATCTTTATTACCCTGTTTTGCAAATTCATTCATTAGGTGTTTACTACCTTCTATATAATTGCCATTTGCCCATTGCTCACCTGTTTCATCTGCTGCTTGATTTATAGCTTCACTTTTTCTTTTATTTTCGGCAATTTGAGCCTGAATTTTCTGATATTGCTCTTGTTGCTTACGTTGAAATTCTGCTTTTTTTTGTTCTAACTCTAACTGTTGTTGTTGTCTTAAATTATTTAAACGTGCAACTTCGCTTTGCCTTTTGTTATCTGTAATTTTAATCTTTTCAGCTACTTTATTTTTTTGTTCTTGTGCTAATTTTTCGCTATTCTCAACTTCTAACTCCCGTTTCATTTGGGTATCAATATTTGAAATCTGATTGCTATAGCTGTTATTTTTATCTAATATATCTAACGTATTATAAAGTGATTTTTTATTTATTAAATCCTCATTACTAGTACCTAACGCATTAATTTCATTTTTTAAAGATGTAATTTTTTCTTTATCTATTTTAGCTTGTGCTTTCGCTTTTATTAAGTCACTTATCTCATCATTTATACGAGAAAATTGATCTAAATACTCAACACTTTCTAATTTTGTATTATATGCTCTAATACCTAGTTTTTTAACTTCACTAATAGCATCACAAGTAATACAATCTCTTTTATTAGGGTCAATACCAAAAGTATTAAACAAACTACTCAATTGAGATTGTGACAAATAATCTGATCCATTAGGCTGAAGGTTTTTTGCCGTATAAGTAGTAACTCCCTTATAAAACTGAATATCAGCCGTGGCTTTACGTGTAAAATTATCTATACGGATAGGAAATGAAACCCCTACTTCTGTTGCATTAATACCGTTGTATTTGTAAGATGTAATTTTAAAATTAGTAACTTTTCTATACACTATAACATCTACTAACAAGCCTTCTGTTGCAAACCTAAATTCTACATTAGCAGTATACGTGTACGTCCCACTATTAGCCGTTTCCTCACCAGAAATATTAACAGAAATTTTATTCTGAGCAAAGCAAAGACTCGTTGTAATTAAAAACAAAAAGCTGATAAGAAGTTTTATTTTAAACATATGTACACGATTAATATTACACACTCTATAAATCAATAAAAAAGCTCTATTGAATAGAATAACAAAACAAACTAAAAAAGAATACATAGAATAGTTACCATAAATTCTACGATATTAACATCCCTTAATATGAAGCTATAAACTTAGTTTAGTAATATTTTTAATACAATACCCAATAATGGGTATATTGAATCAATCTCAAAAATTATGTTTACAATTAAAATATAGATTTAGTTAATCATACCAAAACTAAGAAAGTGGAGTATTTGTATTTTAAAGGATACAATACGTAAAGAAGAAAATAAACACGATACCTAATGTTATATATAAGAAAGAAGGAGTTTATAATACCATTCATATTAGATCTATAAATAGTATAGTTCAGATATAATAATAATATCTATAAAAAACAAAACCCTTACAATCTTACGATTATAAGGGTTAATGCGGAGAAAGAGGGATTCGAACCCCCGGAGGTATGACCCTCAACAGTTTTCAAGACTGCCGCATTCGACCGCTCTGCCATTTCTCCAGATGTCTCATCAGGTATTCCCTGAATGCGGGTGCAAATATACAATCCTTTTTCATTTAGACAAATATTTTTACACCTTTTTTTACTAGATATAACTAATAAGCTGATATACAACACAAAATAAATTCATTATACATAAAAAAAGATATTCTTCAAACATCATAAAAAGATATATTATCCATTATTAACAAGTCAAAATAAAAAAACTTCTAAACGTTTAAAATCGAAAAAAATCGAAAAGGTCTTAAAATAAATAAGATTTAAAAATCTAAGCTATTGTAAGAAAACAATAAATCATTTTATCTTACTTTTGGCTAAATCAAATAGTTACAAATGAAAATACTTTTTGCATCTGTACTCTTACTTGTGGGGTCTTGCGCCACCATAAGACATAGTGAAAAAATCAATAATTTAAAAAATAGCATCACTTACAAAGATGAACCTATCGTTACAAAATATTTGAATACTATAAACAAAAATGATCTAAAAGTACATCTTAAAGAAGTCGCTTCCGATAAATACAACGGTAGAAAAACAGGAGAAGAAGGCCATAATCAAGTTTGTGATTACATCAGAAAGCAATATGAAAATCGAAATATTAGCGCACCAGAATCTCATCCTAATTATTACCAAAAAGTACCAAAAGAGGCCTTACCAAATGATTTAAATGCTTCTCAAAATATTATAGCGTTTATTAAAGGTTCTGAGTTCCCGGAAGAATATGTATACATCTCAGCACATTCAGATCATGAAGGTATAATTGATGATGAAATTTATAATGGAGCTGATGACAATGGATCTGGAACAGCAGCCGTTTTAGAAATAGCAGAAGCATTTAACCTAGCCATTAAAGATGGTTATAAACCTAAACGAAGTATTGTATTTATACATGTAACAGCTGAAGAAGTAGGATTATATGGCTCTAAATATTATACAGAGAATCCAATATTCCCCCTCCAAAATACAATTGCAACTTTAAACATTGATATGATTGGTCGTGTAGATTACAAACATAAAGACAATGAAAATTATATATATATCATCGGAGCAGACAAAATAAGTACCGAACTCCATTTTATTGCACAGAAGGCTAACGCTACATTTACAGGTCTTAATCTTGATTACACCTATAATAAAGATACTGATCCTAATAGATACTATTACCGTTCTGATCATTATAATTTTGCATCACAAGGCATCCCTGTGATTTTCTTTTTTAATGGCGAACATGAAGACTACACCAAACCTACTGATACAGAAGATAAGATTAATTATACATTGCTAGAAAAACGCACAAAATTAGTTTTTGCTACTGCTTGGTATTTAGCTAACTCTAAAACACGATTGCAAAAAGGCATCCTTTGATGTTAAATTTTGTTAAATACATTAAAGCTAAACTCAATGCCTATTCTATTTTGTAGATTTAAGGCTAACATAATTTTAAAAATCACAAAATTTATTTACTTCCTTTATATGAAAAAAATACTATTCTTAAGCTTTGCATTAGTAATAGCAACCAGTTGTGGCACGTCTAACAAAAATACTAATACTACAAAACCAGATACAACTGAAGTAACAGATCCTTCAGCATATGCTTCAACAATTTCTGAGGGCGAATTAAAGACTATGCTTTACAAATTTGCTTCAGATGAATTTGAAGGAAGGGATACAGGTGAAAAAGGACAAAAAATGGCTATTGAATACTTAAAGCAAAAGTATTTGGCAATGGGTATTGGCACACCATTAGAAGGAGATGATTATTTTCAAGAAGTCTATTTAGAAAAAAAGAAAATTTCTGAAGCAAAATTAACCGTAAATGATATAGCGTATAAAAGCTTTGAAGAACAAATTGTTTTAGCTGTTTCAAAAAATCTAAAAACCTCTATGGAGAGTATTATCTATGTTGGCTATGGCATTGATGATGATAACTATTCGGATTATAAAGATATAGATGTAAAAGGAAAATTTGTTTTAGCAAAAGCTGGAGAACCAAAAGATGCTGAAGGTAATTTTATGACTTCAGGTAATACAGATGAAACTAAATGGACAAATGGACGAGAATCATTAGCGAATAAAAAGAAAGCTGCAGAAGACAATGGCGCTTTAGGTATTCTATATATGGACGAAGGTTTATTTTCAAAATACGCTCCATTTTTCCAACGACAAATCGCTTCAGACACAGAAAGCAGACTATCATTAAAAACTAATGATGATGAAATTACTATGCTAATGATAAATGAAAAACTAGGTAAAGCCTTGTATAGTTCAATATCTGAAGATTCTACTCCAAAAGAAATTAAAAACAACATTAACTTAGAAATTGAAAATAAATCTGAAAATGTTATTTCTGAAAATGTTGTTGCCTTTATTAAAGGCTCTGAAAAACCAGATGAAATAGTTGTAATATCTGCACATTTAGACCATGAAGGAATTAAAAATGGTAAAATATATAATGGAGCTGATGATGATGGTTCTGGTACTGTAGCAATATTAGAAATAGCACAAGCATTTAAAGCTGCTGAAAAAGCAGGTCATGGACCAAAGCGTTCTATTCTATTTCTACATGTTACAGGTGAAGAAAAAGGCTTATTAGGATCTAGGTACTATACAGATATAGATCCAATATTCCCTCTAGAAAATACTGTAGCAGATCTAAATATTGATATGATTGGCCGTGTTGATCCAGAACGAACTATAGGCACAAGAAATTACATCTATTTAATAGGTAGCGACAAATTAAGTAGCGATTTGCATAACATTTCAGAAGAGGCAAATAAAAAATATACACAAATAGAATTAGACTATAAGTTTAACGACGATAATGATCCAAATCGTTTTTACTACCGATCTGATCATTATAATTTTGCTAAAAACAACATCCCCGTTATCTTCTATTTTAATGGTACACATGCTGATTACCATAAACCATCAGACACACCAGATAAAATAGAATACGACTTATTAGAAACACGAACAAAATTAGTGTTTTACACAGCTTGGGAAGTTGCAAACAGAGCCGATAGAATTATTGTAGATAAAGCGACTAAATAAAACTAAAGTTCTATTACACTTTAATATTAAAAAAATCCACATTTACATGTGGATTTTTTTTGTGGGTTACATTCAATTCTAATAAACAGATTTCAGCAACTCTAACTTAACTAATGTATTTTAATTACTTAAATATAGCGCATAAAAAAAGTCCACATTTCTGTGAACTTTTGTGGGCGACAAGGGATTCGAACCCCTGACCCCTTGGGTGTAAACCAAGTGCTCTGAACCAACTGAGCTAGTCGCCCTAATAAATCAATTTCTGTATAAAAAAAGCTCACATTAAAGTGAACTTTGTGGGCGACAAGGGATTCGAACCCCTGACCCCTTGGGTGTAAACCAAGTGCTCTGAACCAACTGAGCTAGTCGCCCTATTTATTAGGACTGCAAAGATACTCTAGTTTTCAACATTACAAAACATTTTTGTAAAAAAAATTAAATTATTTCTGCAACAACAAAAGTACTCCCACCTACATAAATGAAATCATTCTTTTTAGCGTTTGATTTTGCGCTAGTTAAAGCTAATTCCACACTATTATATGTCTTTCCAATTAATCCATTCGCTGTAAAAGTTTTTTTCAAAATTTCAGCATCAAGTCCTCTTTGTACATTCGGTTTGCAAAAATAATAGGTTGCAACTTTAGGAAGCAAAGGAATTATGCGTTCTAAATCCTTATCATTAACCACTCCGAAGACAATATGCAGCTTATCAAAAGATTCTTTTTGTAATTGCTGCATTACATAAGTTAATCCTTCATTGTTATGAGCCGTATCACAGATAATCTTAGGTTTATCATCTAATTGTTGCCATCGCCCTTGTAAACCTGTATTAGCAGTAACATTTAAAAGACCTGTTTGGATAGCTTCGTCTGAAATTAGATACCCTAACTCCTTCAAAATATTTAAAGATTGTAAAACTGTTTTTTTATTTTGATTTTGATAAGTTCCTTTTAAATCACTTTCTAAAACTTCATTTATAAGTTGATCAGCAAAATAAATTTTAGATTCTGTAGACGCTGCTTTCAACTTAAACACATCTTGTGTTTCAAGCTGTGTTTCCCCAATAACGACAGGAATATTCTTTTTAATAATTCCGGCTTTCTCTCCTGCTATAAGTTGAAGTGTATCTCCTAACATTTGAGTATGATCTAAACCAATATTAGTAATGACAGACAGTTCTGGAGTAATAATGTTTGTAGAATCTAAACGACCACCTAAGCCAACTTCAATAACAGCAATATCTACTTTTTGTTTTGCAAAATAATCAAAAGCCATACCAACAGTCATTTCAAAAAAAGACAATTGATTCTCTTCAAAAAAAGAAAGATTTTTTTGAATAAATTCAATAACAAAATCTTCACTGATTACATCTCCACTAATACGGATACGCTCTCTAAAATCTTTTAAATGAGGTGACGTATATAAACCAACCTTATATCCCTCTTCTTGTAAAACGGAAGCTAACATATGGCTTGTTGATCCTTTTCCGTTTGTACCTGCAACATGTATGGATTTAAAATCATTTTCAGGATGATTTAAATGTGTTGCTAAATTAATGGTATTAGTTATATCTGTTTTAAAAGCAGATTTTCCTTTATTCTGATACATTGGAAGCTGATTAAACATCCAATTTACCGTATCTTGATAATTCATGTGCTATTGACCTACATCAAAATTAATACTTACAAATCCAACTTGAGTTGCTGGTGCATCGTTATCTACGGGCCATTTATGAGACATCGCAATTTTTTTTGCGGGTTCTAATAAACAAGGATGTGTATTTGTTGTTCCTCTAATTCCAGGCTCTGCATTTACAACCTTACCTTGTCTGTTAACCTCTATTCTAACAACTACGAGTCCGTATTCGTTACAATTCTGTTCAAAAATTTGTCTAGATGGTTTTCCACGACCACCTAAACCGTAACCGATTCCACCTTTACCTGGTCCAGATCCACCAAAATAACTAGTAGCATACGGATCACCGTCTAATTGTCCTTTATTACCACCTTTGCTGTCTGGTCCTTCTCCTCCATCAGTGTTTCCATCTGCATTTTTAACACCACCAATAAGGTTATCTAGTTTTCTTTTCTTTTCAGCTTCTTCTTTCTGTTTTTTCTCTTCAGCTTCACGTTTTTCTTGTTCCACTTTTTCTGCTGCTGCTTTTGCATCTGCTTTGGCTTTAGCCTCAGCTGCCTTAGCCTTCGCTTCTGTTTCTTTTTGCTTTTTAATAGCAATAGCTTCTGCGTTATCTTCCGTCATTACCTCTTCAGCTTTAGTACTGGCTTCTGTAGGTGTAACTTGTGCTTCCTCTGGTATTGATTCTTCAACAGCGCTTTCTTCTACAATCTTGTCTTCTACTGCTTTTTTAGGTTCGCTCAATGGTTTATTACCACTACCAAAATCTGTTGTTCCAAAATTAACGGCAACACCATATTCTTCTGGTGGATCCATATACTGAGGTCCAACAACAAACAACAATAACAGAACTATCAAAGCTATAAGCGCTGTGATTTTTGCTGAATTACGTTGATGATTAGTCTCTAAATATTTCACGTTTATTAGTATAAATCCATTTGATTAAAAAAAACCAATAGATGCTGTTTTATAAATTATTAATTAGGCTGAACAGCCAAAATAACTTTAAATTTATTTCGGTTAGCAATGTCCATTACTTTAACTACATTCTCTACCGGAACAGATTTTTCTGCTCTCAATACGATTGTTGGAGCCTCTTGATTAGCCATTATGGATATCAATTGTGTTTCTAAAACACTTTCTCCTACACGTTCTTGATCAATATAATAGGTCAAATCTTTTTTGATACTTACTGCTGTGGATTTTTTATTTTCTGTTTTACCACTTGCTTTTGGTAAAACAATATCAATCGCACTTGTTGTAACTAAAGTTGACGCAATCATAAAAAATATTAACAACAAGAATACAATATCGGTCATAGACGCCATATTGAATTCGGGTGTTACTTTATTTCGTCCTTTAATATTCATAAATTAGATAGGTTCGTTTAAGTGATCTAAGAACTCAACAGAATTAGCTTCCATTTGGTACACCACTTTATTGGTTCTTCCGACAATATGATTATAAGTTACATAAGCAACAATACCAACAATAAGTCCTGCAACAGTCGTTGTCATTGCAGTATATAAACCACTAGCTAAAACATCCATCTGGATAGTTCCACCTGCATTAGCTAATTCAAATATTGAAATAATCATACCAACAACAGTTCCTAAGAAACCAATCATTGGTGCAACACCTGATATTGTAGCTAAAACACTTACATTTTTCTCTAAATTATAAACCTCAAGACGACCTGCATTTTCAATAGCCGTATTAATATCTTCTAAAGGCTTCCCAATTCTTGTAATTCCTTTGGCAATTAATCTAGATACTGGTGAGTTTTGTTGTGCACATAACATCTGAGCAGAATCAATTTTACCATTACTGACATGATCTTTTATTTGATTCATAAAATTTGAATCCACCTTAGAAGCTGCTTTAATAGCAAAAAGTCTTTCGAAATAAATATAAGTAGCCACTATTAAAAGTACAAATAGAATCAGAATAATCACGATTCCAGATGTTCCACCTGTTGATATTAATTCGATAATTGATAAAGTTTTTTCTACAGGTTCCCCTTCAGCTAAAACAGCTACTTCATCTTGAATAGCACTTAGTAAAATCATACTAATAAATTTAAGTTTTAAATTCTTGTTTTTATAACGTTAAGTTTTACACTTAATTATATTTAAATTCTCAATTCCCTAATGGAATTAAAAAATAGATCTTGTTACCATAAAAGCAGCAGCACCAGCAATAAAACCTACTAATGCTAACCAAGAAATTTTTTTAAAATACCAAAAGAAATCAATTCTTTCCATCCCCATAGCAACAACACCTGCGGCAGAACCAATAATTAACATACTACCACCTGTTCCTGCAGAATAAGCTATAAAATGCCATAATTCGTTGTCTAGAGGTTCAGAAAACATTCCTAAACTTGCAGCAACTAAAGGTACATTATCAATAACGGCAGATCCAGCACCTAGTAATAAAACAACCAAATCCGATACACCTTCATGGTGAAATTCAGTTCCTAACATTGGCATTGTATCTTGTAAAGAATTAGCAAAACCAAATAGAATACCTAAAGATTCTAAAGCAGCTACGGCCATTAAAATTCCTAAGAAAAATAAAATACTTGGCAATTCTATTTTAGATAATGAATAATGCAAAGGACTATGACTAGAACCTGCTGAATGTTCTTCTGAAACAACTTCAGTAATAGAAAATTTAGAATGGCTATATATTTCTGCGAAAATAGCGACAACACCAAGTGAAAACATCATTCCTACATAAGGTGGTAAATGTGTTATTACTTTAAATACTGGGACAAAAACAATAGCTCCAAGTCCTAAAAACAACATTCTAGAGCTAAACTTATTCTTTACTTTGTTATCTGATTCATGCAATTCTAATGTTCCTTTAAAAGGCTTTAACATTGATGCTATAAACGTAGGAACAACCATACATAATAAAGATGGAATAAATAAGTACATAAACAGTTTCCCTGAAGACACCTTATTACCAATCCACAACATCGTTGTTGTTACATCTCCAATTGGTGACCATGCGCCACCAGCGTTTGCTGCGATTATAATTAAACCGGCATACCAGATTCTAACATCTCTTTCTTTAACAATTTTCTGAAGAATAGATATTAAAACAATTGTTGCTGTAAGATTATCAATTATTGCTGAAAGTGAAAAAGCTAAAATTGAAAACATCCATAATAACTTCTTTCTGCTATTAAATTTAACTGCATTTTTTATAGTTGAAAAGCCATCAAAATAATCGATGATTTCTACAATAGTCATTGCTCCCAACAAAAAGACTAAAATCTCTGCTGTTTTACCTAAATGGTGAAGCAAAGTTTCTTCCATTAAATGAAGCTTTTCTTCATGTCCTAACAATCCAAAATTATCCATTAAGGTATGTGTACCAGAATCAAACCATTGTGTAAAACTATTAATACCCAACGAAATTAAAGCCCAACTTATAGCCATCATAACCAAAGCAGGAATTAATTTATCGATCTTTATGTTATGCTCTAAAGTAATCGCTAAGTAACCAAAAACGAATACAAGAATTATAACTGTTTCCATAAAATATTATATTAATTGTCTTAAAGCGATTTCAAAAGCGGTTTCGCTTATGCCAACTTTGGTTGCGTTAATATTATGAACTTCCTTTAAAGCTTTTCTTATAATGTTTGAAGTATCATTAAATATGTCTTCATCTGTCATTTGCACTTTACGTTCCATAAAATATGCAAAAACTCTTGCCATACCACAATTAGAAATAAAATCTGGTATAAGACTAATTTTTTGATCTGTATGTTCCATAATAGAGCCAAAGAAAATTTCTTTATCTGCAAAAGGAACATTAGCACCACATGTTATAACTTCTAAACCTGAAGAAATCATTTGATCAATTTGATCTTGTGTTACTAACCTAGAAGCTGCACATGGTGCAAAAACTTCAGCATTAACAGACCATATTTTATCATTAATTTCTTCAAAAGGAATAATGTTATCTGCAATAAGTGTGTTACCGTTTTTAGCTAAGTATAAGTCTGTAATTTCTTTGAATGAGAATCCATCTTCATTCAACAAACCACCATCTCTATCTATAATACCAACAACTTTTGCTCCCATTTGAGCAAAATAAAATGCTGCTGCTGCACCCACGTTTCCAAAACCTTGTACAACAACACGCTTTCCTTTTATAGAATCATCTTGAATATCATAAAAATGCTGAGCAGCTGTTGCAACACCATAACCAGTAATCATATCTGCTACAGTATATTTTTCGCTAACACTTGGAGAGTATTTAGAGTTTTCAATAACCTTAATAACACCATGTCTTAATTGACCGATTCTATTAATTTTATCTGCGATTGTTGGTTTAAAATGACCTTCAAAAACACCTTCTTGCGGATGCCAAACACCACTTTGCTCTGTAATTGGAATAACTTCGTGAATTTCATCTACATTTAAATCACCACCTGTACCATAATAACTTTTAAGTAATGGTGACACGGCAGCATACCAGCGCTCTAAAACCCCTGTCTTTCTTGGATCTAGTGGGTCAAAGTTAATTCCAGATTTTGCTCCACCTATTGCCGGACCAGAAACTGTAAATTTAACCTCCATAGTTTTTGCTAATGAAAGCACTTCATTTTGGTCTAAACCTTTACGCATACGTGTTCCACCACCTGCTGCTCCACCTCTTAAAGAGTTAATAACAGTCCAACCTTCTGCTTCTGTCTCAGGGTCGTTCCAATGAAATACGATTTCAGGAGACTTATTCTCGTATTTTTGAAGTAATTCTTTTATCAATTCCAATCTGTTTATTATATGGTAACAAATATAAAAAACAATCGAAGTAATTGTTAAATAAGTTTAATTTTTAGGAATTAATATTTTTCCAGAAGAATGATCATGGCTAGCACCTGTAACACTCATTAAACAATTAACTTCATCTCTTTCTTTAAGAGCTCCTAATAACCCAAAAATTAAAGCTTCTTTAAATTCTACAATTTGATCACTAGGTATTAAAACTTTATTATTTAAATAATGGTTAATTCTGTTAATTAAAAATCCATTATAAACACCACCTCCTGTTACTAATACTTTAGTTGTATTCTTAATTATAACAGTTGAAATTTGAATAGAGATATGTTCTATGTAAGTACATAAAATATCTTCAAGCTTAAGATTATAAGAATCTATTAGTGGAAAAATATTCAAGTCTACCCATTCTAAACCTAAAGATTTAGGAGGTATTTCATTGTAAAAGTGAAGTGCATTTAGTTCTAATAATAAATTTTCATTTATTTTTCCTGTTGAAGCTAATTGACCATTATCATCAAATTCTAAACCTATCTGAGAGACATAGTAATTCAAAACAATATTAACAGGGCAAATATCAAACGCAATTCTTTCATTATTAAAATCTGAAGAAATATTAGCGAAACCACCTAAATTAATGCAATAATCATATTCGTTAAATAGTAAACGATCCCCAATAGGAACCAAAGGTGCACCTTGCCCTCCAAGTTCAACATCTTGAACCCTAAAATCACAGATTACTTTTTGACTCAGAATATCTGCTAAACTCTGTAGATTGCCTATTTGGTAGGTCAAACATTTTTCTGGTTGATGCAGAGCTGTATGCCCATGAGAAGCGATAAAATCTACAGCTTCAATTTTATACTTCTTAATAAAATCTAAAATAGTAGAAGCTAAAAATTCAGAATAATCAAAATCTATAACTTTCAATTGATCCAGTTTTTGATTAACCAAATTACTCAAAGTAGTTTTCCACTCTTTAGAGTATTTTACAGTTTCTGCATAATGAATTTTAAAATTCCAAAGACTATCTTTTTCATAAGTAGCATAAATAAGATCTATACCATCTAATGAAGTTCCAGACATTACTGCAATAATATTATAAGTAGAATTTATCATATACGTAAAAATAGTATTACTTATTGAAAATACCACAATAAAAAACTATCTTTACTTGATAAATTTAAGAAAACAACAACAAAATATAGAATATGAATTTTAGTTTGACAGAAGAACACTTAATGATTCGTGATGCAGCAAGAGATTTTGCTCAAACAGAGTTATTACCTGGTGTTATAGAACGTGATAATACACAAACATTTCCTGATAGTTTAGTCCGTAAGATGGGTGAACTCGGATTTTTGGGTGTTATGGTAGATCCTAAATATGGAGGAAGTGGTATGGATGCTATTTCTTATGCCATAATTATGGAAGAATTATCTAAAATTGATGCTTCTGCTTCTGTAATTGTATCAGTAAATAATTCACTTGTCTGTTATGGACTTGAAGCTTATGCAAATGAAGAACAAAAACAAAAATATTTAACAAAATTAGCCTCAGGACAATCTGTAGGTGCTTTTTGTTTAAGTGAACCTGAAGCAGGAAGTGATGCAACATCGCAACGTACTACCGCGATAGATAAAGGAGATCATTATTTAATTAATGGTACAAAAAATTGGATTACAAGTGGAGGCCGCGCAGATGTATATATTGTAATTGCACAAACTGATAAACACAAAGGATCTCACGGTATCAATGCTTTTATTTTAGAAAAAGGGATGCCAGGGTTTGATATTGGACCAAAAGAAGATAAACTAGGTATTAGAGGAAGTGATACACATACACTTCAATTCAATGATGTCAAAGTTCCTAAAGAAAATAGAATTGGTGACGATGGTTCTGGATTTAGATTTGCAATGAAAACGCTTTCTGGAGGACGTATTGGTATTGCAGCACAAGCTTTAGGTATTGCAGCTGGAGCATATGAATTGGCATTAAAATACTCTAAAGAACGAAAAGCCTTTGGAACAGAAATTTGTAATCATCAAGCCATCGCTTTTAAGTTAGCAGATATGCATACTGAAATTGAAGCCGCAAGAATGTTAGTAATGAGAGCTGCTTGGGATAAAGATCAAGGTTACAATTATGATATGAGTAGTGCGATGGCAAAACTTTATGCAAGTAAGGTCGCTATGGAACATACTGTTGAAGCTGTACAAATACATGGTGGAAATGGTTTTGTTAAAGAATACCACGTAGAGCGATTAATGCGTGACGCAAAGATTACTCAGATTTATGAAGGTACATCTGAAATTCAAAAAATTGTTATTTCTAGAGGTATAATTAAAGAATAAACTAAATATTAACAACAGAAAAAAGGCTTAAAAATTTTATTTTTGAAGCCTTTTTATTTTAACGTAAATCATCTAAAACTAAACGAATTTCTGCATAAGAATACTTATCGTCAAGTTGATGTTTTAAATCTGAAAGATTATCAAATTTTTTAGTTGGAATAACTTTTTTTAATTCTTGATAATATTTTTTAGACATTAATTCAGTTATCAAAACTTCACCAGAAGAAGTAAAACTTGCTAAATGGCCAAAAATAGTATTTGAATTAAGTTCACGTTCTAAAGCAATTTGATCAATGGATTTTCCTTTTCTAAATAAGTCTAATGAGACTCTCTTGGTATCTCCCTTTTTTATTTTTGGTGTCAATTTTTCTATCAGAGAAATATCTTTAGAAACTTCAATATCATTTTCATCACAGTAACTTGTAATTACTTTTAATATTTCCGTACCATATTTAGCAACACGAGTCTTCCCCATACCGTGAACTTCATTTAACTCCTTAATAGTAGTTGGTAAAGTTTCACACATTGCATAAAGTGACTTTTGAGTATAAATCTGAAAATGTACTAAATCTTCTCGCTTTGCAATCTGATTTCTTAACTCTCTCAATAATTCAAAAAGCTCTACATTAGTTGTACCATCAATAACAGTCGCTCTTTTTACTTTAGGCTTTTCTTTTGCCAAGAAAACAGATTTTGCTCTTAGACTTAAAAATTGTTGAGTATCAAACCCTGCTTTCAATCCTTCAAACAATAATAATTTAGTCGCTAATAATTCATCTAAAGTAACAATTTGTTTATTGATATCTTTTTCTAGTGTTTTATTATCTGTAGAGAAATTAAATTCTTTTAAAGCTTTTTCAATAGTAGCAGTAGTCTGATCTTTAAAATAGTTTAAAGCTTTTTTAAAGCGTTCTTGAATTAACTCATTATCTTCAGGAGTATCATCTGATGTGTCTAATTGCTGTAATTGAGATTTAAAAGAATTAGCAATTTTAAGTAAACTAGTAGCATTGTCTTTAATAGATATTAATGGTGCTTCTAATACTCCTTCTATACTTCCCCTATTTTTATAATAGATATCTAATATACGATTGGAAGGATATAAGAAACTAAAGAAATTAAACATATCAGCAATCAAACCTAATTGAAACTGACACTTCGATTCTAATAAAATTGAATCATCTGGTTGATTAACTTCTGCATTTTTATTAAAAGTAATAACATTATAATCACTAATAATTTGATTAGATTCTATTTTACTTTTTAAAACCAATCCTTCTAAAGATTTACAACGACTCAAAGCTACGTAAGTCTGCCCATGAGCAAATGCACCTTGTGCATCAATTATTGCTTTTTCAAAAGTTAAACCTTGACTCTTGTGTATCGTTATAGACCAAGCTAAACGTAATGGTATTTGAGTAAAACTACCTATTTTATCTTCAGAAATTGCTTTAGTATCTGAATCAACGGTGTATTTAATATTCTCCCAAGTTTCTAATTTAGTATTGATATTAAAATCATCATCCGGACAATGCACAACAACTTCATCTTTATCTAATAAAATAACCCTACCAATTTTACCATTAAAATAGCGCTTTTCAGGTGAACTATCATTTTTAATAAACATCACTTGAGCTCCAACTTTTAATTCCAATAAGTCATTATTGGGATAAGAATGCTCTGGAAAATTACCTTCTACTGTTGCTTTATAAGTTTTAGTTTTTCCTTTTAATTCAACAAGCTTTTCTATATTAACTTGTCGTGCTTTATTATTATGAGTCGTTAAAGAAATATAACCTTCATTATCATCTGGTTTAAAGTCAGGAATAAATCTTTTATTTAGTTCTTCTGCTGATTTTGGAGTTAAATTATTATTTCTAATCTCATTTAATATTTCAATAAAAATAGGATTATCTTGTCTATAAATATGCTTAAGCTCAATCGCAATCGGATCAGAACTCTTATAAGCTATGCTACTAAAGAAAAAAGCATTGTTATAAAACGGTTTTAATAATTGCCACTCATGATCTTTTATTACAGGAGAAAGCTGTTGCAAATCGCCAATCATTAACAATTGAACACCTCCGAAAACTTTATTACGATCTTTATAACGTCTTAGCGTTTTATCAATCCCATCTAGTAAATCGGCCCTAACCATACTAATTTCATCAATAACTAATAAATCAAGAGACTTAATAATGTCAATTTTTGTTTTATTAAATTTTCTTTTGAAACTAGTTGAATTATTTAAATTTTCATCAGGTAAGATAGGCCCAAACGGCATTTGAAAAAAGGAATGAATAGTTACACCTTTTGCATTTATTGCAGCTACACCAGTCGGTGCTACAATAACCATTCGTTTTTGCCCTTCATTTTTTAATTTATGTAAAAATGTAGTTTTACCTGTACCAGCCTTACCTGTTAAAAATATATTTCTATTGGTATTATTTACAAAATTCCAGGCTAATTCTAATTCTATATTTACAGACATAATTATTATAAACTAAGGATTGAAGATAGTAAAAGTTTTTTAAGTAATCAAAGAGTAAAAAGTTCTAAAACACAAAAAACCCTTACTAGCTAACTAGTAAGGGTTCTTAAAAAGGCGGCGACCTACTCTTCCACAGTAAAGTAGTACCATCGGCGCAAACGGGCTTAACTACTCTGTTCGGAATGGTTAGAGGTGAGCCCCGTCGCTATAACCACCTTAAATTTTTATTCTGAGTTTATCAGAACTTGGGTTGTTATAAATAATCAACACTAATATTGTTGACATATTGAAAAAATTACATGATATCTGTCTGTATAAATAGTAAACTGTTATAAAAAAACGCTGTACAATAAGCCTATGGGTTATTAGTACTACTTGGCTATGACATTACTGCCTTTACACCTATAGCCTATCAACGTGGTCATCTTCCACGACCCTTAAAAGAAATCTCATCTTGTGGTGGGTTTCGCGCTTATATGCTTTCAGCGCTTATCCCTTCCGAACGTAGCTACCCTGCAATGCTTCTGGCGAAACAACAGGTACACCAGAGGTTCGTCCAACTCGGTCCTCTCGTACTAGAGTCAGATCCACTCAAATTTCTAACGCCCACAGTAGATAGAGACCGAACTGTCTCACGACGTTCTGAACCCAGCTCGCGTGCCACTTTAATGGGCGAACAGCCCAACCCTTGGGACCTTCTCCAGCCCCAGGATGTGACGAGCCGACATCGAGGTGCCAAACCCCCCCGTCGATATGAGCTCTTGGGGGAGATCAGCCTGTTATCCCCGGAGTACCTTTTATCCTTTGAGCGATGGCCCTTCCATACGGAACCACCGGATCACTATGCTCTACTTTCGTACCTGATCGACCTGTATGTCTCTCAGTCAAGCTCCCTTATGCCATTGCACTCTACGCACGATTACCAACCGTGCTGAGGGAACCTTTAGAAGCCTCCGTTACTCTTTTGGAGGCGACCACCCCAGTCAAACTACCCACCAAGCACTGTCCCTGGTTAGAGGTTAGACTCTAGATAAGCAAAGGGTGGTATTTCAACAATGACTCAACAACGCCTAGCGACGCTGCATCGAAGTCTCCCACCTATCCTACACATTACTTATCCAAAGCCAATACTAAGCTATAG
>NZ_CP058981.1:2052500-2627500 GCF_019278425.1 Winogradskyella sp. HaHa_3_26 | reverse complement strand
TATTTAGAAAAATAATTAAGTGTTACACCTGTTTGTAACAACATCGATTTTTTAAATATATCATTAGAATAATACAATGTGTTTCTAGTAATAAATGAGGGTACATTAAGTACATTATCGTCACTAACTACATTTTGAAACATTATGGTATTATCTAATGCAAAATTCCCAACTTTGAATTCTTTCTGTAATTTGAGTCTAAAATATTGGAGTGGCTTGGTATACTGCTCCGGTTTTATAACGTTAACACCATCGGAAGTGGTTTCGTCTAAATTAAAATAGGTGTAATTATCTATATTAGATAAATCTAAAGAAGCGTTGAACCATTTTTTTGAGTTAAGATTGAATTTGATTTGCTGCGTATTTACATTATTAAAGTTTTCTAAATTATACCAGTTATAGTTGATATAATCACTTTGATATAATAGATAATTATAATTTGCAAGCCTAGAATTAATTGAAATACCACCAGAGAAGGCTATGTCTTCATTTAATTTTAAACTGATAACTCCATCTAGATAACTACCTACAAAAGTATCTGACAGATTTAGTCCTCCTTTTGCTACAAGATCGAATCCTTTATAACTTTTAGAATACGCTCCTTCTACACCAAAGTAATTAGATTGTATTCTATTTGTAATTGTTTCGTCTGATAATATAACAAGACTATCATACCCGTAATTGATATCAGTGTAATTTAGTGCGAATTCTACATTACCTAATAAATTGTTAGAATATTGAAAACCTATGGCTGTTTTAAAATCTTCTAACTTTACTTTGTCATTTACACTTGTTGTAAATGCATTACCGAAAAAAGTTGTTGCGGCTGTTGTTTGAGAATATTGGTAATATTTGTCTTCAAATGAAATTTTATTAAACAAGGCTAATTTATTATTTGACAATGAATCTTTCTTTTTAATGATATCATAGGATTGTTCTAAATAAAAACGTTTCCCTTCTAGAGTGTTTTCTGCATCCTCAAATTGTGGATCGAATAGAGAACGATCTAAAAACTCAGCATTACCAGATGTGAAGTTAATAATATCATCTGACTGCAATCCTCCGTTTTCATTATTAAGTAAATCTTGTGCTACAAAATATCCTTTTGCATGATATTTTTGATTTTTAGAGTTGTAATTTGAAATGAAACGAAAATTACCTGTACTTGTTAGTACGTTCTGATAATTCCCTAAAGACCTTAACCCTTTATAAGCAATCGCAAAATTGAATTGCCTGGATAAATTTACCGTAAAGAAAGCATCTAACATTTGTCCTTGCTCAAAAGCTGTTTTATAAGTTAACCTTGTCCAAGGTGTTGGTACTTCATAATAATAAATATCATCATGTTCTAAATAATTAAAGTGACGTGCTCTTGCCCCAAATGAAGGAGCTGTACTGGTATCCCAAGAATTAAAAGTAAGAGAATTATAGGTTTGACCAATATTGGCAAACGGCATTAAACCAAATTTATCTTTTTGAAGGTAGTTAAATTTATATGCCTTTTTAATGCTTAAGGTTGTATCTACTTGTACTGAGTCTGATAAATTATTATACTGCAGATACATATCAATTGTTGCTATTTCTTTTTCTCCTTTAGATTTTTTTAATGAAGAAACGTCTTGTTTGGCAGACGTATTATCTTTAGTCGGTTTATTTTGAGCTGTAAGACCAAGAGTAAACAAACAATATATAAGTAAGTATTTTATTTTGATGCGCATTTAAAACAATCTAATTTTAAAACAAAGTAAACTATAAAATATTGTAAAAGAACAAAAAATTACAAATTACTTAACATAAAAGCGACCAACAATAATTATTGTTGGTCGCTTTTTATATTATTTAGAGAATGAATACTATTCTATAATAATTTTTTTAGTTGTTTTAGTATTTCCTTGAGAAATATTAGCTAAATAAACACCAGATGCAACATCTGTTAAATTTATAGTCTCATTGAATTGATATGAATTATTAGTATAGGTATTTTTATAAACTAGACGTCCGCTAATATCATAAACATCAATCTTAACATTCTCACTGCTGTTATTGTTATTAAATCTAATATTGAACTCACCTTTACTAGGGTTAGGCCATATAGAAAACTCATCATATTCAAAATCTGAATTACTTAAAACTAAATCAGAACCTGTTAATATTAATGAGAAAGGCTGAGTTCCTCCTGTTAAAAATGGATTTTTATGAGTTACTGTTAAAGTATAAGTTGCAACTTCTCCACTATTAATATTGATTCTCTCAACATTATCAACAATATTATCTCCTTTTGTAGCAGATTGTGTAACATTAGCACTATTTAATTTCCAAGGCATATATGTCGTATCTCCCTGAGTAATTCTTAAATCTAAATCATTAACTAAAACTGGATCTGTATCATTTAATATACCTGATCTATCAGTACCTGCTGGATCTGTCCAACAAATTGTAGCTATTATAGGGCTTGAACCTGTAGATGTAAATGTATAAGTAAAAGTTTGACTACTATTTAAAGTTTCTTCAGAAAGAACAGCAGTACCTTCAACCGCATCTGCAATTGTTTCTGCCATAGCTTTAATATTTATTAATCCCCATCCAAATATAGGATCTGGACCAATAGAATAAACATCGTCATCTGCGGTATGACAAGCTAATCCTTTTAGAGTAGCTGATCTCATAAAATTAGAATGCAATTGATTATAATACTCTTGCATTAATAATAAACTACCAGCAATTGTAGGTGAAGCCATAGAAGTACCTGAAAGCCTACCATAAGCACTATCATCTGTACTATAAGTAGAAAAGACATTATTTCCATCTGCTGAAATATCTGGCTTAACACGACCATCATCAGAAGGCCCTTGACTACTACTTGAACTAATATTTAAAGATAATAATGTTCCATTACCATCTGTACTAATAACAGGGTCATCAGCATTAGCCACAATTAAATTATTCTTACTATTTTTTTCACCAACTAACTTATCATATCCTGATGCATTACCACCAGTATATGTATTTGAACCATCATTTCCGGCAGAAACTACTTGTAAGTAATAAGGAGCACTATATGCTATCTGATCCCAAGATCTAGCTTCTGAATTGTAGGTACCAATATTTGCTGCTGTTGCATTTTCAATTGGAATTCCATATGAATGATTAGATAATAACAAACCATTATTAGTTATTTCATTAATAACCTCACCACTATCACCATTCCAATCATAAGAAATCATATCTGTAGCAGTTGCCATACCTTTAGCACTACTATTAACTCCACTAGCTCCAATAGTACCAGTAACATGTGTTCCATGATTACTTATTCCTAAACTTGAGGCTGCATCTGGTGTTTCAACTCTAGACCCTCCCCCAAACACTCTAAATTCATTGTGTGTCGCTAATACTGATCCACCATCCCATATACCAATATACATAGAATTACCAGTTAAATTTAAACCTAAATCTCCTCCGGCTTGTACAAAATTAGTTCTACTCGTTCTGGCACCACCAAGGTTATCTGTAGATATATAAACTGGCTTATTATTTACAATTTTTCTTATTTCCATGACCTTATCACCATCTTTGATAATTCTAGGTACATTATTAGCAATAACATAGGCATTAATTATGTCATCATTAACTTTTTGTTGTTTTAAAAAATCAGCTTTAAGACTTTCCAAACTGGCAACATCTGTATTTCTTAAAATCTCTTTAACTTCTGATTCATTCTGTGAATAAATATTAAAAGAGATTACACATACAATAACAAAACAAATTTTCTTCATAATATAAATTTTCTTCATAACAAAAAAACGATAATAAATTAATCGTTATTTCTTTTTTTTAGTAAATATAGGATATTCATTTTTAATAGGCATAATTATAAGAATGACTTTTTTCTCAAAAAAAAATCATAAAAAAAAACCCTCATTAAAAAATGAGGGTTTATTAATAATATTTAAAATATTATTTATTGTAATACAACTGTTACACTTTCTCCTAAAAGAGTTTCGTCTAATAAATCGAAAGTAATAATGTCGTTACAAATATCATATGATCCAGAACCTGAAATCACATAAGGAATATCAATACCATAACCTTGGCCAGCATCTTCACCACCCGATACAACGGTTACATCATAAGTAACTGGATCGATAGAGAATCTTAACACACCAGGGAAATCACCTTGATTAACTTGTCCACCTGTAAGAGTGAAAAAGAAATCTGGCCCCCATATTGTATCAACATCATAAGTGTAATCCATACCATCTACAGGTGTTACAGTAACCTCATAACCATCTTCTCCTGTTCCACTAGGAATATATGTAGAAGTCCCTGTATAGGTAGGAGAAACATTGATAGCAAATTCTGGTGTAGAATAGGTAAATGAGCTCACTTCTTCTGATCTTAGACCATCATTATTTAAAGTAATGAAATAAGCTATATAATCTGTAGAAGGATTTAAATTCCCAGAAGTAAAAACAGCAGATCCATTTGTAGGAACTATAGTACTACCCGTCTCAAATATAGTTGATGAATCAGGAGCTTCAGAACCAACAGTAGTAAACAAATAGTATATAGTATTTGTAAATTCTGATGATGTTATAGTTATATCTGTTTTACAAGCAGATTCAGCAGATACAGCAAAAGTAGCATCACTAATTAAAGCTGTAGGTTCTTGAGTTGGTAAATCAAAAGAAAAAGAATCATCACTATTACAAGATGTAGTAAGTACTAAAAGCAATACAGCAAATATGCTTAAAGAACTTTTAGCTAATTTTATATAGTTTTTCATAATTTATATTAAAATTTAGTTAATGTCAATTCATAATCTCCATAAGTCCCAAGAGTACCTGTACTAGCAAGTGTTTTAGAACTATCACTATAAGCAGTAGTAGTATAATCGAAGTCAGCAAACAGAGCTAAATTAGGTGAAGTACTACCGTCATCAAAGATAAATTCTTTAGTACATGTTATAAAAGTTACAGTTGTACCGTTAGTTAAGTAAGTATCAAATCCTATTGAATTATTAAATACAATGGTAGTAGCACTATCTGTAGATAAAGTTGCATCTAATTGATAAGACTCACCAAAAGCATCAGCTAAAGTAAGACCTTCATTAGTTCCTCCTGCAGAAAAGACTTCAGTAACTGAGTAAGTACCTACAAATTCTTCAATTTCAATAGGACAATCATCTTCAATAATTCTAAGATCAGAAGTTACATTGTAAACACCTTGACCAGCAATCCCTAAAGAATAATCAGTATTACCTTCAATAGAAAAAGTAATAACAATATCATCAGTTGGAGTAACATCATCATCAGCTGTAACAGTTATGTATGCCTCAAACTCACCAGCAGGGATATTTACAATACCGTTAGCTGGTTCTACAGTAAAACCATCAGGTACTGTAGATGTGTAAGTAAAACTTACATCTATACCGTCAGGATTAGTAGTAGAAGCATATAAAACAGGTACTAATTGAGGTCCATCGCCTTCAGTCATGGTATCTGAACCATTTTCAAACTGTAACCAATCGCTGTTTAATCCAAGATCTGGAGTTTCAACATCTTCACAAGATGATAATAAAACAGTGATAAATAATAAAAATAAATATTTCGTTTTCATAATAATAGTTTTAGTATCCGTCATTCTGAATCATATTTGAATTTGCAAATATTTCATCTTGAGGGATAGGAAGTGTGAATAAATAATTACTATTTAGCATGCTACAAGCATCAGCAGCTAAGATTGAACAATCTGAATTGTCTCTTACTAAATCAGTACCAGTTCTTTTTAAATCTAAAAATCTGTGTCCTTCAAAAGCTAATTCTCTAAAACGCTCATCTAATATCTTAGACATTGCATCAGAAACATTGGTAAAACTCTCATCAGTATAACTAGAAATTCTAGTTGTTCTAAGTGCATTATAATCAGCTGCAGCAAGTCCTAACTGAGTTGATTGTGCATAAGCTTCAGCTCTAATTAAATATTGTTCAGCAACACGAAACTCTTTAAGATCATTTAAACCTGTTTGAGCAGCAACACCTGGATATTTATTAATAGATCTATTAGTTGCACCAATTAGACCTAATCTAATATCGTTAGCATCATAAGAATTATATAATTTATCTGAAGAGATCCAATCAAGAGATCCAGAAACAGTAGTATAAAACTGACCTATAGCAGATCCTCCTACTTCTCTAGCTAACTTGAAAATTATCTCAGAATCTTCATTATCATTCCACATATTAGTGTAATTAGAATCATCTGTTAAAGTATAACTATCAATCAGTAATGTTGATTTAGCAATTGCAGTTGGATAATCTTGACGGTATAAAGCCATTCTAGCCTCAAGTGCTGTAACAGCATCTAAAGTAAAGAAAATGTTTTCTGTAAACGTCGTTGGAATTAAATCCTTTGCTAAAGTAAGGTCTGCTTCGATACCTGCAAATACTTCACCTACTGTATTTCTAGCTGGTTGCTCTAAAACAACAGAATAATCTAGATAAGGAACAGCTAAAGCTGACTCATCAGTATAAGAACTACTAAAATATACCATTTGTTTAAAATGAGCCCAAGCTCTAATCGCATATAACTCACCTCTTAATTTATCAAACTCAGCTTGCTCATCCGTAGATATTGCAATACTATTACCAGCTTCTAAGAATACGGTTAGCTCTGTTTATAACAGTAGCATACCCACTATATATACCCGCTGAAGTATCTTCTGAAGTATTAATAGACCAAGTATGTACTTGTACACCAGAACCATTATTAGATTCAGGTAATTGCACTTCATCTGCAAACCAAGAGTTCCAAGTGATAGCCGAATTACCAGGTATAACAGCATAAACACCTATAACACCATCTGTAAACTCAGTTAAATTAGTAATTGCATTACTTTCTGTTATTTCATCATCCGGTCCTATTTCGTAAGCATCTTCACAACTTGTAAAAAATGCTAAAGTCAATAGAAGTAAAGCTAAACCTAGTTGTTTACTAGAATTTAGTATATTATTTTTTATTTTCATTATCAATTTATTTTAAAAGTTTAAATCTACACCAAACGTAATTGTTCTAGGTGTTGGATACTCATATCCTGCAATATTATTATCATCTTCAGGATCGAAACCTGAGAAGTTAGTCCATGTATAAAGGTTTTGACCTTGAACATAGAATCTCATACCAGAAAATAAATTAGTATCACCTAACTGTTCAGAGGTAAATGTATACCCAATTGTTACGTTAGTTAATCTCACATAAGAAGCATCTTCAATATCTTTAGAACTGAATTCTCTATTATAAGCAAAACCTTGAGTATCTGTAACCTGACCTGGAGTTCTCCAAATATCTAACATTGATGTCGCTAGGTTATATTGTGAAAAGTTTGCATTTTCTTGAAAGAAAGATTGGTTATTAAATCTATAATAATCCTCTACCCAAGTAAATTGTGCTGATGCACTAAATCCTTTATAATTAATTTGAGAACCAAAACCACCAGTCCAAGTAGGCTCATAACTTCCCCATTGTGCTAAACTATTGTCTTCACTATAAGTATCTGTAACATTACCATCAGCATCTAAATATAAAGGCTGACCGTTTGCTGGGTTAACCCCTGCCCATCCTACAGCATAATGAGATCCAAAAGCTAAACCTTCTCTAACAATTGAAGTTCCAAGCTGGTATTCATCAACTTGACCTAAATCTGTAATTTCATTTTTGTTATAGTTAAAATTAAAGTTTAAGCTCCAAGAAAAATCTTTGGTTTGTAAAACAGTACCATCAATTTGTCCATCAAAACCTTTATTTTGCATTTTACCTGCATTGGCATCAATAGAAGCAAACCCTGAAGAAAAAGATAATGATTGATCAATAAATAAATCTGAAATACTTTCGATATAATAATCAATACTACCTCTTAATCTATTATTGAAAAAACCGTAATCTACACCTACGTTAAATTTCTCAGACTCTTCCCATTTTAATTGGTTGTTACCAATTGAAGCTACAGATAAACCTGAAACCCCTGCATAAGAAGCTGTACCATAAGTACCTTCATCTTGAAAATCAGCAATACCTGCTTGATTACCTGTTGTACCTATACTTGCTCTTAATTTTAAGTTATTAATCCAACTAGCTGTTAAGAAATCTTCATTATGAATAGCCCAACCTGCTGCTACAGCGTAAAATGTACCCCATTTATTAGCATCAGAGAATCTAGAAGAAGCATCTTTACGTAAAGTAAATTCTGCAAAATACTTGCTATCATAATCATATTTGATATTTGTAAACGCACCAAATAAACCTCTTTGAGTTACACTACCTCCAACATCAGGTATAAACCCATTAGTATCAGTACCAGCTGTAATACCTGTAGCATAACCAAGACGCTTAGCATCAATACCATAACCTGCAAAATTAGCATTAAAAGCATGATATTTGTAATACTCTACAAATGCAGACACATTTAAATTATGAACATCATTAAAAGTATTATTATAGCTTAAACTAGAAAGCGCGTTAATGTTAGCAATAAATGTATTACTAAATTCATAAGTACCTTCATCACCTATAAAACCAGCATTAGCACCAAAAAAAGTATCTGGTGATACACCACGCTCAAATTTTCTATCAATATAATCTACACCAATATTAACTCTCGCTGTAACATTTTTCATAAACTCTAAACTAGCATTACCACTAATATTAATTTTTAAGTCATTTTGTATACTACTGTTAGTGTTAAGATTTTCTAAAGCATTACCACCTAATAAAGGAGTACCTTGATCAGAAATACCTGTATTATAAGAACCATCAGGATTGTAAGGTGTCTCATAAGGCTGAGCTAAATACACAACAGCAAAAGGGTTATTTGTATTAATAGAAGCTTCAGAACTTATATAATTAGATTTAGAATACCCAATAGATGTCTTAACACCAATTTTAAATTTATCAGAAACTTTATGATCTACATTTAACCTTGCAGTAAATCTCTGTAAGCTAGACCTAAGAGCAATACCTTCTTGATCATACATACCTACAGATGTAAAAAACTGAGTTTTTTCATTACCACCAGACACAGAAAAATCATGTGTTTGTGTAATACCTGTTCTAAAGAAATAATCACTCCAATCTGTTGTTTCTGCATTTGCAATATCTGCATCAGACCATGTCCCTGGTGATTTCCAGTTTTCAAAAGTCATTTTCTCTTGAGCATTCATCATTTCAAAACGCAAGTCTCCAATTTCAGAAATACCGTATTGAGTAGAATATTTAACTTTAGACACTCCAGCAACACCTCTCTTAGTAGTAATTAATATAACACCACTACTACCTCTAGATCCATAAATAGAAGTTGAAGCCGCATCTTTTAAAACCGTAATATTTTCAAAATCATTTGCATTTAATGTTGCAAAATCACTAGAAGTAATTGGAACTCCATCCATAATATATAAAGGATCAGAACCACCATTAATAGAGTGAGTACCTCTAATTCTTACTTTAGCACTAGAACCAGGCTGACCTGAACCAGATGCAATATGTAAACCAGGAGATTTTCCTTTAAGAATTTGATCAAAAGACCCGATTGGAACTTGCTCGATATCTTTAGCTCCAACAGTAGAAACAGCACCAAGTACAGATTCTTTCTTCTGCTCTCCATAAGCAACAATTACTACTTCTTCAAGAGTACTTCCATCTTTCAATGCAACATTGTAAGAATTAGAAGACCCAACTTTAATTTCTGCAGGCAACATACCTACATAGGAAACGACTAATATATCACCTTGATTAACCTTGATAGTAAATTTACCATCAAAATCAGTCTGTTGACCATTAGAAGTACCTTTTACAATTACACTTGCACCCGGAAGAGGAAAATCATCCGAAGCAGTAGTAACCGTACCTGTGACAGTTTTCTCTTGTGCAAAAGAAAACTGCATCACGAACGCCATAAAAAGCGTTAATAACCATGTTAATTTTAATTTCATAAAACAATTATTTGAGTTAGTCTAATTGCAAACATCTTAATTAAATATTAAATAAGCAAGGCTTTTTGCTAAAAAAATGTTAACAACATTACGATAATAACAACAATTCAAGAAAGTCGTTTCTTTATTGTTTATCCCGTACACTCTCTAGTTAGATGGCAAAAGTGTAAAAAGGTTGCGTTAAAATTTTAACTTTGTAAAAAAAAACTTCTTTTGACACTAAAATCTCAATATTCATCATATATTTTAGAATGTGGTACCGACGAAGCTGGTCGTGGTTGTTTGGCAGGCCCGGTTACTGCAGCAGCCGTTATTTTACCTACTTCATTTAAGAACAATGTTTTAAATGACTCGAAACAACTTTCAGAAAAAAAGCGGTCTGATCTAAAACCAATCATAGAACAACAAAGTATTTCTTTTGCTATACAACACATATTTGAAGCCAAAATTGACGAAATTAACATTTTAAATGCCTCTATTTTGGCCATGCACGGTTCTATTTCTAAATTAAAAATAGTACCTGAATTTATCATCGTAGATGGTAATAAATTTAAACCTTATAAAAAGATTCCTTTTGAAACTATTATAAAAGGTGATGGCAAATATTTAAGTATTGCAGCTGCTTCTGTGTTAGCAAAAACTTACAGAGATGCATATATGGAAAAAATTCATGAAGAATTTCCAATGTATAATTGGAAACAAAACAAAGGTTACCCTACCAAAGAACACAGAGCAGCAATAAAAGAATATGGTATTACCAAGTATCACAGAAAAACATTTCGATTACTCCCTGTGCAATACAATTTAGACATCTAACATAAATTTAAATTCTTTTACGCTAGCATTAATGTCTAGTTTTAAAATTATAGTGGTTATAACTTTTTATATTTGTAATCTAAAATTTTAGATTTAATGAAGCGACTTGGTTTTTTATTGATTTTATTCTTATTTGTTTTGTCATGTCAAAAAGACTACAACAAAACCAAGCAAGCGCATCAATTTATACCCAATAAAACAGATGTAATTATTCAAGTTAATGAGCTTAACGATTTTATTAATAGTATTGAAAATAATGATATTCTTTCTACTATATATAATGAGCAGTTAAAAAACATTATCCCTATCCTAAACAACTTAAACACAACAAATCAAGTTTATATTTCTTTTACAGATTCCATCAATACAAATCCTGATTATTTAGTGCTAACAAAACACGATAGTACATTATTTGTAATCGATTCTATACCTAATCTTATTTCTGAAACTTTAGCCGATTCAAAAATTGAAAAGACTCAAATAAACGACAATACTATCTATCATAAAATTATTGGAAACACTTTTGCTGGCTCTAATAATTTAGAACTTATAAAAACATTAAATTCCGAAAATGAAAATACAGAAATCAGTAAACTCATTGAAACTGCTGATAAAAAATCTGTTGCTTCTGTAATCTTTAAACCTACAGTAAAAAATTATTCAAAATTATTATTCTCAGATTTCATAAATAAAGGTAAAACCAACTTTACCGTTCTAGATCTTAAATATAATGACACAGGTCTAAGTTACAATGGAATATTAACCTCTAAAGATTCTAGTTATAATTACATTGATAGCTTTAAAAATACTATCCCACAAAAAACGAATAGTCCTGCAGTAGTTCCACGAAATACAGAATCATTATTAAGTATTGCTTACGATGATTTCTCAGTATTCTTCAAAAATAATACAAAACTAAAAGGTGAAGATGCTGATAACTCTAACACTTTTTTAAATTTCACAAACGAAATTGCGTTAATCGATAATGCTCTTATACTTCATTCTTTAGACCCTAACTTTCTAGTAGAATCTATTGAAAACAAATCTTACACAGAATCATTTAGAGATTTTGACATTTTTGAATTTGAAGATCACGATTATTTCAAAACCATTTTAAAACCTTTTATCAGTTTTGAAAACGCACAGTACTTTTCTGTTTTTGAAAATTTTATTATTTTTTCTGAAACCACAGATCATCTAAAAGAAATACTTACAGACGCTTTAAATAACAACACCCTTGTAAATTCTGATGCTTTTATTAATATCAATGATAATTTAAGTGACGAAGCATCCCTATTTATATACAAAGATTCTAAAGAATTATCATCTATAATGGGAGAAAACCTTGACGGTTATAATGCTAATGCTGTACAATTTATACAGGAAGATAATTACACTCACATTAATGGTATTATTCAGAAATTTAAAAAACGAGCAGCTACAAATTCTGTAAACGAAGCCTTTACAACAAAACTTGAAGCACCATTAATAAAAGCTCCACAAACGGTTAAGAACCATATTACTAAAGCCAATGATATTGTTGCTCAAGACGTAAACAATACACTTTATCTTATATCAAGCTCAGGAAATATTCTTTGGAAGAAAAAACTTGAAAACAAAATTTTAGGTAAAATTGAGCAAATTGATATGTATAAAAACGGTCGATTACAATTAGCTTTCGCAACCTCTAATCGCATATATGTTTTAGACAGAAACGGTAATGATGTATCACCGTTTCCTTTAAAATTTAATGATAACATTACACAACCCCTTTCTGTATTTGATTATGATAAAAAGAAGGATTACAGATTGCTTGTAACCCAAGGTAAAAATCTTTTAATGTATAATGCAAAAGGACAAACTGTTAATGGTTTTAAATATAAAAATAACGACTCCAATATAATATCTCAACCCAAACATTATAGAATAGGAACAAAAGACTACATTGTTTTTGGAGCTGGAGAAAATTTAAAAATATTAAACAGACAAGGTAGCGCAAGAGCAAACGCAAAAGACAAAATTCGCTTTTCGGATAACGAAGTGTATTTATATCAAAACAAGTTTACAACAACAAATACACTTGGAGAATTAATTCAGGTTGACACTAGAGGAAAACAAACGTCCGAAAACCTTAATCTCACTGATAAGCATAAAATAAGCACAACCAGTAAAACGCTTGTTTCATTAAGAGAAAATAGGCTTACAATAAAATCTAGAAAAATAGATTTAGATTATGGTGATTACTCAGAACCAAGAATTTTCTATTTGAATGATAAAATTTATGTCACTACAACAGATAAACAATCTAAAAAAGTCTATCTTTTTGACAGTCAAGTAAAGTCTATTCCTAATTTTCCTGTTTTCGGTATTGGAGCTGCAACATTAGAAAAATTAGATAATGACAACGGTTTAGAACTGATTACCCAAAGTGATGACCAAACTATTGTAGTATATAAATTGAACTAAATCCTAGTATTATTTCTGTAAGTAGTTAAAACATTTAAACGTTAACATTACAGTATTACCTATTTATTTTAAAGATGATTTAACCCCATGATAAAAAGACAAAAAGCTTCTATAAAAAGCTGTATTATTCATAAAGTTGGTAACAAATTTAATGGCACAAAAAATGCTTTTTCAGATGCTAGTGTAGATTTTGATGAAGCTACTTACCATTTAATGCTACCTTATCTTTTAAAACCATTTGTTAGTGTTGCAGAAAGCTATCGTTTTCATCACCATAGCGATGTTGCCCTTAATGAAATTAACACTTATAGCGAGCAATTATTTAAAGACGATGCTGATTTTGTAGACATATCTAAGCACATTGTCACCCATTTATTTGAACAAAGTAATTCTGCTCAAATCAAAACAGGAGATGTTCTTATTTGTCATTTTGAAAACATTCAATACGAAGATTATTTTACAGATGCCATTGGTATTTTTAAAATAGAAAATAAAACTGAGTTTTTTCAAACGTATTTAGAAGACGGTAATAATTACGATATTTTAGTTCAGAAAGGTATTCAGGCAAAAAAAGTAGATAAAGGCTGTCTAATTTTGAATACATCCGATATGGAAGGTAAAATTGTGCTTAGTGTAGACAACAATTCTTATGATACACAATACTGGATTAAAAGCTTCTTAAACATTAAGTACCCAGACGATAGTAACCAACACACTAAAAACTGTATTGAGCTTTGTAGAGAGTTTTCTAAAGAAGTTTTGCAACCAAATTTCGGAGGTCAAGAGCAAAGTAATTTCTTAGCTAAAACCGTTGATTTTTTCAAGGAAAATGAAATTGTAAATATCGACACATTTAAAGAAGAAGTATTTGCAGAAGAAGATAAAATACAGTTGTTTGAAGACTATAAAAAAACATACGAAACAGACAATAAAGTATTAATTAGAAATCAATTTGACGTTTCTGAAGTCGCTTTAAAAAAGCAAAAACAAAAAATTAAAACAGAAATAAAACTCGATACAAACATTCAAATAAAACTTGATGTTGATGCACCAGATGCTTCTGCAGAATATTTAGAACGTGGTTACGATGAAGAAAAGAAAATGCATTACTACAAAGTGTTTTTTAATGACGAGGCTTAATTTTAATTAGCAATTTAAATAAAATGTTTAGACATCAAGGCACAAGCAGAACTATAAAACATAATCTGCGAATTGCTACCATTTTGTCCTTTGTCGCTGGTATTGTTAATGTCTCTGGATTTTTAGCTTTTGGAGAATTAACAACCAATGTAACAGGTCATTTTGCACTTTTTATAAGTGATGTTGCTAACTTTGAATTTTGGAAAGGAACCATCTATTTTTTATATTTTTTCTCTTTCCTATTTGGTTCTTTTTCGTCTAGCTTTCTTATTGAAAAATACAGAGGAAGTAAAAGGTTAAATGTCTTTGTACTTCCTACATTGTTAGAGTGTATAATTCTAATATTTATTGCCTTAATTAGTCATGTTGGAGCAATAGAATACTCAGACCTTATTGTTTGCGCACTTCTTTTTGCAATGGGGCTTCAAAACTCTTTTGTAACTAAAATTTCTAATGCAGTCGTAAGAACGACACACCTTACGGGATTATTTACAGACTTAGGAATTGAACTTTCTCAGTTATTATTCCCTATTTACCACCCAAATAGAGAGACAATAAAATCAACCATCAAACTTCGGATTTTTATTATCTGTTTCTTCTTTTCTGGTGGACTAACCGGAGGTTTTCTTTACACAAGATTAAACTTTAAATTAAACACGCTAATTGTCGGCGCAATAATCTTATTGGTCAGTCTGTTTTTTGATGATTTTAGATATCGATTAATAAAAACTAAAAGAAAGTACAAACAAAGAAGAAAAGCTGTAAATAAAAATCTATTTAAATCTGTAATCTAGTCTATAAAAGAAGCCTCAAAAAGTGTACTAAAATTCTTTAATATTTTAGCTTTAACTTCAGCTTCATTAACTAGATCAACCCCTAATTCATTATTTAAAGTTGTTACTGCTTTTCCTTTTATTCCACATGGAATAATGTTATCAAAGTATCCTAAATCAGCGTTTACATTAAGTGCAAATCCGTGCATTGTAACCCAACGACTAGCTCTAACTCCCATAGCACAAATTTTACGTGCAAACGGCGTACCTACACCTAACCACACACCTGTTTCTCCGGGACTGCGTTCGGTTTTTAAACCATATTCACCCAAAGTAAGAATGATTACTTCTTCTAGAAAACGTAAATATTTATGAATATCTGTAAAGAAATTATCTAAATCTAAAATAGGATATCCTACTATTTGTCCTGGACCGTGATATGTAATATCACCTCCCCTATTAATTTTATAGAATGTTGCACCTTTTTTGGCAAGTTGGTCTTCTGAGAGTAATAAATTAGATAAGTGACCACTTTTACCTAAAGTATAAACGTGTGGGTGCTCTACAAAGATAAAATGATTTTCTGTAACCAAATTAGTATCCTCTCGTCTATTCTTTATCTTGGTATCTAAAATAGATTTAAAGATCTCTTCTTGATAATCCCAAGTTTCCTTAAAATCTTTGGTTCCTAAATCTTGTAGTTTTATAACTTTATTCAAAACAATTAATTTTTAATCTTCTAAAACAACTTCGATATTCAATATTTCTGGATCCTTAAGCATATCTATAAACCCTACTTCATAAGTAACAGTTTTCCTATCCTCACTGTACATAGCTCCTTCTTTTGAAAAGGACTTTACAGCTTTAGGAAAATGGTAATTAATTATATATTTCGAAGATCCCAACATCAAAGCCGATTTATCTATACTATCTAAAGATTGTTGGTGCTTTTCCATATCAATAATTGCCACATTTCTTTTAAAAACAGTACCATCATACGAGTAACTCACCAAAGTAGAGCCTTCATTTCCCATACTAGAAAATGGACTTAGAGGCAAATTATCACTAGCAGTTTCACCTCCTTTCAAATTGTTAAAGTTATTCATTGCTTTATACATATCACGCAACTCGTTGGCATTGTCAAAATCTGTTTCTATATCAAAAAACATCTTTCTTTTATCAGGATCCATAACCATGTGAAGTTTATAATCCTCCATAGCTTTAATCTTTTCCTGTTCTTCTAAAGACAAATTAGAAATACTATCTTTATATTCTACCAAAAAGTCCTTAAAAACGATTGTAGAATCTACAGCTTTACTCATTTCATCTGAAGCATTTTCACCCATTTGTCCTAAAACATCCATCATTTCTGAGGCATCCATTGAGAACTTTACTGTACCACTACCATCTTCATTGACATAAATATTTTCAGAAAACTGACAACTTGTAAGCATCATTAATGCTAAACAACTAAGTAATGTAAAAAACTTTTTCATTATAATATTTTAAGTATTTAAGACGACAAAGGTAAGACTTTTATCGCTCAGGATTATTAAGAATAATCAATGCTGCAATAACACCAGGAACCCAGCCACAGAGCGTCAACAGAAAAGTAATTAATATAGAACCACATCCTTTATCAAGGACAGCTAAAGGTGGACAAATGATAGCTAATATAACACGCCAGAAACCCATAATATTGTTTAATGATTTAATGTCTTTATAAGACGTGTGCTTTATTGAATTGTTACACTTTTTCTGAATTTGTTAGATTTAAAACAAGGTTTCCATAAAATCTAACTAAAAGGTGCTCATTAATTTTTCTAAAAAGTGTAATTTTGCATTCGCTTATCAAAAAAGTAGATAAGCCTTTAAAATCAATAAGAATGCAACTTTCAGAACAAGAATTGGTAAGACGCCAAAAGTTAGAAAAGCTAAGAGCTTTAGGGATCAACCCTTATCCAGCGGATTTATTTCCGGTTAATCATACTTCCAAACAGATAAAATCTGATTTCGAAGAAGGTAAACAGGTTATAGTAGCAGGCCGTCTAATGGCAATTAACATTCAAGGAAAAGCTTCTTTTGCGCAATTGCAAGATAGCGAAGGTCGTATTCAAGTTTATTTTAATAGAGACGAAATCTGCGAAGGAGAAGACAAAACATTATATAATGATGTCTTTAAAAAACTACTAGATTTAGGTGATTTTGTAGGTATAGAAGGAACACTTTTTACAACTCAAGTTGGAGAAAAGACTGTAATGGTTAAAGATTTTAAATTATTGAGTAAGTCTTTAAAACCATTACCAATACCTAAACAAAAAGACGGAAAAACATATGATGCTTTTACAGATCCAGAAATGCGTTACAGACAACGTTATGCAGATTTAGTAGTAAACCCACATGTTAAAGAAGTATTTATAAAGCGTACAAAATTGTTTAATGCAATGCGTTCGTTCTTTAATGAATCTGGTTATTTTGAAGTAGAGACCCCTGTTTTACAACCTATTCCTGGAGGTGCTGCGGCACGTCCGTTTATGACACACCATAACAGTTTAGACATTCCATTATACATGAGAATTGCTAACGAATTATACCTAAAACGTTTAATTGTTGGTGGTTTTGATGGTGTTTATGAGTTTTCTAAAAACTTTAGAAACGAAGGAATGGACAGAACTCACAACCCTGAGTTTACAGCCATGGAAATCTATGTCTCTTATAAAGATTACAATTGGATGATGGACTTCTGTGAAAAACTTTTAGAACATTGTGCAACAGCCGTAAATGGAACTTCTGAAGCTACTTTTGGAGAACACAAAATTAACTTTAAAGCACCTTATAAGCGTATTACAATGCGCGATTCTATTTTAGAATTTACAGGTTTTGATATTTATAACAAGTCTGAAGACGAAATAAGAGCAGCTGCAAAAGGCATGCATATTGAAGTTGATGAGACCATGGGTAAAGGAAAATTAATTGATGAAATTTTTGGTGAAAAATGTGAAGGAAACTACATTCAACCAACATTCATCACAGATTACCCAAAAGAAATGAGCCCTTTATGTAAAGAGCACAGAGATAACCCAGAATTAACTGAACGCTTTGAGCTAATGGTTTGCGGTAAAGAAGTTGCCAATGCTTATTCTGAGCTGAATGATCCAATAGACCAACGCGAACGTTTTGAGCATCAATTAAAATTAGCTCAAAAAGGAGATGATGAAGCCACTGAATTTATAGATCACGATTTTTTACGTGCACTAGAATACGGAATGCCTCCTACATCAGGAATGGGAATTGGTATGGATCGTTTAATTATGTTCTTAACAAATAATCAAAGTATACAAGAAGTCTTATTCTTCCCTCAAATGAGACCTGAGAAGAAAAAAGTAGACCTAAGTGATAATGAAAAAGCGATTTTAGAAGTATTAAAATCCGAAAAGCGAATGGACTTAAATGTACTTAAATCACAATCGGGATTAAGTAATAAAGGTTGGGATAAAGGCCTAAAAGGATTAGCTAAACATGGCTTAACTAAAGTTGAAAAAACAGACGAAGGTTTGTTTGTAGAGTTAGTTTAAAAAGACAATAACATATATTAAAAAAAAGGAATTATCGAAAGGTAGTTCCTTTTTTTGTTTTAGTAATACAAACTAAAGCAATGACTAGCGTAATCATTACATTTAATATCACACTTTAGTTTAAAATATTTTTTCGAAAATACTAAAAAAACAAAAATTCCCTGAAATATTTTAAAGACTTCAATTAAATTAAGAATAAAGAAATACAAGAAGTATTACTCGTTAAAAAAATACTAAATTCTATTCTAATATTAACAAAAGCTTAATAGAATATGTATTTTCATCAAAATTTAATAAAAACTGACTATCTTGAAACACTTAACACTCAAACTACTCTTAGTAGTTTCTGCTTTTTTGGCATTCTCATGTTCCACAGCTAAAAAAGCTGGTAAATCTAAGAAAGATGCCGCTACAACAGCACAATCTTCAGGAAAAAAACCTGGAAAAAACGATCCAAAACCTTATAGTAAAGTCATTACAAAAGACGCTAAAACTGACAAAGGTTTATTTACAGTTCACACCGTAGATGATAAATTCTTTTACGAAATACCAGATTCTCTTTTTAACAGAGAAATGCTAATGGTTACACGTATCGCTAAAACAGCTTCTGGACTTGGTTTTGGTGGCGGAAAATTAAGCGAACAAGTATTACGATGGGAAAAGAAAGACAAAAAAGTATTGCTACGCATGGTTTCTTACCAAGTCGTTGCTGCAGATTCTTTACCTGTACATGAAGCGGTTGAAAATTCTAATTTCGAACCTGTAATTGCTACTTTTCCTATTAAAGCATTCAGTAAAGACTCATTAAGTACCGTAATTGATGTTACTGATTTATTTGAAAAAGATGTAAAACCTTTAGGATATCCACAACGTGCAAGACAACAATATAAAATATCGCGCTTAGATGGACAACTTTCATATATTGAATCTATAAAATCTTATCCTACAAATATTGAATCTCGTACGGTAAAAACATATGCAGCAGGAGCACCTCCTTCAAATTCTAACACAGGTGCTATTTCTTTAGAAATCAATAATTCTATGATTTTGTTACCAACAGTACCAATGAAACGTCGTTATTTTGATGAACGTGTAGGTTGGTTTACTAGTAGCCAAACAGATTATGGTTTAAAAGATCAAAAAAGTAAATCTTTAGAATTCTTAGATCGTTGGAGATTAGAAGTTAAAGATGAAGATATTGAAAAGTTTAAAAGGGGAGAATTAGTAGTTCCTAAAAAACAAATCGTTTATTACATTGACAGAGCAACTCCTGAACAATGGAAAAAATATATCAAACAAGGAATTGAAGATTGGCAAGTTGCTTTTGAAGCTGCAGGATTTAAAGAAGCTATTATAGCAAAAGACCCACCATCTGTAGAAGAAGATCCAGAATGGAGCCCTGAAGATGCACGTTACTCTGTAGTACGTTATTTAGCTTCACCAATACCAAATGCAAACGGACCTCACGTTAGTGATCCAAGAACAGGAGAGATTTTAGAAAGTGATATTAACTGGTACCACAATGTAATGTCTTTATTACGTGGTTGGTTCTTTGTACAAACTGCAGCAATAAATCCAGAAGCACAAAGCCCACAATTTAAAGATGAAGTTATGGGACGTTTAATTCGTTTTGTATCTTCTCACGAAGTTGGTCACACTTTAGGATTACCACATAACATGGGGTCTAGTGTAGCTTACCCTGTTGAAAAATTACGTGATCCAGAATTCACTAAAGTATACGGAACTGCACCATCTATTATGGATTATGCACGTTTCAACTATATCGCTCAACCAGGTGATGAAGGTGTTGCTTTAATGCCAGACATCGGAACTTACGATAAATACGCAATCTCTTGGGGTTACAGACCTATCTTAGACAAAACAGCAGAAGAAGAAAAAGCTATTCTTAACGGATGGATTATGGAGCATGCTGGAGATCCAATGTATCGTTTTGGACACCAACAAGCTGGTGATGTTGTAGATCCTAGTTCTCAAACTGAAGACTTAGGTGATGATGCCATGTTAGCAAGTGAATATGGTATTAAAAACTTAAAGCGTATTGTACCAAACTTAATTGAATGGACTACAGAAGCTGGTGAAGGTTATGATGATCTAGAAGAAATGTATGGACATGTAATTTCTCAGTTTAATCGTTACATGGGACATGTTTCTAATAACATCGGTGGAGTTTATGAATATTATAAAGCAGCAGACCAAGAAGGAGCTGTTTACACTGCTGTACCAAAAGATCATCAGAAAAAAGCAATGGCTTTTATTCAAGAGAACTTATTTGAAACTCCTGAATGGTTAATTGATAAAAATATTTTTGATCGTATTGAATTTACAGGTTCTGTTGAACGTGTTAGAGGTTTACAAGCAAGAACACTTGATAATATCTTAAGTTTAGGTAAAATGCAACGTCTTATTGAAGCAAACACTTTTGATAGTAATGCTTATGCTTTAACAGATATGATGAGCGATTTACGCAAAGGTGTATGGAGCGAATTAAGTACAGGAAAACAAATCGATACTTATAGACGTAATTTACAACGTGCATATATCGATAGATTAGCTTATTTAATGACTGCAGAAAACCAAAGATCAGGAAGAAGATCTAGTGCTTACGTTAAAGTAACACCTGTTAACACTAGCCAATCTGATATCAGAGCGGTTGTGAGAGCAGAATTAACTTCTTTACGTAGTCAATTACGTTCTACCCGTGGTAGAGATTCTATAAGTAGAATACATATTGCAGATGCAATAGAACGTATTAATCTTATTTTAGATCCAAAATAATCTACTTTTAATTCATTAAAAAAGGCTTCAAGTTAAACTTGAAGCCTTTTTTATTGCCTAATTTTTATCAGCATAATAAAAGCAAATAAACATCTAAACCTTCGCTATTTTATTTTTTACAAATGTTAAAAAAGGTGTTAAATCCTATTTTAGAATTAAACTTTTTTAGAATTCTTACATCTAAACTAGTATAACATAAAAACTAAAGAACATGAAAAAATTAGCAATCATTGCCTTAGTATTAGTAACCTTAACCGGGTATGCACAAAAAAAGGATCGTAAAAACATGGATAAGGAAAACCGCTCTGAATTAAGAGAAGACATATCTCCTAAAGGCATGGCAGAATTAAAAGCGAAAAGATTAACTTTAAAATTAGATTTAACAGATGCTCAACAAGCAAAAGTTCAAAAAGTCATTTTAAAACAAGCAGAAGAAAATCAAAAATTAAGAGAAGAAAAGAAAGCTGACAAAAGTGAAGAAAAGCAGAAACCAACTAAAGAAGAAATGGTTGAAAGACAAAATCACAGATTAGATCAAATGATTGAAATGAAACGTGAAATGAAGACGATCTTAACAGCTGAACAATATGCTGAATTTGAGAAAATGAAACCAGAACAAAAAAGAAAAAAAGGTCAACAAAAAGGAAAATACAGCAGAAAATAAGATTAAAAAATAATTATTTTTAAAAGAAAAAGTATCGCATAGTCGATACTTTTTCTTTTTATTGAATAAAATTGTTACTTTAGTCTTCTAATCATAAATAATTAATCCATAATGAAAAAGATAATTACCCTTTGCTTATTTGTATTTGCTCTATTTTTAGGAACTCAATCTGCCGTAGCGCAAAACAGTAATCTAGAAGTAAAGAAAAAAACAAATACTATTGTAAATGCCAAAGCAGCAAAAGAAACTAAAGCTTTAAGAAAGATTGTTGGATTTGAAAAAGTTCAAATGGATGATGTTTATGAAGTGATAAGAGAATACACTTATCACACTTACTTAATTGAAAATCCAGATTTAACTCAAGGAAAAGAGCCTAAAAAAATGGCAACGGTAAACGAAGAATTGGATAATAATATGAAAAGTGTTTTAACCGAAGAACAATTTAAACGTTTTAAGAATTATCATAATAACTAATTAAACTAGTTTTATATCATAAAAAAAGTCTCGCCATTGGCGAGACTTTTTTTATGATATAACTTTTACTAATTTAAAGATACTTTGCAATTTCTTCTACTGCTTCAATAGTCTCATTTAAATCTTCATAACTTAAAGCATCTGTTATAAACCAAGTTTCAAATGCACTTGGAGCAATATAAATACCTTTATTTAGCATACCATGAAAAAACTTTTTAAAAGTTTCATTATTTCCTTTAGCAGCCGAATCAAAATCAACAACAGGTTCTTCTGAAAAATGAACAGATATCATTGAGCCAATTCTATTAATCGTATGAATTACGTTATTCTTATTAAGCGCATCAGCAATACCTTCATGCAAATATTTTGTCTTCTCCTCTAACCTAGTCATTAAATCTGCATCCTCTTCAATTGCTTTAAGCATTGCTAAACCTGCAGCCATAGCTAAAGGATTACCACTTAAAGTTCCTGCTTGATAAACAGGTCCTAGAGGTGCTAGATGATTCATAATTTCATTCCTAGCAGCAAAAGCACCTACAGGCAATCCACCTCCAACAACTTTACCGAAACAAACTATATCAGCATCAACATTTTTTAATTCTTGTACACCACCTTTTGCAAGTCTAAATCCTGTCATCACCTCATCAAATATCAATAAGATATTATTAGCATCACAAACAGCTCTTAAGCCTTCTAAAAAACCATCAACCGGAGGAATACATCCCATATTACCAGCAACAGGCTCTACTATAATTGAAGCAATTTCACCTTTATTAGCTTCTACTAATGACTTAACATTTTCAATATCATTATATTTGGCTAAAAGCGTATCCTTTGCTGTTCCTTCCGTAACACCAGGACTATTAGGAGTTCCAAATGTAACTGCACCACTTCCTGCTGCAATTAGAAATGAATCGCTATGTCCATGATAGCAACCTGAAAATTTTATAATTTTATCTTTATTAGTGAATCCACGCGCTAATCTAATAGCACTCATACAAGCTTCTGTACCCGAATTTACAAAACGAATTTTATCAATATTAGGAACCATTGACACTGCTAATTCTGCAATCTCAGTTTCAATAGCTGTAGGCATTCCAAAAGATGTTCCTTGCTTCGTTTTTTCTATAACAGCATCAACTACTGGTGGAAATGCATGGCCAAGTAACATTGGCCCCCAAGAATTAATATAATCTATAAAACGATTTCCATCTTCATCATAAACGTAAGCTCCTTTTGCAGATTTCGCAAAAATAGGAGTACCACCAACAGCACTAAATGCTCTTACTGGAGAATTTACACCTCCAGGAATAACTTCTTGGGCAGCTTTAAATAAAACACTACTTCTTTGATATAACATAAATTAATTGGGAATAATAAGTTTTTGACCAATTGTAAGGTCATTTGATTTTAAATTGTTCTCAGCTTTTATAGCTTCAACAGATGTTTTATATAATCGAGAAAGAGAATACAATGTATCTCCTTTTGATACCACATGATTTTTAGTGTTATTTTTCTTTACACCTTCAATAATCGTAGTAGATTTCCTTTTAGAGGTCTTAACAGAAGGCTTAAGCACTTCTTCGTCATACTCATATAACTTATAACGCTCAATAAGACTAATCAATTTTTCAGGATATTTTCTGTCGGTTGCATAACCTGCTGCTCTTAATCCTTTAGCCCAACCTTTATAGTCATCTTCATCTAATTTAAATAAATCAGCATAACGACTTCTTCCTGTTAAAAATTCTGAATGATCTTCATAAGACATTTCTGCTTTTGGATATTTTCTAAAACATTCTTGAGAGCGATCATCGTCGTGATAAATTTTATCACCTGTCCATCCATGGCATTTAATTCCGAAGTGATTATTTGCCTTTACAGCCAAACGTCCACTACCCGATCCAGATTCTAAAATCCCTTGTGCAAGTGTTATACTTGCTGGTATTTTATGCGAACGCATTTTAGATTTAGCAATCTCAGCATATAAATCAATATAAACATCAACACTACTTGGTGCTTTGGTCTCTGTTACAACTGTAGGTTTTTCAACTGTTTTGTTACTTTCTTCTCTTTCCTTAACAGCAACAGTTTTATTCGTTCTGCTTTCTTCCTTCTTTGTTACAATACCTTTTTTAGGTCCACAACTCATTGCCAATACAGCAATTAACACTATTAAATATCTCAACTTCATATTTTATTCTACAATTAAAGGACGTTTTTTACGCTTCAACATTTCATTTACACCTGCAATTCCTTGTAAGCCTCCGGTATGAATGGCTAATATATTAGAACCCTCTGGAAAAAATCCCTTCCCAATTAAATCAAATATTCCATAGAGCATTTTACCAGTGTAAATAGGATCTAATGGAATGTTATAATCGGTCTTAAATCTATTGATAAACGAAATCAATTCGGGCTTTATTTTACCATAACCACCAAAGTGATAATCAGTTATCAGTTTCCAATTTTCTTGATTTGCAAATTTACGAATATCTTCTTGTAAAAAATCACCTTTTAACGCCGGAAAACCCAATACTTCCTGATCCTTTTGAGAAGCATTAATTAAACCTGAAATTGTACCTCCTGTTCCAACAGCGCTACAGATATAATTAAAATGAGAATCTTCGGGCACTAAAATTTCTTCACATCCTTTTACTGCTAGATCATTTGTACCGCCTTCAGGTAATATATAACAAGCTTTAAACTCTTCTTTTAATTCATCTAAAAAAGTTTCATTCATCTTTTCTCTATAAGCTTCCCTAGTTACAAAATTTAATTGCATACCACAGGTTTTAGCGAATTTTAGAGTGGAATTTAATTCACTTTTATAAGCTAATTCTTCACCTCGGATAATACCTATCGTTGGAATTCCATATTCTTTTCCGGCATAAGCAACCGCTGCAATATGATTTGAAAAAGCTCCACCAAAGGTTAATATTGATTTTGCACCAATAACCTTAGCTCGTTTTAAATTATACTTTAGTTTACGAAACTTATTTCCTGAAATAAAAGGATGAATTAAATCTTCGCGTTTAATTGTAAGCTCAATCGAAGATTTTTTTAGGCTTATTTTCTGATTTTGAATAGGATAGTGAAACAAATTCTTTATATTTTTAAGATAAAAAAGCGCTTATTAAGCAAGACTTACCTAAAGATTAAAACTAAAATTATTCTGCCTTAAAAGTAAGATTTAAATTTCAAAAAAGACCTAGATTTCAAATAGTTCAAATCTTTTTCATTACCATAAGCTTCACGTTCAAATGAAATATTTCTATATGCTAAATTCCATTTTCTATATTGAATCAATCGTATTAAAAATTCAAATACATAAATAATAAAAAACGGAAGGATTAGTAACTCTATTTGCTGTCGTAAATGTATTCTTTCATGATTTATAAGCACCAAATCTTGTTTTAATTTTTTTGTTTTTAAAATTACAAAGGGAAATATGGTAATACCTATATAACCTCTTGGCACTATATATTTTGAAATTAAGATCACAATTTATTCACTTCAAAAATTAAACCATTCTCATTTACAAAGAGAATAATACAGTATTAAAAAACCTCACTAAAGCCTCAGATTTATTTTCTCGAAATTAAGTTATCTTTGTTTAAATATGAAGAAATACGTTCCGATTGAAGAAGGAGACTACTATCTTACACCAGAAGGCTACCGTTGTTTTACTGAACAATACCATTTAAAACGTGGTTATTGCTGTGAAAGTGGTTGTAGACATTGCCCTTATGGCTTCAATAAAAATACATTAAAAAAGAAGTAATGCAAAGCAGAAAATTATCTTTTAAAGACCAAATATTAGAAGGCATTCCAAATATATTACCAGAGCCAAAACCTTATGATGCCTCTATAAATCATGCACCAAAACGTAAAGCTATTCTGTCGGCTGAAGAAGAAAAATTAGCACTAAGAAATGCCTTACGCTACTTTGATGAAAAGGATCATAAAACGTTATTACCTGAGTTTAAAAACGAATTAAATACGTATGGAAGAATCTATATGTATCGTTTAAGACCAGATTATAAAATCTATGCTAGGCCAATTTCTGAATACCCATCAAATTCAACACAAGCAGCAGCTATTATGCTTATGATTCAGAATAATTTAGACCATGCTGTAGCGCAACATCCACACGAATTAATTACGTATGGTGGCAACGGTGGTGTATTTTCTAATTGGGCGCAATACAGATTAACAATGGCTTATTTAGCCGAAATGAATGACGAACAAACTTTAGTAATGTACTCTGGCCATCCTATGGGATTGTTCCCTTCACATAAAGAAGCTCCAAGAGTTGTTGTAACTAATGGGATGATGATTCCTAATTATTCAAAACCTGATGATTGGGAAAAATTCAACGCTTTAGGAGTCACACAATATGGACAAATGACAGCAGGAAGTTATATGTACATAGGCCCACAAGGTATTGTACATGGAACAACAATTACGGTATTAAATGCTTTTAGAAAAATAAAAAAAGAACCAAAAGGAAATCTCTTTGTCACTTCTGGTTTAGGTGGTATGTCTGGCGCGCAACCAAAAGCTGGGAACATAGCAGGTTGTATTACGGTTTGTGCTGAAGTGAATCCGAAAATTACACAAGTTAGACTTGATCAAGGTTGGATTGACGAAAAAATAACAGATTTAGATCAGCTCGTTAGTCGTGTAGAAAAAGCCAAAGCAGAAAAAGAAACCATATCTATTGCCTATTTAGGAAATATAGTAGACGTTTGGGAAAAGTTTGATGACGCTAATATTCATATCAACATAGGAAGTGATCAAACTTCGCTTCATAATCCATGGGCTGGAGGCTATTACCCTGTAGATATTTCTTTTGAAGATGCTAATGAAATGATGGCAAATAAGCCAGAACTCTTCAAAGAAAAAGTTCAAGAAACATTACGTCGCCACACAAATGCTATAAACAAGCACACCGCAAAAGGCACTTATTTCTTTGATTACGGAAATGCCTTTTTATTAGAAGCTTCTCGTGCTGGTGCAGATATTATGGCTAGCAATGGTATTGATTTTAAATACTCAAGTTATGTACAAGACATAATGGGCCCCATGTGTTTTGATTATGGGTTTGGCCCTTTTAGATGGGTTTGTGCTTCTGGAAAACCTGAAGACTTAGCTAAAACAGATGCTATTGCATGTGCTGTTTTAGAAGATATTAAAAAGAATTCACCTATTGAAATTCAGCAACAAATGGCTGATAATATTCAATGGATTAAAGGCGCACAAGAAAACAAACTTGTCGTGGGCTCGCAAGCCAGAATTTTATATGCAGATGCAGAAGGTCGAATGAAAATAGCCGAAGCATTTAACCAAGCTATTAAAAATGGTGATATTGAAACTGTTATTTTAGGACGAGATCATCATGATGTTTCAGGGACCGACTCCCCATATAGAGAAACCAGTAATATTTATGATGGTTCTCGGTTTACAGCAGACATGGCCATACAAAATGTGATTGGAGATAGCTTTAGAGGAGCAACTTGGGTTAGTATTCACAATGGCGGTGGAGTTGGCTGGGGAGAGGTTGTTAACGGAGGCTTCGGCATGGTTCTTGATGGCAGTATAGAAGCATCAAAACGATTAAAACAAATGTTATTTTGGGATGTTAATAACGGGATTTCAAGACGAAGTTGGGCGAGAAACGAAGGTGCTGTTTTTGCTATAAAACGTGCAATGGAAGTAGAACCCAACTTAAAAGTGACTTTACCCAATTTCGTGAATGATGATTTATTAAATGAAGTATAATTAAAAACAAAATGTTATGAAAAAATTACTCAAACTCACACCTATGTTTCTTTTACTTATAGCGTTATCCTCTTGTAGTTCTGTACAAGTTGCTGCAGATTACGACAGAGAAGCTAATTTTGACAATTACAAAACTTTTGCATTTTTTAAACCCGGAATTGATAAAGCTGAAATCAATGATATTGATAAGCGTAGAATTTTAAGAGCTATTGAAGCCGAATTGATGGCTAAGGGTTATACAAAATCTGAAAACCCTGATATGCTTGTTAGCATCTTTACAAAATCGAATCAACGTGTAGACATTTACAATAACGCCTGGGGAAATGGCGCTTGGGGATGGGGCGGTTACGGCGGCTGGGGTTGGAGATCTGGTTGGAATAACAACCAAGTATCTACAACAACAGAAGGTGTATTATTTATAGACCTTATTGATACCAATAAAAAAGAATTAATCTGGCAGGGTTCTGGAACAGGAAATCTTGAAACAAGAAATATGGAAAAGAAAGAAGAGCGCATTAAAGAATTTGTAGCAGAAATGTTGATGCAGTTTCCTCCAGAAGAAAAATAAAAAACACTTATATTATATACAAAAGCATTGGTCCTCACCAATGCTTTTTTTGTTTGGGCAGTTTACGATTTATAGATTAAATTCAAAAAGTCTACCTTTGCCGCCTTTTAATAATAAGAAATATTATGTTCGGTCAAAACACCATTAAAAACTTCACACAAAACCCTAAGAATGATATCCTTGCAGGTATCACCGTTTCTTTAGCCATGATCCCTGAGGTTGTTGCCTTTGCCTTTGTTGCTCAAATTAGTCCAATAGTTGCACTTTTTGGTGCCTTTATAATAGGTATCATTTCTGCACTTTTTGGCGGAAGACCTGGTTTAATATCTGGAGCTGCGGGAGCCGTGGCGGTCATTTTTGTTCACATGATTCAAGAAGGGCATGCAAAAGGACTTTTATTCGATTCACCTGTAGAAAACATGGGCTATTTTTATTTATTAGCTGCAGTTGTTTTAATGGGAATTATACAAGTATTAGCAGGTGTTTTTAAGCTTGGAAAATTTGTACGCCTCATTCCACATCCCGTAATGTTAGGGTTTGTAAATGGTTTAGCCATTGTTATTTTTATGGCACAATTAGGAATGTTTAAGGAAAACACAAAAGATGTTTTTGGACAAAACATGCGTAAAACAGAATCTAAAGAACTGATTTATAATGTAAGTGATAATTCTGTGAAAGATTTAATTTCTGACACTAAATTATTTTCGATAAAAGGAGAATCAATAACCAATATTAATACGGGTGAAGAAGTTTTTATTATGTCTAACAATCAAGTTTTCGATGTAAAAACGAAAAAGGTTGTTTTTAATGTTCAGGATAACGGTTTCTACTCTGTTAAAGATAGCGGTGTTGTGAAATCAATTATGGAAGGCAAAAAACTTTACATAATGATAGGTTTGGTCTTATTAACCATGCTTATTATTTGGGGCTTACCTAAATTAACTAAAAAAATGCCAGCAGCATTAACAGCTATTTTAATCGTGACATTGATTTCTATCTTTGGTGGTTTACAATCTATTAATGTAGGAGATTTTATTAGAGATGGTGGTGGCGCTGGACTAAATGGATTTGACGAACTCTCTAGCAAACTAAATCTTGGTGAACTTTGGAGTCATTTGCCATTTAACTTAGACACTTTAAAATTCATTGCACCTTATGCTTTTTTAGCGGCGTCTGTAGGATTAATTGAAACCTTAATGACAATGAATCTTGTAGACGAACTAACAGACACTAGAGGTGACGGAAACAGAGAATGTGTTGCTCAAGGAGCAGGAAACATGGTCAGCGGTATCTTTGGAGGAACTGGTGGTTGTGGAATGATTGGACAAACCGTTATTAACGTTAATGCCGGTGGTAGAGGTCGTTTATCTGGTGTTATGATGGCTATTACGCTTCTAACTTTTATCTTATTTGCAGATAAATATATTGAACAAGTACCAATCGCTGCTCTAGTTGGTGTAATGTTTATGATGGTTATTGAAACTTTTGCTTGGTCTAGTTTAAGAATCATGAAAAAAATACCAATGTCTGACGCTGTCGTTCTTGTCATTGTATCTGTAGTTACGGTTATTTTCGATTTAGCTATAGCTGTATTTGTTGGTGTAATTATTTCAGCCTTATCTTTTGCTTGGGAAAACGCTAAGAAAATTAGAGCCCGTAAGCGTATTCAAGCTGATGGGACAAAAACCTATGAAATTTGGGGTCCTTTATTCTTTGGAAGTATTACTGCTTTTAATGAAAAATTTGATATTAAAAATGACCCTGACCATGTAGAAATCGATTTTGTTGAAGCACGAGTTTCTGATCATTCAGCGATTGAAGCTATTTTTATTATTGTCGAAAAATATCAAGCGGAAGGAAAAACTATCAAATTAAAACATTTAAGTGAAGATTGTAAAATATTACTTTACAAAGCGAACCCTAAATTTAAAGATGTTATTGTTGAAGCCATTAACGACCCTAGATATCATTTAGCTGCTGATCCTGAAAAATTTACAAGACCATTATCTGAATATAATGTTTAAATTTAATTGGCTATAAACAGAGATTAAAGCGCTTATTACAATAATTAAAAATAACTAGATTAAATTAATTGAATTTCAATTAATTACCTTATATTTGCACCTTAATTTAATATATTTTAATATGAGTACTGGTACAGTAAAATTTTTTAATGACTCTAAAGGTTTTGGATTCATAACAGAAGAAGGAAACAATAAAGAGCATTTTGTACATATTTCTGGTTTAGTCGATGAGATTAGAGAAGGTGATAATGTAGAATTCGATTTAGCAGAAGGAAAAAAAGGATTAAACGCAGTTAATGTAAAAGTTATATAATTATATATCTTACAATCTTTTTAAGAATAGAAGCCTATCTTTTAGATAGGCTTTTTTATGCTTAATAATTTAAGCTTTTATATTAAAAAGAATCGGCAGCCTTAATTTAACAACCAATTATCATCTTTTCTTTTTATAAGACTAGAAAGTGTTTGTTTTAGAGCTAATGTTATTGAAAACTACACTTTAAATACGCCACTATAATCCTTCTTTTAAATTATAAAAAACGGACTTCTCTAATCGTTTCTTTAAATAAGTAATAGCGCTATTACTTCTTTTTCCAGATTTGCAATAAACAACGACAGGTAATGTAATATCTATTTCTTTAAATCGTTTTGATAACTGTCCTAGAGGAATATGTTGTCCACCAATATGATACGCTTCTCTTTCTGATGCTTCTCTAACATCTAACAAATTATAACGTCCTTTGTTTCTATTCAATTCATCTAATGTGATCTCTTTAGTTGAAACAATGCCGCAGAAAAAATTATAATCTTTTTCTAAAGCATTAATTGTTGACGTTTCATCTTTTTCAAAACCCAATATCTGTTGATTCAAACTTAAAGCATCAAATAATAATAGCTTATTCGTCAACAGTTCTCCAACACCACAAATAAGCTTAATGGCTTCATTTGCCTGTAAACTCCCAATAATGCCAGGCAAAACACCCAGGACACCTATTTCTGAACAACTGGGAGACGCTTCAGGTTTTGGAGGTGTTGGATACAAACATCTATAAGTTGCACTTCCTAAATAATTAAAGACACTAACTTGACCTTCGAATTTAAAAATAGCGCCGTAAACTAAAGGTTTGTTCGTAATTACTGCTGCATCGTTTGTTAAATATCGCGTTGAAAAATTATCACTTCCGTCTATTATTATATCATAATTAGAGAATAACCCCATTGCATTTTCACGAGTTAGTTTTTCGTTATAAGTATTAAAAAGCACAAACGGATTCAATTGAGATAACCGCTTAGCAGCTGTTTCTGCTTTAGAAAAACCAACATCATTAATAGTATATAAAATCTGACGTTGTAAATTACTTTGATCGACTATGTCATGGTCTATTATACCAATAGTTCCAATACCTGCAGCTGTTAAATATTGTAAAACAGGACAACATAAACCACCAGCACCAATGACTAAAACCTTTGCTTGCTTCAGTTTTAATTGTCCTGCTTCTCCTATTTCATCTAAAATAAGATGACGACTGTATTGCTTTCGTTCTTCTGCGGTAAGACTCATTACTTTTGTATTTCTTCAAAATGTTCCCAATCTTTCCAAACCACTTCTAACCCTTGACCTTTTAACATTTTTACGATTTCTTCTGTACTCCTTTCATCAGAAATTTCAAACTGTTCTAAAGATTGTGGCTCTACAGTATAACCACCCGGATTTGTTTTAGATTCTGCACTAATTGAAGTAGCACCTAATTGAACAATATTATTTCTAAATATTTCATTTTCCCTTGTAGACATAGACAATTCTATATCTTCATCTAACAAACGAAAAGCACAAATTAATTGCACCAAATCACTATCGGTCATTTCTACTTTTGGCTCTAAACCTCCAGAATGCGGCCTTAATCTTGGAAATGAAATAGAGTACTTTGTCTTCCAATACGTTTTCTGTAAATATTTTAAATGTAATGCTGTAAAAAAACTATCTGCACGCCAATCTTCTAAACCAAACAGAGCACCTAATCCAATTTTATGAACACCTGCTTTCCCTAATCTATCTGGTGTATCTAAACGGTAATTAAAATTAGATTTCTTTCCTTTTGGATGGTGTTTCTTATACTCTTCTCTATGATACGTTTCTTGATATACCAATACAGCGTACAATCCGTTTTCAATTAACAACTCATATTCCTCTTGATCTAAAGGCTGAACTTCGATAGTAATATTCGAAAATTGAGAACGTATTATTTTAATCGCGTTTTTAATATAATTGACGCCTACCGTTTTATTGGCTTCACCTGTCACTAACAAAATATGGTCGTAACCTTTTGCTTTTAAAAAAGCCACTTCTTTTAAAATTTCAGCATCGGTTAATGTGCGTCTTGGTATTTTGTTAGTCATGCTAAAACCGCAATACGTACAGATGTTCTGGCACTCGTTACTTAAGTACATTGGCGCATACATTTGTATGGTATTGCCAAAACGTTTTTTAGTGAGCATGCTACTTTTCTGTGCTATTCGTTCTAAAAATGGTTTTGCAGCAGGAGAAATTAAGGCTTTAAAATCTTCTAAATCTAGCTTTTCTTTTGCTAAGGCATTTTCTACCTCAACGGTCGTTTTACTAAAGATACTCTCTAGTGTATTATCCCAATTATAAGTATCGAAAAGTTCTATGAAATTTGCCATACTTTAGTTTAAAAAACTTGTTAACGGACTACTAGCTTCCGCTTTATTTTTAATAGGAGCTAGTTTGGCTTCAAACGCCATTCTACCAGCTTCCACTGCCATTTTAAATGCTTTTGCCATCGCTACCGGATTTTTAGATACTGCAATTGCTGTATTTATTAACACAGCATCGGCACCTAATTCCATTGCATAAGCCGCATGCGATGGCGCGCCAATACCTGCGTCTACAATGACAGGTACATTAGATTGCTCAATAATAATCTCTAAAAAATCTTGCGTTTTTAATCCTTTGTTACTTCCTATCGGTGCTCCCAATGGCATAACACATTGTGTTCCTACATCTTCTAATCGCTTACACAATACAGGATCCGCATGAATGTAAGGCATCACTACAAATCCCAACTTCACTAATGCTTCAGCCGCTTTTAAAGTTTCTATAGGATCTGGTAATAAATACCTAGGATCTGGATGAATTTCTAATTTAATCCAGTTAGTCCCTAAAGCCTCTCTTGATAATTCTGCTGCGAAAATGGCTTCTTTAGCGGTTCTAACCCCAGATGTGTTTGGTAATAAATTAATATGAGCATGTTGTAAATGCGTTAAAATATCATCTTCATTATTTTGAACATCTACTCTTTTTAAAGCAACCGTTATGAGTTCACTTTTGGAAGCCAATAAAGCATCTTTCATTAATTCTGAAGAGCTAAACTTTCCTGTTCCGGTGAATAATCTAGAGGTAAATTCTTTATCTGCTATTTTTAATATTTTATTCATTTCTTTGTCTTTTTGAATTCGCATACTATTTGAATTCGTGTCAGGTTGAGCGCAGTCGAAACCTAATTAAACTTTATTTACAAGTTAATCTCTTGACTGCGCTCGAGGAGACATGCTTATTTTTTAGTATAAAATCTCTTTAAATTTTGAAATACTTGTAAAATCTTTAGTTATTGTCCCTGAGACCGCTATGCCATAAACACCTGTTGCTATAATTGCCGGAACGTCTTCCATACCAATACCACCAATAGCAATTATAGGCTTGGCTTCTTTTAATTTATCTATTAACTGCTTATAGCTTTCGATACCTAAAATTGGACTTAAATTCTTTTTAGTTTCTGTAAACTGAAAAGGTCCTAAACCAATATAATCCACTTGCTTTTCTATTAAACCTTTGCAATCTTCTAAAGTGTTTGCAGTACCACCAATTACAAATTGTTTTCCCAAATAAACTCTAGCTATTAATGGACATGTATCTATTTTTCCTAAATGAACACCGTCTGCTTTTACGGCTTTAGCTATTTTATAATGATCATTTATTATGAGCTTTACTTTAAATTGAGTGGTGATTTTTCTAGCTTTTTTTGCAGTTTCTAAAATGATATCTAGTGCCATTTCTTTTAAACGCAACTGTACTAATTCTGCTCCATTTTCACATGCTTTTTGTATGTTTTCTAAATGATCTTGCGGTGTTTTACCTTGAGAGATATAATGTAGTTTACTTAGCATTTTCTGTATATTTATGTGTTCCTAGCAAGGTGTTGTTTGAATTTAAAAACTGTTCGGTATACCATTTTACATTTTTACAGGCATCTTCTATGTTCATTCCTTTTTCTAAATTAGAAGCCAATGCTGACGATAAAACACAACCGCTTCCATGTTTTTGAAAAACGGTTTCTGCAATTGGCGGAATGTTTAGTTTTACTATTTTACTGTAATAGACTTCATCCCATCCTTTTTTATCCGTTCTATGACCTCCTTTTAAGTAGATATTTGTTCTTTCTGAAATAAAATCGATGGTGTCTTCTATAGATTTCTCTGGAAATAAGGCTTCAATCTCTTCGTAATTTGGTGTGATAAAATCACAACTTCTCAAGACTTCTTCTAAAATTTTTAAATCTTGTTTGTTATGAAAATTAAAACCTGCACTTGCTTTTAAAATAGGATCTAGTACTATTTTTATAGTTGGATTAAGCTTTTTTAATGTTTGAATAACTTCTAATAAAACGTCCCAAGACTGGATGATTCCTATTTTTACTACAGCAATGGCAAACCGTTGAAATAAAAGGTCAATCTGATTTAAAATAGTTTCTTTTTCAATCCAAATACAATCTTTAAAATCTATATCGTTTTGAACAGTAACTGCCGTACACACGGCTAAACCGTATAAACCATGAGCTTCAAATGTTTTAATATCTGAAGTAATTCCGGCGCCACTCGATGGATCTAAACCCGCTATTGTTAAGATGTAGTTTTTTTGATTCAATTTTTCTGTATTTAACATCAATAGGTTATTCAAAAAACACTTATTTATTGGTGCGTTTATTATATGTTTCTTTTATTTTTATAAAACCCTCTAACGGATTTTCAGTATTCCAAACACCACCTAAAACACCTATTCCTTTAAATCCTAACGTTATAGTTTCTTCTATCGTTTCAGCATTAATACCACCCATACCAATGATTGTTTTATCAATATGCTTAACATCAAAACCTTTTCCCTTATATCCTTTTTTTGATATTGAAGAAAAAACAGGACTTAATAAATGATAATCGAACTCAAAATAACACGCTTTTAATACTTCTGGCTCATGAAATGAAGAGCTTATGGTTTTACCAAACATATTTAGGTTTTTGAAATATTGACCAGGATTATCTATATGGTCCATTCTTTTTTGTTCTTGAAAATGAATACCTTTTAAATTGAAATCGTTTATCAGCTCATGAAAATAATGCACTACAATTCTGTTGTGATATTCTTTATCAATTTTGTTTAAATACGCAACGTGTTCTTCGTGATTTTTATCCGGTTTTCTCAAATGATACACCAATAAACCTTCTCTAAATAATTGGTTTAGTATTTCTATTTCGTTTGGAATATCGTTTTCTGGTGCGATAAGAACTATCATAGTGTTTTTAGTTTTTAATATTAAAAGATAAGATTACTTCGTCGTATCTCTTCGTAATGACGGTTACTTGGATTTTGAGTTAGGGATTACTCAGTTATTCTATTTTACTAAATAGGAACTCGTGAGTGTTATACAATTATAATGGCATTCTTTTGCTGTCAGTTCGAGTAAATTTATGCAGTGCCTTAATAAATTTGTATCGAGAACCAGCAAAAGATATAACGGAAAGCCCGCCCACGCTTTTTTTTCAAAGCGTGGGAACTTCCTTATAATTTTACAAATAAACTTCGGATCCTTTTTCTTTAAACTCTTTAGATTTCTCCTCCATTCCTTTTGCAATAACCTCGTTATCTACAATATCGTTAACTGCAGCAAAATCGCGTACTTCTTGAGAAATTTTCATAGAGCAGAATTTTGGTCCGCACATAGAACAAAAATGAGCGATTTTAGCACCTGCGGCAGGCAAAGTTTCATCATGATATTCGCGTGCACGCTCTGGATCTAAGCCTAAATTAAATTGATCTTCCCAACGGAACTCAAAACGCGCCATACTCAACGCATTGTCTCTGTGTTGCGAGCCTGGGTGACCTTTGGCCAAATCTGCAGCATGCGCAGCCAATTTATAAGTTATCACACCAACACGCACATCTTCTTTATTGGGTAAACCCAAGTGCTCTTTTGGCGTTACGTAGCACAACATGGCACAACCGTACCAACCTATCATTGCGGCTCCAATACCTGAAGTAATATGATCATAACCTGGTGCAATATCTGTAGTTAAAGGGCCTAAAGTGTAAAAAGGAGCTTCGTCGCAAAGTTCTATTTGCTTCTCCATATTTTCTTTAATCATGTGCATTGGCACGTGTCCTGGTCCTTCTATGAAACACTGGACTTCGTGTTTACGTGCAATTTGCGTTAGCTCTCCTAGCGTTTCTAATTCTGCAAATTGTGCTTCGTCATTAGCATCTGCAACAGAACCTGGACGCAGACCATCTCCTAAAGAAAAGGCTACATCGTACTGTTTTAAGATTTCGCAAATATCTTCGAAATGCGTATATAGAAAACTTTCTTTATGATGTGCTAAACACCACTTTGCCATAATTGATCCGCCACGAGATACAATACCAGTAACACGTTTTGCCGTCATTGGCACGTAACGTAATAACACACCTGCGTGAATGGTAAAATAATCGACTCCTTGTTCGGCTTGCTCTATTAATGTATCGCGAAAAATCTCCCATGTTAAGTCTTCGGCAACACCATTTACTTTTTCTAATGCTTGGTAAATGGGCACGGTACCCACTGGCACTGGAGAGTTACGAATAATCCACTCGCGTGTTTCGTGAATATTTTCTCCGGTAGATAAATCCATAATATTATCTGCTCCCCAACGGCAAGCCCACACTGCTTTTTCTACTTCTTCTTCTATGGATGAGGTAACGGCAGAATTTCCAATATTTGCATTTATTTTCACTAAGAAGTTTCGACCTAAAATCATAGGTTCTGCTTCTGGGTGATTAATATTTGAAGGAATTATTGCACGACCTCTTGCGACTTCAGATCTTACAAATTCTGGTGTAATTTTATCTGGAATAGAAGCACCAAAGTGTTCGCCTTTGTGTTGCTTTCTAATCTCTGTCATTTCATCTATTCGTTGGTTTTCTCGAATAGCGATATACTCCATTTCTGGCGTAATTAGTCCTTTTTTAGCGTAATGTAATTGTGTTACATTTTGACCTTTTTTAGCTCTTAGCGGATTCTTTAATAACTTAAAACGCATGTGATCTAAACTAGCATCGTTTAAACGCTCGTTACAATATTCTGAAGAGAATGATTCTAATTCCTCTACATCACCACGTTCTTTAATCCAAGGTTCTCGAATTCTTTCAATACCGGTATGTACATCTATTGATTTGTCTGGATCTGTGTAAGGTCCGGAAGTATCATAAATAGTTACGGGCTCGTTGGGTGTTTTCTTTTTTGTCATTGAGTCTACCGTATCACTCAATGTAATTTCACGCATAGCAACTTTAATTTGCGGGTGAATTTTTCCGTTGACATAGATTTTCTTAGAATTCGGAAACGGATGTCTTGTAATACCGTTTTGCTTTGGAGCTGTGTCTTTGTTCTTCATTTGATAATTGGTTTCCTTTTAAAATAAAAATCATCCTCCTTGAGTAGATTTTATAATTAAAATATCATCATTATTGTGAAGTAATCTTGAAGACCAATCTGTTTTCTTTACCACAGTATTATTTATAGCAATAGCAATGCCGTTTGTTTGAATTTTTAAATTTTCAACAAACTCTTGTAGTGTTATGTTTTCTAAAATGTGGTGATCTTCTTGGTTTACTTTTATAGTAATCATATTTATAAAATATTACTGTAAACCAAAATGGTAGTATTTCGATGTTTTATCGAACATAACTTTTTCCTACGTTGGTATTAACCAAATCAGGTTCTAAGGATGTTTCTCAAACTAATTTAATAGCTACTCCTAAAGTTTACACCTCAAATATAAAAGATTATTTACGACTTCCATACGCTTTTGAATTTATTTTTGAAATCTCTTTTTTTGAAAAAACATATTTTGACTAAAATCTATTTCTATAAAAATGAAGCAAATTGAAGTCATAAAAAAAGGGATTCATAATTGTTTTCCAATTATGAATCCCTTTTATTACACACATAACTATGTGTGTAATACTATTATAAACTTAATAGTTTAGTAGCTTTTCAATCTTAGCTTTTACTTTTTCTGTTGAAGGAATCATGGTTTGCTCTAAAGTAGAATTTAAGGGTATTGCAGGCATATTTTCACTGCCTATGGTCATTACTGGTGCATCTAAATATTTAAAGCATTCTTCTTGAATTTTACCTGATAAGGCTCTTGCAAAACTATTATTTGAAGGCTCTTCTGTTACAACAAGACATTTTCCAGTTTTCTTAACCGATTTCATAATGGTGTCTTCGTCTAAAGGATATAAAGTACGTAAATCAATTACTTCTATCTGATCTTGTATCCCTAATTCTTCCGATGCATTCATTGCCCAATGTACTCCCATTCCGTAAGTCACAATAGTTAATGTTTCTAAATTTTCTTGTTTCCAAATTTCTTGTAAAACCCATGCTTTACCAAAAGGCAATACATAATCTTCACTTGGCTCCACAGACGTTGCACCTTTCGTTCCTGGCACTTTAGACCAATATAAACCTTTGTGTTCTAAAATTACAACTGGATTAGGATCGTAATAAGCCGCTTTCATCAAACCTTTTAAATCTGCTCCATTACTTGGGTAAGCAATTTTAATACCACGAATATTTGTAATTACAGATTCAACTGAAGAGGAATGGTAAGGTCCTCCACTGCCATAAGCTCCAATTGGCACTCTAAGAATCATTGACACTGGCCATTTACCGTTAGATAAATAACAACTTCTACTTACTTCTGTAAATAACTGATTTAAACCAGGCCAAATATAATCGGCAAACTGAACCTCAACAATTGGTTTTAATCCAACTGCACTCATTCCAACGGTTGAACCTACAATAAAAGCTTCTTGAATTGGTGTATTAAACACTCTGTCGTCTCCAAATTTTTGCGCTAATGTTGCTGCTTCTCTAAAAACACCACCAAGTCTTCCACCAACATCTTGTCCGTATAATAAACACTCTTTATGCTTTTTCATCAGTTCTTCGACTGCAAATAAAGCACAATCTACCATCACCACTTTTTCTACACCTTCTGGTGAACGTGTTCCTTTTTCTTCGGTAATTGGTGTTGGTGCAAAATCGTTTGTAAATAAATCTTCAGGTTTTGGGTCTTCAGCTTTCAAGGCTTTTTCAAAATCGGATTGTACATCTGCATAGGCAGAAGCTTCAATTTGCTTCACTTCCTCTACTGAAAATCCTGCATCTAATAATTGTTGTTTTATTACTGGATATGGATCACGAGAACGTGCTTCATCTAAATCGTCTCGATACCATTCCATTCTTACACCTGAAGTATGGTGATTTAACAACGGAACTTTTGCGTGTACTAAAAATGGTCTGCGTTCTGTACGAATAGTTTCTATTACTTTTTCTAAGGCTTCGTAGCTTTCTGTAAAGTTGGCGCCATCTATTGATATCGCGTCTAAACCTTTAAATCCTGCTGCATATTCAAAAGCATTTTGTGCTCTTGTTTCTGCTGCATTAGCACTAATATCCCAACCATTATCTTGTACTAAATATAAGATTGGCATTTGCTTTAAAGCCGCCATTTGAAACGCTTCTGCTATTTCTCCTTCGGTTACTGAGGCATCTCCTAAACTACAAACGGTAATTGGTTTTAGAGCGTTCTCGACTGCGCTCGAACTGACAGGATCTGATTCTAAACTATAATCGTCTAAACCTTGTAATTCTTTATACTGCATGCCCATGGCGACTCCCGTAGCTGGAATGGTTTGCATTCCGGTTGCGGAAGATTGATGTGGAATTTTAGGCTTATCGTCATCCTTTAAACTAGGATGTGAATAATAGGTTCTTCCTCCAGAAAATGGATCGTCTTTTTTAGCTAACAATTGCAACATTAAATCGTAAGGTTCTAAACCAAAAGATAGTAACATGGCATCGTCTCTGTAATATGGAAATGCATAATCTTGAGGTAATAATTGTAGTCCTAAAGCGATTTGAATGGCTTCATGTCCACGAGATGTTGCATGTACGTATTTTGAAACTTGTTTAAAATTAGCTTCGTATAATTCTGCCATTGCTTTTGCTGTGCAGAGTTTTGAAAATCCTTTTTCTAGTGTTTCTTTTTTCATCTTGAATCGTTCTGTCATTGTGAGGACGAAGGACGTGGTAATCTCTTGTTGAGATGTTTCTCTTTCGCTTTGAATGACATTAATTTATGTTTAATTATTACTCAGAGTTTCATTGAGTTTTCGCAGAGATTCTATGAGATTCCTCGCTTTCGCTCTGAATGATATTATATTTATACTACCTACTTCGAAATGGATTCCTGCCCTCACAGGAATGACAAAACGTTAGGTCAGTTCGAGTGAAATTGCTTTTTCTGCAATTTTGTATCGAGAACTTTTATTGCTTCTCGATACAACTTGCTAATGCTTCACAAATCACTCGAAGTGACACTATTGCTTATTGCACGGTAATTTCTGCGTTAGCGATTGAACGGTCTGTTTGAGCTCCTTTTTGTTTTTCTCAAAAAGAGCGAGTAGTGAAAGCGCGACCCTTGTGGTAACGCCCAAATGACTCTAAGCCTTAATCATCCATCCAAATTTATCTTCAACCTTTCCTGTTTTTATAGCGTTTAAGGTGTTATTTACTTCTAAACCAACCGGACTTTCGTCGGAAACATGAATAACATCATCACCAACCCCAATGTCTTGAATGTAAGCAATACCAACGGCTGTACCAGTTCCGAATGCTTCTTCTAAGGTTTTATTTTTTGAAGCCTCTTGCACCTCATCAATTGTGATGGCACGCTCTATAACGTCGTAACCTTTATCTTTTAAAATAGCGATAACACTCATTCTAGTAATACCATCTAAAATAGAACCATCGCGTTTTGGCGTGATGAATTTACCTTCGATTTTAAAGAAAATATTCATGGTTCCTACTTCCTGAATATATTTATGTTCTACTGCGTCTAGCCACAATACTTGATCGTAACCTTTAGCTTTTGCTAACTCTGTTGGACGAATAGCTGCCGCGTAATTACCTGCTGCTTTTGCCTCTCCTGTTCCTCCTGCTGCTGCACGTATGTACTGTTTTTCGGCCCACAATTTAATACGGTTACTAAAAAATGGTCCTGCTGGAGATGCCATGATTATAAACTTATAATGATTTGCTGCCCGCATACCAATAAATGGCTCGTCGGCATACATGAATGGCCTTAAGTATAGTGCGCTTCCGTCTGCTGGAGGAATCCAACTGCGTTCGATATCTACTAATTGTTTTAAACCTTCTACGAATAAATCTTCTGGAAAATTAGGCATTCCCATTCGGTCTGCACTTGTATTTAATCGTGCTGCATTTTTATCTACTCTAAACAACATTGGGTTTCCATTTGCATCTACAGTTGCTTTCATGCCTTCGAAAATGGCTTGTCCGTAATGTAAAGCCATTGCTGCTGGATGTGTAGGAATCATTCCCATTGGGATTATTCTTGGGTTTACCCATGTGCCATTGTTATAATCACAAATAAACATGTGATCTGTGAATGTTGTGCCTAATGGTATGTTATTGAAGTCTAAAGCATCTACTTTAGATTTTTCTACTTTTGTTATTGAAATGTTAGGTTTCATAATTTTATTTTTTTTCGTCAGTTCGAGTCAAATTGCTTTTTTGCAATTTTGTATCGAGAACCTCTGAAAGCTTCTCGATACGATTCCGATAAAAAAATCAGAATCATTCGAAGTGACGTACGTTTTTTATATTTCTCTATTGATATCGAATTGTTCGAAATAATCTGCTACTCTTTTTACAAAGCTTCCGCCTAAAAAGCCATCAACTACTCTGTGGTCAAAAGACAGTGATAAATACATCATGCTTCTAATTGCAATTTCATCACCTTTTTCGGTAGTAATAACTTCTGGTCTTTTTTTGATGATTCCTAAAGCTAAAATGGCAACTTCGGGTTGATTGATAATTGGTGTTCCCATGACACTTCCAAAAGTTCCTACGTTAGAAATTGTGAAGGTGCTGCCTTTTATATCGTCTCCTGCTAGTTTGTTTTCTCTAGCTTTTCCTGCTAATTCGTTTACGTTACTAGCAATCTCTTTTAAATTTTTAGTATCTGCATTTTTTACTACAGGTACTATTAAGTTTCCACTTGGTAATGCTGTTGCCATACCAATATTAATATCTTCTTTTACAATAATGTTATTACCATCGACAGAAGCATTAATATTCGGAAAATCTTTTACTGCTTTCGCTACCGCTTCTACAAATAATGGCGTGAAGGTTAAACGTTCTCCGTGCTTTTGTTGAAAAGCTACTTTGTTTGCATTTCTCCAGTTCACCATGTTTGTCATGTCTGCTTCTACATAAGCAGTAACATGTGGTGATGTGTGTTTTGAGTATACCATATGATCGGCAATCATCTGACGCATACGGTCCATTTCGATGACTTTTCCTTTGCCTTTATCGAAATTTAATTGTGGAATTCTATATGCTGTTGGATCTTTCTCTGCAGCTGGTTGTGCGAACTTAAATGGTCTACCATCTTCTATATATTGAAACACATCGCTTTTACGAAGCCTCCCTTCGTGACCTGTTGCAGGAATTCGTGCTAATTCTTCAAAACTGATGTGATGTTCTTTTGCTATTGAAATGATTAATGGCGAAAAGAATGTGTTTGAATTTGATGTTGAAAATGAAGTTGAAGCTTGTTGAACTTGTTTTGGTCTTTTTGGTACTTTTTCCTTCTTTTGAGACGTCTCGACTGCGCTCGACGAGACATTACCTTGCTTTAAAGGTTGTACGTCTTCTGAAACTTCAAGAATTGCCATAACTTCTCCAACAGGAACTACATCTTTAGCTTGAAACATCGTTTTTACTAAAGTTCCTGAAGCTGGTGCAGGCACTTCATTATCGACTTTATCTGTTGCTACCTCAAGAATAATATCTCCTTTTTCAAATGTATCTCCTTGAGCAACTAACCAGTTGATTATAGTTCCTTCAGTAATACTTTCGCCCATTTTAGGCATTTTTAATTCAAAAGTCATCAAGCTGTTATAGTTTAGGATTATAAGAATTAAAGATAATGTATATCGCATTACACAATTGTTAAAATCTTTTAATTTACCATTAAAAAGGATATTATTCTTTAATTAAACGATAGTTAAGATTATTTAACTTATAATACTTAAATTTACCGTTTTAAAGCAACTTATTTCCTCATGCCACATACACTCGATAAAATAGACACACAACTACTCACTATACTTCAAAAAAACAGCAATCGTACGACAAAGAGTATTGCTGAAGAACTCGGCATGAGCACTTCACCAATATTTGAACGCATCAGAAAATTGGAAAAGGAAGGTTATATTGAAAAATATGTGGCTGTTTTAAACAATAAGAAAATAGGCTTAAAGCTCACCGTTTTTATTGGGATCACCTTGCAAGGTCATACGAGAAGTTATTTAGAAAAATTTGTAAAGGAAATTAACAATTTTCCTGAAGTTGTAGAATGCCATCGCGTCAGTGGAAACTTTGATTATTTACTGAAGCTTGTTGTTGAAGATATTGAAGCTTATGAAACCTTTATTATTTCAAAATTAACGCTACTTCCTTATTTAGGGAATGTACAAAGTTTGATTGCTTTGTCTACGAGTAAAGAGACTAATGAGATTGATTTGAGTCGGGTTTTAGAATTTTAATTAATAGAATACTTCTCGATATAATTCCGATAAAAATCGGAATCACTCGAAGTGACGTTACCTTACTTTACTTTTTAAAAGTCTCTCGAAGTGTTTTATAAACATCATCTTGTACTTTCATGTTTTCTGGTACTTCTCGAAGTGGTTCAACTTCTTTTAAACTTTCGTGACAATCCGCAGGTAATTGTTGGTATAATTGTGTGCCTTTTGTTTTCCAAGCAATCATTTCGTCTGTAATTCCTCTTATTATTTTTGCAGGATTCCCAACCACTAAACTTCGGTATGGAATTTTAGTTTCAGCTTTTACAAAAGACATGGCTCCGATAATACATTCATCACCAATCTCAGCATCGTCCATGATTACTGTATTCATTCCAATTAGGCAATTTTTACCCAAATTAGCACCATGAATTATCGCTCCATGTCCCACATGTGCGCTTTCTTTTAAGGTGATTGATTTCCCAGGAAACATGTGAACCGTACAATTCTCTTGTACGTTTACACCATCTTCTAAAATAATTTGTCCCCAATCCCCACGAATAGCGGCTCCTGGACCAATGTAACAGTTTTTACCGATGATAACATTTCCTGTAACTGCAGCTAATGGGTGAACAAAACTTGATTCGTGTACGACTGGTGTGTAACCTTTGAATTTGTAAATCATATATTATTGAACATTGTTATTTAGAGTAAAAGCGAAGAATCTCACAATGGGATTGCCATACTTCGACTACGCTCAGCACAAGCTTAAACTTCGGTCTCATAATGACAGATTATTTAAATCCTTTTAATTTTTCTTTTGTAAAGTTACTTAATACTAACCTACCACTAGTTGCTGCACGTTCTGCTAACAAGTTATCCCAATCATCAGTTCCTTGCCAGAATACTTTTTTCATTTCTTGCATCGCTTCCGTGTTATAAGTACATAAATGTTCGGCTGTTGTTTTAACTGCTTCATCTAATGCCTCTGTACTTTCAAAAACATGCGTATATAATCCTTTTTGTCTTGCGAATTCTGGTGAATAAAATGTGTTAGCATCAATCGCGATTTGCGACATTGCGCTTACTCCCATTTTACGCTCAATTGCTGGTCCAACCACAAATGGCCCAATACCAATATTTAATTCACTCAATTTAATGGCAGCGAATTTTGTTGCCATACAATAATCGGTTGCAGCTGCTAGTCCAACACCGCCACCAACGGTTTTACCTTGTACACGTCCGATAATAAACTTCGGACATTTACGCATGGCGTTAATTACGTTTGCAAATCCTGAAAAAAATACTTTTCCTGTTACTGCATCGTTGATGTTTATTAACTCTTCAAAGCTTGCTCCAGCACAAAAAGTTCTTTCTCCTCCACTTTTAAGGACGATTACTTTAATAGCATCGTTTGTTCCTGCATCAGTTATTGTTTGTGCTAGTTTTGCTAAGATATCTCCTGGTAGTGAATTGTGAGCAGGATGAAAAAATTCTATGTATCCTACTTCGTTTTCTGTTTTTATTTTTACGTATGCTTCTGACATGTTTGCTGTATTACTTATGTAATAGACCTGCTAGGTTTTAGAAACCTGCAAGGTCTTACATTGCTATTTATATTAATCCGAATTGTTCGAAATGATGATTCAAGTGTTTTCTCTCTAACAAATATCCTTCATATTTATTTAATTCTCCAAAAACTAAATTCTTTAATTTCGCTTCAGGATTTTCTTTGTAATACTCTAAATATTTCTCTCTTTGTTCTTTGAATTTTTCGATTGCAGTTTCTAAATCTGGATGTTTTAAACTATCTAATTTATCTTTTTCTAAATGAGGAAACTGTGATTTCAGCGGGAATTTATCATAATTCCATAAACTATGATGTACTTTTTCTAGAATCTTTTCTGGTGTCGCTATTTCAAAATCTTGAATTTCTCCTGAAGCAATTTTATAAGTATATTCTAAATGCTCAATCATATGCTGAGGTGTCATAATTCCCCATTTTGGCTTAGCATCTTCTTTTAATGCGTAAAGACAATCGTTAATTTTATCATCAGTCATTTCAGTTAAAACTTCTTGCTTTTTCTGAACCATAGTTAAGACTGTTGCGAATGCTACTTTCTCATCGGTATTAGCATCAAAAATTTCTGCATACCATTTTACAATTCCGCTTGGATGCTCTGCAGAAGCCACATCTCTATCTATTTTTTGCTTACACGTTAAGCGTACGTAAATGGTATCGTTGTGATATAACGGTCTTAAAAACCTGCATTCTTCTAGTCCGTAATTTGCTGAAACTGGTCCTTTATTTGGGTAGACGAATAATCCTGCCGCAGCTGAAATAATAAAATAACCATGCGCTGTTCTTTGTTCGAAAATACTTCCGTCTAAAGATGTAATATCTGTATGTGCATAGAAATGATCCCAAGTAACATTTGCAAAATTAATAATGTCTGTATCTGTAAATGTACGTCTGTGGGTTTTCATTGACATTCCTGGTTGAATATCTTCCCAATGGTATTTAAATGGATGTTGTGGAGCTTCCTTATATTTTGCGTTTTGCTGGTAAATACCAGTGATTTCTGTAATTGTTGTTGGTGAACCTTGAATTGCTGTACGCTGTAAGTAATGTTTAATACCTCGCATTCCTCCCATTTCTTCTCCTCCTCCAGCACGACCTGGACCTCCATGCACTAAGTATGGCATTGGCGAACCATGACCTGTACTTTCTTTTGCCATGTCTCGATTAACTACCATAATACGACCATGATGACTTGCGGCATTTATAACATACTCTTTAGCAATTTTATCATCATTAGTAGCAATAGAAGAAACCAACGAACCTTTCCCCATTTGTGCTAAAGTAATGGCTTCGTCTAAATTTTTATACGGCATTATTGTACTTACTGGACCAAATGCTTCACGTTCGTGAATGATTGTATTTTCAAAAGGATGATCAGAACGTAATAAAATAGGACTAATAAAAGCACCTTTTTTAGCATCTGCTCCAATGGTATTTATTTCATCTAAACTTCCATAAACAATTTGTGCTTCTTTAGATAAATCATTTACTGAATCTCTAACTGCTTGCACTTGTTGATGGCTTACCAAAGATCCCATTCTCACTTCTTTTAGCCTTGGATCTCCAATAGTGACTTTATCTAATTGTTTAGATAATGCAGTTTGCACATCTTCCACTAAATTTTGCGGAACAATAATTCTACGTATTGCAGTACATTTTTGTCCTGCTTTAACTGTCATTTCTTTTCTAACCTCTTTAATGAACAAATCGAATTCTGGTGTTCCCGGAACTGCGTCTTCTCCTAAAATCGAAGCGTTTAAAGAATCGGCTTCCATCGTAAATGGCACAGATTCTTGAATTAATTGCGGATGCGCTTTTAATAAGCGTCCTACTTTTGCAGAACCCGTAAAAGTGACAACATCTTGAGATTCTACCGTATCCAAAATGGTTTTCACCGTTCCGTTTATAATTTGTAATGCGCCTTCGGGTAAAATACCTGAAGCTATTATTTCTTTTGCTACAGCTTCGGCTAAATAAGAAGTTGAAGGTGCTGGTAAAACCACAGCAGGAACTCCTGCCATCCAGTTTACGGCACATTTCTCTAACATTCCCCAAACTGGGAAGTTAAATGCATTAATATGGACTGCAACTCCTTTTTTAGGTACCATAATATGATGCGCCATAAAACGTCCGCCACGAGATAAATCAATAGCATCCCCTTCTACGTGATATGGTTGGTTTGGAAACAGTTTTCTAAGGGAAGCATTAGCGAATAAGTTTCCGAAACCTCCTTCGATGTCAATCCAGCTATCTACTTTAGTTGCTCCTGTTCTGTAACTTAAATCGTAAAACGATTTTTTTCTTTTAGTAAGGTATAATGCTAATTTTTTGAGCATGTTTCCACGTTCTTGGAAAGTCATTTTACGAAGAACTTCTCCTCCTTTGGTTCTTCCGTAGTTAAGAATTTCTGGAATGTCTAATCCTTCTATAGCAATGCTTGTAAAAGCTTCTCCTGTTACTGCATCTAGAATTGGTGTTCCTTCTTTTTTACCTGTTGTCCATTGACCTTGAACGTAGTGTTGAATTTTATTCATATCAAATGCCTGCGCAGGCAGGTATCTTATTAATTATTACTTTTTCTCTGGCGTTACCTACAAGTCAGGCTTTCCGTTATATCTTTTTTACTTGTTCTCGATACAAAATTGCAAAAAAGCAATTTCACTCGAACTGACGTAAAAAAGGATGCCACTTCAATTGTGAAACACTCACGAATTCCTATTTAATAAAATAGAATAAATGAGTAATCCTTAACGCACTTACTTGCTATGCTTTTTTCTTAACCAAAGTATATTTCCTTTTTGTTAAGAGATTCCTGCTTTCGCAGAAATGACAAATCTTTAATTAACCAATAACCTTAGTTGGTATGCGCGTTAGCGATTGAGGCATTTGTTGAAGCTCTTTTTTGTTCTTCTCAAAAAAAGCGACTGCCGAAAGCGCGACCCTTGTGGTAACGCCCAAATTATTTTACAAATTCACATTTTCGATAATTGCAGCATACCCTTGTCCGACTCCAATACACATGGTAATTAACGCATATTTTTTGTTCTGTTCCTGCAACTCTAAAGCTGCTGAATACGCAACTCTCGCGCCTGTTACACCAAGCGGATGACCAATAGCTATGGCACCTCCATTTGGATTGATTCTTGGGTCGTTATCTGCAAGTCCCCAAGCACGAATACACGCTAAAGCTTGTGCTGCAAAGGCTTCGTTAAGCTCAATAATATCCATATCACCCATGGTTAATCCCGCTTTTTCTAAAGCTTTATTGGAAGCTTGCACAGGACCAATGCCCATAATTCTAGGTTCGACACCAACCACTGCAGAACTCACGATTCTTGCTAATGGTTTTAAATTGTATTTTTTTACTGCGTCTTCTGATGCAATAATGGTTGCCGCTGCTCCGTCGTTTAATCCTGAAGAGTTTCCTGCGGTTACGCTTCCGCCTTCTTTTTTAAAGGCTGCTCTTAGTTTTCCTAAAACTTCTAAAGATGATGTTGGTTTTATGAACTCATCTTTTGAAAATTGAATGGGATCTTTTTTACGTTGTGGAATTTCTACAGTAACTATTTCTTTTGCTAGTCGACCATTTTCTTGTGCTTTGGTTGCTTTTTGCTGGCTCCAAAGCGCGAATTTATCTTGGTCTTCGCGAGAGATATTATATTTCTCGACTAGGTTTTCGGCAGTCATTCCCATGCCATCTGTACCGTATAATTTTTGCATTTTAGGGTTGATAAAACGCCATCCGAAAGTGGAATCGTACATTTTAGAATCACCTCCAAATGCGGTTGATGGTTTTGCCATTACGTATGGTCCTCGCGTCATGTTCTCGACGCCTCCTGAAATAAAAACGTCTCCATCTCCTGCTTTTATAGCTCTGTTTGCGTGAATGATTGCGGATAATCCTGAGCTACATAAACGGTTTACGGTTTCACCAGGAACTGTGAATGGTAATCCTGCTAAAAGTGATGACATACGTGCTACATTACGATTGTCTTCTCCTGCTTGATTGGCGCATCCCATGATAACATCGTCGTAAGCTTCCTTAGGAATGTTTGGATTACGTTTTACGATTTCTGAAATTACAATTGCTCCTAAATCGTCTGTTCTCACAGCAGATAATGTGCCTTTGTAATTTCCTATTGGTGTTCTGATTCCGTCTATTATGTATGCTTCCATGTTTGAAATTGAAATTGAAATTGAAGTCGAAAATAGAAGCTTCTATTTCAAATTAATATTATTTTTTTGGCGTTCCCTAAAGGTCGGGCTTTCCGTTATATCTTTTTTTCTTGTTCTCGATACAAAATTGCAGAAAAAGCAATTTCACTCGAACTGACGTAAAAAAGGATGCCACTTCAATTGTGAAACACTCACGAATTCCTATTTAATAAAATAGAATAAATGAGTAATCCCTAACCCACTTACTTGTTACTTTTATTACTAATCAAATTTTATTTTTTATTTGCTAAGAAATTCGCTTCGGTAGACCTAAAGGTTTGTGCTATTCATGTATTTAATTTATAAGTGCAGCAAACGTATCTCCGTTTCTAATATCGCCTGTATTATAACCTTTCATAAACCACTCCATACGCTGTTCTGATGTCCCATGAGTGAAACTATCTGTGTTTACACTTCCTGTACTTCTTTTTTGTATAGCATCGTCTCCTACAGCATTGGCAGCACTCATCGCTTCCTCAATGTCTCCCGCTTGTAAATATTGTTTATTATGATGCGTCCAAACCCCTGCATAAAAATCGGCTTGCAACTCTTGTGCTACAGATAATTTATTAGCTCCGGTTTGATTGGTTTGACTTTGCAGTTGTCTTACTTTGTTAGAAGTTCCTAATAAAGTCTGAATGTGATGTCCTACTTCATGTGCTGTTACATAGGCAATTGCAAAATCACCTCCTTTAGCTCCGAAACGTGTTTTTAGTTCATCGAAGAAAGCTAAATCCATATATAATTTTTGATCTCCAGGACAATAAAACGGACCAGAAGCAGAAGTTGCACTTCCACATGCAGTATTAACAGCATCTGTGAATAATACCATTTTTGGCTCTTTATAATTACCGAGATTGTATTCTGAAAAAATTTGATTCCAAACATCTTCCGTATCTGCTAAAACGGTAGCCATAAAATTACCCATTTCAACTTCTTGACTCGTTAGATCTCTTTGTTCCACTTGCTGTGTTGAGGTTTGACTATTTGCTACCTGCTCTATAATTGGCGCTAATTGTTGCCCTGTTTCACCTCCAAAAAGTTGCAATAAAATTACAACTACGGCAATAACTCCACCACCAGCTGCTACTTTACCTTTAGTTCCCATGCCGCGTTTGTCTTCAAGATTCCCGCTTTGTCGTCTACCTTTCCATTTCATAATTTTATATTTTTACTATTTTACTCCCAATCTTTTTGTGTTCTGTAAGCAACACCTTTAAAAAGTGCTACTAACTCATTTCCTCTTTTGACTTCGATAATATTAAAACCTAATCTATTTTTCACATTTTCAATAACAGATTCTGCGGTAATATAATCGCCTTCTTCTAATGCTTCAATATGATTAATACTGGTTTCTATAGAAACTGCATATTTACCATGTGTGTTTGCTGCAAATCCGAAAGCTGTATCTGCTAAAGAATAACTAATTCCTCCATGCGCTTTACCCATACTGTTTAGCATTTCTTTTCTAATAGTCATTGCTACTTTGCAACGTCCTAGTTCACTTTCTAGAATTTCTATTCCTAGCCACGTGCTGTAGGCATCTTGTGATAGCATTTTATGTGGAATTTGTTCTGGTTTCATATTTATTATTTCGTCACTTCGAGTGATTCCGATTTTTCATCGGAATTGTATCGAGAAGCCTCACTTGTTCTCGATATAAAATTGCAGAAAAAGCAATTTCACTCGAACTGACGTTATATTAAAAAAACGTTTTATTTTCTTTATTCATGTTACGTAATAATGGACTACAACGGTATCTATCTTCGTGATATTCGTTATATAATTCGTCCATTTTTTGCACACACCAATCGATTCCTTTTTCGTCTGCCCAGGCTAATAATCCTTTTGGATAATTAACTCCTTTTGTCATGGCAATATCTATATCTTCTGCCGATGCGATGTTTAAAAATAAGGCATCTGCGGCTTCGTTGATTAGCATAACTAAAACACGATTAAAAATTTGATTTTTCAAAGACTCTTCGTCTTCATAAGTTTCAAAAGTCTTTGTGTTTGCGTGATTTGCCTCAATTATTTTGCCGCTTTTATCATAATCATAAAAACCTTTTCCAGATTTACGTCCTAAGTAACCTGCTTCAGCAAAACGTTTTTGAGTAAATGAAGGCTTATATCTTGGGTCGAAATAGAAGGCGGTAAATACGGTTTCGGTTACGGTGTAATTGACATCGTTTCCTATGAAATCCATTAATTCAAATGGTCCCATTCTGAAATCACCTAAAGATTTTAGACTATGATCAATGGTTGCAAAGTCTGCTAACCCTTCTTCGTATATTCTTAAGGCTTCACCATAAAATGGTCTTGCGACTCTGTTGACTATAAACCCTGGCGTGTCTTTGGCAACTGCTACTATTTTTTTCCAATCGGAAATTGTTTGAATCGCTTTTTCAAGTACTGCTTTAGATGTTTGAATGGCTGGAATGACCTCAACCAACTTCATTAAAGGTGCTGGATTGAAAAAGTGAATACCTACACAACGCTCTGGTTTATTAAGTGATGCTGCAATTGATGCTATTGATAAACTTGACGTATTTGATGCAATAATACAATCGTCAGACACATAAGTTTCTAATTCTGAAAATACTTTTTTCTTGATATCTAGGTTTTCAATAATCGCTTCGATAGTTAGATTAGAATCTGCTAAATCTATTAATGTATCTACATAAGAAATATTAGATTCTATTCTCTTTTTTTCAGCAGTATCTATTCTTCCTTTTTCAATTAAACGATTCAATATTTTTTCTAATGAAGCTTTTGCTTTATCTAAAGCTCCTTGATTGGTGTCGTACAATTTTACTTGACAACCAGAAGTTGCTGCTACTTGTGCAATGCCGCTTCCCATGGTTCCTGAACCTATAATTCCTATGTTCATGTTTTTACTTTTATTGTGGATTCCTGCCTACGCAGGAATGACAAATTATTTTTTTTATTGATACCCTTCGACTGCGCTCAGGGTGACAGTTATCTAAAATGGCAGATTTTTCACATCTACATTACCACCAGAAATAATAATTCCGATGTTTTTAGTTGCAAATTCTTCTTTGTTATTTAATACAGCTGCAAAAGCTACTGCACTTGATGGTTCTACAATAATCTTCATACGTTCCCAAATCAACTGCATGGCATTGATAATTTCCTCTTCCTCTACACATATTATTTTCTCTACATGTTTTTGAATAATTGGAAAATTACGATCGCCTAAATTTGTTCGAAGTCCATCTGCAATGGTATTAAAACTTAGATTCGTTTCTATTTGACCCGAAATTAATGATCGATATGCATCATCAACAGCTTTAGGCTCGGCACCAATTACATTACATTTTTCAGAGAAATAATGTGTTGCCAAAGCAGTTCCTGCAATAAGACCTCCTCCACCAACAGGTGCTAGGATAATATCTAAATCTGGTTGCTCTTCTAATAATTCAATTGCTGCTGTACTATTACCATAAATAACCTCATCTTGATTAGATGGGTGTAAAAATGATGTTCCCTTTTCCTCTTTAACTTTATTAGCTGTTGCTTCTCTTGCTTGAGGTGTCGATTCACATTCTATGATTTCACCCTCATAAGTTTTAACTGCATCTTTTTTGACTTGTGGTGCATTTTCTGGCATTACAATGTATGCCTTCACATGTAACTTTTGAGCTGCTAATGAAACTGCTTGGGCAAAATTACCTGAGGAATGTGTTACCACACCACGTTCTCTTTCCGCATCAGAAAGTGAAAGAATTGCATTTGCTGCTCCTCGCATTTTAAAGGCTCCCATTTTTTGAAAGTTCTCACATTTGAAAAATAGATTACAGCCTGCCTCTTTATTTAGCAATTCTGAGGTTAGCACTGGTGTTTGGTGAATAAAAGGTTTTATTCGGTTGTGCGCTTCTATGAGTGTTTGTTTATTCATCCTATAATAGATTCCTGCCTTCGCAGGAATGACAAAACTTTAGTTTCCTTTAAAATTTGGTTGACGTTTTTCTATAAATGCAGCCACTCCTTCTTTGTAATCTTCACTTTGTGCGGCTTCAATTTGTAACTTAGACTCCAACGCTAATTGAGATTCTAAATCGTTGGTCATCGATTTATTGAATAATTCTTTAATCATACCTAATGCTTTGGTTGGCATTTTTGCCAGTTTCAAAGCTAACTTATTGACATCTTCTTCAAAACTTTCTAATGGAATCATTTTATAAATCATTCCCATTTTCTCTGCTTCTTCTGCTGAAATTTTATCGCCTAACATGGCTAATGCTAATGCTTTTTGAAATCCGATTAATCTTGGTAAAAAGAATGTTCCGGCACTATCTGGAACCAGACCTATTAAACTAAACGCTTGAATGAAACTTACTTTTTCATGAGCAACAACAATATCACAAGCCAAAGCTATATTTGCTCCTGCTCCTGCTGCAACACCATTTACTGCTGCTATAACTGGTTTTTTAATCGCACGAATTCTTGTAATTATGGGATTGTAATGCTCTTCTAATATTTTTTTGAATCCAGGATTTAAATCTGGATCCGTCACTTCTTTTAAATCTTGTCCTGCACAAAATGCTTTTCCATTTCCAGTAAGAACAATTGCTCTAACCTCATCATTTGTTTCACAAGCATCTAAAGTATCGTGAAGCAAAAATGCCATTTCACGGTTAAAACTGTTGAATACTTCTGGTCTGTTTAGCGTGATGTATGCTATTTTATTTTCTATTTTTAAAAGTATGCTTTTATTCATATGTTTTTCTTTTATTGTGGATTCCTGCCTTCGCAGGAATGACAAAAATTTTATATGTTCTCGATACTAAATTGTTAAAAAGCAATTTCACTCGAACTGACATCAAATTTCTATTTTAAGCACTTGAAGTAATCAAATGGCTCTTGGCAATCGTCACACTGAAATTGTGCTTTGCATGCTGTGGAACCAAACTGACTTACTAATCTTGTGTTTTGTGAACCACAATTGGTGCACTTCACTATCCTTTTATCATTAAGCAATACATCTTTATCTGCTTCTGCGTTTAAAGGTGCTGCTATGCCATAATCTTCTAATGCTTTTCTTCCTCTTGGTGTAATCCAATCGGTGGTCCAAGCTGGTGCAAGAATTAATTCTATTTCTGAATCGTATCCTGCCACTTTTAATGCGGCTTTAATATCGTCTCCAATAACATCCATCGCTGGACAACCACTATACGTTGGTGTAATTTCTACTTTTACAATATTATTTTCTATGACTGCAGTACGTACCACTCCCATATCCATGATAGATAATACTGGGATTTCAGGATCTGAAACTTGTTCCAGAATTGGAATTAAGATTTGGTCTATGTTTTGTTCTGTTGTCATATTCATTTTCCGTGAAAACGGGAATTTTGTTTTATTGCTTCTCGATACAATTCCGATAAAAAAAATCGGAATCACTCGAAGTGACATTTTGTTTTAATTTTTGAGATTAGCTTCGCTGAACCAAAATATTTATCTGCCTTCTGAGGAATTTGTGTTACCATTCCATATTAGGATACGCACGTTGCATATATTGAAGCTCTGCTAATAAATACCCTAAATGTTCGGTGTGAATGCCTTCTTTCCCTCCTTTTTGAAACCATTTTGATTCTGGAATTTCGAGTGTTGCTTCTTCTAAAATTTCATTTACTTTTTTATAATAGGTCTCTTTCAGTTTTGTAACATCAACACCAATTCCTTCTGCAACCATTGCTTTATCTGCTTCAGTTTGATGGAATAATTCGTCTGTATAGGTCCATAAACCATCAATAGCATCTTGCATTTTTGCTTTACTTACTTCTGTTCCATCTCCTAAACGTTTTATCCAATCACTAGAAAAACGCTCGTGATAACTTACCTCTTTTATAGATTTTGTTGCAATAACTGATAAAGTTAAATCTTTACTTTTTTCTAATTCCTGTAAAAACAATAAATGATATACATCGAATAAAAACTGACGTGCCATGCTATATGCAAAATCTCTGTTAGGTTGTTCAACCAATAATACATTTACATATTCTCGTTCTTTACGAAGCATTGCTATATCATCTTCAGTTCTCTTATCTCCTGCAATTTTTGCTGCATATTGAAAATAGCTTCGCACTTGTCCGAATAAATCTAATGAGATATTGGTGCAGGCAATATCTGTTTCTAGGCTTGGACCGTGACCTGTGAGCTCTCCTAGTCTTTGGCCTAGGATCAGACTGTTGTCTGCGATTCCTAATATATAGTGGTATAGGTTTTGTTTCATTTTAAGTGCCCATGAAAATGGGTATCTATTTAATTACTTCTCGATACGATTTGCTCGTTCCTCACAAATCACTCGAAGTGACGTTCTTATTAATAATGAGATTCTTCACTTTGCTCTGAATGAGATTTAGATTCTCTTAATGAGATTCCTGCATTTGCAGGAATTTGTTACATATGTTTTACTTCATCTGGTAAATCATAAAATGTTGGGTGACGATAAACCTTGTCTTGTGCTGGCTCGAACATTTCACCATTGTGTTCTGGATTTGATGCTGTGATATTTACAGATTCTACCACCCAAATACTCACACCTTCGTTTCGTCTTGTATATACATCTCTTGCATTTTCTAAAGCCATTTCTGCATCTGCGGCATGAAGACTTCCAAAATGACGATGTTCTAATCCGTTTTTACTTCTTACGAAGATTTCCCAAAGTGGCCAGTTTTTTTTGTTTGACATAATAAATATGTTTTGTTTCATCTTGTTCTCGATATAATTTTCTTTGATTTCGACTGCGCTCAATCTGACAGAAAATCACTCGAACTGACGATGAAATTTAAATTGCTTGTTTTTGTTTTCTTGCTTGTTTCTTTTCGGCATAAGCCATGGCAGCATCTCTAACCCATTCGCCTTCTTCCCAAGCATCTACTCTTGCTTTCATGCGTTCTTTATTCATTGGTCCATGACCTTTGACTACCTGCCAGAACTCGTCCCAATCAATAGCTCCAAAATCGTAGCTTTGACGTTCGTCGTTCCATTTTAAATCTGGATCAGGAATGGTAAGTCCGATTAATTCGGCTTGAGGAACCGTTTGATCTATAAATTGCTGACGTAAATCGTCATTGGATTTACGTTTTAATTTCCATTTCATGGATTGTTCTGTATGAATAGATTCTGCATCTGTAGGACCTAACATCATTAAACTTGGCCACCACCAACGATTTAAAGCATCTTGTGCTAATTCTTTTTGTTCTGGTGTTCCGTTTGCCAACTTCATCATGATTTCAAAACCTTGACGTTGATGAAAACTTTCTTCTTTACACACACGAACCATTGCTCTTGCGTATGGTCCATAAGAAGTGTTACATAATGGCACTTGATTGATAATTGCAGCGCCATCGACTAACCAACCTACAGCTCCCATATCTGCCCAAGTTACTGTTGGGTAATTAAAGATGGAAGAGTATTTTGCTTTACCTGAATGCAATTGATCGTATAACTCATCGCGAGAAATCCCTAAGGTTTCACAAGCGGAATACAAATATAAACCGTGACCAGCTTCATCTTGAACTTTAGCTAAAAGTGCTACTTTTCGTCGCAAAGAAGGTGCTCTTGTAATCCAATTTCCTTCGGGAAGCATCCCTACAATTTCGGAATGTGCGTGTTGCGACATTTGCCTAATATGCGTTTTACGGTATTTTTCTGGCATCCAATCTTTTGGTTCGATTTTCTCGTCTCTTGCGATACGTGCTTCGAATTGTACTTCTAGATTTTTTATTTGTTCTTCACTCATCTTGTTTGTTGTTAGTGAATTGTTATTAGTTTATAGTGGATTCCTATTTACACAGGAATGACAAATTATAGAGATATTTTTCTACAAAAGGATTTATTATACATCAAAATCTACAATTACCTTTTCTGTTGTTGGTACTGCTTGGCAACTTAAGACTAGGTTTTGTGAGACTTCTTTATCGCTTAATGCGTAATTTATTTTCATTTCGACTGCGCCTTCTTTCACTTCGCATTTGCAGGTGCTACAAACACCACCTTTGCAGGCGAATGGCAAATCTGCTCCTGCGCCTAAGGCTGCGTCGAGGATATTATCGTATTCTTTAGTCATGGTGAAGGTGAATTCTTTTCCCCCATCGACGATAACCACTTCGGTTCCTTCTACATTTTGTTTTGCTAGACGTTCTGCTCGCTTAATGTCTTCATCTGAAAGTCCGGTTACAAACAACTCAGAATGTATCAGTTCTTTTGGTAATCCTTTATTTATTAAATACGCGCTTACGTAGTTTACCATTTTTTCTGGACCACATAAAAATACTTCACTTGTATCTGGAATATCGATAAACGTATTGGTAAGAATCTTCATCTTTTCATCATCGAATCTTCCGTTTAATAATTCAATATCTCTACGTTCTTTGGTTAAGAAATAATAAATTTCAAATCTTCCGAAATAAGTGTTTCTTAATTGTTCTAGTTCTTCTTTAAAGGTAATGGATTTTGCGGTTTTATTAACGTAAAATAATTTACATGTAGAATTTGGTTCTGCTTGCAAATGTGCTTTAACCATAGACAAAACTGGTGTAATGCCACTTCCTGCTGCGAAAAACAAGTAGTTTTTGGGATTTGATGCGTTGACTTCTACACCAAATGTACCGCTTGGTGCCATCACTTCTAATTGGTCACCCGTTTTTAGCGTTTCGTTTATATAAGTTGAGAATTTCCCACCAGGAATGAGCTTTACAGCAACTTTCCATTGACTATCTAATGGACTTGAACAAAGTGAATACGAACGACGCACATCTTCTCCGTTAATATCTGCTTTTAATGTTAAATGCTGACCTTGACGAAATTTGAATGTACTATGTAATTCTGAAGGAACTTCAAAGGTTATAACAGAAGTATCTTCGGTTTCTTTGTATATATCTTGAATTTTAAGCTTATAAAACTGTGCCATATGTATTTTTAAAATACTAAACTAACACTTGTTAGTTTACTTGACAAAGTTAGTAAATAAATTTAAATCTGTTTTATGACACCTTTTATGAGAATTTCGTTGAGGTCATTGGTAAGTTCATTAAGGTGAATTGCTTCTTTTTTAGGAATCCATAAATAAAGCGAACGTAAGGTTGTTAAGATTGAAAACATCATTACATCTGGTTTTATGTCTGAAATTTCACCAGCTTTTATACCTTCAATAAGAATATTTCTGAAATCATTTTCGTAATCGCTACGCAACTTTTTGTAGTAGTTTAATCGAGCTTCTAGATGCATCCAATCGTGATTTAAAGCAGCCATACCATAAATATTAGTGCTAGATACTTCTACATGTAACGCTATAATTTCTTTTAACTTTTCGATACAAGTAGCATTGCTTTCTCGAACAGAAGACATGCCTTCTGTAAATTGTTCTGCAATAGAAATGATAATACTTTCTAATATATCTTGTTTAGAATTGATATGATTGTAAAGGCTTGCCGCTTTTATATCCATGGCAGTTGCCAAATCTCGCATGGTGACCGCACTGTAACCTTTTTCTTTGAAGAGTTTAGCAGCTACTCTAATAATTTCTTGTTGACGTGTCTCTGGTTTCATAGTGAGGTAAAACACTAAATTTACAAGATTTTTAAGTAGAACGCAATTATAATGTAACTTTGGTTACGAATGGTTTTATAAACTTTTCGGAAATTTGTTCAAAAATAAATACAATGGGAATATTTGATGCTTTATTTGGAAAATCGACTAATAACGTTGCTGAATACCTAGAAAAAGGGGCTGTTATTTTAGATGTTAGAACACCTAGTGAATACCAAGGTGGACATATAAAAAATGCGATTCACATTCCGGTTCAAGAACTAGGAAACAGAATTAACGAGATTAAAAGACTAAACAAACCTGTAATTGCCCATTGTGCTAGTGGCATGCGCTCTGCAAATGCTGCAAGTATTTTAAAATCTAATGGAATTGATGCCATAAATGGTGGCGGAATGGCAAGCTTACAACGAAAATTGGCTTAGATTTTAATCTAATATATTTTTAAGATTATTAAGTTCTCCTAATTCTAAAATTGGACTTTGGTTATATTCTAAAGTCCAACCAAGAGAATTAGTTAACATAAAGAATTTAGACAATTCGCTAATCAATCGGTTTTGCGCATTAGATTTTAGCTCTGATGCTTCAACTTTTTTCATTAGCGACTTTTTTACGGTCGTTTTTATACTATTGTAATCTTTGGCTTCAAATGGGTTGAGGTAATCTGCTTGCATATCATAATACTCGAAATCCGGACTTATTTTAATCTCTTCTTTAGGAATATTTAAGATTTTAAGTGTTTTAGTTTCTTCATCAATTTGGTATTCAATTTCACTTAAATCGTATCCAATCGTTACATCTGCATTGACAATAACTATGGCTTTTTTTTCAGCAGAAATTAAATCTCCAAAAACATCTTTAGAATTTTTATAAGTGAACACTTCACTAAAATGCCCTTCGGTAACAACGAGTTTACCAACGTTTTTAATTTGTTCTTGAATTAAAGCTGTACTCTCTTTAAGTACAATTTTATCTTCTTGTTTATCACTACAATATTTAAAGGTGAATAGTACAACTAATGTAATTATGACACCAAATAAGATTTTTCGCATAAGCTAATTTAAAAAATTAGAAGCTAAAACACCTTTAATCTTCAATATTTAAATCTTCTTTATTTGCTATACATCGTATCTTAGAGTAAATCAGCTAGAAAAAGGGTTACTTATCCTAAAAACAAGGAAATTAATTATCAATTTCATAAATTATACTATAAACTAATAAATAATAATGTTTTAAAACAACATTCTCTAAGAAATCTCTAATCTTAAAAGTGAATATTATGACTAAAAACATAAGCACACTACTCGTCCTACTTCTTACTTTATTAAGCCACAGTCAGAATACAATTTTAATTCAAAACAAAAATCCAAAAGCTAAAGAACTAAAACACCGTTTAAATTCTACAAAAGATAGTTTATTACTTTATTCTGAATCCAAAATCTTACAAATTGAAATATTTAACGAAGATTTTGAAAAAAAAGTTAATATTGAAGCTTTTAAAACTCTAATTTCATTAGAAGATGTTCCTATTGGTAACTTTGTTGTTGAAGTAAAACTAACCGATAAAATTATACTTATAGATTTAATAAAGAACAATAAATTTAATTATAATATTTCATCAGACATAAAAGAGACCTTAGGAGGAAAAGGTATGATGCTAGACGAAAACTTGAATATCGTTAATAGCGTTCCAAACGAAAGTATAGAATTCATACTAACTAGAGTAAACACTAAAAAACAACTTTCTAATAATCAAAAATATTTTTGGACAGAAAGTAAAATTATTAATAAAAGTGGATCTTGTAAAACTATGCGATTAGCGAATAAAGAGATCGTAGATAAAATGATTTTAAAACATCAGTTAGAAATAGAAAGCAATGCTGGAAAATCTAATAAACTGACTATTTGGGAAGTTTACAACACTAAAAAATTCATGGAAAATCAGCTTGCAAACCCAGATTTTGTCTATTCAATATCAGCCGAAATATTTAATAGTAACCCATATTATTCAACTCAAGTTAACACTCAAAATTTACAATAAAATTAATAGTATATAATCACTTGTATGTTCAAAAAAATAGCTCGTCACACGATATAACAGACATTTAAGACACATCAACAAAAAAATACGCTATACACCTATAATATAACAGCTTAGTATGTAAAAAGAGTAACTTTGAAGCAAATAACAATCACATCACTCAAAATGAAGCGATTGATGTTAAAAATTGTTTCCCAAAGACAAGAAACCTACTTATGAGACCACTATACATCATCGTATTCATGCTCTTGACCTCATTAGTTTATGGTCAAAAATCTGTACTACTTAAAAACAGAAATTTAAGAGCAAAAGAACTTAAGCATTATTTAAATGAATCTCAAGATAGTATCATTTTTAAAGGTGAACGTACTATTTATGAAATCATGATTTACAATAGTGATTTTGAACGTGTAGTAAAAGTTAAAACACCTGAGGCTAAAATTATAATTTCAGATATCCCAATTGGGAGATATGCTGTTGAAGCTGTATTAAGAGATAAGTTAATTATTGTTACTTTATTAAGAACAGAAAATTTCAATTTAATACAATCATCATATATTGTAGATAATGATAGGCCAGAAAGAAAATCGCTAGAAGATCTAAATATACCCCTTGTAAGTAAAGCTAAAACAATAGAGACTCCTAATGAAGAACTTATCAATACTTTAGTAACCAAAAAAAGTGAGTCATTAAATTCTGAAAACACATTGTATCAAACAAATTTAGGACTATCTGGAAAAAGGGTTTCACCTGCTAAAAAAGAAGTCAAAGTAAAAAGCATAACAAAAAAAGCAAGTACTACATCCAAGACTACAACATCTAAATATTGGGTGTCTTACAAAATAAATAGTGGTACAAGTTCTGAAAAGACATTAAAAATGGCTGATCAAGCAACTGTAGATCGTATAATTCGAAAAATAAAAATTGATATGCGCACTACAACAGGTCGGTTAAATGAGCTTACTGTATGGGAAGTCTTTAACCCTAGTGATTTTGCAAAGCATAAAAGAAAACATAAAAAAAACTATATGAATATAGATTCAAATAGTTTTAATAAAGTTCCCTATTTTAAAGTAGAGCATGAATAAACGCTAATAAAGTGCTTATTTTTTTAGCTCTAATTTTTCTGCAAAATAATCACAAAAATCTTTCATAGTATCTGTCATTTTTTGATCTTGAGTTGCTCTAAAAAATGAATCACTCATAGTCACCAAGGTTTGATGAAAAAAGAGTTTCATTTCATCTACAGGCATATCTTTAGTCCACAAGTCTATTTTTAAAGTTTCTTGTTCCTTACTGTCCCAAACAGATAACAATACAGCTTTAGCTTCTTTATTATCAATACCACCATCTTGAGCTGACCAATTTAATTTTTCTGGCACTCTATTCTCATCAAGTTCTACGTTTAGTACTATTTTAGATTTTATAACTTTAGACATTATTTTTTTGGTTTAAATTTAGATTTATTAAATATTTCTTCAGGCTCTAATTGCATAATTTTCAAAACATCATCACCTGTTGTACCTGCGTAAGCTTTTACAATTTGCCATCCTAGGTATTGACCTAAACGCCCTGGAGATTGATTGTCTAATTCTAGATAAAATTTAGAAAACGGAGCTTCTGCAATAAAGCGACCTGGTAATTTAGAATCCGTACTGTATAATAATTCTTTTTCAATAAAGTAACTCCAAATCTGACTTTCATTAGCTTCAGCCCACTTTATCTGCGCTTCAGTATAACCAATCTTCTCGGCATCTGTTTTAAATGGAATCATAACATCTTTAAAGTATAACAACTTTCCGTAGTATATCATTTCATCTAGCAACCTTTTTCTACTTGTCTGAAATAAGTATTTTGTTGCATAACCGTTTGCTACATCAGGAACAATTTGGTTTTCTTGCATGTTAGCAGCAATATACATGGGTATATTTTGATAAAATCTATGATCTTCACCTAAATAATTATCTAATGCAATAAGTACAAGAGAATCATTTACAAACGTTTTATCTCTGTATGCCACATCATTAGTTAGTGTAATTACTCTCGGTACAGAAAAAGATTTATCATAATATTTTAAGTGTTGAAATAAGCTTTTTAAATCTTTTTTTGAAGTATCGAAATCAGGGTATTTATCTTGTACATCATTTAATAATTCAGACTGCAAGGTATCTCCCATTTTTTCAATCCAAAAAGCATCTGGATCACTAGAAAAGAAAAATGGATAGTCTTTTTTTAACCTTGGTAAATCTTCTTGTTTTGCTTCAAAAAAGGCTTTATCAAAACGCTCAACGTTAAAATCCATCTTTACTTTTGCGATTTCTTGCTCTACTTTAGATTCTTCATCACAAGACATAAAAGTAAAGCTGATACATAAAATAACGAAAATTCTTATTTTCATTTGGTAAAACATTTTTAAACTTAACACGTTTCTGCTATTTTTGTTACGCAAAGGTACACTTCTTTGTTTTAAAAATTAAAAAATTATGAATACAGAAAAGGTTGTAGAACATATAGTAGGTTGGCTAAAAGAATATGCAAATAAAGCCAATATGAATGGATTTGTAATTGGTGTCTCTGGAGGTATAGACTCTGCCGTAACATCAACTTTATGTGCTATGACAGGACTAGATTTACTTTGTCTAGAAATGCCTATTCACCAAGCACCTAACCAGGTAAGCAGAGCTCTTAACCACATTAATTGGTTAAAAGACAATTACGAAAAAGTAAGTACAAAACAAGTTAATCTTACAACTGTATTTGATCAATTAATAGCTGAATTACCTGCTGTAGATGATGAAGAAAGTCGTTTTATGGCTTTAGCAAATACAAGAGCGAGATTAAGAATGACTTCTTTATATTATTTTGCTGCTTTAGAAAAATACCTGGTTGCAGGCACAGGAAATAAAGTTGAAGATTTTGGCGTTGGCTTCTATACTAAATATGGTGATGGCGGGGTAGATCTTAGCCCTATTGCAGACTTACTAAAAAGTGAAGTTTACGAAATAGCCAAATATTTAGGGGTTAATGAAGAAATAATAGTAGCAGCACCAACAGATGGTTTATGGGGAGACGACAGAACTGATGAAGATCAAATTGGAGCTTCATACCCAGAATTAGAATGGGCAATGCAAATGAAGGAAGAAGGAAAAAATGAAACGGACTTTGAAGGAAGACAACGTACTGTTTTTGAGATTTTCAAAAACTATAATACAGCAAATAAACATAAAATGGTTGCTATACCCGTTTGCGAAATCCCTAATAATTTGAAATAAATTTTTAAATTACATAAATAAAAGGTTAATTTTATTCGATTTTTTCACTATTTTTATACTTATCCCCTAGGTTGTATTTAGTTTACAAACTCTAAGCATTAAAAATAAAATACAATTACCATGATAAACATTTTGATCGTTGATAGCCACCCCATTGTCAGAACAGGATTAGAGCTTTTTTTAAACAATAAACCCGACTTAAAAGTTATCGGCAGTTTAACTAGTGGAATTGAAATATTTGAATTTGTACGTCGTAATAATGTCGATATTATAATATCTGAAATCGATTTACCAGAGCTTAATGGGATTACAGCACTTAGAGCTATTAAAAAAGAAAACAAAGCTGTAAAAGTTTTAATGTTTAGTCATCAACCCGAAGAAATATATGCCATAAGCACTATAAAAGCAGGCGCTTCGGGTTACTTAAACAAAGGTGTAGATATCGAGGAGATAGAAGCTGCTATTAGAAAAATTAATACTGGTGAAATTTCACTTAGCGAAAAAATGGATAAACATTTTCGTTATGAAGATACTAGAAAAAGCAGAAGCCGTATGTTTAAAAAACTTTCTACTAGAGAAGTCGAAGTTTTAAAACTACTTTCTATTGGTCGTAAAAATAAAGAAATAGCTGAAGAATTAGATATTAATGAAAAAACAGTCAGCACGTACAAATCTAGATTGTTTAAGAAATTAAATGTAACAAATATTGTAGATTTAATTCACCAAGCTAAGCACCACAACCTTACATAACTCACTAACTCACAACCTTACCTAGTTTTCTAGATAATAACATTTTAAGACCAACATAATCTTTTACATCCTCTATTATAGAACGTGTATCTGCATTTTCTTTTAAGGTTTCATTTTTATATTCAATAACCTTTTTGTCAATTAAATGACATCTTAAACTTAATATGGTCTGACTCACTAATAGAGCAACAGAGTCTTTTTTCTCTTTTGGGATAATTAAATTCCGCTCCCAATCATGAAGATTATAACGTTCATCTTCCATTAAAATACTTGTAACGGTACCTGCCGTTTCTTGATCTAATTGATTGATGAAATTCTTTGTAGAAAAATTTTCATCTTGATTTAATTTATCAATAAGAGAATAATAAAGTGTTTTAAACTGTGGATTAGAAAAATGCATTTCGTCTTCTTGTAAGTCTAAATATATTTTTTCGAACACGCGAGTTTCTTGCTTCATGGGTTTAGAAACTAAATCTCCTGTAGCTTCATCAACTTCTAAAACAACATCCTCAAACTCTTCAGTTTTATCACCATAAAGCATTAATATTTCAATAATCTTTCGTTCTAATTCATATTGAACATCGATTTTTGGCTTACTACTAGGAGGCTCTTCATTTCTATAAACTTCAAATGGTGGTTCATTTGGATCAGAAGAAGTAGGTGGCGCATAAGACTTGGGTTTACTATTACTCTGAGCTCCTTTATTATTAATTTGTGCTAAAGTTGTAAAAAGAACATTCTCGCTTATATCCATAATACGCGCACATTCTTGAATATAAATTTCGCGTTTTATCTGATCTGGAATTTTAGCAATACTATTTACAATCTCTCGGATTGTTTCTGCTTTTTTAATTGGATCATTATTTGCTTCTTTTACTAATAATGAAGCTTTAAACTGAATAAAATCTTTAGCATTATCATTAAGATATTCCTTTAGTTCTTCTAGAGTATTAGATTTTGAAAAACTATCTGGATCTTCACCATCAGGAAAAGTACAAATCTTAACATTGACACCTTGTTCTAGAATTAAATCGATACCACGAATAGAAGCTCTAATACCCGCTGCATCACCATCAAAAAGAACCGTAATATTATTAGTCAGTCTATTAATTAAACGTATTTGATCTGGAGATAAAGCGGTACCAGAAGAAGATACAACATTTGTAATTCCGGTTTGACAAAGCTGAATAACATCTGTATAACCTTCAACCAAATAACAATTATCTTCTTTAGCTATCGTCTGTTTTGCATGATACAAACCATACAAAATCTTACTTTTATGATAGATTTCACTTTCTGGTGAATTTAGATATTTAGCGGCTTTCTTATCGTTGGTTAAAATACGTCCACCAAACCCAAGAACACGACCACTCATACTATGAATAGGAAACATAACACGGCCTTTAAAACGATCAAAACGCTTTTCGCCTTTTACAATTGTTAAACCTGTTTGTTCTAAAAAATTAATTTTATAACCTTTACCTAAAGCATCGTCTGTAAAACCTTGCCATTCATCTAAAGAATACCCAAGATCAAATTTCTTAATGGTTTCTTCTGTAAATCCACGCTCTTTAAAATAACTTAAACCAATGGCTTTACCTGGATTTGTTTTATGCAGTACATTTTGAAAATAGCTACTCGCATATTCACTCACTAAATATAAACTCTCTCTATTGTCTGCCTGTGCTTTTTCTTCGTCTGTACGTTCTGTTTCTTCTATTTCAATGTTGTACTTTTTAGCTAAATACTTTATCGCTTCGGGATAAGTAAAATGCTCATGCTCCATTAAAAATGTTACAGCATTACCTCCTTTTCCACTTGAAAAATCTTTCCAAATCTGCTTAACAGGAGACACCACAAAACTCGGTGAACGCTCTTCACTAAAAGGGCTTAAACCTTTGTAATTAGTACCCGCTTTTTTAAGCTGTACAAAATCGCCAATAACCTCTTCTACTCGAGCGGTTTCAAAAACTTTTGCAATGGAATTTTGTGAGATCATGCTTTAGATTATTCTTGTAAAAACAGAAATATTTTATATTAAAGATTATAGAGTTTCGAAGATTCTTGATGAAATAAGAATAACAAGTTGACAAATTTAAGACAAAGTAAGTATATTAAAAATTATAGTTTGATTAAACTTGATTTTCTCATTTAAAAGAATGAAATTGGTTGGATTACACCTTAGGTTGATGCCTTAAAAGTTTTAGTATTACATGAATTGGATTTTATTAATTATTGCTGGATTATTTGAAGTTGCTTTCGCGGCTTGCCTTGGAAAGGCTAAAGAAACTACAGGAATAGAAACAATCTATTGGTATATTGGTTTCCTTGCCTGCTTAACCATGAGCATGCTATTACTTGTTAAAGCTACAGAGGAATTACCCATTGGCACTTCTTATGCTGTTTGGACAGGGATTGGTGCTGTTTGGACAGGGATTGGTGCTGTAGGAACTGTAATTGTTGGTATTTTTATTTTTAAAGAACCCGCTACATTTTGGCGCTTGTTTTTTATTTCAACATTAATCATTTCAATAGTAGGCTTAAAAGTGGTCTCTCATTAATACAAAATAAAAAAACCTTAATCTAAAATAGACTAAGGCTTTTTAACACTCAAAAATTGATTGATTGATTGATTGATTGATTGATTGATTATTTAATCCATATCGAAACGCAATCCGACAGAAATATTGTTTTGATCTACAAGTTGGTCTTTAAACAAAGGGTTAAGATCGTATTTAACGTATAATGCAACATCTCCTAAAGAAACATAACCACTTAGACCGTAAACAAACTCACTTACTTCAAACTCATCTCTTTGCTTGTCTTTCTCTCTATCTCCGTCCAGTTTATACTTTATTTTTTGCATGTTACCTAAGTTAACACCTGCATATCCACCTAATCCTATTTTAAATTTCTTGTGAGTAGAATATCTAAAATAGTCATCTTTTTCTATCTTTTCAGAAGGACCAAATTCTAGATGCATAGGAAACACCAAATTAGTAGTTCTAAATTTCACTTTATTAACATCTGAAGGAAATTCCTGTAATGAAATAGCACCATCAGTATTTACTAAATATTGATTGTTTTTAATATTTAATTTATTCCATTGAAAAGAGAAACCGTATTTTAGTCTCCAAAAATTAGTATTGTCGAAGATTCTTGTTTTCCAAGCATACCCTAATTCTATAAAACCAGAACCTCCTATTTTATAAGGTGAATCGTCTATCTGTTCTCCTTCAATTAAAGCGTTATTAAACCCAAAAGCAAAAACGATATCTGTAGATGTACGTCTGTCGTATTTTCTTTTTTTATCGCCAGATGGTTTTCCTAAATAAATAAAACTATCACTAACCTCTTCATTCCCTCCAATGCTGAGCGTAAATCCCGTATCAGAATCATCTATTACTATATTAGAATTATAACCGTTACGCTGTAATAACGCTATTTTTTTATCTAAGATATCTTTACGGTTCTCTATATTTAATACTGCTGTTTTAGCCGCTTCTTTTTTTAATGCTTCTGCTTCTTCAGCTGTGATCTCTTTATTGTCTAATTGAGAATTTATTTTTGAAATTTTTGATTTTAAAAGACCTCTTTCTTCACTTTCAATTTCTGTCTTGCTCTTTTCTAAAAGGATAATTTTAGAATCTACCTCAACCTTTCTAATAGAATCTAATGCTTTTGTTTGTGCTTGTAAACTTGATAAAATCGTAGTTAATACCAAGCAGACTACTAATCTTGTAATTGTGTTCATAATTGTTCGTTTTTTGATTGATGATTATTGATGATTTAATTTTAGATCCCTTTTTTTTAAAGTAAATTTTTAGTTATTACGATCTACAACTGCAGTTTTTACAGTATCATAACTATCCTTTAAAGCTTCAAAAACCTTAGTTCTAAAGGATTGTCCCATTTCGTCTTCTACACTTTCTAACAACTTTGTTGCATCTACAGTTTGAAATGTATCGTTTTCTAAATTTTCTTTAAAAATTTCTTTACTGGCAATATTTAATAAAGAATCTATTTCGTTATCCGCAACTGTTGTATGCTCTATTTTTAGAGTTTTTATTGCATCTGCAACTGCCAATTTTAATTGTGCTTCTCTTAAAAGTTCTTCTGCTTCATTATAAGCTAGCTCATCTTGAGTTAGAGAATCGTTATTTACAGTTGCTAATTCTGTTTTATTATCGTCGAAGGTTTTCTTAGTTACTTTTTTATAATCAATAATTTGTGACTCTTTTTTTGTTGGTAAAAGCTTGTTTTCTTTCTCTACTTCATTTTCTTTTTCAACAAACTGAATAGTTTCTTTAGGTTTAGAATCTGATTTCTGATTCTCAATAGTCTCTTTAATTAAACCATCTTCAACTACAATAGGTGCAATGTGGTTTGAATCTTCATTATTAAAAAACTGTACAGAAACAGCAACCATAACAAGTAAACCTGCAGCTATACTTAACCACCAAAACACTGATTTTTTAAACTTATTTTCTTCTGCATCTAAACGATCAGATAATTTAGACCAAGCTTCAGCAGAAGGACTCAATGTGCGTTCTTCGAGCTTACTTTTTATATTTTCTTCAAACTTAATTGGTGCCATAACTACTGTTATTTAATTCTTTTAACTTTTTTTGAAGCATTTGTCTTGCTTTAAATAATTGCGATTTAGAAGTTCCTTCAGAAATCTTTAAAAGCTCTGCAATTTCTTGATGTTTATATCCTTCTATTGCATACATTACAAAAACCATTCGATAACCTTCTGGCAAACTATCTATGAGTTGTTGTATTTCGGCAACTTCAATATTTGTATTAATGTTATTAGATGAATCTCTATCTAAATATTCGTCTTCAACAGAAAACTCAATCTTCTTCTGTTGTCTTAAATATGAAATAGATTCTCTAACCATTATACGTCTTACCCAACCTTCAAAACTTCCTTCACTTTTAAATGATTTTAAGTTTTTAAAAACTTTAAAAAAGCCATTCAGCATCACTTCTTCTGCCTGATGTACATCTTTAATATAATAACGACAAACACTTAACATTTTTGGCGCATGCAATTCATACAACACATGCTGTGCTTCGCGATTATTCTTCGCTGCTCTTTGTATAAGTTTCGTTTCGTTTTTATGAAGTTGAATAACTTTCATTATAATCTTTACGGTTACGCTTCTATTTATAAAGACGCAATTATAGAAGTAATGGTTGCTTGATAAGTGCAAAAAAAAATAAAATAAACAATAAAACACTGATTATCAGATGTAAATATTATTTTTTATTTTCCCAATCACCTGTCCATTTCCCAGGACTAACTTGTTTCATTTTAGGTTCTCCTTTTAAAAACATCATTTTAAGATAACCAAATGTTGCCAGTGTAAGCATAAACACAAAGAAGATTAACAACAGGGTTACCCAAAACGGAACTGTGTTACCAAAGAAGATTCCATAAATCAGTAATAGATTAAAACCAATCATTAAAAATGGAACAAAAAAATAAAAACCTATTTTAGAAACTAAGGCCGTATAAGCTTTCATATCTCTATTAAATGCATACATAATGATCCCTACAAATAGGAATGAAAAAATAAAACAGAAGATAAATGCTCCTACTAATTTTATTGCTAAAGTAAAGCCAAGAACTATTACCTTATCTGTTTCTGCATTATAATTAACCTTATAACTATCGCCTACATCCATACTAGAAGTAGAAAAATCTAACTCTCGCACAATAATTCTATTATCCTTAGTTATAAACCTAACTGTTGGCGTGTACATTATATATGAACTACCATCATCTGAATCGTGGTGTACTTCTGAAGTAAAACTTATTACAGTTGAAGTATAATTTTCGCCAGAAGTTATTACCGAGTATATATCATGACTGGCGCTATACATAAAAAACATTGAACCTATAGCCATACTATTAATACAGACTATCAATAGAGCTACATAACCATACGTCATGCAACCGCTTTTCCCCATTCTTTTTATAATAAAATATGTGAGTACTAAGGATACCGCAAGACCAAATAATAAATAAATAGAATTAGCATTCATGCAGTTCATTTTTTTAACAGCCCTAACTCTAAGTACAAGTTTGAGCTATGTAGGTTATTTAAAGACTTAGGAACAAAGAATTATTTTTTTCTATCAATCACATAATCTACCATAAGATTAAGTGACGCTTTATATTCTGATTCTGGGTAAGGCTCTAAAATGGCTAATGCTTCTTCTTGAAAAGCTTTCATTTTAGAAACCGCATATTCTAATCCTCCTTTAGACTTTACGAAAGTAATGACCTCTTTTACGCGTTTCTTATCCATGTTATGGTTTTTAACAGAATTAATTAACCAAGACTTTTCTTTTTTTGAACAGTTATTAAGGACATAAATAAGAGGTAAAGTCATTTTTTGTTCCTTTATATCTATACCTGTTGGTTTTCCGATAGCGTCATCTCCATAGTCAAACAAGTCATCCTTAATTTGAAATGCCATACCAATCAATTCCCCAAACTTTCTCATGGTTTCAACCTCGGGTGAGTTTGGTTTTACAGAAGCAGCACCCAAACTACAGCAAGCCGCTATTAAAGTTGCTGTTTTTTGGCGAATAATTTCGTAATATATATCTTCTGTAATATCTAATTGCCTTGCTTTTTCAATTTGAAGTAATTCGCCTTCACTCATTTCGCGCACGGCAACAGAGATAATTTTTAATAAATCGAAATCATTATTATCTATAGAAAGCAATAAACCTTTTGATAATAAAAAATCACCGATAAGAACCGCTATTTTATTTTTCCAAAGTGCATTAATTGAAAAGAAACCACGTCTTCGGTTACTGTCATCAACCACATCATCATGAACCAAAGTTGCTGTATGAATAAGTTCAATAACCGAAGCTCCTCTATAAGTACGCTCGCACACTTCACCATTATTCATCATTTTAGCTACTAAAAACACAAACATTGGTCGCATTTGCTTTCCTTTTCGGTTTACGATATAATGTGTAATACGATTTAGTAACGCCACTTTACTAGCCATAGAAAGTTGAAACTTTTGTTCAAAAAGATCCATCTCGTAGGCTATGGGTTGTTTTATTTGTTCGGTTATTTTCATCTATGACTATATACACTCTTCATTTGCAATATTACAAATAATCATTTTTGTTTATTACTAATAAAAAAAATAATACAATTATAGTCTTAAATTCAAAAAAAATGTAACAAGCAAGAATTAAAACAAAAAAATCTAAATCTACGAAACCTTTTAATTCAGAAATTATATTGATTTTATATCAGTAGAAGTTCAGCTACAAAAAACTCAGCTTTCCTATAAGTTAAAAATACGCTTACAAACACAACAAATCTTTATAAGATAGTTGTTCTTATTGTTAAAAAACGAATAATTTAATTTTAACATTTTTCTTCAAACTAATATTTGTAGCTTTATGGCTTACTAATTTAAAAATCAAAATACATGAAAAAAATTACTTTATTGGTATTAGCTTTAATAGCTTTTCAATTTAATTATGCTCAAGATACTTGTGAAACAGCTGTAGCTGTGAGCGCAGGTACGACAACTGTAGGAACTTTAAACGGGACTACCCCTGACGGTTCTTGTTTTACAGGTCTAGCAACTGTTGGTGAATGGTACAGCTATACACCCACTGCTAATTATGCAGTAACAATATCTTCAAATTTAACTGTAAATGACGGTGTTACGAATAGTAATGATACTAGACTTAGTATTTTTACAGGTAGCTGTGCAGCATTAACATGTTATGCAAGTGCAGATGATGTAGATACTACAAACTATCTTTCTGAAGTATCATTTTTCGCTGAAAGCGGTCAAACTTACTATATCTTATGGGATGACTTTTGGAGTGCTCAAGGCTTTGATTTTGAATTAACAGAAACTGCATGTACAGCTACAGCTGCTCCAAATGCCGTAACATCTCCTACTCCTGCAGATACTGCAACGGATGTTGCTATTGAACTTGGTGATGGTGTTGCTTTTTCTTGGATAGAAGACACTACCGGAGATGCAGCCGATAGCTTTACTATAAGTATTGGTTTAACAGCTACTGGTGACGACATAGGGTCTTTAGCAGATGTTACTAACGGTGGTATTATTACTTTTGGTGCTACCAGTAATACAACCTATTATTGGAAAATTGATGCCGTAAACTGTTTTGGATCTACATCTAGTGCTGTTTGGAGTTTTACCACGGCAGAATGTTTAGAAACAACAGTACCAACTTCAACTGCAACCTCACCAATACCTGCTGATGGAGCTACAGCTGTTGCAGTACAATCACCTGATGGTGGTTTAGCTTTTGCCTGGACAGCACCAGACTTAGATGGTGAATCTTATAATTTAAATATAGGAACAGCGAATCCTCCGACACAAACACTAGAAGGTGTTGAGAGCAATGGAATAATTACTGGTTTAGCTGCAAGCACTACCTACTATTGGAGTATTGATGTTGTTAACTGTTTTGGAGCAACAACAACTACAACAGTATGGAGTTTTACTACTGATTCAACATTAGGTATAGAAGATAATTCTTTTACTGCTTTTAGTGTTTACCCTAACCCAACTAGTGATATCTTAAACATTAAATCAACTCAAGATGTTGATAGTGTTACAGTATATAACTTGTTAGGTCAAAATGTAGCTAGTTTCACTAAAAATGAAATTACAAACTCTTCTATTAACTTATCTGAGTTATCTGAAGGCCTTTATTTAGTAAGAGTTACTTCTGGTGATAAAACAGAAACTCTTAGAGTTACAAAAAAATAATATTCATTAAATATTATATACAAGAAAAGCGGCAATTGCCGCTTTTTTTTATGTCTTAAAACTTAAATACATTTTCTAAATACCTAACTTTTATTAGCCAACTGTCCACAAGCCGCATCAATATCTTTACCTCTACTGCGTCTAACAGTAACCGTAATATTATTAGCTTCTAAAATACTAACATACATATCTATTGCTTGAGATTGCGCTTGCTGAAATTCGCCATCATCAATAGGGTTGTATTCTATAATATTCACTTTACTGGGTGCAAATTTGCAAAACTCAACTAAAGCCTCTGCATCTTTACGTTTATCATTAATACCATCCCACACCACATATTCGTAGGTAATTCTGTTACTAGTCGCTGCATACCAATATTGTAAAGCTTCTCTTAAATCACTTAAAGGAAATGTAGCATTAAAAGGCATAATAGACGTACGAATCTCATCTATAGCAGAGTGTAATGAAACCGCTAATTTAAATTTTACGTTATCATCTGCCATCTTCTTAATCATTTTTGGCACTCCAGAGGTTGATACCACAATACGTTTTGGTGACATTCCTAAACCTTCTGGTGATGTAATTTTATCGATAGCTTTGAGTACATTGTTATAGTTCATTAAAGGCTCTCCCATACCCATAAACACAATATTACTTAAAGGTCTATTATGGTATAATCTACTTTCATTATCTATAGCAACAACTTGATCGTATATTTCATCTGGATTTAGATTTCGCATACGTTTTAATCGCGATGTGGCACAAAAACGACAATCTAAACTACAACCGACTTGAGACGACACGCAAGCCGTGGTTCTTGTATTCGTTGGAATAAGAACAGACTCTACAATTAAATCATCATGAAGCCTTACAGCGTTCTTTATAGTACCATCAGAGCTACGTTGCATCTGATCTACTTTAATATGATTAATTACAAAGTTAGCCTCTAACATTTGTCTTGTTTCTAGAGATACGTTTGTCATATCTTCAAAACTATAGGCCGCCTTTTGCCACAACCATTCGTAAACCTGATTTCCTCTAAAGGCTTTATCTCCTTGTTTTACAAAGAATTCTCTCAGCTGTTCTTTAGTTAAGGCTCGTATGTCTTTCTTTTTTGCTTCCATCTTTTGCAAAAGTAGTGAATTGTATTGTGATACTTAAATTGAAAATTATTTTACACACGAATTGAAGTAATCCTCACTCATATAGCTGTTCAAAATTTTAAATTATGCAATTACGCAAAGATACGCTGAGTTTACGCAGAGGAAAAGCAAATATAGATTTTACCAATACAATCTATTCAAATTGGTCGTTAAGAGTTAGATTAACATTCTCGTCATTAATATAACTTAAAAATCGCGTTAAGGATGGCAGTGGAAAGCCCACAGTAATTTTGATTTTTTATCAAAATTGCGAGGACTTGTAACGGACAGCCTGACCCTAACTTTTTTTGTTAGGGTAACGCCCAAAAAGTCATAAAAAAAGCCTCAATGAAGAGGCTTTAAATTATATGTTGAAATCTTAATTAGATGATTAACATCGCATCACCATAAGAATAGAATTTATATTTTTCTTTAACTGCTTCTTCGTAAGCTTTCTTCATAAAATCATGACCTGCAAATGCTGATGTCATCATTAATAAAGTAGATTTTGGTGTATGAAAATTTGTAATCATACAATTTGCAATACTAAAATCGTAAGGAGGGAAAATAAATTTATTTGTCCAACCTTCAAATTCATTTAATCTACCATTAGAAGACACAGAACTTTCAATTGTACGCATAGATGTTGTACCTACAGCACACACACGCTTTTTCTTATTAATGGCATCATTAACAATATCTGCAGATTCTTTTTTAATGTTAATTTCTTCACTATCCATTTTGTGCTTAGATAAATCTTCAACCTCAACAGGGTTAAATGTACCTAAACCAACATGTAAAGTTACGGGAGCTGTTTTTACTCCTTTAATTTCTAAACGCTTTAATAAATGCTTAGAGAAGTGCATTCCTGCAGTTGGTGCGGCTACAGCTCCTTCGTTTTTAGCATATATAGTTTGGTAACGCTCTTCATCTTCTGGCTCAACCTCTCTATTAATGTATTTAGGTAAAGGTGTTTCACCTAATTCTGTTAATTTTGTTCTGAAATCTTCATAAGATCCATCATACAAGAAACGTAAAGTTCTACCCCTAGAGGTTGTGTTATCAATAACCTCAGCAACTAATGTTTCGTCATCACCAAAATATAATTTATTTCCGATTCTTATTTTACGAGCCGGATCTACTAAAACATCCCAAAGGCGTTGTTCTTGATTTAATTCACGTAATAAAAATACTTCAATACGTGCTCCTGTTTTTTCTTTGTTACCAAATAAGCGTGCAGGAAACACTTTTGTATCGTTCATGATCATCACATCACCTTCATCAAAATAATCGATAATATCTTTAAATTGCTTATGCTCAATAGTCTGCTCAGCTCTATTTAATACCATCAATCTTGCTTCATCTCTATGTTCTGCAGGATGTTCTGCTAATAATTCGTCTGGAAGTTCAAAATTAAAATGTGATAATTTCATGTATGAGTTTTAGTTAATTATGTGAATAATGTGAAACTATTTTCTAGCCGCTTACTTAAAGTTAGTTTGCATGCTCTAAATGTCTCAGTCCTTTATTTTTATTCGAATTGCAAATATACAATCTCAACATAGGCCTTGTCAAGTAAATGAAGGTTTATTTTACTACAATCGTCTATAATACTATACATTTAGATGAATAATGCAAACTTAAAATGATAAAATATAATTCTATTCTATTTTGAAATATTAAAACCTATAGATTTAAAATCTTCCCAAAATTGAGGATAAGATTTACTTACTACATCTGCATCTTCAATAGTAATAGGTACTTTTAAGCCTAAAGGGGCAAAAGCCATTGCCATTCTGTGATCGTTGTACGTTGGTATTTTAATATGACTATTTATAGAATTTGAAGCTTTTAAATGTAAAGATTTATCAGTTATTATAACTTCAGCTCCTAACTTTTCTAATTCAGTTTTAAGAGCAACTAAACGATCAGTTTCTTTAATTTTAAGGGTATGTAACCCTATCATATTACATTCTAGACCTAAACCAAAGGCAGAAACAGCTATGGTTTGCGCTATATCTGGCGCATTTTTTAAATCGAGATCAATTATAGTTGTCGAATTGACTTTATCTGTTTTTTGAAGTGTTATTGCTTTGTCTTTAAATAATGTTGAAACACCAAAGCTTTTATAAATCTCCGCTAAAACAGAATCTCCTTGTAAGCTTTTTTGCTTATAAGATGCAATAGTAATCTCTGTACCAACTTCACTTAATGCAATAACGCTATAGAAATAAGAAGCAGAAGACCAATCAGACTCAACAGTTAAAATTTGTGGTATTAATACTGAAACACTTGGCTTAACGGTAATGGTTTGATCTATAAAACTCGTTTCTATCCCAATACTATTTAAAAGACTTAAAGTCATATTAATATAGGGAACTGATGTTATTTTACCTTCTAATGTTAATTCTAAACCATTTTCTAATTTTGAAGCAATTAGCATTAATGCAGAAATATACTGACTACTTACGTTAGCTTCTAAAGTCACTTTATTTTTAGTAAGCTCTTTGCCTTTAATTTTTAAAGGAGGAACACCTTCATTTTCTAAATATGTGATATCAGCACCTAAAGCAATTAAAGCATCAACCAATATTTTAATTGGTCGCTCTTTCATTCTTTGAGAACCGGTAATAATTGTTTCTCTCCCTTTTTGAATTGAAAAATAGGCTGTTAAAAAACGCATTGCCGTACCCGCATGATGGATATCAATTAACTCGTCTTCTGACCTCAAAGCTTTTTGCATAACTTCTGAATCATCTGAGTTAGATAAATTATCGATACTAATTTGAGGATACAACGCCTGTATTAATAACAAGCGGTTAGACTCGCTTTTAGATCCTGTAATTTGAACGGTTTGATGATTCTTAAGCTTTGATTTTTGGATATTGATCTCCATATAGAATTTATAAAATAAAATGAAGTTACAAAACTACTTTAATTTCTCATTATTATGATGTCTATTATGATCACGTTTGGTTTTTAAATCTAATTTTTTATCAAAAGCATCTTGTAAATCAATACCTGTTTGATTTGCTAAACAAATCACCACAAATAAAACATCAGATAATTCTTCACCCAAATCCTTATTTTTATCACTTTCTTTTTCGCTTTGCTCACCGTAACGCCTCGCTATAATTCTGGCAACTTCACCAACCTCTTCTGTTAATTGAGCCATATTGGTGAGTTCATTAAAGTATCTTACTCCATGTTCTTTAATCCAATTATCTACTTCTTTTTGTGCGTTTTTAATATCCATTTTAAATCCTAGTTAATACAATTTGTTCTGTTTGCTTCTCTACTATTTTACTATAAAAAGCTTTAAATTCTTTATAGTCTGTCGGTAAAATTAAAGGATTCAAAATATCTAACTTCGCTTTTAACTGTAGATATTTTCCACCTCCTCTAATAATGTAAGAAAATGATACATTTTCATCTTTAAAATTTAAAATCTCTGATGCTGGTAAAGACTCTGCTTTATAACCTTCTGGCAATATAATATTAACTATATATTCATCAGAATAAGGAATTACAAAATCTATAGGATAATCTCTCTCTTCTAACTTAAATGGATTTTCTTTAGTCGCTAAAAACAATAGTGGTGAAAAATAAAGTTTATCTCCAACCTCATCAACTCCATCAGACAACTCATATTCGTAATTTAAATCAACAGGCAGAAAAGCATTCTTTATATTTTCTATACTAAGAGAGCTTATCTCTATATCTCCTTTATCTTTTTCAAGCGATTTAATATGATCTTCTGTTGTTACGCCAGCGTATTTATTTCTATAAAAATAAGCCGTATAATCTGTAAAATGTTTGGTTACTTTTCCAGACAATGAAAAATCATCATTGATAGTAACACTTAGTATTGAAGACTCTAATGATTTTTTATTTGGCTGAATAGAAATCCATCGAGATACTTTATTATCTTTAATCAATCTCCCTTTCCAATTTAATACACGTTGCGGTAAAACATTATTAGTACTGTATTGTTCCGTTGCATCTATTAATAAATACATATCATCTTTTTCAACACTACAAATCACATAATTAAATCCTTCTCGTGTCGGAAAAAGAGGAATTCCATTGTTCCTTGTACTAACCAAAACAGGATTTGCATTAACACCCTGAGAACGCAACATAGAAATTAGCATCAAATTAATATCAGCATCATTACCTTTACCCTCTTTATATGCCGATCTAATTCCGTTTTCGGCATATTTACCATATCTACCGTTCCACTTTACTTTAGATTTTACTAATCCTTCTACTACAAATGCTTTTTCAAAATCATCAGTAATACCATCTAATGCTGATTCTAGATCGTCTTTATAAATACTAAATGCTCTTAATTGCCCACCAAAATCTTCACTTTCATAGATTGTTTTTGAAACAACTTCCCAATTTGTAGAATAGGTCTTATCAACAAGTTTCATACTATTTAAAGTGGCAGTGAGCTCCATAGCCATTTTACTGATGTAATTGTTTATACTACCAGAATATGCTTCAGCCCTTATGGCTGGAATATTTTCTTCATTAACGCTAATTACATTAATTTTATAATTAAATGGAGTTGTAGTATTCTTAATTGTTTCGGTTATATTGGGTGAAAATTTCGCTTTAAAATTAGACTGCTTATTATAAACATAATACTCAGGGGTCTCAATACTAACATCTAGTTTGTTTACAGGAATACTGAATTGAAAAATAATGTCATCTATACTAACTCTAGCAGATGTAATTGTATATTGATATTCTATTACTGTTCCTTCTTTAACGCTTGGTAAGGTGAATGAACGGATTCTTGTGTACTCACTATAATCCTCATCAAATTTACCATCACTTTTTAGTTTATCCTTTTCTATTTTACCATCAACAAGATTGTATGAAAACCCCTTTAGACCACTAATTCTTTCTGCATACTTATTAAGTCCTTGATATAGGTAGATTTTTTTCGTTGCCCAATCAAAACCATCTTTATTATATATTTTTATGCGCTCATGTATTTTACGTCTTTGTACAAATCCTTTCTCAGAAGAATAAAAGAAACTTATATCCTCGTTACGATATAATATAGCTGCAGAAGTTGCAGAATCTTTTGGATGGTATTTTTCTTGAAGCTCTTCCTTTGATATTTTTCCGAACTTATAATTCTGACTACTTGAAAAACTAAAGCTTAAAATAAAAATGATGCTAAGTAATAATTGTTTCATTAAGTGATTGATTGATTGATTGATTAGATTCTTAATTTTCTGTTGATATTAATAATTACAAAGCTGTCGTTAAAACAATCTTGCTTTTATCGTGTTTTACAATTTGTTTTCTAAAATCTCTAAAGGCCTTATAGTCTTCTTTTTGATAATTACCCTTAAGCAATACGTAAGTCCTGGTATATTTAAGTTTATTATCTTCTAACATTTCTAACTTAAAACTATAGGTTCCGAATTTTGTTTCTATTTTTTTAGATTCCGTCATAGCTTCAACCTTTAAGTCATTGGGAATTTGAATAATAAATTCATCAATATCTTTAAAAGAACGATCTATTTCAAATTCTAAATTTCGCTCTGAATATCTTGAAGGGATAGAAGTCACTTTGTTAAAAAAATTGGGCTGAAAAATAAGACGCTTTCCACTTCTTGAAGCATAATTTGCAGCGGATATTTTTATATTTTCATGATAAATAACATTTTCCTTATCATTTGTAATACTAATATCATCTATAGAAATATTATTAATATTATCCCAATATTCTTTATAGTAACTATTTTGGTCTCGGGTAGATTTCCCTCCAACACTTTCATGAAGACCATACTGATAACCTGTAGTTTCAATATTTACACTTGCGGTAAAACCACCATTAGGATCTAGACTAATATTAGCACTCGTTTTTTGAATACTTTCATCTGCGCTATAAATCTTAGTATGTACTATTTCACCCCCTTCAGGCTTTACTAGCAATACATCTCTATCATCTGTAAAACCGGCTGTAAATCCAAATGGATTAGTTTGATTTGTACATTCTAAAAATATATTATTGTCACCATCGGGAACGCAAAGAATAGCATGATTACCTTGTGCTGAAGAAAATTCACTATCTATATTTAAAATATTACGACCACCGAATACTAGAGTATAATAAGCCGGAACATCAACAGCTTCTAATAAAGCTTTAGTATAGTTTGTTAGTCCTTTACAATCCCCATACCCTAGCTCATTTACATCAGTTGCTATCATGGGTTTCCACCCCCCTATTCCAATTTGCACACTAATATATCGAGTTCGATCTTGCATGTATTTGTAAACTAATTTAGCACGTTCAATTTTATCTTCTACACCATTAGTTAAAGCTTTTACATCATTGATTGTTTCTTGTGGTAATTCTGCTGTACCAGTTAACAACTCTGCATAAACCCACTTCCCAAAATCTTTCCAATTATTATTTACACCTTCTACACCATTCATATTAAACTTAGTTAATGCTGGTTTTAAACCAGGAGTAAATGTGAACAAAGAAGGACTGTAAGCTTCGTAATCTATACCGGGTAAGTTTTCGATTTTAAAATGAAAATCAGAGATCTCGACTACTTTATTATTTTCTATATTATCTTTTTTTAATCTCAGTGGAATCCCTGAGTTATTCTCAATTTTATATTCAGCATATTCAATCCCTAAATAATAACCATTAACTGGTCTCCATTGCGGAATAAAAGCAGTAGAGTTATACTTAACTTCAGAAACATACTCAATAGTATAAGGATAATTCATTGGTGTATAATCATAATATTTAACGCGGCTATCTGAGTATAACGTCCCTCCACTTACGGCACTATTATCTGTAAAATCTTTCTTTTTAATCTTTTTTATTTCCTCACCAAAACCATCATAAATTCTAGCTTCTATTGTTTTAATTGAAGAGTTATCGCTGTAGAATTCTAATGTATTTGCATGTTTGTCCCCATACTTATTAAAAACTGTAATAATACGCTTAGTGTGTACCACCATATCATTAATAGCATTAATTTCTATCCTTTGATTATCATACCTAACGATAGCGTTAACGTTAGATTGCAATTCTATTGGAGCAAGTATTGCATTATAGACATCTGAGGATTGTGAAAAGCTAAAAAAAGAAATAAAAAAAAGGAGTGTTGAAATTTGATTTTTATTAATGAAAAGTATTGACATTGAGTGATTTTGATTGATTTGGCACTAAATATAATAAGGAAAATATAAGTATCAAATAAATCTAAAAGTAATTTATAAAAACGCCACTTATCTAAAGAGAATCCAAATTATATAAATAGATGAGGTAGAAACCTAATCGTTCGTTTTTTTTCTTATACCCTTTTTATTCAAAAAAATATAAGTATTAAAAACACCTATAACCCTTGAAATGATTACACACTATTTTTAAAATCTATAATTATGTTTACTGTCATTATTAACCAAATACACTTTCATATCTGTACCAAATTCTCTAGTTTAAAGTGTTTTTATAAAAGCTTCATATAAAGGGAATAGCAACACATGGTTTTACTCCTTTAATGCAGCTTGTTAGATTCCCTTTTTTAATGTTAGCATTGGCTTGTTTAAGTTTTAAATATATAAAAACTGCAATTCTAGAATTAATTAGAAACCTGCTAATTTATTAAGAGCATTTTATGACTTGCTAATTTGGGTTAATTAATTGTAGAGCATGTGTTATAAAAAAAAGACCAGAAAAGTTTATTTCCTGGTCTTTTTGTAAATCTTATTGAGATTTTTTAATCTAAAATAGATAAAGCATCAAGAATTTCTTGTGTTGATTTTAATTCAAAGTTTAGAGTTAACTCTTCTTCGTCCGAAATAATAACCTCTTCCATAGCTAAGTATTGTTGGTTGTTTTCTACTGTAATTGCAACATATGTTACGGTTAAACCCTCTGGAAGCATATCTATATAACTCTGTATCCCATTAGCATAAGGTGTTGTAAATTTTACAACAGCTGGTAAATTATTTTCTTCAAAGATTAAAAATATTGCTGTTTCAGCGGCATTAGGACTATTTATTAAATTAATATAGTTGGTTGTTTGTACTCCAGGATAATTGTAAAATTTATCGCAATTAGACCATCCAGTATTAAAAACATCGTAGATATAAGATGCGGGAGCGGTTACGTATTCCATTCCACTACCACCTACACCTACATCACCATTAGGAGTCCATACAATACCTTCTTCATCAGAAGTTGTTCCGCTAAAAGGAAGCATTTCATAGTCTAAACCACCAGCAGATGGCACAGAAACTTGGTAATTAATACCATTTGCGAGGTGTAAACTATTTCCGTTTTGAGAAATCCTCACCTCTGTTTCTCCTTCAGATAAAAGAAAAGTATTTTCATTCGAAAAACTCAAAGCGTTTGTTGGTTTGTTAGACAAAATCATTTCACTAGGTGTAAATATTTCTTTTAAAGCTACATCTACTATTCCGGTTATAGGATTGTCATTTTCGTCTACAAAAGCATTAGCAGGAAAAGTAACAATAGTGCCATTTTCACCAATTACACTTCCACCTGTAACAGCATTTAACGTATAATTTTGGTCTTGTATGCCATTAACCTCATAAAAACCCTGAATACTATTGTATTCTAAAACCTCTAAAATATCAATTGATTCACCGTCATCATCAGGATCACAACTTGTGAATAAGGTTAACGATGCGATAAATAAACTTGCAAATACTGTTTTTAAATTTCTCATAATTTCTGATGCTTTAATTGTTTATACATCTTTATATAAACCGACTCACAATTTTGTTACCTAGTATTTAAATATTTTATAAGACAAGTATTGGGCTAAACACATCTTTGGATTGTGAAAAGCTATAAAAAGAAAGAGTGCTAATATTTAATATTGATTAGTAAGAAGTATTGATATTAATTGATTTTGATTGACTTACCACCCAATACAAAAGAAAAATATAAGTATTTAACACCTATAACCCTAGAAACAATTACACTCTATTTTTAGAATCTATAATTATAGTTACAGGCCCGTCGTTAACCAAATGCACTTTCATATCTGTACCAAACTCTCCAGTTTGAATCGGTTTTTCTAAGTTAATTTGAAGTGTTTCAATAAAAGCTTCATATAAAGGAATAGCAACATCGGGTTTTGCTGCTTTAATGTAGCTTGGTCGGTTCCCTTTTTTAGTACTAGCGTGAAGTGTGAACTGACTTACCAAAATCACCTCACCATTTGCGTCTTTTAAAGACGTGTTCATAACATCTTCCTGATCAGGAAAAATGCGAAGATTTGTTATTTTATTACACAACCAATTAATATCATCTTGGGTATCTTCATATTCAATACCTAATAAAATTAATAATCCTTTTTGTATGGCTGCTACTTCAGAACCTTCAATAATTACTGATGCTTCTGAAACTCTTTGTATAACTATTTTCATAAATGAAAAAACTTATTTAAATATTCAACCTACTTAAAGGTTAATTACTGAACCTCATCCCAATTATCTGTTCTGTAATGTTCATCTTCACCTTCTAAAATTTGAAGATAACTACGATATCTAGAATAAGAAACATCATCCGCTTCTAAGGCATCTTTTACAGCACATTTAGGTTCGTTAAGATGAATACAGTTGTTAAACTTACAGTCTTGTTTCAATGCAAAAAACTCAGGAAAATAATCACCGACTTCTTCTTTTTCCATATCTACAACTCCAAAACCTTTAATACCTGGTGTATCTATAATTTTAGCATCAAAACCTAAATCAAACATTTCTGCAAATGTTGTGGTGTGTTGCCCTTGCTTGTGTTGCTCTGAAATCGCTTTTGTTTTTAAATCTAAAGTAGGTTCTATAGCATTAACTAAAGTAGATTTACCAACACCAGAATGTCCCGCAAACATACTAACCTTACCTTCCATTAAGGTTTTTACTTTATCAATATTTACACCTGTTGCAGCAGAAATCTCAATACACTCATAACCTATAGCACGATAAATACTTTCTAAATATTTTACGTCGAATAAAGTGTCTTTAGAATAGGTCTCTATTTTATTAAAAAGCAATACTGTTTTAATAGAATAAGCCTCTGCTGTTACAAGAAAACGATCTATAAAACTCGTTGATGTAGGCGGACTATCTATTGTGATTAATAAAAATACCTGATCAATATTAGATGCAATAATATGTGTTTGCTTAGAAAGATTAACCGATTTACGCACAATATAATTCTTACGCTCTTCTATACGGTTTATGACTCCTGTCTCAGTATTATTTTTTGCTTCTAACTCAAATTCCACTTTATCGCCAACAGCGATAGGGTTGGTACTTTTAATACCTGCCAATCTAAAACGGCCTTTAATTCTACATTCATAGAATTTACCATTTAGTGTTTTTACAGTGTACCAACTACCTGTAGATTTATATACTGTTCCTGTCATTAATACAAAGATGAATAATATTGCGTTAATATCGTAAAAAAAAGGTTCGCAAAATTCACGAACCTTTTTTTAATAATTTAACTTCTATCTATTTATTAACGATTTTCTCTTGATGATTAATCGATTCTTGATGAATAGCTTTAAACATACGTAAAACAAATTCTTCACTCAACCCTCTTGTTTCTCCTTCTAAAACCATATTCCCTAAGATTTCGTTCCATCGTCTGTTTTGTAAAACAGCAACATTCTTTTCCTTTTTAAGTTTGCCAATACCATCAGCAGCTTTCATACGTTTTCCTAATAAATCAATAATCTGATTATCTACAATATCGATGTTAGCTCTTAAGTTATTTAACTCTGAATTGTATTCTGCTTCCGGATCTGACTCTTTTCTAATTTTTAAGTCATTCATAATCTGCACTAATCGATCTGGAGTAACTTGTTGAGCGGCATCACTCCAAGCATTATCTGGATCGAAATGCGTTTCAATCATAAAACCGTCAAAATTAAGATCTAAAGCTGTTTGCGATACATCAAAAATCATATCTCTTTTTCCAGTAATATGTGATGGATCATTAATTAAAGGTAAATCTGGAAATTTATTCTGAAATTCAATAGCCAACTGCCATTCTGGAATATTTCTATATTTTGATTTTTCGTAAGTTGAAAAACCTCTATGGATTGCTCCTAAATTTTTAATACCAGCTGTATGTAATCTTTCAATACCGCCTAACCATAAGGCTAAATCTGGGTTTACTGGATTTTTAACCAATACAATTTTATCTGTTCCTTTTAAAGCATCAGCAATTTCTTGCATAATAAAAGGACTTACTGTAGAACGTGCACCAATCCATAATAAATCTACATCGTGTTCTAAAGCTAATTCTACATGGTTTCTATTCGCTACTTCCGTTGCTGTTTTTAAACCTGTTTCTGCCTTTACTTTTTGTAACCATTTTAAACCTAATGCACCAACACCTTCAAAGTTTCCTGGACGTGTTCTTGGCTTCCAAATACCTGCTCTATAGTAATTAACATCTGTATCTTTTAGCTGGTGTGCTATTTTTAATACTTGCTCTTCTGTTTCGGCACTGCATGGTCCTGCAATAACTAATGGATGGTCTAGTTTCATATCATCCAACCATGTTCTCATTTCTTTCGTGTTTTCCATTTTTGCTTTTTTTAATCTTAATTACTATTGAATTCCTTTTAATATCTCTTTTATATAATTTGTTTGCTCCATTTCATTGAAAACGGCATTAAAATCTTCGTCTTCCATAAGCTGTTTAAAATGCTTTAGATTCTCTATATATTCATCTAAAGCTTCTATGACATTTGCTTTATTGTGATTAAATATTGGCGTCCACATTGCTGGTGAACTTTTTGCTAAACGCACAGTACTTGCAAATCCACTGCCTGCCATATCAAAAATATCGCGCTCGTTACGCTCTTTATCTATTACTGTTTTACCTAACATAAATGCACTAATATGTGATAAATGTGATACGTAAGCAATATGTTTATCATGTGCTTTAGGATTCATATAACGAATACGCATCCCTAAATCGGTAAACAACTTTAACGCTTTTTCTTGAAGTTTGAAGGCTGTTTCTTCAACTTCACAAATAATATTAGTCTTGTTTTTATACAAACCTCTAATCGCAGCTTTAGGTCCTGAATGCTCTGTACCGGCAATAGGGTGTACAGCTAAATAATTACGACGTTTGGTATGGTTTTTTACAACCTCACAAATATTTTCTTTAGTTGACCCAGCATCAAACACAATAGCATCATCAGATATATAATCTAACACCTGTGGCAAAACTTTTAGAGTTGCATCTACAGGGATTGCTATAATAACCACATCTGCTTTACTTAAATCTTCTAAATTGGCTTTTTCATCAATGACTCCTAATTCTAAAGCTTCATCAAGATGTGCTTCAGTTGTATCAATACCAAAAACCTTACAGTCTGGATGTAATGCTTTTATATCTAAAGCAAAACTACCGCCTATTAATCCTGTTCCTATGATAAAAATATTATTCACTTTACTTTTTTTCTCTTTTAACAATCATTGCAAAATGCAAATAAGTATTCTTATACTCTTGCAATTGCTTCTTCTATAATTCCTTCTTCCGCACATAACGAAAATCTAACATAACCTTCTCCATTACTACCAAAAACAGTTCCTGGTGTTATAAAGATGGAATGTTCTTTTAATACTAAATCTGTAAATTCTTCAGATTTTATATGTGGTGGCAATTTTGCCCAAATAAACAATCCTGTGGCATCTTCATCGTAGGTACAATTAAGGGCTTCAGCTAATTTCCACACTAACGCTCTTCGTCTTTGATAAACACTATTTAAGCTTTTAAACCACATATCAGAACATTTTAAAGCTTCAATGGCTCCTTTTTGTATGCCATAAAACATACCCGAATCCATATTACTTTTCACACGTAAAACGGCCGAAACAAAATCGTAATTACCGACTAACATACCAACACGCCAGCCTGCCATATTAAAAGTTTTACTTAATGAATTTAACTCTAAACAGACATCTTTAGCATCCTTATATCTTAAAATACTATTAGGTTTATCGTTTAAAATGAAACTGTATGGATTATCATTTACAATTAATATATCGTGACGTTTACCAAAGGCAATCACATCATCATAAAACTTATTTGTTGCGTTAGCTCCCGTTGGCATGTGCGGATAATTGATCCACATAATTTTTACACGACTTAAATCTAAACGCTCTAAGGCACTAAAGTCTGGCTCCCAATTTGTATCCGCTTTTAAATCATAAAAAACAGGTTTAGCTTCTAAAAGTTTAGTTACAGCAGCATACGTAGGGTAACCTGGATTTGGTATTAAAACTTTATCACCTTTATTTAAAAAAGCCATAGAGATATGCATAATCCCCTCTTTGCTTCCCATTAATGGCAACACTTCTGTCTGCGAACTTAAATTAACTTGAAAGTGCGTTTTATAAAAATCAGCAATACCTTCTCTTAACTCTGGCAAGCCTTGATAACTTTGATATTTATGTGCTTCTGGCTCTACTAAACAATCTTGAAGAGACATAGAAGCCTTAAAAGGCGGTTCTAAATCTGGACTCCCTATTCCTAAATTAATAATAGGTTTCCCCTGTGATTTTAAAAAAGCAACTTCTCTTAGTTTTTTTGAAAAATAATATTCTTCAACTTTTTGCAAACGTTTTGCAACCTCTATCATAATCTTGCATTTTTATATTCTCCTAATACTTTAAAATTCTCAGCCATAATAGCCATTATGGACTTCGCTTTTTTGTAATTCTCATACTTATCAAAAGTAACATCAACAAAAAACGCATATTTCCATGGGGTCTCTATTTTAGGTAAAGATTGAATCTTAGTTAAATTCAATTTACAATCACTCAACACATTTAAAATAGTCGCTAAACTTCCTCGTTTATGATCTAATTCGAACTTTAAAGAAGCTTTATTAATTTCATTTTCATCTGCATGATCCATTTCTCGCTTCACAAAAACAAAACGTGTTTCATTTTCTTTTATCGTTTGGATGCTTTCTGCTAAAATATTTAGACCGTATAATTGTGCAGCAGATTTACTAGCAATCGCTGCTATTCCTTTAATCTTTTGTTCTGAAATTTGCTTTGCAACATCTGCAGTATCTTTAGCTTCTACCAATTTTATATGCGGAAAATCTCTAAAAAACACTTTACACTGTAATAATGCCATAGGATGTGAATGCACCTCATTTATATCTGCTATAGACTGATTTTCTAAGGCCATTAATTGATGTTGTATATCTAAATAATACTCTCCAACAATGCTTAATTGATTATTATCTATCAGTGCATAATTTGGTATAATAGAACCTGCAATAGAATTTTCTAGCGCCATTACAATTTCATCTGTCTGCTCCTCTAATAAAGTATTTACTTCACTATCAAAAGTCATACACTCTACCACATCTATCTGATTATCAAAATAATTCAGAACAACTTCATGATGAAATGATCCTTTAATTCCTTGTATTGCAATTGGTTTTTTCACAATTTATTTTTCTAGTTGTAAATCCTTTAAACAAAAAAAAGTCTCGATTACATCGAGACTTTAAATACTATATTTTAAATAAAACATACTCAGTCTCGTTCCTTTAGCTAAAAAAGAAATAAAACCAGTTATAATATGCTCTAGATATGTTCATACTTGTTTTCCACATATGTGGATCATTTTAATATATAGCTAATGTAATTATTATTTTTACAAATCAAAATTGTTACATAGTTTTTTTTCATAAAAATTGAAAAAACTTAAAGAATTAACAATAAATGCAATACAATATTCGGAAATAACTATTTTTGAATAAATTCTACAAGTATGTCTATTGAAGTTAAAAACATCACTAAATTATATAAGGATCAAAAGGCACTTAACAACGTCTCTTTTAAGGTAAAAGATGCTGAAATTGTTGGATTCCTAGGCCCAAACGGTGCAGGAAAATCGACGATGATGAAAATCTTAACCACTTATATAAAAGCTGATGAAGGTTCTGCTAGTGTAAATAATTTTGATGTAGACACAGAAAAAAAAGGAGTTCAAACTAGTGTTGGGTATTTACCAGAACACAATCCACTATACACAGATTTATACGTAAAGGAATATTTAAACTTTAATGCGAACGTATATGGAACTCCTAAATCTCGTATAGAAGAAGTTATTGAGCTTACAGGTTTAAAACCTGAAGCTCATAAAAAAATAAGTCAACTTTCTAAAGGTTACAGACAACGTGTTGGTTTAGCCAATGCATTATTACACAACCCTGAAGTTTTAATTTTAGATGAACCTACAACCGGCTTAGACCCTAATCAGCTTATTGATATTAGAAATTTAATTAAGTCTATTGGTAAAGAAAAAACGGTTTTTCTTTCAACACATATTATGCAAGAAGTTGAAGCGATGTGCGACCGTGTTATTATTATTAATAAAGGAGAAGTTGTAGCCGATAAATATTTAAAAGATTTACGCGACGGACAAGAACAAATTGTTATTGTTGAGTTTGACTATAGAATTGAAAATGCCTTTTTATCAAAATTACCCAAAGTAAAATCTGTAAAAAACACTTATGGATTTGTTTACGAAATTACCTTTTCTACAAAAGAAGATATGCGCTCTCACGTGTTTGACTTCGCACACGATAATGAGTTAAAAATTCTACAATTAAATCAGAAAAACGCCAGTTTAGAAAGTTTATTTCAAGAATTAACAAAATAATTGACAATTATCATAATACCTTAAAATTGGTCAACCAATTTCACCATTTCTTTTAAACCATGATAAAAATCATCTTTAAAAGCGCATACCCATGTTAAATTTGTAAAAAAATTTAACTTAAAATTGAAGAACACATCCTATTTATAAATCCATAAATAAGTGTTTTTCAATACAAAAAAGGTATAAATGAGCAAAGGTATTTATGTAGCAACGATTGAGGCTAATAGTGGTAAGTCTATCGTTGTTTTGGGTTTAATGAGAATGCTATTAGGTAAGACTGCAAAAGTAGGATACTTTAGACCTATTATAGAAGACACTAAAAATGGTGAGCCAGATAACCACATCAACACTGTTTTATCACATTTTGAATTAGATATAAATTACAAAAATACATTTGCTTTTACCAGAAGTGAAATACTTGATTTATACAACAAAGGCAAATCTGGAAAAGTAATTGATGAGATTATAAAAAAGTATAAATATCTAGAAGAACGTTTTGATTTTATACTTGTTGAAGGGACCGATTTCTCTAACGAAAATACTAATTTAGAGTTAGATATTAATATTCTTATTTCTAAAAACCTTGGACTTCCTGTAATTATAGTAGCTAATGGCTATAAGAAGACACTTGAAAATATAGCAGAAAACATTCAATATGCTTACAACACTTTTAAAGAAGAAGTTGAAGTTCTTTCTATTATAACAAATAGAATTGACACAAAAGAAGTTGAAATATTAAAACCACTTCTAGAAGAGCGTATTAAAAGAGAAACCAATGTATCTGTTATACCTAATGTAAAAAGTTTATCGTCTCCAACAATTAAAGAAATTACAAAAGCTTTAAAAGGAAATATTCTTTTTGGAGAAGACATGATTAATAATCAAACGGATCACTTTGGGGTTGGTGCTATGCAATTAGCAAACTACTTAACCCATTTAAAGGAAAACACTTTAGTAATAACACCAGGAGATAGAGCAGATATTATTTTAGGTGCGCTACAAGCTAACATTTCAAAAAATTACCCTAAAATATCTGGTATAATTCTTACAGGTGGTTTAGTCCCAGAAGAACCAATATTAAAACTTATAGAAGGGCTATCGAGTATTACACCAATTGTTAGCGTAAAAGAAGGAACTTTTAGTGTTACAAATGCTATAGGTAAAATTAAATCTAAAATTTACGCTGAAAACATTGAGAAAATAGAAACCTCAATAGCGACTTTTGAAAAACATGTAGATACAGATAAACTTGCTGATGATTTAATTACGTTTAAATCTGATGGGTTTACACCAAGAATGTTTCAGTATAATTTATTACAAAAAGCATTAAAAGATAAAAAACACATTGTACTTCCTGAAGGTTCCGACGAGCGTGTATTAAGAGCAGCCGCTAGGTTAATTGATGCCCAAGTTGTTAATCTAACCTTAATTGGAGATGAAGACAAAATATTAGAACGTATTAAAACATTAGATATCCCTTTAGATACTAAACAACTTAATATCGTTTCACCTCAAAAATCTGAACATTTTGACGACTATGTAAACACTTTCTACGAATTACGTAAACATAAAAACATCAATTTAGACATGGCAAAAGACGCTATGTCTGATGTCTCTTACTTTGCTACAATGATGATCTACAAAGGTCATGCCGATGGTATGGTTTCAGGAGCTGCGCATACAACAGCACACACATTACGCCCTGCTTTACAATTTATAAAAACAAAACCAGGAGTAAATATTGTATCCTCTGTCTTTTTTATGTGCTTAGAAGATCGAATTTCCATATTTGGTGATTGTGCCATAAATCCTAATCCTAATGCAGAACAACTAGCAGAAATAGCAATATCCTCAGCAAAAACAGCTCAAGATTTTGGAATAACACCAAAAGTCGCTATGCTTTCTTATTCGTCTGGAGCTTCTGGAAAAGGAGAAGATGTAGATAAAGTTAGAAAGGCTACACAAATTGCAAAAGAAAAAGATCCTTCTATAAAAATTGAAGGCCCTATACAATACGATGCTGCTGTAGACATGCGTATTGGAAAAAGTAAATTACCTGATTCTGAAGTTGCAGGACAAGCAAGCGTTTTAATATTCCCTGATCTAAACACAGGAAACAACACTTACAAAGCAGTACAAAGAGAAACAGGCGCATTAGCCATTGGCCCAATGTTACAAGGGTTAAACAAACCAGTAAATGATTTAAGTAGAGGCTGTACAACAGATGACATTTATAGTACAGTAATTATAACCGCTATCCAAGCTCAAGAATTTTAGACTATGCAACAAATATTAGTATTAAACTCAGGAAGTTCTTCTTTAAAATTTCAATTATTCACTATGCCAGAGGAAACCGTTTTATGTTCTGGTTTAATTGAACGTATAGGCTCTGAAGATGCCAAATTTAAATATAAAACAAACAGAGAAAAAATTAGAGTTGTCACTCCTATTCCTAATCATAAAGTAGCATTAGAAATATTAGCTAAGCAATTATTAGATCCAGAAACAGGAAGTATAAAATCTCCAGAAGATATTGATGTCGTTGCACACAGAGTTGTACATGGTGGAAAAGAATTTAGTGAAACAATTGAAATCACTAAAAACGTTAAAGATAAAATTAAAGCTTTATCTCCTTTAGCACCATTACATAACCCAGCAAATTTAGAAGGGATTAATATTGCAGAAACTATTTTCAAAAAAGCAAAACAAGTTGCCGTTTTTGATACTGCTTTTCATCAAACAATACCAGAGCATGTTTATAAGTATGCCTTACCAAATAAATTTTCAGACAAAATAAGACTTTACGGATTTCATGGTACAAGTCATAAATATGTAAGTGAAAAAGCGATTGGTTTATTAGGTGAAAAAGAATCTAAAATAATTACCATTCACTTAGGAAATGGATGTAGTATGTCTGCAATAAAAAATGGAGTATGTATTGACCACTCATTAGGTTTTTCTCCAAATGCAGGATTAATTATGGGAACGCGTTCTGGTGATTTAGATCCGACAATAATTTTTTACTTAGCTGAAAAATTTAACTTAAACTTGAAAGAATTAAACACGCTGCTTCAAAAAGAAAGTGGTATGCTAGGATTAACTGGCCATGGAGATTTAAGAGAAATTGAAGAATTAGCTAAGGAAGGTGATAAAGCTTGCCAATTAGCAATTAAAATGAACACCTATCGTATAAAAAAATATATAGGAAGTTATACTGCTGCTTTAAACGGCTTAGATGCCATTGTATTTACTGCTGGTATTGGAGAAAACTCCACTATAATGAGAGAGTTAATTTGTGAAGATTTAGACTTTTTAGGAATTAAATTAGACATTGTTAAAAATAATGAAAGACTAAAAACCATTAGAACAATTAGTACCTCAGATTCTAAAATAAAAGTATTTGTAATACCAACTAATGAAGAATTAGAAATTGCAAAAGAGACTTATGATTTATTAGTTAAAGAATAATTGACCTGTATATAAACGTTCAATATCAACATCTGGTGGCTCATTAACTGAAAATAAATTCCCAGTACTTTTGAGCTCACCAGATAATGATTGTTGCGGATTTACAATCATATCATTACTACTTCGGTGAAAAACATTAACATTCTCTGCTATTAAGTTTTCACCTTCAAAACGGCCTGCTCCTGCATAAAAGCCAACAAACAAATCCTCTACATTACCATCTATATAAAAGAACGATAAGTTATTGGATGTTATATTTAATCTTTCTGAATTAATAGTAAGCCTAAAATCACCAATGGTAAAGTCATTATCCGTATTAAAACTCTCAGAATACAATGTTAAATTATCATAGTTTAAAACTCCATCTGATGAAATATCATATTGAGTAGATGTACTTATCTCTGTAAGATTTGGTGTTTCAACAAAAACTTTAGTAATGCCATAATCTCTAACAAAGTTACAAGAATTATTATCTATAAGTATCAACTGATTACCTACAACCTCAACTATAACATCATTAATTAAGTTTTCACCAGACTCAACTACGACCTTATATTCTGCTGCTTCTTTTATTATTAATTCTACATCTCTGTTAACTAAAATACGTTCAAAACTAGATACTATAACTTCTTGTTGAATTAAATCTCCTGATGTTTGAAAACAATCATTTGCATCTTCACTATTACAAGAAAGAAACAATAAAACAAATAAGTACGTTAGTTTTTTCATAATCTTACTCCTATTCCTAATTCTACAGCTTCAGCTTTAGCTCCATGAGATTTTAAGGTTAATGCTCCAAAAAAGTTATCTCCAAAATAACGTTTTAAACCTATCCTTAAATAGGTTCGACCTTCAAAATCATAAGGATAATACACATAATAACCTACTTGAGTTTCTACAGATAGTTTATTAACAAACAATTCATGCCCTACAAAAAGTCCTACTCGTTTGTAATCTTCGTCTCCACTTATATTTTCTTCAGGAAATGAAACGGACTTGTAATAAATCAATTCTTTTAAAAATTTTGAAAAGAATACATCTGCTCCAAATTGAATTGCACTAACATGACTTAAGCGTTTATCTGCATAAGCTGATATAACATAAAATGGAAACTGTTCACTTCCTATAACATCACTTTGATTAATCCCTGACCTAAAAACTATATTATATTTAATTGGTTGTGTAAATTTTTCATCATCAAGATTACTAATAAATTCAGAATCTTCAGCATCTAATTGATACGTTAAACCAACATTAAGCGCAATAGTATTTACACTTGTATTTGGTGCTTTTACATTTGCATTAGAATAATGAATTAAAGACAACCCGGCCTGAAGACCAAAACGATTAAATAGGCGATCCTTTTTGTAGTTAATCATTAGATAAGTAGAACTCAATATCTCAGAACCAAAAGCTATATTCTTAGGATTATCAATTTTATCATATGGATTAGTATTGTATGCTAAACCTTGTGCAATACGCAACATAATGTTACGCTTAAAGAAATAAAAATTATAGTGCGCATACAACCCGTAGCTATCACCTAATTTGCTATTCTTAAAATCTTGATACATGAAAGACGCCCCATAATCTGGATAATTATAGCGTTGTTGCCATGCTTTATCTCCAAAAGTTTTTTTGTTCCAACTTAAAACAAAACCTTCAGGGTGACCTGTAATTAAATGTAGTATATCATTGTTGTGAAGTGCTATGTTTCCTCCAAAATAATTGAGGTCAACATAGGTATTATATGCTTTATCTTGCCCATAAATAGTTATAGACATTATTACTAAAATTGTACATAATAGATTTCGCATTGGTAATTATTAAGCCGTAAAAATAGTCAATAATTACAATTTGCCTCTACCTAACGTACAAGAATGCTACATAAATAATGTAGCAATTAAAGATACTGCTGTTAACAACAATAGTTGTAATGCAAATCTAAAATCTGATTTATACTTATTTATTAATTTCATGATTTAAGGCTTTAACCAAATTGAACATTTACATTCAATATTGGTATTAATAAAGCGCAAATATCTGATTAAAAAAATATTCTTTTGTTAATTTAATTCTAATAAATAGTTATCTAATTAAATTTAAGTCGAAATCTTAAGTTTAATTCAATTTCGACTTAAATTTAAGCCTCATAAATAGACATGTGATAATATTATTAAATTACACTATTGCCTTTACTACTGCTTTTGGTGATTCTTTTCTTGTACCATCAAAGCCATTAATACCACTTACAGTTGTGTATTTTAAAACAAACTTTTTACCTGGATTTAATAGTTTATAAGCCGATTGACACATTAGTGTAGCTTCATGAAAACCACATAAAATTAATTTCAGTTTACCTTCGTATGTATTCACATCTCCAATAGCATAAATACCAGGGATATTGGTTTGGTAATCTAAAGTATCTACTTTTATAGCATTCTTTTCGATCTCTAATCCCCAATCTCCTATCGGTCCTAGTTTTGGAGATAACCCGAAAAGCGGAATAAAAGCATCTGCTTCTAAAATTTCAGTTTCACCATCTTTAGTCACAGATACACCTTCAATTTTAGTTTCGCCATGTAACGCTGTAATTTCAGCAGGTGTAATAATATTAATTTTGTTTAGAGATTTTAATTCTTGCGCTCGTTCTACAGAATCTAATGCCCCTCTAAATTCATTTCGTCTGTGAACAAGCGTTACCTCTGAAGCTACATCTGCTAAGAAAATACTCCAATCTAAAGCAGAATCTCCACCACCTGCAATCACCACTTTTTTATCGCGATACACTTCTGGATCTTTAATAAAGTAAGCTAAACCGTTGTCTTCATATTTATCAATACCATCTAACGGTGGTTTTCTAGGTTCAAAACTTCCTAAACCTCCTGCAATCGCAATTATAGGTGCATGGTGTTGTGTGCCTTTATTTGTAGTTACAATAAAACTCCCGTCTTCTAATTTCTCAATGGTTTCTGCTCGTTCTCCTAAGGTAAAACCAGGCTGAAATTGCTTGCCTTGTTCTAATAGATTAGATGTTAAATCGTCTGCTAATATTTCGGGGAACCCTGGAATATCGTAAATCGGTTTTTTGGGATATAATTCTGAGCATTGCCCACCAGCTTGAGGTAAAGCATCTATTAAATGACATTTCATTTTTAACAATCCTGCTTCAAATACTGTAAATAATCCTGTTGGCCCTGCGCCTATGATAAGTATATCTGTTTTAATCATAATCTATAATTTCTCTACTAAACCTTTAGTAAATTCATTTAATTTTTCGACTTTCTGTTCAAAGTCACCTTTTATTGTTTTTCTGTAAACATTGAGATTCTTCACTAAATCATCAATATTTTCAGGGATAACGTCTTCAAAAAACTGACGTAATCGCTTTGCTGTAGTTGGCGATTTTCCATTGGTAGAAATCGCAACTTTCACATTACCTTTAGTAACAATCCCTCCCATATAAAAATCGCAATATGGTGGATTATCAGCCACGTTGACTAATTTATCTTGTGCTCGGCAATCTCTATATATTTCGACATTAATTTCAGGAAGATCCGTTGTTGCAATAACAATGTGATGTCCTTTTAAGTAATCTATATTATAATTATCGGTAATTCTATTAACGTTACCTGTATCTGCTATTGCAATGGTTCCTTCTCTAAACATTGGTGAAACCATAGTCATATTTGCATCTGGACTCGACTTTAATAAAAAGGTCAATTTTTCTTCTGCAACGTAACCACCACCAACGATTAATACCTTAAGATTATTCGTTTTTAGAAAAATGGGATATAAATTATTTCTTTCCATTATTATGCGGATTTTTTATGCGCCAAATCAGCTTCAACATAAATATTTGAAAGATCTACACGCTGATTAACAACTTCACCTATAATGATAATGGCTGGATTAGATAATTGTTTTTCTTCTACAATAGCTTCGATCGTAGACATTTTACCAATCCCTACTTTTTCATTGACTCGCGTACCATTTTGAATAATTGCAATCGCTGTTTCTGACTTACCCTCTTTTGAAAAAATCTGAACAATTTCTGAAAGTTTACTCATTCCCATTAAAATAACAACTGTTGCTGTAGATTTTGCCGCTAAGGCAATATCACCTGAGATTTGATGCGATTTTGTGGTTCCTGTAATGACCCAAAAGCTTTCAGATGCATTTCGTTTTGTTAACGGAATACCTTGGTAAGCTGGTACTGCTGCAGATGAAGAAATACCGGGAACAACTGCTACTTCAATAGCATATGCTTTAGCATACTCTAATTCTTCTGCACCACGACCAAAAATAAATGGATCTCCACCTTTTAGACGTACTACATGTCCGCATCTTAAGGCGCGTTCTATGATTAACTCATTAATTTGACTTTGTTGATAGGCATAACAACCTTTGCGTTTACCTACAAAAATTAATTCTGCATTTGGCGAAGCGTACTCTAACAACTCGTTATTAACAAGTGCATCATACAAAATAACATCTGCTGATTTAATGGCTTTTATAGCTTTAACAGTAATTAAATCTACATCTCCAGGTCCTGCGCCTACTATGGTTAATTTAGGTGTCATAATCTTATTTTTTTTTTAGCAACCTGTACGTCTCTAAAAGCTCTTACACTTTTTAAAAATTGTTGTGCTGTATTTATATAATTGCTTGCAAAATCTTCCGTTGGTGGAACCGTTTTTATTTGATAAATTACATCTGAAAAAGAGGCTCCTAATTCAATTTTCTTTGTGTCTACAAAAAGTTCATCGAACTGTTTAATAATTCCGGCTTGTGAATTTGTTGTAACATTCTCTGAAAGTAAAATGGCTTTTGCCGAATTTACCATAGAGCGATACGCTTCGTAAATAGCACCTGAATACACTTTATTTTTATAGGCCGCTTGTGCTTCTTCAATCTTCTCATCACTTTCTAAAAACAATGTGGCAATTAAATCAATAACCACACCTGCACACTCACCAATTCCGATGGCTTTTACATATTCTTCTTCTGTTCCCCAATCAATAAAATCTTGTTGAGTAAGATTATCTACACTAGATAAATCTGTTAATAGTTGATAAAAATACTTTTCACCTTGCTCTTTATAGTAATCTACAAATAGTTTTCCTGCTGCATTTTCTTCAAAATCATTTAGAATTCTACGCAACGCTTCAGGTCCTCTTCGACTTGGAATCTTAACCACTTTATCTGCAAAATAAGCCTTACCATTTCCTAAATTACCGCCACCCAAAAGCACTTGTAATGCGGGTGCCACTAATTTATCTTTGGTTCTAATAGACATCCCTTGAAAACCTATATTTGCCATATTGTGTTGCCCACAAGCATTCATACAACCACTAATTTTAATGACTAAATCATTGTTTTCTAAATACTGTGGATATTCTGCTTTAATAACACGTTCTAATTCTTCCGCAATTCCTGTACTACTTGCAATACCTAGGTTACAAGTATCTGTACCAGGACACGCTGTAATATCTACGGCTTTGTTATAGCCCGCTTCTACAAAACCAAGCTTCTCTAATTCGGTATAGAAAAAAGGAAGAGCTTCTTCTTTTACAAAAGGAATTAAAATATTCTGGCGTAAGCTTAATCTAATTTCACCTGCCGCATATTGTTCTACCAAATCAGCTAATAATCTTGCTTTATCGGTATAAAAATCACCTAAAAGTACTTTAATACCAATCGCCACATAGCCGTCTTGTTTTTGAGGAATTACATTCGTAGACTTCCATAGTTTATAGGCTTTTTCATTTTTAATCGTAACTTTTGGAAAATTGACTTCAACTGGTTTTGAAGCCGTATAATTAGATTCATCAATTGTTACCGTTTTAAACTCTATAGCCGTTTGTTCTTCTTCAACTAGTACTTTAAAAGCCTCTACTCCAATATCTTTCAACAAGAATTTCATTCGGGCTTTGGCTCTACTTTTTCGTTCGCCATAGCGGTCAAAAACCCTAAGTACACCTTCCATTAAAGGAATAATTTTATCTGCGGGTAGAAATTCATAAAATAAATCGGCATGTCTTGGTTGTGATCCTAAACCACCAGCTAACATGACTTTAAAACCTTTAACACCGTTTTCAATTTTAGCAATAAAACCTAAATCGTGCATGTAAGACAAACCTGTATCTTCATCTGAAGCTGAAAATGACACCTTAAATTTTCGACCCATTTCTTGACAAATAGGGTTTCTTAAAAAGAATTTAAATAAAGCATCTGCATAAGGTGAAACATCAAAAGGTTCATTCATATCAATACCTGCCGTTTCACTAGCGGTAACATTTCTTACCGTATTTCCACAAGCTTCTCTAAGCGTAACATTATCGCGTTCTAATTCCGCCCAAAGTTCTGGGGTTCTGTTTAAATCCACATAGTGAATTTGAATATCTTGACGCGTAGTTATGTGCAATCGACTTCTAGAATATTCATCAGAAACCTCTGCAATACGACGCAACTGATGACTTAGAACTTTACCATAAGGCAATTTAATTCTAATCATCTGCACACCTTCTTGGCGTTGACCGTAAACGCCTCTGGCTAAACGTAGACTACGGAATTTTTCTTCATCAATCTTACCCTTATGAAAAAGCTCAATCTTATTAGCTAACTCAAGGATATCCTTCTGTACAACAGGATTTTCTAATTCGGTTCTAAAACTTTGCATAATTTAAACTATATTATTCCTATAGATTTGATAGGATAATGAAACGTATTTTTTAAGCTACTGATAGCCTTTATTTTAAAATTGTATTACTGAAAATGTATGCCACATTCTCTATTGAGAAGTGCCTTAATAGGATCGAAATAATCAGCATTTTTAGCTAATTCATTATCCTGTATATATTGATCTAAATCTTTATCGCTCCAATAATAAAAAGGACTCACTTTAAGGATTCCATCTTTACTATAGCTTAAAATATCTTTTTTATCTCTAAATTCTGTTTGTCTAATTCTAATATTTGTAAACCAGATATCAGGATTTTCTTCTTTTAACGCACGTCTAAAAGGTTCTAATTTTACGACTTCTGAAAATTCATCATGATTATCATCCTCTAAATTAGGAAGTCCAATAGTAGAATCAATTTCTGCTTTAGTCTGTAAACTTTTATATTTTCGAATATTAAGATCATACTCATCAATTAAATTTGCTGCATGCTCATAAGTTGAAGGCTGATTATATAAAGTATCACACCACACAACTCTAATATCATTATCTAATTGAGACATTGTGCTTAGTAAAACTGAAGAATAGATACCAAAACTAGTGGTTACAATTCTATTTTCAGATAGCTCTAAAGCCCATTCTGCTATTTCAATAGGTGATTTATCTTTTAACTTTTTATTCCAAACATCAATATCTATATCTATCATTTTCCCCATTTTATATTGTTCCAAGTGCGCTCATGAAAAAAATAAAGCACCATTTTGGTTATTAATTCTACACCTCCAATAGCAGCTGCTAATGCCAATGTTCCTGTAATTAAGTACGAAATAATTACAGTATCTATAGTACCAACAATTCTCCAACTGATAGTCTTTGCTATACTTCTCTTAATATTTTCTTGAGTTGAATGCAATTCTAATTTCTCTTTTTCTAAACTAGAATCAGCTTGTAATACACGATTCATAATATGTTTTTAATTCACAATCTTTTACCCTATCGACTTACTAGAGTATGCAAACATAAATATTATTTTTGAAACTAAAAGTTAAATCTTTCGAAAAAAGAACAAACAGAACTTATAGCACACTAATTAACAGCATCATATAAAAACAATATTGAGCATTATTTATAAAGTTACATGAGTATCGGATAGATCTGCTAAAGTTGTATTGCGGAATATTTCAAGAGTATTATCGCGAACTTTAAGCATTATTTTGTTAACCGCACAAGTTGCTTCATCAGGACAATCAGCACATTTTTCATAAAAATTTAAACTTACACAAGGCACCATAGCAATAGGACCTTCAAGTAAGCGCATCACTGTAGTCATAGGAATTTCTTTTGGATCTCTTAAAAGATAATAGCCACCGCCTTTACCCTTTTTAGATCCTAACATTCCATTTTTTCGTAAGGTTAATAAGATACTTTCAAGAAATTTTTGAGAGATATTTTCAGTTTTAGAAATTGTAGAAATCTGCACGGGCTTACGATCTTCTTGTCTAGCCAAATGCACTAACGCCTTAATTCCGTATTTTGTTTTCTTTGAAAGCATAGTGTAAATCTAAGGATTTTTTAATCATCAAAAAAAACTAAAGAACTCACAATTAATAATTTTAAGATTTTCTTTAGACTATAAGATTTTTTGTGTTGATATTAATACGTACTTTTGCCGAGAATTATAAGAGGAAAAATTTGTCTGATTGCAACCTCTAGTGCTGAAACCATTTCAGTACCTGTTCATTAAGAACAGATTCTGAATTAAATTCAGAATAAAAAATGCTAAAGCAGTAAGTTTTCTACTTCTCTAGCGACCTTGTAATCGAAAAGTTTTTCTATAACTGAATTATTATTCTAAATAATAGAATTTATGCCATATTTATTTACTTCTGAAAGTGTTTCGGAAGGACACCCAGACAAAGTAGCGGACCAAATAAGCGATGCTCTAATAGACAATTTTTTAGCCTTTGATAAGGAAGCTAAAGTAGCATGTGAAACTTTAGTCACGACAGGTCAGGTTGTACTTGCGGGTGAAGTAAAGTCTAATACATATCTCGATGTGCAAAAAATAGCAAGAGACACTATAAACAAAATAGGCTATACAAAAAGTGCTTATATGTTTGATGGAAATTCTTGTGGTGTTTTATCTGCAATCCACGAACAATCTGAAGAAATTAGCCAAGGTGTTGTTAGAGCATCAAAAGAAGAGCAAGGTGCAGGTGACCAAGGAATGATGTTTGGTTATGCAACTAATGAAACCGAAAATTTTATGCCTTTAGCATTGGATTTATCGCACCGAATTTTAAAAGAATTAGCTGAATTACGTCGTGAAAATAAAGATATCACGTACTTAAGACCAGATTCTAAAAGTCAGGTTACTATTGAGTATAGTGATGATAATGTACCACAACGTATAGATGCTATTGTTGTTTCTACACAACATGATGATTTTGATGCTGATGAAGCTATGTTAGCTAAAATTAGAAAAGATATCATTGAGATATTAATCCCTAGAGTCATTGCTAAATTACCAGAACATATTCAAGAATTGTTTAATGATGATATTACTTATCACATTAATCCAACAGGTAAATTTGTAATTGGAGGACCTCATGGTGATACAGGATTAACAGGTCGTAAGATTATTGTTGATACTTACGGAGGAAAAGGTGCACATGGTGGTGGTGCTTTCTCTGGTAAAGATCCAAGTAAAGTAGATAGAAGTGCTGCATATGCAACAAGACATATTGCTAAAAATTTAGTTGCTGCTGGTTTGTGTGATCAAATTTTAGTACAAGTATCTTATGCAATTGGGGTTGCTGAACCAATGGGTATATTTATTGATACTTATGGAACTTGTCATTTTAATTTAACAGATGGTGAGATTGCTAAAACAGTTCAAACACTTTTTGACATGAAACCAGCTGCTATAGAAGCACGTTTAAAACTACGTCAGCCAATGTATAGTGAAACTGCTGCATACGGTCATATGGGAAGAAAAAACGAAACCGTGAGTAAAACTTTTTACTTACCGAATGCTGATTCTAAAACTTTAGAAGTAGAGTTATTTACTTGGGAAAAATTAGATTATGTTGATAAAGTAAAAGAAGCTTTCAATATTTAATAAAACTTAAATATTACAAATAATAAAAACACCCTAACTTTTTTAGTTAGGGTGTTTTTAGTTTTAATTAATATCGAATAGATTTCTAAGTCATTTTTAAATATGTAATAAATGAAAAAGAATACTTATGCTTATCATCTGCTTCATGAGTTGTTCTACTTACTTCCCTCCATCTAGTTTCGTCTATTTTAGGGAAAAATGTATCTGCATTTTCAAAAGTTGCATGTACTCTAGTTATTTCTAATTTATCTACAAAAGGTAAAGCTTGCTTATAAATTTCACCGCCACCAATTACAAAAGGTTGTTTATCAAATCTAGCAGCATCAATAGCATCATTTAATGAATTTACAACTATAACACCTGCAGGTACTTTATAATCTTTCTGTCTTGTTATTACAACATGCGTTCTATTAGGCAAAGGTTTAGGAAAGCTCTCAAAAGTCTTACGCCCCATAATAATATAATGACCATTAGTAATCGATTTAAAATGTTTTAAATCATCGCTTAAATGCCAAATTAAATCATTGTCTTTCCCTATTGCATTGTCTTCACCTTCTGCTACAATTATGGTTAACTCAGATGTTCTTTTTTTTTTTATAACTTGAGGTGTTTCTTTTGTTTCATTAGATACCTCAGGAATTACCTTCTTAGTATCTTCTTTAATAAGATTCTGCTTTAATTTATCAATACGCACTTCTTGCAGGTTTACTAATTTTTCTAGCTGATGCTTCTCCCAATCTTTACCCATAAATTTATGAGTAATAAATACACTTACAAAGTGATAGATAAATAAGAATAACCAAGCTAATATGGCATAAACAAACCAATCAATGCCAGCGATAGTAAAATCTTTTTTAATCCCTAAAACTGTATTAGCTATAATTAAAAAAACTGCACCTATTAAAAAAATAACAAAATGAATATAAAGACGTTTCTTTTGCTTGATACGCTTCTGAGCGTTTTCAATCAACTCTAATTGATCTTTATCTATTGTAGAAACTTGTTTTTTGCTGCCAAACATAATTGTGATTTAATAAGATAAAGATACTTTTTTTTTGATAATATGTTTATATGATTTATATCCTTTTGATTTTATTTAGAAATCTATAATACAATACTGAAAATCAAAATAATAAGACAAATGATTATTACTAAGATTCTAAAATACACAACTAAATTTTACATAGTTAAAGATAAAATGGTTACAAAATTAATAAATCAATAAATGATTGTTTTTTAGACAATTAAATGTATTTCTATAATACAATCTTTCATCTTTTTGTTTTATATTTAATTGTTCAAACTTATTATTATGGCAATCAAAAAACAATTTTTAAAAACTAAGCCTGTTTGTAAAGTAACCTTTACGATTACTGCAAAAGAAGCTAAAAATGTAGCTGTAGTAGGAAACTTTAACGAGTGGAATACCGAAGCAAATCAATTAAAGAAATTAAAAAATGGCTCTTTTAAAGGGACTGTAGATCTGGCAAGTGATAATTCTTATGAATTTAGGTATCTTGTAGATGGAGAATCTTACATTAATGATGAGGAAGCTGATGAGTTTGCTTGGAATGAGTTTGCTGGTGCTGAAAATGGCATTATTAAATTATAAGACCTTTATCATAAAACAAAAAAGCATCTCTATAATTTAGAGATGCTTTTTTTTGTTTACTCAGTTACGCTAAAAACAATAGGCAAAGAGTAAGGAACTTTTACTGGTTTCTTTTTAAAATAACCTGGTCTCTTTAACTTAGGTATTTTGTTTATTACACGAATAGCTTCTGCTTCTAAATCGGGGTGTGGTCCTCTTGCTCTTATATCTGAAACCTTTCCTTTTTTATTGACATTAAATGTTACGTAAATACGTTTTAGCCCTTCAGAAAGACCTAATTTACTTGCTAGATTTATATTAAAATTATTTGAAATTAATTTATAGATCTCACTATTCATACATTTTAAAAGATCTTTATTATTTAATTTTCTATCACATCCTTTATAAACTGGTGCTTTTTCTATTATTGAAAATGGAATTATCTTTGGTTCATAGCCTACTAAAGGCATAATTGAATCTTTAGTTCTATCTAGAAAATAACCAAATATGCTACTTATATTTATTGCTACACCTTTATTATAGGTATCCAAAACGGGTTTCACCCTAGGAATTGAATCCAATAAGCCTTCATAACTCTGTTTAGATTCCGTGTTAGGATTTGTTACTAAGGAGTAATCTTTTACTATAACTCCAAATTCATCATAAAGAATATTTATAGGTACTGCAATTGTATCTCTTTTAGCTAAATAAAAAATAGAATCTTTAAAAAATTTATGATTCAATTGTTTTCCTATAAGTTCCTGAAGATTTATCTCATAGCATTTTTCTTTGTCTTCAGCTGTATCGCAACCATCAAAAATAACATAAGGTCTATTATAAACATTTTTAATAGGATCTGTTTGTGCCCAACTAAACTGCATTAATATTAAAAATATAATCGTAAATAATTCTGATAACTTCATAAATCAAATTTAAACAGCCACTTTACCCTTAATATGTGGATGAGGATTATAACCTTCAAGCGTAAAATCTTCAAATTTAAAATCGAAAATATTTTTTACCTCTGGATTTAAAATCATTTTTGGTAAAGGTCTAAGCTCTCTAGAGAGTTGTAATTCTAACTGCTCTTTGTGATTATTATAAATATGAGCATCTCCAAATGTATGAATAAAGTCTCCTGCTTCATAACCACAAACCTGTGCCATCATCATAGTGAACAATGCATAAGACGCAATATTAAACGGCACACCTAAAAATGTATCAGCACTACGCTGATAGAGTTGACAAGATAATTTACCATCAGCAACATAAAATTGAAAAAACGCATGACACGGCGGTAATGCTGCTTTTCCGTTAGCTACATTCTCTGAAAATGATTTTGAAGTATCTGGTAATACTGAAGGATTCCATGCTGAAACCAACATTCTTCTACTATTAGGATTATTCTTTAGAGTTTGAATAACTTCTTTAATCTGGTCAATATCTTCACTTGCCCAATTACGCCATTGATGACCATAAACAGGTCCCAAATCACCATTTTCATCAGCCCAATCGTTCCATATTTTTACTCCGTTCTCAGTAAGGTAATCAATATTAGTATCGCCTTTTAAGAACCAAAGTAATTCATAAATAATAGACTTTAAATGCAATTTCTTGGTTGTAACCATTGGAAAACCTTCACTTAAATCGAAGCGCATTTGATAACCAAATACACTTTTTGTACCTGTACCTGTACGATCTCCTTTTTCGTTTCCTTCAGCTAAAATATGTTTTACTAAGTCGTGATATTGTTTCATAAAATTTCCTGCAAAAACAGGAATCTCTTTTAATTAAACTTAAATTTAGGAATATATGCTGATTAATTTATCAGCAAGACTTGAAGCGAAAATAAAGAAAAAAAGCATCAAATGTAATATCTGATGCTTTAAGTATTTTTATAATCTAAAATTTATTCTTGTTGAATTACCCAATAATCATACCTGCAATAGTCGCAGAAATTAAAGAAGCTATAGTTCCTCCTATTAAAGCTTTCATTCCAAATTTAGATAACTGTGTACGTTGCCCTGGTGCTAAAGAACCTATTCCACCTATTTGAATTCCTATTGAAGCAAAATTAGCAAAACCACAAAGCATATAAGTTGCCATAATAATTGACTTCTCATATGTAAGATGTGTCGCATTCGCCACATTCTTTAAATCCGCTAATTGTATATAGCCTATAAATTCACTTGCAGCTAATTTTATTCCTAATAACTGTCCCATTAACGCCATATCTTCAGAAGCCACACCAATTAACCACATTAAAGGTGCAAATAAATAACCCAATATAAACTCTAAGGATAAACTTTCGTAAGGTGTGTTTGTTGCAATAATTTCATTAAGCGATGTAAAACTCCAATCAATATTTAAAGCAGCAATCTTAAAACCATCAAATCCAGCTACCCCCCCTAAAATTCCATTTATCATAGCAATAAAAGCTACAAAAACTAAGAGCATTGCTCCTACATTAACAGCTAATTTTAATCCCTCTGTAGTTCCGTTAGCTATAGCTTCTAAAATATTAGAACCAATTTTTTCTTGAGAAACTTCAACTTCAGTATTAATATCTTCAGTTTGCGGAAATAATATTTTTGAAATTACAATAGCTCCTGGTGCTGCCATAACGGAAGCCGCTAACAAATGTTTTGCATAAAACAATTGTAAAGCTTCATCTTCTCCTCCTAAAAATCCAATGTAAGCGGCCAAAACAGCACCTGCAACAGTTGCCATACCACCTATCATTACGAGAAGAATCTCTGATTTATTCATTTTTTCTAAATACGCCTTAATAAGCAATGGCGCTTCGGTTTGACCTAAGAAAATATTACCAGCCACACTTAAACTTTCTGCACCAGAAATACCTAAAAATTTAGATAGTAACCACCCCATACCTTTTACAACTTTCTGAATCAATCCTAAATAGAATAAAACAGAGGTTAAGGCAGAAAAGAATATAATTGTTGGTAATACTTGGAAAGCGAAAATGAATCCGAAAGACTTAATATCTAGCATCCCTCCAAATAAAAACTCACTTCCTGCTTGTGTAAATCCTAGAATTGCAATAAATCCTTGTCCCACAACCTCGAAAGCGGTTTTAATAAAGTCTATTTTTAAAACACCAATGGCGATAACAAGTTGAAAAAGTAAGCCTATTCCAACCGTTTTCCAATTAATTGCTTTACGGTTGCTACTGAATAGAAAAGCGATAAAGATTAAAGAAACCATACCTAAAAGACCTCTCCATAAGCTTGTAAATGAAAACCCTTGATTTGGTATAATTTCTGTAAAAGTACCTTCTTGCTCTACAGTAATTTCTTCTGGTTTTGAAACCAAGTTGAAACTCATCTTCCTCCCTTTTAAAATCAAGGTAGAATCTGTTAGTTCTGTAATTTTATATCTTTTAATTGAATTAAGAGAATCATTATGATACAGTACCAATAAATCATTTTGAAACATGTAATTTCCATCAAGCGAATTATCGGTATCAGAAGAAAAATTGAATTCACCGTTTTGAAAATCTAAAGTATTGTAAATACTTTCAGAAGCATTTAGCTCCCATGTTTTTTCAAGTTCTTGTGCTGTTATTGATGAAAATCCAAGAAATATAGCAAAAATTGCCTTGAAAAAATAATTCATAAATAATAAGTATTTAGTTAGCGTTTAGAAATTTCATCTCTAATTTTGGCAGCCATTTCGTAATCCTCATTATTTACGGCTTCTTCTAAGAGAGTATTAAGATCTGAAAGAGATTTATTTTGATAACCACCTTGCTCTTCTGAAGAAGATTCAATTTCTTCAACAATAAGCTCATCCATTAGAATACTGTCTTGATCTTCTTCATCTTCCTTTTTAGGGTTGACTTTAAGATAGATACCTGCTTTATCTAAAATATTTTTGTAAGTAAAAATTGGAGATTGAAAACGTAAAGCCAAAGCGATAGCATCGCTAGTTCTGGCATCGATAATTTCTTCGATCTTATCGCGTTCGCAAATTAGGCTAGAGTAGAAAACGCCATCAACCAACTTATGGATAATGACTTGTTTAACCGTAATATCGAATCTGTCTGCAAAGTTTTTAAATAAATCGTGAGTAAGGGGACGCGGAGGTCGGATTTCCTTTTCTAAAGCAATAGCAATAGATTGCGCTTCAAAAGCACCTATAACTATTGGCAATTTTCGGTCACCATCTACCTCATTAAGTATTAAAGCGTAGGCACCATTTTGGGTTTGACTATACGATATGCCTTTGATATTTAAACGAACTAAACTCATAATTTATAAAACACAAAGAACTGTTTAAATTTGGACTTTACCAACTGCTTTAAGCAGATTTGATGAATTTCTCTGTTACTTCTGATAAAAAACGGATACAAAAGTAAGGTCTAAATTTAAACAGTCCTTATTAATATCTTTTAATTCTCACACATAAAATGCTGAATATTAAAAGGTCATAAAATTATGCATTTGCAGCTTTAAAAACTTTTAATTTTTCAATTAATTTAGGAACAACCTCAAATGCATCTCCAACAATTCCGTAATCAGCTGCCTTAAAGAAAGGTGCTTCTGGATCTGTATTAATTACCACTTTTACTTTTGAAGAGTTAATACCTGCTAAATGTTGAATTGCACCAGAAATCCCAATAGCAATATATAAGTTTGAAGCTACAGGTTTTCCTGTTTGCCCAACGTGTTCACTATGTGGTCTCCATCCTAAATCTGAAACCGGTTTAGAACATGCCGTTGCAGCTCCTAAAACCTCAGCTAATTCTTCAATCATTCCCCAGTTTTCTGGACCTTTAAGTCCTCTTCCTCCCGAAACAACAATTTCTGCATCAGCAATACTCACTTTATCTGTCGCTTTGTCTACCGACTCAACTGTAATCCCAGAATCTGGTATTGCAGGAGAAAAATCTTCAACAGATGCACTTCCTCCAGTTTCAACTAACCCGAATGAATTATTAGATAAACCAACAATTTTCACATCAGTATTGATTTCTGTGTTAGCAAATGCTTTATTTGTAAAAGCTGAACGCTTCACTGTAAAAGGAAAAACGCCAGAAGGAGCTTCTATAACATTAGAAACATAACCGGCTTCTAAAGCGACTGCTAACATAGGTGCTAGATATTTGCTATCAGCACTAGAGCTTAAAACAACAACTTTAGCATCTTCATTTTTAGCAGCACTCTCAACAATTGCTGTATATTTTTTAACATTAAAAGCTTTTAACGATTCATCTTTAATTAAAAGAACTTTAGAGGCTCCGTAATTACCTAATGCTTCTGTATTATCTGCATTTACAGCTATAGCAGTAACCGATGTTCCCATTTGGTCTGCAATAGCTTTTGCATATGAAACGACTTCTAAAGCCGCTTTTTTAAATTTTCCGTTTTCGGACTCTGTATATACTAGAATTGACATAAAATTTGATTTTTGTCATTCTTGCCAAAGCAAGAATCTATTTTGTTATTATTAATTTTTAAAATAGCATTCGTTAAATACTTAACCAATGCTGGTAGTGCAACTATAGATTAAATTACTTTAGCTTCGTTATGAAGTAAGTTTACCAACTCATCTATATTATCTGCATCTACTAATATCACTTCACTTTTAGCTATAGGCTTAATAAAACTTACAGCTTTAGTTTCTGCACTAACATCAATTGGTTCTACAACCGTTAATGGTTTTTTACGCGCCATCATAATCCCTCTCATATTAGGAATACGAAGATCACTTTCTTCAACCAAACCTTTTTGACCTCCTATAACTAAAGGTAACATTGTACTTACTGTTTCTTTTCCGCCATCAATTTCTCTAACCGCTTTTGCATTAGTTCCGTCAATTTCTAAACTGATACAATTACTCACAAAATTTGCATCGATTATTGCTGCTAACATTCCAGGAACCATAGCTCCGTTATAATCAATAGATTCTCTACCTGCTATAACTAAATCATAACCTCCGTCTTGAGCTACTTTTGCTAATTGTTTCGCTACAGCAAAACCATCAGTAGCTTCTGTATTAACTCTAATTGCAGAATCTGCTCCAATAGCTAAAGCTTTTCTTAATGTAGGTTCCGTTTCTGGACCACCAACATTAACAACATCTACACTTGCTCCTTGTTTTTCTTTAAACCACATAGCACGTGTTAAACCAAACTCATCATTAGGGTTAATTACAAATTGAACCCCTCTAGTATCAAATCTACTATCTCCTTCTGTGAAATTAATCTTTGATGTTGTATCAGGTACATGACTAATACATACTAATATCTTCATATAAAATAATTTTATTTTAAACGTCTTTTTCTCGATTACGAATATAAAAATAATAATTCGGATTTTTACTATGCGCGCATAATAAAATTTTCATAAAATCATTTTCAACTCAATAAAATGTTAAATTAATAAAAATTTAAGATTTTATTGTTAATTACATAGACTAAGATCCTAATAAAAGAATTTCAGTGTATAATCCCCTAGCATTTTAAGAACAAATAAAATCATTCTCAAAATCTAGAATACCTTCAAAATCTAATAAGTTAAGATAAACAATAGTTATATTAAAGACTAGTATATTAATAATAATGTTTCAAACAAAGTTTGTAAAAAGAAATAATATGATCAATAACCCTCAAAAAAAAATAAAAATATTGATCTGAAAGGTCCAAAATATTCACATATCAGGATTTTTGAGTCAATGTAAAAATATTTTTCAATATATAATTAGCAATTTGGCCACTTTACCCCAAAATAAACTTTGCTTAATAATAAAAAAACAAGACTATAAACATCTAATATGTAAACTATTACGCTTTTAACACTCTCTTTATTATACAGCTATAAAACAATCACAATTCTAAAATGAAAATAAATTCATTTTTCACTCTACTTTTAATGGTATTTTATATCCATAATTATTATTTTTGCTAGACGTTTAAAAATAGAAAAATGAAGACAATTCAATTTAGAGAAGCAATTTGCGAAGCCATGAGCGAAGAAATGCGCAGAGATGAGAGTGTTTATCTTATGGGCGAAGAAGTAGCAGAATATAATGGTGCTTATAAAGCATCAAAAGGAATGTTAGACGAGTTTGGTGCAAAACGTGTAATTGATACACCAATTGCAGAGCTTGGTTTTGCAGGTATAGCAATCGGATCTACAATGACAGGTAATCGTCCTATTGTAGAATACATGACGTTTAACTTCTCTCTAGTTGGTATTGACCAAATTATAAATAATGCAGCAAAAATCAGACAAATGTCTGGTGGACAATTTAACTGTCCTATCGTATTTAGAGGCCCAACAGCTTCTGCTGGTCAATTAGGAGCAACACACTCACAAGCTTTAGAAAATTGGTTCGCAAACACACCAGGTTTAAAAGTAATAGTACCTTCTAATCCTTATGACGCAAAAGGTTTATTAAAATCTGCTATTAGAGATAATGATCCTGTTATCTTTATGGAAAGTGAACAAATGTATGGTGATAAAGGAGAAGTGCCAGAAGGAGAATACACTTTACCTATTGGTGTTGCTGAAATTAAACGTGAAGGTACTGATGTAACTATCGTATCTTTTGGTAAAATTATCAAAGAAGCTTACAAAGCTGCAGACGAATTAGCTAAAGAAGGTATTTCTTGTGAAATTATAGATTTACGTACAGTACGTCCATTAGACAAAGAAGCTGTTTTAAAGTCTGTTAAGAAAACAAATCGTCTTGTTATTTTAGAAGAAGCTTGGCCTTTTGGAAATGTTTCGACAGAAATTACATATATTGTGCAATCTGAAGCTTTTGATTACTTAGATGCTCCAATTGTAAAAATAAATACAGCAGATACACCTGCGCCTTATTCACCTGTATTATTAGCAGAATGGTTACCTAACAGTGACAGTGTTGTTAAAGCAGTAAAAAAGGTTATGTACAAATAAATTGCAGTTTTCTGCGTTTAATAAACTTCATTGGCGACCCTCAAGCTTAATTTAGCATGGTTGTTGATGAAGTTTATTTTTTTTTAATATGAAATTAAAACTATTTATATCTTTTTTCGTTTTTGGATTTTTATCTGCATTGGCACAGACCAAAGTAAGCGGTCACGTCTACGATGAAAACAACTCACCTATCCCTTTTGCTAATGTTTTATTTTCTGGCTCAACAGAAGGTACAATTACAAATGAAGATGGTAAATTCTATTTAGAATCTGAAGATAACTGGAATACTTTAACTGTTTCATTCGTTGGTTTTGAAGTCCTAGAAATCCCACTAACTAAACGTGTTAATTACGACTTAAGTTTTATACTTAAAGAAGAAACATCTACACTAGACGAAGTACTTATTGTTACTGGAAAACAATCTAAAAAAGCCTCTGAAAATCCTGCCATTAGAATTCTAAAAAAGATTTGGGAACGTAAAAGAAAAAATGGGTTAAACCAATTTAATCAATATGAATACGACCAATACGAAAAAGTAGAATTTGACCTAAACACAATTGACAGCGCTCTGATAAAAAGTAAACTTTTTAAAGGAATGGAATTTGTATTTGAAGAAGTTGATACTTCTAATGTTACAGGAAAAACCTATTTACCTATATTTCTAAATGAATCTGTAAAGAAAATATCAGGAGATAATAATCTTAATAAAAATCACGAAGAATTAATTGGTAATAAAAACTCTGGTTTTAGTAACAATCAAATGATTATTGATTTTATAGACGATTTATATTCAGAATACAACGTTTATGATAATTACCTAAAGTTCTTCGACAAAAGTTTTGTTAGCCCTTTGAGTAGAACAGGCATTCAAACTTACAACTACGTTTTATCTGATAGCGCGTACATAGGAGATAAATGGTGTTATAATATTATTTATTACCCAAGACGAAAAAATGAATTAACCTTTAAAGGTGATTTTTGGGTTAACGACTCTACTTATGCTATAAAAGAAATTAATCTTCAAGCTTCAAAAAGCGCAAATATAAACTGGGTTAAAGAAATTTATATTGAACAAGAATTTGAAGTTTTAAACGATTCTGTATTTCTAATTAAACGCGACTATTTTCTTTCAGACTTCTCTGTGAATAAAAAAGAAGAATCTAGAGGTCTATATGGAAAACGAACCACCATTTATGATAATTATAAGTTTAACCAACCCAAAGACCCAAAGTCTTACGACAAGGTTGTATATAATTATGATGAAGATGTATATAACCGAGAAGATGATTTTTGGCAAACCAATAGACTTGAAGCTTTAAGCAAAGACGAAAAAGGTGTTTATAAAATGTTGGACACCCTAAAAACCGTTAAGAAATTTAAACGTTTATACAACCTTGGTAGCATCCTTGCTTCAGGTTATGTTGAATTTACTAGTGCGAACTTAGATTACGGTCCTATTTTTTCAACATTTGGTTATAATGAGGTTGAAGGCGTTAGATTAAGAGGAGGAGGAAGAACTTATTTTGGACCAAACGATTTATGGAGAATCGAAGGCTTTTTAGCATACGGTTTTAAAGATGATAAGTTTAAATATGGTGTTTCTGGTAAATGGTTATTAGACAAACGTAGTAGACTTACCGTATTTGGAGGTAACCGAAGAGATGTAGAACAAATAGGAGCTAGCTTAACAAGCTCTTCAGATGTTTTAGGTCGTAGTTTAGCTTCTTCTGCTGTAATTGGTACTGGGACTAATGACAAGCTCTCAAATATTAATCTTACAAATTTTGGAGCCTCAATAGAACCTCTGCGTAATTTTGAAGTCCGTGTAGATGGTAGCTTTAGAACTTTAAGTTCTGCTTCACAAACATTTAGTTTGGATTACAACGACCCTGAATCTTCTACTGGAATAGCTACCGAAGTTAATCAATTTGAAACCCGATTTTCTTTAGGTTATTTCCCTAAACGTCAAATGACTGGTTTTGGTGTAGAACGTCAAAATAAAAATGATGATTTTGCAAGACTATTTACTCAAGTGAGCTATGGTAATCAAGATTGGTTTAATAGTGATTTTGATTATACTAAATTACAGTTTTCTTATATACAGCCTTGGCAAGTAGGTGGATTTGGAAGATTAGTAACCTCTGTAGAATTGGGTAAAACTTTTGGAGAAGTACCTCTTGGATTGCTAAGTATTGTTCCTGGTAACCAATCGTATTTTTCAATATACAATACGTTTACACAATTAGATTATTACGAATTTGTTACCGATACTTATAGTTCTGTACATTTAGAGCACAATTTTAACGGACGTATTTTCTCTCGTATTCCGTTCTTAAAGAAATATAACTTAAGAGCTATTTTAGGCTTAAGAGGAGTTTGGGGAGAGCTTTCTGATGAAAACATTGCTTTAAACAGCACAGGTAATCCAATGGAAATTCCATTAGTTTCACCAAATACACGTATGTATTACGAATATAGCTTTGGTGTTGCTAATATTTTTAAAATATTAAGATTAGACTTCAACTTTAGAGGTAACTATTTAGACCGACCAGACGCAAGAGCTTTTGGTGTTACTGGTAGTTTTGGCTTTTATTTTTAACAAAAAAACGATTTACAATTAAGTAAATCGTTTTTTTTTTGCATAATACTTTTAATGGCTTATTCAAATAAGTCTGAAGACAAATAGCGATCTCCACGGTCGCAAATAATACAAACTACAATTCCGCTTTCTAATTCATTAACCAATTTTAAAGCTGCAGCTGTAGCTCCTCCACTACTCATCCCTGCTAATATACCTTCTTCTTTAGCTAATCTTCTAGTCATTTGCATAGCTTCATCTTTACTGACTTCTATGGTTTGATCTACTTTTGAGGCATCAAATATTTTAGGCAAATATTCTAAAGGCCATTTTCTAATACCTGGTATTTTTGAACCTTCTGTTGGTTGCACTCCTACTATTTTTATTTCTGAATTTTGTTCTTTCAAATAAGTTGAAGTCCCCATTATAGTTCCTGTTGTACCCATAGAAGATACAAAATGAGTTATAGTTCCTTCAGTATCTCTCCATATTTCAGGACCTGTTGTTTTATAATGCGCTTTCCAATTGTCATCATTAGCAAACTGATTAAATGAAAAATAACCTTCCTTTTCAACTTTATTAGCCGCATAATCTCTAGCACCTTCAATTCCATTGGGATCTAAAGTAACAGTAGCTCCATAAGCACGCATCGTTTGCACACGCTCTTTTGTTGCTGTTTCAGGCATAACAAGTTCTATATTCAACTTAAAAAGACTAGCAATCATCGCTAGAGCAATCCCTGTATTACCACTTGTAGCTTCAATTAATTTTGAAGATCTATCAATTTTATTTGAATCAAGAGCACTTTTAATCATATTGTAAGCTGCTCTATCTTTAACACTACCTCCAGGGTTATTTCCTTCAAGTTTAAAATACAAACTAACATTAGGATTCGTATTTAAAGCTATTGACTTAACAATCGGTGTATTTCCTATTTGATCTATTAAGGTCTTATTCATGTTATTTCTTTGTTTTTGAAAAAATTTCAACCTGATGATTATGTGTTACAATAGAATTCTCAGGAACAGATTCTGTTAACCAAGTATTACCACCAATCACACTATTTTCACCAATAACGGTATCACCACCTAAAATGGTTGCATTAGCATAGATAGTAACATTTTGTTTAATTGTGGGATGACGTTTTGTGTCTTGATATTCTTTTTTCACCGTTAAAGCTCCCAAAGTAACCCCTTGGTATACCTTAACATTATTATAAATTTCTGTTGTTTCACCAATAACCACTCCCGTACCGTGATCTATAAAAAATGAAGCACCTATGTCGGCTCCTGGATGTATGTCTATACCCGTAATTGAATGTGCATATTCTGTCATTAACCTAGGGATTAAGGGTAAATTCAGTTTATAAAACACTCTCGCCATTCTATAAATTGAAATTGCAAAAAAGCCTGGATAAGCAAGGTATATTTCTTCAATTGATTGTGATGCCGGATCATTATTAAATATAGCTTCTGCATCCTTCTTTAAACTAGAATATAAATCAGGAATTTTGTCTTTAAAATCACCCCAAAGTTTACAAGGCAAATCTTTAATTTCAGGACATGCATTATTTCTAATTGTAATAAACAAAGATTCTAATTCTATTAATGCTTCTTCGGCATTAGTATCACAATCATAAAAGGCCTTAAAAAGTAGTTTTGTAAAGCGTTGTGAGTCCTCTTTTAAAGTCATAGAAACTTTAATTGTTTCTTTATGCTGATTGATGACTTTTATTAAATCCGAATTCATACTTAAATAGCTATTTTTAGTTAAATACAATTTGAATCATCATATTGTACACCATAGGTAAAACGAAATTAGTGAAACTATTTCAACAAGAAAAGCACACTATAGTTAATTAGGATATTAACATAATGAGCAATTAAATTAGTTTCAACTTAACGTTATTTATTTCTTAAGTCGACATTTTTATACAAACCTAAATCATAAAAGAAAAAAACATTAAATTTTCACTTAAGTAAACTCAAATAAATTAATTGTCTAACTCGTACAATATATTATCTTTGTTATACTTTTGTTTAATTAAGAATATAATAAGAGTTCTATGCATAATAGAATTCTAAATCCAATATAAAACATGTCAGAATTAGAAGAAGATTTAACTTTCGATGTATTAATTGAAATACCTAAAGGAAGCCGTAATAAATATGAATACGATTTTACTTTACACAAAATTAGGTTTGACCGTATGCTTTTTTCATCTATGATGTATCCTGGTGATTATGGTTTTATACCTGAAACATTAGCCTTAGATAGTGACCCTTTAGATGTCTTGGTTTTAGGTCACCAACCAACATACCCAATGGTTGTTATGGAAGTTAGACCTATTGGTGTTTTCCATATGACTGATGAAAAAGGCCCAGATGAAAAAATTATTTGTGTACCAGTTTCAGATCCAATTTGGAGCAATAACAGGGACATTAGTGATTTAAACCCACATAGATTAAAAGAAATTGAGCACTTTTTCCGTGTATACAAAGACTTAGAAAAAAAGAAAGTTGATGTAGGTGGTTGGGGAGATGCTGTAGAAGCTGTTAAAATTTATCATGAATGTATAGAACGTTATGATGAAAGCGAACATAAAAAGAAACGCACTTTCACAATTTAATCTAAGATCCTAAATTTAGGAATTCAGATTATATCATCATTTAAATATAAAAAAAGCAATATCAAGCAATTGATATTGCTTTTTTCGTAAAAAATATTTTCATTTTCATTATATTTACTATGCTAAAAATTAATTAATACTAAATAATTTAACATGGGATCAATGATGATTTATATGCCAATTACTTTGGCTATTATAGGTTTAATTTACATGCTTGTAAAAAAAACCTGGGTAATGAAACAAGATGCAGGAGATGGTAAAATGAAAGAAATTTCAGATCACATCTACGAAGGTGCATTAGCGTTCTTAAATGCTGAGTACAAATTACTCGCTGTATTTGTTTTAATAGTCTCTATACTATTAGCAATCGTTTCTTTTATAGTACCAACAACACATTGGTTAATTATAGTTGCTTTTATTTTCGGTGCTGTATTCTCTGCTTTCGCGGGAAACATAGGAATGAAGATTGCCACAAAAACAAATGTAAGAACAACACAAGCTGCACGTACAAGCTTACCAAATGCGCTTAAAATCTCTTTTGGAGGAGGAACTGTTATGGGACTTGGTGTTGCAGGTTTAGCCGTACTTGGTTTAACTGCTTTCTTTATTTTCTTCTTCTGGTTTTTTATGGGAAGTGAATGGACAAACACTATGGACATGACTATTGTGTTAGAAACCTTAGCTGGATTCTCTTTAGGAGCTGAATCCATTGCTTTATTTGCAAGAGTTGGTGGTGGAATTTATACTAAAGCAGCCGATGTAGGAGCCGATTTAGTTGGTAAAGTTGAAGCAGGAATCCCTGAAGATGATCCTCGTAATCCTGCAACTATAGCAGATAATGTGGGTGACAATGTGGGAGATGTCGCTGGTATGGGTGCTGATTTATTTGGCTCTTACGTTGCAACGGTTTTAGCTGCAATGGTTCTTGGTAATTACATTATTAAAGATATGGGAGGATCAATTTCTGATGCTTTTGGAGGTATTGGACCAATTCTATTACCAATGTCTATTGCAGGTGTCGGAATCATTATTTCTATCATTGGAACTATGCTAGTGAAAATAAAAAATAATGATGCTAAAGAAGACCAAGTTATGGGTGCTTTAAATATTGGTAACTGGACCTCAATAGTTTTAGTTGCAATTTCTAGTTTTGTCTTAGTAAATTGGATGTTACCAGAAACAATGCAAATGCATTTCTTTGGTGAAGGCTTAGTTGAAATATCTGCAATGCGTGTGTTCTATGCTACACTAGTTGGTTTAGTTGTAGGTGCCGTTATTTCTTCAGTTACTGAATATTATACAGGATTAGGGAAAAATCCAATTTTAAAAATAGTACATCAATCATCTACTGGAGCAGGGACAAATATTATAGCAGGTTTGGCAACTGGTATGATTTCTACATTTCCTTCTGTATTATTATTTGCCGCTGCCATATGGGCATCATACGAGTTTGCTGGTTTTTATGGAGTAGCACTAGCTGCTTCTGCAATGATGGCAACAACCGCTATGCAATTAGCCATTGATGCTTTTGGACCAATATCTGATAATGCAGGTGGTATTGCAGAAATGAGTGAACAAGAACCTATTGTAAGAGAACGAACTGATATTTTAGACACAGTTGGTAATACAACAGCAGCAACAGGAAAAGGTTTTGCTATCGCTTCTGCTGCACTAACATCATTAGCTTTATTTGCGGCTTATGTAACGTTTACAGGTATCGATGGAATTAACATCTTTAAAGCACCTGTACTATCCATGTTATTTGTTGGAGGAATGGTGCCGGTAGTATTCTCTGCCCTAGCAATGAACGCTGTTGGTAAAGCTGCAATGGAAATGGTACATGAAGTCCGTCGTCAGTTTAGAGACATTCCAGGAATTATGGAAGGAACAGGAAAACCTGAATATGATAAATGTGTTGCTATCTCAACAAAAGCATCTTTAAAAGAAATGATGCTACCTGGATTATTAACTATTGGATTCCCTTTAGTCATTGCTTTTGTTCCTATGCTTTTTGGTATGAATACATTATTAATAGCAGAAATGTTAGGAGGTTATATGGCAGGTGTTACAGTATCTGGTGTGCTTTGGGCTATTTTCCAAAACAATGCTGGTGGAGCTTGGGATAATGCTAAAAAATCTTTTGAAGCAGGTGTAGAAATTAATGGAGAAATGACTTTTAAAGGTTCTGAAGCACATAAAGCGGCAGTAACAGGAGATACGGTTGGAGATCCTTTTAAAGACACTTCTGGTCCGTCAATGAATATTTTAATTAAGCTAACTTGTTTAATTGGTTTAGTAATTGCTCCTATACTAGGTGGTCATAGCGAAGAAAGTGCTTTAGGTCTAACAAGTAATGAAGTTGAAGTTATGAGATCTATAACTGTAGAAACAAATGATGATGGCACAATAAATGAAAATGCTTCTGCAAAAGTAACAACGACTTACAAGGAAAATGGGCAAACCGTTATTCTTGAAAAATCTTTTGAAGGCACTTTAGAAAAAGTAACAAAAGACGCTAGTGCCTATGCTAAAGCACAAAAGAAAAACAAAAAATAATAATTTTATTTCTTGTTATAAAACCTTAAAAGCAATATCAATTATTTGATATTGCTTTTTTATGATTTAGATTTCATTCAGAACTAGAATAAAGCACTAAAAAAAGCTTCAAATTCTTATTGTAGAAGATGAAGCTTTTTTATTTTATAATGTATTTATATATTATCGCTTTAAAGAAAAATGAGCTTTAAATATTCTGATTTTTTGATTTTCCACAAACTCTACTTTAAACCAATAATCCGAAGTTGGTAATGCTTTTGAATTATAAGTCCCATCCCATCCTACTTCTGTTGGAGTCAGGAATTTTATAAATTTACCGTATCTATTATAAATATAAATTTTAGCATTGGGTTGATCTCTTAACGAATAAATATTCCAAAAATCATTATCGCCATCCATATTGGGGGTAAAAAACACAGGGTAATCTATGACCAATACTTCTTTCATTAAATAAGTACAGCCCTCTTCATCGATCACTGTTACATCATGGAAACCTGGACTTACATTTGTAAACGTATTGGATGATTGATAATCTAAATCATCTAATTGATATAAAAAGGTACCGTCTCCGTCAACAACAGTAACAACTATTGTAGGGTTATCAGAAAAGGCATTAGACACTGTATATGTAAAATCTGTTGCTTCATCGATTTCGTCAACACTTACCGTATTAGAAGTTTTATCGCAATTTACTACCGTATTAAAAACAGAAACATAATAATCTCCTATCTCATCAGCATTATATGTACTACTTGTAGCTCCTGGAATTAAACTATTATTAAAATACCAGCTAAAATCATAATTTGATAAGTCTCCCTGCATACCAGAATCTAATAAAACACTTTGGGTTAATAACCCTGTATCTGGGTCTGCACAATTAGAACCACCTTCTATTACAATTTCTGGAATAGAGATAACTGTCACTGTTTGTATTTCACTAAGTGATGTTATGCAGTCAAAGGTTGAAGATGCTGAAATATCGATAAGTTCAATAACCTGATCTTCAAAAACACCTGTTAATATTACTGTACCATTTCCTGTAGCATCTAATAATGCTGTTTGAACAGCTCCTCCATTAACAGTATAAGTAACTGTAGAATTTGGTGTTCCATTTAAAGTAAAAATAGCATCTTCGTTTTCACATATTGCACCACTATTAGTTAAACTGGTTAGTGTAGGTATTGGTCTGACGCTGATTGTTTGAGTTTCGGTAAGCACAACAAAACATCCTGATGATGTAATTTCTATTTGCGATACTTCTATTGTTTGATCAGAAGTTACAGCATCTAGATTAATGACAGCATTACCCGAACTATCTAAAAGAATAGTTTCATTAGCTCCTGAATTTATACTATAAGTAACTAAAGCATCTGGAGTTCCTTCTAAATTAAAAATTGCGTCTTCATTTTCGCATATTGAAACCTCACTCGTAATCGCTGTTAACTCAGGCACGTCATTTATTACAATTGTTTCAACTTCATTAAGTTCAGTAGCACATATTGATGATGAAAGTGCAATTTCAGATAATGTTATGACTTGCTCTGTAGCTGCAGCTCCTAAGTTAATAGTTGCATTTCCTGTAGCATCTAAATTAACGGTTTCAACAGCACCATTATTTATACTGTAGCTAACAATCCCTTCTGGAGTTCCTTCTAGAGTAAAAATAGCATCTACACCAAAACATATTGGACCATTACCTTCTACACTAGTTAGTATAGGAACAGAAAGAGGATCTACATGAACAAAAATTACAGTATCACCACAACTTTGAGAAAAAGTATACGTATAGACACCTGTAGCATCTAAACTGGCATCGAAAACATCTGTTCCACTAGCTAAAACAGGACTCCAAGTCCCTCCTGCAAGAACATCATCTCCTATAATAGCATTAAATAGATTAACGGTATCTTCAGGACAAACCTCTACTGGGTTTACAATCGGTTGATCTTTAAAACCAGAATAATGACCTGCATATCCTATTGTTCCCGTAGACCCAAATACACCTATAGACATTGGACCTGTTGCTTCTGCTTTAACATCTCCAGTGTATCCTGTAATTCTGTAGGTCACCCAATTAGGATTTCCTAAAACAGGCTCTGGGAGAGCTGTTGTAAGCCCTCCATTTATATAGATATAAGAATCAACTGTAGTTAGCACAAATAAATCAGTTGGATAAGTCGCACTTGAAGTCGGATTGAGTTTATTTACGCTCGGTATTAAATCTACCACTGATGGAAAAGAGCAACTTATAGGTGGTATAAAATTAAGCCCTGTACTTCTATCTGCTGTCACTCCTGCTAAAATCTGATAGGCATAAACTGGCTTATCTGTTAAAACACGCATATTTTCATTCTCTGTTCCTTGATAAAAGGTAGGAGGAATGGTTACATAATCACCCGCATTTGCTAAAGTAGTATATGGTGTTGTAGACTCATTTATATAAACCTCTGTATTATCTTGTGTTGCTATAATTAAAGGTAATTCTGAATTCCCTGAACCATTACCTTTTATAAAAATATATTCATTTCCAATTTGTTCTACAGATACAATTTGATCTAAATTTATATCGCTAAAAGCATCTGAAACACCCCCTAAAATATTACCAGTATTAACTGCAATAGGTTTATTAGATAATAAGCGTGCTCCTATAAATCCGGTTAAATTTTCAGGGACATCAGAATAACCAGATAACACAACAGATTCACCCGCATCTAAACTAAAGGTTTGTGAAGAAACATCAGTAGTCCCTGTAGCTGTAGTAAAAGTAACCCCTGTGTCATAGTCTGAAACAGTTACTGTAGTGCCATTTTCTGTTGCCATAAAACTAGAAACAAAATTTCTACGAGCAAAAGTATCATCTGCCGTTTGCGGCACACTTCCCAATCTAAAATCGGTTCCGATACCTCCCCTCCCCTTTGAAACTATAATTTCACCATGGTTAGCATTAACAATTTTGAATGTAACGTAAAACTCATTTGGCCCTTCAAAAATAAGCCCACTATCTCCTGAAGGAGCATTTAAACCAACTCTCTCAACTAACATGAGCGATGGTTGAGCATTTCCTACTAAAAAATAAACAGGATTATTTTGAGATATTGTAAATGGTGAACCTGGTACTGCCACACCATTTCCGTTAGTAACAACAACCTGAAAAGGTACTGGTTCTGGAGTAGAAAGATAAACATAATGATCTAAAGATGTCGTTATTCCTCTTGAGTGCAGAGGAGGAAACCAATGTTTATTACTAAGTTGTCCATAGGTTAATGTTGAGAACAGGGTAAAAACTACTAACAAATAACGCATTAAATATAATTTAAAAGATTTAGTCTTTTACAAAAAATAATATCAAGAAACCAACAAAATCTCATGTATTGTTTAATTTTTTAACTTTTTTAACATAAAATTTCGATAAATATATCAAAATTTAAGCTCTTTATATAAATTTTTAAAGCTAAAAAAAATAAAAAAACCCACAAAAAACCTAAACAACTCAATAATAACAATCTATAATAAAAACATAGGGGTAATGTTTTTTTTTCAATCGTATGTTAATTATATAATTAACAAGTTATTATTTAAAATACATCAACTAATTTTTAAAGTGAGAGCATTAAAGTCTAAATCATACTAATATGCAACTGTTGGCCATTTTACCTTTATCCGTTTGACTCTACCATTCATCTTCTTAATTTAACTTAATACAAACTCAACTCTATAACGGCTAAAAACATTGACTTTCTTCACATTAAATAATAATGAAACCATCTAAATCATCATACTAACTATCATTTTCAGTCTGTTCACTTCTTTATATTTAATAAAACACTACATTTTTTCTTGTTTAGACATGACTAAAAAAAAAGCTTCAAATTTTAATTATAGAAGATGACGCTTTTTTATCTTATAACGTATTTACATATTATCGCTTTAAGGTAAAATGAGTTACAAATATTCAGCTTTTTTGATTTTCCATGAACTCTACTTTAAACTAATAATTTAAAGCTGATAATCATAAGCCTATATGGAGGATTACATAAAAATCATTAATAAATAATGCTTTGATCTATTTTTATTTCCTTGTTATAAAAAATTTAGGCTAACAAACTAAAGATATAGTTTGTTAGCCTAAACAGTAAAGCCTTTTATCGATATAAATTATCATCTATTTACATACACCCAACCAATTTTAGAATCAATATTATCATTAAAATCTATAATATAATAGTATGTTCCTGTAGGTAATTTATCACCTTTATTAGACTGACCATGCCATTCATCCTCATAACCTAATTTTGTATAAACCTCAACTCCATAGCGATTAAAAATCTTTATTTTCTTCACATTAAATGATGACAAATCTAAATTATCATTTATATCGTCATTATTAGGTGATATCCCTTCTGGAATAAAACAAGTTGATACATTTATTTCAAAACTGGTTGTAATTGCACAGAATTCAGAATCTGGTGTAAACGTATATGTATAAATCCCTAGAGTACTTGTATCAACAGTTGACGGATACCATGTTCCTGTATACCCCTCTAAAGAGCTACTTGGCAATTCTATATCTGAAGCGTTTAAACAAAAATCTTGAATATTAAATGAAACTGTATTACTTGCTTCAATAACGACATCAAATTCATCAAACCCATCATTTATACAATCAGTTTCATCTGCTACATAAGTATATGTTACGGTATGATTCCCCAGGTCACTACTTAAAATATCAATTTCACCAGTTGAAGAATCAATTACCAACCCTGCTGTAGATGAATAAGTTCCTCCTGAATTAAATTCTGAAGATACCGTAGGCAATGCATAATCTTCATTTGGACAGATTGGAGTTGCATAAGAAAATGACAAATTAGGATCTAATAAACCATCTATAACTATTGTTTCAGACACAGTTACAGTAGTAATATTGCTACAAAAAGCATCACTAATACCAGTAACAGACACCGTTAAATCACCAGCTTCAAGATCTGAAATAGTAATTATCCCTGTACCCGTGGCGTCAATATCCAAAATCATTACAGCACCTCCATTAACTGTATATTCTACACTACTATTAGGAGAAGCTGTTACGTTAAAAATTGCTTCTTCATTTTCGCATACAGAACCATTACCTGTTATACTTGTAAATACGGGTATAGGTAGTGGACTTACAGTTATATCTAAAACAAGATCTCCACATGTTTGAGAAACTGTATATGTATAAACACCTGTAGAATCTAGCGTTGCATCAAAAATATCTGTTCCACTCGCTAAAGCAGGACTCCAAGTTCCTCCTTCAGGAATATCTCCACTCACAATAGCATCAAATAAGCTAACAGTTTCTTCTGGACAAACCTCTACAAGTTCTACTTCAGGATCCACACCAAAACCAGAATAATAACCAGCATACCCTACCGTTCCACTAGATCCAAACACTCCAACTGACATTGGTCCCGTAGACTCTACTTTTACATTATCTGTATACCCTGTAACTCTATAAGTTACCCAATTAGAATTCCCTATGACAGTTGCAGGCAAAGCTGTAGTAAGTGTACCATTTACAGAAACTTCAGCATCTACTGTCGTTAATACAAATAAATCCGTAGAATATGTTTTATTTGATGTTGGGTCAAGCATATTAAGACTAGGTATTAAATCTACAGACCGAGGAAAAGAACAACTTAAAGGCGGTATAAAATTAAGACCTGTATTTCTATCTGCTACATTGCTTACAATATTCCCTGCTAAAATCTGGTAAGCATAAACAGGTTTATCTGTTAAAACACGCATATTTTGATTAGAAACTCCTGAGTAATAAGATGTTGGAATCAACACATAATCACCCGCATTTGCTAAAGTGATATACGGTGAAGGTATACCTCCTACAAAAACCTGAGTATTATCTTCTGTTGCAATAATTAAAGGTCGTTCCGAATTATCAGAACCATTACCCTTAATAAAAACATATTCTGTTCCAACTTCTTCCACAGGTACAATTTGATCTAAATTTATATCATTAAAACCATCAATAACACCACCTATAATATTACCTGTATTAACCGCAATAGGTTTATTAGACTCTAATCTCGCACCTATAAACCCAGTAAGATTTGCAGAAGTATCGGTATAACCAGATAACACAACAGATTCACCGGCTTCTAAATTAAAAGTCTGTAAAGCATCACTAATTGTCCCTGTAGCTGTTGTAAAAGTAACTCCTGCGTCATAATCTGAAACAGTGACTGTTGTTCCATCTTCTGTTGCCATAAAACTCGAAACAAAATTCCTGTTCCCGTTATTATCATCTGAAATTTGCGGCAAGCCTCCCAATCTAAAATCTGTTCCTATACCTGCCTTTCCTTTCGATACTATAATCTCACCGTGATTAGCATTAACAATTTTAAATGTAACATAAAACTCACTTGAACCTTCAAAAACAAGCCCATTATCTCCTGAGGACATATTTAACCCACTTTGATCAACTAGCATAAGTGATGGTTGCTCATCTCCTACATAAAAAGAAACAGGGTTATTTTGAGATATCGTAAATGGAGAACCTGCAATAGGAACACCATTACCATTTGTAACAACCACTCCAAAAGGAATAGGTTCTGGAGTAGAAAGATAAACATAATGATCTAAAGAACTCGTTATACCTCTTGAGTGTAAAGGAGGAAGCCAGTGTTTGTCACTAAGTTGCCCATAGGCAAATGTTGAGAATAAGGTAAAAACTAATAACAAATAACGCATTGAATATATTTTAAAAGATTAAGATTTACACAGCAAAAAATTAAGAAAAACAACTGAATTAACATGATACACACAATTTTTTAACTTATTTTTAGATTAAATTTTTGTTAAATATATTAAAGCTGAAGCTCATTTCCCTATTTTTTTAGATAAAAATAAACACAAAACTCACACAAAAAACATAATAAACTAATCAGCAACTATATAACGCAAAAAACACTATGATTTCCAAAAACTCTCAATGTATCTAAAAAAACCACCAAAGCCACTAAAACAAAGACTATTAAGTGAAATAAACTATTTAAATCACCTTCTTTTATTAAAGAATTAACGCGCTAATTCTAATACTATATTCACAATAAAACTAAAGTCAATATTATTGTAAATGCAATAGATTCCATATAGAAATAAAAAGATAAAGCCTTATATTCATAATTTGAACATAAGGCTTTGTCTAAAAAACAATTAAAGCTTAAAATAATTAATTATCAAAATTATATTTAAGCTTCTTTTTTTACAGCGTATAAGTCAACCTAAAAGTAATAAACCTAGGCAAAATAAACGTCTCTGAACTGTATACAGAAATATTACTCGAACCATTACTAACTTCAGAATCTATATTTAATAAGTTGGTTGCTTTAAGTTCATACTCCCATTTTGCGTCTTGATCCTTTCTATATGCTAAACTAGCATTCCATGTTTGATAAGACTGAGTATCACTTACATTACTACTTTGGCTTGTGTATGAATAATCTGTTCTTAACGTTAAAGACTTCCATATATAAGCATCAAAATCTATAGATGGAGCACTTGTGATAAATTGCGTATCATTATCAGCACCCTGCTTTGTATCTGACACACTGTATCTATAGCTTAAACTTACATTTGGTGCTTCTCTAAAATTAGTACTTAATCCCGGTGTATAAGTTTGAGAAAACGTTTCATTTATAGATCTTACATCTTGTATAAATTGATTACTCTTACTATAATTATAACCTACACGCATGCTTGCTTTAAACTTACCATAGGTACGCTGTATACGACCACTAGCTGTTACACTTTCATCTGCAAAATTAGAATTGAAATATGTATTGGTTCTAATAACATTATCAAAATTAGTATATGATCTTATTTGATCAATATTTTTATTATAATTAAGAAAGGCAAATACATTGGTGTAATTAAATAAATTAAAGCTAAAATAACGTAGGTTTAAGTTATGTGATAAAGAGTTTTGCAATTGCGACTCACCATACTGCAGACTATTATAATTATTTAAAACTAAACCTTCTGCTAAACTTGTTACATCTGTAAAAGAGTTTTGCATATTATAACGGAACGTTAAACTTTCACTCTTTTTAAATTGAATTTGAGTTTCAAAATCTGGCAACACTCTAAAGAAATTATCTTTATATGTTTCTCCAAATTGCGTGTTTTTATTTCCATAAGCATGAACAGTAAAACCTGGAGTAATTGTAAATTTTCCTGTTTTTAATCTGTAATGAAAACCTAAATAAACATCACTAAAATTATATTCTACGTCATTTTCGTTTCGTAATAATTCACCATCAGCATTTACCAAACTTGAAGTTGGATCAAAATATGAACCATCATCTAAAAATTGAAAGATATTAGAATTGAATTTCTGATGACTTAAAATAGTACCTAAAGTTAAGTTGATATTACTTTTTGAATTTAAAATATTATAATAATCTAATTTAGCATCTAGCTGATTAGATTTAATACGTCTTTCTTGGTTAATATCGTAAGTGGATTGAAGCCTGTTTAAACCTAAAGAATCTGCTGTTACCTCGAAAGCATCTTCATCTTTTAAACCTGTTACATTATAAAAAGGATCTTCATCTTTTAGTAAATGTTGTGCTTCAAAAGCAAAAATATTATTCTCGTTTAACGTATAGTAATAATTTACATTTTGATTGATACTAAAAGGTTTTGCTTCATCTATTTGATTTGTATTTCCTACGACTGAAGAAAATTCGTTTTGAATTTCAGAATCATCAGAAATTCTACCTAAAACATCATAATTTAACTGATGATTAGCATTTGGCTTATAGCTTGCACTTAATTTAGCTAAACCTTGATTCGTTGCTTCTCTACCTGTTTGTACAGTTTCTTCATCTGGAATTCCCAATTCAGGATTTGTATAACGCACAAAACTTTCTTCTCTAGTTTTTAAACGATTTGCATTATAAATTAAAAAACCACTTAAGTCTAATGCTTTATTTGGTGCATAACTAAAATTAACTGCGGCCAATTTAGATTCTACAGATTGAGAATCATCTACATTAGTTAAACCACTCAATCCATTATCTCCAAGATCAATACTTGTTCCACTACCAGAGCTTGGGCTTCTAAACCCACCTCCAAAGTTTCTAATATCTCGACCTGTTAATGCCACTTCACCTGTATTATTTAAATCTCCAATAACATTGATACTATACTTTGGACTGTAATAAAATAATTTTGGCTGAACTAAATACAAATTATCATTTGGTGATGGAGCAACACCTCCACCAGCTGTTATATTTCCAAACCAAAAGTTTTCTTTACCTTCTTTTAGCTTAATGTTTATAGCTACGTTATCTTGATTATTTTGAACACCACTTAACTGACCTACTTCTGCATAATTACGTAAAACTTGAATTTTATCTACGGCATTTGAAGGTATATTTTGAGTTGCTAATTTAGAATCCCCATCAAAGAAATCTTTACCATTAACCATAAGTTTGGTCACTTCTTTTCCTTCAACTTCTATCTTTCCATCTGCTGTTATCTCAACTCCTGGTAATTTTTTAAGTACATCTTCTAGCTTTCGTTCTGTACCACTCTTAAAAGAATCTGCATTATATATTATAGTATCACCTTTAACAGTTACAGGCATTTCATACGTTAACTCAACAGCATCAAGCATATTGTCTGATCGCAAATCAAAATTCTTTATTATATCTACCTCTTTAGATTCTACAATAGCATCAACAGATTTTAAACCTATATAACTTACTTGAATATTATAATTTCCGTTTTTCCCTAATGAAATAACGTATTTTCCATTAGCATCAGTAATAGCATAAGATTCTAATGCATTAGACTCTTTATTAATCGCAATAATATTGGCCAATTCTAAAGGCTCACCAATACTATCTCTTACAACTCCTTGCATTTTAATTTGAGCATAAGAACTCATAACTACTAAAGTAAATAGTAGCGTTAAAATATTTTTCATATAAACAATTTCTTTGGTTGGTAATTTAGAGTGGGGTTAAATTTCACTCTTCACTAGTGTATGTATTCTATTTTTAATTTCTACCGCGTCCACCTCCACGGCCACCACGTCCTCCGAAATTTTCCCGCATCTCTTCCAACTTCTTAGTCGTAATTTCAGTGTATTCCGTCTGTGTTACCTCTTCACCTTTTTTAGGCTTTTCTATAGTTTCCTTTTCAGTAGGATTTAAAACAATTTTAGTACAAAGAATTGTTGTACGATCTGCATTAACTTCTAAAATTAAGCCTGGTAAACCCCAATAATCATCTGGACCTTGGTTAACAGGAATTTGTGGCGTGTACCAAGCAACTACCTCTATTGTTTTAGGTTCAACTGGCTCTTTAGAATTTGTAGAATCTTTTGATTTATCATCATTTCTTCCTCTTGGACCTCTAAAACTACTAATATCTAATCCACTAGGAACTACAGTCGCAGTAGCTTTAAAACAGGTATATTGACCAATTTGTTTTGTTTCCGTACCCATTGTCCACTTTAAATCCTTCAACTCGTCTTTAATTAAAAACTGTTTTCCAAAAAACTCTTGATCTTGAATAACTTCTTTAGTCTGAACATTTTTATACTTAGGACCTCCTGATAAACTAGCACCAAAACCTCTTCTTCCACCTCCAGAACCAGGAGCTTCTAATTTTTCTTCTTCTTTATAAATAGATTCTGATTTAGAAAAAATTAAAGTATATTCTTTTTCTAAAAAGCTTTTCATTCGTTCTTGAAGTTGCTTTTTTCGTTCTGGAGTCATGTCTTGTCCTCCAAATTGGTCCATATCCATAGTCGTTTTAGATATGTAATATGCTTTTCCTTGAAAATCTTGTGCAAATAAATTAGAACTTGCAAAAAGTACAGTTAGCAACAATGCTATTTTTAGCGGTAATTTCTTCATTTTTAGTATTCTAGTTAAATTCAATAACGAATTAAGTTAATCTTACCTCCATAAGACTCCCTAAATGAAGAAAAGTAAAGCCTCAACTTGTTAAACTTGTGTTAAGAAAATTAACCACCTATTGATATATGAATTGCTCCATCTTTCGATCCTCTGCTTGGTGCATACCGCTCCATCATTTCTTTAGTTTTCTTCTCCATGATATCATTGTACTCTTTTTGATTAACTTCTTTACCTTTCGTTGGTTCTTCAATCTCTACTTTTTCTTTTGGATTGATAACAATTTGACTACAGATAATAGTTAATTTTCCATCATGTACTTCTAAAATTAATCCTGGCAATCCTTGGTATTTTGCTGGACCATTACTCACTGGAATTTGAGGGGTGTACCAAGCTGTAATAGTACGATCTTCCATTTCAGGTTTCTTTTCTTCATCATCTTCATTATCTATTGTTGAATTACTATTAAAGTTTAAATTTACTTTAGGAACTTGTTTTGTAAAGGTGGCTTTAAAACACATGTACTCACCAATATGTTTAGTATCGGATTCTAATTGCCATTCAATTGAAGATATAGAATCTTTGATTAAGAAATTTTTCCCCATAGTTTCTTTTTGATCAACATAAGTTTTATTCTTGACGTTTTTATAAAACACATCAGACCCACTACTACCAAAAGACATCTGAAAACCGCCTCCTACTTGTGGTTTATCTAACTCCGCTTCTTGCTGGTATAAAGATGAAGATTTATCGAAAGTTAATGTATAGGTTTTTTGGAATTGCTTCTTCATCATTTCCATCATTTGCTTCTGCATAGCATCATTCATTTTGGTGCTATCCATCTTAATATCAATTTTTCGTTGGGTTTTGTATGTCGCTACACCTTGAAAATCTTGAGCGTTAACAGATGAAACGACTCCTATTAATATAAAAATTAGAATTCTAGTAATTGTTGTCATTATTTTCTGTTTTTTAAATTATAAAATTTCAATACTGTAGCTTTCATTTTTTCAATATTCTTTAGAAATTTTGATTTTTCATTTGTACTTCCTACAACAGTATAAGTCATGCTACCTTTTAAATTATCCTTATCCTCTGAAAAGCTACAGTTTAAAGTAAAACTTAATTCTTCATTTCCATCCATCATTTTAAATAACCCATCTAAATCTTCCGCTTTAAAAGTAGATTCTAATTCTTCAAAGGAATCAATTGTAACCTCAATACTAATCGCATCAATTTTTACTGATTTGTCTTCAACTTTAGACTGACTATATCCAACAATAGAAATTAATAATACGAAACAAGTGAATACTTTTTTTAGACTAAAACAGTCACGAATCTTTGATTTCATTTTTTATGGTTTTATAATTAATACCCTACAAATATCTCAACACCAATTCTATTTTTAGGTTAACTAGTGTTAACGTGTGTTAACCAATAACTTTTACTAAATAATAACTTTATACATTTGAAATATGAATAATAAAAGATACAGGTGGATTTTATATACCATTGTTGTCGTAATTGTTGCCACGATTAGCATACAAGTCTATTGGAACTACAAAAACTATCAAACCAATAAACAACAGCTAATAAACGATGTGCAAATTAGCTTAGATAAAGCAGTTGATGATTATTATGCAGCTTTAGCAGAGCGTACCACTATTGGTTTTATTCTTGAAGGCGACCAACAAAAAAATGCTTTCGAAGAAGGTAGTGAGCTGGAAAAATTTTTTAAAACCATTGATGAATCTAAAAATGAGTTTACAAACCTTGATTCTTTAGACAAAAATACTATTGAAGGCATAACTGTGTTTAGAGGACTTAAAGCAGATTCAATGTCAGAAGCACATAATAAAAAACATAATCCTTTATCAGCAGAGCAATTTAAATTAAAAATAGATAGTCTAAAAAATAACCATAAAGATGTCAATTTAAAAAATGCCGAATTTCTCACCTCTAAAGTGATGATTTCGATAAAAAATGACACACTCGATGTTAAGGTTGTTGAAGAATTAATAGCTAAAGAATTAGAACGAAAAAGCATTAATGTCGACTTTTATTTAGATTATAAAGACATTGAACGTGACGTTAACTATTTTAAGGTAAACGGATCCTTACCAGAATTGGACCCTAACCATATGTCTGATGATTATTTGCAAACAGACACAAAATCTAGATTCCTTCCAAAAGGTACTTTTTTAACCATTCTATTTACTAACACCACTAAAACTATTTTATATCGCATTCTTGGAGGCATCCTAATTTCAACGTTATTAGTTTTGGCCGTAATTAGCAGTTTATTCTACCTCCTAAAAATCATAAAACACCAAAAGCAACTCGCCGAAGTAAAAAATGACCTCATCAGCAATATTACACACGAGTTCAAAACACCAATTGCTACGATTAGTGCAGCTATTGAAAGCATTAGCAACTTTAACGGCATTGATGATAAAGAAAAAACCAAAAAGTATCTCAATATGTCTTCCACGCAATTAGGTAAATTAAATACTATGGTCGAAAAACTACTTGAAACCGCAACTTTAGACAGCAACAATTTAGACTTGAATAAAGAAAATTTTGATATCACTAGTTTACTTGATGCTTTGGTTAGTAAGTATAAGATTCAATTTCCTAAAAAGACATTTAACAGTAATATTCAACTTAAAAGTTTAATTGTAAATGCAGATATCTTTCATGTTGAAAATGCCTTAAATAACATTTTAGATAATGCCGTAAAATATGGAGGTACAATAATAACCATAGAATTAAAGACGAAGAAAAACAGCTTCGATATTTTAATTTCAGATAACGGAAATAGCCTGAACAACGAAAATAAAAATCAAATATTTGATAAATTCTATCGTGTTCCAAAAGGTAATACGCACGACGTAAAAGGCTTTGGTATTGGCTTATATTACACCAAAACTATTATTGAAAAACATGATGGTTCTGTTGTTCTCGATTTAAATAAAAATCTAACCACATTTAAAATCACACTCCCTAATGACTAATAAAATTAAATTATTATTAGCGGAAGATGAAGCCGCTTTAGGACAAATTATAAAAGAGAGTCTTGAAACCCGTGATTTTGAAGTTATACTCTGCGAAAATGGAGAAATAGCTTATAATAAATATCTATCGGATGTACCAGAAATTCTGGTTTTAGATATTATGATGCCTAAGAAAGATGGCTTTACTTTAGCTAAAGAAATTAGAACTATAGATGATACTATTCCTATTATATTTTTAACTGCAAAATCGCAAACAGCAGATGTGGTTGAAGGATTTTCTATCGGTGCTAATGATTACCTTAAAAAACCATTTAGCATGGAAGAGCTTATTGTAAGAGTTCGTAATTTGGTAGGCAGAACAAAAGTTCAGAAAACTTCAGAAATTACAACACTTGGTGCATTTACGTTTGATTTCCCTAAGCAGCAATTAAAATTTAAAAGCGAAGCACCTGTTCAACTCACACATAGAGAAGCTCATTTATTGTTTCATTTAGTAAAAAATAAAAATCAAGTTTTAGACCGTTCACTTATTCTAAATAAACTTTGGGGAACAGATGATTTTTTCTCTGCAAGAAGTATGGATGTCTTTATTAGTAAACTCCGTAAGAAACTGAGTAAGGATGAAAGTATTCAGATTATAAATGTACGTGGATTTGGATATAAGTTAACGGATTAGGATTTAACACATCTAAAATGCTACAATTTTCGTATTTTTCATAACTTATTGCACCAAGAACTATGAACAAGCTATTTTATGTATGCGTTTTATTTAGCTTTTTCAGCTTCTCTCAGCAGAAATCTAAAAAACAGATTACTGCTATCTTAAAAGATTCTATAAAAATTGAAGCTAAATCTATTTTTGGAGTCGATAATTTTGGAACACTTTATTATACTAGCAAAAACAATTCATTTCATAAAAAAACTAAGGATACAATAATTACCTATGCTAATTTTCAGCTAGGTGAAATAACCTCTGCAAATACCTTTAATCCACTAAAAATAAATCTATTTTATAAAGATTTTAATACCGTTGTCGTTTTAGATAATCGTTTGGCTGAAATTGCAAAAATTGACTTTAATACAACACAACCTTATAAAAACATCTCTTTTGTTTCTTCTGCTTACAACAATTCATTTTGGATTTTTAATGAAGATTATAAATATTTAGAATTATATGATTTTCAAAATAAAAAAATCAAATTAAAAACAATGCCTATTCAGTCTAGAGTTATAGACCTAAAAAGTGACTATAACTATTGTTATTTATTGACCGAAAATTTTCTTTACGTTTATAACTACTTCGGCAGCTTGATACAAAAAATAAAAAACGAGAATTACGAGAGTTTAGCTTTTAGTGAGGCACATATATTTTTAAAGTCTAACAACAAGTTATATTTCTTAGAAAAAAATGAATCTACAATTCAACCGATAAAGCATTCCTTTTTTTTAATAAAACAGTTTTTGGTAACGAATGAAAGCTTGTATCTTTACCACAAAAATTCACTACGTCATTACCAATTAAAAATAGAATAGATTATGCATGTTGCTATTGCTGGAAATATAGGAGCCGGAAAAACAACGCTCACAAAGTTACTCGCCAAACACTTTAAATGGGAAGCGCAGTTGGAAGACGTGGTTGACAACCCTTATTTAGATGATTTTTACAATCAGATGGAACGTTGGAGTTTTAACTTACAGGTGTATTTCTTAAATAGTAGATTTCGCCAAGTCAACCAAATTCACGATAGCGGGAAAGAAATCATTCAAGATAGAACTATCTATGAAGATGCACATATTTTCGCACCCAACTTACATGCTATGGGATTGATGACAAATCGTGATTTTGAGAATTACTCATCTCTTTTTCAATTGATGGAATCTTACGTAAAAGGGCCCGATTTACTTATTTATTTACGCAGTTCTATCCCTAACTTAGTGAAACAGATTCACAAACGTGGTCGTGATTACGAAAACACAATTAGTATCGATTATTTAAGCCGATTAAATGAACGTTATGAGGCTTGGATTTCTAAATATGATAAAGGAAATTTACTGATTATCGATGTAGATAATCTTGATTTTGTTGATAATCCCGAAGATTTAGGAGATATTATCAATAGAATTGATGCTGAAATTAATGGTTTATTTTAAGTAGCTGATTAAATATAAATTATAGTCTTGCATTAGAATATTACAAGTTAATACCATAACTATAAAAAAGGGTTAGACTCACATCTAACCCTTTTTTATATTAAAAGCTAATTTAGTCTTTTATAGAACTTATTACATTTCCTTTTTCATCAAAAACAACCTTTAATTCTTCTTCCCAACCTTTATCTAACTCAACCTCATACCTTTTATTTTTATTTAGCTCAGTCACCTTAGCTTCATCAACTTTATATCCTGAATATTTACTTTTAATTACAGATAAAATTGCTGACGGTAAATCTCTCTCTGTAATTTCCTTTTTAGATTTTACAACTTCACCAGACTTAGTGTACCAAATTTCATAATCCAGCTTTCCTTCATCAAATTCCACTTTATAATTATCACCTTCCATTTCCCACTCTACATCCAAAGCTGTTTTGTGATTTTTCTGAAAATCAGTTATTAAATTTGCTGGAACTTCATCCATTCTTAAATCTTGTGCACTAACTGTTAGCGTAACTAAAGTTGCAAAAACAATCATTCTTAAATTTTTCATTATATCTTTTTAAGTTAAATTATTCAACAAAATAAAGTAACAAATCTGCAATCAATTAGGAATACAATGCCCTTAATAGGTTTATTAAAAAAGATCAATTCATATTTTAAAATACAAGATCAATCATTGTTAATACAAGATTGAGTTTGTGCTTTATTTTCTATTATTCCTAATTGTTTTTAGATTTGGGTTATATTGTTGTTGAAAGCCATTTATAATGAAAATTTTAATCATAGAAGACGAACCTGAAATGCTAGAAAATATGCGTTTAACATTAGAACGCGAGCATTACCAAATAGAAACAGCTACAGATTATAAAACAGCCAGCTCTAAGCTTAACGTATATGATTATAGCTGTATTTTATTAGATATCAATCTACCAGATGGTAATGGACTAAATTTGTTAGAACAAATAAAGGCACTAAGCAAACCACATGGTGTTATTATTGTTTCTGCAAAAAACTCTCTGGACGACCGTTTAAAAGGACTTAATTTGGGCGCTGATGATTACTTACCTAAACCATTTCATAATGCAGAATTAAACGCTCGTGTAAAAGCTATTTTAAGACGCTTAAATTTTGATGGACAAAAGCTAATAAACATAGGAAATGTAAGTATCTCACCAGAAAATCGTGAAGTAAAAATTAAAGATCAGGTTATTGATCTAAACAGAAAAGAGTACGACATTTTAATGTATTTAATAACGAACAAAAACAGACTTGTTACAAAATCTGCTTTAGCAGAACACGTTTGGGGAGACCACATAGACCAATCGGATAGTTTTGATTTTATCTACTCACAGATTAAAAACCTTAGAAAAAAAATAGAACAAGCAACAATCAACGTAGAAGCTGTTTATGGCGTAGGTTATAAATTGAACATTAACTAATGAAACTACTTAACCATACAACTAAATATTTATCACTCCTACTTCTTCCTCTAATTACAATTTGGGCCATTGCGTTTTATTATGCCATGTTAGAAGAAATTTATGACAGTTTAGATGATGGACTAGAAAATCATAAAATATTACTCACAAAACGCGCTAATGAAGATCCTTCAATACTAAATAATACAGACTTAAATAAACACGTCTACACCTTTAAACCCATTTCAAAAAACCAATATAGAGCATTTAAAGATAGTTATAGAGATACATTAATGTATATGTATAACGAAAATGATTTTGAACCTGTACGTATTTTTGAAAGTAAATTAAAACACGATCATGGACTTTATAAAGTAAAAATCATAACCTCTATGATTGAAGAAGACGACCTGATCTCTGATATGTTTACGTATCTTATTTCTTTATACTTTATACTACTTATCAGTATCCTTTTATTAAACAATATTCTCTTAAAAAAAATATGGAAACCTTTCTATTATTCTATTTCTCAATTAAAAAATTTCAAGATTGAGAAAGAAAATAAAATCATTACAAAACCTAGTTCTATAGATGAGTTTCAATTATTAAATGACACCATTACAAAACTGATAAAAAAATCTAGCGATAGCTACATTGAACAAAAGCACTTTATTGAAAATGCCTCTCATGAGCTGCAAACCCCTTTAGCTATTAGCATCAATAAACTGGAGTTATTTTTAGAAAAACATCGTTTAGATGAAGACCAAACGAAATCATTAGCTTCTGTTTTAGATAATTTAAATCGATTAACACGCCTCAATAAATCTTTACTTCTATTATCTAAAATTGAAAATAAAGAATTTTTAGATGAAGAAAACATTGATTTCTTAAACTTAACAAAAAAAATAACTGAAGATTTTGAAGACTTACTTAACCATAGAAATATGTCTATTATTATAGATCATAAATCTACTCCAAGTATTAAAATGAATAAAGATCTAGCGACAATACTACTGACCAATTTTATGAAAAACGCCATTATTCATGGTAATACAAATCAGCAAATCAACATTAAGCTTAATCATAATACTTGGTCTATTTCTAATACCGGTATTACTGAAGCACTAAGAAAAGAAGATTTATTTACTAGATTTAAAAAAGTTAGTTATAGTGAAAAATCATCAGGATTAGGGCTGGCCATCAATATAGCTATTGCTTCTAAATACGATTTAGAAGTTTCTTACAACTTTAAAAACACACATGTTTTTTATATTCATTTCTAAAAAACGTTAATTTAATTATAAATACGACTCTATTAATCCCTATTACCAATTGTTTTCAGTTTTCAGTATCATATTTGGGTCATTAATAACTTAAAAAAAATATAATAATGAAAAGATTCCCTTTAATTGTAATGATAGCAGTAACTTTAGGTTTTACATCATGTAGTGATGACGATGATGATTTAAGTATTTCTCAAGTTCCAAGTGAAATCAATGTTGCATTTGATGCAGAATTTCCAAATGCAACGGATGTAGAATACGAAACCTATGGCGACCAATATATTGTTGAATTTGAAATTGGAAATGTAGATTACGAAGCTCTTTATAATAACGATGGTAGCTTAGTAAAATACAAGTACGACATCCTTATATCTGAAGTTCCCGAATCTATAACAACAACAATTGCTACAGATTACAATAACAGAACTATTGATGATGCTGAAATACTAGTTATCGACGATGTTAACTACTATTTAATTGAGCTAAACAACACTCCAACTGATGATCACATTGTATTTAATGAAGATGGTACGGTAAATACAACAGTATTATTTTGGGATTAATTAAATTTACCCAATATTAATATAGAATTTAGGTAAATAATAAGGCTTTTATGAATTTTTTAAAATCTCACATAACCATTTTTATCACTATCCTTTTTGGCATTATATTACTAGCATTACAAAAACCCATAACGGACTCTCTAGTAAATAAAAGCAATAAAACTGATTTGATATTTTCTAAAATTTACGAGATAAAAAACACTTATTATTTACCTGAAATTTTAAATGAAATTAGCGGTATTGTTTGGATCAGCGAGAATGTTTTTGCTGGTATACAAGATGAAGACGGCTATATTTATATTTATGATATTGAACAAAAAGCGTTACTAGAAAAAATAAAATTCGCTAATTCTGGTGATTACGAAGGCTTAGCTATTAATAACGACAACGCTTATGTAATGCGAAGTGATGGAGTGATCTATGAAGTGAAAAATTACAGATCTACAAACAGAGAAGTTTCAAAATTCAAAACTCTTTTCACAGAGCATAATAATATTGAAAGTCTAACTTTTGATAAAGACCACAACCAATTACTCTTAATCCCAAAAGATGAAGGTCTTATTGCTAAAGACTTAAAATGCATCTATAAAATCCCGATAAACACCAAACAAATGGACAGTTTACCTTTGTTTAAAATTGACTTAAAAGCTGACGTATTTAAACTTTATCGCGGAAAAAAAATCCACAAAACACTTAATCCATCCGACATTGCTATTCACCCTAAAACTAAAGATATTTATGTTTTAGAAGGTAAAAAGCCAAAACTCGTAATTCTCAATAGCAAAGGAGAAATATTAAAAGTTCTCCCATTAGATGAGCGTAAATTCACCCAAGCAGAAGGTATTACCTTTAGTGAAGATGGACGCCTATTTATTTCTAATGAATTTAAAAAGAAGAGCAGAAGCGCTAATATTTTAGAGGTTGAGCTGAAGTAATCAATCCAAAAAAATTACTCAAGAAAAACGAAGCTTTACAAGATTGCTACGCATCCCTTAAAGCTCCGCTTTGAAACTATTTATTAGTGACCGCGAAGGGATACCGAAATAGTTTTTCACATAAAAACTAAACTATCTAAAAACAACATCACAAACTTACGAAAACACCATAAAATAAAGACAAATATAATACTCAAGTAAAAACGTAAGCAAAGTTAGACCAACTTAAACAAATCAAAAAGTGACACAAATAATGACACAATAATCATTTTGTGTCACTTTTTAATTATATTTGAATATAAGTTTAAGTTATTATGGCAAAAGTTACATTTAAGACAAGAAAAGGAGCAAACAAATCAGCTTCAATACAATTATTCTTTAATTACGGAAGCAAGAAGCGTTTAAGATACTCTACTGGTCTCAAAGTATCAGACATAAAGAATTGGGACAATTCTAAAATGAGAATTAAAAATGTTGTCGCTGAGGTTCAGAAAAACGAAGTCAACAATAAATTAACCGACATACACGCATTAATAGAAAAGACATACACAGACTTAGCTATTACTAAAAACATTGAAGTTACTAATCAAATGCTAAAAGAAGTTTTAGACCAGTATTTAAACAAAAATAAAGTAGTATCAGAAAAACCTCAACACTTGGAATTATTGCCATTTTACAAATGGTTTATCGAACATTACCAAAAAAACCCATTAGTAACTACTGGCGCACCAATGGCTAGCGGAACTGCAAAAACCTACCGCAACGCTTATTCATTATTAAAAAAATTTAACGATACAGTATTAACACTTAGTTACAACAAAATAAATGTTGAGTTTTACGATGAATTCCTAAACTATCTGCACGACAACAACTATTCATTAAACTATATCGGCACTCAAATTAAAATTTTAAAAACAATCATGAATGCTAGTTTCGAAAAAAATTATCACTCTAATTTAGATTTTAGAAAAACATATTTTAAGAAACCATTTGAAGAAGTTTATAACATATACCTAAATACAGATGAACTTCAAAAAATATTTGAATTAGATTTTTCAAATTTTGAACCAAAACGAATTAACAAAGATTTTGTTATCACTAAAGATAAATTAGAAATATCTCGCGATCTGTTTTTAATATCAGCTAATACTGGATTAAGAGTTTCAGACTTCAACAATCTTTCTTCTAAAAGTATCATAACAGAAAACGGTTCTTGCTATATTTCAATTATCACTAAGAAAAACTCAAAAAGACTAACCATACCAATCAACAGTACTGTTAACAACATCTTAGACAAAAGAAACGGGAATCCACCAAACAAAATGACTGAACAACATATAAACTATTGCCTAAAAGAAATTGGTGAGCTTGCACAAATTAACGAGCCTATTAATAAAGAAATAACTAAAGGAGGCATTAAAATATCTAATACCGTTAGCAAGTTTGAGCTTATAACAAATCACACTGGACGAAGAAGTTTTTGTACAAACGCATACAAAAGTGGGATGCCGACAATTGACATCATGGCAATCTCTGGACACTCTACAGAAAAAGTCTTTTACAATTATATTAAAGTTGATGATTTAGAGCGCGCCGAAAAGATTTCAAAACATAAATTTTTTAATTAATCAAAATCATATAATCTAATAGAATTCATTTTTTGGTTTTATATTCGAGCGCATGAAAACCAGAACAAAATGGATGACTTACAGTATTTAGATAGTCTAATTACAGACGAAAAAATAATTAAAGAGATTGAAGACACAACACATTATTATTACAAATTAATATTCAATCATGTTCGCATAATCAATACTTACAATTTAGAAATTAAAGAATTAGAAAAGCAACATCAAAAAGACTTAGCAAATCATTCTGGTAATAATTCTATTAGGACTGCAGAGCAATTAGGCAATTTAAGCGAACTAAAAACAAAACGAAAAGACTCAACGCTTAATCTTAACTTCGATTTCGAAAAACTTCATGGTTTTGCTAATAAAAACAATTATTATTGGTGTAATTCTGATCTACAAACTTATAAATTTTACTTTGAAGGATTTAAGCGAAATTTCAAAAGATTAAGCAATGAACATAATAAAATAGAATTTCTTAAGCACGAACTGCAACATTTTTTAGATTATGAAAAAAGCGCCTTCATTATCAAAGCTGACAACAAAACCAACTTTATACATAGAACAAAATTCTTAGACTACTTCGCTTTTATAGATTATTACCCCTTTTTATTTAACACCAATAAATTAAAAATTCAAACTCAAAACAATAACATTATTGAATTTCTAAAATCTGAAATAGAAAACGAAGGTTATAGTATAAAAATAAAAAAGAATAAAGTCACAATAAAACCTAAATCTCAAACTTCAAATATCATCGAAACTACAGATGAAGAAGTAATACAAAAATCTAATTTACCAGAATTAAACTTACTTGAAAGATTCCACTTACTACAGAGACTTGGTGTAATTGATTTAATCGAAAAATCCACAGATATTAAAGGCACTAAAAACATGCTTTTAGGATTAACTATGAATTGTAGCAGCGTAAATGCACGAAAACTACTGAACAACAACTATAAATATAAAAACGAAGAGCAGTACAAAAAACTACTTAGTGAAGCTAAATCTGAAGTAGATGAAATTATTTATAGAAATAAAATAAACACAAAAGACTAAAAAACAGATACTTATGTTTTATTGCGTTTTTTAGGGGTCTAAATACCATAGACCCCACATTAGACCCGCCCGACACTTGCAGCATTAAATAATTAAATAAATTATAATATGCTGCAACTAATTCAAATTACAGAAGAAAAGCTAACGTCTAACATCTTATTAGCGCTAAAGCAAGAGCTACAACAGTTCAAAAAAGATTTTCAACCTCAGCAACCTCCTACATGGGTTTCGCGCAAAGAAACCGCCAAAATGCTCGGGGTGAGCTTCACTACACTTACTAACTGGCACAAAAAAGGTGTCCTTACTGCTTATAGCATAGGAACACGAGTTTACTACAAACTCGATGAGGTTCACAATGCACTAACCCCAATTGCGTGCTGACCAAAACACATAAATAGGAGGGGCAAAACCTCAGCTAGCATATCACTGGCTCACTAAATTATTTTCAAGATTTTAACAACTAAAAATCAGTTAGTTAACTGCTTATTTAAAAAAAAGAAGGGTATAACTATTCACTTTACCCAAGGTGCATAGTATTTATTAATACCAAGTCCGAGCTGTGTCTTGTTATAAACAAATTTAAATATGAAAAACAAAGTAAAAATTAAAAAAGAGTATAACGATTTAATAAAAGGTATTAACAAAAACAGATATGATAAATGGTACTGCCTTAAAGATATAGTTGCTATTAAAAATATCAGTTACAAATCATTAAAGAATATGGTTAAGAGGATTTTTGAAAAGTATCACCCACAAGGAACAATCAAAAAAGAAAAAGGTAGATACCAAATTCATTATTCTATTCTAGATGCATTTAAACTGAAAACACCCCAAAAAAATAAGTCACCAACCATATATAGCCATAATTGGAAAAGCAATATAGTTTGGACTACTAAAGATTATTACGATCGCGATTATCACCAATACTTAATAAATCATTTAAAGGTATTAACACGAGATGTTAACTATCTCGAAGCAATAGAATATGATAAACAAGATAGACTTCATGTGCACCTATTAGCGGATGAAGAACCAAAGGTTTTAAAGCCCGTTTTAGAAAACTTACTCCAAACTTTTCTAGAAGATAATAGAAACTATAGAATATACTGCGAAACCGTCGCAAATACTGGGTGTAGCGTTGATTACCTATTCAAAAATCAACAATAAATTAAATTTAAATTAAAAATTATGAAAAAAATTCATTTAACAGATGCAAAAAGCATCTTAATCAGCAATTACATGAGTACGACTAGTAATGATTACACATGTATTCACAAGGCACACCAAATTGGTGTGTACAAACATCTTAAACAAATAGGTTTATTAGAAAAGCTATTTACCTATCATAATCCAGACGACTTAGAGTCTGTGTTTAACGAATATCAAAGGAATGTAATTATAGCGTTTATGCATGTAAAGTACGAGGAGAGCTCTATATGCACCGACGATTACATAATGAAAGAATACATACACATGCTTGAAACTAATTCATTACATGAGCTGTTTGAGTATTAAAATTTAAACTAAAAAAGTTTTGGGGATTTCCTCCTTAGTAATAAGACAAGGAGGCTACCCTAGAACGACATTAAAAACTAAAAGGATTAACACTAAAAATTAAAACACTATGACTGAAATAGAGTTCAAATATTACAATATAATATTAACAGAAAATCAAATAGAATTAATTGTAGATTACACAATCTTCTCAATTCAAAATGAAGTATATCTATACGACCAAGAGATACTCGATACCGCACGTCATCTACTAGAAAATAATCAAATTAGCAGATTATTCGAATTTAACATAGAGGATGACGGTGTCTTGAGTTTAAATAAAAATCAACAAAATGTAATTGCTGATTACATTTCCATTATTCATGGAACAGATGCTATACATAGAACAGAAAATTACAAGCATGCATACAATTATTTAAAAAAAAGCGACTTATTAAATGAATTATTTGACGCAGTGTGCGAAAACCCCGATTACTAAAAACTGACAAACTTTATTTTTTTTAAAATATATGTTTATTATCAGTTTGAGTACAATAAAAACATAAAGAAAAATAACAAACAGTTTTGGTCACCTCCCTCCCGTCACGTACTTCCATACTTGGGAGGGAAACCAAAACCCGTGACCGTTCTTAGATAAAGAAATAATTAAACAATAATTTACACACATGATCTGGCAAAGTAAAATTTTGGGTAAAATTTTAGGCATTTTACTGTACCTTTTGCACTAACTCTCTCCCCTATTTACAAGCTCTAACATTAAAATTAACTCCCTAAAAAGCTAAATAGCGTAATAAACTTGATGAGGTTCTCAAACCGAATACAAAAAATTAAATAAAATTTAAAAATGGATAAAAACGAAATAAATAATAAAATTGTACTAAAACAAAAAGAAATAGATTTAGAACAAGACTTCAATAAAAAGAATAAACTAAGACGTGATTTACAGATACTTCAATTAAGATTAGAAATAATAGTAGCACAACAAAAAATAGATAAGATAAAAGGAATCCACTAATCTTATTTCATTATTTTTGAGAGACTAAGTAAAATTCCCACAATGACGATACAAGAATATATTACTAAAATAAATACACTTTTTCAAACTGGCAACGCAAGGGAACATTCATACAGAGGGGATTTACAAAACCTCATCATGGCAATATTGCCAGATGTTTTAGTTACAAACGAACCCGCACGTGTGGCGTGTGGTGCACCCGATTACGTTTTAACACGCAAGGACGTACCTATAGGCTATATTGAAGCTAAAGACATTGGGGTTGATTTAAAAAGCAAATCACTAAAGGAACAGTTTGACCGCTACAAAGCGGGTTTAACAAACTTAGTTTTTACAGATTATTTAGAGTTTCATTTTTATAAAAGTGGTGAATTAACTACCAAGATATCAATTGCAAAAATTGAAGATGGTAAAATAGTACCTCGACCAGAAAATTTCGAGCAGTTTACACATCTAATAGAAAACTTTGCTCAAACTATATCACAAACCATTAAGTCACCAACTAAGCTAGCTGAAATGATGGCTGGTAAGGCGAAATTAATGGCGGATATCATAGAAAAGTCTTTAAATAGTGATGATGAAGCCGACAAAAAATCTAACTTAAAGTCGCAAATGTTGTCCTTTCAACAAATGCTAATACATGATATTAATAATCAATCATTTGCCGACATTTACGCTCAAACTATTGCTTATGGTATGTTTGCAGCTCGTTATCATGACCCGACATTAGGAGATTTTACAAGAACAGAAGCCGCTCAATTAATACCAAAGAGCAACCCATTTTTACGTAAATTATTTCAAGATATTGCGGGTTTTGATTTAGATGACCGTCTTGTATGGATTGTTGACGAACTTGTAAATATTTTTCTAGCTAGTGACGTTGCCGACATCATGAAAAACTTCGGAAAGTCCACAAAACAAGAAGACCCAGTGGTGCACTTTTACGAAACTTTTTTAGGTGAATATAATCCCGCCTTGCGTAAAGCACGAGGCGTTTGGTACACACCAGAACCCGTAGTTAACTTTATTGTACGTGCGGTTGATGATGTATTAAAAAAAGAATTTAACCTACCACAAGGCTTAGCAGACACTAGCAAGACAAAGATTAAGGTTAATACAGACATAGCAGATAAACGCTCTGTAACTGGCTATAAGCAAGTAGAAAAAGAAGTACACAAAGTACAAATACTGGATCCAGCAACAGGAACTGGCACTTTCTTAGCTGAGGTAGTTAAGCACATTCATAAAAAATTCAAAGGACAGCAAGGTATATGGAGTAATTACGTCACTAAAGACCTAATACCAAGATTAAACGGTTTTGAATTGCTAATGGCTAGTTACGCAATGGCACATTTAAAAATGGATATGTTGCTAACTGAAACTAGCTATAAACCAAAAGATGACCAACGACTAAAAATATTCTTAACCAATAGTTTAGAAGTAGCACATCCCGATAGTGGCACATTATTTAGTAGTTGGTTAGCCGATGAGTCCAACCAAGCCAACGCCATAAAGCGTGATACACCAGTAATGTGTGTGATTGGAAATCCGCCTTATAGCGGGATTTCCTCTAATAACGGAAAATGGATAAGTGATTTAATTGATGATTACAAATATATTGACGGGGTACATTTTAATGAACGTAAACACTGGTTAAATGATGACTATGTTAAATTTATGCGTTTTGGGCAACATTTTATTGAAAAAAATGGAGAAGGAATTCTAGCGTTTATTAATCCACATGGATTTTTAGATAATCCTACTTTTAGAGGAATGCGTTGGAATTTATTAAAAACTTATGATAAAATTTACGTGATTGACTTACACGGTAATAGCAATAAAAAAGAAGTTTCTCCAGATGGTTCTATAGATGAAAATGTATTTGATATTCAACAAGGTGTTTCTATAAATATCTTTGTAAAAAAAGGAGACAAACAAACAAACCTTTTATCTAGGGTCTTTCATTATGACTTATATGGTAAGCGAAAAGGTAAGTACGATTTTTTAAGCAAAATGGACATGTCTCAAATAAATTGGGAAGAAACAAATCCAGAAGAATCTAATTTTTCTTTTAAAAAAATAGACCTATCTAAAAATAAAACATTTCAAAAAGGTTTTAAAATATCGAATCTATTCCAGTCTTGGACTACAGGAGTGCAGACTTCACGAGATAAAATAGCTTTATCGTATAATCTAACAGAAGCTAACGAAAAAATAAAAGATTTTTGTAATGAAGAGTTTTTGGATAACGAATTAAGAATCAAATATTTTAGTCAAACCTCACCGAAATATCAAGCTGGAGACACAAGAGATTGGAAATTAAATAATCAAAGAGCAAAAACTACGGAAGAAAAATTGAAAACATCAGTGATTAATTATTGTTTTCGTCCATTTGACTCTAGAAAAATCATTTTTAATGACGATTTAATATCATGGTCACGAATGGATACTTCAAGGCATTTGTTGAAAGATAATATTTCTTTAATTACAGCTAGAAGTAACAAAAAAGGGGTTGATCATTTTTTTATAAGCAAATCTATATCTGATGTTAAGGCTGGAGAAAGGACAACTGGGTCGATTTTTTGCCCTCTTTATTTGTATCCAGATGAAGGTGATTTAAAAGGTATGGTTTTAATTGATGGAAGAGAACGAACTCCTAATCTAAAAGATGAAATTGTTTTCAAAATAGCAGATAGTCTAAATTTAAATTATACCTTCGAAAAAGAAGATTTAGTCGGTACTTTTGCTCCAATTGATGTTTTAGATTATATCTACGCAGTGTTACATTCACCAAATTACCGAGAAACCTACAAAGAATTTTTAAAAATAGATTTCCCACGTGTGCCATACCCTAAAGATGAAGCTACATTTTGGAAGTTAGTTAAATTAGGAGGTGAGATTCGCGAGATACATTTATTAGAAAGTGAAACCGTAGAAAATTATATTACAGAATATCCAGAAGACGGTGACAACATTGTTACACGCAAACTAACTAAAAGCAGTATTGGCTATGAAGCCGATAATGAAACACATGGTAAAGTTTGGATAAATGACAACCAGTATTTTGACAAAGTACCATTAGTTGCATGGGAGTTTTATATTGGTGGTTACCAACCCGCACAAAAATGGCTAAAAGACAGAAAAGATAGAGAGTTGAGTTTTGAAGATATATTACACTATCAAAAAATAATTGTAGCTTTGACCGAAACAGACCGATTAATGAAGGAAATTGACACCATCGATTTCATGGAAACAAAAAAAGCAACTTCAAAAGCTAAAAACTAAGCATTTCTAATATTAGTGACACAAAAAGTGACACACCTATAAAAACAAAAACCTCAACTAACTAATAATTAGATAGCTGAGGTTTTATTTTGTGACCGCGAAGGGATTCGAACCCCCAACCCTCAGAGCCGAAATCTGATATTCTATCCAGTTGAACTACGCAGCCATAAACACCTGTAAAAACAGGTGCATTATTTATATTTATACCTAAGACAATTTAGCCTTAACAATATTAGAAATTGTTTTTCCATCAGCTTTACCAGCTAATTCTTTACTTACCATTCCCATAACTTTACCCATATCTTTCATACCTTCTGCTCCAGTTGTAGCAATAGTTTTCATTACTACTACAGTAATTTCCTCTTCAGATAGTTGTGCAGGTAAAAATTTACTAATAATTTCTGCTTGTGCTAATTCTGGCTCAGCTAAATCGTTACGATCTTGTTCTAAAAATATAGCGGCGCTATCTTTACGCTGTTTAACCATTTTAGATAATATTTTTATTTCCTCTTCTGCAGAAATTTCTTCTTTAGATCCAGTAGCTGTTTGTGCTAATAATATTTCTGATTTTACAGCTCTTAAAGCAGCTAAAGCTGTTTGATCTTTTCCTTTCATCGCTGCCTTCATTGCAGTCATAATATCAACTTGTAAACTCATAATTTTGTTCTTTATTTAAGAAGCCCAAAGATACTAAAAGTTTCCATGAGGACACATAAGATAAGTTCTAATAAACACCTATTATAAACAAAAAATCCAAAAAGAGAATATCTCTTTTTGGATTTAATTATGTTATAGATTAGAGTCTATTATTAATCTACATTATCATGTAAAAATGAATTATTACTTCTTAATTGAATATCATCATTTTCATCTGTACCAACAGACATTCTAGAGGCTTTAGTTTGAGAAGAATGCTGAGCATCTTCTAAATTAACACCTTGTCTCTTGTAAGCAGGTACTTTTTCTATTTCATTAATCTTAGCAGTATTAAACTTATAGTTGAAATCTTTCATCTTTCTTCTACGTTCATCTGCACGAGAAATCAACAAATCAGAAATAGGACTGTTCATCGGATCAATCTCTTCATCAGCTACGACTTTAGATTCCTCTGTAGTAATTGTTTTCTGTACAAAAACAACTTCTTCTTTAACTTCTACTTTTTCTTTCTTTGTATTTACAGAAGAAGGAGTTGTTTCAAAATCACCTAACTGATAACGCTTTTCACCTTCTTCATTAATTTTCGCTACTGATTTCACCTCTACAGGTTCATTAACTTTTATCTCGTTAATATCTTCATCAAGGCTAAAAAACATTTTCTCTTCTTTCTTCTCCTCTTCTACTTCCTTTGGAATATTGTTAGATATTGGTAAATCGAAAGTTAAAGTTATTTGTTCTTCTGGCTCAGGCTCAATCGTCTCCGCTTTATTTACAATTGGAGTTGTAATTATAAAATCTTCTGGCTCAGTTATAGCTTGTGGTTTAGAATCTAAAACCTCATCATAAACAACATTCATATTCTTTAAAAAGTCTGTTGTCTTAATTAAATTTGTTTCGTGAGTTGTTTCTACTTTAGATTGGATTTTCACCTCTTCTACTTCTTCTTCAACTAATAACGTATGACGAACAACAGGATCTGGTTTTTTTTCTTCTAAAACAATATCTGGAGTGATAATAGCAGGTGTTTTTTCTTGAGTACTTACATCGGCTTCAGAAGCTTCCTCTAAAGCATGAACTACTTTTTTTGTTTCAGTATTAGAAATTTCATTCTGTTGATCAAGATCAAAACCTGTTGCGATAATCGTTACAGAAATTGATTCTTGTAGTTCTTCATCATCACCAACACCCATAATAATATTGGCACCATATCCTGCTTCTGATTGAATATGATCGTTAATTTCACCGATTTCATCAATAGTAATTTCTTGTGAACCAGAAACGATTAGCAACAATACGTTTTTGGCACCAGTAATTTTATTATCGTTAAGTAAAGGTGAATCTAAAGCATTCATAATAGCTTCTTGTGCTCTAGTTTGACCTGAAGCAGTAGCCGATCCCATAATCGCTGTTCCACTATTACTTAATACTGTTTTAGCATCACGTAAATCAATATTCTGAGTATAGTGATGTGTAATTACTTCTGCAATACCACGTGAAGCGGTAGCTAATACTTCATCTGCTTTTGAAAAACCAGCTTTAAAACCAAGATTTCCATAAACCTCACGAAGTTTATTATTATTAATAACAACCAATGAATCTACTTGCTGACGTAATTTTTCAATACCACGCTGTGCTTGTTCATTTCGCATTTTACCTTCAAATCCAAAAGGCATGGTAACAATACCAACCGTTAAGATCTCTAGTTCTCTTGCCATTTTCGCAATAACAGGAGCTGCACCAGTACCAGTACCACCACCCATTCCGGCTGTGATAAATACCATTTTAGTATTGGTATCTAACATTCTACGAATGTCTTCTGAACTTTCTATTGCTGCTTGTTCTCCTACATCTGGATTTGCACCTGCTCCTAGACCTTCGGTTAAATTGACACCTAATTGTATTTTATTAGGCACACCGCTATTGTGTAGGGCTTGAGAATCTGTATTACAGATTACAAAATCTACACCTTTTATGCCTTGTTGAAACATGTGGTTTATAGCGTTACTACCACCACCACCTACACCGACAACCTTAATCACATTTGATTTGTGCTTAGGTAAATCGAATGAGATATTTCCAAATTCGTTGCTATTACTCATAATTATTATGGGTTTACTATTTATTCTATTCTTTTTCAATACAGACAATTTTTAAGTTGTCCTACTCTTTAATATAATTACTTAGATAACTTAACAGTCATCACTACGTATTATTCTGTTTTATCTAAAAAATCTTTTATGCCTTCAGTTAATTTATCTAAAAACGAACGGCGCTCTTTTATTGGCTTTGGCTCAACTACTACTTCCTCTTCTTCATCTACAACGTCATCTTCAATTATAGGTTCTTCAATAACCTGCTCTTGTTCTTCAATAGCTTCAGCTTTTTTTCGTTCTTGACGTTTTAAACCATCCATCACTAAACCTACTGCGGTAGCAAATAATGGACTAGCAATATCTTCATCACTTTCACCTGCTAAATGCTCATTTGGATATCCAATTCTGGTATCCATACCGGTGATATATTCAACTAATTGCTTTAAATGCTTTAATTGTGCTCCACCACCTGTTAATACAATTCCGCCGATTAGTTTTTTCTTCTGCTCGTCGTGACCGTAATTTTTTATTTCAACATAAACTTGTTCTATAATTTCCACAACTCTAGCGTGAATAATTTTAGACAAATTCTTTAATGTTATTTCTTTTGGCTCTCTTCCCCTTAATCCAGGAATAGATACAATTTCATTATCTTTATTTTCACCTGGCCATGCCGATCCAAACCTTACTTTTAAAAGCTCTGCTTGTTTTTCTATAATTGAGCAACCTTCTTTTATATCTTCAGTAATTACATTACCACCGAAAGGGATTACAGCTGTATGACGAATTATACCATCTTTAAAAATAGCTAAATCTGTTGTTCCTCCTCCTATATCAATTAGCGCAATTCCTGCTTCTTTTTCTTCTCTGCTTAAAACTGCATTTGCAGATGCTAATGGCTCTAATGTAATACCATCTAAAGTTAGACCTGCACTTTTAATACAACGTCCAACATTTCTAATAGAAGAGACCTGACCAACGACTACATGAAAATTAGCTTCTAAACGTCCTCCATACATACCGATAGGCTCTGTAATTTCAGCCTGACCATCAATCTTATATTCTTGAGGTAAAACATGAATAATCTCTTCACCAGGAAGCATAACCAATTTATGTACTTGGTTAATTAAACGATCTATATCTTCTTCATCAATAACATCATCAGAGTTTGGCCTTGTGATATAATCACTATGTTGCAAACTTCGAATATGTTGACCTGCAATACCTACAGTTACATCTACAATTTTTTCGTTTGCAGCAGCCTCAGCTTCTTGCACAGCTTGTTGTATAGATTGGATCGTTTGCATTATATTATTAACAACACCACGATGCACCCCCATACTTTTAGCCCTACCTAAACCTAAAATCTCAACTTTATCGTACTCGTTTTTGCGACCAATCATGGCCACAATCTTTGTGGTTCCTATATCTAGACCTACTGAAATATGATGTTTGTCCATAGCTTACTTTTTGGTGCAAATAACTTGTTTATCAAACTTTAAATTCACTACAGCATAGTGGTCTAAAATTTGGTCTTTAAATGCTTTTTGGTAAAAAGCCTTAAAATTGTTTATCTTTTTTTTGAGATTTTTTAAAGTTCCTATATGAACCGTAAAATCACTTTTTCGAATTTTGAAATCGATGGTGTCATCATTATTCTGACGAATCTCAATGACATGTTTTTTTAAGAAATCATCTCCGTCTGCAAATTTCGCAAATTGATAGACAGTATCAAGCTTATTTTTCTTAATATTTCCAGTGACGAGTGGAACTCTTGCAGCATAATTATAAGACAAAGGCATAAAACCACCTTCTTCATCTATATAATATGATGCATTTGTGTTAACTCTTGCTATAGGTTTTTTTTGTTTAATTTCGGCTGAAAGCCCACCGTTTACTGACATAAACACTTCGGCTTGCCTGATCATAGGATTAGAATTTAGGGCCAATTCTAATTGGTCCAAATCTATAATATCTTTAGATAGCTCTGATACAGGTTCTTGATTTTGTATTAACAATTTACTAACATTAGCTTCTGTAATAAACATTGTATTTTCACCCAAAAACGTAATGCTTGGCTTACCGACTTTTCTTACCTTATTTCTTTGATTAGAAAATGCAAACAAAAAGCCAACTACAATAATTAACCCAATGACTTTTATATAATTAAAATTAATTTTCGACATAGAACGCTTCTTTTATAAGTTTCACTTCCTGCCCTATATCTCCTGCCCCAATAGTTAATACCACTTGAGCATTTGATGCCTTAATTTCATCTATTATATTTGCTTTCTCAACTAATTTTTTATTCGTGTTTTTAATCTTATCTAAAAGCCATTTAGAGGTTACACCTTCAATTGGTAATTCTCTTGCAGGATAGATATCTAAAAGTAATAATTCGTCGAATTTTGAAAGGCTCTCAGCAAATTCATCTATAAAATCTTTTGTTCTACTAAATAAATGAGGCTGAAAAACAGCTAACACTTTCTTTCCTGGATACATCTCTCTAACGGCGTGATGCACTGCTTTTATCTCTTCAGGATGATGTGCATAATCATCTATAAACACAAAATCTTCAGTCTTTATCTGATAAGTAAATCTACGCTTCACACCTTTATACGATTCTAAAGCAACTTTAAGATCCTCATAAGAACAACCGTATTCTGCAGCCATAGCCAATGCAATTGTTGCATTAGATAAATTATGTCTCCCTGGTAAATTAAACTTAAAACCTTTATGTAAACCTTTAGGCGTTTTTAAATCGAAAATATAGCTTCCGTTTTCTATAGAGATATTTTGAGCACAGTAATCTGCATCATCCTCTATACCGTAAGTAATTCCGCTTAAAGGCAAACCTTTTTTTACAAATAGTTTTCCACCTGGCTTTATACATTCTGAAAAATCCTTAAAACTCTTTACTAACTCTTCAGCACTTCCATAAATATCCAAATGATCAGCATCCATAGATGTAATACAGGCTAGGTCTGGCGATAAAGTTAGAAACGAACGATCAAACTCATCTGCTTCAACCACCGTAACTTCGGTTCCGTTTAAGATTAAGTTTGAATTGTAATTCTCACTTATTCCACCTAAAAAAGCAGTTACAGGACTATTACAAGCATTAAGTAAATGCCCTAAAATACTTGTTGTTGTGGTTTTACCATGCGTACCTGCTACAGCTAAGCAAAAAGTTTGCCTTGTAATCTCTCCTAAAATCGCTGAACGTTTTAGAATATTGAAATTATTAGCTTTAAAATATTCAAATTCTGAATGCCCTTTTGGAATTGCCGGTGTATAAATCACCAAAGTAGATTCTGTATCTAAAAATTGAGTATCAATTTCTGAAACATCATCATTAAAATGAATGGCAACACCTAAATCTTGAAGCGCTCTTGTAATGTCCGTTGGTGTTTTATCATAACCACCTACTTGTTTGCCATTGGCCACAAAATAGCGCGCAATTGCACTCATTCCGATTCCTCCGACACCAATAAAATAGACGTTATTTATATTTTCGAAATTCATTACTTACTTAACATTTTTTCAACTTCATCAACAATATCCTTTGTTGCATTTACTAATGCTAAAGCTTCAATATTTTTACTTAATTCTTTTCTTTTATTTTCGTTTGAAATCAGTTCTGAAAATTCATTTTGAAAATCAGTATCTAAATCTTTTTCTCTTATTAAAACAGCTGCATTTTTATCTGCAATCGATTTTGCATTTTTAGTTTGATGATCTTCTGACACATTAGGTGACGGAATAAAAACTACAGGTTTACCCACTATGCACAATTCTGAAACTGAAATCGCTCCTGCTCTAGAGATAATCATATCTGAAGCCGCATAAGCCAAATCCATTTGATTTAAAAACGCATGAACCTGAATATTTTTATGATCATCATATTTTTTATACTGATCATAATACAGTTTTCCGCATTGCCAAATCACTTGAATATTTTGAGTTTCAAAAAAATCGATATTTGCCTCGATAAGTTGGTTAATTCGTCTTGCTCCTAAACTTCCCCCTAACACTAAAAGGGTTTGTTTTCCTTCTTCTAATTTAAAAGCGACTTTACCTTCAGCAGTCTTATTTTTGACTTGCAATAAATCTTTTCGGATTGGATTTCCTGTTAATTTAATTTTCTCTTTTGGAAAAAATCGCTCCAATCCGTAATAAGCCACACAGATTGTATTCACTTTTTTTGCCAACAACTTATTGGTAATCCCTGGAAACGAATTTTGTTCTTGTATTAAACTCGGTATTCCTTTTGAAGCTGCTACTTGCAACAATGGACCACTCGCAAAACCACCCGTACCAACAACGGCATCTGGCTTAAATGATTTTATAATCTTTCTAGAATTCCACAAACTACTGATCAGCTTAAAAGGAAATGCTAAGTTTTTCAACGTTAACTTTCGTTGAATTCCTGAAATCCATAACCCTTCAATCTTATATCCCGCTTGCGGTACTTTTTCCATTTCCATACGATCGGAAGCTCCTACAAAAAGGAATTCGGCATCAGGATAGCGTGACTTTAATTCATCTGCAATCGCAATTGCAGGATAAATATGTCCTCCTGTACCTCCTCCTGAAAGGATAAATCGATATGTTTTATTATTTTTCAATCTGTATTATAATTTCTTTTTATTCTCTTTATTAAATCGCTTCACTTAAAATAGACAAAGGATTATCTTCAGCATCCTCTTGTTCCTTTAACTCTTCGCGCTTAGCACTAACACTTAATATAATTCCGATGGATAAACACGTCATCCAAATCGATGTTCCTCCACTACTTATTAAAGGTAATGTTTGACCCGTAACAGGAAATAACTCTACAGCAACCCCCATATTTAACAAAGCCTGAAACACAATAGGCAAACCAACTGCCAAAACTAATAATCGACCAAAAATGGTATCTGATTTATGACTGACAACAATGATTCTTAATAACAACCACAAGTATAAACCCAATAGAAAAACACCTCCAAATAAGCCATATTCTTCAATAATAATTGCAAAAATAAAATCGGAAGAAGATTGTGGTAAAAAGTTCTTTTGAATACTTTTCCCTGGACCTAATGGTGTAATCCCCGTTGCAATCGCAATTTTAGCTTTCTCTATTTGATAATCTGCTTCTGTATCTTCTCCATTTGAAAAATTCTCAATTCTACTTATCCAAGTATCAACACGGTTGGGCATAACACCAGGAAATGCTTTTGCTACTAATATAAATATGGTTAAAGCCACAACACCGGTCAAAACCATTAACAGCAAATATTTAATTGGATACCCACCCACAAACGACAACATCATAATCATAGTAAACACGATTGCTGTTGTAGAAAAGTTAGCAGGGAGAATGAGTATTAAAATTAAAAATATAGGTGCCCATAAAGGCAAAATAGATTCTGTAAACTTAACTTCCCTATCTTTTATTTTTGACAGATATCTTGCCACATAAACCATTAAAACTACGGCTGCCAAAGTCGATGTTTGAAAAGACATACCAACAATAGGAATCTGTATCCAACGACTCGCATTTGCACCATCAATAGTGGTTCCTTGCAACATGGTAATTAACAATAACACAAATACAATAGGAATCATTACAATTGATAACCCACGAAAGTATTTATAAGGTACTTTGTGTACACCAAACATAATAACAAAGCCCAAAAACAAATGCATAAAATGCTTTATGAAGAACGAAAATGTACTCGTATTCCCTCCATGATAAGCCAAATTACTAGCCGCACTATAAACAGGTAAAAAAGAAAATATAGCCAACAATGTGACTATAGCCCAAATGGCTCTATCTCCTTTTATTTGTTTAATTAAGTTTTGCATTTACTTTTTTGTTATTCCTGTAAAACAGAAATCTAATTACTCATATCCTTTTTAAATTCCCGTTTCCACAGGAATGACAATCTATTATAAATTTCTTACTGCATTTTTAAATTGACGTCCTCTATCTTCGTAATTCTCAAATAAATCGAAACTAGCACAAGCAGGTGACAACAATACATTATCTCCAGCATCAGCTAATTTGTACGCCATCTTCACAGCCTCAGTCATAGATTGTGTTTCTACAATCACATCAACCATTTTACCGAAAGAATCCATAAGCTTAGCGTTATCAACACCTAAGCAGATGATTGCTTTTACTTTTTCGTTAATGAATTGAAATAGCTCTCTATACTCATTTCCTTTATCAACACCTCCAACGATCCAAACTGTAGGTACAGACATACTTTCTAAAGCAAAGTACGTTGCGTTTACATTTGTAGCCTTCGAGTCATTTATATATTGAACCTTATTAATCTTTAATACGCTTTCTAAACGGTGCTCTACACCTTGAAAGTTCTCTAAACTCTCACGGATAGTTTGTTTTCTTATTTTAAGTAAATGCGCAACAGTAGAAGCTGCCATTGCATTCTTTACATTGTGTTTTCCTTCTAATGCTAAATTATTTGTTGGCATAATGATTTTATTATTATCTATTGTTATTATTATCTTGTTGTTTTCTAAATACGCGCCTTGCTCAATAACTTTTGTTAATGAAAAAGGCAGTTTTTTTGATTGAATTTGATGCGTTTTCATATACTCTAAAATGACATCATCATCTGCATCGTATATAAAATAATCATCTTCTGTTTGATTCTCTACAACTCTAAATTTTGAAGCGATATAGTTTTCAAACTTATAATCGTAACGATCTAAATGATCTGGCGAAATATTAGTTATAACTGCAATTTTAGGTTTGAAATCTTTAATATCATCCAATTGAAAACTGCTGATTTCTAAAACATAGTTATCATAGTTTTTTTCTAAAATTTGCTTCGCGAAACTATCACCAATATTTCCAGCTAACCCAACATCTAATTCTTGTTTTAGAATATAATCTGTAAGTGTTGCTGTTGTTGTTTTACCATTACTACCAGTAATAGCAACTAAAGTCGCCTCAGTAAATTTTGATGCGAATTCAATTTCTGAAACTATAGTAACTCCTGCTTCACGAATTTGTTTCACCAAAGCCACTTTATCTGGAATACCAGGACTTTTCATGATGATGTCTGCATTCAAAATTTTTGATTCCGTATGCTTTTCATCTTCAAATTCAATCTCATTATTTAAAAGAACGTTTTTATATTTTTCTTTAATCTCTCCTTTGTCTGATACAAATACATCGTATCCTTTTGCTTTTCCTAAAAGCGCTGTACCTACACCACTTTCTCCTCCACCAAGAATGACTAACCTTTTCATTATCTAATTTTCAAGGTTACCATTGTTATAATAGCAAGTAAAATTCCAACAATCCAAAAGCGAGTTACAATCTTACTTTCGTGATAACCCGATTTCTGATAGTGATGATGCAATGGCGACATTTTAAAAATACGCTTACCGACACCAAACTTTTTTCTTGTATACTTAAAATAACTCACTTGCAAAACAACTGACAGATTCTCTGCTAAGAAAATTCCGCATAACACAGGAATCAACCATTCTTTACGAATTGCAATTGCGATAACTGCGATAATCCCACCAATTGTTAAACTTCCTGTATCTCCCATAAAAACCTGAGCAGGAAACGTATTATACCACAAGAAACCGATTAACGCTCCCACAAAGGCAGCGATATAAATTGTTATTTCTTCCGCCCTTGGGATATACATGATATCTAAGTAATCTGAAAAAACGATATTACTAGAAACCCACGCAAAAATCCCTAATGTCAATACAATAATGGCTGACGTTCCTGCGGCGAGTCCATCGATTCCATCCGTAAGATTAGCACCATTAGATACAGCCGTGATAATAAAAATGGTAACTAGAATAAAAACTACCCAAGCATATTTTTCTAAACCTGGATGAATCCAAGTAATCAAATCTGAATAATCAAATTCATTATCCTTTAAAAATGGAATTGTTGTTTTGGTTGATTTCTCTTCCGGCTTAAATAACTTAGCTCCTTGCACTCCTGGGTTCGCTATTCTTAATTCATTTTGCTGTTGAATTGGCAACTTCTCCTTAATAGTAACATCATTATTAAAAAATAATGTTGCACCCACTATAATCCCTAGTCCAACTTGCCCAAGCACTTTAAACTTTCCTTTTAAACCTTCCTTATCGTTTTTGAATTTCTTGATATAATCATCTAAAAACCCAATAGCACCCATCCATAATGTCGTTACAATTAAAAGGATGATATAAATATTTTCTAGCTTAGCTAATAACAAAACAGGAATAAGCGTTGCCAGTATAATGATGATTCCCCCCATTGTTGGAGTCCCAGCTTTTTCTACTTGACCTTTTAAACCTAAATCCCTAATCGTTTCTCCAACTTGTTGCTTTTGCAAAAATCGAATAATGCGTTTACCATAAATCGTAGAAATTAACAACGATAATATCATAGCCACAGCAGCCCTAAAGGTTATAAACCCAAAAAGTGATGCTCCCGGTAATTGGAACTGTTTTTCTAGATATTCAAATAAGTAATACAACATTCTTTGTTATTGTTTTTCGTTTTATTTCTGCAATTGTTTTAAATAATCTTGAACAATTTTATAATCATCAAAATCAAAACGTTCACCTTTAATTTCTTGATAACTCTCATGCCCTTTTCCTGCAATAAGAATAATATCTTTTTCTCCTGCCATTTGGCAAGCCGCTTTTATAGCTTGCTTTCTATCTGTAATTGATAACGTCTTTTTAAAATTCTGTGGCTCAACACCCGCTTCCATTTCTTCTATTATAGTTTCAGGAACCTCATTTCTTGGATTATCGCTTGTTAATATCACTTTAGTACTTAAAGCAGAAGCGATATGCGCCATTTCTGGTCGTTTTGTTTTATCACGATTACCACCACAACCAACAACCGTAATTAGCTCTTCGTTTTTAGTTCTAATATTATTGATTGTTTCTAATACATTTTTTAACGCATCTGGCGTATGTGCATAATCAACAATCGCTGTAATTTTTCCTTCTGAAATGAAATACTGAAAACGTCCTGAGACATTTTCAAGCTCACTTATCAATCTTAATATTTCGTCTCTATCTAATCCTAATAATTCAGCTGTTCCATAAATAGCTAGAATATTATAAGCATTAAAACTTCCTATTAATCGCGTCCATAATTCACTATCATTTACTTTTAACAGTAAACCACTAAATTCATTTTCTAATATCTGCGCTCTATAATCTGCATAACTCTTTAAAGCGTAAGTATGTTTTTTCGCTTTTGTGTTCTGCAACATCACAAGGCCATTTTTATCATCGCTATTCGTTAAAGCAAATGCTTCTTTTGGCAACTGATCGAAAAATGCTTTTTTAACATCTCTATACTCAGCAAACGTTGCGTGATAATCTAAATGATCGTGAGAAAGATTCGTGAAAATTCCACCTTCAAACTTTAAACCTTCAGTTCGTTTTTGATGAATACCATGAGAACTCACTTCCATAAAGCAAAACTCTACACCTTCATCATTCATTAACTGTAAATATTTATTAATAGTCAATGAATCTGGTGTTGTATGTGTTGCTTTATATTCGTTATCACCAACCATAATTTTCACGGTAGATAGCAACCCAACTTTATAACCTGCTTTTTTAAACAACTGATATAATAAACTAGAAACTGTTGTTTTACCATTAGTACCAGTTACACCAACCAATTTTAGATTCTCAGAAGGATGTTCATAAAAATTAGCAGCCATATAAGCCAAAGCTTGATGAGAATTCTCAACTTTAATATATGTGATTCCCTTTTCTAAATTCTCAGGAAGTATTTCGCATACAATAGCTACCGCACCATCTTTAATCGCTTTTTCAATATAATTATGACCATCAGTTATAGTCCCCGAAATTGCTACAAAAACATCACTAACCTCAACTAAACGTGAATCGAATTCTATTTTACCCACAGCTGCGCTTGTATCACCAATAACAGTATCTATAGTAACCTTATATAATATCTCCTTTAACACCATCATGACGCTTCTAAAACAATAGTTTGATTCGTTTGTAATTTTTCATGCTTTTTCACAGATTGCTTTTTCACAACTCCACTTCCTGTTAATCTCACTCTCACATCAATATGTAAATTCTCTAATAATGCAATTGCATCCATCGCAGGCATACCCACAACACTTGGCATTAATTCTTTATACTTTCGTGCGTTTTCGTAATAGCTTTCATAATCTTTATTCACCAAATTATCTTTAAAATCTAGCATTTTAACCTCATCTATAATTGGCGTGTCTGTATATATTTTCTGAGCAATTCTTTTAAATACTGGACCCGAAACATCTGCACCATAAAACCCTACTTTTGTACTTGGCTGATGAATAACCACGACACATGAATACTTAGGATTGTCTGCCGGAAAATAACCTGCAAAAGACGACACATATTTTCTGTCTTTTCTCCACTTTTCATAATCAGCATAATCCGTTCTTGCCGTACCTGTCTTACCAGCCATAGAAAATGTTTCTGAATACATACGTCTTCCTGTACCACGGATAACAACATTCTTCAGCATATCTTGAACTTCAGCTAAGGTTTCATCTGAACATATTTTCTCTACTATCACTTCTTTTTTAAAGACTTCGATATCCTTATCAAAAGATTTTACCGATTTTAAAAATCGAGGTTTTATTAATTCACCACCATTAGCAATAGCATTATAAAATGCCAAAGTTTGAAGCGGCGTCATTCTAAGATTATAACCATAAGCCATAGAAGGCAATGCATTTCTACTCCAGTTTGAAGCTCCAGGTTTTGGAATATCTGGTTTTCCTTCTCCAATGATAGCAACACCTAAAGGCTGATCTAATTTCCAAGAACTTAACCGATCTAAAAACTTCTCTGGCTGTTTTGCATAATTTTCATCAATAATCGTTGCTAAACCAATATTAGAAGACACCTCTAAAGCTCTTGCAGCAGAAATTTTACCAAAACCTTTACCCGAATCCGTAATTACACGCCCATGAAAAGATTTCCTTCCTTTTTTAGTATCTATAACCGTAGATGTATCAATAACCTTATCTTCTAAAGCTGCCATCATAGCCATTACTTTAAAAGTAGATCCAGGCTCATGACTCTCTCCTACAGCATAATTTAAGCGCTCATAATAACCACCTTTTTTATTTCTCCCAAGGTTTGAAATCGCCTTTATTTCACCTGTTTTCACATCCATTACAACTACACAACCGTGGTCAGCTTTGTAATACTCTAATTGTTTTAACAAAGAATGATGTGCTATATCTTGAATATTAACATCTATCGTTGTATAAACATCATAACCATCTTGAGGTTCTACTTGATCAAAATCAGCAATAGGTTTCCATTGTCCGTTACCTATTTTCTGCTTTAAACGCTTTCCGTTTGTACCTTGTAAATATTTAACACCAAAAGCACCATCGATTCCTGGTCTCGTAAAATTCCCATTTTCATCCTCTCTTTCGTAACCAATTGTACGCTCCGCTATTCCACCCATCGGATGTTCACGTTTTGTAGTTTGCTCTACAATTAAACCTCCCTTAATAGCACCAAGACTCAATAAAGGAAAATTGCGCATTCTTATATAATCTGAATAACTCAAATTTCGAGCTAATAAGAAATATCTATTTTTATTTTTTCGAGCTTTACGAATTATATTTTTATAATATGATACTGGCTTTTGCTTTTTTCTAAATAGATAAAGTGAATCTGCCAAAGCACCAATATATTTCTCGAACGTTGCATCTTTAGCCTGAACAGCATCAATTCTAATATCATATTTAGGAATAGAAGTCGCTAGCAAACTACCGTCTGCAGAATACACATTACCACGGTTTGCAGGAATATCAAAATTCTCTAACGTACGCTTATCAGCGAGTGCCCTATATTTATCACCTTGAACAAACTGAATAGTCACTAATTTAAACACCACAGCCATAGCGAATACAAACATGCAGCCTGTAACGAAATATAATCTGTGTAATATGTTTTTCTCAGTTATTGCCAAAACTTACTCTTCTTGTGATTTTACTATGATTTTTGTTGGTGGGTTTAAGGAAATCCCAATTCCTTTTTTTACGACTACCGCTTCTACAAACGATTCTTTTTTAAGCTGCATTAACTTCCCTCTTTTATCAACAAAAGCTGAACGCAATTCTTTTACTTCATTTGTTAACTTAGCTATTTGATAAACTTTTTGATCCGCACTATGCGAACTTGCTATCATAACAATTGCCAGAATAGAAATAAAAATGATGATACGCCAATTTTTAAACGAATCATCACTGACTAGAAACTTCCCTTTTAATATGCTGTATATGCCTTTTCTCATATTTTTTTAGCAATCCTAAGTTTCGCGCTCCTGGCCCTATTATTTATTTTTATTTCTTCTTTTGAAGGAACAATCAATCCACCTACTTTTTTTAAGGGAACTTCAAAATTCCCAAAAACATCTCGCTCCGGTTCTCCTTCAAACAATCCATTCCTTATAAATCGTTTTACCAATCGATCCTCTAAAGAGTGATAAGAGATAAAACTCAACCTTCCTTCTTTTTTTAAGACTTCTGGCATCTGAAGTAATAATTCTTTTAAAACTTCAATTTCTTGATTTACCTCAATTCTAATCGCCTGATAAATCTGAGCCAAAACTTTATTCTCCTTTTGATGATTTAAAAAAGGTTTTAAAACCGCCTTTAATTGCTCACTTGTTTTAATCTCTGCATTTTTCCTTTCCTCAACAATCACTTTAGCCATTGCAGGTGCATTTCGCAATTCACCATATTGAAACAAGACCGCCCTTATATCTTCTTCTTCATAATTATTAATAACCTCAAAAGCAGATAACTTACCCCCCTGATTCATTCGCATATCTAAATCCGCTTCAAATCGAGTTGAAAAACCACGTTCTGCAACATCAAATTGATGAGAAGAAACTCCGAAATCAGCCAAAACACCATCAACCTCTTTCACGCCATAAAACCTTAAAAATCTTTTTACAAATCTGAAGTTCTCATTAATAAGCACAAACCTTTCGTCATCGATAGCATTTTCTAAAGCATCTTTATCCTGATCAAAAGCATATAATTTTCCGTTAGGACCTAATCTAGATAAGATTTCACGACTATGACCACCACCTCCGAAAGTGACATCTACATAAACACCATCTGGCTTAATAGCTAAACCATCTACTGTTTCTTTTAGTAATACTGCATTATGATAATCCATTATCGTCTTCATCTTGTCCCATGACATCCTCGGCCAAATCTGCAAAATCTGAAGCCGCATCATCAATAGCTTGTTCGTATTTATTTTTATCCCAAATCTCAAGAATATTAACCGCAGACGCCAAAACCACTTCTTTAGAAATCCCAGAAAAACTAATTAAGTCTTTCGGAATCAATAAACGGCCAGCACTATCTACCTCTACAATTTTAACACCCGCTGTAAAACGTCTTATAAAATCATTATTCTTTTTCTTAAAGCGATTAAGTTTATTTAATTTTTCCATCATTTTATTCCACTCAGACATCGGATACAATTCTAAACAAGGCTGAAAAACAGCTCGCTTTAAAACAAATCCATCTTGCAAAGCTGATGAAAGCTGTTTTTTAAGCACAGCAGGTATCATTAGCCTTCCTTTAGCATCCGCTTTACATTCGTATGTCCCTATAAATGAATTCAAAAGATTTCTTTTACCACTTTAACGATTCAAATTCAAAGATATTGAAAAAAACACCACTTTTTACCACTTACTACCACATTTGTTGATAAGTTTTATATCAAATCCCATGAGATATTACTCAATGTCAATAAATTCGTCTTGTGAGCACAGTTTCTTTTGGTGGGAATTATTAACACCATCAATATCTTGTATCATTAGATAAAAAACATTGATATTTCCCACATATTATTTATATTCTGATGGAAATAGTTATATTTGTTACTAACACATAAGTACGTATTTGCAAATGGCACACCTTTTAAAAAAAGAAAAGGAATTTAGATATATTGAAGTAGGCGAAGGCAAACCAATTATTGTGTTGCATGGCTTAATGGGAGGCCTCAGTAATTTTGACGGAGTAACTAAATTCTTTAGCTCAAAAGGCTATAAAGTCATTATACCAGAGCTACCGATCTACAGCATGACACTTTTAAAAACTAACGTAAAAAGCTTTGCTAATTACCTTAGAGACTTTATTGAATTTAAAGGTCTTGAAGATGTTATCTTATTAGGAAATTCTCTTGGTGGACACATTGGTCTATACCACACAAAATTATACCCAGAAAAAATAAAAGCACTTATCATTACTGGAAGTTCTGGACTTTATGAAAGCGCCATGGGAGGCGGTTACACAAAGCGAAGTGATTACGAAGTTATGAAAAAGAAAGCTCAGGAAGTTTTTTACGATCCTGCTGTAGCAACTAAAGAAATTGTAGATGAAGTTTACGAAACCGTAAACGACAGAAACAAACTAATTAAAACTTTAGCTATTGCCAAAAGTGCTATTAGACATAATATGGCTAAGGATTTACCTAACATGGATATTCCAATCTGTATTATTTGGGGTAAAAATGATCACGTAACACCACCTGAAGTCGCTGAAGAGTTTCATGAATTATTACCAGACTCAGAATTATATTGGATTGATAAATGTGGACATGCTGCAATGATGGAGCATCCAGATGAGTTTAATAAAATTTTGTTTAGCTGGCTTGAAAAACGTGGATTCTAAAATCCCATCATAATCCTTCCTCAAAAGAAGGATATATTGTTAAGATAAAAAATTAAAAATATTCTTATCTAATATCTTCATCTTCGAAAAACATCGAAATGAATAGATAAGATTTAAAAAATTTCTGTTTTCGCAGGAAGTACCATGAAAATAAAATCAGCTGAATTTATAGTTAGTAATTCTGAAGTCTCAAAATGTCCTAAAAATAATATGCCAGAATATGCATTTATAGGACGAAGTAATGTTGGAAAATCATCATTAATCAATATGATTACTGATCGTAAAAGTCTAGCAAAAACTTCTGGACGACCAGGAAAAACACAATTAATCAATCATTTTGCTATAAATGACAGTTGGTATTTAGTTGATTTACCAGGATATGGATATGCTCGTGTTTCAAAATCTTCAAAGCAAAAATTTCAAAAATTTATTACAGATTATTTTGAGAAACGTACACAATTAGTTTCTGCTTTTGTTTTAGTAGATATTAGACATAAGCCACAACCTATAGATTTAGAGTTTATGCAATATTTAGGTGAAAGCGAAATTCCGTTTGGAATTATATTCACTAAAGCTGACAAACTGAAACCTATGGCTATTGAACGCCATGTTGAAGACTATTGTAAAGAGCTTTTAAATTTCTGGGAAGAATTACCTCAATATTTCGTAACATCTTCATCTAAAAGCATAGGAAAAGATAGCGTATTAGATTTTATAGAAGCTACTAATGAAGAAATTGAACAGCTACGTGCTAATCAATAATTCTAAGACTTTACATCTAAAGCATCACGCAAAGCATTACCCACTAACATAAAAGCCATTACCAGCAACATAATACACAATCCTGGTATTAAGGCTAAATAGGGTTTACCTAAAATAATATAGTTGTAATGATCTTTTATCATAGCTCCCCAACTTGCCATTGGTGGCTGAGCTCCAATACCTAAAAAACTCAATCCACTCTCTATTAAAATAGCTGCTGCAAAATTAGCCGCAGAAATAACAATTAAAGGCCCAAAAATATTGGGCAATATGTGTTTAGTGATTATTCTATAATCATTATAACCTAGAGCTCTTGCTGCAGTTACGTACTGCATTTCTTTAGCACTGATAATTTGCCCTCTTACAACTCTTGCCACTTCTACCCACATCGTTAAACCAACAGCAATAAAAACTTGCCAAAATCCCTTTCCTAAAGCTAAGGTTATTGCTATCACTAATAATAAGGTAGGAATAGACCACGTAATATTAATAATCCACATTATAAAAGCATCAATTTTACCTCCATAGTAACCCGCTAAGCTCCCCATTAAAAGACCTACAATTAGTGAAATAAAAACAGCTACAAAACCGATAAAGAATGAAATACGCGAGCCTATTAAAATTCTACTTAAATAATCTCTACCATATTTATCTGTACCAAAAATAAAACTTCGCGTATCTATATAATCTTTATAGTTTGAGTTAGAAAAACGTGATAGCTCAAGTTGCTTTTCTTGCCCTTGCAATCCATCTGAAGCATACTCTATATAATGCAATACATCACCTTTTACTTTATATGATGAAATTGGAATTTCGGTATCCGTATTATTTTCTCCAAAAGATAGTTTTGAAAAAATATTTTGTCCCGACTCAATACCAGAAGGAATCGTTAGCATTTCAACTTTAAAACCAGGAGATTTAGAATGAATGGACAAATGCATCTGATTCGCATTTATTGAAGCATCTGGCGCAAAAACATAAGCAAACACAGAAAGCAAGCCAATACAGGCAATTATACTCAAACTAAAAACGCCCCAAAAGTTTTTTTTAAACTTTTGAAGCGCCAGTTTTGATAATGAATTATTTTTATTAGACATCCATCTCTTAATTAGAAATCTCTAAATAAAACGTTTAAAACACGTTTCATTATATAAAATTTCTTTTAATTAAATAGTATTAGTTCTTTACTGAATTAGCTACACCACCTTTAATGGTATAAGACATTTTCATGTCGTTAAGCACATTAATAGCTTCTTCAACATATACATCTTTAGATAAACTTTTATGCCATCTATCTCGTTTCTCCATCAATATAGAATCAGCATCCATTAACTTCACCTCATATGGTAGAGACGTAAATGTTAAGTTTGTTTCATACTCTGAAAGTTTAGAAAAACGCTTAGCCTCTTCTTCATTAACTTCCATTTCCTTTTTATAGGTCTCATAGTTTAATGAATAAGATTCGCGATCTCTAATTTTCTTTACCCATTGCGCGTTAGCATCAATAAGTTTTAATTGTTGATTATCTGCCATACGAGCTTTACTTTTATTTACAGTATTATCGTAATCAAAGTAATTAGTCCAAACATCATAATCAGCAGCATCAATTTTATCCCATGGTAAAGGATTTTCTTGATCTTTTTCTCCTATATCAATATAACTGTAACGGTCCGGAACAACAACATCACTCTTTACACCTTCTAATTGTGTTGACCCTCCATTAATTCTATAAAATTTCTGTGTCGTAAATTTTAAAGCTCCAAGATCTCCATTGGTATTATTTTTCACCATACCATTTAAATCCATAACTGATTGCACAGTGCCTTTTCCGTAAGTTTGTTTACTTCCTATAACAATACCTCTTTTATAATCTTGCATAGCAGCTGCTAGAATCTCTGACGCAGATGCCGAAAGTTCATTAACTAATATAACCAAAGGACCATCCCAAACAATAGCTTTATCTCTATCTTTTAGAACCTCTTTTGCTTCTCCAGTAGTTTTCACTTGCACCACAGGACCTTCTTCTATAAATAAACCTGCAATATCTACTACGGTCTGTAGAGATCCACCTCCATTATTTCTTAAATCCATTACTAAACCTTCAACACCTTCTTTTTTTAATCTGATGATTTCTTGTTTAATATCTGAAGCAGCATTTCGTTCGTTATAATCTTCAAAACTGATATAAAATTTAGGTAAATTAATAACCCCGAAAGTTTTACCATCTTTTTTTACTATTGAAGATTTAGCATAAGTTTCTTCTAACTCAACGATATCTCTTTTAATAGAAATATCTTGAATAGTACCATCTACTTTTTTTAAGGTTAAGATTACAACAGTTCCTTTAGGTCCTTTTATAAATTTAATAGCATCATCTAAACGCATACCAACAATATTAACCGCTTCTTTTTCATCTCCTTGTCTCACCTTAAGAATTTGATCACCAACTTCTAATTCATCTGCTCTCCAAGCTGGACCACCACTAATAATTTCGTTAACAACAATTCCGTCTACTTTTTTCTGTAAACGTGCACCAATGCCTTCAAATTTACCAGAGATATCTGTATCAAAACGCTCTTTGTCTTCTGGTGCAAAATAAAAAGTATGTGGATCAAATTCCTCTACAATAGCGTTGATATAAACAGCAAACCAATCGTTACGTACTCTATCATCAATATAATCATAAAGTTCATCAAGCGATTTTTTAGTTGATAATCTAGCTTCAGACTCTAGTTCCTTTTCAGATTTCTTAGACTCAACTTTCTTTGGTTTTGTTTCTTCATTAGATTCAGAATCGTTATCTACATCTTTACTAGAAATAACCTCGTCATAATTTGCAATGGTAGAAAACTTTAATTGTTTTCTCCAACGCTCTTTCATTTCACGTTTGCTAGAAACATAAGTAAGGCTTTTATAATCTGAATTATATGATTCTTCTTTAGAAAAATCAAAAGGCTTATCTAAAAGCGATTTATAAATCTCCTTAGATTCAGCAATACGCTTTAATAATCTTTCGTGTGTTAGATTAAAAAAAGATACATCGTAAGCTCTAATTTGATCATCGATTTTCTCTTTGTAAGCTTCAAATTCTTTGATATCAGATTCATAAAAATAACGTTTAAACGGATCTAAATTATTCAAATAATTTTCAAAAACATGTGCTGAAAAATCATCATTAATATCTTTTGGTTCAAAATGACCTTGATCTAGAAGATAAGTAATAAGTTGAATTAACAATTTATCTTTATCTGGATCTTCAAATTTCTTAGTTGTAAAACTGCAAGAGGCAAATGCTATTAACAGTGCCAATAATAAAAATTTATATTTCCCTTTCATTCTCTTTTTTTTTGTTTTTACAAAAAAAGTCTTCATCAGCATTTAAGTCTTTTTTTCTAAAAACTTAAAATATGATTGTACTTATTTTTCTTTTTTAATTAAAGTAGGCTCTCAATTTTTCACTAAAATAGATGAAAAAACCATGCCATAAAAAATAGATACCCTATTTTTTTGTTAAAGCCAATATTACACCATTTCTAATTCAACATTAATAATTATAATTCTCACTACAGTTAAGCTAAAACAACACGTATCAATTACTATTAAACCGAAGCCTTTTTTATTACTTTTACAATTCATTAAATTTTAATACAAAATGTCTACACGTCCTTTAATTTTAGTCACAAATGATGATGGTATAACTGCTCCAGGAATAAGAACTTTGATTTCTGTAATGAATCAAATTGGAGATGTCGTAGTCGTAGCACCAGACAGTCCGCAAAGTGCCACAGGACATTCCATCACAATCAATTCTACCTTACACATAGAAAAAGTTAATATCGATGGAAAACAACCTGAATATAGTTGTTCTGGAACACCTGTAGATTGTGTAAAACTTGCGGTTAACGAAATATTAGAAAGACGACCAGATATTTGTGTTTCTGGAATAAACCACGGCTCAAACTCTTCTATAAATGTTATTTATTCAGGAACAATGAGTGCTGCTGTTGAAGCTGGTATTGAAGGAATCCCTGCCATAGGATTTTCACTTTTAGATTATAATTGGAGTGCTAATTTTGAACACTGTAAAACCTTTGTAGAAACTATTACAAGACAAGTTTTAGAACATGGTTTACCTGAAGGTGTTGTATTAAATGTGAATTTACCAAATCTAAAAAAAGAAGAAATAAAAGGCATCAAAATTTGCAGACAGGCAAAAGCTAACTGGAAAGAAGAATTTGATAAACGTACCAACCCAATGGGTCGCGATTATTATTGGTTAACTGGTAAATTTGTAAATATGGATGAAGGTGAAGATACTGATGAATGGGCTTTAGAAAACGGATATGTATCTGTTGTACCAGTTCATTTTGACTTAACTGCACACCATGCGATACAAAGTTTGAATACTTGGGAATTATAATCAACTTTTGAATAAAAAATTAAAATGAAATACTACATCATTTCTGGAGAAGCTTCAGGCGATTTGCATGGTTCTAACCTAATGAAAGCATTGTTTAAACAAGACAAAGAAGCTAACATAAGATTTTGGGGAGGAGACCTTATGCAAAATGTTGGCGGAGAATTGGTGATGCATTATAAGGAACGCCAATTTATGGGGTTTGCTGAAGTGATTTTTAATCTTAGAAAAATTTTAGGCCTTATTAAATTTTGTAAATCTGATATTGAAAAATTTCAACCTGATGTCATTATTTTTATTGATAATTCTGGGTTTAACCTAAGAATTGCAAAGTGGGCAAAAGAGCTTAATTACAAAACTCATTATTATATCTCTCCACAAGTTTGGGCCTCTAGAGCAAGCCGAGTAGAAAAGATAAAACAGAATGTAGATGCGATGTACTGCATACTACCTTTTGAAAAAGCATTCTACAAAAAGTATGATTATGATGTAAATTTTGTTGGTCATCCACTCATTGATGCCATAGCAGATAGACCTCAAGTTAATGATAGTGTTTTTAGAAAAGAAAACAATTTAAGCGATCTTCCTATTATTGCTTTATTGCCAGGAAGTAGAAAACAAGAAATCACTAAAATGCTTAGCGTAATGTTAAGCTTGGTTGATGATTTTAAAGACTATCAGTTTGTTATTGCAGGAGCACCTAGCCAAGATTATGAATTTTATAAACCTTTTATAAAACATGATAACATCAATTTTATTTCGAATAAAACTTATGATTTGCTAAGTATTTCTACAGCTGCATTAGTTACATCTGGTACAGCAACATTAGAAACGGCTTTATTTAAAGTTCCGCAAGTCGTTTGCTACAAGGCAAATGCTATTTCTTATCAAATTGCAAAACGCATTATTACTTTAAAATACATTTCTCTTGTTAATCTTATTATGGATCGCGAAGTGGTTACAGAATTAATTCAAGGTGATTTAAATAAAAAGCGACTTAAAAAAGAATTAATTGCTATTTTAGATTCTAAAAAACGAGAACAACTCTTTTTAGATTATTATGAATTAGAAAAAATATTAGGAGGAACAGGAGCTAGTGAGAATACTGCTAAATTGATTGTTTCACAAATTCAGAATCACGATAACTAAATTTCTAATCACGAAAAAGAAATTCCCAAAAACTACATATGAAAAAATTATTCCCAATCCTTTTCCTACTCATATTTGCAAGTAGCTGTAAGTCTAAAAAAACAGCTTCGAGCTCATCAAGACAAAGTCATACGATTGATGTAAACACAAACTCAAAAGCGACTTCTGAGGCAAAAACCATTGTAAAATATGCACAAACTTTTGATGGTACACGTTATAAATATGGTGGTACAACAAAAAAAGGAATGGATTGCTCTGGTTTAATTTATACAAGCTTTAAAAAATATGATGTTAGTTTACCAAGAAGTACTTCTGGACTTAAAAGTACCGGAGATTGGGTAGATGTAAAAGAAGTTAATGTTGGTGATTTATTATTCTTTGCTACGAGTAAGAATAGCAGAAAAGTAAACCATGTTGGTATAGTTACTAATGTTAGAACTGGAAATGTTGAATTTATTCACGCATCAACAAGTAGAGGTGTAATGACCTCTTCACTAGCAGAAAAATATTGGTATTTTGCTTTTGTGCAGGCTAGACGTGTTCTTTAAATTTCAAATCTTTTATTACTAGATAATAGTATTGAAAACACCCTATGATTTCAGTATTAACTCATCTAAAGCTCTAGTTATCTTCACACTACAAACCACAACAAATAACATAAGTTGAAGATTTTTAGTAACTTACATTAATGAAGTTACTGAATTTCACTATAATACAATTAACTATTTGTCTGGTTGCAGGAATTCTTGCAGCACATTATTTTGTGCTAAATTTCTATGTTTTCTTATATCTTTCTATTGGATTAACTGTATGCATTGGCTTTTATGCTTTTCTAATAAGACATAAAATTAATCACTCTGCGCTTTTTACTATTCTCACTTATCTATGTATAATTTGTATCGGAATCACTACCTATAACTTACAAAATGATAAGCTAAGACCAAGACATTATACACATCACAATTTTAACAATAGTGTATCTAATATTACCTTTCAAATTAAAGAGCGTTTAAAACCGGACCTTTATAACGACAAGTATATTGTATCAATAAAAACAGTTAATGACAAGAAAACCATAGGTCTTTTACTGATAAATATAAAACGAGACAGTATTATAAAACCATATAATGTTGATGATCTTTTCTATACTTCAACAACATTAAAGACTATTCAGAAACCTTTAAATCCATATCAATTTGATTACAACAAATATTTAGAATTTCAACAAGTATATCATCAGCTCTATCTAAATTCAACTAATATTTTACAACTTTCAAATTCTAAACATACTATTTATGGACATGCAGATTTATTACGAACTAAAATAAACTCGAAACTCATAGAGGCTGGTTTTAAAGATGATGCATTAAGTATTATGAATGCTCTTTTACTCGGGCAGCGGCAAACAATTGACAAAACGATTTACAGCAATTATGTTAACTCTGGTACAGTTCATATTTTAGCTGTTTCTGGATTGCATATTGGGATTATCTTAATAATCCTTAATTACTTATTTAAACCTTTGCTCTACCTTAAATATGGTTATTATATAAGACCTTTTATCTTGATTATCATTATGTGTAGTTTTGCTATCATAGCTGGATTAAAACCTTCTGTAACACGAGCCGTATTAATGTTTAGTATTATCACTATTGCAAGACACTTCGAACGTGGCACAAACATTTATAATACTTTAGTAATTTCTGCTTTTCTAATCCTTTTATTTAAACCTAATTTTTTGTTTTCAGTTGGTTTTCAAATGAGTTATTTGGCCGTTTTAGGTATTGTTAGCATTCAACCAAAAATCTACAACTTATGGAGACCCAAATATAAATTAACAAATAAAATATGGCAGATTTTCACTGTAACATTAGCTGCCCAAGCTGGAGTTGTGCCCATAAGCTTATTTTACTTTCACCAATTCCCTGGTTTATTTTTTATTTCGAATTTGGTCGTTATTCCATTTTTAGGCTTTATTCTAGGCTTAGGCATGATAATTATCGCCTTAGCCTTACTAAATATTACACATCATTATATTGTTGTTATTTATAGCTTTATAATAGATTGCTTAAATAACTTTATTGCTTGGGTGGCTCAGTTTGAAAGCTTTCTTTTAAGAGACATCTCTTTTACTATATCTCAAGTTATTGTAAGTTATCTGATCATTACAGCTTTAGTACAAGTATATAAATATCGAAATTTTAAATGGACAACAATTAGTCTTATTCTAATCATTGGGCTTCAAAGTATTTGTTTCTTCAACCATTATAAAACTCAAAATAATGCATTCATAATTTTTAATAAAAGCAGATACACAATTCTAGGCCAAAAACAGAATAGAACATTAAATATAAATCATAATTTAGATTCAATTCAGTACAATAATAATCAAGCTATAACCTACTATAAGGTTGGCGAATCTATAACTATTATTAACAATGATAGCTTACAAAACCTTTATCAATATAATAAGAAAACTATATTGGTGATAGATAGTCTCGCCGTGTATAAAGGCATTACATTTCAACCTGATTATATATTATTACGAAATTCTCCAAGGCTAAATTTGAACCGTGCATCAGACAGTTTAAAGCCAAAATACATCATTGCTGACGCTAGTAATTATAAATCGTATGTAAAACGATGGAAAGAAACATGTAGGCATAAAAAAATCCCTTTCCATCAAACAAATGAAAAGGGAGCTTTTATATTAAAATAATTATTTATTACTCTTTAAAAGTTGGAGTAAAAGCACTAGCATACTCATTAAACTGTTCTTGAGAAGTCATATCCTTATATTTATCACTTTCAAAAAGTTTTAAATACAACTCTAACTGTTGCGGTTTTAAGTATCCTGTAATTGGAGAAATAACACCACCTTCTTCATCAAAAAACATCATTGTTGGGTAGGCTCTAACTCGTAAAAAACTAGCAAACTCATGAGCACTATTACGTCTATTCGCTTTTGAAGGATCGTAATTAGGATTACTAAAAGTTTCGCCTTTATAAGTTACATCCTCATTTCCTTCTCCATTAAATTTAACAGCATAATAATGTTCATTAATATAAGCAGCCACATCCTCAGTTTGAAATGTATTTTTATCTAACATTTTACAAGGACCACACCAACTGGTATAAACGTCCATGAATATTTTTTTAGGTGCTTTCTCCTGAAGCTCTAACGCCTCATCCATTGTTACCCAATTAATCTCTTGGGCTATTGCTGAAAATGAAAAAGCAAAAACAGCAATCAGTCCTATAGTTATCTTTTTTATCATATTATCTTTTGTTGCAAACATTAAGCCGAACTTACAAAAAATGCTCCTAAACAGGAGCATTTTAGATATTTTTAACGGTTTTACTTATCGTACACCATGCATTAATTTCTTTAACACAGGATTTAAAAAGAAAATTAATAATCCTGCAAGAACTGGTACAATAGTAAATATTAAGAAGAATGTTGACAAGCTATATTCTTTCGTAATATTTTCAATTTGCCCTCCTAATACCGCTGCTAATTTATTACCTATAGCAATGGCCAAATACCACATACCAAACATTAGTGCAATCATTCGTCCTGGTACTAATTTACTAACATAAGATAAACCAACAGGAGATAAACAAAGTTCACCAAGTGTATGGAATAAGTAAGCTAATATCAACCAAATCATACTCACTTTTACGCCATCTACTATTCCTGCTGCACCAAAAGCAAGTAAACCGAATCCTAGTCCCATAATACTTAAACCAAGCGCATATTTAGTAGCTGCACTAGGGTTATATTTACTTTCCCACCATTTAGAGAAGAAAGATGCAAATACTATAATAAAGAATGAATTTAGAATACTAAACCATGATACTGTAATTTCAACTTCGTTTTCTCTTACTTTAGTAACCGTTGCTGCTACAATACCATTATCCCTACTTAATTCGTCTGCTTTTTTCTTGGTAGCCTCTAAACGCTCTCCATCTAAGAAACCAAACTCAGTAGCTTCATTATTTTTAGGTGCAATATTTAATTTGTCACCTACATTAAATGTTAGTGGTTCTGCTATAGAAGTAGTACGTTTTACAACTTTATGGGTAGCATCTGACTTTGTGTTTTCTGATACTGGAACATATAAAAATTGCATTTTACCATCCTTATCTACTTTTTGTATTCCATTATCATCTAAGTCTGGTTTTTCTAGAGCAGAATAAGTAACATCATAAGCAATAGTATTGTAATCTCTATTTAACATCCAACCTACAATTCCCCACATGAATAAGAAACAAATCACTAATACAATATTAGAACCTGGTATCTTACTGAATGTTTTCTTCCATAAAATGAAAAGTACATATGAAATTATAATTAATGGGATAACAGTAAGTAATGTGTTAATGACATTAAACATTGTTGCCGCTCCACCACTTAACATTCTATCTACGTTATCTCTTGCAAAAATCACTAAAGAAGATGCACCTTGCTCAAAAGACATCCAGAAGAATACCGTAAAGAATGCAAAAATGATAAATGCAATCATTCTATCTCTAACCACAGAAGTATAACGTAAAATACGTCCGATAACTAAAATTAAAAATAGCGCTAATGCAAAAAGAACTGCTGTATATTGACCTTCAAAATCTCCTATCTGTAAGAAAGAAAACATATCTACACCCGCAATTTTAGACATTGGATCATTAATAGCATAAGCAAGACCAATAATAGAAGATATTACAATTAATGCTTTATCTAAAGTTGTAAAAGGATTTGGACGTTCTTCAACTTCCGTATCATCTTCACCAACTTCTACACTTTCTTCATTTATATTCTGAGGTAATTCTACTTCATGCTCTTTAGATGGCTTAGCTCCTATTTTCCCAAATAAAGGACCAGATAACCAAAATTGAATTGTTCCAAGAAGCATAAAGACACCAGCTAATCCAAAACCATAAGACCAACCTACTTTCTCAGCTAAATACCCACAAAGCATCATTCCGAAAAAAGCTCCTGCATTTACACCCATATAATATATAGTGTATGCACCATCTTTTTTCTCCGGGTTTTTCTTGTACATATCCGAAATAATAGACGTCATAGTTGGTTTAAAGAAACCTGTACCAACTACTAATAAAAATAACCCAAAGTATAAAGAAAACTCTGTTTCTATAGCCATCGAAGCATGACCCGCTGTCATAATTAATGAACCAATAATAACAGCTGTACGATAACCTGTGTATTTATCCGCAAGCCAACCACCAATAATTGGTGTGATATAAAGTAACATAGCATAAGTACCAAAAAGTGCACCTGCATTTTCTACTGTCCATTCCCAACCTGGATTATAACCAATGGCTGCCATGGTAAGAAAATTAACCAGCAATACACGCATTCCGTAGAACGAAAAACGCTCCCACATTTCAGTAAAAAATAATACAAAAAGCCCAGCAGGATGCCCAAGGACTTTGTCTTTAAACAGATTCTCTATATCAGTATTCATAAAATAATTAATTTAGTTAGGTAAACCAAAACCCTTATGTTAGAAAAGTTACATAAGGGCAGTAGTATTTAGTCGTTTAGTTCCGGGTTAGCAAGTTCATATTGCTCTTGCTCTAAGATTTCGTGTTCATTATCTTCAGCTCCATGAGTTAATTTTTTCAATTTCTTCAAGAATAAAAGTAATAATAAACCAAATGCAACAGTAAATATTGTTAACCACATAAAGGTTGCATATTCTTGTTCACTTTGCTCTTCTTCTAAAACAAAAGAAACACCGTAATCTTTACCATCTCCTTTGTTTTCAATAATCTGAGCTTTATCCTTATCTTTTTCAAACACTATTCTTGCATGATATGGATTAGATTCTGAAACGTTATTTTCTTTTAGTGCTTCTAAAAGTTGATGTGTATTTGAATCTTCACCTTTAGATAATTCAAATAAACTATTTAAGTTCTTACCTGTTTCAAAATCCTTAAATACAACCTGACCATTTTCTGGATATACAGTAGATTTTATAATGAAATTTTTATCCTCATTAATTGGATAATCATTTGTATCTACAACCTTATTATTATCATCCTTAATTTTAAATGTTTCTTTTGAAATAAACGGTAAAACGCCCTGTTTACTCACGACCATTGTTCCACTAAACGATTCTAATTGAGAAGACTCTCCAATAGTACCAGCTAATTTGTTTCCAAAACCAGTAGCTGCAAAATAAACTCCCATCATTATAGAAGCATATTTTAAAGGTGCTAATTTTGTAATGAAAGATAAAGAAACTGGTGATGTACATAACTCACCAATAGTATGAAATAAATACGCTAAGAAAATCCACATCATAGCTGCTTTACCAAAAGTTTCAGAACTTGCTTCTTGAGAAGCAAACATCATAAATACATATCCTAGACCCATAATAATGGTACCGATTGCCATTTTAAATAATGAAGAAGATTCTCTTCCACTTTTCTTCCACCAAATCCAGAATCCACCAATAATAGTTCCGAAGATTATAATGTAACCTGCATTTAAAGATTGAAATACTGCTGCAGGAATTTCTTGCAACCAGCTTAATCCTATATTTCTATCTACTTTAGCATCTGTATAAAGATTCATTAGTCCTCCAGCTTGCTCAAAAGCTCCCCAAAATACTACAACGATTAAAAAAGAAATTAATAAAACAATTACTCTATCTTTTTCAATTTTACTTAAAGGACGTTTTGAAGCTAAACGTTCTGCTTCTGTAGCTTCACTTCCACCTGTAAATTCACCAACTCCTTTTAAGAATTTTTGACCCCAAATAAATACAACTTGACCAAATAACATTCCGATACCAGCTAAACCAAACCCATAATGCCACCCGTAATAATAAGCAACTAAACCAACTGTAATACTCGCTAAAAAGGCACCTACATTAATACCGATATAAAAAATAGTAAACCCACTATCTCGTCTAATATCTCCTTCTTTATATAAACCACCAACCATTGTAGAAATATTTGGCTTAAGTCCACCAACTCCTAAAATAATTAATGCTAAACCTGTAAAAAAGGCCCAACTTTGGGGAATTGCCAAAACACCATGACCAACACAAAGTAGTAAACCACCAAACATTACGGTTTTCTTTTGTCCTAGAAATTTATCTGCAATCCATCCTCCTGGAATTGAAGCTACATATACTAACATCGTATACCAACCGTATAACCAAATTGCATCTTTATTAGACCAACCTAAACCTGGATCAATAGCGGTTGCTGATGTTGCCATGTACAACACTAAAATCCCACGCATTCCATAATAAGAAAAGCGCTCCCACATTTCTGTAAAAAACAGTATAAATAAACCTATTGGGTGCCCTAATAATTCATTGTGATGCACTTCTTTAGTTGCTGTTGACATAATATTAATCTTAGTTAGTTATTTTGTTTAGTTACAAAAAGCGGTTTCTATTTTTTTGATACGTCAAGTTTATCCCCTAAAGTCTCGTGGATAAAGTTAGTCATCTTTTTGTATAAATGTAATCTTGTATTTCCTCCGTAAATACCGTGATTTTTATCAGGGTATATCATCCATTCAAACTGCTTGTCTGCCTGAACTAAAGCTTCTACCATACGCATAGTATTTTGCACATGTACATTATCATCGCCAGATCCATGAATTAATAGAAAATCCCCTTTTAATTGATCTACATGATTAATTGGCGAATTTTCATCATAACCACTTGGATTCTCTTGAGGTGTAGTCATATAACGTTCTGTGTAAATAGAATCGTAAAACCTCCAACTAGTAACAGGCGCTACCGCAATTGCCATTTTAAAAACATCATTACCTTTAAAAAGTGCGTTACTACTCATAAAACCACCGTAACTCCAACCCCATATTCCTATCCTAGAAGCATCAATATAATCTAATTGCCCTAATTGTTTAGCTGCTGCTATTTGGTCTTCAACTTCGTATTTACCTAATTCGTTTTGCGTCACCTTTTTAAAATCTGCGCCTTTAAACCCCGTTCCTCTACCATCAATACAAACCACAATGTAACCTTCTTGCGCTAGCATTTGATACCAATAATCATTAGAACCATTCCAATGGTTAGCCACTTGCTGAGAGCCTGGACCAGAATATTGATACATAAATAATGGATATTCTTTATTAGCATCGAAATCTTTTGGTTTTATAGTCCACATATTTAAATCGTTCCCATTGATAGAAATAGTACTAAATTCTTTTTCAGACATTACATAACCCTCTAATTGTTCTGTAAGATTCTTATTACCCTTAATATTCTTAATTAGCTTACCCGATTTAGATTGGTGTAAAGTGTACTCATAAGGTTTTGTTGCACTTGAAAACGTATTGATAAAATAAGTGAAATCCGCACTAAAAGACGCACTATTTGTTCCTGTTTTCTCAGTAAGACGCTTTTTACTTTTACCATTTAATTTTATAGAATACACATCTCTATTTATAGAACCGTTCTCCGTAGATTGGAAATAGATTGTATTTTCCTTCTCATTAAAACCATAATAATCGGTGACTTCCCAATCGCCTTTAGTAACTTGATTGATTAACTTTCCGTCTTTAGCATAATGATAAATATGATTAAAACCATCTAATTCGCTTGTCCAGATAAAACTATTATCCTTTAGGAATGTTAAGTTGAAAGTCACATCAATATAAGCCTTGTCTTTTTCTGCTAATACATTATTTGAAGACATTGTATTAGTATCAATCATCCAAAGGTCTAATTCATTTTGATGACGATTCATAAATTGAACGCTTAAAACATTAGCTTCATTGGTCCATTCTAATCTTGGGATATAAAAATCTTTATAAACCTTATCGACTTTAAGCTCTTTTACATTTTTAGAGTTTAAATCGTATAAATGTAAAGACACTTTAGAATTTGCTTCACCTGCTTTTGGATATTTAAAAACATGTTGTGTTGGATATAAATCAGAACCATAAAAATCCATTGAAAACTCAGGCACATCAGATTCATCAAAACGGATAAATGCAATTTGATTACTATCTGCATTCCAATCAAAAGCTCTTACAAAAGCAAATTCTTCTTCGTAAACCCAATCCGTAATACCATTTATAATTTTATTCTTTTCTCCATCAGTAGTAATCACCTCAATTGCACCTGACTTTAAATCTTTAACGAATAAATCATTATTAAATCCATAAGCTACTTTAGTACCATCAGGAGATAATGTTGGCTCTTGCACTAAATTATCAGAAACTTTAGTTACTTTTTTTGAAGCGATATCATAAATATAATATTCACCTAAAGTGGAATGTCTAAAAACAGGCTCTGATTTTGTTGTCAGAATTATTTTAGACTCATCTGCATTAAATTTATAATCAAAAAAACCTTGAATCTCAGCTATATCAGCAGAAGAGATTAAGGTTTTCACTTTTTTCAAAGTTACATAATCGTAAATATCAATGGTAGACGTTCGGCTTTGTCTGTCAAAATTCAAAACAGAATATTGATTTCCATTCGCCATAGAATGCAAAGCTTGCATCCCTTCTGTTCTAAATTGACCTGTCCAAATATCTTGAAGTGTAATTTGTTTTTCTTGAGCAAAAACTAGAGAAGTTATTAAAAGGGCAAAAATAGCAGGAAGGTGTTTCAATTTCATCTGTTAATCGTTATTATTATCCAAAGATCACACGCTTTTTACTATTAACAAACCTCATATTTAAAAGGATTTTTAGCATGCTCTTTTTCTAAAATTTAAATTTTAATAAAGCAATGCCAAGTTTACTAAAAATTATGGAAAAAACCACTATTATTAACAGTAAATCGGCTTTTGTAATTGATTATTAAAGCATTTTACACCAATCCTAGTATCTTTGTTTTTTTTAAACACAAAACCAATATGCACAACATCATTTCAGGCTTTTCAAAGCTTTCTAAATCCGAAAAAATCGATTGGCTTTTAGACACCTATTTCACAGATCAAGATAGCGCTAAGACACTTGTGCAACAGTATTGGAATTCAGACGATAAATTACAAAAGTTACACGATGAGTTTATAGAAAATACCATTACCAACTATTATTTACCATTAGGTGTTGCGCCCAACTTTCTAATAAATGATACGCTTTATGCTATTCCCATGGCAATTGAAGAAAGTTCTGTGGTAGCCGCTGCTAGTAAAGCTGCTAAGTTTTGGTTAGAACGCGGTGGTTTTAAAGCTGAAGTCATTTCGACTGAAAAAATTGGTCAAGTTCATTTTATATACGAAGGTGATACCGCTAAACTTGAAGCATTTTTTAAAGCCGTTAAACCTAAATTAATTGAAGATACTGCTTCCATCACAAAAAATATGAAACGTAGAGGTGGTGGAATTTTAGATATTGAATTACGTAATAAAACTAAAGATTTGCCCAACTATTATCAACTTCATGCTACGTTTGAAACTTTAGATGCGATGGGGGCAAATTTCATCAACTCATGTTTAGAGCAATTTGCTACAAGTTTTAAAACAGAAGCGTTACAATTTAAAGATTTTACAGAAGACGAAAAGGATATTACTATTGTAATGAGTATTCTTTCTAATTACGTACCAGAATGTTTAGTGCGTGCAGAAGTCTCTTGTAATATTGAAGATTTAAAAAGTAAAGACATTCCGAATCCGCAACAATTTGCTCAAAAATTTAAACAAGCGGTTAGCATAGCAGAAATAGAACCTTACCGAGCTGTTACGCATAATAAAGGAATAATGAATGGGATTGATGCCGTTGTTTTAGCAACAGGTAATGATTTTAGAGCCGTTGAAGCAGGTGTGCATGCCTATGCTGCAAAAGACGGTAAATATTCAAGTTTAACACATTGCTCTATCGATAATGGTGTCTTTAAATTCTGGATTGAAATTCCATTAGCTTTAGGAACCGTTGGTGGTTTAACAAGTTTACATCCTTTAGTGAAATTTGCAATGGAAATGCTTCAAAAACCCAATGCGAAAGATTTAATGCAGATTGTTGCTATTGCAGGATTAGCTCAGAATTTTGGTGCTGTAAAATCATTGACAACCACAGGAATTCAAGAAGGGCATATGAAAATGCATTTAATGAATATTCTAAATCAGTTTGAAGCTACTGAAGTAGAAAAAGTAAAATTAGTGGAGCATTTTAAAACACATACAGTAACGCATAGTGCCGTTGTAGATGCTATTGAAGCTTTGCGGAAATAGTTTTTTAAAGTAACAAAGGCTAGAAGCTACATAGTTTCATAGTAAAATAAAATCATATATCTCATTCATTTTGAACTCTCACTCTCACACCTACCGAAGTAACGGAAAATTACTACTCACAGCAGAATATGCTGTTTTAGATGGCGCTAAAGCTTTAGCAATACCTACAAAATACGGTCAGAGTTTAACGGTTGAAAACAACACTACAAACATCATCTATTGGAAAAGTTATAATGAGCTTAATGAGGTTTGGTTTGAAGATGAGTTTTTAATCGAAAATGATTCAGACATACTTTGCATAATAGCTAAAGTTAATAACGATGTAAGTGAGCGTTTAATTCAAATACTGAAAGCTATCAGAGATATGAATCCTGATTTTTTAGCTTCAGGAGAAGGTTATAATATTACAACACATCAAGATTTTAACAGGGCTTGGGGTTTAGGTACTTCCTCAACCTTAATTAATAATATGGCAGATTGGGCCAATGTAAATGCTTACCAATTATTACAAAAAACATTTGGCGGGAGTGGTTATGATATTGCCTGTGCACAAAACGATACACCTATAACTTTTAAATTAAAATCTAAAACAAACCCGGTAGTTGATGTTGTGAAATTTCAACCGAAATTTATAGATCAACTCTATTTTGTATACCTCAATCAAAAGCAAAATAGTAGAGATGGTATTTCGACCTATAAGAAACTTGGAAAAGTTAATACTGATACCATAAATGATATTAACGCTATAACCGAAACAATGATTTCTTGTACTTCCCTTACAGAATTTGAAAGCTTAATTGAAAATCATGAAACTATAATTTCAAAATTAATTCAACACGAATCTATTAAATCACGCTTGTTTTCTGACTTTAAAGGCGCCGTAAAGAGTTTAGGGGCTTGGGGTGGAGATTTTGTTATGGTAACATCAGAAAAAAACCCTACATCGTACTTTAATGATCGTGGTTATGATACTGTAATTTCATACAAAGAGATGGTATTATAAAGCGTTTTAGCTCTTAATAGAAGTAATTCAACACACACACACTTTAGACAAAACTATTGACATAAAAAAAAGGCTTTACAGAAATGTAAAGCCTTTTTTAATACTATTAATTCTATACGGTTAGTATACCGTTTTTGCTCTATTATCTTCAATTTCAGCAGCATTTTCTAAAGCTTTAAATACTTCAGTCTGTACCGTGTTTCTACGTTCAGAGTTTAATCTGTTCATAATAGCAGTATAGTTTTCTAATTTTGTTGCCTCAGTAACTTTAGTAACTTCAATTACATAAACACCTTTTTCACCATCAATAGGTTTAGAAGTAGCACCTTGAGCTAAACCAAATGCAGCTCCAATAACTTTAGGCTCAACACCTGCTCCTGATAAAGTTGTATTATTAATAGTAAGCGCAGCAGCTGTTCTTGGACTCTGTCCTTGATTTTTTGCTATATCAACAACAGTAGTTGCACTTAATTTTTCACGAATTAACTTCGCTTTCTTTTCTTTTCTAATTTCAGGTAAAGCAGTTATAGAAGCATCTTCTGTACTCATTAAACCAGCCTCTCTTTTTTCTACTACTTTAGCTACAATAAATCCAAAGTTAGAGATTGGGAAATTTTTATAATCACCAGCTTCTGTATCATCTTCAAAAGACCAACGTACCACTTCTCTTTGACTTCCTAATCCAGGAATATTTTCATCCAATGCATTAAAAGTAATAGGCTTCACAGTTAAGTTACCTTCTTTAGCAAGAGCATTAAAATCACCATCTTTTATAGCTATTTCAAATTTAGACATTGTATTAAACACATTTTGTAGTGTTTCATCTGAAGGCTCAATCTTACTAGCTATAGTTGCTACTTTAATCGCTTTATTAAAACTTTTTTGTTCTAATATCTCTATAATATGGTATCCAAAAGATGTTTGAACAACAGCTATATCTCCTTCTTTATTATCAAAAGCATAAGCTTTAAATTCTGGTGCCATTCCTGCTAAATAATCAAACTCAATTTCACCATCTTGCTCATTACTTACTTTATCAGAAGATAGATCTAATAAATCCATAAATTTAGTTCCTCCTTTAATTGCAGCATAAATACTATCTGCTGTAGCTTTAGCTTGCTCTGGAGTCTTAGTAACAGAAGCATCTGCTCTTTGTCCTCCAACATGTGGAATTAAAATATGACGAACATTAACTGAATCTGGTAATTGTTTAGCATCAACAATTTTAGATAATTTATAGAATTCACCGTCTTTATAAGGTCCGTAATATTGACCAATAGCTAAATTCATTAAAGTATCTTTAGCTACGGTTGGTAATTGTGCTGCTCTTAAAAAGGCATCATAATATTTTACTTCAGAATAAGAATTTACAAATTCTTCAATATCTGTAGCTGAATCAAAACCAGGAATAGTTTCACTATTCTTACTATTCTCATTATATTCTGTTCTATCAGATTTTAAAGCTAACAAATCAGCTTTTATTTTATCTTCATCAGCTTTAGAAGCTTCTTCTTTAAACTCTACATAAACAACTTCTGTAGTTGCATCAGTTTTGTAAGTTGCTTCATGATTTTTCATGTAAGCAGTAATATCGCTTTTAGAAACTTCAACCGTACTATCATCTATAGTAGTGTAAGGTATTTGTAAATATTTAATATCTACAGTTTTTGCATCTCCAAAATATTCTTCTTCAGCTTCAGAGATCGTAGCACTAAGACCTGCTTTAACTAAATTATAATATGTTTGTTGTTTAGCACTAACTGCAATAGTTTGCTCATTATTTGTCCAACTATCATAGTTTACTAAAAAGTTACCTAAAGGAGCAGTTTCTCCATTTAAATCTTTCAAGTTTGCAATAAATGCATTTAAACGATTAACATCAAAGTTACCGTTTGCATCTTGAAATTCTGGATATGAAGAAAAACTAAGTTTCAACAAATCTCTCATTTCGTCTTTTTCAACAGACAATCCTAATTCTTCAAACTCAGACTCTAGAACAATTCTACGAAGTTCTTGACTGTAAATAGCATTCATAGACTGTGTAGAAGTTTGTCTTCCTCCAGATCTATCTTGATAGTTTTTTACTTTTTGTTGAAATTCTACTCTATTGATGTCTGTTCCATTAATTGTAGCAACAACATCTTGCGAACCACCTGTTAAGGCATCAGAATTCTTGAATAAATCTCCAATTACGAATGAAAATAACGCTAATGCGATTACTAATATTAATATCAGTGAGCGCTGTCTAATTTTATTTAAAACTGCCATAGTCTTTTTGTATCCTCTTTAATTTGGTATAAATAAGTGTGCGAAAATAACATATTCTAGCAAATAATAAAAGGAGAAGTTTAGTTTTTATAGACCTTTAAAAAATTACTGAAATAGATTGAAATTTCTAGCGGTTATAGAGCGCTAATAATTTAAAAAATAATGACATAATCACTAATCGACATCGAAGACTTTTAAGATGACTTCGTCAATTTTCGTAGAGGAAACTTCAGTTACTGTAAACTTAAAATTTTCTATTTGTACATCATCATTTTCTTCCGGAATACCTTCGGTCTCATGTACAATTAATCCTCCTAAAGTTTCATAATTTTCATTTTTGGGAAGATTCAACTTATAGGTTTCATTAACGTAGTCAACTTCTAATCTCGCAGAAAACTTATACGTATTTTCACTTAATTGCTCTTCTACCATTTCTACAGTATCATGCTCATCTTCAATCTCACCAACTAACTCTTCAATAATATCTTCAACAGTCATTATTCCAGAAGTCCCACCATACTCATCAATAACTACGGCCATACTACGACGTTTCTTAATTAAAATGCTCAAGACATCTTTAACAAGAATTGTTTCTGGTACAAAACCGACAGGCATAATTACAGAACTGATTGTTTTAGGTTTTTTAAACAATTCAAATGAATGTACATAACCTAATATATCATCTATATTATCTTTATAAATAATAACTTTAGTCCGACCTGTTTCAATAAAAAGTCGTCTTAGATTCTCTATACTATCTGAAACATCTACACATGTAATTTCGGTACGAGGCACCATCACCTCTCTTGCTTTTACACCTGAAAATTCTAATGCATTCTGAAATATTTGAATTTCACTATCTACATCATCACCATCATCAACAGATTCCATTTGCTCTGTAATATAATTACCAAGTTCTACTTTGGTCATTGCAAGTACAACATCTTCACCTTCTGCTCTAAATATGTATTTTAAAACAGCTTCTGAAATCCAAATTATAAAATCTGAAATCCATGAAAATATAACATAAAAAATATAGGTAGGAAAAGCTAAAACCTTTAATAAGGTGTTGGCATAAATCTGAAAAAATACTTTTGGTAAGAATTCTGCTGTAACTAAAATAACTAATGTAGAAATTACGGTTTGAGATAGCAACTGAAGATCTACAAACAAATAACTTAAAATAGGACTGTCTGAAGGCAGCATGGAATTAAACCAATTTACCAAGACTTCACCCATTTTAAGACCATAAATAACCAATGCTATATTATTACCAATAAGCATGGTTGCAATATATTTGGAAGGTTTAGCCGTAAGTTTATCTAATATTTTCCCTAAGAAATCACCTTGTTTTTTCTCTAACTCGATATGAATTTTATTGGAAGAAACATATGCAATTTCCATCCCTGAGAAAAAAGCAGATAATATGAGTGTAGTTATAATAATGACTAAGTCAGCAGTCATAAATTATTTATTGTTATTGTCTTCCATCTTTTTACTAAAACGCTTCCTAAAGAAAAACATAAAGGTTGCTAAGGCTGCAAAAAGTAATAACATGTAAGCTTTGTTTCTATCGTCTGACCATTTTGTAATGGCATCGTAAACAAATAGTGCTGCAAAAATAATATAAGCGTAATGAAAAATCTTTTGTATTTTCATGTGTTAATTAAAATAATTATTGAACAAAGATAGTTATTTCTTAACTTGAAAATCACCACCAGGTTCTACCACTTGTTTTTCTTTTAAGTTTTTATCAGAATCAAATCCAATACCATATAGATTACCCGATAAACTCTTAAGTAAAAAGGACTCATTAGTAAAAGCCCATTCTAACTTTTGGTTATAATATAATTGCTCTGTAAACAAAGTATCTTTTTGGTATGTTGCAATTTTAACATTGCCACGTAAATCTATCATATCCGTTTCAGAATAAACAATAGCATAATCAGAAGTAATAGTTGTCTTATTACCTTGTTCATCAAAAATATTAAGCTCTACACCTTCTGGAAATTCGTTAAAAGCAAAACTTCGATTAGAATAATCCAACATTTTAGGACTCCGCAAATTGGACAGTAATCTTACCGTATCTTCTTTAAACTCTGTGTAATCGAGATCTAAATCTACGGCTTCACCAATAGGTTGATTTTGCAATAACCCGACCTTTTGAACTTCATTAAAGTCGTTCTCACAAGAAAAAAACAAAGTCACAACGATTGCTGTGACTAAGTTTTTGATGATATGTAATTTATTTTTTTTCAATTAATTACTTGGTACAGTTACTGAACGTCCTATCCAACATCCGATACTAATAGTTTCACCTGCACAAGTACAGTTAAAAATCTCTGTTTTAGATGGCGCACTACCTCTGTAACTTGCTGCTGTTTTAGCTGCGTGAGATTTTAATCTTCCATCTACTCTACCTGCTTTTTCTGCTTCTAATGCAGCTAACCAAAATACAGCTCTTTTGTTAAAGTTAGTATCTCCACAGCTATTTGCACTGCTAGCATACATTGCTGCAATTGACAAATGAGGTGAACCATCAGAAGGATTAAGTTTTAAAACTTCCATATAGTATTGTCTTGCTTTAGAGTAACTTCCTTTATTTTTAAACTCTTGGGCTAATTTTTTATAAAGCTTAGCTTTCTTTAATGGATCTGTTTCTAATTTTATAGTTTGATCGAAATATTTTTGTTCGTCAGTTAATAAGTATAAGTAGAATGATGTATCTGCACTAGGCTCAATAGCATTCTTTTGTTGCACTAATTTTAAGAACAATGGATCAGACTTACACTCTTTTGCATACATTCTGTTCATAGCACGTTGCAACCACTCACCATTATTTTTGTTCGCTTCAAAATCTTTTTCATATAAAGGAACTAATACTTCACAGTTGGCTCTCTGACCAAGTTTTGTATCCATACTTCCTAATATCTTTGTTTCAAAAACTTCGATATTAGATTCGTAACTCCCTTTACGGCTTAACTCTGTTTTAGTTAAAGTACCTCCAGCTTCTTCTTTTTCTGCATACTTATTTAAGTTTATAGTATAACCATCAATTAAACCTTCAATTATTTCACTAACATCATCATACTTATCAAATAAATATTGTGCATCTTCTTGAGTTTTAGCACCTGCATCATATAAATCTACAGCAAGAGAGAAATAAGTATAAAGACCTATTGCACTATCAAAGTTATCAACATCCTTAGTATAAGCTTCATCGAACATATCATAAACTTCTTGATCTGTCTTATTTAAAACTTTTCTATACTTATATGTTAAATTAGCTTTGTCTTCTAAAATTTCACCAAGTGAATATCTAGATTCGAAATTTTCTCTACCTTGATCATATAACAAAATTAAATCATTAATAAATGCTATCTGCTCATCTCCTGTAGAATTCTCTATTTTATGCTTTAGTATTTTTTCACCATGCACATAAATAGCTCTATTGAACTTAGGACACTTTTCTCTTACAATTTGCCAAGGGCCATAAGCGTCATCATATTTTTTACTCTTCACATAACTATCAAAAATTGATAGATTATTCATACACTCTTCATCTTGCTGAGCAAATCCAAGGTTAACACTCATAAAAAGCGAAAGAAACAGTATGGTAAATTTAGTCTTCATCTGTAATTAATTTTTTTTTAATTATATTTTTTTGTTCAAACCATCTAGAGTTCAAAGATAAACTTAGATTAAAGTTTACAAAGTTCTCTTGTATTAAGTTTTCGTTAGTTGTTCCTCTTTAGCCAAATTCTAAACCTAAATTAGCATAAGAAAATAAATTTCGATTCCCAACTGGTAAACCTACTCCAAAAGATATGCCAAACTCTTTTATTGATTCGTCTTTTATTACTAAACCAGCATTGGCAAAGTTAAAACCTGCTCTATAAACAACACGTTTTAAGTATCCTGAAAACGCATTATAATCTGGTATATAAAAACCACCAACTGCAATTTTAGATGCATTTTCGAAAGTCGAAACATCATTTGAAAAAACAGGGTTAGAAAAATCGCTTGTACTTTGATAAGTATACTCAGCACCTTTAGACATAAGGCTTCCAATACCGTAAAAAGAATATGGAGAACCTGTACCTTGTTGTGCAAAGGCTGTAGAACTTATAATTGTAATACAAATTACAATGAATCGTTTTATCATTATTTTGAATTATATTCTAGAATGTAATTCAAACCCTCTAAAAGAAAATTTGAATTCGCAAAGATGGTATTTTTTAATTGGTTTGACAAAAAATTGGTATCTCCTCCTGTTAAAATAACTGTTAAATCTGGGTATTGGTCGATATAATCTCCTATTACGCCATCAATTTCCTTGATTGTACCATAAACAACCCCGGAGTGAATTGATGATTCCGTTGTATCTCCAATTATCTTATTAGGCAACTTAAGCTCTAATAACGGAAGATTTGCTGTTAAATTATTCAAAGCTTTATAACGCAATCTTAATCCAGGTGAAATTGCGCCACCAAGATAGTGATTATCTTTTGTAATAAAGTCATAAGTAATACAAGTTCCTGCATCAATTATTAAAATATTTTTATTTGGAAATTGATTTACAGAAGCACAAACTAGAGCCACACGATCAACACCTAATGTTTTTGGGGTTTGATAATCATTTTTAAAAGGAAAACTTAAATCCGAAGATAATTCTATCGCATTTAAATCTTTTGCAATAAGCGCTACTTGGTCTTTTGACAAATGCCCAACAGAAGAAATAATAGCTTTTTCTAATTTTGGATACTTTTTTTTGAGTAATACGTATTGTTTTTCAAACGCATTTAGCTCAAAAGACGTTTTATATATTAAATCTGCAAAATTAAATACCGCAAACTTTACATACGTATTCCCCACATCTACAACAAGATTCATACTGAAATTATATTTTTACAAAAATATAAAATCAAATTTTATTAAAAACTGTTTGGAGATATAAAATAAGTTCTTATATTTGCACCCGCTTAACAAAGCAATTGGTGCCTTAGCTCAGTTGGTAGAGCAAAGGACTGAAAATCCTTGTGTCCCTGGTTCGATTCCTGGAGGCACCACCACCAAAACCCGATTCATCTGAATCGGGTTTTTTGGTTTTATAAAGTATCTATAAAAGTAATTTAGATTTAAAACTCAGTAATATTCTTTTTTAGTCATTCTAATACTTCGTATTTCCCAAAGTATATTAAACCATCACAACAAAATAACCTTAGCTGTTTTTAATTCTTAATACTTGCTTTAAAAAGCATAGCCTCATAATTCATTTCGTTTATAAACAAAAAAATCAAGGTGTTAGCACCTTGATTTTTTCAATTAAATAAATATGATCTAATCTATAACTTATTTCCAAAACCCTTCAATCTCTTCAAGAGACTTCCCTTTGGTTTCTGGTATAAACTTATAGGTTACAAATACAATGATTAAAATAAAAGCTATAAAGATGTAATATGGTAACGACCCATTCCATGGTTCACTATTATTCATTTCGCTTCCCATAACGACTGGAAACGATTGAGACACCACATAATTAGCGGCCCATTGTGCTGCAACAGCTACAGACATAGCAACACTTCTTATTTTATTAGGAAACATCTCAGCTAATAAAACCCAAACAACAGGCCCCATAGATAAAGCAAAAGATGCTATAAACATTAATACTCCAATTAATGACAATACACCAACATTTCCTTGTTGTAATGTTATACCTAGAAGCAAAAATCCAACAATCATACCTACAGACCCAATATACAATAAAGGTTTTCTACCAAATTTATCTACAGTAAACATGGCTACAAATGTGAATATTAAATTAACAAATGCTAATAGTATTTGTTGTGCGAGCACATCTTCTTTTCCAAAACCAAGTGCTTTTTCAAAAATATCAGCCCCATAATACAAAACAGCATTAATTCCTGTAAACTGTTGCAACATAGAAAGTACAGTGCCAATAGCTATAATAACTAATATTCCTTTAGAGAAATAGCTCACCTTTACACCATCATTAGTTTCATTTAGAGATTTCTTAATCTGAAGCATTTCTTTTTCTGCTACATCGTCACCGTTTATTTGACGTAAAACTGCTAAAGCTGCTTTTTCATTACCTTTTAAGGCTAACCATCTCGGACTTTTAGGCACAATAAATAGTAAAATTAAAAATAGTAGACTCGGAATTAACTCTGACCAAAACATTCTTCTCCAGCCAAATTCAATATTCTCTGCTACCGTTAAATCATTACCAATAAAATAAGTCGCTAGGAATACCACAAAAAATCCAATAACAATTGCTAATTGATAATACGTTACCATACGCCCTCTAATATCTGAAGGTGCTATTTCTGCAATATACATTGGAGCATTCATTGACGCTACACCAATACCTAAACCTCCTATGATTCTAAACACAACCAACATACTTACGGTTTGTGGAAATAAGTCTGGCAAACCAGAACCATAAGCTGAAATTGTAAAGAATATAGCCGAAATTATTAAAGACCACTTTCTTCCTATTTTAATACTTAAAGGTCCAGCAACAATAGCACCCACAAAACAACCAATAAGTGCACTACCAACAACCCAACCTTTTAATGCATCACTTAAATCAAAATACTCTGTAAGGTAAAATTGAGCTCCATTGATAACGCCTGTATCATAACCAAAAAGCAAGCCTCCTAAAGCGGAAACCGCAGCGATTAATAGTAAGAAAACACCTTTTTTCATTTTAATTATATTTAATATTATTTAGAGACTTAGTTTATTTAAAATTTACAACTGCAATTTAACTAAAATTGGCAAATCTTCCGCTAGTTATTTGATGTTCTATCACCGCTTAAAGCTATATTTTTAAGCACTTAAAAAGTGTTTTTTCAACATTAAAACCTATCTCTCTGACAACCGGTTTATTAAAGAAAAACCCTTTAAACTTACCTTATAAATCAAAGGTAAGTTTAGATGTTTATTTTGAATCGCTTAACACTAAAAAACAAATAGCAAAACATAACAGAAATAAACACTTTGTATTTTAAAATCTATTCAACATAGACAACAGAACTCTTTTCAGAAATTCCGTTTTCACTATATGCTTCAATTGTAAAATAATATGGCGTATCTCGATCTAAACAACGCATAAAATGTTCATTTGTATCGTAAACTTGCCATGACTGATATAATTTATCTTTTGCAATTCCCCAACGAATATTATAGCCCTGAGCACCTTCTACAGCATTCCAAGAAAATGATACATCTCTACGATCTTCTTCTCTTTTTACTTTAAACCCTGTAACATCTGCTGGCTTATCCTCAAGTCCTAATCCGAAGACTCTAAACTCTGACATCGCAAAGTTTGCACCAGGCACTTTTATATTGTTGTAACGCACATACTTTGCCTTTACAGGGTCATCTAAAACAATATAAGCATTTGGTGTGTCTTTTTCACTTTCACTTCTATCTACAACTGTTCCCCAATTAATGCCATCTTCTGAAGCTTGAATAGTAAATTGATGTTTTAATCCTTCGGTACGTGTGTAGATTCCTGATTCATGATCATGGAAATTCAATTGAAAAGCATTGATGTTTCCTGGCTTCAGCATCTCAATCGTTATCCATTGTTTATCATCGTTGGCACCTGCAACCCAAAATGTTTTAGGGTTTTCATCGGTTAATACTTTAGAGATTATTTCACCTTCATTATTTTTTTCTGAAGGTAATTCTGTGACTTCTACATCATCATCATCAGACGTAAATTTCTTTACCTGCATTAACGAAGAAGATACTGTAACACCTCCTTTATACGATAATAACATCCAACCATTATGCTCTCCTGCTTTTGTAGGATGATTAGATCCAAAACGCGGATAATCTCCATAAGCGGTGTTGGTATACATTAATCCTTCGTCATCAAAATAAGTAGGAAACATACACAAACGACGTTCCCATTGCGAATTAGAGGCAAGCGCCATCGTTGCAAAGTGCCAATATTGTCCATTGGTTTGCTTCACCGTTATTCCGTGTCCTGCACCATTTGTAAATCCACCGGGTTTAAAACTCATCGGATTGTTTTTCATATATGAAAAAGGACCTAGCGGTGTATCTCCGATATAAACACCATCTGCATACACATTAAATTGTGTACCTGGTGCGGCATATTGTAAATAATATTTTCCGTTGTATTTGGTCATAGAAGCGCCTTCCATATAACCTTCCTTTAAAGTTGGATGAAAGTTATTTTCACCAAAACGTTCCCATCCGTGTTTTTCTTCATCAAGATTAAACAATTCTTCACGAACACCTGTTTCTAAAAAACGATCGTCTTTATTCAACATTTTTACATGAAGCGGGTTCACATTAGAAGATCCCCAATACAAATAGGTTTCGCCATTATCATCTATAAATAATTCAGAATCTTGAATGTCCGTAGATATAGATGCTGTCGGTTCCCATTTTCCACTTTTTGGATCGTCGGTATAAAGAATACTTCCGTAACCAGCAGGGTTACCAGCAAAGTAAACTAAAGAATCTTTGTAATTAAAAGCTGTTGGAGCGTTACTACCTTCAAAAAACCATTGTTGTGGCTTAATAAAATTCCAATTAACCAAGTCTGTAGAATGCCAATAACCAAAAGAACGTGTAACGAACATGTAGTATTCGCCTTTAAATTCTATAACCGCTGGATCTGCACCTGAACGGTAGGATTTATTTTGAGTTGAATTATAAACCATATAGGTATAATCAATATCTAATGGATTAATATAGGTATCAAACCCTTTTTTTATCTCTGCTTTTTCTTTTGAATTAGAAGGTTGATTGACATCAGAATTAGCCTCTTTTTTACAAGATTGAAACACAAAAAAAAGCATTAATAAAGTAGAAAAATATCTCATGTTTATTTTGTTTGAATCACTTTAGTTTGAATCACTTCGTTATTTAAAACCGTGCGTTTAAAGAAGTTGAATATTTTACCGAAATCTTCAGAAGGAATTCTAGCAATTTCATGACCTGCACCTTTTACAATATGGAAATAATAAGATTTCTCTAATTCTTGTAATTTAGCTGCGATAATTTTAGAACCATCAAGCCTTAAATAACCTGGCTGTTTAGAGTTACATAACCGATGTGATTCATTTGCAAAAGGCACATAATTATCATCCGTTCCATGATACAACACTGCAGGAATAGCATTCTCTTTTAAAATATAACTAGCATCAACAACAGCACCTGCACAAGAAAACACACCTGCAAATTTTACGTTAGCATAAGCTTCTTTATTTTCCACAAAATAATCTTTCATAAAAACAGCATTAAGACTACCTTCTGCTCCCGCGCTACTGCCACCTGCTATAATTTTAGTAATATCTATTTGTAGTTGATCAGCTTGAGCAATGAGATATTTTGCTGCATCTAGGTAATCAATAGCTGCTTGTTTAAACGTTTCTAACTTTTCGTCTTTAGGACAATCACAACCAAAACCCGTTGCTTTATTTTGGCGTAATAATCGATAATCGATAGAAACACCTATATAATTCTGCTCTTGGGCTACATACTTAACTAACCTATTATCATCTGTAAAAGCACGATTACTACCAGAAAAACCACCACCATGCATCCAAAGTAAAACAGGTAATTTATCTCCCTCTTTAATATTTTTTGGAGTAAAGACATCCATTTTTAGAGTATCTTTTCCTTTTATAGCATAAGTGTAAGTTTTGAAAATAATGTTATCATCTGAAGAATTCACTCCTAAATTACTCACCTGAGATTGTGACGTAATTTGGCATGTAAAAGCCACATAAAATAATAAGAATAGGGATTTGAACTTAAAAATCATATGTGGCATAAAAAAATTATATTAATCAATTAGGGTGATTTATTTTTTAATTTAATAATGAAAAAAACTGCTTTAATCACCTCATACATCTTGAGGTTTTCAACTTAAATATCTGCACAAGCATTAAATAGTGTATTATTATTATTTTTTCAATTCAAATTCTTTCATCATTTTAGTGTCTGAATTTGTACCAACGAACACTTGAAACTGTCCAGGTTCTGCTACAAAATCTAATTCTGAATTATAGAACTTTAAATCTTCTACAGTTAACGTAAAACTAACTGTTTTAGTTTCTCCTTTTTTAATTTCAACTTTTTGAAAACCTTTTAATTCTTTAACCGGTCTTGTAACTGTACCAACAAGATCTCTAACATAGAGTTGCACAACTTCTTTACCGTCGTAATCACCCGAATTAGTAACATCTACCGAAACCTCAACAGAACCATTCATATCAATTGTAGCTGTATTAGTTGTTAAGTTAGAATAATCGAATTTTGTATAACTTAAACCATAACCAAAAGGATATAAAGGTTCGTTACGAACATCAATGTAATTACTTTTAAACTTCTCAAAGATACCTTGGTCGTTCCCTAAAGGTCTTCCTGTATTTTTATGATTATAAAAAATTGGTACCTGCCCTACATTTCTCGGGAAGGTTGCTGTTAATTTCCCTGAAGGGTTAACATCACCAAATAACACATCTGAAATAGCCAAACCTGCTTCACTACCAGGAAACCAAACATTAAGTATGGCTGGCACATTTTCGTTTTCTTCTACCAAAACCAAAGGTCTACCTGTAAATAGAACTAAAACTACAGGTTTTCCTGTTTTTAATAAGGCATTTAATAAATCTTTTTGTACTTGCGGAATTCCTAAATCGGTTCTACTACTACTTTCCCCACTTAACTCAGCAGACTCTCCTATAGTTGCAACAATAACATCTGATTTTGCAGCTATTTGAAGTGCTTCATCTAACAATTGCTTATCTGTACGACCATCTCTTGGAATATCTTTACCAAACATAGTTGCGCGTTGCTCTAATCCTAAATCATAATCTATATTACTTCCTTTAGCATATAACAAAGTCGCTTTATCTCCAATAACTTCTGTTAAACCATCGAAAACAGAATTAGATTTCTCTTGATCTGTAGCCACACTCCAAGTACCAGCCATATTATTTGTCGCTTTAGCTAATGGCCCAATTAAACCAATAGTTCCCGATTTTTTAATAGGTAATAATTGATCTTCATTTTTAAGTAAAACCATAGATTCGGCTGCAACTGTGCGTGCAAAAGCTTTGTTTTCTGGTGTAAAAATTTCTGTTTTTGCTCTATTAACATCACAATATTTGTATGGATCATCAAATAAACCTAATTGAAACTTAGCCGTTAGCATTCGTCTCACAGCGGTATCAATATCATTCATAGAAACCTTACCATTCTCATAAGATTCCTTTAATGTTTTTACAAAAGCAACAGGTATTGAAGGAGAATCCCCTGCCATATCCATATCAACTCCTGCTTTTAAAGCTTGCTCAGACACTTGGTATTTATCTCCAATTCCGTGTTCTGTCATTTCGTAAATCCCAGTATAATCCGTTACAACAAAACCATTAAAACCCCAATCATCACGTAACAAACCTGTAAGTAACCATTTATTTCCTGTTGCTGGCACACCATCTATTTCGTTAAATGATGCCATTACAGAACCAACACCTGCATCAATAGCTGCTTTATAAGGTTCTAAATATTCATTATACATTCTAATTCGGCTCATATCTACCGTATTATAATCTCTACCAGCTTCTGGCGCTCCATATAAAGCAAAATGTTTTACACATGCCATTAAAGTATTATTCTCACTAAGATCATCTTGTTGGTATCCTTTTACCATTGCTTCTGCAATTCTACTTCCTAAAAAAGGATCTTCACCATTTCCTTCAGAAACGCGCCCCCAACGTGGATCTCTAGAGATATCTACCATAGGTGAAAACGTCCAGTTTATACCATCTGCACTTGCTTCTATCGCAGCTACTCTTGCTGTTTTTTCTATCATTTCCATATCCCATGAACTAGACAAACCTAGAGGAATTGGAAACGTTGTTTTATAACCATGAATAACATCCATACCGAAAATTAAAGGAATACCTAATCGGCTTTGTTCTACAGCAATCTTTTGAACTTCATAAATCTTTTCTGCTGTTTTAATATTGAATAAACCGCCTACTTTACCTTGTTTTATACGTTCTCCTACATCAGAACCTTTAGCAGCTCCTGTTGTAATATCACCTGAAGTTGGCAGATTAAGTTGCCCTATTTTTTCATCAATAGTCATTAATTCTAAAATAGAATCTACTTTTGAAGCAAAAGGATTTTCTGTATCTGATGTCGATTTAATCTCTGTAGTCGTATTAGAATTACAGTTTGCTAGGGTCATTGCCATAACTGCAATTGCGATAGTTTTTATGTTAATTAATCTCTTCATTATTATAATTTAGTATTTGAAAAAAGCCATTTTAAAAGTTCTGGTTCTGCAAAAGCTGGATCCCAACTATTGTGGTTTGCAAAATCATATAAAGTAAGTTTAGGAAATCCGCCTGCACTTATTATTGCTGATGCCATGTTTAGTGATAATTTTGGATCAACAACATCATCTTTAGCTCCGTGAAAAATCCAAAGTGGAATCGTTTTCACATAAGCTGTTACATATTCTGGATCTCCACCACCACAAATAGGAATTGCAGCCGCAAACATCTCAGGATTACGGTAGATAATCTCAAAAGTTCCCATACCTCCCATAGATAATCCCATGGCGTAAACCTGATTAGTTTTCACGTACGGTTTAGCGACCATCTCTGTCATTAAATCTGTTACCAAAGCCATAGCTTTAGTTGGTGCCTCATTGTATTTGTACTTAAATGTAATTGGCTTTGTAGAGCGATCTGCATCTAGTTTAGACCAATAATCATTTTGTGGACATTGTGGAAAAATCACAATTGCAGGAAAAGAATCTCGGTGTTTTTTATTCAGAAACAAGCTAGCTCCATTATTCAGTTGCTTTTTATTATCGCTACCACGTTCTCCAGCTCCATGAAGCATCAATACTAATGGATACTTTTTAGAGGCATCAAAATCTTTTGGCAGAAGCATTCTATAATTTAGCGTATCGCCATTAACCATATGATGTTCATACGAGAACAAATCTTTTGACGATTCGGTTTTCTGTGCGATTACACTAACTGAATTCAAAAATGTGACACCAAAAATTAAGACTAAAAATAAATGTTTCATGATTCTTTTATTTGAAATTTAATAGGAGAAGCCTAATGCATTTAAACCATTTTGAACATCTTCATTTTGCATAAAATAATTCCACAAAAGTCCGGTTCTATAATTCTCTATCATAATAATTTCTGGCCCTTGATCTATTGCTAAATATCTTTCTGTAACCCAATCATTATATTGCGGACTAAAGGCATCATAAAATCCTGCAGGTCCTAATAATATATCTTTCTTACTATAAAAATAATGTAAAGCTGCAAGTGATTTCTCTGGTATGTAAGGCATAGAACTAATTGCTGCCGTAGGTGAAATAACACCTAAATCATTTTCAGGACTATGAGCAGAATACCCTGTAGAACCATCTGAATTTCTAGAATAACTTGCTGTTAAACCCCAACAATCTGAACCATAATCCACATAGTTATTTGGGTTATTAACACAATGCTGATAATTGATATTGGTATGATTCACATTTAAATCCCAGTAATTCGCATACTGATCCGTTAAGTTGGTTGGGTTTAACCCTAAATATGAATAATGCGCCCAAAATAAAGGACCTGATCCCGAGCCTGCATGATCTAAAATCAACGGAATATTGTATTGACTTTCCGAAGAAACAATACTTCCATTACTAGCCCAACCTTCGTTATATACCTCTGGTGCAATAGCGTAATCTGTTGATGCTGCTCCTAAAACAAAAGCGATTAATGTTTCGTTGTAACCTTTTAATTCTAGATTCATTGTAAATCCATTATCTGGACTCCAATGCCAATACAAAGCATTTTGGTTTTGAGTATACCAATTCCATTCTACACCTTTCCATAACACATCTGCTTGAGTCGCTAAAATGGCTTCTTCTTCAGATCCGTCCTTAAAATATTCTTTTACACAAATTAATCCTTGTGCAAAAAGTGCAGTTTCAACTAAATCACCACCATTATCTTGATCGCTGAAAGGAATAACGTTACCATTTACTCCATTAATCCAATGTGGCCAAGCGCCATGAAAACGATCTGCGTTTTCAAAGAAATTTAAAATCTGACTTAATCTATCATAACCTTCACTTCTTGAAATATAACCTCTTTCAATACCTACTAAAATTGCCATAAGACCAAAACCACTACCTCCTGTTGTGACTACATTTTCACTATCTGAAGGATCATTTACATGGTAACGTTCTCTAGCTGCACCAGAGTTAGACTCTGCATAATCCCAGAAATATTTAAAAGTCGTTTCTTGGGTTAGGTCTAATAATTCTTCGTCTGTTAAGTCTTCAACTATAGGATCATCACCACCTGGATTATATGGCTCCTGATAACCAGGCCCATTGTCTGAACCACAGCTTAAACACAGTAAAGTGATTATTAATAATTTAATTTTTTTTATGTTACTCATTTTCTAATATTCTAAACAAAGAATTGCGTTGACATTCTTACATTTTATTGTACTTCTTACTAAATCAAAAAAATCATTTAATCTCTATTTTTAAACCAAAAACAGGTAAGAATAAGCGGCATTTAATAATTAAAAATGCCGCTTAAAAAATCTAGGGGTAATTAATTAGATTAAACTTAATTATTCTTATGGTTGCATAGAACTTATTTCTACCTGAGACAAAGCTTTATTATATAATTTTAATTCATCTATTAAACTTAAATCAGATAAATGTCCCCAGTAACTAAAAGTTTCTCCACCAGCACCAATTGTTATATCTGTACAATCTGTCCAATCAATACTAGAATCTAGAACAGTCGTATTTTGTAAATTACCGTTTAAGTAGATTTTACTTTCTGTTGCAGAAACAGTTAAAGCTACATGAACCCATTCGCCTGCAGTAACATCAATCATCCCACCATCATTCCAACTTTCTGCTGTACCAACACCTATGTTTGCTTTAATAGTTTGTTCCGTTTCATTGCCTTCTCTAAACAATCTAAAACCTTGATTTCTATTTTCTGGAGTATCATTTCCTACAACTAAAATCCCTGCACGATCCGGCGTACTATTTACCTTATACCAGAATGTTGCACTAAAAGCGTCTTCACCAAACAAACCATCAATTGGAAATGTTAAATATGAATCTGTAGTTCCTTCATAAGTACTACCAGAATAACCACCAGAAACGATATTTGGTGTTCCAACCTCTATAGGATCCGATTCACTAATTAACTCAGTATACAACCCTTCAAAAAATGGCATATAAAAAGTTTCTCCCTCCACACTAGGTAGGTAAGAGTTATCAAGATTAAAAGTTAAGCTATCGGATGCTGTTTTGCCACTCATATCCGTTGCCTCCACAACAATAGTATGACTTCCTAATTGCAAGTTTTCATATTGAAATGAATCCATGAATATTCGGTAATCTAAAAAACTATCAAAGGTTCTAATGGTATTACCGTCTAAAATGACAGTTACATTGCTAATTTCTATATCATCTTCGACTAAAACCTCGATATCTAAATTTATTTCCGTATCTGTAAATGGAATTAACACATTTCCATTAGGACTCACAATTTGAGCTGTTGGATCTTCTAGATCTGGTCCTGAATTAACTTGAGTTATTGGATCTATACCGTCATCACATGATGCTAAGAAAAGCACCGTAAAAACTACTGCTATTTTTAATACTATATTTTTCATAATTTCTTAGTCGTTTTGGTTTTGATTATAAGCATTAAGAATATAACTCTGATCTAATTGCGCTTGTGGATAAGGCAAAAAGGCTTTTTCCATGGTGAAATTTCTTCCATCGTAGCTCAACTCTTCAGTTTCTCCAAGTCTAACCATGTCATAGAATCTAATTCCCCATTCCATTCCTAATTCTGCAAATTTCTCGTCCATAACTTGATCACTAGTAACACCACTTAAATTATCTAATCCTGCACGGTTTCTAATTAAGTTAACAGCACTATCTGCAGTACCCGCTGAACCAGAAGCACCTCTTGTTAATGCCTCTGCATACATTAGTAACACTTCAGAATAACGAATAACTGTATAGTTTTTATTAGTTCCGTAAGTAGTTCTACCAGGAGTTAACTCTATAGAAGGTAAATAATGTTTACCACTAGAAAAATACGCTCTTGTGAAATCGTTAATAACATCTCCATCTCTTGTTGTATTAGATATCCAACTTGGTAACGTTGCGTAATTAGGGTCAGTTTGCAATTCTGCAATACCTCTATCTGTAAATAACACACTAGTTTCTAAACGAACTGTTTCTCCTCTATCTAACATGAATTTAACAAACTTGAAACTTGGCTCATAAAATCCCCAACCGCTACCAGCTTCTGGCACAGCAGCTGTCCAATTTTCTGGTCCATAAAATTCAAACAAATGACTTACATTTTCTCCTGATGCCTGACCAAAATCTGAATATTGAATTTCCATAATGTTTTCATTAGCTAATTTCCCATCCGTTTTAAATAGGTGGTAATAATCATCAAAAAGTTGAAAACGATTAGAATTAATAATTTCACCTGTTGCATCTGCAACGTTTTGGTAATTACCAACTTCTAAATTAGCCATTGCCTTAACTGTTAAACCGGTGTATTTAGTAATCCCTCCTGGTAAATCTACTCTTTGATTTGGAGCTGTATCTAATAAATATGGAATTGACTGATCCATTTCATCTGAAATCCAAACCATTAATTCGTCTTTAGGAAGCACTTCTATTTGTGTCTGATCTGTAGTCTCAATTTTATATACATCTCCAAACATTCTAGAAAGCTCTAGAGTTACAAAACCTCTTAACACTCTACATTCTGCAACGTATTGATCTATTAAATCTGAATCTACACCTGCTGCTCTAAATTTCTCTAATTGTTCTATTTGAGCTGTAATTTGAAGTATATCTTGTGCCCAGTTTTCAAAAAACACATTATACATCCAGAAATTATTATCGTAAACATAATTATCCGTATCTGCAAAACCCTGCTGATCTCCAAGACCTCCTGCATTTACATCATCTCCCCTTACAGATAATAAAGGTATTTGCTCCCACCCTATGTCATTAAATTTTTGATAGGCACCAACTAATGCACCTAAGGCACCGTCTTCACTAGTGTAATCAATATCATCTACAACAACGACTAGTTCTTGTTGTTCATCTAACTGATCATCACATGTAAACATGAAAACAGGTAGTATGAATAAAATCAATCTTATATTAAATATTTTTTTCATCTTTTAATTTTTTAAAGTTTTACTGTTACACCAAATGTATAAACTGAAGGTGTTGGATATGTTTGAGTATCTCTACCATCAAACCCCACTTCTGGATTAAAACCGTCATAACTTTTAGTTGAAAGAAAAGGTCTATCTGCAGTTAAAGTAAAACGCATTTCAGGTAAATTCTCTTCTCTCAAAGTGTATGCTAATTGAATGTTTTGAATTCTGAAGAAATCACCTTCTTGTAAAAAGAATTTAGATAATCTCTGATTCCAAACATTTCTATAACCTTCTGATGATGGAAATTCATTTGTAGTCCCCTCACCATGCCAGCGATTAACTGCTAATTGTGCATCGATATTACGTCCCTGAGTTCGAATAACTTCCATACGGTTTGTATTTAAAATTACGTTTCCTCCTTGGCCGTAAAAAGCAACATTTAATTCGAAATTCTTATAATTAAGACCTAAGCTACCTCCGTAATAATAATCTGGAACTGGTGATCCTAAGTACTCTCTATCTTCACTATCTAAAGTACCACTTGAATTGTTGTCTTTATACTTAAAATAACCTGGTTTAATATCCGTACCATCTGCAATTGCTGCTTGAGCTACTGGATCTGCATCAATCTCTGCTTGATTTTGGTATACTCCTTCTATTTCCCAACCATAAAACACATTTATTGGCTGACCAACAACTAAACGCTGACGTGCTTCTGCTGTTCCTGTATCAATATATGGCTGACCTTCAAGACTTGTAATTTCATTATCTAGAGTACTAAAGTTTCCTGAGATAGAATAACTCCAGTCATCTGATATTCTACCATTCCAAGTCGCCGCTAATTCTAGTCCTTTATTTCTAAGTGACCCAACATTTTGGTAACTAATATCTGTACCTATTAATGGTAAAACTGGAATTGCTAAATTCTCTGTATCTTTTATAAAATAATCAGCTTCTAGAGACAAACGATTATTAAAGAAGTTAGAAGACAAACCTAAATTTAACTCTTCTGTATATTCCCAATCTAAATCATCAGATGATGTAGAGAATTGAAATCCATTTACTAAAGTATCATCAAAAACTGTAGAAATAGTTGAAGCACTTTGAGGAATACTAGCTGGCACAGCATCATTTGCTAATCTACCCCAACCCGCTCTAAGTTTTAAATAATCTATAAATCCTACATTTTCCATGAAAGATTCTTTAGATAATTCCCAACCTAAACCAAATGCAGGTAAATACACATAAGTTTCATCGTACTTATTACTTCCTTCTGCACGAAATGTTGCATAAGCTAAGTACTTATCATTAAATTTATATTGTGCTCTAGTAAAATAAGAGAAGCCATAAGAACGACTTCCGCCATCATATGCTGTTCTACTATCTTCAGAAGTATTTGTTAAATACCAAGTTTTATCGTTATTTCTAATAAAAGCACCATTAGGATCAAAATTACCAGAAGCTCCAAAGTTACTAGCATAATCATCTCTAAAAGACATACCTGCTAAAACGGTAATATCATGCTCTCCAAAGGTATTTGTATATGTCAATGTATTATCCCAAATGTAGTTTTCTGTAACGGCATTGTTTCGAGTTATTGAAGACTGATTAACACTTCTTTGATAATCATCCGTAACATAATATGGAAGAGAAACAATACGCTCATTTACACCTAAATAGTTATAAGACAAACTACTTTTAAAACTTAATTGTTCAGGAATCAATTTAAAATCCGCATAAAAATTAGCTACAGTTCTTCTTCTTTCTCCTCTTCTATCAGAATTATCTAATAATGTAAATGGATTTTGAGAATTTCTATATCCTATTTCTCTTGCATCTGAGTATGGTAAAGGATCTGCATCAGTAAAATTACTATCATATACTGGTAAAATTGGCACTGCAAAATAAGTTTCTTGCCATGCAGAAGCTTCATCGTCATATTTTACAGCATTACTGTATAACATATTTCCACCAACTTTAAGCCAATCATTAACTTTTGCATCTACTTTGGCTCTAACATTAAAACGTTCGTAACTATTTTTCATATCAAGAATACCATCTTGAGCAAAAAAGTTACCACCAACAGAATAAGAAATATCTGCTCCTCCTCCATTAACTTGAAAATCGTGATTCTCAATAGAAGCCACTCTAAGAACCTCATCATACCAATCTGTATTTACATCAGGTATATTAGGATTTACTCTACTACGACCAAATCTTTGCATCGCTTGATTAACACTTGAAATTTCTGAAGCAGAACCAGATTCTTGTGCAAAAGTTACAAACTGTTCTGTGTTTGCCATTTTTAAAACATTCTGAGCTATTTGCATACCATAATAAGTAGAAAATGTAATCTCTGCTTTCTTATTAAGTCTACCTCCTTTAGTTGTTATTAAAACAACACCATTTGCAGCTCTTACACCGTATATAGCAGAAGCTGAAGCATCTTTTAATATTGATACACTTTCAATCTCACTAGAGTTTAAGAAATCTACGTTATCAAAAAAAGCACCATCAACAACAAACAATGGCGAAGAGTTACCATATAATGAATTGGTACCTCTAATAATAATTTCTGGTGTTTCACCTGGAGACCCCATACTACTTACTTGCACACCCGCAACTTTACCCTGAAAACTCTGAGCAACTTGTGCAGAAGGTGTTTTTTGTAATTCCTCTGGTTTAATCGTTGAAATAGCACTCGTTAAATCAGCTTTTTTCTGAGTACCATAACCAACGACAACCACTTCATTTAGAGAAGCAACATCGTCAATTAAAGTAATATTCAATTGATTTTCATAACCTACAGTAATTACTTGAGGCACAAAACCAATATAGCTGAACTCTAATTGCTCACCTACTTCTGCCATAATCATGTACTTCCCATCAAAATCTGTAGTGACTCCCCTATCTGTTCCTTTAATAATGACGCTAGTCCCTGGCAAAGGCATACCGTCACTCTCACTTGTTACCGTTCCATTAATTTCTATCTGTTGTGCAAAAGAACAGATTGAAAAAAACAACATCAACAATAGACTAATTTTTGTTTTCATATAGATTGTTTAATATTAAATTATAGAGTTAGTTTATTTAATACGAAGTTATAATCTAATGTTAAACTATGTTAATCTCTTTTTACATTTTAAATACGTCATGCATGATGAAGAAGAGCCGTTTCTACTAAAAAAACTATACGTGACGTAGCATAAACCAATTAGAAAAACGTTGTAGTAGAATAATAAAAGCTAAAATGACGTAGTAATGACGTAGTAAACTACTATGAAAAAGTAAATATCAAAGCTTAATTTTTAATATTTAATAAATAATCAACCAAAGAAATATCATTTTCTAAATCTAACTTCTTTTTTAATCGATATCTATGTGTTTCGACCCCTCTAACCGAGATATTCATAAGTGGTGCTATTTCTTTGGACGAAAGATTCATTTTGATGTAGGCACACATTTTTAAATCTTTTGGTTTAAGACTAGAATGTTTTGCTTTTAGTATTTCAAAAAACTCATCATGAACTTGACTAAAGTTATTTTCAAAAACCTCCCATTCATCTTTTAAAACAATTGAGTTATCAAGTTTCTTTACTAACTTTTTATAAGAATAATAATTACTAAAACCATCTTTATTAACTTGTAGTTCATTTTTAATATCTTGTAATGTCTCATTCTTTTTTACTAGAGCCATTGCATTATTAGCTAATTGCTTGCTTTTAAGTTTAATTTCGTTTTGTAGCGATTCGTTTTTAAGCTGAACCATTTGTTTCTCATTCTCTAAGGTTTGCTCTCTTAATAATTTTTCCTGCTCCTTTTGATATTTAATTTTAATAAGATGTTGCTCTTTAGCTACCTTTCTATTATGCATCGTATAGAAGATTACAACAATCATAGCTGCCAAAAGATTATAAAGCACAAAACCTATTGTATCTCTATACCAAGGAGGAAGAACATCTATTTTTATACTTGTAACAGGTGAGACTTTACCTGAATTATCATTTATTCTAAAAGCAAATGTATATTCACCATCTATTAGATTTGAAAACTCTACTGTACTACCTTCAATTTTATACCATATATCATCCGTTTCAGGAATATTATATTCTAAAAAATAATTTGTAGATTTCGATGACGTTAATTCAATTGCAATATTCTCATTAAAATTAAAACGCACACCTTCTTTATAAATATTAGAAAGACTTATTAATACTCCATTAACAGCTATACTCTCTATATTAGGCCGATATAAATTTGTAGTATTGGCAGAAGTATTATTAATCATCATAAATCCATTATCTAAACTCAAAGCATAAACAGAATCTCTAATTGTAGACATATTTTCGTAACCAATAATATATCTATTCTTTAAAGATCTATCGTTTAAAAATAACTTGTCTTCATCATCAGAAAAGGACTTAAATTTAATATATCCACTTTTATCTTTTAAAGCAAACAGATCTTTACTTACTCCTGAAATGATATAACTGCCCTTTCCTAATTTATCATTAAGCAGATTGTAAGACGTAATAGAATCTATAATAGGTTCATATTTCTGCCATCCTTCATTCGTCTTAAAACAAATAGCATTTTTAATATTATACAACCTTACATTATAATCTGAATGTATCCCTTTTTTACGATAATCGATCATAGAAGTTACGGAATCATAATTTTCATCAAATATTACTCTATAAATTCCTTTTGTAGCATGTGCAACCCAAGCGGTATTAGCATTTTCGAAAACTAGAGACTTAGAAGGAATAGTCGTTTTTCCTAAATGTTTAACTTCCCATTTACCATCTATTTTCTCAAACTTAACTAAGCCAGAGTATGTTCCTTGTATATAAGTATTTTCTTTTTCAGGTACTTTTCTTATGGTGTATCCACCTGTATATCTAGAAATAAAATTAATAGTTTTTTTATTCACTAAAAAAGTACCTTCATTATGTCCACAAAAAAGTTCATCATCAATAATCTTTAAATCCCAAACTTGCCCCTGAGAACCTTCTACAAATTGTAATTTATCAAATTCGTCTAACAAAAACAATCCTGTATTAGTCCCTATATAAATTGCATCCTTAAACTCCACAATATCATAAACAGCACCTAACTTACCTGAAACATCATTAAAAAAATAATTACTACTACTAAGCTGTATATGCGCTATTCCATTATCTAAACCTAACCAAAGGTTATCTGTAGAATCTATAGATTGAGCTAAAACAGTATTATTGAGTAACCCATTTTCTTTACTTATATGATATTTTAAATTTCCACTCTTATCACTTAAAAAAACACCGTCTTTTATTGTTCCAAATACCATATCTCCATTGCTTAAAACAGAAAAATGGTTTAGTTGATGTAATTTTATTTGTTCATTAATTTCAAAATTAGTTGGTTTTAAATTGTGCTCATCTAAAAAGAAACTTCCTTTAAGTGAAGTCATTAATAAAAGTTTCCCTCCATAATTACTAACCGAAATAATCTTAGTGTCTTTTAATAGCTCATTAAAATAAAAAAGCTCTAAATCTTTATCTTTCAACAAAAACACACCTTCATTTAATGTACTGATATACAAATTATCATTTATAACATTACACGATATAATAACTGAATTTGTGTGCAATTGCCTGACTGTCTCAAAATCGTAAACATATATATTAGAGAAAGATCTAAAGATAATCTTATCATCAAAATTCACTATTTCCCATATTTCTTCATTAGGAGAAATAATATCAAGTATAGTATCACTTAAAGAATAGTATTTTAGAAATCCAAACTCATTACGCTTCCAGTAACCAAATTCCTCATAAGAGCCAGTATAAACAATGTTATTTACCGACAATACAGACCGCACAATTGTTTTATTAGGTAATTGATGAAATTTCCATACTAAACCATCATACTCCAACAAGCCACTATTATTAGCAACATACACCTTACCGTCATTTGCCCTAGTAATATCCCAATTTTGATTACCAGCCTTATACTCTGCTAAAGTATAATTATGTATGCTTGGTGTAAATTGACTATAACAGTGCGTAGAGAATAAAAAAAAGAAAATAAAAAAAAAAGATAGCTTATTCATTTTATTAAAATACCAAAAATTTATGATAGAAGCTATGACTTACTAATGTAAAATTAACCTCCGTTACATCTAACACAAATATAAAATATAAGAATTACAAAAAAATCATTAAATAATAAGGTTAAAAATAGGCCGCATATAAAAAAACAAAAAATTAAGTTCTATAAATTTTTATTTCAAAAAATAATTCACAATATTTGACAACACTTATGAAAAAACAAGTCATTAATATCATTTCTATTATTCGCATTGAGATTATTTCTCAAAGCCAAGGAATGCTATAATCAAAATAAAACATATATTTATTTTAAAGCCTTCCTTTTAAACGGAAGGCTTTTTTTATGCAAAAAAAATAAATATTTGAACATCATAATTAAAAACACCTAAATAATTGATTAACAATAATTTAAACCGAGTGTAGAACAATTGAATTTAGCTAAAAAATAAGAACTCTTTCACTAAAACAGCACATATAAAGTAATTTAGATTCATTAAATAAATTTTGCCTTTAATAAACTATGAGCGAATTAAATAAATACAGTAAAACAGTTACTCAAGACGCAACACAACCGGCTGCTCAAGCTATGTTGCACGCTATTGGATTAACAAAAGAAGATTTCCTCAAACCAATCGTTGGAATCGCTAGTACAGGTTACGAAGGTAACCCTTGTAATATGCACCTAAACGATTTAGCAAAACATGTAAAAGAAGGAACGAAGAACGAAGATGTTGTAGGATTAATATTCAACACCATTGGTGTTAGTGACGGTATTTCTATGGGAACACCAGGAATGCGTTACTCATTACCTTCTAGAGATATTATTGCAGATTCTATGGAAACTGTAGTGCAAGCTATGAGTTATGACGGATTAATTACCGTAGTAGGATGTGATAAAAATATGCCAGGTGCATTAATGGCGATGATTCGTTTAGACCGACCAAGTATTTTGGTTTATGGAGGAACTATTGATTCTGGTTGCCATAATGGTAAAAAACTAGATGTCGTTTCTGCTTTTGAAGCATGGGGAAGTAAAGTTGCCGGAACCATGGACGAAACAGAATATCAAAATATTGTTGAAAAAGCTTGTCCAGGCGCTGGTGCTTGCGGCGGAATGTACACCGCAAACACAATGGCTTCTGCAATTGAAGCCTTAGGAATGACTTTGCCTTTTAACTCTTCTAACCCAGCATTAAGTGATGCTAAAAAAGAAGAATCTGTAAGAGCTGGTGAAGCCCTACGCTTATTATTAGAAAAAGATATTAAACCGTCTGATATAATTACTAGAAAATCTTTAGAAAACGCAGTAAGACTCGTTACAATATTAGGTGGTTCTACCAATGCTGTATTACACTTTTTAGCCATTGCAAGAGCTGCTCAAATTGATTTCACCTTAAAAGATTTTCAAGATATTAGTGACAATACACCATTTTTGGCCGACTTAAAACCAAGTGGAAAATATTTAATGGAAGACATACATGCTGTTGGCGGAATACCTGCAGTATTAAAATATTTACTTAAAAAAGGATTAATTCATGGTGATTGTTTAACTGTTACAGGAAAAACAATTGCAGAGAATTTATTAGATGTTCCTGACTTAAAAGAAGGTCAAGATGTTATACACCCTATTGAAAAACCTATTAAAATTTCAGGACATTTAAGAATGCTTTACGGAAATTTAGCTACAGAAGGAAGTGTTGCAAAAATCACAGGAAAAGAAGGCTTATGCTTTAGAGGAAAAGCTAAAGTTTTTGAAGGAGAATATGCAGCAAATGATGGTATTAGAGATGGTAAAGTTGAAAAAGGCGATGTTATTGTCATTAGATACGAAGGCCCAAAAGGCGGACCAGGTATGCCAGAAATGTTAAAGCCTACAGCTGCTATTATGGGAGCTGGTTTAGGAAAAGATGTGGCTTTAATTACCGACGGAAGATTCTCTGGAGGAACACATGGTTTTGTTGTAGGACACATTACACCTGAAGCACAAGAAGGAGGAACTATTGCCGTTGTAAAAGACGGAGATATTATTACTATTGATGCTGAAACAAATTCTATATCACTTGAAGTCTCTGAAGTAGAACTTCAAAAAAGACGTCAAAAATGGAAAGCACCAGAATTAAAGTTTGAACGTGGTGTTTTATATAAATATGCAAAAACAGTATCATCCGCATCTAAAGGATGTGTAACGGATGAATTTTAAAAAGAAAGAGTCAAGAGAAAACGAATAAAACCATAATAGTTTTTAATCTATTCTCAATAATCCATTTTATACTATGGAAGTAAAAACAGAACAAAACAACCCAAAAAAGACATCAACTACAGAACGTATTTCTGGTAGTGAAGCTATAATAAAATGTTTATTAGCTGAAGGTGTCGACATACTTTACGGATATCCAGGTGGTGCAATTATGCCTGTTTATGATGAATTATACAAGTATCAAGATAAAATTCATCATGTTTTAACACGCCACGAACAAGGAGCAACGCATTCTGCACAAGGTTACGCTCGTATTTCGGGTAAAGTTGGTGTTTGTATCGCGACTTCAGGTCCTGGTGCTACCAATCTTGTTACCGGGATTGCAGATGCACAAATAGACTCTACACCAATGGTTTGTATTACAGGTCAGGTGGGATCTCATTTATTAGGAAGTGATGCCTTTCAGGAAACTGATATCGTAGGTATTTCTACACCAGTAACAAAATGGAATTGTCAAATCACTAAAGCTTCACAGATTCCTGAAATGTTAGCAAAAGCATTTTATATCGCAAAAAGCGGTAGACCAGGACCTGTATTAGTAGACATCACTAAAGATGCTCAATTTGAAGAATTTGATTTTGAATACAAAAAGTGTAAAGGTGTAAGAAGTTACAAACCTGTACCTGATACGGATGAAAATTCTCTAAAAGCAGCAGCAGAACTCATTAATAACGCAAAACAACCTTTAATCGTTTGGGGACAAGGTGTTATTTTAGGTAAAGCAGAAGAAGAATTTAAAGCCGTTATTGAAAAAGCAGGAATTCCTTCTGCTTGGACTATTTTAGGAGCCTCTGCAATACCAACTTCACACCCTTTAAATGTAGGAATGGTTGGTATGCATGGTAATTATGCACCAAATGTTTTAACCAACCAATGCGATGTTTTAATTGCTATTGGTATGCGTTTTGATGATCGTGTTACAGGAAATTTAGAATCGTATGCAAAACAAGCGAAGGTGATTCATTTTGATATTGATCCTGCTGAAATTGATAAAAACGTAAAAACAGATGTTGCGGTTCTTGGAGATTCTAAAGTGAGTTTAAAAAACTTATTGCCGTTATTAAATCCAAATTCACATAAAGAGTGGCATAAAAAATTCAAAGACTTATATAAAATAGAGTACGAAAAAGTTATTAAAAATGATTTACATCCCACAAAAGAAGGGATAACAATGGCAGAAGTATTGAAAGAAATCAACATACAAACCAAAGGTGATGCTGCTATTGTTAGTGATGTTGGCCAACATCAAATGATTGCATGTCGTTATGCTGAATTCAATAAATCAAAAAGTAATATTACCTCTGGAGGCTTAGGAACTATGGGTTTTGCATTACCTGCTGCTATTGGAGCTAAAATGGCTGCACCAGACAGAGAAGTTGTAATGATTGCAGGAGATGGAGGTTATCAAATGACGATTCAAGAATTAGGTACTATTTTTCAACAAAAAGTACCCGTAAAAATTGTGGTTTTAAATAACGAGTTCCTTGGGATGGTAAGGCAATGGCAACAACTATTTTTCGATAAACGTTATGCGTCAACAGAAATGACAAATCCCGATTTTGTAGCGATTGCAAAAGGTTATCATATTGAAGCTCAAAAAGTAACCGAAAGAAAAGATTTAAAAGCAGCTGTAAAAGAAATGATCGATTGTGAAGGTCCATATTTCTTGGAAGTTAGAGTAGAAAAGGAAGGTAATGTATTTCCTATGATACCTACAGGTGCAAGTGTTTCAGATATAAGATTAGAGTAATTATGGAAAACGAAAACAGACAATTTACCGTTTCTATTTATACGGAAAACAATATAGGATTGTTGAATAGGATTTCAGCAATATTCCAAAGAAGACATATGAATATTGAGAGTCTTAACACATCACCTTCAGAAATTGAAGGAGTTTCTAGATTCACAATTGTTGTAAATATTACAGAGGCTCAAATGAAAAAAATTCAAGGGCAGATAGAAAAACAAGTCGAAGTTATAAAAGCTTACTATCACACCGAAGATGAAATCATTTACCAAGAATCTTGTTTATTCAAAATTAAATCTGAATTATTATTCGATGAACGTCAAATTCAAAATATAATCAGAGAAAGCAATGCCAGAATTGTAACGGTAAACAAAGAATTCTTCGTGTTAGAAAAATCAGGCAGAAAAGAAGAAATAGATTTATTATATAGACAATTAAATGTCTTTGGCATTATGCAATTTACACGCTCTGGTCGTGTTGCGGTAACCAAAGATAAAATGAAAATATCAACATTACTTGAAGCATTTCAAGATTAAAAAAATAAAGAAAAAAGAAACTATAAATTAAAATCCTGTTTCTCTTTTCTGAACTAAAAACAAAAAACAATGTCAAATTATTTCAACACATTAGCATTAAGAAATCAATTAGATCAATTAGGAAAATGTCGTTTTATGGATGCTTCAGAATTTGAAGATGGTGTAAACGCATTAAAAGGAAAGAAAATCGTTATTGTGGGATGTGGAGCGCAAGGTCTTAACCAAGGTTTAAACATGAGAGACTCTGGGTTAGATATCTCATACACTTTACGTCAGGTTGCTATTGACCAAAAACGTGAATCTTATAAAAATGCAACTTCTAACGGGTTTACTGTTGGGACTTATGATGAGTTAATTCCTACTGCTGATTTAGTGTTAAACTTAACACCAGACAAGCAACACACCAATGTTGTAAAAGCAATTATGCCTCTTATGAAGAAAGGGGCAACTTTAAGTTATTCTCATGGTTTTAATATTGTAGAAGAAGGTACTGTTGTTCGTGAAGATATTACTGTAATTATGGTGGCACCAAAATGCCCTGGTACAGAAGTAAGAGAAGAATATAAACGTGGTTTTGGTGTACCTACTTTAATTGCGGTACATCCAGAAAATGATCCAGAAGGAAAAGGTTGGGCGCAAGCCAAAGCTTATGCTGCTGCTACAGGTGGAGATAAAGCTGGTGTTTTACAATCGTCTTTTATTGCGGAAGTAAAATCTGATTTAATGGGAGAACAAACCATACTTTGTGGTTTATTACAAACAGGAGCTATTTTATCTTTTGATAAAATGGTTGAAGAAGGCATTGAACCAGGTTATGCTGCTAAATTAATTCAATATGGATGGGAAACTATCACAGAAGCTTTAAAACATGGTGGAATCACCAACATGATGGATAGACTTTCTAATCCTGCTAAAATAAAAGCTTTTCAATTATCTGAAGAATTAAAAGGTATTATGCGTCCATTATTTGAAAAACATATGGATGATATTATCTCTGGTCATTTTTCTAAAACTATGATGGAAGATTGGGAAAATGATGATGTAAATCTATTAACTTGGAGAGCGCAAACTGGTGAAACTGCTTTTGAAAAAACAGCATTAACTTCTGATCCTATTACAGAACAAGAATATTTTGATCATGGTGTATTATTAATTGCATTTGTGAAATCTGGTGTTGAACTCGCATTTGAAACTATGGTAAGCGCAGGTATTATTGAAGATTCTGCTTATTATGAATCTTTACATGAATTACCATTAATAGCTAACACTATTGCTAGAAAGAAATTATTTGAAATGAACCGTGTCATTTCTGATACAGCAGAATATGGTTGTTATTTATTCGATCACGCATGTAAATCATTATTAACCGATTTCATGAAAACGGTAGATACTTCTATCATCGGAAAATCATTCTCTAAAACAACAGGTGTTGATAATAAAGAATTAATTGCGGTTAACGATGCTATTAGAAATCACCCTATAGAATCTGTTGGTCAACGTTTACGTGCTGCTATGACGGCAATGAAAGTTATAAAAACTGAAGATGTAAAAGCTGAAGAATCTGTCTTAGCTTAACTATTATAATCCTGTCAGGTTTTAAAAATCTGATAGGTATTTTTTTAATTAAAGAGGTTCCTGCCTTCGCAGGAAGCAAACATGGAAGAAACCACAACAAACATATACAAGCCTACACTTAAAGCTGTTGAAGCTGCAGCCGAAAGACTTAGAGGCATTGCTCACGTTACACCATTAATAAAAAATGCGCAGTACTCAAAACTGTTTGATGCTAATGTGTATTTTAAAAGAGAAGATTTACAAGAAGTTCGCTCTTATAAAATCCGTGGAGCTTATAATAAAATTTCATCTTTAAGCCCTATTCAAACTGAAAACGAAATTGTATGTGCAAGTGCAGGAAACCATGCGCAAGGTGTTGCTATTTCATGTAAATTATTAAAAATAAAAGGTACTATTTTTATGCCTTCACCAACACCTAATCAAAAAATTGAGCAGGTAAAAATGTTTGGTGAAGATTACGTCACCGTGGTTTTAGTTGGTGACACTTTTGATGACGCAAGTCATGCCGCCATGGAAGAATGCCAACGTTCAAACAAAACATTTATCCATCCTTTTAATGACGAAAAAGTTATTGAAGGTCAAGCAACGGTAGGTTTAGAAATTATAGACCAAGCCAAAGTGCACCCTATACATTATGTATTTGTACCAATTGGAGGTGGCGGATTATCTTCAGGATTATCGTCTGTTTTTAAAATTCTATCACCACAAACAAAAATTATTGGTGTAGAACCTAAAGGTGCGCCATCGATGCTTACTTCAATAAAAAACAATAAAAACACAACGTTAGAAACCATAGAAAGTTTTGTAGATGGAGCTGCTGTAAAACGTGTAGGTGACTTAAATTTTGCTATTTGTAAAGAAAACTTATCTAATGTCATTACGGTAGACGAAGGCAAAATATGCCAAACTATTTTAGACCTTTATAACAAAGACGCTATCGTTGTTGAACCTGCTGGAGCTTTAAGCATTTCGGCTTTAGAACAATATGCAGACGAAATAAAAGGTAAAAATGTTGTTTGTGTTATTAGCGGAAGTAACAACGATATTACAAGAATGGCAGAAATAAAAGAACGCGCTTTAGTTTATGCCAATCTTAAACATTACTTTATTATAAAATTCCCGCAACGTGCAGGAGCTTTAAGAGATTTTGTAGTAGATATATTAGGCCCAACTGATGATATTACACATTTTGAATACACCAAGAAAGCCAATAGAGAAAATGATGTTGCCATTGTAGGATTGCAACTAAAATCACCATCAGATTTAGAACCTTTAATCTCTAAAATGAAACTTCATAATTTCTTCGGAGACTACTTAAATGATAAGCAAGATTTATTTCAATTCTTAGTATAGCTTAACATAGATTTAACCGTATTAAAAGTTGCTTTTTTCGTACCTTTATTAACTGTATTAATAGTTAAAAATAGGTGATTATGAAATCAACATATCAAGATATACCTGAACAATTTAAAATCAACAACTTAGTCCAGCAAGACACGTATTTAGTCGGCGGAAAATTACTGCCATGGACAGGAGAAACTTCGGAAGTATATTCCACTATTTCTTCAACAAAAGATTATAAACCTACACTTCTAGGAACCATACCAACATTAGGAGAAACAGAAGCTTTAAGCGCACTCGACGCAGCATGCACAGCTTACAATAAAGGACAAGGATTATGGCCCACAATGAAAGTTGAAAACCGTATTGCTTGTATGGAGAAGTTTGTAGAGCAAATGAAAACCAAACGAGAAGAAATCGTTAAACTTTTAATGTGGGAAATTGGTAAAAGCTTACCTGATTCTCAAAAAGAATTCGATAGAACTGTAGAATACATATACGATACCATTGAAGATTACAAACAAATGGATCGTGATAGCGCTAAGTTTGAAAAAAACTCTGGTGTTAATGCACATATTAGAAGAGGTCCCTTAGGCGTTGTACTTTGTTTAGGCCCGTATAACTATCCTTTAAACGAAACTTTTGCATTGTTAATCCCTGCTATAATAATGGGAAATACAACGATTTTTAAACCTGCTAAACATGGTGTTTTATTAATCACACCCTTATTAGAAGCTTTTAGAAATAGTTTTCCAGAAGGTGTTGTAAATATTATTTATGGAAGAGGAAGAACTGTTGCTGCACCAATTATGCAAACAGGTAAAGTAGATGTACTAGCCTTAATAGGAAATAGTAAATCTGCAAACGCTTTACAAAATCAGCACCCTAAAAGTAATAGATTACGCCTAGTACTTGGTTTAGAAGCTAAAAACCCAGCTATTGTATTACCAGATGCCGATTTAGATTTGGCCATAGACGAATGCATTGCAGGCTCTACTTCTTTTAACGGACAACGTTGTACTGCACTAAAAGTTTTATACGTTCATGATACCATTGTAGACGAATTTAATAAACGCTTTTCAGCAAAAGTAGATGCTTTAAAATTTGGTAATCCTTGGGAGGATGGTTCTAAATTAACACCATTACCCGAGCCTGAAAAACCGGCGTATATTCAAGAGTTAATTGATGATGCTATATCTAAAGGTGCTAAAGTGATTAATAAAAAAGGAGGAGAAACTACAGAAAATTATATTTTCCCTGCCGTTTTATTTCCGGTTTCAAAAGATATGCGTGTTTTTCAAGAAGAACAATTTGGCCCCGTAATTCCGGTTGTCCCATTTAGTGATATCGAAGAACCTTTAGATGACATGGCCGAATCTAATTACGGACAACAAGTAAGTCTTTTTGGTAAAGATGTAAAAACATTAGCACCACTAATTGATACGCTTGTAAATTTAGTTTGTCGTGTAAACTTAAACAGTTCTTGTCAACGTGGACCAGATGTTTATCCTTTTACAGGTCGAAAAGATTCTGCTGTTTCTACTTTAAGTGTGCATGATGCTTTACGTTCTTTTTCAATTAGAACCTTTGTTGCATCAAAAGACAACGACTATAACAATGCGATACTGAAGGACTTAATGGATTCTAAAGCTTCAAATTTTGTAAGCACAGATTACATTCTTTAAACAAAAGACTCTAATAATATGATATTTATAATTTGAGAGTGAATTATTTCGAATTTCACATTAATTCATTAATTCACTTTCAAATTAATTGTCATATAAAATATAATATGTAAATTAGACCTATGTTTACACTAAGACACAAATATAGAACTCCCAGACCAACAGGTCTAGACCTAACAAAACGCTGTCGCTAATTCTTCTAATTAGCAACAAATTCTATAGTCATTTTATTCATCATACTTGTGTACTACTCAAATATCAAATTATATTTTCAGTCTTTAACTATCTTATTAGATAGTCATAGTATTGTACGCCGCTTTTTTATTCGCCGCCCGTAAGGGTACATTTCTATTTTACAGAACTTAGGTGAGTCCGGTTCTACTTTCAAAACAAAAATCAAACATTTTTATAATTAAATATCAATTACAATGGAAATTGTTATTGCTGATAAATCACATAGTGTTTACGCCGAAATTATTTGTAAAACTATTGCTGAAGCTGCTAAAGTAAGAGGAACAGGAATTGCCAAACGAGAGCCTGAATACATTATAACTAAACTACAAAATGGCAATGCTGTTATCGCTTTAGAAGGGGATAAATTTGCTGGTTTCTGTTATATTGAACAATGGGGTCATGGTAAGTTTGTAGCTAACTCTGGTCTAATTGTGCATCCAGATTTCAGAAATATTGGGCTAGCCAAACAAATCAAAAAAGTAGTTTTTAACCATTCAAGAACCAAATTTCCTAATGCTAAAATCTTTAGTATTACTACAGGGTTGGCGGTTTTAAAAATGAATAGTGAATTAGGCTATAAACCAGTTACATTTTCAGAATTAACAGATGACCAATCCTTTTGGAAAGGTTGCCAAACCTGTAAAAACTTTGATGTCTTAACAAGAACAGAGCAAAAAATGTGCTTATGTACTGGTATGCTTTATGATCCTGCTAAAACCGAAACTCCAAAACATGAAAAGCGGAATTACGATAAAAAAGTTTGGACAAGATTAAAACTCATAAAACACAACATGTTTCTTAAAAAGGACAAAAAACAAGATTAAGCATATGAAAAAGTTAGTTATAGCATATAGTGGCGGATTAGACACGTCTTACTGCGCAGTAAGTTTAAGCAAAGCAGGATACGATGTTCATGCCGTAAGCGTAAATACAGGTGGTTTCACACCTGAAGAAATTAAAAGTATAAAAAGTAACGCTTATAAAATGGGTGTTTCTACTTATAAAAATATTGATGCTGTTGCATCTTATTATGATAAAGTGATTAAGTTCTTAATCTTTGGAAATGTACTTAAAAACAATACCTACCCTCTATCTGTAAGTGCAGAACGTATTATTCAAGCTATTGAAATTGTACAATACGCCAAAAGTATTGACGCAAAATATATTGCACACGGAAGTACTGGAGCAGGAAATGACCAAGTTCGTTTTGATATGATTTTTCAAACATTAGCACCAGAAATTGAAATTATTACACCTATAAGAGACCAAAAATTAACAAGACAACACGAAATTGATTACTTAATTGAAAACGGAATCGATATGTCTTGGAACAAAGCCAAATACTCTGTTAACAAAGGCCTTTGGGGAACGAGTGTTGGAGGAGAAGAAACGTTAACTTCAGAAAAACCGCTACCGGAATCTGCTTATCCTTCACAATTAAAACATACGGAACCAGAAAAGGTAGCCTTAACATTTTTTGAAGGAGAATTAGTTGCCGTAAATGGTGTTAAAAACAATCCTGAAGTAAATATAGAAGTCTTAAATACACTTGCATCGGGTTATGCAATCGGTAGAGATATTCATGTTGGAGATACTATTGTTGGAATTAAAGGTAGAGTTGGTTTTGAAGCCGCAGCTGCTTTAATCATCATAAAAGCACACCATTTATTAGAAAAGCACACCTTAACCAAATGGCAATTACAACATAAAGATTACTTGTCTAACTTCTACGGTATGCACTTACATGAAGGTCAATATCTAGATCCTGTAATGAGAAATATGGAAGCTTTTTTACAAAGTAGTCAAGAAAAAGTAACAGGCGATGTATTTGTAACTTTAAAACCTTATCATTTTTCACTAGATGGTATTGCTTCTAAGCACGATTTAATGAGTGCAAAGTTTGGAAGTTATGGCGAAGAAAACAAAGGCTGGACCGCTGATGAAGCTAAAGGGTTTATCAAAATTTTTGGGAATCAGAATAAGATTTATCAACAAGTAAACAATTAATCTAAACCTGTCTGATTTTAAAAACTGACAGGTCTCAACATAAAGTTGAATTAAAAACATTCACACATTCGGAGGAAATAGATATGAAAAAAATAAAAGCAGGAATCATTGGAGGTGCAGGTTATACGGCTGGTGAATTAATACGTTTATTAATGCATCATGCTCATGTAGATATCGATTTCATTTTCAGCACCTCAAATGCTGGAAATAAAATAAGTAAAGTACATCAAGATTTATTAGGAACCACAGAATTAGTATTTTCAGACACTATAAATCCAGATATTGATATTTTATTTTTATGCTTAGGTCATGGAAATTCAAAAGCTTTTTTAGAAAAAAACACCTTTTCTAAAACGACTAAAATTATTGATTTAAGTAATGATTTCAGACTCGAAGCTGATGCTAATTTTAACGGTAAAGCATTTATTTATGGTTTACCTGAACTAAATAAAGGCGACATTAAAAAAGCGAGTTTCATTGCGAACCCTGGTTGTTTTGCTACTGCAATTCAGCTAGCTTTATTACCACTTGCTAAAGCGGGGGTTATAACTAACAATATTCATATTAATGCCGTAACAGGTGCCACAGGCGCAGGAACTTCCTTATCAGCAACCACACATTTTACGTGGAGAGCTAATAATTTCTCGCATTACAAAGCATTTACACATCAACATTTAGGTGAGATCAATCAAACTGTAAACCTATTACAGTCTGATTTCAATTCAGAAATCAACTTTATGCCCAATCGAGGCGATTTTTCAAGAGGAATTTTTGCAACACTTTACACAAAGTTTAATGGAACTTTAGAAGATGCAAAAACATTGTATTCTGAATTTTATAAAGATGCTGCCTATACCTTTATTTCGGATGATGACATTCATTTAAAACAAGTGGTTAACACTAATAAATGTATTCTTCATTTACATAAACATGAAAATAAATTATTAGTTACTAGTATTATAGATAACTTGTTAAAAGGAGCTTCCGGACAAGCTGTTCAGAATATGAATTTAATGTATGGTTTTGAAGAAACTGAAGGTTTACAATTGAAAGCTAATTATTTTTAAAACACATTAAGACCTAGCAGGTTTTATAAACCTAGCAAGTCTGAAACCAAATTGAAAATCGCCTAAACTGTCACCTTGAGCGCAGTCGAAAGGTTTAGATAAAATAAAGTTTAACTTAAAGAGATAACCGCTTTCGCGGTCATTAACATGAACCGAGCATTTTTTAATGCGAACACATTTTACCATTAAAAAACAATAGAAAAGCAAAATGAAAATAGCAATCATAGGAACAGGAAATTTAGGAAAATCCATAGCCAAAGGATTAATCACTAACAATGCTATCACCACATTATATTTAACAAAACGAAACCTCGATGATATTCAAGATTTAGAGGGTTATAAAAATGTGACTTTAACAACCGATAATATTGAAGCTGTAAAGCAATCTGATATTTTAATATTTGCTATACAACCCACTCATTTTGAAAAAATCTTAAATGACATAAAACCTCATTTAACAGAAAAACATGTTTTAATTTCAACTATAACAGGTTTTTTAATTCCAAAGATTGAAAGTATTGTCGGCGAAGATCAATTTATAATAAGAGCTATGCCAAATACAGCTATTGCTGTTGGAAAATCAATGACCTGTTTATGTAGTAATGAAAAAGGACAAAAGCGCATTAAAATTGCTGAAGCTATTTTTAATCGATTAGGACATTCATTAGCAATACCAGAATCTCAAATGCAAGCTGCAACAGTCGTTTGTGCAAGCGGAGTTGCTTTCTGGATGCGATTAATTAGAGCAACCACTCAAGCAGCTATTCAATTAGGTTTTGATGCCAAAGAAGCACAAGAATTAGCTATGTACACAAGCGAAGGTGCAGCGAGTTTATTAATTACTAACGGACATCATCCTGAAGAAGAAATAGACAGAGTAACAACACCAAAAGGCTGTACTATTGAAGGTTTAAACGAAATGGAGCACAAAGGTTTGAGTTCATCTTTAATACAAGGTATGATCGCTTCATACAATAAAATTAGCAACATTAAAAAAGAGCAAATATGAGTTTATTTAATGTATATCCATTATTCGACATCACACCTGTAAGCGCAAAAGACGTTTATGTTTATGATGATAAAAACGTGGAATATTTAGACCTTTACGGAGGACACGCTGTGATTTCTATTGGGCATTCACACCCAAAGTATGTATCTGCAATCACTAATCAAGTTGAAAAACTAGGTTTTTACAGTAATGCTATTCAAAATCCATTGCAAGTAGAATTAGCCGATAAACTTGAAGCCTTATCTAACTGTAAAGATTATCAGCTGTTTTTATGTAATTCTGGTGCTGAGGCCAATGAAAACGCTTTAAAACTAGCTTCTTTTCACAATGGAAAAAAGAAAATTTTAGCATTTAAAAATTCCTTTCACGGAAGAACATCTGCAGCAGTTGCAGCAACTGACAACCCCAAAATTGTTGCCCCAATAAACGCACAACAACAAGTCGATTTTGTTGAATTAGGAGATTTAGATGCCGTTGAAAATATTTTAAAACAAAATGAAACTTGTGCGGTTATTGTAGAGTTTATTCAAGGTGTTGGAGGATTAGACCAAAGCACTACTGAATTCTATCAAGGATTAGAAAAACTATGTAAACATTACAACACAACTTTAATTGCAGACGAAGTTCAATCTGGTTTTGGTAGAACTGGTGACTTTTTTGCTTTTCAGAAACATAATATCACACCAGATATTATTTCATTAGCTAAAGGGATGGGAAATGGATTTCCAATCGGAGGTATATTAATTCACCCTTCAATTAAAGCCTCTTTTGGTTTATTAGGAACCACTTTTGGTGGTAACCATTTGGCTTGTGCTGCTTCACTTTCTGTTTTAGAAGTGATAGAAGCACAGAATTTAATGCAAAATGCAAAAGAAATGGAAGCCTATTTCTTAGACAAAGCAAAAGCGCTTCCAAATTTAAAAACCATTAAAGGCCGTGGATTGATGCTTGGTTTAGAGTTCGATTTTCCAATTGCTGATTTACGAAAAAAGTTAATTTTCAATCATCACATATTTACAGGAAGTGCAAAAAACCCTAACCTAATCAGAATACTTCCACCGTTAACTATTCAGAAAAAACACATCGATGTCTTTTTTAAAGCCTTAGAAAAAGAATTAAAAGCATAACAAAACGCCTATTTTGATAGCTATCAAGATTTATTATACATGAGAAATTACACCAAAACTAAAGACATTCAAAACTTATCAGAAACAATAAAGGAAGCCATTTTATTAAAAATGAACCCTTTTGAATTTTCAGAATTAGGGAAAAATAAAACCTTGGTTATGCTATTTTTTAACTCGAGCTTAAGAACGCGATTAAGCACCGAAAAAGCAGCAAAAAACTTAGGTATGAATGTGACCATTTTAAATGTTAATGATGCTTGGAATTTAGAGTTTGAAGATGGAGCTATCATGAACATGGACAAATCTGAACACGTTAAAGATGCAGCACAAGTCATTTCACAATATGCAGACATTATTGCCGTAAGAGCTTTTCCGAGTTTAACGGATAAAGCAAAAGATGAATCTGAATTAATTCTGAATAGCTTCAAAAAACACGCAACGGTTCCTATTGTAAACATGGAAAGCGCTACAGCGCATCCTTTACAAGCCTTAGCAGATGCTATTACCATCACAGAATTGACAGAAAAAGCAAAACCAAAGGTCGTTATATCTTGGGCACCACACCCAAAAGCATTACCACAAGCCGTTGCAAATTCGTTTATAGAAATGATGCAAGAAATGGAAGTTGATTTAACCATTACACATCCTGAAGGTTATGAATTAAATGAAGAAATCACCAAAGACACCCCTATAAATTACAATCAAGAAGAAGCCTTAAAAGATGCTGATTTTGTTTACGTAAAAAACTGGAGTAGCTATAAAGACTATGGAAAAGTACTTCATCAAGATGAAAAATGGATGATGACCAAAGCAAAATTAGGTCATGCAAAATTTATGCATTGTTTACCTGTACGACGAAATGTAGTTGTAGAAGATGCGGTTTTAGACAGCGATCAATCCGTAGTCATTAAAGAAGCTAATAACAGAACTTTTGCAGCACAAGTCGTTTTGAAGCAGATTTTGGAAAAAATATAGCTCTTCGAGCGCAGTCGAGACCTCATATACCTCTCGACTGCGCTCGAGGTGACTGACATCGTAAAATAGAATTATAGAAGACCTTGCAGGTTTCAAAAACCTAGCAGGTCTAAAAAAATAGAAATCAAAAGATACTCGCTTTATCGAGCATAACATGGAAACACTAAAAGTCATAAAAATCGGAGGAAACATCATTGATAACGACGTTGCGTTATCATCTTTTCTAAAAGATTTCTCAAAATTAAAAGGCCCTAAAATCCTCGTTCATGGTGGTGGAAAATTAGCTTCAAAACTAGCTACACAAATGAATATTCCTGTAACTATGATTGAAGGCAGACGTGTTACCAACAATGAAACTTTAGATATTATCACAATGGTTTACGCCGGTAAGATCAATAAAAATATTGTAGCACAATTACAATCTCATCAATGTAATTCAATTGGTTTTTCTGGTGCCGATGGCAATTCTATTGTCTCTATAAAAAGACCAACAGAACCTATTAACTATGGGTTTGCAGGAGATGTAAAACAAGTCAATACTAAAACTCTAGAAATTCTTCTTCAAAACAACATCACACCCGTTTTTTGCGCCATAACCCACGATGAAAATGGTCAATTACTAAACACGAATGCAGATACTATTGCTTCAGAATTAGCTATAGGTTTCGCAACAAGTTATCTTACAAAATTGTATTATTGTTTTGAGAAAAATGGGGTTTTAGAAAATGTAGAAAATGATGATTCTGTTATAGAAAAAATTAATACAGAAACGTACAAAACATTAATTGAAAACGGCATTATTTACGAAGGTATGTTACCTAAATTAAATAATTGTTTTTACGCCATTAATCATAACGTTAAAAAGGTTTGTATTGGAAAATCAGATATGCTTTTCCATGCCAATGCTAAACACACAACAATCACAAAATGATAGAAAGACTTACTGTAGAAGCCATAGCGTTACTAAAACAACTTATAGAAACGCAATCATTTTCTTCCGAAGAAGACCAAACTGCTTTATTAATTGAAGATTGGTTTAAAACACAAAAAATTCCTTTTAACAGGAGTCAAAATAACATTTGGGCAACCAATAAACATTTTGATAAGAGCAAGCCAACCTTATTACTAAATTCACATCACGACACCGTAAAACCAAACAACGGCTACACTAAAGACCCTTTAAAAGCCATTGTAGAAGACGGTAAACTATACGGTTTAGGCAGTAATGATGCTGGTGGATGCTTGGTATCTTTAATTGCTACTTTCACTTACTATTACGACAAGAAAAACCTTAACTACAACTTAGTTATTGTAGCTTCTGCTGAAGAGGAAAGCAGCGGACCAAATGGACTAAATAGTATGTTATCTATCATTCCAAACATCGATGTTGCTATAGTAGGCGAACCAACATTGATGAATCTTGCTATTGCAGAAAAAGGATTAGTAGTTTTTGACGCAAAAGTAAAAGGGACCGCTGGCCATGCCGCACACCCAAATGAAGATAATTCTATTTACAACACAATAGAAGTTTTAAAATGGTTTAAAGATTACGACTTTACAAAAAAATCACCAACTTTAGGTGATGTAAAAATGACGGTGACGCAAATCAATGCAGGTAAACAACACAACGCAATACCACCTGAAGTAGATTTAGTAATTGATGTTCGCGTAAATGACAAGTACACCAATGAACAAATTGCGGAAATTTTACAAAGAAAATCACCTTGTACAAGTATTATACCACGGAGCTTACGATTAAATTCATCTTCTATTCCTATAAGTCACGAATTAGTAGAAGCCGGAATTGAACTAGAAAGAGAAACCTATGGTTCACCTACCCTATCAGATCAAGCAGTTTTAAGCTGTCCTTCCTTAAAATTAGGCCCTGGCGACAGCACACGCTCGCATACAGCAGATGAATTTATTTATTTAGCTGAAATTGAAGAAGGAATTGATATTTATATTAAATTATTAGAAAAAGTATTGTAAAAACAGAAGAATCAAGATCATATGCTTTATCGCATGAATAAAGAGTCCGTGTTCTAACAGTGAAGCGGTCTTGCTTCTTGGTTCTAAATTTTAAGAATTAAAATTTATATTATGAAATTGTGGGACAAAGGATTTTCAATCGATAAAAAAATAGAATTATTCACCGTTGGTAACGACCGAGAAATAGACATGCATATTGCAAAATATGATGTCCAAGCATCTTTAGCACATGCTATAATGTTAGAATCAATAGGAATTATAACTTCTAAAGAATTAACACAACTTAAATCAGGATTAGAAATATTAGCAACATCTATTAAAGAAGGTACTTTTATTATTGAAGATTCGTTTGAAGATGTACATTCTAAAATTGAACACGAATTGACCAAAACCTTAGGTGAAGTTGGAAAGAAAATTCACACTGCTCGTTCTAGAAATGATCAAGTTTTAGTCGCACTTCAACTCTATTACAAAGAGAATCTAGAAATTATTAATAACAAAACAAAAACATTTTTTGATACCCTTTTAGGCTTAGCCGACACCTATAAAACCAAATTAATACCTGGTTACACACATTTACAAGTTGCAATGCCTTCCTCTTTTGGATTATGGTTCTCTGCTTATGCGGAATTATTAATCGATGATGTTTACGTTTTAAATGCGGTTTCAAAAATAGCAGATCAAAACCCTTTAGGTTCAGCTGCTGGTTACGGAAGTTCATTTCCTATTGATAGAAATATCACCACCAAAGAACTTGGTTTTTCTACTTTAAAATATAACGTTGTTGCTGCACAATTGAGTAGAGGAAAAAGTGAACGTGCTATTGCAAGTGCTTTAGGCGGACTTTGTAACACGATGTCTCGTTTTGCTATGGATATTTGCCTGTATATGAGTCAGAATTTTGGTTTTGTAACGTTCCCTGATGAATTAACAACAGGAAGCAGTATTATGCCACACAAAAAGAATCCTGATGTATTTGAACTGATTAGAGGAAAGTGTAATAAAATTCAAGCTTTACATTCTGAAATGTTACTTATCACCAATAATTTACCAAGTGGTTATCACAGAGATTTTCAATTATTAAAAGAGAACATCATTAATGCTTTTGAAGACGTAAAAGACATTTTAGATATCTTTAATTATGCTATTCAACAAATCATTGTAAAAGATATTGATTTGAAGGATGAAAAATACCAATACTTATTTACAGTAGATAGTATCAATAATTTAGTGGTGGATGGCATGAGTTTTAGAGAAGCTTATCAAAAAATTGGAGGACAAGTCCAAGCCGGTACTTATAAACCAGATTTAGGTAAAAAACATTCTCATATTGGAAGTATTCATAATTTATGCTTAGAAGACATTAAAGCTAAATACCCAAAATAAATACAATTAAAATATAAAATAGTTTAAACAAAAAAAGCATCTGAAATCAGATGCTTTTTAGTTTCTACTCTAACAAAAAGACTACCCCTAGATTTTATAGTAGTAGAAATATTTTTAAAATTGATTTGATTATAAACCAATCAAATCTCCTTCTTCATTTTTAGTTGCTAAATCAGATGTTCCCATTAAGAAAATATCTACCTGACGAGCTGCTTCTCGTCCCTCAGAAATAGCCCAAACAATTAACGATTGTCCACGACGCATATCTCCAGCAGTAAACACTTTTGGTACATTAGTTTGATATTTACCATATTCAGCCTTATAATTAGAACGTACATCTCTGTGAATCCCTAATTGATCAGCTATTGTAGCTTCAGGACCAGTAAAACCAAGTGCGAGCAATGCTAAATCACATTTCCAAGTTTTTTCAGTTCCAGGAACCTCAACTAACTTAGGTCTTTCTCCCGGAACCATTTCCCATTCTACATTTACGGTTTTTAATGCCGTAAGCTCTCCTTTACTATTGGTAACAAATTCTTTTGTATTAATCAACCAGTTTCTCTCCACACCTTCTTTATGAGAGGTAGATGTTTTTAACTGTAACGGCCAATATGGCCATGGTGTAGAAGGTGAACGATGCCCTGGTGGCTTTGGCATAATTTCAAAATTAACAACCGATTTTGCACCTTGACGATTCGATGTACCAATACAATCTGAACCTGTATCACCACCACCGATAACAATCACATTTTTTCCTGTAGCTAATACTTGATCTTTTACTTTTTGACCAAATACAACTTTAGTTTGCTGCGTTAAGAAATCCATAGCTTGTACAACCCCTTCAGCTTCAATACCTGGTGTTGGTAAACTTCTACGTTCCGTTGACCCACCGCAAAGCACTACAGCATCAAACTTTTTCAATTCTTTAATATCGTAATTTACACCGACATTTACATTGGTTTTAAACACAATCCCTTCAGCTTCTAAAATTGCTAAACGACGATCAATAATTCCTTTCTCCATTTTAAAATTAGGAATTCCATAGCGTAACAGTCCTCCAATAGCATCATCGCGCTCAAAAACAGTAACCGTATGACCTGCTCTGTTTAATTGTTGAGCAGCAGCCAAACCTGCTGGACCAGAACCAACAACAGCAATTGTTTTACCTGTTCGTACTTTTGGGGGTTGTGGTTTTATCCAACCTTCTTTAAAGGCGCGTTCAACAATATTTTTTTCAATATTCTCTATAGAAACCGGATCTTCAATAATACCTAAAACACATGCTTGCTCACATGGCGCAGGACATAAGCGACCTGTAAATTCAGGAAAATTATTTGTAGCATGTAATATCCAAGATGCTTTTTGCCACTCTCCTTGGTGTACCATATGATTAAAATCTGGAATTAAATTCCCTAACGGACAACCACTATGACAAAATGGAATACCACAATCCATACAACGAGAACCTTGCTCTGTCATACCTTTATCACTTAAAGGCACCGTAAACTCCTTATAGTTTTTTACACGATCCTTTACTGGTTTATATGTCTCATCTTTTCTTTCGAATTCCTTAAAACCTGTTACTTTTCCCATTGTCCTATACTGTTTCTAATTCTTCAACCATTTGTTCTTCTGTCGCTAAACGCTTTAAAGCGCGTTTGTATTCTGTTGGCATAACACGAACAAAATGACGTAAACTCACATCCCAATCTGCTAATAAATCAGCACCTCGTTGACTATTTGTGTATTTTACATGCTTCTCAATGATGGCTTTTAATTCAAGTCCATCTTTTTTGAGAATTTTTTCAAACTCTATGGTTTCGGTATTACACAAACCGTTTATAAATTTACTTTCTGGGTCATAAACATATGCGACACCACCACTCATTCCAGCTGCAAAGTTCCTTCCTGTTTTACCAAGTACGATTACTTTACCACCAGTCATATATTCACAACAATGATCACCAACACCTTCTACTACAGCTATTGCTCCAGAGTTTCTTACCGCAAAACGTTCCCCTGCAATTCCGTTAATATAAGCTTCACCTTCTACCGCTCCGAATAAACAAACATTACCTACAATAATATTGTCTGCAGCTATAAAATCTGCTTTTGCAGGCTTTTTAATAATAAGTTTTGCCCCCGACAAACCTTTACCTAAATAATCATTTGTATTTCCTTCTAAAGTAAATGTAAGTCCGTGTGCACTAAATGCACCAAAACTTTGCCCTGCCGAACCTGTGAAATTGATATTTAAAGTATCTTCTGGCAATCCTAAATGACCATAAATCTTAGAAATTTCATTACTTACAATTGCCCCAACAGTTCTATTTGTATTTTTAATAGGATACGCTAAAGCCATTTTCTCTTTTCGATATAAAGCACGATGCGAATCTTTTAGTATTTGAAAATCTAAGACATTATCTAAATTATGATCTTGTTTCTCCGTATTCTTAACCACCATTTTACCGTAAGACTCTGGTCGATGTAAGATTGAAGATAAATCTAAACCTTTAGCTTTATAATGCTTAATCGCTTTATTAGCATTTATTTTATGGGTCTGACCAATCATTTCAGCCATCGTTCTAAACCCTAATTCTGCCATAATTGATCTTAACTCTTCAGCTATATAATAGAAGAAATTAATTACATGTTCTGGTGTTCCTTTAAAGTTTTTTCTCAACTCTTTATCTTGTGTTGCAATACCAACCGGACAAGTATTTAAATGACATTTACGCATCATTATACAACCCGAAGCTACTAAAGGCGCTGTTGCAAACCCAAATTCTTCAGCTCCTAGCAATGCTGCAATTGCAACATCTCGTCCTGTTTTTAATTGACCATCACACTCAACAACAATTCTACTTCTTAAATTATTAAGCACTAAAGTTTGTTGCGCTTCTGCCAAACCAAGTTCCCAAGGTAAACCCGCATGCTTTAATGATGTTAAAGGCGAAGCACCTGTACCACCATCGTAACCCGAAATAAGAACAACATCTGCTTTTGCTTTAGCAACACCTGCTGCAATAGTACCTACACCAACTTCAGAAACTAGTTTCACATTAATTCTGGCTTCGCGATTCGCATTTTTTAAATCATAAATTAATTGTGCTAAATCTTCAATTGAATAAATATCATGATGTGGTGGCGGTGAAATTAAACCTACAAAAGGTGTTGAATTCCTAGCCGCAGCAATCCATGGTAAAACTTTTTCACCAGGTAATTGACCACCTTCTCCAGGTTTTGCACCTTGAGCCATTTTTATTTGAATCTCTCTAGCATTTGCTAAATAATGAGACGTAACTCCAAAACGTCCTGAAGCCACTTGCTTTATTGCAGAATTACGACTATCGCCATTTACATCGGGCTGAAAACGTCTTCTATCTTCACCACCTTCACCTGAATTAGATTTTCCTCCAATTCTATTCATAGCAATGGCTAAATTTTCATGAGCCTCACGAGAAATAGATCCGTAAGACATCGCTCCCGTTTTAAAACGCTTAACGATTTCTGTCCATGGCTCCACTTCATCTAAAGAAATCGGATCGATATTATTAAACTCAAATAAACCACGGATGGTCATTAAATTTTCAGACTGTTCATTAATCGTTTTTGCATAAACATCATAACTCGCCTGATCACTTAACCTTACCGCTTGTTGTAATTTAGCAACGGTTGTTGGATTAAATAAATGCTTCTCACCATTTCGTCTCCATCTGTAATCTCCTCCAATATTTAAACTTAATCGTGTGTCTGATAAATTATCTGGATAAGCATATTTATAACGCTGGTTAATTTCTTTTTCAATTTCATATAAGCCAATACCTTCAATTCTTGACGCTGTATATGGGAAATATTTTTCTACAAATTGAGAATTAAAACCAACAATTTCGAATATCTGAGAACCTCTGTATGAATGTAATGTAGAGATCCCTATTTTGTTCATCACCTTAAGAATTCCTTTTCCTATGGCTTGATTAAAATTATCTACAGCCTGTTGCTCATCCATTCCGGTAATAAAACCATCTTTAACTTGTATTCTGATAATTTCATTTACCATATACGGATTTACAGCACTGGCACCATAACCAAATAGAGTCGCAAAGTGATGAGGCTCTCTTGGCTCTGCCGATTCTATAATAATATCAAAATAAGAACGCTTACGTAAACGGTTCATTTGATGATTCACATAAGAACAAGCTAACAATGAAGGGATTGGAGAAAATTCTTTACTAACCCCTCTATCTGATAAGATAATGATATTCGTTTTTCTTTCAAGTGCTTTTTCAATCTGTACTATAATATTATCTAAAGCGTCTTCTAAACCATTTAACCCTTTATCTTTTTGGTAAAGCATTTCAATCGTTTCTGCCTTAAAACCTTCAACTGTAATATTTCTTATTTTATCTAAATCATCGTTTGAAATTACTGGATTCTGAATTTTAAGCTTTCTACATTGACGTTCTGTAATATTAAAAATATTTCTATCCTCGCCTAGAGATAAACTAATATCCGTTACAATTTCCTCTCTAATTCCATCTAAAGGCGGATTAGTAACTTGAGCAAATAATTGTTTAAAATAATTTGAAATAATTTGAGGTTTATTTGAAAGAACCGCTAACGGCGTATCTATCCCCATAGATCCCAAAGCTTCTTTTCCTTTTTGAGCCATTGGTGTAATAACCTCTTGAATATCTTCGAACGTATAGTTAAATAGACGCTCTCTTGTCTTCATATCTATAGTTTCAATCGGGCAAGTTTGCCCTGTATATGGAATATCCTTCAGATGTAATCTTGTTTTATCTAACCATTGTTGATAAGGTCTTTCTCTAACAATTTTACTTTTTATTTCTTCGTCATTTATAATACGACCTTGATTCATGTCTACAAGAAACATTTTCCCTGGTTCTAAACGACCATGACTTTCCACATCTTCTGGAGCAATATCTACTACTCCAATTTCTGAAGACATTATAAGTTTACCACTCTTTGTTACTGTATATCTCGATGGTCTTAATCCATTTCTATCTAATAATGCACCAATGTAATTTCCATCTGTAAAAGGCACAGAAGCTGGCCCATCCCAAGGCTCCATTATACAGGCATTATAATCATAAAATGCTTTACGTTCTGGAGACATTGTTTTATGTTTTTCCCAAGCCTCCGGAATCATCATCATCATTACTTCTGGCAATGACCTACCGGTATGCGTTAATAATTCTACCACCATATCCATTGAAGCAGAATCTGATTTTCCTGGTAAAATAATTGGAAATAATTTATCTATTTGAGGTCCAAAAACATCACTTTTCATAATCTCTTCTCGCACCCGCATTCTACTTACATTTCCACGAAGGGTATTAATCTCTCCGTTTTGACACATAAATCGGAAGGGTTGAGCTAATTCCCAAGTAGGCATTGTATTTGTAGAAAAACGCTGATGCACTAATGCTAAGCGTGTTACCAAATCTGATTCTTGTAAATCTTTATAGTAAGTCCCAATATCTTCGGGCATAATAATCCCTTTATAAATAAGCGTATTAACAGACAAACTAGAAACATAAAAATAAGAACTTTGAGACATTTTAGAATTCGCAATCGTATGCTCAGTTATTTTCCTTGCTGCATATAATTTAGCTTTAAAAACTTCTTCTGAAACCTCATTAGATTTCCCAATAAACAGCTGCTCAATATTCGGCTCTGATGCTAAAGCTATTGGACCTAATTGGGTAGAATCTACAGGCACTTCTCGCCAGCCAATAATTGAAAGCCCTTGAGCAATCACCTCTTTTTCAAAAGTATCTTTACAAAATTTATATTGATTTCTATTTTTAGGCAAAAACACCATTCCTATCGCATATTTGCCACGAACAGGGATTTTAAATCCACAAACACGTTTAAAATAAGCATGAGGAATATCTATTAATAAACCTGCACCATCACCCGTTTTTCCATCAGAGCTCACACCTCCCCTATGCTCTAATTTTACTAGTATTTCTAGAGCATCATGTATAATTTGATTGGTCTTCTCTCCTTTGAGATTACATATAAAACCCGCACCACAATTTTCGTGTTCAAATTCTGGTAAATAAAGGCCTTGTTTCTTCAGCATAATTCAAAAAATTTTAAAGGTTTTAACACCTCATTACTCCCCTAATATATATGCAATAATTTTATAAAAAAAATAGTTGAAACACTTTTCTCAAATCGATAGTTTAGAGCACCGAAACTAAACATTTTTCAAAATATAACAGTTTAGACTAGGAATTAGCTAATATGCAATATTTAATATTTTTCAAAAAAAATTATTAAATCCACTGTTTAAGCGAGTGAAAAGTAAAAATAACACACTAAATCGTGAATTTTAACAAAAAATTACAGATTGCAAATTATTGATATATCAATAAAAACAGCAAAAAAAAAAAATTAACCCTAAAATTTATAGGGTATAAAATTATATATTCGCAAAAATCATCATTTAACCCCTATTTTTTTTAGGGTGTAATTAAATATTGCATAGATTTGAGAGACACTAACTATTTATAAACACTTAATTATGAAAAAATTACTCTCTTTAACTTTACTATTATCAACTATAGTTTTAAGCGCTCAGGACACTGAAGAAACCACAACTGAAAAGTCATTTACCATTAGCGGTAGTGTAGATGCTTATTACCAAACTTATTTAACAGCTTCAGATGATTCCGGACAATCTTTTGGAACTGCTTTTGCAGATCAAACTGGATTTGCTCTAGGAATGGGTAACATTATTGCCAGCTACGAAAGTGGAAAAGTAGGTGCTGTCCTTGATTTAGTAACAGGACCAAGAGGTGGTAGCGCCACATTTAGCAATGACATTGTTGACGGTATTGTAAATCAAGCATACGTTTACTGGAATGTTTCAGAAAGCACCACGTTAACAATGGGACGTTTTAACACGTTTTTAGGATACGAAGTAATTGCACCAGCTGCAAACTTTAATTACAGCACATCTTATTTATTTTCTAGCGGACCTTTCTCTCATGTAGGTTTAAAAGCTGATTTTGCTCTATCTGATGATTTCAGCTTAATGTTAGCTGTTATGAATCCTTGGGATACTAATGACACTTCGACCACAGGTGAATATTCATTCGGAGCTCAATTAGGATATTCTGGTCAATATTTAAATTTATACTACGATAGTGGTAATAACGGCGGGTTAGGTTTTGAAGTTGATTATACTGGTGGATTCGATCTTAACGATAGTTTATTCTTAGGTATCAACGCTGCTTATAATGACAATGATGGAAGTGGTTTTTACGGAGCCGCACTTTACCCACAATACTCGCTTTCTGATGATTTCGCACTTGGATTAAGAGGCGAATATTTTTCATTGCATGATGATGAGCTTGATGATTTACCTAGCGTAATAGGATTAACTGTTACAGGTAGTTACATAGTAGATAGCAACTTAATTATTAAACCAGAAATAAGACTAGATTCTTGGAGCAATAACGATGCAGTTTATTTTGATGCAGATGGAGAAAACTCAAGTAGTTTAGAAGCTTTTACACTTGCAGCAATCTATACTTTTTAAATAAATACACTAACTAACATATACATTATGACAAACATTTTTTTAACATTTATTCCTAGTTTAATTGCAGCGCAAGATGCCGCTACATCTGCAGACATAGAAGCTGCAGTTAGCGCCATAAACGGAGACATGGGAATGCTTTGGATGCTAATTTCAGCAATCTTAGTATTTTTTATGCAAGCCGGATTTACACTCGTTGAAACTGGTATGACGAGATCGAAGAACGCAGCCAATATTGCAATGAAAAACTTACTTGACATTTGCGTTGGATCATTAACCTACTGGTTTGTTGGTTACTCTTTAATGTATGGTGACACTTCTAACGGATGGTTTTTTTGGAGCGGCATAATGCAAGGAGAAGGAGCTGATTTACTTTTCCAAACAATGTTTGCTGCAACAGCTGCAACTATTGTATCTGGAGCAATTGCTGGACGTACAAAATATTCTACTTATGCTATATTTTCAATTGTAATGACTGCTTTAATCTACCCTATAGCAGGTGGATGGCAATGGCAAGGTTCTGGTTGGTTAACCGAACTTGGATTTATTGACTTTGCAGGATCTTCAATTGTACACTCTGTTGGTGGATGGGCTGCATTAGTTGCCGCTTTTATGGTTGGACCAAGAATTGGAAAATACGTAGATGGAAAAGTAATGCCAATACCTGGACATAACCAAATTCTTGCAACCTTAGGAGTATTTGTACTTTGGATGGGTTGGTTTGGATTTAACGGTGGTTCTCAACTTGCTTGGGGTGGTACCGATTCAATCGCAGCTTCAAATGTTGTATTAGTTACAAACTTAGCAGCGGGCGCTGGTGGTTTAGGCGCATTAATCACAACATGGATATGGTACGGTAAACCAAATTTACCACAAACTTTAAATGGTGTTTTAGCCGGCTTAGTTAGTATTACTGCTGGCTGTGGAAACATGACCCCAATAGGAGCCGTAATGGCAGGATTAATTGGTGGTGTTATCGTTGTTTTCTCTATAGAAATTATTGAGAAAAAACTTAAAATTGATGATGCTATTGGTGCTGCTTCAGTTCACGGTGTTGCCGGAGCTTGGGGAACATTAGTTATTGGACTTTGGGGCGTTAACGGAGACGAAGCTATTGGACTACTTAATGGTGGTGGATTCTCTCAACTAGGAACTCAGGCAATTGGAGTTTTAGCATACGCAGCTTGGTCTGTTACACTATCATTTATTATTCTTAAAATATTAAAATCTACAATGGGCCTACGTGTAAGTGAAGAAGAAGAACTTGTTGGTCTTGACCTTTCTGAGCATGGAGAAATTGCATACCCAGGGAAGAGAGAAAGATAAAATCATTTATTAGTTTAAATTGATAATTAATTTAGTTGTTAAAGTGAAAACCCTCGAAGTATTTTTATTTCGAGGGTTTTCTATTTCCGTTTATTTTAAAACTAATGCATAAAAAAACCTTAGAAGCTTTTATCACTTCTAAGGTTTTTTTATTTACTCTAAATTATTAATTTTTAAGCTGAATTACGACTTGCATTAATATTACCAAACAATGATCGTGTTACCATTTTTTCAAAGGTTTTAATCAATTCCTCATCTCTTACTTCTGCTTTCTCAAGCTCTTGTATTTGCTTTAAAGCATATTGCTGTATTGTTATTAAAGGTAATACAATTGATTCTCTAACCGCAATTGATGCTTTTCCTGAAGGCTCTTCTTGCATTAAATCTTTATAACCTGTAAGTTTCAAGATTAAACGTTTAGAAGTTTCATACTCTTCATTTATAAGACTCCAGAATTCACCGTACTCTTCATCTTCTGCCATATAACGTGTTAAATCGAAAAACGACTTAGACAAAGACATCATACTGTTTTCAATTAAAGTTTTAAAGAAGTTTGAAGTTTTAAATAACTCTTTAACTTTATCAAATTCACCAACATCTTCATAATGCTTTAAAGCTGTCCCAACTCCAAAAAACCCTGGTACATTTTGTTTTAACTGACTCCAAGAACCAACAAAAGGTATCGCTCTTAAATCTTCAAAAACCAATGCATCAGATTTCCCTCGTTTAGACGGACGACTACCAATATTTGTTTTCGCATAGTACTTAAGCGTACTCATATTCTCTAAATAAGGAATAAATTTTGGATGCGCTTTAAAAGCCGAATAAGCTTCATAACTACGCTCTGCCAAATTAGTCATTACAACTCTATCTTCAGAACGCATTGTTAAATCGACATCACTTAGACTATTACCAATACCAGAACTTATTAATTGTTCTAAATTATATTGAGAAGAATCTAAAGTCCCAAAATTAGAACTAATAGTTTGCCCTTGTATCGTTAACTGAACTTCATTATCTTCTATTGTAGACCCTAAAGACGCATAAAAATCATGTGTTTTTCCTCCTCCACGAGCAGGTGGTCCCCCACGCCCATCAAAGAAAATTACTTTTACACCATACTCTCTAGAAACTCTAGTTAAGTTTTCTTTAGCTTCAAAGATTGCCCAATTCGCCATTAAGTAACCACCATCTTTTGTTCCATCACTAAAACCAAGCATAATAGTTTGCTTATTACCTCTTGATTTTAAATGCTCAGCATATTCTGGATTAGTATATAATTCCGTCATTATTTGAGGTGCATTCTCTAAATCTGTAATCGTTTCAAACAAAGGACCAACATCTACGGTTAACTTATCTTGAAATGCAACTAACTTTAACATCGCAAACAATTGCATGACATGTAAAGTACTTTGATTATTACTAATAATGTATCTATTTGCAGCCTGCTCACCATTCGTTTCCTGAATAGTTTTAATCGCCTTCATCGTTTGTAAAGCCATTAAAGTTTCTTCATCTTTTATTAAAGATAAATCTATTGAACCTTCAATTTTAGATAAAATCTTAACCTGCTCTTCTTCTGATAAATCTTGATAATCTTTAGGGAAAATAGCACTACCACTTTCTATTAAAGCATTAACCATATTATTAAAAAACTGCTCATGCTTACGACTATCTTGTCTAATATCTAAACTAGCAAAATGAAACCCGAATAAATGCGTTTTGTTGATAAAGCTATTTAACTCATCAACATATAATGACTGATGTTTATCTATAACAATCTGCTTAATAGCTTTTAATTCTGAAACAAAAAATTCTAAAGTTAAATCTGACTCTTTATCTGTAACTAAATTATATAATTCTTGCTCTAAATATGCTATTCTTTCTTCAACCCCCTGAAATGTTAATTTCCTTTTCAATTGTCTTAAGTTTCCATAGTAACTTTTTACAATTGAATTTCTTAATCTACCCGCTACTTTTAAAGTTATTTCTGACGTTACAAAAGGGTTTCCATCTCTATCTCCACCTGGCCAAAAACCAACATTGATAATATTATTATCGATATGCTCTCCATCAAAAATATTCTGTTGAATATAATCGTAAATACCCCCAAATGATTCATAAAATACATTTTGAAGATACCATATTAAACTTATTGCCTCGTCGTAAGGCGTTGGTTTTTCATGCTTAAAGAAAGGTGTTTTCCCTAATTGCGCTAAAAGATCATTAATTTTAAGCAAATCATTTTCACGAATTGCCGCCGTTAAATCTGTAATAATACCTAAAACTGAACCTGGGTAAAACTGTGTTGGGTGAGCAGTTAATACGATTCGAACTTTAAACTCTTCTAAATATTTTTTTAAAGTTTCTAATTTATTATCTGCTGTAGCTGTTTCTTTTAAACTCCTTAAAGTACCAATACCATCCATATTGTTAACCACAGGAAATGCAGCATCTTCAATTGCATCAAACAAAACGACTTGTCGCTCTATATATTGAATAAATCGAAATAATAAGTTGATTTGACTTTCTGAAGAACGCCTCGCTTGATATTTATCGAAAAAAGAATCCACGATAGTTGTTGGATCCTCATGATTCTCAAAACCGTTATGGCAAGTTTCATGAAACAAAGGCAAAAGCGCCCCTGTTTTCGTAACCGAATCAAAAGGCAATGTCATAAATATACTATTGTATATCTGATATTTAGACAATACGTTTTGATTAAAACGTGTTAATTTTGGTTGTGTGGACATTATATTTTTTAAAATTAAATTATAGTGGATTGTCCTAAGTGGATATTCTTAAAATTGATATTTGAATCTTTAGGATGATAAAGAAAATCTTCAATAAAATCACCAACATTAGACGTTGTCACCGTATTTACTACCGAATTTATATCCGGAGTTGTTATGTTTAATTTTAATGATTTTTCTACAGCTAACCTAATTAATTCGGCTTCATTATGTAATTCAAAATGACTCAACAACATAGCCGCCGATAAAATTGAAGCGATAGGATTTGCAATTCCTTTGTTTGCACCTTGAGGATATGACCCATGAATAGGCTCGAACATCGCATATTTATCACCAACCGAAGCCGATGCTAATAAACCAATAGAACCACCAATTACACTAGCTTCATCACTAATAATATCACCAAACATATTTTCAGTTAAAATAACATCGAATTGCTTAGGATTTAAAATCATTTGCATAGCAGCATTATCTACAAATAAGAAATCGAGTTCAACATCTGGATACTGCTCCGCAACTTCTTTTACTACTTTTCTCCAAAGTCTAGAAGATTCTAAAACATTTGCTTTATCTACCAAGGTAACTTTATGACTTCTATTTTCTGCTGCAACAAAAGCTAAATGCGCAATACGCTCAATTTCTTCACGAGAATAACCACATAAATCCGAAGCATAATTTCCATCTTCAGACAGCTGTTTTTCACCAAAATAAATACCTCCAGTTAATTCTCTATAAATTGATATATCTGTCCCTTCAATGATATGTTTCTTTAAAGGAGATTTATCTAATAATGTTTCATATGCTTTTACAGGTCTAATATTTGCAAATAAACCTAATTCTTTACGCAGTTTAAGCAAGCCTTGCTCTGGGCGAACTTTAGCAGTAGGATCGTTATCATATTTAGGATCACCAATAGCCCCAAACAAAATAGCATCACTATTTTTACATAATTCTAACGTTTCATCTGGCAAAGCATCATTGTACTTATCGATAGCAATAGCACCAACATCTGCCGTTGTAAACTTAAAATTATGATTAAATTCTGAAGCAATTACTTTTAACGCCTTAATAGCCTGATTAGTTACTTCTGGACCAATACCATCCCCTGGTAAAACTGCTATATTTAATTTCATTTGTATGGACTAATATATTTTCTGAGCTTCAAAAGCTTCAATTAATTTTTTATTATTCACAAGGTAATCAATATCATCGTAACCATTGATCATACATGTCTTTTTATAGGCATCTATTTCAAATTTTTCTGATAAATCAGAATCTTTTACAGAAATGGTCTGATTTTCTAAATCAACAAGTAACTCTGTCTCTGAATTAGACGCAATAATCTGAAGTAAGTCACTTAAAAACGCTTTAGAAACCTGAACCGGTAATAATCCATTATTTAAGGCATTCCCTTTAAAAATATCTGCAAAAAAACTAGAGACAACCACTTTAAATCCAAAATCTGTAATTGCCCAAGCCGCATGCTCTCTACTAGATCCGCAGCCAAAATTATCTCCTGCGACTAAAATTTTACCTGAATATTGAGCATCGTTAAGTATAAAATCTATATTAACGGAACCGTCTTTATGATATCTCCAGTCTCTAAATAAATTATCACCAAACCCTTTTCTGTCTGTTGCTTTTAAAAAACGCGCAGGTATAATTTGATCGGTATCGACATTCTCAATATTTAAAGGAATGGCTTTTGATTTTAAGGTTGTAAATTTTTCCATTAATTTAAATGCTTTGTTATATCTATAATTTTTCCTTCTACTGCTGTTGCCGCTGCAACTAATGGACTTGCTAAAATTGTTCTTGAACCTTGTCCTTGCCTACCCTCAAAATTTCTATTTGAAGTAGACACACAATATTCTCCTTGTGGAATTTTATCATCATTCATGGCTAAACATGCCGAACACCCCGGTTGACGCAATTCAAAACCAGCATCATCAAAAATAGTTTTCAAACCTTCTTCAATAATCTGATGTTCTACCTGCTTACTTCCAGGAACCAACCAAGCCGTTACATTATCTGCCTTTTTCTTTCCTTTAATATATTTAGCAGCAACCCTAAAATCTTCAATTCTAGAATTGGTACAACTTCCTATAAAAACAAAATTAATAGGTTTATTTATTAAACTTTCACCAGCTTCAAAATTCATATAAGCTAATGACTTTTTAAACGAAGGATTATCATTTACAGGAATCGTTTCTGAAATCTTAATTCCCATACCTGGATTTGTACCATAAGTAATCATTGGCTCAATATCCTCTGCAGCAAAACTATATTCTTGATCAAAAACAGCATCTTCATCCGTAGGAAGGGTTTTCCAATAGGCTACTTTTTTATCAAAATCTTCACCTTTAGGCGCAAATTCTCTTCCTTTCACATAACTAAAAGTCGTTTCGTCTGGAGCAATCATGCCTCCTCTTGCTCCCATTTCAATACTCATATTACAAACCGTCATACGACCTTCCATACTCATATCTTCAAAAACATTTCCTGCATATTCACAGAAATAACCTGTACCAGAATTGGTTCCTAATTTTGAAATAATATAAAGAATAACATCTTTTGGTAGAACTCCTGCTTTCAATTTTCCATTAACCGACACCCTTAAACTTTTAGGCTTAGTAAGCAACAAACATTGACTCGCAAAAACCTGCGCAACCTGACTTGTTCCTATACCAAAAGCAATAGCTCCGAACGCACCATGTGTTGAGGTATGACTATCACCGCAAACCATCGTTAAGCCTGGTTGAGTCACTCCCAACTCAGGAGCCATTACATGCACAATACCATTGTATTTATGACCTAATTGGTATAATGTGATATTGTTTTTTTTACAATTTTTAGACAACTGCTCTAATTGTTTTCTAGAGAGTTCATCTTTTATTGGTTGATCTTGATTTAATGTTGGCGTATTATGATCTGCCGTAGCCACAATTTGATTGGGCCTATATACAGGAATTCCGCGTTCTTCCAATTCATTGAAAGCCTGCGGACTTGTTACCTCGTGTATTAAATGTTTATCTATATAAAGTATCTGTGGTCCATTATCTATCGCATCTACCACATGCGCGTCCCAAACTTTATCGAATAGTGTTTTCCCCATGTATTTAAGCTGAAATTATTTGTTTATAGACACTACTTGTTTCTATAATTTGATGAATATCATTATCGTTGATTTCTTTTTTACGATCTGCAAAACTTAAAAAATTAGAATATACATCATCTAACTGAAGTTTTGTTAATTCGTAACCTACATTTTTAGCTCTGTATGCCAAAGCTGCTCTTCCACTTCTTGCTGTTAAAACAATTGCAGACTCAGTAACACCAACATCTGCTGGGTTAATAATTTCGTAAGTTTCTCTGTTTTTTATCACACCATCTTGATGAATACCAGAACTGTGAGCAAAAGCATTAGCACCTACAATCGCTTTATTTGGCTGCGTATAAATCCCCATATTATCACTAACAAGTTGACTCATTCCATACAACATTGACGTATTAATATTAGTATCTAAATTAAGATAAGGGTGTTGCTTCAATACCATAACAACTTCCTCCAATGCTGTATTACCAGCACGCTCACCAATACCATTGATAGTACATTCTATCTGTCGTGCTCCATTAATCACACCCTCAATAGAATTTGCTGTAGCTAAACCCAAATCGTTATGACAGTGACAAGACAATATAGCCTTCTCAATACCTTTTACATTTTCTTTAAGGTATTTTATTTTTGCTCCATACTCACTTGGTAAACAATACCCAGTTGTATCTGGAATATTTAACACAGTAGCACCTGCTTTAATTGCAGCTTCACATACTCTTGCTAAATATTCATTATCAGTTCTTCCTGCATCTTCAGCATAAAACTCTACATCTTCAACAAAAGACTTCGCATATTTTACAGCTTGAAAAGCACGCTCAATAATAGCTTCTTTGTTTGATTTAAATTTATGAATAATATGAGAGTCTGACGTACCTATACCTGTATGTATTCTCGGTAATTTAGCATATTTTAAAGACTCAGCAGCAACTTTTATATCATTTTCAACAGCACGTGTTAAACCACAAACTGTTGCATTTTTTACAATTTTTGAAATTGCTTCTACAGACTTAAAGTCTCCTGGACTAGACACTGGAAATCCAGCTTCAATCACATCAACTCCCAAAAGATCTAATTGCTTTGCAATGATTACTTTTTGTTCTGAGTTAAGCTTGCAACCTGGCACTTGTTCTCCATCTCGCAGTGTAGTATCGAATATTTGAATACGGTTATTAGACATTTATCAAAATATATTTTATAGTATTGTCTTACGAATATATATTTTGATTTTGCTTTAAAATACCGATCTTAGTTTAACTTTACGATGCCCAGTCGTTAAAATATATTTCAATTAACTGATTAACAGACAGATAAATCTATTCTCAATTGATAACTAAAGACCAAAAAGATAATTTATTCTCACTAGTTAAGTCTTTAACTAAATCTGAAAAACGTCAGTTTAAACTGTATGTTGGTCGGCTTGGTGTGAATTCTGACTCTAAATTTTTGAATCTTTTTAATTTTTTAGACAAGGCTAAAGCCTATAATGAAACTTCAATTTTAAAAAGTAATATTATTAAAAAACAACAGCTTGCAAATGTAAAATCGCATTTATATAAGCAAATTTTAATCAGCTTAAAACTGAATCCTTCACATCAAAACATAAGATTACAAATTAGAGAACAATTAGATTTTGCTTCAATTTTATACCATAAAGGTTTATATAAACAAAGTTTAAAAATTTTAGATAAAGCTAAAGAGCTAGCCATAGTCAATGAAGAAAAAAACTCGGCTTTCGAGATTGTTGAACTCGAAAAAGTTATTGAATCACAATACATTACACGAAGTATTAGCACACGCGCAGATGAACTAGCTGTGCAAGCTAAAGAATTAAGTACACTTAACGTTATAACCAGTAAGCTCTCCAACCTATCACTTCAACTCTACAGCAATATTCTAAAAACAGGTTATGTAAAAAATGAAGATGAAGCCAAAATGGTCATCAATTATTTCAATAAGCAATTACCCAAAGTTAAAATTGAAGACTTAGGGTTTCGAGAAAAATTATGGCTATATAAAGCTAATTTATGGCAAAGCTTTTTACTTCAAGATTTTTTAAACTGTTTTAAGTATGCTTTAAAATGGGTGGATTTATTTTATCAAAACCCAAGCATGATTAATCTTAATCCGGTATTCTTTTTAAAAGGAAACAACTACCTTTTAGAGGCTTTGGTTTTTATTGGTAACAAAACAAAATTTGTAGAAAAATTTAATGACTTTGAAGCCACAGTTCAAAAATTAAGCTTTCCAAAAGACGAAAATGTTGCTTCTTTAGTCTTCCTTTACACTAACTTTCACAAAATTAATCAACATTTTATTGACGGTAGTTTTGCAGAAGGACTCGATATTATTCCGACAATAGAAAAAGAACTAATCCCTTTTGGTGAAAAGATTGACCCACACCATAAAATGATTTTTTATTACAAGTTTGCTAGCTTACAATTTGGAGCAGGCAACAATAAAGAATGCATAAAATATCTTGATAAAATCATTTCTAACAAGTCGCTTTCCATGCGAGAAGACCTACTCTGTTTTTCCAGAGTTTTAAATCTTGTTGCTCATTACGAAGCAGGCTTAGATTACCACCTAGAAACCCTACTAAGAAGCACTTACAAGTTTTTAATTAAAATGAACGACCTTCATGAGGTACAAAAAGAAATGATAAAATTCATTAGAGGTTTACAAGATATTTACCCTCATGACCTTAAAAATGCATTTAAAGAATTACACAAAACATTAAAAACTTTTGAAGATCATCCCTACGAGCGTCGTGCCTTTTTATATCTTGATATTATTTCATGGCTTGAAAGTAAAATTGAAAACAAACCTGTCTCTGAAATTATTCATATTAAATATTTAGCAAAGAATAACTTAATTTAATATGATTTTCATAAAAAACTCATAAAATCGCCAAATCATTTGGATTTGTGCTTTTTGTATTGCAATATTTGTACTCACAAAGTTCAAACACTTACTGAAATGTTATCAAGAAAGGTGGAGGGAATGACCCTATGAAGCCTTAGCAACCCTTAGATTCACTAAGAAGGTGCTAAATTCTACTTAATAATCCGATTCATTAATCGGAAAATTGGATAGATAACTCAAGACTAATTACCCATCTGTAATTAGCATTTTCTTTATAATATTTTTCTATTAAGTATGCTTCACACTTCGATTTAAAATCGAAAATATATGAAGCTTATTTTGGCTTTTGGTTTAATCTTTTATTAACTCAAAAACTTAGAAAAATGAGTACACAAAAATTCGCAACCAAAGCGTTGCACGCAGGACACGACGTTAGTCAAACATCAGGAACAAGAGCTGTTCCTATTTACCAAACATCATCTTACGTCTTTAAAGATTCAGATGAAGCAGCAGGGAGATTTAATCTTTCGGTTCCTGGCTACATTTACACCCGTTTAAACAACCCAACTAACGACATTTTAGAGCAGCGTTTAGCAGCTTTAGAAGGCGGAATTGGTGCAGTAGCAACAGCTTCTGGAACCTCAGCTATTTCTACAACATTACTAACATTACTAAGAGCTGGTGATCACATCGTAGCATCGAGTAGTTTATATGGAGGAACCTATAATTTATTAAGCGTTACACTACCTAGACATGGTATTACAACTACTTTTGTAGATCCTTCTGACCCTGAAGCATTCAAAAAAGCAACTCAAGAAAACACAAGAGCCTTTTTTGTAGAATCCTTAGGAAACCCAAAATTAGATGTTTTAGATTTAGAAGCTATTTCTAAAGAAGCAAAAGCTTTTAAAGTTCCATTAATCGTAGATAATACTGTAGCAACACCTTACTTACTTAGACCAATTGAGTACGGGGCAGACATTGTTATTCACTCTTTAACAAAATACATCACCGGAAATGGAACTTCATTAGGAGGTATTATAATTGATAGTGGTAATTTTGATTGGACTAATGGAAAATTCCCAGAATTCACAGAACCATCTGCTGGTTACCATGGATTAGTTTATAGCGAAGCTATTGGAGCAGCTGCTTTTATCGCAAAAATTAGAGTTGAAGGCTTACGTGATTACGGTGGTGCTTTAAGTCCATTTAATGCTTTTCAAATCATTCAAGGTTTAGAAACTTTAGAATTACGTATTAAAAAGCATAGTGAAAATGCTTTAGAATTAGCAAAATGGCTACAAGAACAACCCGAAGTCAATTGGGTAAACTACCCTGGTTTAAAAACTAGTAAACACAAAAAATTAGCAGACAAATACTTACCAAAAGGTCAGAGTGGCGTTGTTACTTTTGGCGTTGACGGAGGTTACGAAGCTGCCAAAACAATCTCTGACACTACAAAATTGTTCTCATTATTAGCAAATATTGGAGACACAAAATCTCTTATCATTCATCCTGCAAGCACAACACATCAGCAACTAAGCGATGAAGCGCAATTAACCTCTGGAGTTACCAAAGACTTAATTCGTTTATCTGTAGGAATTGAAAATATAGAAGATTTAAAAAATGATTTAAAAGAAGCTTTTGCTGTTATAAAACAAAAAGCGTTTCAGCATTAATCAAAAAGTCACTATCACATTAAGCACAGTAAAAAACATAGCAAAATTAATTTTTTGCAGCTGTGCTTTATGTGATATTTTGATGACTCTAAAATTTTAAATTAAAATATTTTCAAAATTAAAAAACAAAATGAGCGATATAAAATTTTCTGTAGCAGGAGCTAGTGCTTCACCTACAAAATTTATAGGAAAAACAAGACAATTTACTTTAGTCGTAGACGAACCTTCTGATTTAGGAGGTACAGATACGGATGCAAATCCGGTAGAATATATTTTAGCTGGTTTTGCGGGCTGTGCTAATGTTATTGGGCATATAGTAGCCAAAGAGTTAGGTTTCACTATAAAAAATTTAAAAATAGAAGTCTCTGGCGAATTAAATCCAAATCGGTTTTTAGGTAACTCCAACAAAGAACGTGCTGGATTTAAATCTATAAGTTTAAATCTTATTCCTGAAACGGACGCAAGTATTGAAACCTTATCTAAATGGCTTCAATTAGTTGAAGAACGATGCCCTGTAAAAGACAATCTTCAAAATAAAACACCTTTAAAAATATCCGTAGTAAAAGAATTTGCGGTTTAAAAAAAACTAGCGATGATAAATCTAAAACATATTACAATTGCTAACTATGCAACCGAAAGTGGTAAGACAACTTCACTAAACTTGTCTTACCAAACTTTTGGTAAACCCCTACATACAGCACCTATTATTTTAGTGAATCATGCGCTAACTGGAAACTCTAATGTTATCGGAGAAAATGGTTGGTGGAATGATATTATCGGAGAAAATAAATGTATCGACACTAATGAATACACAATTTTATCTTTTAATATTCTTGGTAATGGCTACGATAATAAAGCTGAAAACATCATAGAAAATTATAAAGATTTCACAGCAAGAGATATTGCAAAACTCTTTGCCTTAGCAATAGAAGAATTAAAAATTCAACATTTATTTGCTGTCATTGGAGGTTCTGTTGGAGGTGGAATTGCATGGGAATTAGCCGCATTAAAACCGCGTTTAATTAAACATTTAATTCCTATTGCAACCGACTGGAAATCTACAGACTGGGTTATTGCTAATTGCCATATTCAAGATGCGCTATTAAATAACTCTTCTCAACCATTGGTAGATGCCAGAATGCATGCCATGACGTTATACCGAACACCTGAGTCTTTAACACAAAAATTTGATCGCACTAAAAAAGACGAATCCTTTTTTAACATTGAATCCTGGCTTAGTTATCACGGTAATGCTTTAAACAATCGCTTTCAGGTCGCTGCATACAAATTAATGAATCAGGTTTTAAGAACAATTGATATCACTAGAGATCGAAATGATTTTTTAGATGTCGCATCTAAAATTGAAAGTGACATTCATATCATCACTATCAATTCTGATTTATTTTTTAAAGCTGATGAAAACTGGAACACCTTTGTTGAACTAAAAGGCAAGAAAGAAAATGTTAACATTCATGAAATAAAATCGATACACGGACACGATGCTTTTTTAATTGAATTTGATCAATTAGCACGCTTTTTGAAACCTATTTTTAAAGCAGAAGTAACTTCTGTTAAAAAAAAACTTGAGCAGCAAGTTGCATAAAAACTAGCATATAATATTAAAAAGAGCCAAACTTATAAGTTTGGCTTTTTTGCTTCAAAGAATCTACAGAACTTTATAACTAAACGACATCTCTTATCTTTTCATCGATATTAATAACAGAACCTTAATAAAATTAGTTAATTTTTAACTCTAGAGCGTTAATATTATTAGCAATAACGACAATTATAATACTTTTGACCGTATATATTTGACTGTTGAATAATACCGAAAATACACCACCCCAAACCCCAACAAAACGAAAATTTCGTTGGCTTCGCAGAACGCTACGTATTCTGTTAGGAATTCTTGTGTTTTTATTTTTAGTTATCCTTTTTATTAGAAGCCCTTGGGGACAGAATATTATCGTTACAAAAGCGGTGAATTATGTTTCAAGTAAAACAAATACTAAAGTTGAAATAGAAAAATTATTTATCACTTTTGATGGAGACGTTCAACTCGATGGTCTTTATCTCGAAGATACCAAAGGAGATACTTTAGTATATTCAAAATCACTAGAAGCTAATGTTCCACTTTTTAAAATGATAAGAGGCGAAGCTATTGGTGTAGATGCTTTAGATTGGGAAGGTTTACGGGCTAATGTGATTAGAAAAGATAGTATTGAAGGTTATAATTTTCAGTTTTTAATAGATGCTTTTGCTACAACCGATACAACAACAGTTGTAACAGATACCATTTCTACCCCACTCAACTTAGTGCTTAGCAATTTAAAATTTAAGAATTTAGATATTGTATTTGATGATGCCGTTGCCGGAATTGACTCTAGGTTTAAAATTGGTGAGCTGAATGCTGACATGGAAACGACAAATCTAGAAGCCATGATTTTTGAAGCTTCAGATATTGAACTGAATAACTCTAACATTAAATTTATTCAGAAACCTGTAGCGATAGATACCACAACAACTGACAGCCCTTTGCCAAAGCTATCTTTCGATAAAATTGTTTTAAATAATGTTGTGGCTTATTACGAATCGCAACCCGATCGCCTGATTGCTGATGTTAATATTTCAGAATTCTCAACAGAAGATCCTGTTATAAATTTAGCAGATAGCAATTTTAATCTTAAAGAAATTACACTTAAAAATTCTAGAATTAGTTTAAATACAGCAGCCAAAATTAATGGCTTACCAGATTTAACAGAAGACATAAAAGCAGAAACAGAACCGACCACTTTTGAATGGCCACAAATTAAAATTGACATTGCATCGATAGATTTTGAAAACAACCAAATTGAATATAAAGTAGGTGATGCAATAGCTCAAAAAGATGTTTTTAATGCAAATGCTATTTCATTAAACAACCTTACCTTACAAGCTAAAGACATTACATTAAAAGATAGAAATGCAGGGCTTCAATTAAAAACACTACATTTTAATGAATTTTCAGGATTGAATTTAAATCAACTTGGTTTCAACCTTAAAATTTCAGACCAAAACTTAAATTTAGAAGATTTAGATTTTAGGTTAAATAATAATTCGGTTTCAGGTTATGCAGATTTAAATTATAATTCACTTTCTTCATTATTAGAAAACCCAGAAAGCACAACGGTTAATTTAGACCTGCCTTCAATCAACTTATCTTTATCTGAAATTATAAAATTTCAACCTGACTTAAAAAATAACGAATACATCAATACTTTAAGTAAAAATCAACTTAAAGGAATCTTGAAAGCTTCCGGAAGTTTAGCTTCCATCAATTTAACAACCATGAAGCTTAATTGGGGAAATTCCACCAAAATTTCTGCCAACGGAACACTTCAAAATATTACAAACCCAGAAACACTTCAATTTAACATTCCTAATTTTTCTGCGCAAACAACTCGTACAGATATCGTAAAATTTGTTAATGAAGCAGATTTAGGCATTAGTTTACCTAAAGACATTAAACTTATTGGGCAAGCAAATGGTAATCCTGAAGCAATTTCTACTAAAGCAAAATTAAATACCACGCAAGGAATCGCAACCGTTGATGGTAACTTTAAAAATGCAGATACTATTGCTTTTGAAGCCAAAGTAACGATTGAAGATTATAAGGTTAACGAACTATTAAACGATCCACAATTTGGGGCACTAAGCCTTAACATCGATTCTAAAGGAAGCGGAACAAACCTAAATAACCTAAACGCAACTTTAGAGGCGACAGTTTCAAAATTTGAGCTAAATAATTATGCTATTACAGATCTTAATCTTAATGGGAAGATTGTAAATGGTGAAGGAAATTTAAGTTCAAAATATAAAGATGACAACTTAAATGCAACGCTAGATGTGTTTATGATTTTAGATTCTGTAGCACCAGAAGCAAAAATAAAATTAGATGTAATTGGCGCCAACTTACAATCTTTAGGCTTAATGAGCCGAAATGTTAAAACAGCACTATCGCTCGATGCTAACTTTAAAGGCAATAGTGAATTTTACGATGCTTCTGCAACCATAGAAAACGGAGTCATTGTTTATGATAATAAAACATATCTTTTAGGGGAGTTAAACGCTTTAGCCTACGTAAATAAAGACACCACTTCGGTTGCTATATCTAATAAAATGCTAGATTTCAATCTAAAATCTAATGCCAATCCACAAACTTTTAGCAAATCGCTACAACGCCATATATTAAGCTATTTTTATAGAGACGAACAAGTATCAGATACTATTACCGATTTTGTAAAGTTAGATCTTAAAGGCAAAATTTCTCAATCCCCATTACTTAACGATGTCTTTTTGGTCAACGTACAAGATTTAGACACCATTGCTATTTCTATGAATTTCAATGAAAAAGCAAGAATTTTAAAAGCGAAAATAGATGCACCTCATATTAATTATAGTGGAAACACTTTAGATAATTTGACCTTTGCTATGAATACTGACAAAACGGACTTCAATTTTAATTTTGGCTTTGATAACATTACTGCAGGTCCTATAAATATGCCTAAAACAATAATTACAGGCCAGCAAACTAATAATGAATTAGCATTAAATTTCTCTGGTTATCATGACGATAAGAAAATTATGAATGTTAATACTAACATTACTGGTAACCGAGAAAAACTAACTTTTACCGTACAACCAGATAGCCTTTTACTTAATAGTCAACAATGGACAATACCATCAAACAATGAAGCTATTTTAAGTGATAATAAACTCGCTTTTAATGAATTTAAGATTTCTAAAAACAATCAATCTATAGCTTTAACAGATAAACTCTCAGAAATCACAAAAGAGCACATAGCCGTAATCTTTGAAAATTTTGATATCGATGAGTTTTTTAATTACCTAAATCCTGAAACTGAAATTGCTAATGGGCAACTTAATGGAGATTTTATACTCGAAGATCCGTTTACAAACGCAGGGATTATTGCTGATTTAAGTATTTCTAAATTCGAAATGCTAAAAACCGACTTAGGAACCTTTAGTTTAAAAGGAAATTCATTAGACAATAACAGTTATGCTTTTAACGCCGGACTTAAAGATGGTGATATTGATTTTGACCTTAAAGGCGATTATACCGTGTCTAATAATGACGCTAATTTAGATCTTAACTTAAATATTAATTCATTTCAAATGAAAGCACTTAATACGCTATCATTAGGAGAAGTTAAAGATACTGAAGGAAGTTTTTCTGGTGCTTTTAAAGTTACAGGCACAACATCTAATCCGCAATATCGTGGCTTTATAACGTTTAACAACGCAGGCTTTAACGCCACTAAACTGAATACAAAGTTTACGATGGCTAACGAAACTCTAAATGTGAATAATGATGGACTTTCCATGAAAAACTTCACCATACGAGATGAAAACAATAATAATTTAGTCATTTCTGGATCTGTTGGAACGGAAAGTTTTATTAACCCAACGTTTAATTTAGATGTTAAAGCCACTAATTTTCAAGTATTAAACGCCACAAAAGAAGATAATGAAGCTTTTTACGGCAAAGTAACTTTTGATGCTAATGCTAAACTTACTGGAGATTTACAAATTCCTAAACTAAATGCTAAACTTACTTTAGGCTCAGACACAGACCTTAAATATGTAATGCCTGCTTCTGTAGCAAATATTGAAGAGCGAGACGGTGTGGTAACCTTCGTTAATCGTGAAAATCCCGATGCTATTTTAACCCAAACAGAAAAACAAACGGCTACTGTTAAAGGCTTTGATATTTCAACACAAATTAAGGTTGGCAAAAAAGCTTCGGTTACCGTAATTCTCGATGAAGAAACAGGCGACAATTTTAAAGCTGCAGGTGAAGGCGATTTTATTTTCACCATGGTTCCTAATGGTCGAATAACACTTTCTGGTGCTTACGAAATTACTGATGGTCATTATGAACTTAACCTTTATAATTTAGTCAATAGAAAATTCTTAATCGCACCAGGCAGTCGTGTTACTTGGTCTGGAGATCCATTAGATGCCCAACTAGATGTTAGAGCTATTTACAATTTAGAAACCTCAGCGTCCTCACTTATGGCTTCTCAAATTTCGGGTGCAGATCCTTCCGTACAAAGCAAGTATAGACAAGTATTACCTTTTAATGTTTACCTTAATATTGAAGGCGAATTATTACAACCTCAAATCTCATTTGGTTTAGATATGCCCGAAGAAGATCAAGGGGCTATTGGAGGTCAAGTTTACACCAGAGTACAACAAGTCAATGAGCAAGAAAGCGAATTAAACAAGCAAGTGTTTTCTTTATTAGTCTTAAATCGTTTTTACCCAGAATCAGGTAGTGATGGTAGTGATGGCGGATTTGCAACTATTGCTAGAGATAACTTAAATGATGCCGTCTCTGAACAATTAAATGCATTTTCTGATAAAATAATGGGCAACACAGGTGTAGAATTAGATTTTGGACTAGACAGTTATACCGATTACCAAGGAGACTCACCAGCAGACAGAACTCAATTAGATATCGCTGCTCAAAAGAAACTTTTTAACGATCGTTTAACCGTAAGAGTTGGTAGTGAAGTTGATCTACAAGGCAGTAGTGCTTCAGGAGAAGAAACACCAATTATTGGTAACGTAAGTTTAGAATACACTCTATCTGAAGATGGTAGATATCGATTAAAAGGCTTTAGAAAAAGCGAATTTGAAAACGTTATTGACGGACAAACTATTGTTAGTGGAATTGGGTTAATTTTCACAGAAGAATTTAATCAGTTTAGTGAACTTTGGGATTCTATTTTTAAAGAAAAACAAAAAAATGACGCTAAACTAGAAGCAGAACAAAAAGCTAAAGAGGAAGAACAGAAAGCAAATGAAGAAGTAAATGATGAAGCTGTTGAAACAAAAAAGAATTAGACTTTGAATCATAAATTAAAACATATAATCGCATTTTTCTTCTTTGGAATCTTTGTCTATTCTTGTAGTATAACAAAACACATTCCGGAAGGAGACCGTTTGTACACAGGTGCTAAAATAGAAATTGAATCAGACAGTAATGTAGATAATTTAGCAGAATTAAAAACGGAATTAAACAGTGTTTTACGTCCAGAGCCTAATTCCAAATTCTTAGGAATGCATCCTGGGTTATTTTTTCATTACAAAATGCAAAAAGAAAAGCCTGGTTTTATTAACCGCTGGCTTTATAAACAAATAGGAGAAAAACCCGTTTATCAATCTAATGTTTCAACTTTTGAAGTTGAAGACATTTTAGAAAACCGCCTAGAGAACAAAGGCTTTTTTTATAGTAGCGCAAGTTCTTCATTTGAAGAAAAGAAAACAGAAGCTTCCGTAACTTATAACTTAAAAGTTACAACACCTTACACCATGGAGAATTTTCAGGTAGACTCTATGCCTTCAACCATCTATAAAGATGTAAAAAAAGTTGCTGACAAATCCCCGTTTAAAAAATCTTCACGTTTCGATTTATCTAATATGAAATTAGAAAGACAACGTATAGATGCAGCATTAAAACAGAAAGGATATTATAACCTTAATCCAGAATTTTTCGTTTTTGAAGCTGATACCAATCAATATGATAATAAAAAGTTTGATTTATTTCTTAAGCTAAAGTCTGAAGTTCCAAAAAAATCAACCGTTCCATATTATATAAAGAGTGTCAATATTTATCCTAATTACAAAATCACGGATTCAACTCAAATTCCTGTAGAACGCGTAAATGATAAAAATTATTTTCAAGATTCTTTATTTTTCGACCCTAAACGACTCGATAAATTTATCACCATTAAAGAAGGAGAATTATACAATCCTAATACTTCTAAAAACACCTCTAGACGACTTTCAAGTATTGGTGCTTATAAATTTGTAAACATTCAATATAAAGAAATCGACAGTTCTTTAACCGATAGCTTAGCAGCGCTAGAAGCCAACATATACCTATCGCCATTAACAAAAAGAGCTGTACGTGCAGAACTGCAAGCGGTTACCAAATCTAACAATTTTACAGGTCCAAACTTAGCGTTAACTTATAGCAATAGAAATTTATTTAAAGGAGGAGAAACGCTTAATCTTAGCACTAATCTAGGTTATGAAACGCAATTTGGAAGCGGAGACAATGCAGGCTTAAATAGTATTGAATTAGGGCTTAAAGCAGAACTTATATTTCCACGTGTCATATTCCCTATTCAATTTAACGAAGATTTCTTTGAATATTCTGTACCTAAAACTAAAACAAGCCTTGGTTTAAGTTACTTAAGTCGTAGTGAGTTATACACCTTAATATCAGGAAATGGCCTTTTTGGTTACTCATGGAATGCTAATAAATATATTACATATGAGTTTAATCCAATATCTGTAAACTATACACAACTCGCCAAAACCTCAACGGAGTTTGAAGAAATATTAGACGACAACCCATTTCTGCAACTTAGTTTTGATCAGCAATTTATTTCGGGAATGACATTTTCATTTACCTATAATGAAATGATAGACAGCAACGACCCTCATCAATTTTATTTAAATACCACTTTAGATGTTGCGGGGAATTCCATTAGCCTTTTAGGCCAGTCTGGAGAATCTGGAGAATCAGATACTTTTTTAGGTTTACAATATGCGCAGTACGCAAAGGCTGATGTAGATTTTAGATTTCATCTTAACTTCGGAAAAAATAGGGAACAAACCATCGCTACACGGTTTTTTGCAGGTTATGGCTTGCCCTATGGAAACTCTGAAGTTATCCCTTACGTAAAACAATATTTCTCAGGCGGACCTTACAGTGTAAGAGCTTTTAGCATTCGTTCATTAGGACCAGGAACTTATAACGGAGAATCAGACGATGACAGCAGCAGCAGTTATTTTGACCAAACCGGAAACATTAGATTAGAAGCTAACGCCGAATACCGCTTTCCTTTATTTTCTTTCTTTAAAGGAGCCATTTTTGCAGATGCCGGAAACGTATGGAACTCTAAAGAGAATCCTACTTTTGATGGTGAAGATAAATTTACTTCTAACTTTATAAATGAATTAGGAATGGGAACCGGAATTGGTCTTAGAATAGACGTACAAGGTTTTGTAATACGTTTTGATTTAGCAGCACCATTTCATGATCCTTCTGTAGAAGAAGGAAAACGATGGGACTTTAAAGTTGATGAGCCTGTTTTAAATTTTGCAATTGGTTATTCATTTTAACCCTTCTATTCATCAAATTCTTTCATTTATAAATACCTAGTATCTTTGACATCTATATTTTTTTGAAGCATTAGTTTCAATAAACAGATACAATGAGATATGACAGATAAAGAACAATTTATGAAAGAAGCTGTAAATGCAGCTTTAAAAGGAATGAATAACAATGAAGGCGGACCTTTTGGCTGCGTTGTTGTTAAGGATGAAAAAATTGTAGGACGCGGAAATAATAAAGTGACCTCTACAAATGACCCAACAGCACATGCCGAAGTTACAGCTATTAGAGATGCTTGCAAAAACTTAGATTCTTTTCAATTAGAAGGTTGCGAAATTTATACCTCTTGCGAACCTTGCCCAATGTGTTTAGGTGCTATTTATTGGGCCAGACCAGATAAAGTTTACTACGGAAGTAACCAAGTAGATGCTGCAAATATTGGTTTTGATGATGAATTTATATATAAAGAAATCCCGCTTCCTTACGAAAAAAGAAGTATTCCTTTTCAGCAATTAGCTCGCGAAATAGCCTTAGAACCATTTCAGGAATGGACTAAAAAAATAGACAAAACAGAATACTAAAATGAGTTCTCTTCATAAATTTCTGTAATTTTTACAATTTAACTTCGACATAATACAGTATATTGATTGTTCTAAATCAAAAAATATTATGTCAAAACCATATTACGATGCTGCGGATTTACGCAAATTCGGAAAAATCACAGAATGGAATGAAGAACTAGGAACTAAATTCTTCGATTATTACGGTAAGGTATTTGAAGAAGGCGCACTAACAGCGCGCGAAAAATCATTAATTGCCTTAGCTGTAGCACACACAGAACAATGTCCATATTGCATTGATGCTTACACAAAAGACACATTACAACGTGGTGTTACCAAAGAACAGATGATGGAAGCCATACATGTTGGTGCAGCAATAAAAAGTGGCGCAACTTTAGTACATGGTGTACAAATGATGAATAAAGTGAATAAATTAGACGGTTAAGCATAAAACCTTAACCTCTTTTTTTTCGTAAGAATTACAACTAAGAGCAACAATTAATGGCAACAAAGTCCCTAAAAAAACTCGGAAACGATTTAGCGCAAAGCAATAAGCAATTAGAAATCCTCTCTAATGGCATTTTTAAAAATGGTGAATTACCAACCTTTAAAGATAAGATTTCAGAAACGAGTCAATTTCCTATAAAAGCAAAAAAACTAGAAATTTTACAAATCAATGTGGGCTACATGTGCAACCAAGTTTGCGACCATTGCCATGTTGATGCTGGTCCGGACCGAAAAGAGATAATGACCAGAGACACCATGAGACAATGTCTTGAAGTGATCAAAAACTCTGGTGCACACACACTAGATTTAACTGGTGGAGCACCAGAAATGAATCCGGATTTTAGATGGTTTGTAGAAGAAGCTGCTAAAGTTGGTATTACAGATTTCATTGTACGTTCTAACCTAACCATTATTAGAGCTAACAAAAAATACTACGATTTACCAGAATTCTTTAAAAAACACAATGTACATGTCGTGAGTTCCATGCCACACTGGACACGTGGAAAAACAGATAAACAACGTGGTGATGGTGTTTTTGATAAATCTATAAAAGCGTTACAAGAATTAAATGCTGTTGGCTACGGAATGCCAGATAGCGACCTAAGATTAGATTTGGTTTACAATCCTTCAGGTGCATTTTTACCAGGAGACCAAGCGGCTATGGAAAAAGATTTCAAAAAGGCATTGATGGACGATTTTGGAATTGAATTTCACAATTTATTTGCCATTACAAATTTACCAATTGCTAGATTTTTAGATTATTTAATCGCTTCCGAAAACTATGAAGATTACATGTACTCTTTAGTAGAAGCTTATAATCCTACTGCTGTTGAAAACGTAATGTGTACCAACACTTTATCAATTAGTTGGGATGGGTATTTATTTGATTGTGATTTTAATCAGATGTTAGAATTACCCGTAAATAGTAAGTCTAAGCATATTTCAGAATTTAACGAAGAATTATTAGAAGGAAGAAACATCGTTATTTCTCAACATTGCTATGGTTGTACTGCTGGAGCAGGAAGTAGTTGCCAAGGTGTTGTAGCATAAACAAATTCAGATAAAAGTAGAAATATCACAATAGAAACAAAATTACATTCTTGCCTGAGCAGGAATAACCAATGAATAACAAAACCGCCATATTAATCTTTGCAAATTCTGCAGAAAAACAATTGACGTCAAAATCAGTTGCTTCTTCTGACTTCTTTAATTTGCTTGATTCTGATACTGTAAAAACAGTAAAAAAAGCGGGTTTACCTTATTTTCATATTTCTGAGAAAGCGCAAAAAGGACATTCATTTGGAGAACGTTTTACCAATGCTATTGAAACCGTTTTTAACCAAGGGTTTCAAAATGTTATAACACTTGGTAATGACATTCCCAACCTTACCGCTAATCTTATAGTAAAAGCCAAAGATAAATTAGAGAATTCAGATTATGTTTTAGGACCTTCAACCGATGGTGGCTTCTATTTAATGGGTTTCAAAAAAGCACATTTTAGTAAAACAGACATCCAGAATTTACCTTGGCAAACTTCAAAATTAAGACGTTGTTTACATCATGAATTACAACAACAAAACGAAAGTATTTCTTACTTAGAAACGCTAACAGATATTGATGACACTTCAGATATAGAACTGATCTTAAAAAGTTTTAAGTCTTTAGATTTCAACATTAGAAAACTGCTTTTAAAAATTCTAAAAACAGTAAAAACAATTGTAATAGTAGCCTCTGTTTTTCATGGTAAAACAGTTTTCAAAAAACAATACAATAAAGGCTCACCTATTTTACTTCATATTTAAAATTGGGTTTTAATTTCATTAATTCCTAAGGATTTTTTCTTTCAAATAATCTAATATTTTAAAAAACCGCCACACTTTGTGGTCTACATATGAAGCACATTTACTTATGCTTACTGCTATGCTTTTGCTTTTTCAGTAATGCCCAAATTACAATTACCGGAACAGTTACCGAAGCTAGTTCAAAAACACCTTTGCCCTTTGTTAATATCACATCTAATTCAGGACAAGGAACGACCTCAAGCGATGATGGCACCTACACAATACTAGTTGACTCAACTACAAACAAACTTACCTTCTCATTTTTAGGCTTTAAAACACAAACTATTGAAGTAGGAAATCAAACTATTATCAATATTGAATTACAAGAAGATTCTGCTGCGTTAAACGAAGTTGTAATTACTGCTTTAGGTCTTGAGCGAGACACCCGAGAATTAGGTTATGCTGTGCAAGCCATTTCATCTAAAAAACTAACAGAAGTCAAAACGGTAAACTTTCTAGATAATTTACAAGGAAAATTAGCAGGAGTAACGGTTACACAAGGCGCAACAGGTGTTGGATCTTCATCTAAAATCACGATTAGAGGCGAAGCTTCCTTTTCTAACAACAACCCTTTATTTGTGGTTGATGGTGTGCCAATAAACAACGAAACCGTTTTTAACTTCACCAATGAAGCTGCTGCTGGATTTCAAGAAATTGATTTTGGTAACGGTGGCATGGAGGTCAATCCGGATGATATTGGATCCGTGACGGTTTTAAAAGGTCCGAGTGCTGCTGCATTATATGGCACAAGAGCTTCTAATGGTGTTATTGTTATTGAAACCAAAAACGGAAAAAACAAAAGGGGTTTAGGCGTTAGTTTTAATTCGTCTCTTTTTGTTGAATCTGCTTTTAAATTGCCCGATTTCCAAAATTCATATGGCCAAGGTAATTCTGGAGAATTTGAATATGTAGACGGTTTAGGCGGTGGTATAAATGACAACATCACTTATTCTTGGGGACCACGATTAGACACTGGTTTGTTAATTCCTCAGTTTGATAGTCCTGTACAATTGGTAAATGGTTCTTTTGTTCGTGGTGGAGACACAGCATTATATGATGGATTAGCAATAACAGCAACACCTTTTACATCAAACCCAGATAACTTAAAGGATTTTTATCAAACAGGAGTTACTACGATTAATAACATATCGATTTCTAATGGGTTTGATACCGGAAATTATAGATTATCGTTCACCGATTTAAGAAGTGAATCGATTATTCCTGGTGTTAATTTAGATAGACAAACCATTTCTACAAAACTGAATTTTAACCCGAGTGACAAAACAAAAATTAACGCTTCCATAAGTTATATTAATTCTAGTAGTGACAATAGACCTGCTAATGGTTATGGAAGTGAAAATGCCAATTATTCGCTTGTTGCTTGGGGACCACGCTCTTTAAATATAGAAAATCTTAAAAATTATTGGCAACCTGGTTTAGAAGGGACACAACAATATTCATTTAATTACACATTTTTTGATAATCCGTATTTCATTTTAAATGAGAACACCAATTCCTTTAATCGCGATCGTATTTTTGGAAATCTATCCATTACACAAGAACTGACTAAAAACTTAAGTATTTCCTTAAGAACCGGAATGGATTATTCTACAGAAAAACGTCAATTACGTCGTGCTTACAGTAGCAATAGATTTAGTAATGGTGCATACGCAGAACACGATGTAATGTTTAGAGAAGTGAATACCGATTTTTTAATCAACTATAAAAATCAGTTTAATAATATTTCTGTGGATGTGTTTTTAGGTGGAAATAGATTGAATCAAACCGCAACCACAAATCAATCTCAAACGGTCAGTTTGGCACAGCCAGGAATCTTTAATTTAAATAATGCAGCTTCACCTATTGAAACGTTTCAGTTTGAAAGTGAAAAGCGAATTAATTCATTTTATGGTATTACAAAACTGGGCTATAAAGACTTTTTATTTTTAGATATTACAGGACGGAATGATTGGTCTAGTGCATTAGCCACACCTTTTTCGGTAGATGGCACTTCGTTTTTCTACCCTTCTATCTCTTCAAGTTTTATTTTATCTAATGTTGTAGAATTACCAACTGCCATATCTTTTGCAAAACTGAGAGCGAGTGTGGCACAAGTTGGAAACGACACAAGTGCTTACCAAACTTCTGGTGCTTTTGTATCGCAAACCCCTTACAATAGCCAACCTACGTTTAGCGACCAAGACTTTATTCCCAATGCCAATTTAAAACCAGAAAGCACCACCTCTTATGAGTTTGGTGCAGATTTACGATTTTTAGATAATAGATTACGATTCGATTTTACGTATTACAATGCCAATACAAAAGACCAGATTATTTCTTTACCTGTTGCCATTTCTTCTGGTTACAGCCAACAAGTAGTTAATGGCGGAAATGTAAACACACAAGGTGTAGAAATTGTTTTAGGGATTACACCAATTCAAACGGATAATTTCAATTGGAATAGCATGTTTAACTTCGCCACTAATCGCTCTGTTATTAAAAACTTACCTCAATCGGACGGAAGACTAACCTTGGCTTACAGCAGAATTTATGACAGTGCAAATCAAACCGTTTGGTTTCAAGTAGAAGAAGGTGGACGTGTTGGTGATTTCTACGGAACAGGTTATCAAAAAAATGATAATGGAGAATTTTTAATTGATGATAATGGTAACTATATAGCTGATGATAATTTAAAAAAATTAGGAAATTCTAATTCCGATTTCACATTAGGATGGAGCAATAATTTCAATTATAAAAATTGGAATATGAGCTTTTTATTCGATTGGCGACAAGGGGGCGAAGTCGTTTCTAGAACACGTGCTTTAGGAAATGTTGGTGGTCAACTAGCTGAAACTAGTTACCGACCAGATGCCGGAATTGTTACACAAGGTGTCAATGTAAATACTGGACAAGCAAATACCGTTGCGATTACTGCAGAAAGTTATTACCGACAGTTTTACGATAGAAATCACGAAGAGAATAATGTTTACGACGCTTCCTTTTTAAAACTTCGTCAATTTTCTATTGGTTATACGTTCGATATAAAAGATGGTTTTTTAGGATTGAAAGAAGGTGCTGACATTAGTCTTTCCTTAGTTGGAAACAACTTATTTGCCATAACCGAAAATCCGCATTTTGACCCAGAACAATTAGCCGTTCAAGGCAATGGATTTGTAAGTGGTGTTGAAGACATGAGTTATGCTACAACAAGAAGTATTGGTTTTAAAGCCGGATTTAATTTTTAAAAAAGCAACATGAAAAATTTCACATATATACTTTCGGTTTTATTTATTGCAACAACAATGAGTTGCACTAAAGATTTTGAAGACATAAATACCAACCCAAACCAACCAAGTTCAGTCCAACCGAGTTTGTTATTAAGACAAGTGATATACGATTTTGGCGAAAACATGAGCTATGAAGGTTTTGTTGCTGGCGATTTATTAGCACAACACAGAACAGCTTTAGATTTCAACCTATTTGATAGACACGCTTTAAAATCACCACAATTAGGAGGTAATCCTTGGCCTATTTTTTATACCAATTTGAGAGATAATGAGATTATCTTAAATCAAGCTAAAACAACAGAAACCTTTGCTATTTATGAAGGTCCTGCTTTAATTCTTAAGGCTTATATGGCTGCTGGTTTGACGGATTTATTTGGAGACGTTCCCTATTTTGAAGCGTTCAATGGTGTTGAAGGCACCGTAACACCAGCATACGATTCACAAGAAGACATCTATCTTAATGAAAACGGTATTTTAGATAATTTAGATAAAGGTATTGCTGCAATTGAAGCCTATACTGATGTGATTCCGCTAGAAGGAGATATTTTATTTAATGGCAATTTAGAGGCTTGGATAAAATTTGCGAATGCTTTAAAAATTAAACATTTGGTGCGTATTTCGGATAAAGTAGATGTTTCTAGTCAATTACAAACACTTTTTGATGAAGGCAATTATATTACTTCAAACAGCGAAAATGCTATTTTCAATTTTACAAACACAGACCCAAACAGTTTTAGATTAGCACAATTACGAATTGGAGATTTCAATAATTTTGTATTATCTGAAACTATGGAAGACATTTTAGTGGGTTTAAATGACACGAGACTTTCAAGTTTATTTCGTCCGTTCTCAAATTCAAGCACTAATGAATTTAATGGTTTATTAAATGGTATTGATGCATCTTCGACCTCTATTGCTTTAGCTAACTATTCTTTGGCAAGTACTGCTTTTAGAGAAGACACGTCTAGTTTAGATGCTAATTTTATAACCGCTTGGGAAGTACAATTCGCCTTAGCAGAAGCAGCCGCCAAAGGTATTATTTCTGCAGAAGCACAGACATTATACAACGCTGGAGTTACGTTAGCATTTGAGTATTGGAATACGGAACTACCTATAGATTACCTTTCTGGCCCTGCAGCTTATAATGCTTTTGGGTCAAACCCAATAGAACAAATCTTAACACAGAAATGGATTGCAAATATTATTAATGGTTACGAAGGCTGGATAGAATACAGAAGAACAGGTTTCCCTGAATTGCAAACGATTTCAGCAAGTTTAAACAACGATTTAATTCCAGTAAGAATGCCTTATCCTGCAGAAGAAGCCGCTTTAAATTTCGAAAATTACAGTGTTGCAGCCAACGCAACCGACAACAATAGTATAAACGTGCCAGTTTGGTGGAACGAATAAACATACATGGATATAATTAACTGGCAATGGCTATTGATAATTGCATCGAGTTTAATACTCTTTATATTATCACCATTAGCAAAAACTACAGACGATTTTTTTAAGGCGGTTCATAAAAGGAAAGCACCAAACGCTTTAGTGCTTACCGGAAGCCTTATTATTTCTTGGATTTTCGCCAAGAGTATTACTAATGCGGCCAATTTAGGTTTAGACTTTGGTATTGTTGGTGGTGTTGCGTATGCTGGTTATTATTTATCATTTGCTGTGGCTGGTTTACTAATTTACAAAATGCGCGTTGTTGGCGGATTTAAAAGTATCCATCAATTTCTAACTAGCAAATTCGGAAAAGGAGCTATGGCTTTGTTTTCGATTTTAATTGCGATTCGTTTATTTAATGAAGTTTGGAGTAATACCATGGTAATTGGCAGTTATTTTGGCGAAACAGATAGTTCTAACTACCATAAAGCCATAATTGTTTTCACCATATTGACATTAGCTTATGCTATAAAAGGAGGTTTGAGTAGTTCTATTTTTACTGATGTGATTCAGATGGTATTATTCAGTATTCTACTTATAGTAATTCTGTGGAATATATTTTCTATTGAAAACTTTAGTGTTACTGATGTTGCCACTTCTGGAACATGGAGTTTTGAATTAGGTTTAAATCTTTTCTTCGCTGCCATTATTCAATCGTTTAGTTACCCGTTTCACGATCCTGTTTTAACAGATAGAGCCTTTATCAGTTCGCCTAAAGTGACACGAAAAAGTTTTTTATGGGCCAGTTTATTGGGTGCCATTTGCATTATACTATTTAGCGTCATTGGTGTTTATGCGCAAACCCAAGGTTTTAAAGGACAAGCAGCCGTAGAAGTCGGAAAAGCCTTTGGTGTCGTCATCTTATTAGTCATTAATTTTATTATGATAACCTCAGCAGCATCAACATTAGATTCTACATTCTCTTCATTTTCAAAATTATTAGCCATTGATTTAGGCATGGTAAATGATATAACTTTCGGGCGTGCATCCATGGCAGCAATTGCTATTTTAGGAACTCTACCCGTTTTTTTAAATGCTGAAGTATTATCTGCCACTACCATATCTGGAACCATGGTTATAGGATTAACACCGGTTTTTATATTCTGGAATATTAAAGTTCCCAAAATCAGTTTTTATCTAAGTGTAATTTCTGGTTTAACATTTGGGTTTTTACTCATTTTTGATCTGTTTCCGGAAGCTTTAATTTTTACAGAAGGAAAATATGCGGATTTACTTTGGGTGAATATTTGGGGAATTTTGAGTTGTACTATTTTATATTTTATTCCGAAATGGTTACCATCGAAAACAACGTATTAAAGGCAAATTCTGTTTCATAAATAACATAAGAAATAAATTTTCACTTTAACGTGAAATACTATGAATAAAAAAATAACAAACATCGGAACCTTAACGGGTAAAGCACTACTCTTTGGTGGAGTTTACAGCAACCTTCAGGCGCTTAAAGCCTTAATTGCTATAGCAGAATCTGAAGGTATTTCACCAGGAAATTGCATTTGCACAGGAGATATTATTGGTTATTGTGCGCAACCTGAAGAAACCATGCAAACCTTTATGAATTGGAATGCAAGGAGTATTGTTGGTAATGTAGAAATACAGTTACGAGATGATGAAGCCGATTGCGGCTGTGATTTTACAAAGGGTTCTCGTTGTGATGGTTTTTCACAACAATGGTATCCGTATGCTAAGAGCAAACTATCAAAATCGTCTTTAGATTATTTACATACGCTTCCAGATCATATAACATTCAACTATGGGAATCAAAAGATTTCGGTAGTACATGGTTCTTATTTTAATGTTTCTGAATTCATATTTAAATCGACGGATTGGTCAACTAAACTTCGAAATTTTACAGCATTACAAAGTAATATTATTATTGCAGGACATTCAGGCTTACCGTTTATAGAGGAACAAAAAGACAAACTTTGGATAAATCCGGGAGTGATTGGTATGCCCGCAAATGATGGTAGTCCTGATGTTTGGTTTACAATTTTAGACGATACTACAAAACCTATACTTGCAAATTTCCGTAAGTTAGAATACAACCATATGCTCACCAACAAATTAATGTTAAACGGATTGCTACCTGAATCTTACGCAAAAACAATTGTAACTGGAATTTGGGACAATATGGAAATTTTGCCTGAAGCAGAGAAACTATTAAAAGGAAAAACAATACTATTGTAAGGTTAAACTAATTATTTATACTAAAGCAAAATGCAAAAACTCTTTATATTATCTTTTTTATTCATTTGCACTCTTGGATATAGCCAGGATACATTGGTAAAACTATTAAAAAAGTATAATAAAGAGACGATTCCTTATGTTTCTGCTCAAGAATTAGCAACTCAAATTACAGACGCTAGAGTATTAGATGCTAGAGAACTTAATGAATACAACGTAAGCCACATAAAAAATGCATTATATGTTGGTTATAAAAAATTCGATATAAATACAGTTAAAAAATCACTCCCAGACACTTTACAAACCATTATTGTTTACTGCACTATTGGAGTGCGTTCAGAAGACATTGGTGAGAAGCTTAAAAAGGCTGGCTACACCAATGTTTATAATTTATTTGGTGGTATTTTTGAATGGAAAAACAATAATTTCCCTGTATTTAATTCCGAAGAAAAAGAAACAGAAAACGTACATGCTTACTCCATAGAATGGGGTAAATGGCTACAAAAAGGTATTAAAATCTATGACTAAATCTCTCGTAATTGTTTTTGTAAAAAACATAAAATTAGGAACTGTAAAAACAAGACTTGCCAAAACTATTGGTGACTATGGTGCTTTTGATGTTTATACTGAATTAGTTAAAATCACAGAAAAAGCAACTAAAGCATTAGATTTTGATAAACGTATTTATTTTTCTAACGCCATTGTAGATGAACAATGGAAAGATGAAATTAAAATGGTTCAGAGCGGAGCAGATTTAGGTGAGCGTATGCTTAATGCTTTTAAAAAAGGCTTTGCAGATGGTTATGAAAAAATCGTACTTATTGGTTCTGATTTACCAGACATTAATTCTACACATATTGAAAAAGGGATAGATGCTTTAAATACAAACGAAGTTGTTTTTGGCCCAGCTGAAGACGGTGGTTATTACCTAGTAGGAATGTCTAAATTAAACACTTCTATTTTCACCGATAAACCTTGGAGTCAACCTAACTTATTAAAAGGTACGTTACAAGAGTTACATAAAAATAACGTTACAGTTAATACTTTAGATATTTTAAACGATATTGATACTTATGAAGATTTAATTGCTTCAAATTTTTATAAATCTAACAAAGAATTACAAGAAAAAATACAACAACTCAATGATTAAATTAATAACAGAAAGTACCGAATATTTACAAAGTAAAGGTTTTAAAAATCCTGAAGTTGGTATCATTTTAGGTACAGGTTTAGAGCAATTAATTAACGAGATTGAAATTATTGCCGAGGCAAGCTACAATCATATTCCTAATTTCCCAACTGCCACTGTAGAGTTTCATAAAGGCAAACTTATTTACGGAATTCTTGAAGGTAAAAAAGTAGTGGTTATGCAAGGCCGTTTTCATGTTTATGAAGGTTACAGTTTACAAGATGTTACATTTCCTGTTAGAATTATGGAAAAACTAGGGATTAAAACCTTATTGGTTTCTAATGCTGCAGGTGCTGTTAATTTAGACTTTAAAAAAGGCGAATTAATGCTTATTGACGATCATATTAATCTTCAAGGAAGTTCACCTTTAGCTTTCAAAGGCGTTTCTGAATTAGGAGAACGCTTTACAGATATGAGCGCACCTTATGATGCAGATATCAATTCTAAATTTGAAAACATAGCCAAAGAAAATAATATTACACTACACAAAGGTGTTTATACAAGCGTTGTTGGTCCTCAACTAGAAACACGTGCAGAATACCGTATGCTTAAAATTATGGGTACCGATGCTGTTGGTATGAGTACAGTTCCAGAAATCATTGTCGCTAATCACTTAAAATTAAAAGTTGCCGCTGTTTCTGTTTTAACGGATGAATGCGATCCTGAAAATTTAAGACCTGTAGATATTTCTGAAATTATTGCTATGGCAGAGAAAGCAGAACCAAATATGATTACTCTTTTTAAAGAATTAATTAAAAATTTGTAAGTCTAAACAGATTTAACCTACAAAAGGATTATTAATTAAAAGACCACCCCTTTTTTTTTACAATCTAAATGGAAAAATACCTAGACATATTCACTAAATCTTATTCCAGCTATTGGAACTATCTAAAGTATGAATTCATTGATATTTATCATTGGGATAACTTCTTTTATGGACTTATCCTTATTTCTATTTTAGTATGGATTTTAGAAATTGCTTTTCCTTGGAGAAAGGAACAGGCCCTTTTTAGAAAAGATTTTTGGTTAGATACATTTTATATGTTCTTTAATTTCTTCATACTAAACCTAATTATACTTATTGCACTCTCTAACACGGTTTCTGAAGTATTTAATGATATTTTAGGAATTGTTGGCTTATCCGTTTCAAGTTTTCAGTTATTTGATGTCGATGAACTACCAAAATGGTTAGGGCTTTTTATCTTTTTTATAGTTTCAGATTTTGTTCAGTGGAATACACACCGTCTATTACATCGTTTTGAATGGCTTTGGAATTTTCACAAAGTACATCATAGTATAAAAGAAATGGGGTTTGCTGGGCATTTACGTTACCATTGGATGGAACCCGTAGTTTATAAGTCTATTTTATATATCCCCTTAGCTATTATTGGAGGTTTTGATGCACAAGATGTTGCCATCATATATTTCTTCAACATTGCTATCGGACACTTAAACCATGCTAATTTGGGTTGGGATTATGGAATTTTAAAATATCTATTCAACAATCCAAAAATGCATATTTGGCATCATGTTAGAGAATTACCAAAAGGTGAACGCTTTGGAGTAAACTTCGGAATTACATTAAGTATTTGGGATTATCTTTTTAAAACAGATTACATTCCGCATGACGGAAGAGATATTGAACTAGGGTTTGATGATGATGACATATTCCCTAAAGATTTTATAGGACAATCTGTATATCCTGCATTTTCAAAGAAACGTAAATCTAGCGTTTCAGAATAATTTAACCTTTCTAATTAAACACACATTTAGACATGAAATATTTATCAGTTTTACTAGTTACTATAATTTTTGCTTCATCGTATTCTGGAGCACAAAGTATTAATGAAAACAATTCTATTGAAATTAGTTTGGGCCTAGACGGAACAATAAGCAACGACGGTATTACAGAAACTACTGAAATTATTTACACAGAAGCTTTTGACCATTCTATTTTTAATAAATTACTACAAAAATTCGTTTCTGATAATGGAAACGTGAATTACAAAGGTTTAAAAGGAGAACATAAAACACTTCTAAGTTATATTGATTTACTAAAAACGAATCAACCTAATGAAGATTGGAGTAACAATGATAAACTAGCCTATTGGATTAACGCATATAATGCTTTAACCATAGATTTAATCTTAAAAAATTACCCAACAAAAAGCATCAAAGACATCAAAGATCCTTGGGATCAACGCCTTTGGAAGTTTGGAACTACTTGGCAAAACTTAAATGATATAGAGCATAAAATACTTAGAGGAATGCATGAACCACGAATTCATTTTGCTATTGTTTGCGCTTCTATATCATGCCCTAAATTACAAAATACAGCATTTACGGCTTCTGAATTAGACACACAATTAACCAATGCTACAAAAGAATTTTTAGCAGACACTACAAAAAATGAACTTTCAGAAGAACAGATAAAAATCTCTAGAATCTTTAAATGGTTTAAAAAAGATTTTGAGACTAACGGAAGTTTAATTGATTTTCTTAATCAATATTCTGATGTAAAAATTTCAAATTCAGCTAAAAAAAGCTTCAAAGATTACAATTGGAATTTAAATAAATAAAAATATTCTCGTGCTTTTTTCGTAAATAGATATATGATAAGTATAATTATTCCGGTATTTAACGAGGCTGATAATATTGCCAATTTATTAACGCATCTTTTAGAGAATTCTGAGGATAAGAATATTTCAGAAATTATTATAGTAGATGGTGGAAGTATTGACGGAACTATGGATATTGTTAAAGACTTCGTCACTTCGAGTGATTCTGAACGCAGTGAAGAATTGTATCGAGAAGCTTTTTCAAATGTTCTCGATACAAAATTCCAAAAAAGGAATTTCACTCGAACTGACGCACAACTAGGTAGCGAAATAGGAGATCCTGAATCAAGTTCAGGATGGCATATTCAATCAAAAATACTTTTTCTTGAATCTTCCAAAGGAAGAGCAAAGCAAATGAATTGCGGTGCAAAACATGCTAAAGGAACTATTTTATACTTTCTTCATGCTGATTCTTTTCCCCCTAAAAATTTTGATCAATTTATAATTAACGAAGTTCAAAAAGAAAATGAAGCTGGCTGTTTTAGAATGCAATTTGATAGCCATCATTGGTGGCTTAGGTTAGCAAGTTGGCTAACACAGTTTAATTGGCGCGCTAGCAGAGGTGGTGACCAAAGCCAGTTTATAACCAAAACATTATTTAATATTATTGGTGGTTACGATGAAGCTTACGTTATTTATGAAGATAATATGCTGATTAATGAATTGTATGCACGTGATCAGTTTACCGTCATCAATAAAAAATTAAAAACCTCAGCCAGACTTTACCGCAAACATGGTGTTTGGAAAGTGCAATATCACTTCTGGACCATTTACTTAAAGAAATGGTTTGGTGCTTCTGCTGAGGATTTAGTTGCTTATTACAAGAAGAACATTTGCTAAACGCAACTTACTTTTTTTTATTCCGCCCTATTTCATCAGGGTATAAATCCATCACTTTATTACTTTGAAAAATTTCTTTAGTATCAATATCAATTGCAGATAATTTCCCTTTAAAGGTTGCTCCAGTATCTACATTCCAAATATTAGCACAATTCATCGGTTTGTCTTCACCAAAATTAGTTGTTGGTGTGTGGCCAATATAAATTTCAGAATATTTTTTTAAGCGATTAGGGTAAATCAAAGAATCTAACTTAATATTTTTATCAAATGTTAAGGCCATTTCCCATAATGTTCTATCAAAATAGAAATTTTCGGGGTTCAATTCATTTTCTACACCTTTCATAGAGGTAAAACCTGCATGAAGAAATAATCGGTTTTCAGAATCTATATGATATAATTTTAATGCTTCAAAAAAGTGAAGATGTGTTTGTTTTTCTTCATCAGAAAAATCCTTGTAGCTTTCAATGGTTTCTTTTCCTCCATTTTTAAACCAAACTTCATTAACATCTCCCGTTGCTAACCATTTTTCGCACCAAACATCGTGATTTCCTTTTATAAAAATACATGCATTCGTTTTAGATAAGTCTATTAGACGTTGAATAACTTGCGCAGCTTCACTCCAACCATCTACATAATCTCCTAAAAAAATTAAGGCATCATCAGAACTTACATTTGTTCTTTCTATAAGTTGATTTAAACCTTTTAATCCACCATGTATATCACCAACAGCTAATGTTCTCATACGATTCTATTTTTTTTTCAAAGCTAAAATTAAATTTTAAAACCATACTTTCTAAATCGTAATTTTTAGATCTTAAATTTTCTTGAAGATGTTAAACTTAAGATAAACTATACTTAAGAAAGACATAAAATTGATTTCCAAACCACTACAATATTTTAATTTGCTAGTCAACCAATCAATCCTTAAAATGAAAATCAATCAAACACTATTTGCAATAGTCTTTTTTTCTATTGCTCAATCTTACGCACAACAGACCTTTTCTTCAAAATTATTAGATTCAGAAACCGAAAAACCTATTCCCTTTGCAACTATTCAATTCAACTCAAAAACAGGAGTTATTAGTAACGACGATGGTGATTTTAACATCACAATTACAAGATCTATAAAAGCAACAGACTCTTTATTTATAAGTTGCTTGGGGTATAAAGAAATACGAGTTCCGCTTATAAACTATGATAATTCTACAATTTACCTAAAGTCGCAATCTTTCGACTTATCTGAAGTATTAGTCACTAATAAAAATTATTCTATTGATGAGATTTTAGATAAAGTAAAAGAAGGTTTAACGACTAATTACGATTCTGACTTTACAAAAAGAAAACTATTTTATAGAGAATCTTATTATACAGAAATGGATAAGTCTGAAGTTAACTTAGAAAAATCTACAATACCCGAATTTAATCAATCAATGATTGACAGTTTAATTCAGATTATGCCAAAAAACACAAGTAGTCATACTGAAATTTTGGGTGAACTTTATGGAAAAATTACACCAGAAGCTGCTCAGAAAATAGAAATATTAAAAGCGTGTAGACTCTATGACAAATCCATGGATATAAATATGGATAATTATGAAAAAAGATTTAATGACATTTTTAAAAAATATGTGAAACGAGATTCTTATTTTAAAATTAAATCGGGCTGGTTTAGTGTGAAAGAAGAAATTGACTCTTCCTTATTTGGTGATAAAAAAGAAAAAGTAATAAATGAAACTTTACTTGCTGAACAACGAAAAAAAGATTCGATTAGAAAAATAGGTTTTAAGCATTGGAAAAAGATGAGTATTCATAAATTTGAAAACAACAATTTTATTGATAAAGATAACGACCTTAACTTTATTCATAAATCTCAACGCTATGAGTTTACTTTAGCCGACTATGCGTACATAGATCAGATGTTTGTATATGTTATACCTTTTAAACCAAAACGCAGCGAAGATTTTGAAGGAACAATGTATGTAAATACAGAAGATTTTGCCGTTGTAAGAGTTGATTATAAAAATGTAAAACCTTTAAGTAGTTTTTCATTGTTAGGCATTTCAACTAAAAAATATTTAAAAGAAGGCACTATCATATTTCAAAAAAATGAAAATGAAAAATATACTTTAAAATATAGAGATGAATCTACAGGCCAAAGGGTTGGTATAAAACGTCCTATAAAAATTGTTGAAAAGAACAAAAATGTACGCGGCAGAAGAAAACAAAATGAATTGAAAGGCGATATTTATTTCATTGTTAGAAACATTGATAAGTCTGAACTTATTGTTTTTGACAGTGAAACAATTTCTGAAGCGGAATACAACAATTTTAAAGAGAAAAACTTAGTCACACCAGAACGTCTTAATAAATATGATCCTGATTTCTGGAAAGGTTATAATATTATAGAACCCAATAAAGCCATTAAGGATTTTAAAGCTTTAGAAAGTGATGATTAAGATTATCTAATATAGCCTAAGCTCAATTAAATATCAATTGAGCTCACGCCGCTTATAATGCGATTTTATAATGGCTTCTACAGGTTTATTCTGAGGTGTAAATTGATTATTATCTACACCACCAACTTCATCATGGTTAATAAACCATTTCCATAAATAACCACCAGCAAACCAATCTTCATCCCAAACCGCATCAAATAAAGCTTGGGTGGCATTATTTTGTGCTTCAAGATTTACAGAAGTCATAGAACGATCGTAACGCCAAGGTTCTTTACCCGTATAATCTACACTTCTATAACCAAACTCTGTAAACAGAATTGGTCGGTTTAATTTTTCTGAAAAACCTTTTAATCCTTCTTTATGTTTTACCCAACCATTTATACAATCTTCAATTGTTGGTGTTTGCATAGTACTTACCGGAAAGTAAGCGTCTACACCAACATAATCTAGATCTAACCAAAAAGGTGTTGTCCAAAACTCGTCCCAATTAGCAGCATAAGTTAGCTTACCTGTATAAATCGTTCTAATTTCTTTAATAAGTTGATGCCAATATTCAGGTCTGTTTTTTATAAATTCTTCTAGCTCTGTTCCTATACAAAATACTTCGACATTTAACTCTTCAGACAACTCAGCATAATTTAAAATAAAATCAGAATAAGAGGTTTCTAATAATTTCCAATCTGTTTCAGTACCTGCTTTTAAAAATCCGGTAAACTCTCCATGAGAAATCCACAATTGCGGTTTCACCATCACTCTTATATTTTCGTTATGAAGTGCTTCAATATATTGCTTTGCTCCAGAACGGGTTTCGCCATACCATTGTCGTTTGGTATTATGAGTCACTTTGGGATGCTCTTTATCTCTTACAAATCCAAAAGGCATAACAGCGGCAGCATTAGCATTTATCTGTACCAAGGGTTTTACATGCGAAGAATCTACAACGCCTCTAGAAGCCACAAAGCTAACCCCATTAATTTTAGCAGATTGAGACGGAATCGCAGCACAACCAAAAAACAAAAAAACAAAAAGGCAGTAAAAAAAATATCGCATATTATTAAAAATTATGCCTAAATTTAAAGAAATCTCGCTTATGGGTTAAGGTTTTAACAAAACCTTCGACCTATATGTTTTATCACTAACCTAAATCCCACCGAATATTCGGATATCAACCATGGAACATATCGTTATTATTGGCAACGGCATCTCTGGAGTTACACTCGCAAGGCATGTTAGAAAACTTTCAGACAAGAGAATTACAATTATTTCGGGTGAGACCGATTTTTTCTTCTCTAGGACTGCTTTAATGTACATTTATATGGGGCATATGAAATTTGAACATACACAACCTTATGAGAATTGGTTTTGGGAAAAGAACAGGATTGAACTAAAGAAAGGTTTTGTTAATAAAGTTGAAACTGAAACAAAAACACTTCATTTTACAGAAGGAGAAACACTTCAATACGATAAATTAATTATAGCAACAGGAAGTAAACCTAATAAATTTGGTTGGCCTGGTCAAGATTTAGAAGGTACACTAGGCATGTACCACAAACAAGATTTAGAAAAGCTTGAAAAATACGCCCCAAATAAAGAAACTTGTAAACGTGCTGTAATTGTTGGTGGAGGTTTAATAGGAATTGAATTGGCTGAAATGCTAAATAGCCGAAGTATTCCTGTAACATTTTTAGTAAGAGAAGATAGCTTTTGGAATGGCGTTTTACCACAAGGTGAAAGTGAAATGATTAATAGACATATTAAAAATCATCATATAGATTTACGACTTTCAACAAACCTTAGAGCCATAAATTCTGACGAAAATGGAAAAGTAAAATCAGTAATTATTGAAGAAACAGGAGAAGAACTCGAATGCAATGTCGTTGGTTTAACTGCTGGTGTAGCACCAAATATTGATTTTCTAAAAGATTCTGGTATTGAAATAGGACGTGGTGTAAAAGTGAATCGTTTTTTAGAAACAAATATCCCTGATGTTTATAGTATTGGTGATTGTGCAGAACAACATGAGGCTATTGGAAACCGACGACCTATTGAAGCGGTTTGGTACACAGGCCGAATGATGGGAGAAACTTTAGCCCAAACTCTTTGTGGTAACCGTATAGAATACAAACCTGGTCATTGGTTTAACTCCGCAAAATTTTTAGATATTGAATATCAAACTTATGGTTGGGTATTTGGAGAACGTGGGAGACCTGAACACGAAGTCCATTTTCATTGGAAACATGAAGATGATACAAAATGTATCACGGTAGCTTACGATAAAAACACAAATGTATTTTTAGGAATTAATAATTTTGGAATACGAATGCGCCATGAAGTTTTTGACCGATGGCTTACCGAAAAACGTGATGTAGATTACGTGATAAATCATTTACCTGAAGCTAATTTTGATCCTGAATTCTATTCAAAATTTGAAAAAGATATTTTAAAAGCCTACAATAACCAATTACAAACTGTATAAAATGAGCAACAAATTAAATCATAGTATGTCATTGGCAAAGCCAGACGCTTTAGACATTACAACAAAACAAAAAGTAGCGCTTGCTATAGGTGTCATTGGGTTATTTATATTCACATTAGCTCTTTTTAATACTAACTTCCCTAATAAAGGTTTATTTCTAACACTTTCATTAGGATCTATAATCGGTGGTATTATTATATATTCTAGAGAAGCTTACCTTACCAAACTAGAAGGTATAAAAAATGATGGTGTTTGGTTTAAATCCATATCATCACGTGGAATTCTAGGTTGGATTCTAGGTGTTCTTTTAACCACATTTTACATTGTACTTTATTTCTTTCCAAAATATTTAGGCTTGGGGACTGATGGAGAAGCAAATACAGGTTTAATTAGTCTTTTTGATCCTTTAAGTCATTTGTTAAGTGGAAGAAATGCCAGTCAATGGTTTGTCTACGGAACACTTTATACCGTTGCAATATTAGCTTTTGGTTATAAATTTATTCTAAAATATAGACATAATCGCTACCAACAATTACGTACCGTTTCAGTAATGTTTTTTCAATTAGGTTTTGCCTTTTTAATTCCTGAATTCATGTACGTAATGAATAATGATTTACCATACTACGATCTTAAAAGTATTTGGCCTCTTAATTATTACATTTTTGATGAATGGTCTGTAAATGGTTTTCTCTCTAATGGTAATATTGGTATTGCCTTATTGTTATTTGGTATCATATCTATATTTGTAATCACACCAATTTTAACCTTTAAATATGGGAAACGTTGGTATTGTTCTTGGGTTTGTGGTTGTGGTGGTTTAGCTGAAACTGCAGGTGACTCTTTTAGACAATTATCTTCCAAAAAGATGTCTGCATGGAAATTAGAACGTTGGTTAATCCATACCGTTTTAGTATTTTCTGTAGTGATGACAGTTGCTATGATTTACACCTATTTAGGTTACGACAAAAATGATTTCTGGTTAACAAGAGATGTTTTTATCATTTCTGTTATCGGCTTTTTAACTTTAGTCTTTGCAGTTGTAATGATCTTTAAAAGACATGAACTAGGTAAAGATGCTAAATTTGGCGCTATTGGTTACTTTATTGTTATTACACTTTTACTTGTAATGCATTTTACAGGAACAACAGATCAGCTTTTTTATATTAAAGCTGGTGCCTTAAGATCTGCTTATGGTATTTATATCGGATCTATTTTTTCTGGAGTTATAGGAACAGGGTTCTACCCTATTTTAGGAAACCGCTCTTGGTGCCGTTTTGGTTGTCCTATGGCTGCTATTCTTGGTTTTCAACAACGTTTGTTTTCTAAATTTAGAATAACAACAAATGGTGGTCAATGTATTTCTTGTGGTAACTGTTCTAACAGTTGTGAGATGGGAATAGACGTAAGAGCTTATGCTCAAAAAGGTGAAAACATTGTACGATCTAGTTGTGTCGGTTGTGGTGTTTGTTCTGCTGTTTGTCCAAGAGGCGTTTTAAAATTAGAAAATGATTCAATGGAAGGACGTATTAACCCAACAGAAATCCTTTTAGGAAACGATGTTGATTTAATGGATTTCGTTAATCAGAAATAATTTGGTTCTAAACTCATTTCAATATTAATACATAATTAAAACGTTCAAAATAATTTTGAACGTTTTAATTTAAATATTGCATCAAGACTTACTGTATTTCATTTCACAAATTGTAACCTTAGTATATTCCACATTTAATAGTTTACAATTAGCTTAGTGTAAATTTTTAGACAAAAAAATTTTCAAAACCGTATTTTAGCGCTCATAAATAGATTAAATGCCCAATATAAAAGTTATTATTCCTGCTTATAACGAAGAAGAGTCAATTCCTCATGTTATAAAAGACATTCCTGCTATTGTCGATGAAATTATTGTAATAAGCAATAAATCAACCGATAACACTGAAATCAATGCCAAAAAAGCGGGTGCTACCGTTTTAATTGAAAATAGAAAAGGGTATGGTTATGCTTGTTTAAAGGGGATGGAATATATTTCTCAACAAAAAAATAAGCCAGATATTATTGTTTTTTTAGACGGAGACTACAGCGATTATCCAGAAGAATTAACCAAAATAATTCAACCAATTTTAGAAGAAAACGACGACTTTGTTATTGGTTCTCGTGTTAAAGAATTGCGAGAAGAAGGCTCAATGACCATACCTCAAATTTTTGGTAATTGGCTCGCAACAAGCTTAATGAAATTATTTTTTCGTTCTACTTTTACAGACCTAGGTCCCTTTAGAGCTATTAAATATGATAAGCTTTTAGGACTAAAAATGGAAGACAAAACTTATGGATGGACAGTAGAAATGCAGCTCAAGGTTTTGAAGCAAAAACTACGCTATAAAGAGGTCGCTGTTAATTACAGAAACAGAATAGGTGTCTCAAAAGTTTCAGGAACGATAAAAGGTGCTATCTTTGCAGGCATAAAAATCTTGACATGGATTTTTAAATACAGTTTTAAGTGATTTACCTTCAATACACCATCATCGTTATTTACACTGTTGCTATAGTGCTCATATTTATGTACGCCCTAGCACAGTTAAATTTACTCTACAATTATCTTTCTTCAAAAAAGAAGAGAGAAACTTGTGACAAGTTTAACTTTTCAAACTCTGAAGAGATTCCGTTTGTGACCATCCAGCTCCCCGTATACAATGAAATGTATGTGATGGATCGCCTGTTGGATAACATTGCCCTTATGGAATACCCAAAGGACAAACTAGAGATTCAAGTTTTAGATGACTCTACAGATGAAACCGTTGCAACTACAAAAGCTCATGTAGATCGGTTAGCTAAAACAGGCCTAGATATTACACATATTACAAGAACAGATAGAAGTGGGTTTAAAGCTGGTGCACTTAAAGAAGGTTTAAAAATTGCCAAAGGTGAGTATATTGCTATTTTTGATGCTGACTTTTTACCTCAACCCAATTGGTTAAAACGTACTATTCCTTATTTTAAGAATGAAAAAATTGGTGTTGTTCAAACCCGTTGGGGACATATAAACAGAAACTATTCTTTACTTACTAAGATACAAGCTTTTGCTTTAGACGCTCACTTTACGTTAGAACAAGTAGGAAGAAACAGTAAAGGTCACTTTATAAACTTTAACGGTACTGCTGGTGTTTGGCGTAAAACATGCATTATTGATGCTGGAAACTGGGAAGGTGATACGCTTACTGAAGATTTAGACTTAAGTTATAGAGCACAATTAAAAAATTGGGAATTCAAATATTTAGAAGATGTTGAAACTCCTGCTGAATTACCGGTAGTTATAAGTGCCGCACGTTCTCAACAATTCCGTTGGAATAAAGGTGGAGCAGAAAATTTTAGAAAAATGCGTTCTCGTGTTATAAAGTCTAAGAATATTTCTCCCAAAACCAAGGTACACGGCCTACTTCACCTTTTAAATAGCACCATGTTTTTAAGTATTTTTACGGTTGCTATTTTAAGTATTCCAATGTTATACATTAAAAACGAATATGCTCACCTAAGAAATTACTTCTACGTAATGAGTTTCTTTGTTATGAGTACCATTATCTTTTTTGTTTGCTATTGGTTTATGTATAAGAATATTTATGGTAGTGGATTTAAAAAATTCTTCAGCTATATTGGTATGTTCTTTACTTTTTTCTCAATAGCTATGGGCTTTTCGCTTCATAATTCTATTGCTGTAATAGAAGGTCATATTGGTAAAAGAAGTGAATTTGTACGTACACCTAAGTTTAATATTAGTACGCTAAAAGATTCTTGGAAAGGCAATAAATACTTAATGAAAAAGGTATCTCCTCATGTTATTATTGAAGGGTTCTTGATGCTTTATTTTGCATTTGGAATGTATAGTGCTTTTATTGTTGGAGATCAAGGTGGTGATTTTGGATTGTTCCCTTTTCACTTAATGCTTTTCATCGGTTTCGGTTATGTATTCTTTAAATCATTATCGTCTAAGGTTTAAAAAACATCTAAACATAAAAAATCCGTAAAATATTTATAATATAATTAAATATTTTACGGATTTTTTTTGGTTTAATTTAACGTTATATTACTCTCAACACTTATTTAGTAGGTAATGTAACTTTGTTTAAAGTAAATTCCATTTCAGAAATATCTCCTGAAATTTCGTTAATCCTAGAGTTTGTAAAATACAGTTCGTTATTATAGATACTAAACGTATCTGCCCATTTTACCTTATCACCTTCTACTAAAGTAGAAATACTTCCATCAGCCTGTCTGTATTGTATTTTATTATGTTCTAAATCTGCATAATATAAATTACCATTAGCATCTAAAATCATTCCATCTGGCGCTGATGTTTTTGCTACAAACTTAACTTGATTTTCTATCTGAGTTTCATCTTCAAGATCAAAAGCACTAGTAGGAATAGCGTATAAACTATAACCCGTAAGTGCATGGTAATACAATGTATCATTGTTTGTATCTAAAGCAATACCATCAGAGTTAATTGCTCTTTCCCATTTTTTATCACCAAAGGTTAAGTAAGAAGCTTCGGCACTAGTAGATTTATGATTATCTAAAACTCTTTTTGACACTTCAGAATTCATATCTAAAATTACTAATCCTGCATGACCAGAATCTGTAAAATAGATTTTCTTCTTTTTCTTATCTACACGAAGATCATTTATATAAGAATCCGGATGGTAACTCCCTTCAGAAAGCTTATAAACTTTGCTTAAAGTGTTATCAGCTAAATTAAATACAAAGACACGTGGGGCATCTAATACATTTTGAAACAACTGACTTCTTGTATCTAAAACATATAGTTTATCTTCAAAAGCGACAACAGATTGCACGCCTACAAACTTATCTTCAACAACTTCGTCTCCAATTTTCCACGAATTCCATTCTGTATTAGGAAAACTTATCTCTTCTTTATTCTTATTAACTTCAACTACAGAATTTTTAACTCCTTCTCTCCATCTTGGGAAATTCACAAAAATACGACCATCATTAGCAACCGAAACTCCTGTAACCTGTTGCCCTTTAAAACTTATAACTTCATTTACTTGTAATGTTGTTGTTGTTGTATCCTTTTTTGTGTTTACAACTGGTTCTACTTTTGACTGACTAGCGTCTTTACATGAACTCAGTACAATAAAAAAAGCAACGAAATAAAATATATTCTTCATAAAATATGTGATTTTTAGTTACTCAAAAGTAGTAAAGATTACTTTATTACACTTAGATTTTCAGCAGGAAGAGCTATTTAATAGAAGTATATTTATATAAATAATCTAGTAAGTGTAAGCTTAGCATTAAAAATGAGTCTTAAAATACCTAACTATAAATTTAGCAATTAACTAAACCCCACAAATAATATTTATATTTGATTTATGCTAAACAACACCTTATATTCAAAGCTAAAAAAGTCTTCTATTTTATTAGTTGTTGCAAGCATAATCTTCTATTTTGTTTTTGCTTATTACACCACAAGAACAGAATATTACAAAATAGTCGCCTTGTATGCTGCTCTTTTTTTTCTGTTTTACAAATTAGTAGATTACAATAAAACAAACCTTAAACTATTAACGTATACAGCAGTTATATTACGTCTAATTTTTATTTTTTCGACCCCAAATCTATCACAAGATTTTTATCGCTTTATTTGGGATGGACGAATGATATTTGAAGGTTTTAACCCTTATTTATACACTCCAGATTCTTTTATTAATAACGGAATATTCCCTATTAAACAAGCACAAGAATTATATAATGGAATGGGAGAATTAAGCTCTTCTCATTACACTAACTACCCACCTATTAATCAGCTGTGTTTCACAATTGCTGCTTTATTTTCTAGTCATGGTATTTTAGGCTCCATTATATCCATGCGACTTATAATTATTGCTGCAGATATTGGTACTCTTTATTTTGGAAAGAAACTCTTAGAACGTTTAAAACTACCTTCAAATAGAATTTTTTGGTATATTTTAAATCCTTTTATTATAATAGAATTAACTGGTAATCTTCACTTTGAAGGTGTTATGGTTTTCTTCCTCATTTGGGCATTTTACCTGTTATATTCAGATAAATGGAAATGGGCCGCTGTAATTTTTGCCTGTTCAATTTCAGTGAAGTTAATTCCATTAATGTTATTACCTCTGTTTTTTAAATTCTTTAGAACAACAAAAACATCACAGATTTGTTATCCCAAACTAATCACATTTTACGCGATAATTGGTATAACTATACTCCTACTATTCCTTCCTTTTTTCTCTATGGAATTTGTAAATAATTACTCTAAAACAGTTGGGCTTTGGTTTGGAAATTTTGAATTTAACGCAAGTATTTATTATCTCTTAAGAGCAATTGGCTATAGTATAACGGGCTATAATGAAATTGCTATTATTGGTAAAATTCTACCAATAATTTCGGTCTTCATAATTTTTGGGTTTTCATTGTTTAAACAAAACAATAGTTTACCTAAACTGATCACTTCAATGCTATTAGTATTTACTTGCTATTTATTTTTAAGCACAACAGTTCATCCTTGGTATATTGCAACACTAGTGATATTTTGTGTATTTACTAATTACAAGTTCCCTCTCGTTTGGTCTTTTGTTATTATCTTAAGTTATTTAGCCTACTCAAACACCTCTAATACTGAGAATTTATGGATTATAGGTTTAGAATATCTTATTGTCTTTTCTGTATTTATTTGGGAAGTGGTCTTAAAAAAAAGACTGTCAGTTTCCTAACAGCCTCTATTTACAATTTTTAGAAATTTCTATTTAATTACAACTTTTTGAGTTTAATTATTTTATAACTTTCGTAGATCTCAGTGTAACCATTTTCATCTACTTCTTCATACTCTGTAACTTCGTATGTAATCTCAAATCGCTTACCTATTAAATCCTTAGACTTTAGATTCGCTATTTTTAAAACAGATGCATCAACCGTAGCAAAATAAACAGTTGCCTCAGTGTCTTCATCTTTCTCATCCTCTCTAATTAAAAAGGCATAACCATCATCAATATCATAACCATCATAAACCCCCTGAGCAGTTACGATTGTTTTATCTTGAAATTTATCTTTTGTAATTGAAATTGCATTCACGCTTAAAACCATTACCATAAGCACAAATACTGCTATTGTTCTTGTATTCATTGCACTAAATTTTGTACTGAAATTATTCAGTATGAATTAATATAAGATTGTGGTTTTGGGAATTTGCCACTTCAAGCCCAAATGCTTTTAGAATACAGCCTTATGGCTATAATTACTGTGGATATTTTAAAGTATTTCTTTCTGAAGTTTCGTTGTGCTAGATTATAAAATAACAACCTTAAGTTGTAAACATATGATTAGGATCCTTAAAACTTTTAAACTCTAACATATAATCATTAGGATCTTTTATAAAAAAAGAGCAATGCTCACCTCGTTTATCATCTAAAAAAGTCGTCTGAGTTACTTTTTTTAAATTTGAATTACTAAGGTTTTCATGTAACGCTTTCCATTTTTCAACAGCTACAATAATACCAAAATGGAATGAAGGTAATAATTTACCTCCAAAGACATAATTAGGACTATTGAAATTAAATTTTTCGGTTTGAATAAAGGTGACTTGATGACCAAAGAGATTAATATCTACCCAGTTTTCTCCTGTTCTTCCTAAAGAACCACCAATGTTATCAATATAAAAGTTTCTAGTATCTTCTATACTTAAACATGGTAAAGACATGTGAAATGCAGTTTCCATAATTCAACTATTTAAAAAGGATTCACTCTTAAATTAAAAACTCAGCTTCAACTTTTTTGTAGACAAAAGCTAAAGCTGAATTCCTATATTAAATTACAAAATATTTTTTACGTGATAATCTTTATTAAGAAAAATCTTCGTCTTCTGCTCCTGGCTCTAATTCTGGATCAACAACTGCATCGGGATCATCATCTTCGAAATCTTCATAATCATCTTCGTCGTAATTTTCCATCGTCTGCTCAAGTTTCGTACTCACTTTAACCAAATACTTGGTATCTTCAGTAGTGACTTCAACGGCTTCGACTGTTTCATTTTTTGCATTTTTAAACGAAATTACATTTTCATCATCATATCCATCGGGATATTTCTCTACTAAAAGTGATAAAATTTCTGGTGTTAATTTTTTAAAGTCAACTATAACTCGTTTTAAATGTGCGTCTTTTGGTTTCATTCTTTAATATTATTTCTAAAGCTAAATTTTTTTAAATATAATACTTATTTACTTACTCGAATAACATCGTAAACATCTTTTCTACGATCTTTTAAATTTTTTACTGCACCAAAAGAATTCAGCTCTCTTAACAAGCCTAAGTCTACATCTGCAACTAAAATCATTTCCGTATTTGGCGTGGTTTCTGCTTTTATACCATTACTTGGAAAAGCAAAATCACAAGGCGTAAATACAGCAGACTGCGCATATTGAATGTCCATATTACTCACATTTGGCAAGTTACCTACACTACCTGCAATGGCCACATAACATTCATTTTCTATGGCACGCGCCTGTGCACAAAGCCTTACACGAGAATAACCGTTTTGAGTATCGGTTAAAAATGGCACAAATAAAATATCCATACCTTCATCTGCTAACAACCGTGATAACTCAGGAAATTCAGAATCATAACAAATTAAAATTCCTATTTTACCTGCGTCTGTTTCAAACGTTTTTAGTTCACTTCCACGTTGCATCCCCCAAACTTTAGCTTCATCTGGCGTAACATGAATTTTTTCATAACGCTCCAAACTTCCATCTCTTCGACATAAATATCCTACATTATAAAGCACATCTCCAACCAATTCTGGCATACTCCCAGTAATAATATTTATATTGTATGAAATTGATAATTGCTGCATTTTCTCTACAATCGTCTGCGTGTAACCTGCTAACTCTCTAATCGCTTGCGGCTCGTGCATGTGATTGTACTTTGCCATTAACGGTGCATTAAAAAACTCAGGAAACACTGCAAAATCTGAACGGTAAGCAGAAACACTATCTACAAAATATTCTACCTGTTGCATTAAATCGTCTAATCCATTATAAGGACGCATTTGCCATTGAATCAACCCTAAACGCACTACTGTTTTTACGCTGCTCGCTTTTTTATTTGGTTTGGTATAATAAATATTATCCCATTCCATTAAAACCGCATATTCACTAGACGCTGTATCGCCTTCTAAATACCCTTTAATAATTCTTAATGGGTGAAAATCATTAGACGTTTGAAAGTTTAAAACCGGATCATGTATTTCCTTACGTTTTACTTTCTGAATATATTCTTTTGGTGAATATTGATCTTTATATTTATGAAAATTAGGCATTCTACCTCCAAAAACAATTCCTTTTAAATTTAGGTTTTCGCACAATTCTTTACGGTAATCATATAAACGACGTCCTAATCTTAACCCTCTAAACTCGGGTTTAATAAAGACATCTATGCCATATAAAACATCGCCATCAGGGTCGTGATTTTTAAATTTATCTCCCTCAATAATATCAGCATAGGTGTGGTTATCATCAATTTTATCGTAATCTACAATTAAAGATAATGCACAACCTGCCAACTGACCATCAATTCTAATAACCACCTGACCTTCTGAAAAAATAGAGGTCAAACGTGCAATATGGTCTTTTTTCCAATAGGAATTTAAAACACCACCATAGGCTTCTAAGGTTGCCGATTTTAATTCCTTAAAATCGTCAACCGTTAAAAAGCTTAATTCTATATTATTAATTTTATGATCTTCCATAATTACATATCTAAAAGATAAGCAAATATTAAAGGTGCAACAATAGTGGCATCACTTTCAATGATGAATTTTGGGGTATCGATATCTAATTTACCCCAAGTTATTTTCTCATTCGGCACAGCTCCAGAATACGAACCGTAACTTGTTGTACTATCACTAATTTGACAAAAATAACTCCAGAATGGTGTTTCTGGACGCTCCATATCTTGATACAACATTGGCACTACACAAATAGGAAAATCACCTGCAATACCTCCACCGATTTGGAAGAAACCAATACCTTTTTCAGAATTATCTGTGTACCAATCTGCTAAAAACGTCATGTATTCTATACCAGATTTCATAGTGCTAGCATTTAACTCTCCTTTAAGTACGTAGCTTGCAAAGATGTTACCCATAGTACTATCTTCCCAACCTGGACAAACAATAGGTAGGTTTTTTTCGGCTGCAGCATACATCCATGAATCCTTTAAATCTATTTCGTAATGCTCTTCTAAAACACCAGATAATAATAATTTGTACATATATTCATGTGGTAAATAACGTTCACCTTTAGCTTCTGCATCTTTCCAAATCTTAACAATATGTTCTTGAATTCTTCTAAAAGCTTCCTCTTCTGGAATACAAGTATCCGTAACACGATTTAATCCTTTTTCAAGTAAATCCCATTCGTCTTGAGGCGTTAAATCTCTGTAATTAGGTACACGTTTGTAATGAGAATGCGCTACCAAATTCATGATATCTTCTTCTAAATTGGCACCAGTACAAGACACTATTTGCACTTTATCTTTACGAATCATTTCAGCAAAAATCTTACCCAATTCTGCTGTGCTCATTGCACCCGCTAAAGACACTAACATCTTTGCGCCAGAATTTAATTGTGCTTCGTACCCCTTTGCAGCGTCTACTAAAGCCGCTGAGTTAAAGTGTAAATAATACTTTTCTATAAATTTCGAAATTTCTCCTTTGCTAGTATTCATCTTCTGTATTGAATTTAGATTTTTTATTTCCTTCTTTGTTTGAATCGTTAAAGTTGCTTTCAAAACCATCTTCTATATTTTGATTTTGAAATTTATAACTCAACATTTTGTAATATAATTTGGCTGCTAAGAAGTCTGAAGATTTATCAGCTTCATTAGGACATAATTCTACAATATCAAAACCTACCACATTCTTTTCTTCAAAAACTTGTTTTAAGAACTCTAGCGTTTCGTAATACAATAATCCTCCCGGCTCAGGTGTTCCTGTACTTGGCATAATTGAAGGATCAAACGCATCTAAATCGAATGTTATAAAGACGTTATCTGTCATTTGGTCTATTGCAGCATCCATCCAGCTATCATCCATAGCCATTTGGTGAGCGAAATACGTTTTTTCTTCATCCATTACCGTTTTTTCGATACTATCCATGGAACGAATTCCGACCTGAATTAAGTTAGTCGTTTGGCTCGCTTCATAAACAGCACAAGCATGGTTACATGTAGAACCTTCATAGCTTTTGCGTAAATCTGCATGCGCATCGATATGAAGCACCGTAAGGTCTTCAAACATTTCATTAAAGGCTCTAATAGTTCCGATAGATACTGAATGTTCACCACCAAAAACAGTAACAAATTTATTTTTCTTAATATATTTTTTTGTCGCTTGGTGCACCGCTTCTACCATAGCTTCTGGCGATGTATGTTCTGTAACCGCATTGGCTAAAAATACACCTTGTTGGTAAACTTCAGAAGCGGTTTCAATATCATAAAGCTCCATATTTTCAGAAGCATCTAAAAAAGCATCAGGACCTTTATCTGCTCCTTTTTGCCAAGTGCTTGTACCATCATAAGGTACAGGAATCAATACAATTTTAGCTGTTTCTAATTTTGCTAAATCTTCTGGAATACCAGCGTAAGTTTTTGTTTTCATTTTATATCATTTTCCGCTAAAACGGAAGTGTTTTATTATTCAATAATTTTATTAATACTGTTTACTTAACCTCCTCTTAAGAGTCATACCCTAAAATACCGAGTAAGTGTTCACTTTTTTGCTGTTCTGCAAAAACGCTAGTCTTTAAGTTTCCATCCGCATCTTTTTGAATTAAAATATGCTTTGGTGTTGGTATTAAACAGTGTTGCAAACCTCCAAAACCACCTATAGTTTCTTGGTAAGCACCTGTATTAAAAAAGCCAATATATAAGGGTTTATCTTTATTATATTTTGGTAAATAAATAGCATTAGTGTGTTGCTCACTATTATAATAATCATCACTATCGCATGTTAAACCACCTAAAAGTACACGCTCATAACTTTCGTTCCAACGGTTAATTGGCAACATTATAAAACGTTTATTAATCGCCCATGTATCTGGCAATGTTGTTATGAAAGATGAATTAATCATGTTCCATTTTTCACGATCGTTTTGCTGTTTTTGATAAAGAATTTTATAAATCGCACCACCACTTTCTCCAACGGTAAAACTCCCAAATTCTGTAAAAATATTGGGTACCGCTACCTCTTCTTCTTCACAAACTAGGTTTATTTGATTTACAATTTCATCTACCATATAAGCATAATCAAAATCGAAAGCCAATGAGTTTTTTATAGGAAAACCACCACCAATGTTTAAACTATCTAAAGTTGGGCATATTCTTTTTAAAGCTGTGTATACCTTTAAACACTTATGCAATTCGTTCCAGTAGTAAGCATTGTCTCTTATCCCTGTGTTAATAAAAAAGTGAAGCATCTTTAACTCTACTTTTTTATTATCTTGAATTTGACTTTTATAAAAAGGTACAATGTTTTTGTAACCAATTCCTAAACGTGAGGTGTAAAATTCAAACTTTGGTTCTTCCTCAGAAGCGATTCTAATTCCAACCTTAAATTCCCCGTTAATCTCTTCAGATAATAAATCAATTTCTTCGTAATTATCTATAATAGGGATACAGTTTTTATGACCGTCATTAATAAGACTTGCAATATTAGTAATGTATTGATCACGTTTAAAACCGTTGCTTAACACATAAGTTTTGTCGGTAATTTTACCTTCTTTTTTAAGTGCTTTTACAATATCTATATCAAAAGCCGAAGAGGTTTCAATATGAATATCATTGGTAAGTGCCTCATCTAAAACATGCTTAAAGTGTGAGCTTTTAGTACAATAACAATAATTGTATTGCCCCTTATAGTTATACTTTTCAAAAGCATCAGCAAACCATTTTTTAGCACGCTGTATGTTATTAGAAATTTGTGGTAAATATGTAAATTTTAAAGGTGCTCCGTATTCTTCAACCAATTTCATTAGGTCTATATCGTGAAAATGCAAAGCTTTGTCTTCAAGTTTAAATTCGTCTTGAGGAAAGTGAAAGGATTGATCGATGAGATCAATATATTTATTGTTCATGTTGTGGATTAAAAATTCAAGTATAAGATAAAAAATATATGCGTAAACAATGTTAAGGATACGTTATATCATACCTGAATTTGGCTTTGTGTAGTAGGTACAAAACCGTAAATATGCTGACTAGCAGCAATCGATGATGCGGAAGTTAGCTCTAAAATTCGGTTACTTAATCTATAAGCTGCTCTTGAATATGACTTCCTAATTTTCAAGAACCCGAACATATAAACATGTCTCAACTGTTCAGCTAAAATTGGTTTTATTATCTTGTTAGACGGTCACCAATTTCGGGACAAATATATCTTTTTTTTTAATACGTTAATCTTTTTTTATTTTTTTTAAACATTTATTTTAGACTCCTTATCTTTAAAGGAATACAACATTTATTAGAGTTAATAATTAGAGCAACAAAGCCTTAATTCCATATTAATATTAAGAGATAAAGTGTATATTTATAAAACACTATTAACGACATATTACATAATTTGAGAAGACTAATATTTATGCTATTCCGAATTCCATCCTCATAAAAACATTAAATTCTCGTTAAAAAAGAATTAATAAACTCAAAACCCGTAATAAAATTTAAATTTTACGACCTATAGCTTCAACACACTTTAGGTTTTTAAATAATCTATTAAGCTTAAAGCAGCACAATCAATCTTCTTAAATGAACAATTCACACTTAAATAAAAGCATAAAAAAAATCAACAATTACCTTTTTTTAGGTCTTTTACTTTTATGCTCTATTTCTATAAACGCACAAGATAAAACGCAAAAATTAGATTTAATTATTGACGCTGACACCGCAAATGAAGTTGATGATTTGTATGCGATTGTAAGAGCCATTTTAGAACCTAGCTTTAATTTAATAGCGATAACATCTGCTCAGTTTTACACCTCTCCTCTAGCTTCAGACAATACCGTTAGCGAAAGTCAAAAAATTAATGAAGACATTATTAGCCTAATGAATGCTAAAGGTATTTCACTCCCCTTAGGAAGCAACACACCTTTAACGGAATACGGCAAACCGGTTTCTTCTGATGCTTCTCAGTTTATTATTGAAACAGCGCATAAAATGAAAGGTGATCAAAAACTAAATATTGTTGTTCTAGGCTCGTGTACCAATATTGCCTCTGCTATTTTAGAAGACCCAACAATAATCCCTAAAATTAAAGTACATTATCTTGGTTTCTGGCACACACCAGAGACTAATATTTATAATAAAAAAGAATTCAATTCTGGAAATGATCCTATTGCTGTAGAAGTTTTACTTAACACAAAAACACTTAATCTAGATGTAATGACAGCGACTACAAGTCAGCATTTAGTATTTACAAAACAAGAAGTAGATCTTCATTTAAAAGATAAAAAAGGTATCGCCGCTTATTTAATCAATAGATGGGAAACATACGATCGCTGGTGGACAAAAGAAGATCCTAAAAAGGAAAAATGGACCATGTGGGATATTGCAATTATTGAAGCTTTAGCAAAACCAAAATTATCCACTAAAGAAAGCCATCTAACACCTCCTGAAAACACACAACGCAATATTGGTATACATACCAAAATAGACGCTGAACAAATGACAAGTGATTTTTGGAATACTTTAAAAAAAATATAATCTGCCCTTTTTATGTTTATAGACCTACAAACACCTAGAGAAGACATTAAAAATCTCTTACAAAAAATTGATTTTTTTAATGATATAAACGAAACCATCACTCACGTTACAAAACCAGGTGAAGGCAATATGAATGTAGTATTACGTATTGAAACTAATTTGCGTTCATTTATTTTAAAACAATCACGTCCATTTGTTCAAAAATATAAAGATATACAAGCACCAATAGAACGCATTGATGTAGAATTTCAATTTTATTCTTCTATTGAAAATAACATTTTGGTCAATAAACATTTTCCAAAAGTTTTAAAATACAACGCAGAGCATCATTTATTAATTTTAGAAGATTTAGGTAAATGTGAAGATATGACCAGCTTATATGATGCTCATAAAATTGACTTAAACCAATTAAGACTACTAGCCAATATTGCTGCAAATATTCACAACTCAAAAGCACCTAAAAACTACCCAGAAAATAAAGCGCTACGATTACTAAATCATCAACATATTTTTGAACTTCCATTTATAGAAAATAATGGTTTTTGCTTGGACGACATTCAACCAGGATTAGAAGCGCTTTCTATTCCATATAAAAAGGACACTTTACTAAAAGAGAAAATTAAAGAAATAGGACAGCAATATTTGTCTAAAGGAACAACTTTATTACATGGTGATTATTACCCAGCAAGTTGGATGACAAATAAAGATTCGCTTTATATTATTGATCCCGAATTTAGCTTTTTAGGTTTCCCTGAGTTTGATCTTGGTGTTCTTGCTGCACATTCGATTATAATAACAAAAGACGAAACATTTATTTCTAGGATTAAAGACCATTACCCAAATGAAATAGACAAAAACCTTTTAGCACAAATAACAGGTGTTGAAATTATGCGTCGTTTAATAGGTTTAGCACAATTACCAATTTCGACTTCTATAAAAGAAAAAGAAGCACTCTTACAATTGGCTTACAAATTAATTATGAATTAATGCTGCTTCTTAAAACCCGAAGGACTTACACCAACATATTGCTTAAAAAATCTTGAAAAACTACTCATAGAACTAAAACCTAAATCAAAAGCCAACTCTTTTGTTGAAATTTCACTTTTAATCAATCTGCGTTTGGCCTCCGTTATTTGACGCTGCTGAATAATTTGTTTTGCGGTGAGATTTAATTTTTCTTTTAAAATCTGATTCAATCGTTTGGTACTCATACCGATTTCTTCAGCATAAAAATGAGGATTGGTTTCGTTTAAAAAATTAGCCTCCATCAATTCTAAAAATTGAAAAACTCTTTTTTGGTGAAGATCTTGCTTTAAAAAATCATCTTTCTGAGAACGTATTAAATGAAGTAACAAAACTTTAAGTAAGGTTTTTAGCATTATATAAGATGCTAATTCACTATAAAATTCATCTTTAATGAGGTTAATGATTTGTCGAAGTAAAACAACCTCTTTAGCATCTTTAATTTCTAATTCTGAATACTTATTAAAAAGAAACATCACATCTAAAGCATACTCAATATCATCCTCGTCAATAAGTTCACGTTCAAAATTTAATAATACACCGTGATTCGAATTAAAAATGGTCGTATCAAAAACCTCGTTTAAAGGTTTAAAATGAACAATAACTTTATTTTCTTCAATAAATTTGAAATAAACACCCATAGAATTAACTGAAAGTGAAGTTGTATCACTTTCAAAATCATCTACTATCTGAATTTTATTTTTCCAGTGCTCTTTACTCATTCTCTTTTTCAAGTGAACTCCAAAAATAAGAAGAAATTACCCAAATTTATTGTTTAGATAATTTCTGAAACATTACAAACATTGCAATACCAATGATTAAAGCTAGTGCTGCCGCTGTTCCAAAAATCGCTTCATAATCCTTAGAAATGTAATTGATAAACGTAGATAAAAATTGACCACCAAACACTCCCATAGAAAACAAACCTAAGTTTTTCCCTTGGTCATGTACCGTACTTGCCTCAACCATCATGTGGTTAAGTAACGGAATGGTAAAACCAAAACCTACACCTATAAACAATACCGTTAACACTAAAAATGGTGCAGATGTAGCAGTTGCTAGCACCAAATACCCTAACATAAAAAACAGAAAACCAAATGAGACCGTTTTTCCATCTCCAAAAGTTTTTACCATTTTAGGCATCTGACTTGCTGTTACAATAGCAATAAGTGAAATAAAAGCCATTAGGTATCCGGTGTGCGATTCGCTAAATCCAAACGATTCTGGCAAGTATAGAGGTAAGGTTACAAAACCTATAAAAAAGAGCATCATAGCTAATAAAGATGCTGTAAAAATTAGCCTAACTTTAAATTTCTGTTTATCACTCGATGTTGTGTTGTCTTGTTCCTCTAGTATTTCAACCTCAGGTTTTGGTAATGTTTTTGCGACTAAAACCAAACACAACAAAGCAATTAAATAAATGTAAAATGGGTATTGCCAATTTAGCTCCCCTAAAATTCCGCCAATTGCAAGAAACACAACGCCACCCAACTCAATAGACATTCCCTGCCAAGCCATCATTTTCATTCTTGCTTCACCTGTAAAAAAATCAGCAATATACGCCGTTACAGAAACCTGAACAGCAACTGTAGCTCCACCTAATAAAAACCGATCTAAAATCAGCAGATAATCATTAGCTATAAAAGCACCAATAAGTCCTAAAATAGCATAAGGAATAAGACCTAAACTCAATAATTTTAGTGTTCCTAACTTATTTAAAAGCCGACCAACAAAAGGCGCAAAAACCACAACACCTAAAGAAGGCAATGTAATTAACCAACTTGGTGAAAAACTAAGATTTTTATGCTCTACAATTCCTGAAAGTGATGGAGCGATAACCGTCCCAACCATTATGGTTAAACTACTCACGAAAAGCAGTGTGAAAATTCCGAAGTTTGATATTTGTTTCATAATGCAAAATTCAAACTATTATAATGAAATGACTTTACCAGTTTTCTAAATAAGTAAACCGAAATGGACATTCTTATAAAATAAAATACATAAGCTCAACTTTCAAGTCTTCTCAAATATCCTTAAGCATTTATATTCCTAATCAAAAACAGGATCTAAATTCTATTTTTTGTAATTTTCAATCTTCTAATGAGACTTAGTAAGTATATGATACACACTTTCAAAGAATTTTCTACAAATGCTATTTTCAATATTGGAAATGAGAATGATTTATTGTCCTTCAAAAAAGCAAAACAAAGTGAATTTTACACTTTTATTTGGGTAAAATCAGAAGCTGTAGATCTTGTTATTGATAGTGTCCCATTCACGGTACAACCACACAGTATCTTAGCACTTACACCTATTCAATACCTTCAGTATATAAAAGGAACAAATGTTACTGTATATCAATTTAACCAAGAATTCTATTGCATTAAAGACCACGACCAAGAAGTTAGCTGTGTTGGTATATTATTCTTCGGAAATATCAATATTCCTATTATACATTTAGATGAAAAAGAACAAACAAAGTTTGAAACTTTACATGAAGTTTTTATTGATGAATTAGAAACTGAAGATAACATACAAGCCGAAATGCTCAGAATGCTAATGGCTCGTTTTATTATAAAAAGCACACGTTTATTAAAAGCGAAAGAGGGAATTATTGAAACCCCAAAAAGTTCTAAAGTAGACCTCTTACGTGAATTTAATTTTTTAGTAGAACAACATTTCAAAACAGAACACAGTGTTGGTTTTTATGCCGAAAAATTATTTAGATCTCCAAAAACCTTATCCAATAATTTTGCTAAACTAAACAGAAGTCCACTACAAATTATACACGAACGTATTATTTTAGAGACGCAACGCCAATTAAGTTATACTGATAAAACAGCAAAAGAAATTGCTTACGATATTGGTTTTGAAGATGCTTCTCACCTAAGTCGTTTATTTAAGAAACACACCACGTTATCACCTTCAGACTACAAAAAACGACTAAATACCTTAAGTTAGGAAAAATTGACATGCCATAAGGCAAATTATTCATTTTATAACAGCTTCTTCTATCGCATCTTTGCATTGTAATATTAAAACAATTAAAAGATGAAACTAAAAAACATATCCTTATTCAATCTCATAGAAATATTCACTAACAACAAAAAACGAGTTGTTAACACCATTAGCCCTAAAACATACTGTGAACAAAAACATATTCATGACTTCTATTGTGATGCAGAAAAACCTTTTATAGGTTAAAACAAGACAAAGGGAAAAAATGACATGCTAAAGGGAATAAGAATCATTCCCCAACTCTTATAAAACACGCAACTTTGCACCAACAAAAAAAATTAAAATAAATAACATAACACTGAACACCTTTCAGTATAAAAAAATAAATTATGAATACATTTAATATCCCAACAAAAGAAGAAGTAAGTTCAAACAATCAAGCCATTTTTGAAAATTTAAATAAAGCTTTAGGTTTTGTTCCAAATTTATATGCAACATATGCACATAGTGATACAGCTTTAGAAAACTATCTAAACTTTGCTAATGCTAAAACATCATTATCTGCAAAAGAGAAAGAAGTCGTAAACCTTGCTGTAAGTCAAGTTAACGACTGTACATATTGTTTATCTGCACACACAGCAATTGGAAAAATGAATGGTTTTACAGATGAACAAATCTTAGAATTAAGAGCTGGGTTTTCTTCTGTAAATGACAAATTAGATGCTTTAGCAAAATTAGCTAAAAACATTACCGAAAATAGAGGAAAAACAGATGATGCAGTATTAGAAAACTTTTTTAATGCAGGATATACAAAAGGAAACCTAATTGATACTATTTCTTTAGTTGGAGATAAAACAATTTCTAATTATATACATAGCACTACACAAGTGCCAGTAGATTTCCCAATTGCTCAACCTTTAAAATAATAAACCCAATACTTAATAATAAACTTTAAAAATAAAAAAAGATGAAAAAAATTATCACATTACTCGTAATCGCGTTAACTTTTACATTAACAGGAAATGCTCAAGACTCTATGAAAATGAAAACTAAAGCAACAACTGTTTCTTTAGAACAAACGACTGGAGAATTCACTCAAAAATCACTTAAATTAAAAGAAGGAGATTATATTTTTGAAATCGCTAACAAAAATGTAGGACACCAAGTTGGTTTCGTATTAGTACCTAAAGGAAAGGATGCTTCTAAACCAGAAAACCACATCAGCACAGCTTATGTTACTAAAGCCGTAGAGAACAACACAAAAGAAACTAGTAAAGTTACAAGCTTAACTAAAGGAAAGTATATTTATTTCTGCCCTTTAAATCCAACACCTCAATATACATTGACTGTAGAATAAAGTAAATGTCTCTAATTAAATAAAGAAAGAGCAATCCAATGGATTGCTCTTTCTTTATTTAATGTCACCCTCTTCACAATAGCATATTATATTACCTCAGGAAAATATATTAATCATTAAAATAAACACATAAAAAAGTACCCGTTAAAAGGATGCTAAATTCTCAAAAAATCAGGAAAGATACTGCTTCTCACCAAGTAATGTGAAGATGTTTCTTGCTAAATTATCTATACTTCAAAAATAAACAAAACCTATTTTAACTATGTTAAACACATGTTTTATCTAGGTTAAGTATTCGTTGCAAAACAATATGACAAAATAGATAACAGACTATTTAATTATACAATAGTTAACTCTACTCCCATTTCTAGTAATCTGCGTTTTGTATTCTCGTCAATACCAGAGTCAGTAATAATTTGATCTACCTCATTAAGTTCACAAATTCTACCAAAACCCTTTTTATTAAATTTTGAAGAATCAGCTAAAACAATAATTTTTTGTGACGACTTTATCATCTCCTTATTTAAAGAAGCCTCCATTAAATTGGTTGTTGTAAGCCCATAATCTAAATCAATACCATCAACACCTAAAAACAATTTAGTAAAGGTAAATTCTGCTAACATTTTCTCACCAATAGGTCCAACAACAGAAGCAGAACTAGGCCTCACCATACCCCCTAATTGCATAACATCTATTTCTTTATTTTTAGATAAAATAAGAGCTGTACTTAAAGAAGCCGTCAAGACAGTTAATCCCTCCACAGGTCTAATGCGTCTAGCAAATTCAATAACAGATGTACCAGAAGCAATAATTATGCTGTCATGTGGCTCTAAAGTTTTTGTAGCAGCTTTGGCTATTTTATTCTTTTCTTTTGCATTAATTTTTTCTTTAACCTCAACATGATTCTCTGTAATATATGGATTTACAGGTATTGCTTTTCCATGAGATCTAAACAGTAATTTTTTTTCTTCAAGAAGCTTAAGATCCTTTCTTATAGTCACCAATGAAACATTAAACTCTTCACTTAAATCATTGACATTTACAAATCCATCTTCATTTAATTTACTTAATATGAGTTTATGACGATCTATGATATTCATTGCTTTTTCTTCGTTTTAAACAAAAATAAAGATTATTAATATCATTTTAACATTGAAATCACAAATATTCTTGATTTTTTTAACACAAAACGAAACCTCTTTTATGTATTCATGAAATAAATTGACAAAAAAATCATAATTACAAAATTAAAACACGCCTTTATTGTTAAAAAAACATATAAAAATTAAAAATAACAATAAAAAACTTTTTTTTAGTTTCGTTTTGTTGTAGTTTTATACTCGGAAACAAAAATAACAATAAGTTAACAACATATTAATCTAACCCGTTATGGATAGAAATAAAATGATAAGTAAGTTAAGAAGTGATTCAAAAACTTATGATTTCGTAATTATAGGAGGAGGAGCAACAGGTATTGGTATTGCTCTCGAAGCATCTGCAAGAGGATATTCAGTTGCATTGCTTGAAAAATCTGATTTCACTAAATCAACATCAAGTAAAGCGACAAAATTATTACATGGAGGTGTAAGATATTTGGCGCAAGGAGATATTGGACTAGTAAGAGAAGCCGTAGTAGAAAGAGGTTTAATGCTAAGAAACGCACCTCACATTACTAAAACCCAATCTTTTATAATTCCAACACATGGACTTTGGGATGAAATATTATATACTGTTGGTTTAACATTTTATGACTTATTAGCTGGTAAGTTAAGTTTAGGAAGATCAAAACGCATCTCCAAAGAGAAAACTTTAAAACGTATCTCTCTCATCAATCCAGATAAAATATCTGCTGGTGTCGTTTATTACGATGGTCAGTTTGACGACTCACGTATGGCGATAAATGTTCTTCAAAGTTCAGTTGAAATGGGAGCCTTAGTCGCTAACTATTGTTCCGTTGAAGGTTTAATTAAAGATGAAAACGGAAATGTAACAGGTGTTAAAGCTCATGATGAAGTAGACGGAACCTCTTTCGAAATAAAAGGAAAGCAAGTTGTTAATGCTACTGGGGTTTTTGCTGATGATGTGTTACAGATGGACAAACCGGGTGCTGAAAAAACAATTGCACCAAGTCAAGGTGTTCACTTAATGTTAGATAAGTCTTTTTTACCAGGAAATGACGCTATCACTATACCAAAAACAGATGATGGCCGTGTGTTATTCTTAGTGCCATGGCACAACAGAGTTATAGTAGGAACAACAGATACACCTTTAGAAAAAGAATCATTAGAGCCAGTTGCTCTTGAAGAAGAAATAGGGTTTATTTTAAACACCGCAGGTCGTTACTTAACCAAAGCTCCAAAAAGAAGCGATGTACTAAGTGTATTTGCAGGATTACGTCCTTTAGCAGCTCCAAAAGCAAAAGGAAATAAAACTAAAGAAATATCAAGAAGTCATAAAATCTACACTGCAGATTCTGGACTATTAACTATCGTTGGAGGTAAATGGACCACTTTTAGAAGAATGGGACAAGATTTAGTAGATACTGCTGAAAAAAATCACGATTGGAAACACATCCCTACCAAAACAAAACGTTTAAAAATTCATGGTTACAAAGAAAATATTAATCATAATGATCCTTTGTATTTCTACGGTAGTGATGAAGAAGAAGTGCTAAAATTATCTAAAGAAAACGGATGGGATAAATCCCTAAGTGATTCTATGGGAGTTATACAAGCACAAGTTGTATGGGCTGTACGAAATGAAATGGCTTTAAACATCGAAGATTTTCTTGCTAGAAGAGTTCGTTGTCAATTATTAAATGCTAAAGAAAGTGTTACAATGGCACCAGAAGTTGCTAAAATAATGGCAAAAGAATTAGGTGAAGATGAAGCTTGGCAAGCTGCACAAGTAGAAGAATACACTAAGGTGACCTCTAATTATATACTATAAACAACAAATTAAAAACAACTAAATCAAACTGTAATGAAAGACAAATTAATTTTAGCGTTAGACCAAGGGACAACATCGTCTCGAGCTATTTTGTTTAACCACAGCGGAGAGATTGTAAAAGTATCTCAAAAACCTTTCGAACAAATATTTCCAAAACCGGGATGGGTAGAACATGATCCAAATGCTATTTGGTCATCACAAATATCAGTTGCTGCAGAAGTTATTGCACAACATGGAATTAACGGAGAATCTATTGCTGCTATCGGTATCACAAACCAAAGAGAAACTGTAGTGGTATGGGATCGTGAAACTAGCGAACCTATTCATAATGCAATTGTATGGCAAGATAGAAGAACATCTAGATACTGTGACGAGTTAAAAGAAGCTGGTCACACAGATATGATTAAAAAGAAAACAGGTTTAGTAATTGACGCCTATTTCTCTGCTACAAAATTAAAATGGATTTTAGATAATGTAGAAGGAGCAAGAGAAAAAGCTGAAGCTGGAAAATTATGTTTTGGTACTGTTGATTCATGGCTTATCTGGAAACTTACTAGAGGAAAAATGTTTATCACAGATGTTTCAAACGCAAGTAGAACAATGTTATTTAACATTCATACTATGGCGTGGGATGAAGAATTAATGGAATTATTTACTATTCCTAAAGCTATGTTGCCAGAAGTAAAACAAAGTAGTGAAGTATACGGAACTACTGCAACAACATTATTCTCTACAAAAATTCCAATCGCAGGTATCGCAGGTGATCAACAAGCTGCATTATTTGGACAAATGTGTACAAAACCAGGAATGGTTAAAAACACTTACGGAACAGGATGTTTCTTATTAATGAATACTGGTGAAGAAGCTGTTTACTCTAAAAACAACTTATTAACGACTGTTGCATGGAAAATAAACGGAAAAACTACTTATGCGTTAGAAGGTAGTGTTTTTGTTGGTGGTGCCGCAATACAATGGTTACGTGATGGTGCAAGAATGGTAAGAACTGCCCCAGGTATTAATCACTTAGCTGAAATGGCGGAAGATAATGGTGGTGTATATTTTGTACCAGCATTAACAGGTTTAGGTGCTCCTTATTGGGATCAATATGCACGTGGAGCTATGTTAGGAATTACTCGAGGAACTACTGATGCACATATTGCTCGTGCAACATTAGAAGGTATTGCTTTTCAAGTTTACGATATCGTTAGAGCTATGGAAGCTGATGCAGGTAAAAAAAGTATTGAACTTAGAGTTGATGGTGGTGCAGCTGCAAGTGATTTGTTAATGCAAATTCAATCTGATTTATTTGGATTTAAAATCATTAGACCTAAGACCCTTGAAACAACAGTTATGGGAGCTGCATATTTAGCAGGTTTAGCAGTTGGTTATTGGGATAGTATAGATGATATTCAATCTCAATGGGAAATTGACAAAGAATTTTACCCAGAAGCTCCTCAAGAAAAAGTAGACAACATGCTGCATTACTGGCATAAAGCAGTGAAGTGTGCTCAGAACTGGATTGAAGAATAAATAAACTCTAATACAACAACTATAAAATTAAACAATCATGTCAATATTATTAGCAGAAATATTAGGCACCATGATCCTCATTATATGTGGTAATGGTGTCGTAGCAAATGCCGTATTAAAAGGCACAAAAGGTAATGGATCGGGGTGGATTGAAATCACCACAAGCTGGGCCTTAGGTGTATTTCTTGGCGTTATCATAGCAGGACCATATAGTGGTGCTCACTTAAACCCAGCTGTAACTGTTGCTTTAGCAACAACAGGTGGTATTTCTTGGGCTGTAGTACCAGAATATCTTGCCGGTGAAATGATCGGTGCCATGTTAGGTGCATTTTTTGTATGGTTAGTATACAAGGATCACTTTAAAATTACAGATGATGAAGGAGGTAAATTAGCTTGTTTTAGCACAGGACCAGCAATAAGAAACACGGTCTCTAACTTAACTAGTGAGATTATTGGAACTTTTGTTTTAGTATTTGTCATCTTTTATATCGCAGGACCTACTATTAACTTAGGAGTTTCAGGAAGTACTGAAGCAGCTATAGGACTAGGATCAATTGGAGCAATACCCGTTGCATTTCTTGTTTGGGTAATAGGTTTATCCTTAGGAGGTACAACTGGCTACGCTATTAATCCCGCAAGGGATTTAGGACCAAGAATTATGCACGCTATTTTACCTGTAAAAGGTTCTAGCGACTGGAGCTATTCATGGATCCCAGTAGTAGGACCTATTATAGGTGCTTTAATCGCATCGTTTTTATACATGGCCATAAGCTAATACATCTCTCTAATAACAAAAACAAATGAAAAAATTATTAATAATATTCGTAGCACTAATTGCAGTGCAAATGGGCTATGCTCAAGACACAGAATTAAAAGACAGTCCAATTGATTTTAATTTAGACGTAAAAACAAACCATCTTTGGAGAGGGTTAGTTATTACAGATAAACCAATGGCAGCTGTTTTTTCAAAACTAAAACTAAACGAATCAGGTAGTTTTACTGCTGGATTCTGGGGAGGAATGGCTTTTTCTAATGATAGTGATGCTACTTCTTACAAAGAGATAAACTACTATGCTCAATATGCAAAAAACGGTTTTTCTATAGCGTTATGGGATTTATTTAACACAAGAAGTGTAGAAAATCCTGATGTGTGGAATTATGATAAAAACACAACTACACACCTATTAGATTTACGTACTTCTTACACTTTTAAAGGTGATTTTCCTTTAAGATTAGAAGCTGATGTATTGCTATACGGAACTGGAGATGCACAATTAAATGACGAAGGAGAGTTAGAGCAAAGATATTCTACTTACGTAGAAGCATCTTACCCTATTATCAGAGACTCTAAGGTTAATTTAAATGCTTTTGCAGGTGCTGCTTTTTCTTTAAACGGAGACACTCACTTATATGGTGATGGTGAACAAAATTTCGATTTTGTTAATGTAGGATTTACAGCTTCAAAAACACTTAAATTTTCAGATTTAAGTTTTCCTGTATCAGCTACAACAATGTGGAATCCTTCACAAAAAATAGCTAGAATACAGTTAGCAGTTAGCTTATTCTAAGAAAATTATCATAAGTTTTATTACATACCCTATGGTTTGAAACGCTTTTCAAATCATAGGGTATATTTTTTTGAATATCTTTTCAAGATAATTGAATCCATATAATAAAAAAACCTTTGATTACGTGTGACATTTATTATCACATGTAATCAAAGGTTCAATTATAAATAGTAGATGTTAACTACCTAATTGTAATTACAACTTTATATCATTTTTAAGGTATTCACCTCTTGCTCTGTAAGATGTTTCCAGTGACCACGAGGAATATCTTTTTTCGTTAAGTGACCAATTGCAACACAATCAATTCTTACAATATCATATTTAAGTTCATCAAATATAGTACGTAAGATAGTGTTACCTGTATTTTTAATTTTAATACCTACTTGATTTTTAGATTCACCTTGTATGTAACTAATCTCTTCTACAGAAACAAGTTTTCCTTCAATTTTAAAACCTTCTTGAATCTTTTTTAGATCTTCAAATTTTAAATTTTTATCTAATTCTATTTGAAATAAACGAGCTACACCGTTTTTTGAATTAGTAAATTTTTGAACCACTTTGTCATCATTAGTAAACAATAGCAACCCTAACGAGTTTCTACCTAAACGACCTATTGGCTTTATGTTTACATTAGTTGCGTTAGCTACTAAGTCCATAACCGTTTTACCTTTACCTTCTGCAGTTGTAGTTGCAAATCCTTTTGGCTTATTTAATAACACATAAACATTTGGCTCTGGAGTAATACGTTGACCATCGTAACGCACCTCATCAGTACGCTTTACTTTATGCCCCATTTCGGTAATTACTTTACCGTTAACAGATACTAAACCAATAGCTATATTCTCATCAGCTTCACGACGCGAACAAATACCTGAATTTGCTATATATTTATTTAAACGCATCTCATCTGGATTAGATGGTTTGCTTGCTGCTGGTGTTTTCTTTTTTACGGGAGCATTTCCTCTAGCTAAACTATCGGTTTTACTATTAGCATTTCCTCTTCCTGAAGTTTTCCCTTTCCCTTTTCCTTTGCTATCTTGATTTCTGCTCATGTTCTAAATTTTTTGCAAAGATAAACAATAGTTTACATCTTGCACTTAATTATTAAAGTAGTTTAACTCTTGTAATTTTCAACACTTTAAAACTATAAAGGCAATTCTATATTCTATTTAAAACGACCGAAACATCAATTAATAGAATTGAAAAAACACCTGTTACAATTATAAATTTAAGAATATTATGCAGTATTAAATAGTGCGTTTTCTTATTTGATTTTAAAAGGATGATAAGGTAGATAAGCAATAGCATTATACTCAAATAAAAGAAATAATACATATATCCGATTTCAAAAAACAGAATAAGCAACACTGCAGAAACAATAGTTAAAACAGCTACAATAGTTAGCATTAACTTAGACATCTGCTCTCCATAAACTACAGGGATAGTTCTGTAATTTAAAGCTAAATCACCTTTTATATTTTCTAAATCTTTAGTGAGTTCTCTCATAGAGATTAATAAAAACAAAAATATACCATGAGCAAAAACAACATGCTCAAAATTCTGATAATAAATAAAGATGACAAAAAATGGTGTTACAGTAAGTATTGCAGATACCAAGTTACCTACTAAAGGACGTTTTTTTAAACGATGTGAATAAAACCAAATCGCAAAAATGTATATAGAAAAGAAAATTACAGCCTTAAATGACACATAACTAGCAAAGACAACTGCCACAAAATTTAGCACAAAATAAAAAGACAATTTTGTATTTTGACTCACCAAACGGTCAAGCATTGTTTTTCGAGGCTTGTTTATTAAATCTTTTTCAGAATCGTAGAAATTATTAATAATATAACCTGATGCAATTGTTGCTGAAGATGCTAGAACTAACATTAATAAATTAATATCTAAAAGTACTGATTTAACAGGTTTAGTATGTGCAAAAATATAAATAGATGCTAAATACTGAGCGATAACTACAACTAGAACATTATAGCCTCTAACAACAGAGAATAGGCCGAAAAATTTTAATAGAATGTGTTTCCGCCTTCTAGATAACATAATTTGATTAAGAAAAAATTAGAAATAAAACTTCAATCTACTTTAATAAAATACATTTCTTAAAGCTTACTGAATAACGGAATCAAAATCTAAAAATTATAAACAACTTCTAATTTCTGACCCTTAAGCGCTTCCCTAGCTTTATCTATATTTTCAGTAAATCCTAAGATATAACCTCCACCACCAGAACCACAAAGTTTTAAATAGTAATCATTAGTATCTAAGCCTTTTTTCCATAAGTCATGAAATTGAGCAGGAATCATAGGCTTAAAGTTGTTTAAAACAACTTTAGATAATTGCTTTGTATTTTTAAACAACGATTTCATATCACCCTTTAAAAAATCATCTACACAAGCATCAGTATGCTTTATAAATTGATCTTTAAGCATGCTACGGAAACCTTCATTTTTCATGCTTTCCATAAAAATACTCACCATTGGTGCAGTCTCACCAACAATACCACTATCTATTAAAAATACAGCTCCTTTTCCTTCTGCTTTTTGTGAAGGAATACCTGTAGCTTCAATATTATCTTTCGAATTGATTAAAATAGGAAGACTTAAATAACTATTTAAAGGATCTAATCCTGAAGATTTACCATGAAAAAATGATTCCATAGCAGAAAAAACAGATTTTAACTTTAGAAGTTTTTCACGTGTCAAGTTCTCTAAAACTGTGATTTTGTCACTTGCATATTTATCATAAATTGCAGCAACTAAAGCACCACTACTCCCTACTCCGTATCCTTGTGGAATTGAAGAATCAAAATACATGCCTTCATTAAGATCTCTATGTAATTCACTTGCATTAAAAACCACCAAATCCTTATCTAAACCCTCTAAATACGTCGCAAAACGTTTTAAACTAGCGTTAGAATCTGTAGCTTCTTTAGTTTGGTTATCACTAAGTTTTAGTGCACCATTATAAAAATTATAAGGAATAGACAAGCCTTTAGAATCGCGAATGATTCCGTACTCTCCAAATAAAAGAATCTTAGAATAAAATAATGGTCCCTTCATAAATTTAAAGCAATTACTTTAACAAATATACGTATTAAAATTAGATTTGGTTTGCACCCAAACCAATTTGGTCGCAAATATAATGTTCATTTTGACAATAGCTAACCAATTCATTTTTAATAAACTCAAGAACACTTTTGGTTTCACTTTCTGGATACAGAATATGCACATTTGCACCTGCATCTAGCGTGAAACAAACTTTAGAATCGGTCTTTGCTCTAAAGGCCCAAATTTTATTAATAACCTCTAGTGTGTTTGGTTTCATTAATATAAAATAAGGCATACTCGTCATCATCATAGCATGGAGCGTTAAGGCTTCACTTTCTACAATTTTTACAAATTCATTTAAATCACCCGAAGCTAAAATCGTTTTTAAAGTCGCTAAATTATCATGCGCTTGCTTAAAACGTTCTTGAGCAAATGGATGTCCATACATTAACTGATGACCAACCGTACTACTCACCTGCTTCTCTCCTTTATCGACTAACAAAATAGTGTCTTGATAATTTTTAAAGTTAGAATGCACTTCACCTTCAAATTTTACACCGTATAAATCTGAACTTTCAGCTATACTTTCATTCTCTCCCCAAACAACAAGTTCTCCTTCAATACTTCTGCATGCACTTCCGGATCCTAATCTTGCTAAAAAAGATGCTTTTTGATTAAAATATTTAAGATCAGAAGACTTTTCTACTGCATTCAACTTATATTCAATACTCATTAAACACAAAGCAATAGCACTCATACCTGATGCAGATGAAGCAATACCAGAACTATGAGGAAATGTATTTGAAGTATCAATTTTAAAATGATAATCTCTTAAAAATGGCATATAAGCTTCAATACGCTCAAAAAATATTTGAATTTTCGGTTTGAAGGCTTCATTTTTTTCACCTTCAAAATACACATCAAAACTAAATTCTTTGCCTTCCTTTTTAGTATAAGTAACTTCCGTTATCGTTTTACAATTAGAAAGCGTAAAACTTATGGAAGGATTTTCTGGAATTTGATCTTTCTTTTTCCCCCAATATTTCACCAAAGCAATATTACTTGGAGAAGCCCATTTTACTGAACCTGTTTCAACATTAGTTTGGTATGATTTTAGAATAAAGTCTTGTACTGTCATTACATATTAAATATTGGACAAAGATAAGAGTTTTACCATTGTTTTATAGTTTCTGGCTGTAGCATTGACATCTAGTTTTTTTTCGAAGTAACTTAAGTTGAATTTAGATTTACCATAACCTTTAGAACAGAACAAATAAATACAGTTGTTCATAATCTTATAATCATCATCTATATATCTTTTTTCTGAGGCTTCTTTTATCAACTTTTCGTTTGAAATATCACTCAAAATAACGAAATAACTATGCTCTTTTTTAGCATCACTAAAAGGACAATTATTAAAAATAATTTCTAATTCACTTCTTAAAAGTACCAAAACCGGAATTTCAAAACCAAAATGAGTTAATATTAAATTTTGTATCTTATTTTCTAAAACTCTTTTATCCTCATCTATAGTCTTAAAAATAACATTACCACTTTGTATATAAGTTTGTACATTTTCTAATCCAGATTTAGATAATAAAGTTTTAAGCTCTTGCATTGAAATTTTTCTATGTCCACCAACATTAACCCCTCTGAGGAGTGCTATATAATTTTGCATATTACATCATATTAAAGTATTAGCTACTAATTATTAATAAAACTCGTTATAAATAATATTTCTTTTACAAAAATCTACTAAAATAAATTTACACAACAAAAAAAAAACACTAAACCACCTATACCACAGGCACTTAACATGATTTTTAATTGTTTAAAACATTATAAATTAGCTAATTAATATCTTCAAAATACAAATAAACACGATTAAATGTTGCAAAAGCTTGGTAAAAGTTTAGTTTTACACTCTTAATAGTTGAATTACATGTGTTTCCCCAAATCCAACGCTATTATTATTTTATTTGTTTTCTTACTTTTTGCAGCTCTAAATGTAAATCCACAAGAAAAGCCTTTAACAGATAATAAAAGTGAAGTTTACTCTTTTGATAGTTACAGACTAGATCGGTTAGTTGATAAAGACAGCCTTTACAAGGCAACTATACTTGTAAATAAAGCTATAGATTTCTCAAAGAAAAACAATCTGAAATTAACTGAAGCCAAAGCCTATAATGCTTTAGCTAATGTTTTAGTTAAAACCTCTAATTTTAAAAAAGCGGAGAGTTATCATAAAAAAGCATTTCAAATATTTGATTCATTAAATAACAAAAAAGGAAAAGATCTTGCACTAGCTGGATTAGTTAATACTTATGTCAACGAAAAAAACTATACGAAATTTGATAGTATATACCCTATAGCTCAAGCATTATCGAAATCTTTGAATAGTGAAATTTATTTTATAAATTTTGAGAATTTAATTAAAAGAAACTATTATAATTTAAAAAACAACAGTCTCTTAGAAACCTCTACAAAAGGATTAGAAATTATTAACAATACAGATTTCAGTACTTTAAACAACTCTAAAGATTATCGTACCGAAAATTTAAAACAAGCTTTAACTTTATCTTATAAATACTACAACAGTATTGCCAGAGTAAAAGTAGACAATGTTACCCCTGAAGATTATACAGCTCTATTATCAATAAATGATAAGGATTTAATGTCTATTTTAAAAACAGACATGAGCACTTATAGAAAAGTTGCTACACTAAACTATTATAAACATTCATACTTCACCTATGCTAATAAAAATTTAGACTCAGCAAATAAGTATCTTCTAAAGTCTGATAGCTATAAATACACTGCATTAAGACTTAGTGAAAAAAAAGAGGCTAGAAATGGCGAGTTAATTTCTAAGATAATTAATGCTGAACAACAACTAAATTTAGCTAATGAGATTCAGAAAAAAGATATTAATAATTCTAAAATTTTTCTACGAAGTACAATCATAGTTAGCATCTTATTTATTATTACATTGGTTAGTTTCTTTTTCTACTTTAAAGGAAAAAAGAATCTTGAAAAAATGAATAAAGCATTAACAGCTTCTAATTTAAAATTTGCAAAAATTGACAAAGATAGGCTAGAGTTTTTCTCTATTTTAAGTCATGAATTACGTACACCAATTTATGGCATTAATGGTTTAGCGACACTTATTGACCAAGAAAAGGATGATAAAAAGAAACAATCTTACTTAGACTCACTTATATCCTCAAGTAACTATTTATCTATTTTAATTGATAACATCCTACAAGCTAATCGCTTAAAATTTGACAAACAAAGCCTCCGTTTAAAACCGGGGAAAATAAATACTATTGTCAATCATGTAGTAAGTACCGTTGCCGTTGCTGCAAAGAATAAAGGTTTAGATCTTAAAATTCATATTGATAAATCTGACGAACAAGAACACATTTTAATAGATAAAGTAGCCTTTAGTCAAATATTAATAAACTTAGCATACAATGCTATTCGCTATACAAAAAAAGGCCATATTGGTATTAATGTTTTTGAAAAAAAGCGAGACGCAAACAATATCACCTTACGTTTTGAAGTAAAGGATACAGGTATTGGAATAAGAGAAGAGCACAGATCTATTGTATTCAGTGCCTTTGAAAATAAGGCGTTCTTAAATAAAAATAGTAGTGGCTCTGGATTAGGTCTTCATATTGTAAAAACATTACTCGAAAGTCATAATTCGCAAATAGACTTCACATCTGTCCTAAATGAAGGTACTTGCTTTTTCTTTGAAATTACATTTAAGCTTGTCAATATCTCTGATGAAACTCAAAAAATAATATCTATATTACCGCATAGAGAGATGCGCGTATTGGTTGTTGATGACAATAAAATTAATCTTTTAATTACCAAGAAAAATATAGAGAAAATTGAAGGTTACAGTTGCGAAACAGTATCTAATGGCAAAGAAGCTATAGCTGTCATAAAAAATAAAGATTTTGACATCATCTTAATGGATATAAACATGCCTGACATGGACGGTTATGAAGTTACTAGACACATTAGAATATTTAATTCTGGAACTCCTATTTTGGCACTAACGGCTTTAAATTCTAATGAAATTTTACAAAAAGCTGAAGAAGCAGGTATTAATCACATCATTACTAAGCCTTACATTTTTGAAGATTTTAAAGCTGTTATTATGTCGTACAGTGGCGATAACGACAACTACTGTAAAATTATCGATGTCGATGCAATGTAAGCACTTGTCCAAGCATTCTGAAAGTTAAAACCACCCGTTACCGCATCTACATTAATGACTTCACCAGCAAAATAGAGATTAGGAATTCTTTTGCTCTCAAAAGTTTTAAAATTTACTTCCTTTAAATCAACTCCGCCAGCTGTAACAAATTCATCTTTAAAAGTACTTTTTCCCATAACCTGAAAAATAGCACGTGTTAATTGGCTAGCTAATGCTTCTAATTGTTGCTTATTAAGATCTGCCCAACGTTTATTATCTTCAATATCTGAAGCTAAAACTAATTGTTTCCATAACCGTTTTGGTAAGTCGAAATGCGAAAGGTTAATGACAGTCTTCTTTGCAAATTCTTGTTTAAAGGCTTTAATCTGATCTATGCAAGATTCATAATCTCTATTAATAAAATTAATTTCAATCTTAAAATTATAATCCATTCTTGCCAATTCTACAGCTCCAAAAGCAGAAAGTTTTAAAATGGCAGGCGCACTCATACCAACATGAGTTATTAGTAATGGCCCTTGTGATTCCAAATCTGTACCTACAACTTTAATGTTTGCATTTTTAGCAACAACGCCAGGAATATCTTTAATGCGTTTATCTTTTATATCAAAAGTAAACAGTGATGGAACGGGATTAATAATAGTATGCCCTAAACCTTCAATAAGTTTCCAAATTTTAGGATTACTACCCGTAGCGATCATTACTTTTTTAGACTGAAAATCGCCTTGAGATGTTTCTATTTTAAATCCACTTTCTAAAGCATCCATAGATTTAACCGAGTGATTATATAAAATCTCTACGTTATGCTTTTTAGCTTCATATAGAAAACAATCGATTATAGTTTGAGATGAATTTGATGCAGGAAACATACGTCCATCTTCTTCAATTTTAAGTTCTACACCACGTTCTTCAAACCAAGCAATTGTATCACCTGTCATAAACTTATGGAAGGGTCCTAAGAGTTCTTTTTCGCCTCTTGGATAGTTGTGCACCAATTCTGAAGGAATAAACTCAGCATGTGTTACATTACAACGCCCTCCTCCAGAAATCTTTACTTTTTGCAAACCTTCTTTACCACGCTCTAATAAAGCAACTGATAATTCTGGGTTTTGTTCGGCAATATTAATCGCCGCAAAAAAACCAGCAGCACCTCCACCTATAATAATGACATCTTTGGTAATAGACATAAAATATATTTAAGAAATTGCGTAATTCAGTCTATCAGCTATTAATTTCACCTATTGAACCTCTAAGGAATATTCTGAAGGAATTACAGTTTTAAGTTTTGCAATATAGGATTTAATCACCTCAATATCTCTATCATTTTGATGATTATTTAAAGCATCATTTCTAAGATTTATGATTTCTTTTATAATAATTTCTTTATAATTTTCTTTTAAAACATCATTTTGCTGCAACAAATATTGAAACATAATAAATAATTTCTGAACAATTATAATATCATGCTTACAGTAAGTTCTCATGGCTGCCATTACATTATAAAGTAATTCCTGAAAATTTACAGTTTTAATAGAAATAACTGCTTTTTCATCTTCATTAAAATAGTAACTTTTATCTTTTTTAGTCATCCTTAACGCAAACAATTCCGTTAAATAATCAATTGCATTGATGCATGTACCTGGATCATTAACTCCTGGCGACATTGCTTTTAATGCAATCTCAGTAATCTGCTTAAAAGCCAAAATATAATTATCTTCAATAAGCTCACTGTTAGAAAATGTAACAGCTTCTATCAACTTTTTTTCAAGATCTATGTGATCTTCTTTTTCCTCAGCGACTTCACCTTTGTATTTTAAAACAGGAACACCTTTAAGAATATACATTCCTTTTACAGGTACTATATCAATTTTTAAATGATGTTCTTCTGCTAGCGTTGCCAAAGCCTTCATGTTTACATCTTGCATGTAGCCCGTTGTGCTAGCCATAATACTTTTCCAATCTGAAGAATCCTCGAATTCTACATCAATGTACTTTTCATTTTCAATTAACCCTTCTAAACGTTGCTTCGATTTTTTAAATATTTTATCCATAATTGTATTCACTTGAATTTCTTGAGAAATAGAATGAATAAAATAAATAAAAGCTCCTAAACTAAAGGTCATAAAAACAATAGCCAACAGCACTGAGAACCCTGGCAGTTGGTATTTATCTCCCTCTGGTGCAATTGAAACTAAAGTAAAAATACAGTATAGTAAAGAAGAATTATAAATACCAAGTATCACTTGATGTCTACGATTAGAAATTAATCCTGGCAATACTCTAGGCGAAAAATTACTTGAAGCTTGGTTGAGTAAAATCATTACCAAAGAAAAACTAAAAACCATTATTGATATAAGCCCAGCAATAAATGTGGTTAATAAACTTCTAGCAGTCTCGGTATTATTAACAACCAAAATTGGCGCATGCTCTACTAAATATTTAGAAATCCCTATGCTCTCTAAATAGATCATAAAAAAAGCAAATAACACCCCAAATAAACTAATTATTGAAGGATAGAAAGCAATATTACTTTCTAACTTTTCTAGCGTATCCCATATTTTATAAATGTAGTTTTTCAAATTATGTTTTTAAAAACTAAGACCTAAGCCAAATGAAAATCGAAGACCATCTTCTCCGCTAAATAAATTAAATGTTCCTGAAAGTGATTCTGCTGCAGTAATCCAAAAACCACCTCCGTAATCATTGTGCCATTTATCTGAGACATCATTTTTTAACCAAACTCTACCAACATCAAACCCTCCAAAAACACCAATTTGTAATGGCGTTACGCTCGTTCTAAACGAATTGAAGCTATATCTTAAATCTGCACTACTTACAAAAGATTTTTTTCCGGTAAAACGCTCTGTTCTATAACCACGTAAACCTGTATCTCCACCAATATTTGCGGCTTGATAAAAAACCATATCATTACCAATTCTAAATTGACTTCTTACATCTGTTTTTAAAACCAATTTTCTATCTTCAGATAACGCATTGTAAAAACCTAGATTTGCATTAATATAGCCATATGTATTATTAGTATCTTCTAATTCGGTCTTAGCCCCTGCATTGATCATGAATTTCATTCCTCGTGTTGGATTTATTTCAGAATCAAAACTCTTATAATTAAATTGTCCCTCTAAACCACCAAAATATTGTCTCTCATAAAATTCTGATGTAGCATCTGGTATAAAATCTGTAATAAATCGATTATCTGTGGCTTCTAATTCTATGCCTTCAAATATTGCTTTTACTCCGTAATCACTACCAAAATCACCTTTTTTAGAAATCCCTGCATAGGCCTGAATGATACTTGTTTTTACACGGTTATAATCGCGATCTAAATCATCTTCAAGATTTACAGTTTCGTTTCCATAACCAAAGAAATTATTAGTGTAATTTTCTGAAGTAAATTGCCCTCCAACTTGTAAATTCCAATTACCAAAGATATTAGAAAACTCTCCATCATAGTTTAAAGAAAACCCTTCCGTTGCAAAGAAATAACCCCCATTAAATCTATGTTGACTAGAAAATGGATTGCGTTGAAAACCGTTTTTAGTAATTACATGAGATATACCAAGAGACATACCATCATCTGGATTATAACCTATAGCTGGAGTTGTAACACGCTGATTTAAAATATTTTTGTTAAAATCGAATAAATTAAGATTATAAATATCTGTTAATCTTACAGCAGCTCCGCCCTTTTCTTCAATTGTATTCTTTTTACTTTCGTGATCGTAAATCTTTATTTTACTCCCCGATTTGATTTTATATGTATCGTTTTCTTGACCGCCAATTAGCCGTGTAAAGATCTTATGACTTCCTTTTCCTGTAACTTCAAAAACATCTTTATCATCTAACCCGTAAATCCACAGTTCTTTTGTAACAGCTTTATTTAAAACCTTATCAACAATAACATCTGCTTTTTCACCGTCTTTAATTCTAGATATAATAACACGAGTTTCTTTATTCCCTTGACGAATCACCTCTATATAATCATCTTTATCTGTTCCTGTTAAAATGACTAATTCATTCAGGTATTCGTAATATCTAGTCGCTATATCTACAAGATTTTTGCGACGTCCTTTTAAATTTTTCTTAATATCCTCTAAGGTTTCATCTTGAACTTCTTTAGGAATTTTAGAAAATGCTTTTTCTATCACCTCATCCGTAATATGCTCTTGAAGAAATTTAGCATGCTCTAACCATTCTTCTTTTCCTGATTGTTGGATTAAAGTACGATCTAGTTTTATACCAGCGTTATTCATCCATTTTATATTCTCTAATTTATCATCATAAATCTGAAGTTGGTTAGCTGCACCTGCAACCACACGAGCGACATCTAATAAGGCTCCATCAAAATTAGAAAACACTTGATCTCGGTCTCTCGGAATTGGTCTGTATAATTTGTCTCCATTTGGCTGATCGAATTGTGCCCAACGCCACTGATCTTGATGCCTATCCCAATCACCAATTAACATATCAAATAAACGTGCTCTTATAAATGCGTTCTCATCAATTTTATATTCTTCATCCTCTCTTACTTTTTCAATAATATCATGCGTACTTTCAATATCATCTGCATAACCAAAATTACGTTCATCTGTATAATTTTCTTCAGGTCGCTCTTCAATCATATAGAGCTCATCCCCATATTCTTCATTAAAATCACCTAAATATTTATGCTTAGGTATAAAGAAAAGTCTTGGATTGGTATGGTAGACCTCTGCTGCATCTGATAAATCTGGCACCACAGTAAAAGCATAAGGGTGTGCTGCTGTATAGAAATCTAAAACTAAACCTTCTACTTGTGTGCGTTCAAAATCATCTTGAATGTAATTCTCTTTAAATAGAACCGTCTGCAAGTATTGCGTGGCACTTTTCTTTAATGCTCGCATATTTAATTCTCTACCATCTTTAGTCTTTAGACGTAAAGACCTTGTTTGGTGCCCACCACCTTTACGCACAATCTCTAAGCCACCGTATAGAGTATCTAATGTGGCTACTTTCGCTTTTATTTTAGTACTGTAGACTTCTCTGTAATGATCCCCCCAAACGGATTTAAAAAAACCTGTTCTATCCGTCTCTTCTTCATCATAAACAGAAACACTAATTTCATTTGGAAATGTATCGGGTAAATTAGAAACATCGTAAGGTTCTTTAACACCTATTATTTCATGTTCAAAAACAAGTTTTGGATTGTCATTTTCTACACTAAAAAACTTAACCCAAGAACTGCCGTCTTTATAAACCACAAGTTCTGCAAAACCTTGCCCACCGTAACTAAATAACCCTTTTGTCCCTAAAGCTGCTGCACCGTCTTTAGACCCCGACCCTGATACAATTTGTTTTATATTTTCATTTTCGAGATATTGAAGTGTATGCTCGTGACCAGAAACAAACACAATATTTTCTTTATCGAACGTCAGCGTTTCAATACGTTTCATTAACTCGTTGTAACGTTCATTATAACGATCTTGAATTGAAACACCACCTTGCGTCCTTACTTGTGTAATAAGAGTTGCTAAAATTGGCAATGGCACATTACCTTGCGTTGGATAAAGGTGTTTTTTTGCACCATAATAACCACCATGAACTCCATTGGTATGCATTGGATGGTGCATGGCTATAATGGTTGTTTTATTTTGAGCTTTTTTAATTTCGCCTTCTAATTCTTCAAAAAAACGATCTCTGGTCTTTATTTCACACTTATCATTTATAGTAGGATTGTTATTCCAATTTTCTAAATACCACTGTGTATCTACCACAATAAGCTTTATATTATCTCCTATATCAATATCCTCAATTGGGCAACCATTTTCTGGTTGAAATGTGTTTTTACCTAAGGCATCTTCAATATATTTCTCTTGACGTTTTAGCCCTTTTAGTCCGTTTGAATACCAATCGTGATTTCCGGGAATAAATAAGACCTCTCCTTCAAAATCTTTTACCGCATTAATTTGTACATCTAAAGCCTGTTCTGCCTCTGCTCTATCTGAATCATCTTTATCTGGCAAGCCTACAGGATAAATATTATCACCTAAAAAAAGAGCAACATCGTCTTTTGTTTCCTTTGTTGAAATATAATTTTTGAAGGCAGACAAGGCACTAGACATGCCACCATTATCCACTAAACCAGCATCACCTATTAAGTAAAATCGTCTATCAACTTCCTTTTCTGGTGATTTATTTACTTTTAATTTTTCTTCTTTATACTGCGCTTCGTAAGTCGCACAAGCATTAAAAAACAAAGTAAAAAGTATAACAAGTAGTGTGTATTGTTTTCTCATATTTTAAAGTAAATCACAAAATAATGCTATTTTTATGGAAGAACTTGACTGTTATACAATGAATTTTAGTCTTTATACTTTCTCCCAAAGACTATCTGTAAAGTAATGTTTACAATCTAAGAAATTAGATTTGACATCAAAATTAGTAGCACCTGCTAATTTTTCAATTTCATTGAGTGCATATTTTTTTGATAGCTCTGTCCATATTAACTCATTGTAACCAAAGGTAATCGTTTTATTTATAGCTTTGAGCTGTACCGTTTGTTCTCTAAGGCTAACAATATAACTTTTTACATCACCTGTTAAAGGATTGTAATGTGCATAAAAATCGAAATCATCAATTTTAAAATCGGCGTCTAATTCTCTATTGATTCTTATTAGTAAATTAAGATTAAATCTTTTGGTTATTCCATGTTTATCAAAGTAAGCATCATGAATAGTGATCGGATTTTTCTTTAAATCGAAACCAATTAAAAGCTTATCTCCCTTTTTCATGTTTTTATTAAAAAGCTGAACCAATTCTTTAGCTTTATCTTCAAGATAATTTCCAATATTACCGCCTAAAAACAATAATAGACTAGGATGTTCACTTTGTTTATTTTCTTTTAAAATCTCAAAATAATCACCTACCTGTGGCTTAATACTAATACCTGGCAAACGTTCTTTTAAGCGCTTTTCTAATATATCCATGGCCTCTTTAGAAATATCAATAGGCAAATAATTAAAATCGATATTATTAGCTACTAAATATTCTAAAAGCTTGAAGGTTTTTAAGCCATCTCCTGCTCCTAATTCTAAAATATTAAACGGTGTAGAAAACTGTAAAGCCTCTGTAATTTGCTGACATTGCATGGATAAAATCTCAAATTCAGCGTTAGTGAGATAATATTCTGGCATATTCATTATATCTTGAAATATGCGACTACCATTATCGTCATAAAAATATTTTGAAGGTAAATGTTTTTCCTCTGCGGTTAAGCCTTCAAGGATATCTTGTGCAAATGTATTAGTCATAAAAAAGTTTAAAGTTTAAAACGGATCTAAAGTTCTTTGTATAATGATTGTGTTTATTTGGCAAGTCTGATTCCTGAAAATTGCCAGCGTAAGTTTGCTTGAAAAAAGTTGCGATAAGTAGCTCGGCTATGATTTTTAGATGTTGCTACTGAGGCGCCACGCAAAACCATTTGATTCACCATAAATTTACCGTTATACTCTCCTAAAGCACCATCTACTTTGGTGTAATTAGGATACGGTAAATAAGCACTATTGGTCCATTCCCAAAGCTGACCATATTTAAATTGAACGGAAGCCACTTCCCATTCAAATTCCGTAGGCAAACGCATACCTTTCCATTGTGCATAAGCAAAAGCTTCATAAAATGTAACGTGACTTACCGGTAAATTACCATCAACTTCTACAAAACCGTTAAGTGTATATTGCATCCATTTCTCTTCTACATAATGCCAATACAAGGGTGCTTTGAGTTTATTATTTTGAACAAAATCCCAGCCTTCCGCATGCCAAAGATTAAAATCGTTATAACCACCTGCTTCTATAAATTGAATATATTCTGCATTAGTAACCAATCGGTTGGAAATTTGATACTCATGAAGATACACTTTATGCCTTCCTAACTCGTTATCAAAACAAAAGCCATCGTTATTATGTCCAATTTCATAAACGCCTTCTTTGATTGGAATAAATGTTTGTGTTTGTGTTTCTACCTGTAATTGAATTGTGTAATCCAATTTTGGAAATGAAGGTTGATTACCAAAAATATATTTAATATCATAAATTAATAATTCTTGGTGTTGTTGCTCGTGCTGAAGGCCAATTTCAATAATATTTGAAATTTCTTCTGATATTCCTTTCGCTATAAATTGTGCTAAGTGCTCATTTACATAAGCTCTATATTCTAAAACCGATTGTAATGTAGGTCTAGTCATTAAACCTCGTTCTGCTCTCAAAACACGTTTTCCTACATTATTGTAATAACTATTAAAATAATAGGCATAATCTTCATGAAAAATCTTGTAATCTGAACAAAAATCAGACAGTATAAATTGTTCAAAAAACCAGGTGGTATGTGCTAAGTGCCATTTTGGTGGCGACACAAAATCGGCTGGTTGAATAGAAACATCTTCGGGCTCAAGCGAACTACAAATTTGTTCCGTTTGTTGTCTTATTTCTAGAAATCGTTCGGATGTTATGGTGTTGGTGGTTATAGCTTGCACGTGTATAATTTATAGGATTTCTGTTTCAAAAATAACTTCGCTAGCAATCGTTTTATGTACTGGACAACGCGATGCTATTTCTTTTAATCGTTGGGATTGTTCTTCACTTATATCTCCTATAAATTTTAGCTTTTTACTAATATGATCTAAGTACTTAGGCTTTTCTAAAACAAGATTTAAGTCGTCACTATGTTTTCTAGAGTGCGATATGTAAACATAAACCTCTTTTAAATCCCACTTTTTTCGTTCGGCATACATTTTTAAAGTCATCACCGTACATGCAGCTAATGCAGCATTTAGGTATTCGTATGGTGAAGGTCCAAAATCCTTACCACCAACACTTGCTGGTTCGTCTGCAATTAGCGTATGATTTTTAGTTTGAATAGAAGTGGTAAAATTATCTTCTACAATATTAAGATGCCCAACTAATTGATCTCCTTCGGTATCGAGCATTACATTTTCCACCTTAGGGAAATATCGTTTTGCCCAAGTCCCTATAATTTCACCAACATACTGACTATCCTCTTCTTTAGTTAATAAATGATCTGCATTATCTAATGAGACAAAGCTTTTAGGGTGATGTGCATTTTTATATAACTGCTCTGCATTTGCTATACCTACTGTTTTATCAAAAGGCGAATGCATTATTAACAAAGGTTTACGCAGTGTTTTTACAAGTGCTGGTAAATCTGTTTTATCAAACTCTTCAACAAAGTCTTGATTAATAACAAAAGGGCGTCCTCCAATATTAACTTTAACATCTCCCTTTTCTTCCGATTCTTCAACCTGATGAGAAAATAAATGTTTTACATGATCTACTGTAGCTGGTGCTCCAACGGTGGCAACTGCTTTTACAGCTTCTATTTCTGAAGCCGCTACCAATACTGCTGCACCTCCAAGAGAATGACCAACAAGTAAACTTGGTGCTTGATAATGTTGAGACATATAACTATGTACGTCTAACAAGTCCTCTACATTTGCAGAGAAATGACTATCGGCAAATTCGCCTTCACTTCTTCCTAGTCCTGTAAAATCGAAACGCAGAACCGCGAATCCATTTTGCGTTAATGCTCTACTCACATTTCTAACAGCTTTTAAACTGCTACTACAAGTAAAACAATGTGCAAAAATGGCGTAGTAATTTGGTTTCTGATTGGCTGGTAATTCTAAATTAGCATTTAGAGTTAGACCTTTTCTATTTTGTATTTTAAGCTTTGTACTTTTCATTACCTAATTTTAATCTTCAATTTGCACACCGCGCCAAAAAGCCACATGATTTTTAATCCCTTTTGCCAATTCTGATACCTCTGGATAAAACCAAGCTGCATCTTTATTTTGTTTTCCATCCACTTCTATGGTGTAATAAGAAGCAGTTCCTTTCCAAGGGCATACGGAGTGTATTTCACTCGTTTTGAAAAATTCTTTATTGATACTCTCGTGAGGAAAATAGTGGTTTTTTTCAATAACTATCGTTTTATTACTTTCTGCTATGACTTTATTATTCCAAATTGCTTTCATCTTTGTTGTTTTTTAATACCTAATAAGGACTTTTATATTACCCTATTTATGCACACGTAATTTCTATCTGTATTCAGGATTTTCGAAAGACCAATGCGTCCCACTATCCCAAGCTTCTCGAGAGTTACCATAATTACTGTAACCTTTGTTTTCCTTTAATAATTTTGCCAAGTGTAATAGATTGTAAGTCATAAAGGTCGTGTTTCTATTTGTAAATTCCGAATCAAAACCTACAGGTGGATTAATGGATTTATCCTTCCATTTTGTATCACCATAACTAGGCCCAGGACCAACTTCACCAATCCATCCAGAATCGGCCTGCGGCGGAATAGAATAGCCAACATGTTGTAAAGCATACAATATACCCATTGCACAATGTTTTACCCCATCTTCATTACCTGTTACCATACATCCACCAACTTTACCGTAAAAAACATATTGGCCCTTTTCGTTGGTTTCTCCACTCATTGCATAAAGACGCTCAATTAATTTTTGAGCTTCAGAAGATTTTTCACCTAACCAGATTGGGGTTCCCACTATTAAAACATCTGCCTCACTTACTTTTTTATAAATACTTGGCCATTCATCTTTATCCCATCCATGCTCTGTCATATCTGGATAAACACCAACAGCAACATCACGATCTATAAATCGGATAGTTTCAAACGAAACTTTTTCCTTTTTTAGAATATCCTGTGACACTTGCATAAGCTTTTCTGTATGGCTTACAGCTGGTGATTTTTTTAACGTGCAATTAATATACAATACTTTGAGTTTCGAGAAATCCATTATTTTGTTTTTTTAATTATTAATTTTTTTAAGAACTACATGAAAGCATTGAGCAACCCACTTTATGTCTTGCCCACTCTGGTCGTTTGGCAAACCATTTTTCGTTTTTGGGTTGCTCATCGTATGGTTTTTTTAATAGTTGAAATAATTCATCTATTAAACTATAATCTCCTTCATCAGCTTTATCAATGGCTAATTGCGCCATATAATTACGAAGTACATATTTAGGATTTACAGCATTCATCTTTTGGTGACGTTCGGCATCAGTTGCTTCCTCCTTCTGCAATCTTTGGTCGTAAGCATTAAACCAAACTTTCCATTGGTCTAGAACTTTACTTTTTACTTCTTCTAACTTATAAAATGCTTTACGTATAATTTCTATCCCTTTTTCAACATCACCTTTTTTATAATGACCTAATTGTCTGAAGAAAATAGTCATATCTGTTTCCGTAAGAAGCAAACAATCTTCAAGATCTGCCATTAATTTTGCATCCTTTTCAGCTTCAAATTTTAATCCTAACTTAGAACGCATCATTTGAAGCGATTGCTTTTCAAAATCAGTTTGGTATTGATTTAAAATAGTCTCTATCGGTTCTGCTTCTTCTACAAGTGGGTAAAGTGCATTGGCGAGTTGTAGTAGATTCCAAAGCCCAATGTTTGGTTGATTTCCGTAACGGTAACGCTTATTTTGCTTATCTGTAGTATTTGGCGTCCAACCAAAATCAAAATCTTCTAACCAGCCGTAAGGTCCATAATCTATCGTTAACCCTAAAATAGACATATTATCGGTATTCATAACTCCGTGTACAAAACCGACACGCTGCCAATGGATAATCATATCTAAAGTCCGTTGTGTTACGGCTTCAAAAAATTGGATATACGTTTCTTTTGAAGGCTTACCCAATTCTGGATAAAAATATTTTATAGTATAATCCGTTAGTTTTTTTAAATTTTTAATATCATTTCTTGCTGCGAATAATTCAAAATTCCCAAATCGAATAAAACTTGGCGCTAACCTAGAAACAATGGCTCCTTTTTCATAATCTGCATTTCCATTATATAGTACATCTCTTAAAACTGCATCACCAGAGGTCATTAAACTTAACGCTCTTGTGGTTGGCACGCCTAAATAATGCATGGCTTCGCTACAAAGATATTCACGAATAGAAGATCTTAAAACCGCAAAGCCGTCACCTTGCCTTGAATACGGTGTTTCTCCAGAACCTTTGAGTTGTAACGCCCAACGTTTATGATGATGTTCTACTTCAAATAAATTAATTGCTCGTCCATCCCCTAATTGCCCAGCCCAATTACCAAACTGATGACCAGCATAAGCCATAGCGTAGGGATTAGTTTCTGGATAAACTTTAGCACCTGAAAAAACTTCTAAAAAGTTCTTTGATTTCACATCAAATTCATCTAACCCAATATTCAATAACATCTCTTTTGAAAAATGAAGCAGTTTTGGTTGCGATGGTACTTTTGGAGCAACATAAGAATGTGTAGCTCCAGAAACCTGCCGTCTAGAATTTTGAGTATTAGGATCTGAAGGTAGCTCTTTGTTAAAAGAATCTTTTATATTTAATTTCATATACGGAAATATTGCGCTTTGTAAAATTCAGTAAAATAATATTGAAATGTTACTGCATATAAGTCGACTATTAACTCAGATCATTTCAAAATTTGAATTTTTATAAAAATACGATTTGATTGTAACTCATATAGCAAACAAAATGTTAAGTCTTAGAACTTTTTTGTAATTTCACATGATTCTTAAAAATTATTTAACCCAATGTCACAATCTCTAATTGAAGAAACTCAAGAATTTGTTTTTAACTTACTTAAAGACGAGCTCCCTAATACCTTTTTGTATCATAATTATACGCATACACAACGTGTATTGAAAAGTACGAAGGAGATTATTGAGCATTCTTCTTTGAGTGAAGAAGAAATCTTAATTTTAGAATTAAGCGCTTTGCTTCATGACACTGGTTATGTAAAAAGTTGTGAAGAACATGAAAAGGAAAGCATTAAGATTGCTACGATTTTTTTAAAAGAGAAAGAAGTTGACGAAAATATTATTAATGCAGTCTCTAACTGCATTATGGCAACTAATATTAACGTTGAGCCCCAAAACGAACTTGAAAAGATTTTAAGAGATGCAGATGGCTCTCATTTTGGAAAAACATACTTTAACGAAGCTAGTGAGTTTTTAAGAAAAGAACTCGAATTACAAGGAAAGAAAAACTTTTCACCATCTGAATGGAGAAAGGAAAACATTAAAGTTTTAACTGAGAAACATCATTACTATACCGATTATGCTTTAAAAAACTGGCAAGCAGTTAAGGAAGAAAACTTAGCCAAACTTCTTAAAAAGAAGAAAAAACATAAAAAGAAACTTAACGTAGAGAAGCTAAAAGCGAAGTACAAAACGCAATACAAAAACGAAAGTCCAGAGCGTGGTGTACAAACGTTCTATAGAACAGCATTGAGAAACCATATTAAGTTAAGTGATATAGCAGATACAAAAGCTAACATCTTATTATCTGTAAATGCTATTATTATTTCTGTAGTCTTAGCCAATCTTATTTCTAAATTAGATAACAACCCATATTTAACATGGCCAACGGTAATATTTACCTTGTTTTGCGTTATTTCGATGATTTTATCTGTCATTGCTACACGACCAAACGTTACTAGCGGACAATTTACAAAACAAGACGTTATAGATCAGAAAGTAAACTTAAGTTTCTTTGGTAATTTTCATAAGATGAAATTAGAAGAATTTGAGTGGGCTATTGGAGAAATGGTAAAAGACAAAGACTACATTTATAAAGCTCTAACCAAAGATTTATACTTTTTAGGTATTGTTTTAGAACGAAAATACAGATTACTTAGAATGACATATACCGTATTTATGATTGGCATTATTGTGTCCTTAATTTCGTTTGCTGTGGCTATAAAAAATAATCCTGCATTAGATATCGTTGATATTATTCCAGAATCCTCATCAACTACTTATATTAACAGTTCTCAAATTCCCCCCCACCTTTAAGACTCTATCGTAGCCATTAAATCATCATAAGTGTAATGCTCTTTATCATTATTTAAACCACTATACAACAAACTAACACGCAAGGCTTTTAAACCAGTAACACCCTGTAAATCTTCAACTTCTATATACTCTAAATCATCAGACAATATCTGTTTAGATTGTAAGAAATTAATATATCTTACATATTCTTCTTCATCTTCTTTTTGAGAATAGAAAATTGTAATTTTCCCTTTTTGAGTAATACGTTCTTGTGTTCCTTTAACAAAAGCTTTATCTACACGCTTTTTAACCACTTCGTAACGCGCATTATAAGTCCCATCAACATCAAATCGTTTTTCATCCATTCTAAAACGAATCGATAACGGCTGATTAAACACCAAAATCATTGAGGCAACATCTAAAGCTATTGGATATTTATCTTGATTATGGTAATAATCATTTTCCATCTCACACATAACCTGCAATTGCCACAGTCTTAAATTGTAGAGATAAATCATATCAAAACTATCCTCCTTGGTAATAGACTCACCTATATACATATTATGTTCTACACCATCCGTTTTAAAACGTTCAAAAAAGTGAGGATACATCTTCTGTGCCTCTATTTGTTTCTGATCTAACAATGAAGACATATTTCTGTTAATATACTTTACAGTATCATCATAATGTTTTCGGTTAAAATAGACGACATTTAGATTCTTATCTATCTTACTAAAATAAGATTCAACATCAGCTTTCAGTGACGGTTGTGTTTTCTTAATTAATTCAAAAACAGGTTTTAATTTCTCACTTAAAAAAACAGAAACCTCATGTTCACTATAAACTTTAAAAGTGGTTTTTAATCCATTTTCAAATTCACCAATTTGAAATTTCATCTGTTCATAAATAGGCAAATCACTGACCTCAATACTCTTATCTAAAACTTTATCAGCTAATTTTAATTGCAATAACAAATCTTTCTGTGTCGCTGTATTTCTAGCTGTTGAAGAACCTTTGACATCAATCTGACCGTATAACGGGTACACATTTTTAAATGCAATTTTTCTAAAAGAAGGAGATTTATCTGAAAGCCTTTCTGATTTTATATAATGTTTAGCTTCTTCAACAAATTTCCAATGAACACTAGAATGAATAGAAGTACATTCCTTTTGTATAAGCGCCTCAATTAAGTTAGACTCTTCATTTTTAGAACGCTGAATAGCCGACTCAATAAACGGCATAACGTCCTCTAATTTATTTGCATTAATGCTATTTAAAACTTTTGGTTTTTTAGAAACAATTTCTAAAATCCCCATTAAGCCCTCATCATTTGCTATGGGTGCAAAAATGGCACTTTGTATATTTTGATTATCTAAAACTTTAATATGAGGAGGGTTACAATCCGTGTTTTTCAATGCTTTTTTTACATCTGAAACAGAAAAATATTTCTTCTCATTAAGTAGTCTATTGTAAGACCAATCACAAAGCGTATCCGAACACTGTGCTGTATCTAATTCATTAAGTAAAAAACTATTTACTCCTACTCCATAAAGACGTTCAAAAGTATCCGTTTCTTTATTATACATTGAAAAACCGACCTTAATAGATTTCAAGCCTAAAAGTGAGCGAAATATTTCATGGAAATTATTGAAAAAATTTTTATCGTCTCCTTTAACTTCTTTAATTAAACCCGATTTAATATTTGAGATCGATTGGTCATCTGTAACATCAAACATATTTGATATTATAAAACCATCAAATTCATAACTATTTGGTGGAAATTTTTCCTTCCAAAGATCTATATTATCAAAGTTATCTAATAACTCATCGTAATCTTCTTGAGTTATTTTTGGCGTACCAGGTTTTGGTTTTATTTCTGTAAAATCTGCATTATATAAAATTTTATAATAATGCATAACACCGTTTTCATCAGGAATTTCATAAAAAAATGGACGCTTAAAATTTAATGAGTATCCATAACAGAAGTTTAATACAATACTACAAGCCGTAATATACATCTGCTCTGTAGGCATATTTTGTATTTCTAACTCATAATCATTCCCCGCTGCTTTTATAATGGATTTAAAACGCTCGGAAGGATTAAATATGAAATTATAAAATGGCAAAGCTGCTGTTTTAATTTCATTTTGAGTTAGTAACGGATTAAAGGTATCCTGAAGAATCCCTTCGATTTCCTTTTCATAAGTTTTAAATACAGAAAACTTGCTAAAACCCTCTCTTAATATAGGGTTGTTTTCGGCAATTTTAAGCACACGCTGTGCATTAGCAACAATAAAGTCATTATCAGCATGAATTAATTCATCATACTTTTCTAATAATTTATTAAAACTAACCTTAATGCTAAAAGGAGATTCTATTTGGTTATTAATGTCCAACACTTAATTTTTGATGTTAACCTAAGTTACGAATAATTATCTTAGTCGTAACTTAGGTCTATTTATTACACTGCAAAATTAACGTAAAAACAAATATTTAAACTCAAATAGAGCCGCTATTATTTCTTTTTTAAGCTGATAGCAAAACCACCTCCTTCAGCTAATTTCACACTTAATTTAGAATCTTTTTTAATCTCTATTTTTTCGATAGAAATATCTAAAGGATTATTATCCCAATGCGCATTTTCACCATCTTTATAAATAACAACCTCATACTCTTGATTCTCGCCTAAAAAATCGAATGTTAAATCTACAGTTCTAGCTTTTTCATCTGTAATTCCTCCAACAAACCAGTTTCCTGTTCCTCTTTCTTTTCTAGCAATAGTAACATAATCACCAACCTCTCCGTTTAATACTTTGGTTGTTTCCCAATCTACTCCAACATCTTTTATAAACTGAAGTGGTTCTGGATTCGCTTCGTAATGCTCTACCAAATCGGCAGCCATTTGCACCGGACTATAAATCACCACATACAATGCTAATTGTTGAGCAATAGTAGTATTAACTTGATTATCCTTTTTGTACTCATCAAATTTAATATTAAAAATACCAGGTGTAAAATCTATCGGTCCCGATAACATTCTTGTAAAAGCAACAATTGGTAAGTGCTCTGGTGGATTTCCGCCATCTGTAGCCCAAGCGTTAAATTCTTGCCCTCTTAAACCTTCTCTCGATATAATATTTGGATACGTTCTACGCAATCCTGTTGCTTTTATAGGCTCGTGCGCATTAACAGCAACCTCATATTTTGCGGCCTTAATTGCTGCGTTATTATAATGATTCACCATATATTGTCCATGATGATATTCACCTTTTGGTAAAATCTTACCAACATAACCAGATTTTACGGTATGCATGCCGTATTTCTGCATCAATGCATAAGCAGTATCTTGTTGTTTAGTATAGGTTTCCGTTGCTGCAGAAGTTTCGTGATGCATAATAATATCTACACCTTTTTCCTTTCCGTAACGCACTACTTCATCTATATCGTAATCCGGATAAGGGGTTACAAAGTCAAAAACACCTTCGCGGTCTTCAAAACCAATCCAATGCTCCCAACCGGTATTCCAACCTTCTACTAAAACACCTCCCATGTTATTTTTAGCGGAAAAATCAATAAATCGTTTTACGTTTTCAGTATTAGCACCGTGTGTTCCATTAGATTTCCCTCCGTCAGTCCATGTACTCATATCTTGCGTCATCCCATAATCCCAAGATGATTTACCCAAGTGCATTTCCCACCAAATACCTGTGTATTTCATGGGCTTAAACCAAGATACGTCACCCAGTTTATTAGGTTCATTTAAATTTACAATAAGTTTCGATTCTATTAAATCTGGCGCATTATCTGCAATTTGAATCGTTCTCCATGGCGTATTAAAGGGCATGGTACGTTTTACCTTATAATCCGTGTTTTCAGAACCTACTAAATTACTTACTAAGTTTAAATTTTCTGTATCTACTTTTAAAGTCATACCTGAATAATCCACTAAAGAAGCTTCATGGAAACTTAAATGTGTTCCATCGCTACCAACCATCGTTACCGGTGTATTTACAGCATTTTCAGGAATATACGTTTGTGCTAAATTAGCATGATTTGCTAATTTTAAAGCATCAATTTCAGATAACTTAGTAGTATTATACAAATGCTCGTAAATATCCCAATCTCCAGGAATCCAAAAGGTTTTGTAATCTTCAGTAAGATTAAATTCAGTATGCTCTTCAGTTATAAAAATATCACCTTTTAATCGTGCTTGCTTTGGGAATTCGTATCTAAAACCAATACCATCATCATAGACTTTAAATACGATATTTAAAAAGCGTTCTGGACTTGTTTTTTCTTGAAGCTCAACCTTTAATTCGTTATAATGGTTTACCACATCTAACTGTTCTCCCCAAGGCATTTGCCATGTTTCATTAAACGTTGAGGCTGTCGTGCTTTTAATTATAAAATTCTTATTAAAAGATGGAACATCTTTAAACTCGAAACCTAAGTAAGAGGTATCAACAACCGTTTTATTATTGAATTGAACCGTATAAAATGGTTGTCCTTCATTATTAATATTGAAACTAATGGCAACTTCTGAGTTTGGCGACTTAGCTTCTAAAATTGTTTTTTCTGTTTTAGAACAAGAGAAAAAACCAATAGTTATTAGAAGTATGGCGAATTTAATTTTCATGTTTATCTTTTTTCGATTAATACTATATTAAAACCTGAGTCTATCGTTATTTTTCCATTTTCTACAGTTGCTATTTCTCCAGAATATGCATCACGTAGCATTACTCTTTCTTGAAAAACTTTAGAGACATCAATTACTTTTTTACCTTTTTCAAGATCTAAACCAATGACAACTCTATCTTTAAAATCCCCTTTTTTAAAGCTTCTAGAAAAATAATAAGGCGAAGCTAAAATCATCTGATGAGTTCCTGCACCAACTGCTGGATGTTTAGCTCTAAATTGTCCTAATTTTTGCCAATGCATTAATACTTTTTTCGTTGTTGGATTATTAGCTATAGAATCCCAATTCATAAATGAGCGTAATGTTGCATCTCCTTCTGTTCCTTCAATAACTAAAGACCTAGCCGATTCATCACCATAATAAATTTGAGCTGTTCCTGGTGCCAATAACAATTTATTAGCCGTAACATAAGGCTTTTTTCTTAAAGCATCAAACGGACTGCCATCATCATGAGAACTTAAGTAATTTAAGGTTCCAAAACCTTTTAATTCATGTTGTAAAATCTGAGAATAATTAGAAAATAAATCTTCATAGCTTTTATCTTTTGAATTGTATTTGAACTCAAAATTAATCAAACTTTGAAAACTTGGTGGATTAAAATAATTCACTTTTTTATCTCCAAAATCATAAAATTGACCGCTACTAATTCCGTAGTTATAAATCTCTCCAACTAAATAAAAATTGTTATCATCTATAACTTTATCTGGATTGCTTTTCTTGAATTCTGCAAACGCATAATCACATTCTACTTTAAATTCTTGCCAAACATATTCTTCCGTATGCTTTACAGTATCTGCTCTGTAACCATCTACACCAAATTCTGTAATGTAATCCGTTAACCATTTCATAATATAAAAACGCGGTGCCCTTGGGTGACCTGTACGCTCAAAAAATTCGTCGAGCTCTTTTACTTCTTGATCGTAACGTCCTTCTGCTTTCCACTTTTCTACTAATTGTGGTGGTAAAGCAACAGCTTCATTACTTTCGGTTCTAATATCTGGAAGATTTGCTACCAACGTACAACTGATGGTATTGTTGTAATTATCGTAAGAACATTGTTTGTCCGTACGTACCCATTCTTCTGGCCAAACTGGGTCTTTTTCCGTTACTGGACCTGTGTGATTTATTACAGCATCTAATACAATTCTAATCCCTTTAGCATGTGCTTCTCTTACTAACTCGTGCAAATCTTCTTTGGTTCCAAAATTTGGATCAATAGTAGTCCAATCCTTAGCCCAATACCCATGATAACCATAAGTAGTTCCTGTTCCTTCATCAGTTCCACCATGAATTTGCTCTACAATTGGCGTCATCCAAATAGCATTAATTCCAAGATCGGTAAAATAACCTTCTTTTACTTTTTGTGTAATCCCTTTAATATCTCCACCTTCAAAACCTCTCAGCTTTCCTGCTTCTTTTGTTCTATCAAAATTGAGATCATTAGACGTATCACCGTTATTAAAACGGTCTGTCAATAAAAAATATAGATTTGCACCTTCCCAAACAAATGGCGTTTCTATAATATCCGATACCTCTGTAGCAGTTGTCTTTTTTTCTGTATCCTTATTTTTACAACTCAAAGTGATTAGGATTATGGTGAATAAAATTAGTTTTTTCATGTATTTTTATTATTTCTTCTCGATACAAATTTGTTCATACTTCTCAAATTCACTCGAAGTGACGATTGTTTATTATTGTAAGACTTACTAAAGCTTTATTTAATTTTTAGGATGAACGACTCTAAAGGCTTCACATCAATTCTCACTTCAGCCTTACCATTTGCTACTTTTAATGTTGAAGTATAGGTATTGTATAATTGATCTTTTACTTCATATTCTCCATCTTGAAGCTGTAATTTCTGAACTAAATCTTCAGGTAACTGCAACTCAAATCCGTACGCATTATCTGCATTAAAATTTGAAATAATAATCAACTTCTCATCTTCACTCCAACGCACAAAAGACAATACTTTATCGTTATACCATTCCGTATGTTCTTGATTATACCATTGAATATCTTGATAATCTCCCATCAATGCAGAACTATTAATGGTGAAGTTTAATAAACGCTTATAAAAATCACGAAGTTCTTTTTCTGCTTCAGTAGATTGTCCGCCATCAAACCAATAATCATTTACCCAACGCACTTGACTTGGCACAGATCCATAATCAAAAATAGAGGTTCGGCTTGGATCTCCAAAACCTAAATCTTCTGCTCCTGGCTCTCCTAATTCTTGTCCAAAATAAATCATCGTTGGTGCTGTAGACGAAGTTGCAGAAACCACCATTGCAGGTTTTCCTTTAACTGCACTGCCTGCAAATTCGGGACTTGCAATACGTTGCTCATCATGGTTTTCTAAAAAGTGAAGCATGTGCTGTTCAATATCACGCAATTCATTTAAAATTGGTGGAATATTATTTGTACTTCCGTGACCTTGCACCACGTTTTTTAATGTATCGTACAACTGAACTTTATCGTAGAGATAGTCCATTTTACCTCTTTTAATATAATCTCTATATAAACTTGGATTGTAAACCTCAGCTAATAAAAAGGCATCTGGATTTTTCATTTTTATATGAGAATTCATATAACTCCAAAACTCCACAGGCACCATTTCTGCCATATCATAACGAAAACCATCAATACCTTTTTCTGTCCAATAGAGAGCGATATCTTTAAATTTTATCCATGAACTAGGAACAATTTTATCACTCCAAAATTCATAATGTTTTTTGTAATTTTCATTCTCAAAACCATCTGGCAATTCGTCAAAGTCTTTTCTCCCATCTGGACTAATTCCGTAATTAACCTTTACGGTTTCGTACCAATCATTCATATCTGGTTGCGATGCTCTTGAGCCATTTCCAGTCCATTTTGCCGGAATCTCTTCAAACTTACTGTCTGCTAAAACTGTTTTTTCACCACCTAAAGGTTGGTAACCATTTTTCCATTTGGGTACTTTAAAAGCTTCACCTGGATTGTAATAAAAGTTATTATTAACGTCGTAAGTTTTGGTTTTATCATCTTCTGCTCCAAAATCGGTAACACCCTCAGGGTTGGATAAACTTTGGTAATTACGAGCCACGTGATTAGGCACTATATCAATAATCACTTTTAATCCTGCTTCATGAGAACGCTTTATTAAGTTTTCAAATTCTAGTAATCTGTGATCAATATTTATCGCTAAATCCGGATTTACATTATAATAATCCTTTACCGCATATGGTGAACCTGCTCTTCCTTTTACAATATCTGGATCGTCATTTGAAATGCCATATTTAGTGTAATCTGTAATCACATCATGATGCGGAACACCTGTATACCAAATATGCGTCACTCCTAAATCTTTAATTTCAGCTAAAGCTTTATTGGTAAAATCATTAAACTTCCCAACACCATTCTCTTCCAAAGTTCCCCAAGGTTTATTAGTGGTATTTGTATTTCCAAACAAACGTGTAAAAACCTGATAAACGACTTCCTTTTTCTTCATTTCCGTTTTAATTACTTCTGATTTTGGCGATTCTTTTACTTCATTTTTACAACCGACAAACACCGTAAAAACAAGAGCAATTAAGATAAGATTTTTTATGTGCATTCGTTTATTTTTTTAGTTTGATTTTAATTTCTTTTACTTCGGAAGTATTCCAAGTTACAGGAACTATCAATGTATTTGTTTCTTCATTATAAAAGAAAGGAATTTTACTACCAATAATCTTTACATTTTTTGGACTCTCTAGAATATTATGAATAATTAAATCTATTGATTTAGTTTTCGATTCAAACTGAGAATCCTTACTTGTTTCGAATTTAAATTGCAGATTAGACCCTTTAAATGCAGCTTTAAAATCTAATAATTCAAAATTCTCTGTATTGGCTTCAAGTCCGTTATCATTGTATAATTTGTATGTAGTTTTTGGCGTACTTGAATCGAAATAATAATAATGTAACTCAAAATTATCACTATTAAAATCCGTTGTCGATTGCATCGGTTTTGCCATCGGAATAAAAGCACCTGCTCTTACATAAGTTGGAATCGTATTTTCTTTTAGTTGAACGGTTTTGCTTTGTCCACCTTCTACTTTTTCATTGGTATAAAAATCGAACCATACATTATCCTTTGGAAAATAGATTTCTTGTTCCGTAAGCTCAGCTTCCAAAACTGGTGACACTAAAATAGCATCTCCCCATAAATAGGTTTTTGAATAATTAAATAAGGCTACATTATCCGCTTCTTCAAAAAACAAAGGTCGCATTAAAGGTTTACCAGATTGGTTATTTTCATAAACCAAATTGTAATTGTAGGGCAATAATTTATAACGTAATTCAATCGCTTCTTTGGCCAATGCTTTTGCTTTTTTACTTCTAAAAACGGGTTCGCTTGGTACGTCTTCTTGCGCGTGTGGTCTAAAAATAGGGTTAAAAACTCCGTATTGTAACCAACGCACATATAATTCATCATCTAAATTAGCGCCTGCAAATCCGCCTAAATCACTATGCATATAAGCCAAACCTTGCATGCCCATTTGTAGGGCAATTTCAGGTTGACTTTGTAAACCTCCCCAAGTTCTGTTGACATCTCCAGACCATGGAATCATTCCGTAGCGTTGTGAGCCTGAATAACCTGCTCGCATTAAAATGAAAGGTCTTGCATTTGGAAAATCACGTTGATAACCTTCGTGGATTAATCGTGCCCAATCGTGTCCATAAATATTATGAACCTCATCTGCAGAACCTGTATGATGTTGCACCCAACTTGGATGTACTTCTGGCTCTCCTAAATCACCCCAAATACCTGCAACACCCATATTAGCGATATCTTTATAGATGTTCCAAAACCATTTTTCGCCTTCGGGTTTATATATATCTATGAGTCCCGTATTTCCGAAATAGAAATCATATTTAGCAGGATTCCCTATAGAATCTTTAGCTAAAACATCTTTTTCAACAGCTTCTTCCCATTTTTTAGACGTAGTAAGCACAAAAGGTTCTGTAATAGTTATGGTTTTTACACCTTTATTATTAAGACGTTTTACCATGCCTTCAAAATCAGGAAAAGAATCTCTGAAGACTTCCAAATTCCCCATCGTTCCTTTTAAGTCTTTTCCGAACCAATATAAATCTAGAATGATAGCATCAACCGGAATTTCTTCTTCTTTAAATTTATTGATAGTCATTTCTACTTCTTCCTGCGAATGATACCCAAAACGACTAGAGAAATTCCCCAAAGCCCAACGTGGCAACATAGGCTGTTTCCCTGTTAGATTTGTATAATTATTAGTGATGTCGTACCAAGACTCCCCTACGATGACTTGATAGGTTTTACGTCCTGAAATCGTTTCATATTTCAACGTATTATCGCCTTTACTATCTAAGTCTAAGAAACCAATTGGTGCATTATCAAAGTGAATCATGTATTGGTTAGAAGACAATACAATTGGCAAAGTAAAGTTCATTAATTCACTATGGGTTTCGTAACCATAATGCGCTCTATTGTATAGTTTCAGTCTATACCCACGACGATTCATACCTAAAGCTCTTGCGCCTCCCCCATATAAAACTTCATCTTTGGTAAGATTAAATTCTATAGTTTCTAGACTGTCGTTTTTAACATAACCTGCTTTTTCAGATGTGATAAGTTTGCCTTTGTAGTAATATGAAATTTGAAATGGATTTTTAGTGACTTTGATATCAATACCATTTGTTTTAATTTCTATAATTTTTTCACTTTCTAGAACTTCAAAAATTGAAAAATCAGGCTTTGCTATAATGGCATGAGAATCTGAATTTATCGTTTCATCATTTGGAATAAATGAAGTTTCTACCATTTCTGAGGCATAAGCTTGAAAAATATAAACACCATCATTTACCTTTATAGATGGCACACCTTTATTTACCCAAGCGAAGGATTGAAATGTGCGTTCTGTATTTTGTGCATTAATTAAAAATGAGGAAAATATACATGCTAAGAATAGAATTATTTGCTTCATATTAAAACTTATAATTACAAGGTTTATTTTTTCAAACGCAACGAAAAATTTATTCTATTTCATTTCATTATGAAAAAATACCTACAAGGTTTTAGAAACCTTGCAGGATATTAAATTTATATTGGTTTTATACTTCGTTTGCACTTAACTACCGACTAAATATGCAGTATTACACCGTCATTAACTTATTAGGACTGATAGTCACTTCTTTTCCGTTGACAAAAATCTGTAAATCCTTATCGCCTTCTAATTCAAATTTCGTTTCATTTTGATTGACACTTACTTTTACAACTTGGTGTCTAAAATTCACTTTAAAAGAGTAACCATCCCACTGTTTTGGAATTTTTGGCTCAAATGATAAGGTGTCATTTTTAACACGCATACCTCCAAAACCTTCTACAATACTCATCCACGTTCCTGCCATTGAAGTAATATGCAATCCTTCGTGAACTTCGTGGTTATAATCATCTAAATCTAAACGCGAAGTTCTTAAATAAAACGTATATGCTTGGTCCATTCTGTCTAACTTAGCCGCCTGAATACTGTGTACACATGGTGACAAAGAACTTTCGTGAACGGTGAATGGTTCATAAAAATCGAAATGACGCTCTAATTCTTCCGTTGTAAATTCATCTTCAAAGAAATACATCCCCTGAAGTGTATCGGCTTGTTTTATATATGGTGAACGTAAAATTCTGTCCCAAGACCATTTTTGATTAATTGGACGTTGCGACTTGTCTAAATCTGTAACTGTAATTAATTCTTTATCTAAGAAACCATCTTGCTGTAAGTATACATTATGTTTTTCAGAATAAGGAAAATACATATTGTCAGCAACCTTTAACCATTCGCTAACTTCTGCTTTAGATAGCTTGGTTTTATCCATTACACGTGTGTAGTCCGCACTGTACTCTGCCTCTACTTTTTCTATACTTTGAGCTGCATATTTAATACACCATTGCGCGATATAGTTGGTATAAAAGTTATTATTTACGTTATTTTCATATTCGTTTGGCCCCGTTACACCTAGAATAACATACTTATTTTTATTCGTAGAGAATGTGGCGCGTTGATGCCAGAATCTTGCAATACCAATAAGTACTTCTAATCCCATTTCGGGGATATAACTATAATCTCCAGTATATCTGTAATAGTTAAAAATAGCAAAAGCGATAGCTCCGTTTCTATGGATTTCTTCGAATGTAATTTCCCATTCATTATGGCATTCTTCACCATTCATCGTTACCATAGGATACAATGCAGCACCATTTTTAAAGCCTAATTTTTCAGCATTTTCAATAGCTTTTTGCAAATGATTATGTCTGTAAGCTAATAAATTTCTTGCAACACTTTGGTCTTTTGTAGCCATGTAAAATGGTATACAATACGCTTCTGTGTCCCAATACGTACTTCCACCATATTTTTCACCTGTAAATCCTTTTGGACCAATATTTAAGGTTTTATCAGTACCTAAATATGTTTGATTTAAGTGAAATATATTAAAACGAATACCTTGTTGTGCTTTTACATCGCCTTCTATTGTGATATCTGCGGTATCCCAAATGTTAGACCATGCTTGTTTTTGATCTTCTAATAATTTAGTGAATCCTATTAAGGTCGCTTTATCTAAAGTTGATTTTGCTACCGTAATTACTTCGGTTTTATCAAGATTTCGATCTACTGTATAACCACCAAATTTATGGATAGAAAATGTATCGCCTTTAGTTACCTTTTGTGTATATGAAAATGCAATAGTCGTATCTGTTTCTTCTTTTTCTGAAGCTATTTCTACTTGATTTCCATTATGAAATAATTGCGATTCCATAAACGTACAGGTATAAAACTCAGTTTTCATGGTTTTAGCTTCTATAAAAGCTTTTTCACCTTCTTGAGATACTTTTACGGTATCCCAAAATTTATCGTCCCAGTTAGTATCTTCATTAGTGATGCCACTATCTAAATAAGGTTGGTAAGTTATAGTTGCATCTGCATTTAATGGCTTAACAGAATAATCAATAGCACCTAATTCGTCTATATCTAAACTTAAAAAACGCTTTACATTGACTTCTACTTCTATATCATTTGGAAGTGTTGCCGTAAAACTTCTTGACAACCAACCTTCTTTCATGTTTAATTCTCGCTTAAAATTTTCTACATTTTTACACGTATGAAGATCTAAAGCCTCTCCATTAATAGAAACATTAATCCCAATCCAACTTGGTGCATTTAATACCTTTGCAAAATATTCTGGATAACCGTTTTTCCACCAACCTACTCTAGTTTTATCTGGATAGTATACACCCGCGATATAACTACCTTGAAATGTTGGTCCTGAATAGTGTTCTTCAAAATTAGCACGTTGTCCCATAGCTCCGTTTCCGATACTAAACAAACTTTCTGATGCCTTAACTTGTTGAGGATCGAATCCTTCTTCTAAGATTGACCAATTGTTTGGTATGATATAATCTAGATTCATTATGATGATATTTTAAACCTCTTTACGAGATACTTATTTTTAATTTATTTTTCTATTAGAGATTTTAAAAAATCTTCTGATATTTCTGTAAAATCATTGAATACATAATCCGCATGACCTAAAATAGCTTTGCTTCCTATTCCGATAGAAATCATATTTGCTGTGTTCGCAGCTTCTACTCCTGCCACTGAATCTTCAAAAACAATACAATTTTCTGGCTTCATATTAATTTCCTTAGCTGCTATTAAAAACACCTCAGGATCTGGTTTTGCTTTTGTAACATCATTTCCATCTACAATAGCATCGAAATCAGACATGATATGAACACGTTCTAAAATTGTTCTCGCATTTTTACTTGCCGAGCCTAATGAGATGGGTTGTTTATTTTCTTTTAGAAACTTTAAAACCTTTGGTACATCTGGTAATATTTCGCTTTCATCCATTTCTGCGATGTAACCTAAATATTCTTCATTCTTTTTTCCCATAAGGTCATTGAACAGCTCTTGAGAAATGGTTTTATTTCCCCATGCTAATATTTTTTCTAAAGAACGTACACGGCTAACCCCTTTAAGTTGTTCATTTTCTTCCTCTGTAAAATTTATACCTAAACCTTTAGCGAGTTGTTGCCACGCTAAAAAGTGATATTTTGCAGTATCTACGATGACACCATCTAAATCGAATATGAATCCTTTTTTGTTCATTTACTTTTATTTTTGAATAACGTCATCAACGTCTTTTACTTTTGATACTAAAGCTGCAGCGATTAAAAAGCTGACACCACTCATTACTAATGCAAATATGGCTTGGTCACCATAAGCGTATTTTATAAGAGGTCCGCCAATTAATGCGTTAATTATTTGTGGAATTACTATGAAGAAATTAAAAATCCCCATATAAACCCCCATCTTTTTAGGTGAAATGGAACCTGCTAAAATAGCGTAAGGCATAGCCAAAATACTTGCCCAAGCAATACCGATACCAATCATAGAAACGATAAGCCAATTTTTATCCGGCATAATATAAATGGAAAGTAATCCGAGTCCACCAATAATTAATGAAATGGAATGCGTACGTTTTCTCCCTATTTTCTTAGCGATATAAGGCAATGCGAAAGCGTAAAATGCAGATACAAGATTATAAATACCAAACAGAATACCTATCCAATCGCCAGCATCTTGATATGCAGAACTACTGCTATCTGTAATTGGCAATCCATAAATATGCTGTGCAATTGCTGGTGTGGCAAATACCCACATACCAAAAAGACCAAACCATGAAAAGAACTGCACCCAACTTAATTGGCGCATGGTTGTTGGCATTTTTTTAAAATCTTCTAAAATATCTAAAAGACTAGATTTTTCTTCTACAGGAATTTTAAGACTATCAGTGTCTTGGTGTTCGTTTTCAAAAGCATGTAATTCTTCTGGTGAATATTCTTTAGTCGTAACCACAGTTACTAAAATTGAAATAATCAACATTACTGCTCCAATAATAAAGGACCAAATTAAATTTCCTGGTACAACACCTGCTACAGTTTCGTTTGAAACACCAAACCAATTGGTTAATGCATAAGGTAACCAAGACCCAATTACAGCTCCGAAACCAATTAATGCCGTTTGAATACTAAAACCTGCAGTACGTTGATCTGTTCTAAGATTATCTCCTACTAAAGCACGGAAAGGTTCCATGGCAATATTAAAAGAGGCATCCATAATCATTAACATCCCTGCTCCAACCCAAAGTGCTGGCAAAAATGCAATAAACATATCTGCTTGTGGCATAAGTACCAAACCAACAGACGCCAAAATAGCACCGACTAGAAAATAAGGTTTTCTACGACCGAATTTCCCCCAGGTTTTATCGCTACAATGCCCTACAATAGGCTGAACGATTAATCCCATAAGGGGTGCTATAATCCAAAACCATGACAGTTCGTGGATATCTGCTCCGAAAATTTGAAGTATTCTACTTGCGTTGGCATTTTGAAGGGCGAAACCCATCTGAATTCCTAGAAATCCAAAACTCATGTTCCAGATCTGCCAGAAACTTAATCTACGCTTTTCCATTAAAATAGTATATTAATATTAATACTATTCTGACAAGCTTAGCTTATCAAAACTTTTTCATTGAGAAGTGAAAATATAAGTTTTGATTATGGTACAAAGATATAAAAGATTTTAAAACGGCAATGTTAAATTTCTATTTGGTGGATTCTCGCTCTACTAATTCGGTATTAATTACAATGGTCTGAAACTGCTCTTCTTCCGCTTCAAACTCTTTCTCTATTTTATCTATTAAAAGGTCCGCAGCACGTTCTCCCATTAATTGCGCATGCTGACTCACAGTAGTTAAACTAGGTGTTGAATGTTTTGAAAGCACACCATCTGTAAACCCTATAACCTGTATATCATTAGGTACATTTAACCCCATTCTTCTTGCTACTTTCATAGCAGATAATGCGTATAATTCATTTACTGCAAACACACCATCTATCTCTTTATGAGCATTAAAAAGCTGCTCAATTTCATCTTCTAATTTTTCTAAATGAACCTCATAATCTAAGGTATCATCCATTTTTAGAATTAATTCTGCTTGAGGTGTAATTTTATTTTCTTCTAATGCTTCTAAATATCCTTGCGTTCTTAACCTACCAACACTCACATAATCTTTTGTTGTAATAAGAGCTATATGCTCACAATTATTAGATATCAATTTTTGCACTGCATTTTTCGCACCATTAAAATCATCAACTATAACTTTATCACATTTAATTTCAGATACTACTCTATCAAACATAACAATAGGCATTCCTTGATTCATGGTTTCATTGTAATGGTGATAATCTTGTTGCAGCAACGTTTCCTTAGACATTGAAAGGATAAACCCATCGATACTGCCATTAGCAAGCATTTCCATATTTATAACTTCCTTAGAAAAGGATTCATTAGATAAACCAATGATTACATTATAACCTCTTTTGTTAGCCACCAACTCCACACCTCTAATCACTTTAGAGAAAAAGTGATGTACAATTTCTGGAATAATAATTCCGATAGTATTAGTTTTTCTATTTTTAAGACTTAAGGCAATATTATTTGGTCTGTAATTATACAATTTAGCAAAAGCTTGCACTTTTTGAATCGTATCTGCACTAATTTCTTTACTATTTTTTAGAGCTTTCGATACTGTAGAGATTGAAACATCTAATTCTCTTGCTATTTGTTTTAAGGTGATTTTTTTTCTCATTTCTCACTATAAATTTGTCATTAATTCAGTTAAAAACCAAATTCAGAATATTATTGATATCCCAATATTAGTACTAAAAAGTAAAAATCCTTTATTTTTTGCATAATATTCTTAATAATATCATTTTATTTTAAAAGTTTTTAACACGCAAACGTTTTCGTGACTTCTATCATCTTTTTTAATAGCCAATTCACGTTAAATTTACATAGTTTTAACCCGAGAAGTGAAAATATAAACTAATTAACTAAGCAATTAACTTAAACATATTGTATGAAAACAATCTTAAATGCTTTACTATTCTGTCTGATATTATTACCAGCAACCTTGATGGCACAATCTACTGCCACTGGTACAGTTACAGATAAAGCAAACGCCATGCCTCTACCTGGTGTTAATGTCATTATCAAAGGTACGTCCCGAGGAACATCGACAGATTTCGACGGTAACTACATGATAGAAATAAGTCAAGGTGAAACTTTAGTAATTTCTTATGTTGGTTACACCACACAAGAAGTTGTGTTTAACGGTCAATCTCCAATAGACATTATCTTATCTGAAGATGCAGCTCAATTAGACGAGGTGCTTCTTATAGGTTATGGTTCTGTAAAAAAGGATGATTTAACCGGTGCCGCAGATCTATTAAAGGCTGATGATTTTAATCAAGGCCCTCTAGTTTCTGCACAACAATTAATTTCAGGAAAAGTAGCGGGTGTCTCTGTAACTTCTGCAAGTGGTTCTCCAGGAGATGGTCAAAACATTGTAATAAGAGGTAATGGATCTTTAAGCCTATCTAGTAATCCTCTTATTGTATTAGACGGTATTCCTTTAGATCAAGGAGGTGTTGGTGGATCTAGAAATCCTCTAAACCTTATTAACCCGAATGATATTGAAAGCATGACGGTATTAAAAGATGCCTCTGCAACATCAATTTATGGATCTAGAGCAGCGAATGGAGTTATTATGATTACCACTAAAAAAGGTAAAGACTCTGAGTTTAGATTTAGCGCATCAAGTTCTACAACAATTCATACTTCTGTAGATAGAGTTGATGTTTTAAACGCAGATCAATTTAGAAGTATTGTTAACAGCCATCCTAACGCAAATGCAGCTACTCTCGCACTTTTAGGCAACTCTAACACCGATTGGCAAGATGAAATTTACCAAACAGCTTTTGGACAAGATCATTCATTTAGTGCATTAGGTAGTTTATTTGGTGTACCAATGAGGGTTTCTTTAGGACATTCTGATCACGATGGGAATCTAAAACGCGATAATTTTCAAAGAACAACAGCGTCTTTAAATTTATCACCAAAATTATTTGATGACCATTTAAAACTTGATATTTCAGCAAGAGGAAACTATACAGAAAATTTCTTTGCAGATCGAGGCGCTATTGGTAGTGCTAATAATTTTGATCCAACACAATCTATATATGATTCTAGCTCACCTTACGCAGGTTATTTCTCATGGATTGATGCTTCAACAGGTAATCAACCTACATTAGCAGGCACAAATCCTGTTGCATTACAAAATTTAAAAGATGATAGTTCTGAAGTAAGACGTTTTGTATTAAATGCAAAAGCAGATTACAAACTACACTTCTTTCCTGATATAACAGCAACAATAAGTACTGGTATTGACCAATCTAACAGTCATGGCAGAACGCTTGTCTCTGAGTTAATTCCGACATCAGACCTTACTTGGAATGGATCGAGAAGCACTTACACTAATGAGTCTACAAATAAATTATTTGACGCGTATTTTACCTACAAAAAATCATTTCAAGATGTTCACAATATTACAGCAGTTGCTGGGTATTCTTACCAATCTTTTGAGTATGATAACTTTAGTTATGATAGTGAAGCAGAAGAAGATGGAAATGATTTTGAATTTATAGACAAATCTAAAAATGTATTGCTATCTTATTTTGGTCGTTTAAATTATGATTATGATAGTAAATATTTATTAACGGCTACTTTAAGAGCCGATGCATCTTCAAAATTAAACCCAGATGATCGTTGGGGTTACTTCCCTTCTGTTGCATTAGCTTGGAATTTACACAATGAAGATTTCTTAAACGATAGCAATAACGTAAATGAACTTAAATTACGTGTTGGTTATGGTGAAGTTGGTAACGTAAATGGTTTAGGTGACTATTTATTTTTAACACGATATACAGGAAGTCAATCTACGGCTAATTATCAATTTGGAAATTCTTTTTACCAAACCTACAGACCAGAACCTTTAAATGAAGATTTAAGATGGGAAATAGGTAACACTTTTAATGTCGGTTTAGACTATAGTTTCTTTGATAGAAGAGTTTCTGGTTCGGTCAACTTATACCAAAAAGAAACTAAAGACTTAATTGCTTTTGCTTCTGTAGATCCGTTTACAAATTTCGGTTCTAAAATTCAGAAAAACATTGGTGATATGCAAAACCGTGGTGTTGAGTTTGCCGTAAATTTAATACCTGTAAGAACTGATGATTTTGAATGGTCTGTTAATTACAATATTTCATTCAATGATAATGAGATCACAAATTTACCTTTTGATCAAGACGCAGGAGGAATTAGTGCAGGAACAGGTAACAACGTTCAGATACATACTGAAGGTGCAGCACCATACAGTTTTAATGTATACCAACAAGTTTATGATACTAATGGAAAACCAATAGAAGGTGCCTTTGTAGACAGAAACGGAGATAATGTAATAAATGATGAGGATAAATACTTATACAAAGATCCTTATGCAGATATTATTATGGGATTAAACACGAACCTAAGCTATAAAAAATGGGATTTAGCTGTTGTAACCAGAGCAAATATTGGAAATTATGCATACAATGATGTATCTGCAAGTAACTCTTACTTAGATGGTGTAATACCAACAACAAATAATTTCTTAACAAACTTACACTCAAGTTATTTAGAAAATGGATTTATAAATCAATCTAATGAAAACACTTTTTTAAGCAGCCATTATGTTCAAGATGCTTCATTCTTTAAAATTGATAACATTACTTTAGGTTACACCTTAGATAATGCAATTAAGAATATGACTTTAAGACTTTATGGCTCAGTTCAAAATGTGGCAACAATAACGGATTACAACGGTTTAGATCCAGAAATCTCTGGTGGTATAGATAGTAACTTCTACCCTAGACCTAGATCTTACGTTTTTGGAGTAAATGTAGATTTTTAAAAAAGTTTGAATTATGAAAAATAGAATGAAACAAATTATATTTATAGTAACTATCTCACTTTTTATGACTGCATGTCATGATGATTTAGATCAAAATCCTATTGATCCAGATAGTTTTACAGAACAAGATGTTTTTGCAAACACAGCAGAAGCAAAAGGAGCCCTTGCTAAGCTTTATGCAAGTTTAGCCTTAACAGGTCAACAAGGTCCTTCTGGACAAGCTGATATTGCAGATATTGACGAAGGATTTTCTCAATATACACGTATGTTATTCAACTTAAATGAATTAACAACAGATCACGCTGTAGTGGGTTGGGGAGACGCAGGTTTACCAGATTTACATGGTTTATATTGGTCTGCTGGAAACGATTTTACAGGAGCGATGTACGTGCGTTTAGCACAAGAAGTTTCTTTTACTAATGCGTTTATTAAAAATGCATCTGAATTACCAGAAGGAGAATCTCAAACATTTATTGCTGAAGCTCGCTTTTTAAGAGCATTTGCGTACTATAATCTTATAGATTTTTATGCTAATGTTCCTTTAGTAACACAAATTACTACAGACTTACCTTCTCAAAGCTCTAGAACTGAACTTTTTGATTTTGTTGAATCTGAATTATTAGAAATTCAAGATTTGTTATTAGATTCAAATGAATACGGTAGAGTTGATAAAGTAGCTGCATGGGCATTACTTTCTAAGTTATATTTAAATGCAGAAGTATGGACAGGAACACCTAGATATACCGATTGTATTACATATTCTGAAAACGTACTGAACTCTTCTTACACTATTAACACAACTGATGCCAACGGAAACGGGAATGCTTATGATGAATTATTCTTAGCAGATAACAACACTAACGGAGCTCAAAATGAATTTATTTTTGTAGCCAACTTTGATGGTATTCAATCTCAAACCTTTGGTGGCTCTACATTTTTAGTTCACGCTGCAACAGGTGGAAGTATGGATCCTTTAAGCTTAGGTATCAACGGTGGTTGGGGAGGCTTAAGAACAACCAAAGCTTTAGTTGAAAAATTTGAATCAGGGGTCATTAATATCCCTCAATTAAATAGTCAACTTAGCGGTACACTTTCTAACTGGGGACTTGTAGGTGATTTAAATGAATGGGGAGATGAAGATGTAAAATTATACGAAACTTCTACAGACTTATACAAATTATATGTTGAATTACCTGATGGAGAATTAAAATTCAGATTTGATGAAAACTGGGGTAATAATTATGGTGACACTGGCGCTGATGGTATATTAGAATTTGGTGGTGATAACATCGCAGTAACAGCAGGCACATACTTAGTGACTTTTAATTTAGCTAATCTAACTTATAGTTTTGATCCTGTTATTTCAGAAGGTGATAAAAGAGGTATGTTTTATACTGATGGACAGAGTTTAGAAATAGGAAGTATTCCTCCTTTTGCAGAAGGTTATGCTGTAACTAAATTTAAAAACATTGATTCTAACGGTGCCCAAGGAAGCGATACAAGTGGTGATTTTGTTGATACAGATTTACCTCTTATACGTTTAGCTGAAATTTATTTAAACTACGCGGAAGCTCATTTAAGAGGTGGAGGAGGAAGCTTAAGCACAGCTGTTGAAAAAATAAACGAATTAAGAACAAGAGGTTATGCTAGCGAAAGTGGAAATATTACTTCGGGAGATTTAAATTTAGATTTTGTACTAGACGAACGCTCTAGAGAGTTGTATTGGGAAGGCCAAAGACGTACCGATTTAATTCGTTACAACTATTTTACAACAAACTCTTACTTATGGCCATTTAAAGGAAACCAAGCTAATGGAACTTCTGTAAGTACATTTAGAAACATATTTCCTATCCCTACAAATACAATTTCAACAAATCCTAACTTAATTCAAAACAACGGGTATTAATAAACTAATATAAACAACAACACTATGAAAACAATTAAATATCTAGCGCTACTGCTTATCACCGTAATCAGCTTCAATGCTTGTGAAAGTGACGATAGCATAACATATATAGCACAACCTACGGGAGAATTAACATTTACGAATGCTTTCTTAGAAGAATACATTCTCATACCTTCTGCTTCTAGCAACATAGGAGAGCGTTTTACTTGGAGTGATGCTGATTTTGATATACAGACAAATATTAATTATGAATTACAAAAATCTATAATTGGTGATTTTACAGATACAGAAGTTATTGGCACAACTACAGACAACTCTTACGCAGTAACAATCGGTGACTTATTAAGCTATGCAGAAGAAGCTGGTTTAGATAGTGATGATGCTACAGAAATGTCAGATACTGGTAATGTTTATTTTAGAGTGAGAGCCATTTTAGGAACGGATGCGACTTTAGAAATAATTTCTGAAACTCAAGCCTTAAACCTAAAACTTATCAATGGAGGAGAAACAGTAGAAGAAACTTTTAAAAATCTGTTTTTTGTTGGAGATGCTACAGCACCAGGTTGGAGCGAAAACAATAATAACCCCGCTTTAATTAGACATTCTGATAACGAAAACTTATTTAGCTACAAAGGCTACTTTGTTAGTGGAGGTGAAGGTTTTAAATTATTAGAACAACTAGGACAATGGCAGCCACAATGGGGTGCTGGTGCAGGTGAAAATGAAGCAGCAGTTAACGATGGTTCGGGAGAAGATCCAAGTGCTTTCACTATAGCTGCAGATGGGTATTATGAATTTACTATTAACACTGAAGAAATGACTTATTCTTTAGTAGATTACGATGCTTCTGCTGCAGCAACTTATACTACTATAGGTATCCTTGGAGATGCTACCGCAGGTGGTTGGGATGCAGATGCAGACATGACTCAATCTACTTTTGATCAACATATATGGAACATAAACGGTGTAGAATTAGCTGATGGTGAACTAAAATTTAGAGCTGACGATGCATGGGATGTAAGTTGGGGTAGTGCAAATGCGCTTAGTGGTTTTGGTGAATTAGGAGGAGCTAATATTCCTGTAACTGCAGGAACTTACAACATCTGGTTTAATGACTTAGATGGTGGGTATATTCTTATCCCTGTAGAATAATATAATTTTAACAATGAAAAAGGCTATGAAAACTCATAGCCTTTTTTTAGATATCAAAAATATTATGAAAAAAATATTACTTAATATATTATTGCTATTACCCTTAATTGCAATAGCACAAGTAACAACAAATCCTAGTCCAATATTAATTGATGAGTCTGTAACTATAACTGTAGATATTAATAGTAGTGATACAAATTGTAACAGCATTAGTAACCCTTCAAAAGTATATGCTCATTTAGGGGTTGGTAATGATAGTGATGAATATGGCATTGGCGTTGTTGGAAACTGGGGAGAAGATGATGGTATTGGAGAAATGACCAACAATAATGATGGTACATGGAGCATTACTTTTACACCTAACACTTATTTTAGTCTAACAAGTGAAGAAGAAAGCCTTGTTACCAAAATGGGAATGGTTTTTAGAAGTCCTAATGGAGACCAAGAACTAAAGGCTACTGACTGTTCAAATTTCATATTTAATATTGGTGCTTTCCAAGTTAATATGATTAACCCTTCTTCTAGCTCAAACGGTATTATAGTTGTAGATAATGGCGCTAGCACTCAGATTTTAGCACAAAACACAGGAGGTAATGCTGATTATGAACTCTTTGTTGATGGCGTTAGCGTCCACACACAAAATAGTACAACCTTTTATAATGGGTATATCTTTACAAATTTAACTGAAAATAAATCTTGTGAATTAGTTATTACTCAAGATGGTGTAAACATCATAAAACCATTTTCAATTATTGTAAACAATACTATATCTGAAACATTACCAACAGGATTAAAAGATGGTATTAATTACAATTCTACTGACAATTCAAAGGCAACTTTAGTATTAACAGCACCAAATAAAGATTTTGTATATGTCTTAGGAAGCTTTAATAATTGGGAAGCGTCTAATGAATATGCTATGAAAAAAGATAACGCTACAGATCAGTTTTGGCTTGAGTTAACAGGTTTAACTTCTCAACAAGTTGAAACTTATCAATATTGGGTTGGAGACGCAAGTCCTATATCTGGTTCACCAGCATTGGTAAAAGTAGCAGATCCTTATTCTCCGCTAGTATTATCTCCTTTTGATGATCAATACATCCCAGAAACTTCATATCCTAATATGCCAATATATCCGGCAGGTCAAGAGTTTGAAGTAACTGTTTTACAAACCGGCCAAACATCATACGATTGGCAAGTCTCAGATTTCGATAAACCATCTAAGGAAGATTTAGTGATTTATGAAGTTTTAATTAGAGATTTTGACACGGATAGAAACTTTCAAGACCTAATAGATCGCATCGATTATTTTAAAAATCTAAACATCAATGCCATTGAGTTGATGCCAATTATGGAATTTGAAGGCAATGAAAGTTGGGGTTATAATACCGCTTTTCATATGGCTATTGATAAATTTTATGGTAGTCAAGAAAAATTTAAAGAACTCGTAGACATTTGCCACCAAAATGGTATTGCCGTAATTTTAGATATTGCATTTAACCATGCTTACGGAAGAAATCCGATGGTTAGAATGTGGATGGATGATCCTGATGGTGATGGTTGGGGAGGACCTTCAACAGAAAACCCATACTTTAATGTTCTACCTACACACTCATATAGTGTTGGTAATGATTTTAATCACAGTTCTACATACACCAAAAACTATGTAAAACAAGTTGTAGATTTTTGGATTGAAGAATATAACATTGATGGTTTCCGTTGGGATTTAACAAAAGGATTTACTCAAAATTGTGGTAATGGTAGTGATAGCGGAGATGAAGGTTGTACAGGTAGTTACCAACAAGATCGTGTTGATGTTTTAAAAGAATACGCAGATCATTCTTGGGACATAGACCCTGATCACTACGTTATTTTTGAACATTTAGGTTCTGATAACGAAGAAAAAGAATGGGCAAATTATCGTCTAGATGAAGGTAAAGGAATTATGATGTGGGGCATAATGAATTCACCCTATAGTGAGCTAACAATGGCAGAAACTGGTAATAAAAACATTAGCCGAATGGGATATAATGCCCATACTGGTTTTAATGGACCACGCGTCGTTGGTTATGCTGAAAGCCATGATGAAGAGCGCTTAATGTATAAAAACATTGCTTATGGTAACACTAGCAATTCATCTCATAATGTGCAAGATCTTAATACGGCTTTATCTAGAATGTCTGCTTTAGGTGCAGTTTCTGTAATGATTCCTGGTCCAAAAATGATTTGGCATTTTGGAGAACTTGGAATGGAGAATTCAATTTTTACTTGTAGCGATGGAAGTTACAGTAACGATGGTTGTAAACTTTCTACTAAACCACAACCACAATGGACAAACAATTGGATCACTGATGCTTTAAGAAGTGAAATTTATAACGATTGGTCTAAGTTACATAGGTTAAAAATTGAAGAACCTGTATTTGAAGGCGATTACACCATTACTTCTGGTGATTTAACACCTAGAATTGATGTATATGATAATTCTATACCGACTTCTCAGCTTAGAAACGTTATTATTTTAGCGAATTTTGATGTCGTTTCTCAAACGGTAAACACTAATTTCCCTAGTGGAGTAACAACAACATGGTTTGATTTAATGGATGCTACAGGCGGTACAACTATAAGTAATTCTACAAGTACAATAACAATACCTGCTGGGCAATTTAGAATCTTAGGAAATATAGCTTCAGTAGCATTAAGTGTTGATGATGAAGCATTATCTAGTTTTAGTATTTATCCTAATCCAACGCAAACATCTTTTAGTATTAATGCTAATGTTTCTAATCTTGAAGTATATGATTTAACAGGAAAATTAGTAAAATCATTTAAAGGTGAATTGACCAATACAGATAGCTTTGATATTTCATCTTTAAATTCAGGAATGTATATTGTTAGAATTGAAAATGAAACAAATCAAACATTAACAACAAAGTTAGTAAAACTCTAATTACTAACTTAATAAACAACATCCCTATATACTGTAAAGGTGCTCAATTGAGCACCTTTACTTATTTAAAATTAAATATGATTTGTTCTAAATGTCGAGAATTAAGATAAGATCTTAATAAGCTAATATTTTACTTAATTTATATTTAAAACAAAAAAAAGCTCATCAACTAATCAATTTAAAAAATTTAAATCGTCATAGCAGATAATCTTTTACTCAAAAAAAATAATTTTTATTTATCCAATAAAAAACTCTCTAATTTTTCAACCATAGCTGTATTACCACAATAAAATGGCACACGCTCATGTATCTCTTTAGGTTTTAACTCTAAAATTCTTTGATAACCATTACTTGCTTTGGCACCTGCTTGCTCAGCTATAAAAGCAACAGGATTACATTCGTATAGCAACCTTAATTTACCATCTTGATGTATAGTACTGTTTGGATAAATATAAATACCACCTTTAATCATATTTCTATGAAAATCGGATACTAAAGATCCAATATACCTTGAAGTATATGGACGATCTCCTTCATCCATCTGGCAGTATTTTATATATTTTTTAACCCCTATAGGAAAATGGGTATAATTACCTTCGTTAACCGAGTAGATGCTTCCTGTTTCAGGAAATTTCATATCAGGATGCGACAAGTAAAATGACCCTATGGCCGGATTTAATGTAAAACCATTTACACCATCTCCTGTAGTAAAAACAATCATTGTAGATGTACCGTAAATCACATAACCTGCAGCCACCTGATTGATACCTGGTTGTAGAAAATCTTCCATTTCTACAGGACTACCAATTGGTGTAATTCTTCTATAAATAGAAAAAACAGTTCCAACAGATACGTTAACATCTATATTTGAAGATCCATCTAACGGATCCATTAAAACAACATATTTACTGCTATTGTTGTTATCAATACAATCTACTTTTATAAAATCGTCATCTTCTTCAGAAACTATTCCGCAGACAATATTTCTATTTTTTAAAGCTTGAATAAAGGTTGTATTAGCAAAAACATCTAACTTCTGTTGTTGTTCTCCTTGTACATTTACATCTCCAGAACTCCCAAATAAATCAACCAAACCTGCTTTATTAACCTCATGATTAACAACTTTAGCAGCAAGCCGAATTGCATTTAACAAACGGGACAATTCCCCACTTGAGTATGAAAACGAAGCTTGATTTTCAATTATAAATTCACCTAATGTTGGTTTTCTAGTATTCATGTATTTTGACTTTTAACAGAAATAATTATACTTAAAAAATGAAAGACCAACAAGGTAAAACATTTTTGCTTCTTTTATAAATTACATCGCAGCTTTATAAATCGCCATAGCATCTTCTACAGTTACCGTTCTAGGGTTACCACCTGTACACACATCATTAAGCGCATGTTCTGCCATAATTTTAAAATCTTCTTCTTTAACACCTAATTCTTTAAGCCCTGAAGGAATCCCTACAGCTTTAGATAATTTTTCAATAGCTTTTATTGCTGCATTAGCACCTTCTAAATCATTTTTATCATTTACCTCTACACCCATTGCTCTCGCTACTTTTTTAAGTTTATGCGTACAATTTGGTAAATTAAAACGTTCTACATGTGGTAATAAAATAGCATTTGCTACTCCGTGTGGCATATCATACATACCACCTAATTGATGGGCAAGTGAGTGAACAAAACCTAAACCTGCATTAGAAAATGATTGTCCTGCGATAAACTGCCCCCAAGCCATTTTACTACGGGCTTCTAAGTTTCCACCATTATTTACAGCTTCTTCTAAACTAGACGCTATTAATTTAATCGCTTCTAAAGCTAAAGCATCAGACCAATGAAAAGCACCTGTACACACATAAGATTCAATGGCATGTGTTAGAGCATCCATTCCTGTTGCTGCTGTTAGAGATGCTGGTTTACCCAACATTAATTCAGGATCATTTACAGCAATAGAGACTAAACAGTTTTTATCTACCATCACCATTTTAATATGGCGTTCTACATCTGTTATCACATAATTTATTGTGACTTCACTTGCAGTTCCTGCAGTTGTGTTGATTGCTATGATTGGTAAAGAAACTTTTTTAGATTTATTAATACCATCATAATCATTAATTTCACCACCATTTGTGGCTAAAATACCGATGGCTTTACCACAATCTTGAGGCGAACCACCACCGAGTGTAATTATAACATCGCAATCATTTTCTTTTAATAACTTTAATCCGTTATTTACATTCTTAACTGTTGGATTAGGCTGCACATTATCAAAAACAACCATTTCTAAATCCGATTCACTAAAAGCATCCATTACTTTTTGCGCAATACCTATATCTACAAGTACTTTATCTGTTACAAAAAGTGCCTTTTTGTAAGGTAATTCCTTTAACTCTTCACCTAAATCTTTTAAAGACCCAGGCCCAATTAAACTTAATGGCGGTAAATAAATTCGTCTACTTTGTAACATACTTTTTTATTTTAGATAATCTTTCATTAGTAATGCTGCACCTAAGGCACTTTCATTTTTACAATCGGAAATTTTAATGGTAATGTTATCTTTCAAGCATTTTAAAAACTGAATAAAGACTTCATTTTTATTAAATCCTCCAGAGATATAAACATCTTTTATGTTTGAGTTTTCATCTGAAATTAAATCAATTCCAGAGATAACCTTTTTACTTATTTCATAAATTAATTGATAATAAGCGGTTTCATAAGACAAGAATTTTTGAAGATATTCTGAATGAGCTTCAAAATCAGTATCTATTCCTTCGGCTAGAAACACACGAGAATTCTGATCAATTAATTCTTTACAAAGTGTGGTATTTAAAACGAGATCCATATGCGTATTAATATCTACTTTAAAATATTCGCTTAAAGCTTTTATGTAAACTTCATGGATACGCCCTAAAAACTGCATTGAAGATTTAACCTGCTGTTTTTCGGGGGTCATAAAACACAAACAATTATTTTTTAATTGGTGTTGTGTTAGGTTTTCTTTACTGAATGGATTCATGGTTATAATCCAAGTCCCAGTAGATAAAAGCACAAAATCCTTTCCTTCTTCATTTTCTAAAATAGGAATAATAGATGAAGAACTATCGTGTAAACCACGACCTACAGCAATGTTTTCGCCGTTAACATCTGTAATTACGGCTTCATTTCCTTTACAAGGTTTTGGTAGTGTTATATTTTCATCTTTAAGCCAATTGTGGTATTGCATGGTATCAAAATCCCACGTGGCCGTATGTGCACCAACCGATGTAAAATCGGCTGTAATTTTTTTAGTAAATAGATAACTTAAATATTGTGGATAATGTAAAATAGCATTGACTTGCTTCCACATTTCTGGCTTACTTTTCTTAACCCATAACATCTGAAGCCCCGTATTTAACATCCCGTAAGCTGGTGATGCTGTTTTTCTAGAAAACTCTTCTACACCTCCTTGTGACTCATAAAAATCACTAAAATCGTTAACATCTAATGGTTTTAAATAATTATACAAAGGAGCAATACGTTTCCCCTCTTTATTTAAATATATTAACGAAGCACCATGAGTTGAAAAATTAATGGCTTTTATTTGATAAGTTCCTAAATCTTGAATATTTTTTATTTCACTCTGAATCCAATTTTCTATGGCTTCAATATTATCGCAACAGAATCCATCCTCATCTTTTATCTCTTTAAACTGAATGGCATTTTGAAATACGACTTTAAAAGTTTCGTCAAATAAAAATATTTTTTTATTGGTTTTACCTATATCTATAACTGCTATAACTTTTTTCATGTGTGAAAGATTTGCTGTACCCACTTCTAATAGTAATAGAAACAAGTATTATTTAACATGAAGCTTCTTGATTTAGTGTCAAGAATAACTTATGAATCGTGATTTGATTTGGAAAATTAAAAATGATAACGAAGCTTCCCTTTTTAATAGTTCTCTTCTATTACAAGGGTAAGCTTCATTATCTAAATAGGGAAGGCTAAACAACTAATAACAAACTAAACGCATCCTTCCTATTTCTTTTTATGCTTGAATTTTTAATGCTTAAAACCGTATAAAGGTCCGTAATTATCACATGCTCTATAATCTGCACCTTCTAAGTTTTCACCGAAAGCAGACCATGCGCTTGGTCTAAATACATCATCTTCAGAAACATTGTGCATGTTTACAGGGATACGTAACATAGACGCTAATGAAATTAAATCTGCACCAATATGTCCGTGAGAAATAGCACCATGGTTTGCTCCCCATTTCGCCATTACTGTATACACATCTTTAAAGAATCCTGTACCAGTTGTTCTAGGTACAAACCAAGTTGTTGGCCAAGTAGGATCTGTTCTGTCATTTAAAACATTGTGTACATCTTCTGGTAACTCAACACTCCAACCTTCTACAATTTGTAAAACAGGTCCAATTCCTTTAATTAAGTTAATTCTACACATTGTTAAAGGCATTTCTGCTTTCGTTAAGAAATTAGAAGAGAATCCTCCTCCTCTAAAATATTCTACGGTAGCAGGTGGCCATTTTGTATTGTCTAAACATCTTTGAACATCATCTTTAGTAATGTCCCAGAATGCTTTCATTGTTGCGTTTCCTTCAGCATCTTGTTGTTGTGCTGTAGCATCTAAAGTTGTAGAACCAGAATTGATTAAGTGAATAATTCCGTTTTCTGCCAATCCTGTTAATTTTTTACCAGTAACTCTTTCTACAGATTCTGGACTCCAATACGTTCTTACATCAGAGAATAACTGTGCTTTATTAGTCAATAAGTGACCAAATAACATAGAAATTGCATTTAAACAATCGTTTTCTGTTGCAAATGTATATGCCTGACGAATTCCGTTCCAGTCGAAAGAAGAGTTTAAGATAGACTCTGTAAAATCTGCGTTTGGTTGGTAATCTGTCCACTGACGTTGTCCCTGGAAGCCACCCATAATAGCATTTCTTCCCTTAGATTCTTCACCAAATCCCATCTCTTTCAATTTAGGATTTCCGTTCATTAAATCTTTACAGATTAAAGTCATTTTCACAACTTTTTCCCACTCAGCATCTTTTTGCTCACGCGTTTTTTGTGCTTCAGGATTGTTTCTATCTTCTCCTTCTTTACAGTTTTCTTTTGTCCAAGCTAATGCTTTTGCATATTCTTCTTGATCAAAAATACCTTCATCTATACGTCTTAACAACTCAACAGATTCTACAAATTCTGCTCTTACGCCTAAATAGTCTTGTAAAAAGTTTACATCAACCATAGAACCAGCAATACCCATAGAACTATATCCAATAGATAAATAAGATTTTCCTTTCATTTGAGCAACGGCTAAAGCACCTTTTGCAAAACGAATAATTTTTTCTGAAACATCTTGAGGAATGGTTTGATCTCCACCATCCTGAACTTCTTTACCATAAATACCAAATGCTGGTAATCCTTTTTGAGAATATCCTGCTAAGGCAGCAGCTAAATATACCGCTCCTGGTCTTTCTGTTCCGTTAAATCCCCAAACTGCTTTAGGTAATAATGGGTCTGTATCCATTACTTCTGTACCATAACACCAACAAGGCGTTACTGTTAAAGAAACTTCTACACCTTCTCTTTTAAATTTATCTGCACAAGCAGCAGCATCTGCAACACCACCAATAGTAGTATCTGCAATAACACATTCTACTTTTTCTCCACTAGGGAAACGTAATGTTTCTTCAATTAATTTTGCAGCCGCTTTGGCCATATCCATCGTCTGAACCTCTAAAGATTCTCTTACTCCTAATTCTCGTCCGTCTATAACAGGGCGAATTCCTATTTTTGGTAATCTACCTATAAGTCTACTCATTATATATAAATTTTTTAAGTCCTATGTAAATTGTTCTAATTCTGTTAATTGCTCATTAGATAAACCAGCTGGTTTAAATCCTGCAGCCCAACACATCATTAACATTTTAGCACCTTTATTAGCTACATCTAAAAAGTCCCAAGCTTTCATTACATCTGGAGCTGTTGAAGTTGCACCGTGTTTTTCCCATAAGGACACATTTCTAGTTTTAAAAGCTTCCATTGTAACTTCTGCTAAAGCTGCTGTACTAGATAAAGCGTAAGGAGTACAGTGAATTCCTTTAGGTACAAATACTTTTACCTCAGGACACATCATCCATATTTGTCTGTTTAATTCTTCTTCGTTATCAAACAATTCGTGGTGACTCATACAAATCAATTCTAATGGATGTGTATGTACAACCGCTAAATTTTCTGGATGATTGATAGAGTTAAATAAATGAATACTAGCGTGAGAAATCAACTCACAAGTTGGTCCAAAGTTTTCACGTTTTCCTCCCCATATAATTGAATATGCAGTTGCATCTTCATTAATATAAAGAATACAAGAAACCTCTTCTAACTTATCCACTAAGTCTCTTAAATAACATCCAGTACCTGTAATGTAAATTACAAATCCAGCAGCTCCTTTAGGAAAATCGAATGGTATTTCAGTACCAATACCCTGAACTTCTTCTTTCTTAAAAAAAGATGTTAAATTCATGGATATGTTTCCTGCATTACGTTCTGCCCATTCACGTTGCCATAAATAACCAGCAACTGTTGACACACTCTTTAGTTCTGTTTCTACCTCTAATGGAAGTTTTATTGTTTTCATATCTATTCAAATAAATTGTTGTAACAAAAATACTTACCTAATAGGCTTCATTAAATATTCAAAATCTGTATTTTTGTATCCAATTCAAACATTACAGATTTATGAAATTTGTAAAAGACATTCAATTAGGAGATCCTTCACAGAATCATCAAAATTTTATTGATGTTAAATTAAAACTATTATGTTGTAGATATTGGCTCCTCGATTTATGGGATTGCCATGAGATGGTCTTTCCTTTTTGGAGGATTTATTGGAATAAAAATGCTGGTGGACAATTAATTCATCAAGACAATATTTTTGATATGGATCCGGATTACATCTATATCATTCCGCCTTTTACTTCATTTTCTACACATTACACTAAACACAAAATCTATAACGAAGGCATCCATGTCTCCGGAAAACATTTAAACACCAATCATAATGAAATAGATTATGAAGATAAATTCCTCATTCATTTCTTTGCTCATTTTAATTTAGGTGTTCCTTTTGATAATGTTTACCCAGGAATTATAAAAATTGAACTCACCGATTATTTAAGAGATCGATTAGCATATTTAACTATGCGGTTAAAAATTGAAAATAGCGATTTTAAACTTACCTTCAATTTAAAACTACAAGCTTTTATTAAAGAAGCGCTTACTAATATAGGTCCAGAATTATGGAAAGCTATTAACATAGACGAGCGTGTTTTAAAAGTTATCCGCTACATCGAAGTTAATATTGCTAATAAATTAAGCAATACAGAAATGTCATCTCTTATAAATATGGCGCCTAATTCTTTTGCTCGTTTATTTAAAGATGAAATGAATACAACTCTTCACAAGTTTATTCAAAACAGAAAGATTGCTAAGTCTTGTGAATTATTTGAACACACCAATCAATCTATTGAAGATATCTCCTTTAATTTAGGTTTTTCTGACCGCTATCACTTCTCTCGAGTGTTTAAATCTGCTACAGGCTTAACTCCAGCAGCCTATAAATCTGGTAAATACACTTAATAGAGATTTTACTATTCACAATACCTATAATAAGATTTCACAGTCGTAATTTGATTATGATATTTTTATAATAGACACTTCAAAAACCTAAGATATAGAACAATCTTTAGTGATTGGTGCTCATGGTGCTTTAAGTTTAACTATTTTCTTAAAAGCATAAATCAGGTAAAAGCATTTTAAAAACAATTTTCGACTATAGATTAGAACAACTAATTGTCTATTTTTTTTTCTTAATTTTTTGTTGTCGATAAAGCAATATTGTAATTGCAATTACAGCACCAGAAAACGCAAGGGAAGAACCAACCAATGAAGATGACGTAACACTATAACCATAAGCAATGGGTAAACCTGCTAAATAAGCCCCCATAGCATTTCCCATATTAAAAGCACTCTGATTCATAGAAGAACCTAACATTTCTGCTCCCTTGGCGGTATTAATAATAGCCATTTGTATAGGGGTTGATATACTGAAAGAAATTACCCCAATTAAAAACGTAAATATTAGAGCCATAATAGAACTTGAAGCAAAGAATGAATTAGCAACAAGAATAGCAGACATTGCCAAAAGACTAATCATAACAGAGCGTAAAGGCGTAAACGCTTCAGCCATTTTTGCTCCTAAAAAATTACCAAAAAACATCCCTAATCCTGCAAGAATCATCACATAACTAACTACATTCTCAGAAAAATGAGCCACATCAGTTAATAAAGGAGCTATATAACTGTACCACGCAAAAAATCCACCTGTACCAATAGTCGTAAGTGCAATTACACCCCATAATTCAGGATTTTTAAGTCCTTTATGATCTTCATCTTTAGGCTGATTTCCTTCTTTTTCAAAATGTGGCATCCAATAAAATATACTTCCTAGAGTAATAACACCAACAACACCTACCATTAAAAAAGAAGCACTCCAATGGTATTGATTCCCTAAATAAGTCCCAATAGGAACACCTATAATATTAGCAACTGTTAGTCCAGAAAACATAATAGCAATAGCCTGACCTGACTTCCCTTTTTGGGCTAGTTTGCCTGCAATTACAGCTCCAACACCAAAGAACGCTCCATGAGGGAGACCGGATAGAAAACGCATTATAAGTAACATGTTATAGCTTGTAGAAAAAGCAGAAAGCGTATTAAAAACAGTAAACCAAACCATAAGAAATAAAAGCATACGATTGGCAGGAAACTTATAACTAAAACTAGTTAGTAAAGGAGCCCCTACAACAACTCCTAGAGCATAAGCCGAAATAAAATGACCCGCTTCTGGAATCGTAATTCCTAATGAATTTGCCACATTGGGTAAAATCCCCATAATTACAAACTCTGTAAGACCTATTCCAAAACCACCAATTGCCAAAGACAACAAAGCTTTTTTATTAGAAAATCCCTCTTTCATAATACGTTCTTTACTTTCTAAATTTAGAATGCAAATTTCCGTACAAAAATTTGATATAATTACTTATTACATATATACTTTAATTAAATATAATATTCTGTAAAAATTAGGAGCTTTTTTTAAAGAAAATCATTTATTTTAATTTAACATGACTCAATTTTATTAATCTGATAGTCCGCCATAAGTTTAGATAATTCAATAATTTTTAATTGAATTTCTTTTTTTAATTTCAAATACTCCTGTAATCGCTCTATACAACTATCGTTAGAAGCGACCTTCATAAAAGACTCTTCAATTCCTGTGATAAAATCTAAGTGATTTAAATTCCTTTTAAGTTCTTTACTTGCCTCTTTTATTTTATTATCTATATAAAGAGTATCTTTCTGAGAACTAACCCTTATTGGATTACTAGTCTTAACGACTACATCACTATGATTAGAAATAACATGATACAAATTCATAAAATAATATAAATAATTAGCATATTTATATTCTAATAAAGAAAGAATACAACTTATTAAAAGTATTGAGAAAAATATTAAAATTAACATAACGCTACATTTAGATTACAGAATAAATTCACTTATCAGGAATTCTCTTGCTACAAATGTAGTTGGAAGACAAAGGAAGAAAGTTAGAAAATCGATGGACCAAAGCACTCTGTAGACGAATGGTATTTTTGGTAAGCTAAGTCGATTATTAAAACTAAAAAACACTATTAACCTCTTATAATGATCAGAATAACAACCTAATAAGATTTATTAACACAAAAAAAAGCTAACTCGTTAAAGTTAGCTTTTCTTACTCTGTACAGGCGGGGAGACTCGAACTCCCACACCTCGCGGCACTAGATCCTAAGTCTAGCGTGTCTACCAATTCCACCACGCCTGCAGGATCTCCAATTATTATTGGGATGCAAATATAAACAATAGTTTTAATATACAAATATTAAATATTCAAGTTTTAACAATGAATTTGATTTTTTTCACATATAAAAGATAAACAATTGATTACCAGAACTATTTTACACAATAAAAACTTAAATAAATTCCATTTAAATAAAACTTAAAATTGAGAGCAGTCACCCTTATCCATCTTATAATTCTTACTTTTGTTACAAACCGAATTCTTAATTATGCAAACCATTCAATCTTATATCGAAGAGAATAAAGATCGTTTTCTAAGCGAACTTATCGATTTATTAAAAATACCGTCAATCAGTGCTGACTCTGCTTATAAAGGAGATGTTTTAAAAACTGCCGATGTGGTAAAAGCTAGTCTTGAAAAAGCAGGTTGCGACCATGTTGAAATCTGTGAAACAGAAGGCTACCCTATTGTTTACGGTGAAAAAATTATAGACAAAAATTTACCAACTATTTTGGTTTATGGTCACTACGATGTACAACCGCCAGATCCTTTAGATTTATGGAATTCACCACCATTTGAACCTGTAATTAAGGCTACAGAATTACATCCAGAAGGTGCGATTTTTGCTCGTGGTGCTTGTGATGATAAAGGACAAATGTATATGCATGTGAAAGCCATGGAATACATGACTACAAATAACGAATTACCTTGTAACGTAAAATTTATGATTGAAGGTGAAGAGGAAGTTGGTAGTGTTAATCTTGCAAAATTTGTTGCTGCAAACAGAGAAAAATTAACCAATGACGTTATTCTTATCTCAGATACCGGAATGATTTCTAAAGAAGTGCCTTCTATTACAACAGGACTTAGAGGTTTAAGTTATGTAGAAGTTGAAGTTACGGGACCAAACAGAGATTTACATTCAGGATTATATGGAGGTGCAGTTGCAAACCCTATAAATGTATTAACGAAGATGATTGCTTCACTTCATGATGAAAATAATCATATTACTGTTCCTGGATTTTATGATAAGGTTGAAAACTTATCGGATGCAGAACGTGCTGAAATGGCAAAAGCTCCATTTTCATTAGATGCTTATAAAAAATCACTAGATATCGATGCTGTTTACGGGGAAGAAGGGTACACCACTAATGAGCGTAATTCTATCCGTCCAACACTAGATGTTAATGGAATTTGGGGAGGTTATACAGGTGAAGGTGCAAAAACAGTAATCGCAAGTAAGGCTTATGCTAAAATTTCTATGCGTTTAGTTCCTAACCAAGAATGGGAAGAAATTACAGAATTGTTTAAAACACATTTTGAAAATATCGCTCCAAAAGGTGTAACTGTAAAAGTAACACCTCATCATGGTGGACAAGGTTACGTAACGCCAATTGATAGTTTAGGTTACAAAGCGGCATCTAAAGCCTATGAAGAAACCTTTGGAAAAACACCAATCCCACAACGTAGTGGAGGAAGTATTCCTATTGTTTCTCTTTTTGAACAAGAACTAAATAGTAAAACAATCTTAATGGGCTTTGGCTTAGATAGCGATGCGATTCACTCACCAAATGAGCATTTTGGAGTGTGGAATTACCTAAAAGGTATTGAAACGATTCCTTATTTTTATAAATATTTTACCGAATTATCAAAATAATTAAGCGACTTAAAAACAGCTTATCCAATTTAAAAAAGCCCTGTGATTATTACTAATCATGGGGCTTTTTCATTTTAAAACATCCAATACTAACAACTTACCAAAATTACTTATATACCTGATTTCAACTCTACACTTGTAGAATTAAAATTTATATTCTACATTTGTAGAGTTAATTCTAAAAACGTAGAGCATGCAACTATCAAAAACCGAAGAACAACTAATGCAACACCTCTGGAAGCTCAACAAAGCTTTTATGAAAGATTTGCTAGAGAGTTACCCGGAACCAAAACCTGCCACTACAACCGTTGCCACTTTACTAAAACGAATGATTGGTAAAGGTTTTATTGATTATAAAACCTTTGGTAAATCGAGAGAATACTTTCCGCTCGTTAAAAAAGAAGATTATTTTTCAAAGCATGTTAACGGGCTTATTAAAACTTTCTTTAATGATAGTGCTTCACAGTTTGCATCCTTCTTTACACGTAAAACAAATTTAACAAAAGAAGAGTTAGAAGCGCTTAAAAAGATTATTGATACAGAAATAAAAAACAAGTAATATGGCAATCTATATCTTAAAATTTTCAGCTTGCTTATTCGTGTTTTGGATAGTATACTTTCTATTTTTAGAACGTCAACAAATGCATCACTTTAAACGCTTTTATTTATTAAGTGCATTTGTTTTGGCCATAGTAATACCAACATTAACTATAATAGAATATGTAGAACCCGTTGTAACTACTTTTGAAACTGTACCTACATTCATAAATATAGAACCTGATTTTGTTGAAGCACCAATTGAAGCGACTCCTTTTTGGAATTTAGAAACGACACTTTGGTTTATTTATGGCATTGGCGTATTATTATTAGCTATACGATTTTTGATTAACTTGTTTCAAATACAAAGACGTATTTCTAATAATGAAACGATACATAAACGTCCTTTTATTTATGTGTTATTAGAAGATAATTTAATTCCACATTCTTTCTTTAGATATATCTTTTTTAATAAAACTAGATATGAATCGCTTAACATACCAGAGGAAGTTATACTGCATGAAGAAACGCATGCTAAACAATTACACAGTATTGATATTATATTTTTAGAAGTCTTACAGATTGTATTTTGGTTTCATCCTCTAATTTACATATTGAAACATCATATAAAACTCAATCATGAGTTTTTAGCAGACCAAGCGGTTTTAAAACAAGGAGCCGACACAAAAACGTATCAAAATATTTTATTACAATTTTCATCAAACACTCAAGATTATCAATTAACGAGTGCCATCAATTATTCATCAATCAAAAAACGATTTACAGTTATGAAAACACAAACCTCAAAAACCAGAATTTGGCTAAGTACTTTATTGGTACTTCCCATTATTGCGATTCTTTTTTACAGTTTTGCTGAAAAGGAATATGTTGAAAAAGAAGAATCATCCACTATTGACCATGTTGAACACATTAAAGATGAATTAAAAAAAGCGAAGGAGTTGCAAATTAATTATGTAGACCAAAACGTTGTTGAAATCTATTTAAAAAAATACGATATCTATGAAGCGCTTAGAACTACTGAACCACATTACATTAACAAATCAAAGCAACAACAAGAAGGGTTAGATGATATGTTTTCAGATTTAGGAGGCCTATATTTTAGAATGTCTAAAGAAAATAAAGCAAAAGTAAAAAGACCTATTTCACCAATAAAACCTTATGTGCAAATTACCCTTAATGGTAAAACATATTACAAAAAACGTAATGAGTTAACAGCAGAAGAAATAGCGACTTTTCCTCCACCTCCTCCACCTCCTGCAAAACAAAAAACATCTAAAGGAGGCCCCAACCCAAATGACACTCAAAGTATATACAATCCTTCCTTTTTAGAATTTATAATAGAGATGGAAAACGAAGGTGCTTCTTTCTATTTAAATGATGAAGAAATTTCTGCTAAAGAAGCAAAAGCTATTGCAGCAAATAATAAAGGTAAGCGTACAGATATCCTAACACAATTAGATGTTAATGAAAAGTATGTTGTAAAGCTATCTAATCGTAGAAATAATGTATCACCTGATAAAAAAGTAGGCGAAGACAAAGAAATCCAAGAAAAACCAACACTAAAGGAAGTGGCAGAATACAATGATTGGGCTAAACAACTAAAAAAAGAAACGCTAGCTGCTCAAGAAGACGAACGCAACGGTAAAACAGCGAATTATCCTATCGTAAAACAAAAAGACTTAATTAAATATGTTGGAATCTATAAACGTATGACTTCAACACAGAAAGAAAATTCTGTAGAATTACCAATTGCAGATGATGAATTAAAAAATACAGGTTTAAAATTTCCACCACCACCTCCTCCTGCAAAACAAAAAACATCTAATGGTGGACCAAATGCTAATAGCATAGAAGATTATTATTTTAATGATTCAGAAATCAAAAAAGAATATCTTAAGAAGTTTAAGCAATACGAAACTTTTAGACATACAAAACCCCATTTTCTTCATAAAACAAAAGCTGAGAAGAGTAAAATGAACAACTTATGGTTAGAGCTAAGAAAACACTATATCTATAAATTATCAGAAAAAGATCAAAAATCCGTAGAATTGCCTATAACTCCTTTTGCTCCTTACGTTAAAATAAATAAAGATGGAAAATCCTATTACAAAGTTTACAATCAACTAACACCAGAAGAAGAAAAAACCGAAATGTTTACACTAAAATCTTCACCTAAAATGATCAAAACTTTAGAACTTTTAGATAAGAATGATCCAATAATCATACCAATCGAAACCTACACATCAGAAAAACCAATTAAAGAAACAGCAACAAAACGTTTGGTTTACATTACTATTTCTGAAGATGGTACTTATTCCATAAGTAAGGATAATACTTTTAAAAACTTTGAAGCTGTTTCATTAAAAACTTTAGAATCTGTAATAGCAAACCTATCACCAATTGAAATTAAGAATACTTTTGTTTTCTCAAAAAATAAAGATTCAAAGAAATTTAGGTCTAAGCCAGCCAAATCACCAGAATATCAAGATGATATCGAGGTATATCTTGTTAAAAACGATATTAGATATACTACAATTGAGTATAATGGAAAATATAGAGAGCATCCATCTTTTCAGTTAGCCTTAGATAATAGACCTTCAGAGAAATTAAAATCTCATGTTTCTAAACTAGCAAAATTATTTAAAAAGTATGGTATTACAAATCTAACTTTATAAAAATACAGATTACTTTTTTATCTAAAGCCTCAATTTATGAGGCATTTTTCATCTAAACATGTAACAAAAAGTATGTTTTAGCGTTCTAATAGTCAATCAATCAGCCTAATTTTTAGGTCAATCAAAAAACAAACACTTATGTTAAAGCAATTCTTTATCCTTTGCTCTGGCGCTGACACCGACATTTTAAACGACTGCTCCATTGGTGAACAGAACAAATATGCTGGTATTGGAGCTACCGTTTTCTTTACCGCTGTTATGGCAACCATTGCAGCTAGTTATGCCCTTTTTACCGTATTTGACAATCTCTATACTTCAATTTTCTTTGGACTCATTTGGGGTTTACTCATTTTTAATTTAGACCGCTATATTGTTTCAACGATTAAAAAGCGCGACAATATTTTAGATGAAATCCTTCAAGCGACTCCACGACTTTTTTTAGCACTTATTATTGCTGTAGTCATTTCAAAACCATTAGAATTAAAGATTTTTGAAAAAGAAATTAATCAAGTTTTATTAGAACAAAAAAATGATTTAACCTTAGCGAACCAGAATCAAATTGCGGAACAGTTTAGTCCTAAAATTGCTACGCTTGAAAGTGAAATTTTAAGCTTAAATGCTCAAATTGATGTCAAAGAAGCGGAAGTCAATGGCTTATATAATACTTATATTTCAGAAGCTGAAGGCACAGCAGGTTCTAAACTTTTGGGCAAAGGTCCTGTGTATAAGGAAAAGCGCGACAAGCATGATGCTGGATTAGCCGAGTTACAAGAATTAAAATCTGATACTAAAACTAAAATCGAAGCGCTTGAAACCCAAATAGCAACGCTTGAAGCAGATTATACTATTAATATTGAAACATCACAACCTATTATTGATAATTTTGATGGTTTAATGGCACGTATTACCGCTTTAGGCGAATTACCTTGGTTACCATCCTTCTTTATTTTTCTATTGTTTTTAGCGATTGAAACCTCTCCAATCATAGCCAAACTATTAGCTTCAAAAGGTGAATTCGATTATAAATTACAAGATCAAGAAACCACGATTCAAACCTGGACCATGCAAAAGGTTGCTGAACGCCAACTCCTTTTAAAAACCGATAATGAAATTAATAACAAAGTCTACAAAGAAATTGCAGATGAAGAAGCGCTGATGAACTACAAACGAAAGCAGGCAAGGATTCTAATACAAAATCAAGCCGATGCGTTTTTAAAACAACAAAAGGGTATTCTTTAGAAAATTAGTTGTTATTTTTAGATGATAAACAACAACCAATTCTTATGAAATATATTCTCGTCTTTGCCATAGCCTTATCGTGTTTTAGCTGTATTAGTATTAAGGCAGACGTTACCACAGAAACAACGCACAAAAGCGAATCTAACGAACTTGCTGAGGCAGGCATACGCTTAGTAATGGAAGCACAAGAGATTGCTTGGAACAACCACGATTTAGAAGGATTTATGCAAGGCTACTGGAAAAGCGATTCGCTTAAGTTTTATGGTAGCAATGGACTTACTAAAGGCTGGCATCAAACCTTAGCGAATTACAAGAAAGGCTATCCGACAAAAGCAGAAAGCGGCACCTTAAAATTTTTGATTAATGATATTTCAAAAATTGAAGGTGATAATTATTGGGTGATGGGTGAATATCATCTAAAACGTGAAGTTGGAAATGCCAATGGTGTTTTTATGATCATCTTCAAAAAAATAAATGGTGAATGGAAGATAATTGCAGATATGTCTTGTTAAAACTCCCCTTTAAAAGCTACAATCAACAAATACTAAATCAATAAATAATGAGATTAATTTAATAATCTTATATCAATACTAAGAGGTATCAGAACTTTAAATAAAATTATGAAAACCTGTATATTATTTCATTTAAACCTGTGCAATTTCATTTCGGAATAAAAAAAGGAATTGTAAAAATTCATATTTTTACAAAATGAAATATAAGTACAAAATAATACTAATGGTGTTACTAGCAGCTTTAACTATTTACGGTTTAGTAACCAAAAAATACTTATTTATGGTGTTTTTAATACCTCTTAGTTTCGATTTTTTTAATAAAAAAAATAACGATTAAGTTTTCTTAACGTATTCTGTTATAATTACAATTTGCTGAGCACCAACACGGCCTTCAATGTAAGTTTCGTTTTCGTGATCTAGCCTAATGTTTCTAACTGCTGTACCTTGCTTAGCAATCATACTAGAGCCTTTCACTTTTAAATCTTTAATTAATACTACAGAATCACCGTGTTCTAAAATAACACCGTTAACATCTCTGTGTACTAATTTATTTTCATCATCTTCACCATCACCAGAAGCTTGTGCTAATTCTAACAAATCTTCTTCCATATACATCATACCCAATAAATCTTGAGTCCAATCTGCTTTAATACGATTAAGCATTCTCCACGCCATAATTTTCACAGCGTCGTGCTCGCTCCACATACTATCGTTAAGACACCTCCAATGGTTGGCATCAATAGTATCTGCATCATTCATCTGCTCTATACAGGTTTTAGATGCGTATAATGCTGTTTTTAATCCGTTCTCTTTTACATCTGGAACGATAAAAACTGATAAGTTTTCTTCGCTTCCACTTAGCTCACACTTTGAGCCACTTCGTTGTTGTAGTTCTCTTTCTAATGACATAATATATTCTTCTATTCTGCAAATGTATCATTAATTAAGACTTTCTCGTAATTTTACAACCATATCATAAGACTAAGCAATAAAGATCTCTAGTAGTTTAGATTGTTGAGCACTAAAAACCACCTCTTTTGTATTAGCAGGAATTAAAATGGTTTCTCCCATTTTAATCAGTTCATTACTATCTTCTACTTTAATTTCTACAACACCTTCTACACACATAAAAATCACAAAACTATCAAGGTTTTTATAACTTTTATATTCTGTGCCTTTTACTTCAAAAATATTAGTTGTAAAGAAATCACAATTCACTAAATTACAAGTTTCATTTTGGGTTAATTGGTAATCACTTTTTCCGTTCGAAGCAAAAGATTTTGTTGCTTTTTGAGCTAATTCGGTATGTAATTCTCTTTGTACTCCGTTAGCATCTTTACGATCCCAATCGTAAACACGGTATGTAATATCGCTTGTTTGCTGAATTTCGGCTGCCAAAATACCTGCTCCAATAGCATGAATTTTTCCTGCTGGAATAAAATAGCTATCCCCTTGTTTTACTCTTTCGGTATTAAAAATTGTATTTACATTAGAAGCATTAATATCTGCTAACACACTTTTATCGACATCATTATTCTTTAAACCTAAAACAATTTCAGCATCATCATCACTATCCATTATGTACCACATTTCTGTTTTACCGAAAGATTTATGATGTGCCTTTGCTATTTTATCATCTGGGTGTACTTGTACTGATAAATTAGTTTTAGCATCTAAAAACTTTATTAATAATGGAAATTTTTCTCCGAAAGTAACAATATTAGACTTCCCTAAGAATTCATTTTTATATCTCTTTATTAAGTCGTTTAATGATAACCCTTTATAAACACCATTAGACACAGTAGAAATATCACCTTCTACCCCTGATATTTCCCAACTCTCACCGACATTTTTAGAATTTGAAGATTTATTTAAAAGTGTAGAAAGTTTTTGCCCTCCCCATATTTTTTCTTTTAAAATGGGTTTAAATCTTATAGGATAAGTTTGCATGGTTTAGTAAGATTATAAATTAAGTAGTTGGGATTACTAGAGAAGATTTTTCAATATGTTGCAAATATTCTACAACAGAAAAAACACTTTTAAATAATGTTTTTTTGATCTCTTGATCTTTTATTATTTTTAAATTAAAGTCAATAATGACATCTTTATGTGTACAAAAACGTTTAATTAATGTACTCAAAATAAGTCCATTTCGTTTTAAAGCATTCGCATTAACATATCCTATATGTTTTAAATTAAACTCATTAAACATATATCTAGCTCCTGCTTTGGTTGCAGCAATCTCTGATACATTTCTTTTAATTTCTATAACAGAAACCTTATCAGGGCAGACTTCTTTTATATCGTCTAAATGATTTAATGTCTCATCTTTACTTTCGTTATCTACAAAACATATTTCAATATGTTCTGAGCTCTTAATCTGGTCTATAAAGAACGATTTATCTATATCTGTTTCATTATTATGAAATATTATTATAATTCCAATCTTCATTAGTCCTCTGTTAACTAGATTATGCTACTTCTATTTTAGCTGGTTTTCCATCTGATTTTTTAGATCTATAAACCCAAGCTATTTGTGCTAATTGCCCAACTATTTTTACAGAATCTTTCATTGATAGTTTAGAACCATCTGCATGAATCCAGCGTTTTAAAGGTTGTTCGCATAGCATAGCTTTAGCCTTTTTTAAACCAAAATGGATACTCATTCTTTTAAAAATTTCTACATCAAAAATCCATTGTGTTACAAATTTTTCACCAAATGCAATCTCAATAACATCTTTACTAAATATTTTGGCACCACATTGCGTGTCTTTAAAGTCCATTTTTAAAATCTTTCTGATAATAAAATTAATTGTAAGACTTATAATTTTTCGTGCAGACTCTTTAGTTATATCTGCTCCCATCCTAGAAATCCTAGAACCACTCACAATTTTAAAATCAGAGGTTTCAATCGTCTTTACTAAATCATCAAAATCTGCTAAATCTGTAGATAAATCGGCATCTAAAAAGCCTATATAATCTAAATCTGCTTTTTTAGAAATATGCAACATACCTAAACGTACAGCTTCAGCTTTTCCTCCATTTTTTTCACAATCATAAACCGTAATAAAATCTTCTCTTCCCTTTTGTAAATCTTTTAAAAGTTCTAGAGTTTTATCCGTACTTCCATCGTTTACAAAACACAAATGATAGCCTGAATTTTTATCTATATAACTAATAAATTCATCTCTAAATAAACGTTCTTCTTCATTATAACAAGGTATGACAACACCAACACAACGCTCTTGAATCATTACATCACTATTTGCGACAGAGTTTCGCATTTCTGGAGCACCAATTAAACGCTTTACACGTGCACTGATTTCATTTAGGCTTAAAGGTTTTTTCATGTAATCATTAATACCTAACTCAAATCCTTCTGTAATCGTTTCGTCTTGCGTGTTTCCAGACAAAACCATGATTGGTATTTGAGAATTCTTAGTCTCTCTAATATATCTTACAAAGTCTAACCCAGATAAACCTGGCATGTTAATATCTACAATCACTAAATCTGGATTAAACGATTCATATAATTTTAATCCTTCAGTAGCATCAGTTTCTATTTTTACCTCATAACCTAATTCAACTAACCTTTTTTGTAAAGGAAGTAATACTAGCTGTTGATCATCTATAGCTAAAACTTTCATAATAAGTTGGTTTTTATATTATTGATGATTCAAAAGTAGTCTAGAAGACGTTTATAAAATTCTTATTTAGTTTAACTTATAGACAAGTGTAGATGAATGGTAGATTACTATAGATAATTAAAAATAGAACCCCTATTTAAATTATATATCTTTACCATGTTGTTACAGCTTAGGCTTTAAATGAAGGAAACCTCAAATAAATACTTAATATCTGCGCTTCTCTTAGGATTAGCTTTTCATGGTAGTGCCATTTTTTTTACTTTGGAAACAACTTATGATGCTTTAATACATCTGTTTTTTGCAGATCATTATGCACATAGTTGGTTTGAACCATGGAATTATGAATGGTATACTGGTTTTACAGTACAAAGCTATCCGCCATTAGTTCACCAATCTATAGGTTTACTCTCACTAATTGGCGGCTTAAAATTTGGCATGTTTAGTGTCGCATTAATAGCCATTGTATTATTTATTACAGGTACATATCGTTTTTCTCTAATGATGACAGGTAATAAAACTGTTGCTGGTTATGCTTCTATCTTAGCTGTCTTTTCATCCTCTTTTGTAGAAACGCTTCACATATTTGGGCAATTACCAAGCATTATAGGTGTTTCTGTATTAATGCATGCCTTACCAGAAATCTATTTATGGTTAAAAACAGGTGAAAAATGGTATTTAGCAACTAGTTTATCACTTATTGCTGTAACCGTTACCTCTCATCATGTGACTCCTATTTTTGGAATGATCTTTTTTATTTTCCCGTTAATAGGAATGGTTATAATGGATGTTTCTAGAGGTCAAGTCAACACAATGAAAGAGGTAACTTTTAAGTTATTTTGGAGTAGCTTTTTAAAGCTCTTTAAACGTATTGTAAGCTTTGGGATGTTATCTTTAGTATTAATTGTTGGTTGTATTTTTCCGTATTGGTTAAACTCTAAAGCCAACCCAATTACACAAGTACCAATACCGCATGGCTCTCGCGATAATTTTTTAGAAATCACATCTTCTGGTTTAGTCTTCTTTCTAATTCCTTGGGGAATTTTGTTAGTCCTATTACCTTACATATTTTACAGGTATTACAGCAAACGCTATTTGTTTTTTGGGTTATCTGTAACCATTTGTACTATTTTAGGAACTGGTGGCACAACCCCTATTCCTCTTAAAATGTTAGGCGAAACTGCTTTTAATATTTTAACCTTAGACCGCTTTACACTTTGGGCCTCTATTTTATCCATCCCTTTAATGGGTGAATTTGCCTATCGTTTAGTTGAAGGTGATTTAAAGACATTAATTCAAGAAAAGTTTGGTGCCGTTTACCATCGTATTATTGGAGGATTACTAGCAGGACTTGCTGTTTTTATGGTCGTTTTCACCATGAGTCTCAACTATTTTAGACCCTCGCAACCACAGAAAATAAAGATGTTACCCATTGTGAATTTCTTAAATCAAGATGACCATGATAAATGGCGGTTTTTAACCCTTGGTTTTGGCGACCAAATGGCTTGGTTAAGTGCACAAACCAATGCTTTAACCGTAGATGGAAACTACCACTCTGCAAGACGTTTACCCGAATTAACCACAAGACCAATAGAACGCTTAGAAAACTCTAAATTTAAAGGCGTTGCTGGTATTGGATCGTTACAACAATTTTTAACTACGCCAGAAAAATACAACCTCAAATACATATTTTCTAACGATAAATTTTACGACCCTATTCTTTATTTCTGTGGTTGGCAACGTTTACGACAGTTAGAAAATGGCATTATGGTTTGGGAACGCCTTAATATTCCACCTGTATCTTCTATTTTACCAAAAGAAGATGTTGCTACTTGGTTAAAAATAATGTGGGGTGTTATTCCTTTTCTAACCGTATTAATCGCCTTTGCTTTAAACATACAAATGCTTTGGGTTAATATGCTAAAAACACGCATAAAACCTATTCCTGATTTTTTAAAGTATTCGGCTTCTTACTCTAAATTTAATAGAAATGTATTAAGAATCACTCATGTTTGGTCATTGTTTTTGGCTGTCATAGTATTTTATGGCATCTATTTATTCTATTTAAAAAACGACTCGCAACGCAGTCCAGAAAATGCCATAATAGCCTATTATGATGCTTTAGATTTTAAAGAATTTGAAAAAGCTCACAGCTTAATCGACCCACAAAGCAAACTACCTATTGCTCAGTATATGTTAGAAACTTCGGTAACTGATGGTTTACTGAGTAGTTATGCCAAAATGGATGCAATTGAAACTGAAATCACAGCCTATAATGACAGCACTGTCTCTGCAAAGGTGACGAGTCAGTGGATTACACCTTTAGAAAAGATTGAAAAGGTAGATTACAAAACCTTATCTAAACGAAATCAAAAATGGTATTTACAACCCGACGAATTAAATAACGATTTACCACCAGACCAATTGTATTCTGCCAATGCTACCAAATATTTTAATCAAGGTAGACGTCGAATTACCACAGAACAAACCCATCATGAAGACATTTTAAAACAACCCGTTTTAGAAGTTGTATCTGCAAAACTGGTCCAATACAATGGTCATTATGCAATTATAGGTGAAGTACAAAACATCGATAATGTCCCTGCAGATGTTATTTTAAAAGGAACATTGTACAACGATGCAAATAAACAACTTGCTACGTACAACGCCAAATACCATATGAAGCATAAATTGATGCCTAAAGAATCGAGCAGTTTTAGAATTAATTTTGAAGGTATTGCCTGGTCTAAAACGCAAGACTCTATTCCTGACACCTTTAATCCTGATGAATTTACACCCGTTGAATTTGAAGAACAACCCACCAAATTCAATTTACAAGCTGCAGGAAATGTTTCTGGATCAGACTTATATAAAAGTGTTGTTTTAAGCGCTATTGATATTAAAGACGAAACCATTACTGGAAATTTATTTAATAGTGGAATTCAAGAAATTACAATACCTCAACTATTAATTACGTATTATGATGCAGATAAAAACATGGTTTGGGTAGATCATTTATTTGTAAAAGCAGGTGTAAGACAACAACGAAAACAAGATTTTGAATATGAAATTTTAAAAAATGGAAAAGTAAAAATCATTAGTGATGACATGAAAAATATTTTTATTAACGGTCTACCAAACGATGCTATTGCTAGTAAAATAGTACCTAACAGAATTGAAAACCATTCAGAAGCACAATTACAAAAAATTGACCATCCAGATTTTAGTTATATTAAAATAGAAATAAACACCTATATAGGAAACCCTAATTAATGCCAATCAAACACACATATCTATTCCTTTTAGGATTAATTTTATTATCCTCTTTTGCTGTGAAACAACAAAACGAAGGCAGTAGGATTAAACTAATTACAACCCAAACACAATATGAGGTTGGAAATCCTATTGTTTTAAAATTTTCTACTTCAAATGGAGAGCAACCTTTACTTTATTGCTCTAACAGTTTTGGTTCGACGTTAATTTCTGGTGTTTTAAATTCAAAAACCTTAGAATATACATTTCCAGAACACATAACTAAAAAAACAGGTGTTGTAAATTGGATATTAACAGACAAAACAACTTCTATAAAAGGAAGCTTCAACATTAAACCAAAAGCTGAAGTTGCTACTATGGAAACCTATATTGGACCGCCAAGTATTGAAGCTGGTGGTACAGACTACACCATGCTAGTCATTATTCCAACGGATTCATTAGACAATCCCGTTCCTACAAATACTTTAGTCACAGAAAAGCATCAATTTTTAGATTCCGAAGAAACAAACGCTATTTACACCAACAATTTAATCGCCTTTAGGAATATTTATTCAAAAAAAGAAAGTGGTCGTATGTTAGTGTCTTCAGAAAGCTTAGGTATTAACTCAAAAGAATTTACCATAAATGTAGCTTCTGCTATCCCTACAGATTTCAACATTTCAACAACGCGACCTCATCAATATGCTGATGGCAATCAGGTGACCACTTTTACAACGTCCATTATTACGGACAAGCAAAAAAATGTAGTAAGCGATGGGACGTTTGTCACCTTTTACATTACCAATAAGAATCAGAATATTTTAAAAACTACAGGGACAACTATAGATGGTATTGCACAAGCAAAAATAATCCATCCAGATTACGAAGACACTTGGAATATTAAAGCTTACGTAGATGGCATGTCTGAAAGCGATAACATTACACTAACTTATAAACAAGTTGTTGAAGATTTTGACATCTTATTTTCAAATAAAAATAGAACAATAACCGTTGGTCCTTTACATAGTTTTATGGGGCAAATGATTCCTGATGGCTTACATGTAACATTAAACATCTATAGAGACCAAGTTTTAATTGATAGCATTATAAAAACATCTTTTAATGGTTATGTTAATTTCAATTTAAAACACGCAATGTATCAAAATGGCGATTATAATTTCAGCATAAAAACGGCGGGAAAAACAAAAAAAATAAATACCAAAACACTATGGTAGGTCTTAACAAGAACATACTACGTACCATATTAATTATCTCATATATTATGGTTATTGCCTTTATTATTTCTGGTGTTAGTGCCTTATTTAGTTACTTAAATACAGGTGCAGACCGAAGTAGTATGTTACATACTGAAATACAAAAAGTAGAACAATACACACCAAAATTAACTTGGGAACCTTTACAAAACGAAGGGCGACCAATGGATAACGAAAATTTAAATGCCTTACAAAATGATTATTTGGATGCTTGGTATGTAAAACAAATAGCTTACAAGAGCAACAAAACAGCCGGTATAAAAGATTATTACACCGATAGTGCGAGAAAAAACCTGTATGATTTTATTAGCCTAAACAAATCTAAAAACATTAGCATAGAAGCCACAACCTTAAACCATAATCCTACTTTAGAATTTTTTAGTGAAGATGGACAATTAGCAGTCGTTACCGATAGAAATGTGGTAGAATACAAACGTATTTTTAAAGCTGAAAAACTGATACTTGAAACTACCGAAACCTCCACCTATAAAATGGTGTTTTTACTGGAAGATGGATTTTGGCGGATTCGGCATTTGGTAAAAGAAGAAAGTAAGCCATACCATTTTGAAGCTAAAACCATTGCAACCGATAATATTAATATTAAAGGCATCAACTATTATCCGCAAGCTAATCCTTGGGATATGTTTGGCGATGATTTTTCTACTGAAACTATTGCTAAAGACTTTAAAATCATAAAAGACGCTGGATTAAATTCCGTTCGTATTTTTGTGCAATATGAAGACTTCGGAAAAGCTAATGTAAAACCAGAAAAGCTAGAAAAACTTAAACAAACTTTAGATTTAGCTGAAGCTGTACACTTAAAAGTGGTGTTAACGCTTTTCGATTTTTACGGGGATTATTCGGTGATGGACTGGACCTTAAACCAACGTCATGCTGAAATCATTGTCTCTACATTTAAAGACCACAACGCTATTATTGCTTGGGATATTAAAAATGAGCCCAATTTAGATTTTGAATCTCGAGGTAAAGCAAATGTGGTTGCATGGCTAGACCACATGATAGACATCGTAAAATCTATAGACAGCCATCATCCGGTCACTATAGGTTGGTCTAATACACAAAGTGCACCTATTTTAAAAGACAAAGTAGATATAGTATCCTTTCATTACTATGAAGATTTAGAGCAATTAGACACAGCTATAAAAACCTTAAAAACAGAAATCCCAAACAAACCCTTAGTGTTACAAGAATTTGGAATCTCTTCCTATTCTGGCTTTTGGAAACCGCATGGATCTTCAGAAGAAGACCAAGCTAATTATCACAAAAAAATCCAAGAACTTATTGCAGCAAATAACTTACAATTTATGTCTTGGACTTTATATGACTTTACATATATACCAAAGGAAGTTGTAGGAAGGCTTCCTTGGCGTAAAAATGCTCAAAAGCATTTTGGGTTTATTGATAAAAATGGGGCAAAAAAGGAATCGTTTAAATATATTTCTAATTAATATTTATCATTTAACATGAAGTATTTCTATTTTAGGAAGTATAAGTTACTTAATCACAGTTGTGTTAACAGCCATTGAACTATGCTCTTTTTTAGCAATAATGTCTGAAAAAGTTTCTAAATACATATCTGCTATTTGCGACATTGGATGTGCTGTTGCAGCTTCATAATTAATTTTAGAAAGTTGTAACCTATAAACTTCATCGGTTACAATAGCCTCTATGGCAGATGCTAAACTTTCAATACTCGTTGGTTCAAAAAACTCACCTCTATAACCTTCATCTTGTACTAGCAAAGCTAAGTCCCCTAAATCTGGCATTACAACAGCTTTTCCGTAACTTCCGGCTTGGTGTAAAACACCCGAGCTTCCTGTAGTCGATGTGTAAGGAAATACAACTACCGCACTTTCGTTAAATAAGGTTGGTACCTCGTGTTCTTCAACATAACCTGTAAATCTTACCTGAGGAACATGTTTATAACCCTCTTGTACTTTAGCTAAATATCCTGGAACATTTGGATTATCTGTTCCTGCAATAACAACTTCTAAATCTAATCCTGTTTTAGCTCTAACTAATTCTACTGCTTCGATCATTCCTTCCACTTTTTTATAAGTCCCAAACTTCCCGAAGGTCATAATTTGCATCGGCCCTTTTGGTAAATTATAGCTTGGTTCTTCCGCAATTTCAAAAGTACCATGAGGTATCAATTTTATATTAGGTGATAAATATTTTATCTCTAAAACATTTACATATTTCTGCATTGTTACCGCTACTGTATCGGCTTGTAAAATAAGCCTTGTTAAACTAGTTCCGATAAATCCGTAAATTTTCTGCATTAACTTATTTGATGTAAAACCAGCACTTCCTAAATCTACTTCTTCAAGAATATTATGCAATAAAACGATATTAGGAATCTTTTTTAACTTACAAACCCATGGCAACATTAATCCTAAAGCTGCTGCTACTTTTTTATCGCCAAATTTCATAAACTGTAAGTTGAATAATACAGCATCTGGTTTTGTAACATTAATAGCTTTAGTTACTGAAAATATATTTTTATAACTGTTAAAAGACCAACATTCTTTGACTGTTATTTTACAACCTTGCTCAGTAAATTCGATATCCTTAGCACCTTCAGTTTTATCTGTTAATAAAATTAGTTCTGTAACCGCTTCCTTTTGTCTAAACTGCTTTACTAAATGGTAAGCATACTCGTTTAGAGTGACTTTACTAGGTGGATATGCGGTAACAATAGCTAATTTCATAATGAGGTAAGTTTTAAATGTTTTGATTAATTACAATGCAAATTTCATATTTTATTTCTCTAAAAATCATCACTTTCGTTGGGACGACTTTTACTATAGACGAATGGAATTATTCTTTAGACAAAACCTTTTGCTGTGTTGCTATTTCAATCTTAAAAAACACTAACTGTATGATTAACAATGAAATCATTGCTATAATTTGCATGTGCACTACCTGTTCTAAACTATCATGAAAAAAGACTACTAATAGCATTTGGAGCATCCCAAAGACTCCAGAAATGATTACTGGCACGTATTTATCTAAAGACAGATAGTAATAAGCGAAGATGTTAGAAATAGCAAACATCGAGGTAGCAATGGCATATTTCCATAATAAAGGAGCCATAGAAATATATTGTTCTCCAAAAAGTATATTTATAATTAACTCTGGAAAACTTAAACATGTTAAAACGATAATAATTGAAATAACAGCAATGTAACCTACATATTTAAATAATACAGAAGCCGTTTCTTTACCTTCTTTCTTCAACTCTACTACTGCAGGTAACAATAACATTACAAACATCCAAGCTATGAAATATACAATTCTACCTATTAAGGCTAATGAGGCGTATAAACCAGCTTCGTAAGATTCAAAATAATGTTTTACCAGTAAGATATCACTATTATTGATTATGATTTGTGTAAGCTCGTAAAATGCAGTTAACAAAAAGAAGTTTTTAATCTGTTTGCTATCATCTAAAGCTAGAGCTTGCGACTTTTTAAAATTGATATTTTTAGTTTTGAAAGGAAACATTCCGAACACAAAAGACAACACAATGCCAATAGCAATGACCGCTGATGATTGTATATTGAATAAAAAGATTAAACCCAATGTAATTAACAATCGGCTTAACATTTCACTTTGATAGGTTATAGATAAAGACTTGTAAGCTTTTTTACCCTGAAACGCTCCTCTATTAACACTCATTAAAAAATACAAAGGCACACCGCAACCAAAAATAACAAACATCATAGAAGAAGATGTGTTAAAAACTGTTTTTAACTGCGACGAAAAAATAATGATTAAAACTCCTAATATAACTCCTACTAAAAATGCTTGCTGATAAGTTTTAGCAATGAAGTTTTTAAAGACATTATTTTCAAATAACACAGAGAATTTTGCGGTAACCAATTGAAACGTCATCGCCATAAAAGACAGCACCAATAAAAAAGTTATTAATACGGCAGCATCAGCAAATTCGGTTGGTCCAAGCACCCTTCCTAATATAAGATTATATAAATAATTACCTCCATTTACAGCTAAAACACTTACCATAAACAGTTGCTCTGGTGTTATCTTTCTTGATTTGATTGCTGCTAATAATTGCTTCATTTTTAACTAGTATTCGTTTAAATCTGACACAAATATCTCACGTATTTCCGTGTATGTTCTGTATATTTCGACGGATGGCAAGTTGCTGTAGGTGAATGACAAACTATAACACCGTAACTTGCAATTAGAAAATTACACAGAGATTATGACATTAAAATCACTTATTAATATCAGCTTATTTTTCATCGCTTTTAGCGCCACTGCTCAAGATATGAAAGAAGGTTTTACTTACCTAGAAACAGGAAAATATAATAAAGCTGAATCTTTCTTTAGTACAATATTAGAAGACTTTCCAAACAATAAAACGGCACGTTTATGTTATGGTCGTGCTATTGGACTTAACGGACAAGCAGCAGAGGCTAATTTATTATTTACAGCGTTACTCGCAGATTACCCAAATGATTTTGAAGTAAAACTAAATTACGGAGAGTCTTTATTATGGAATAGCAATTTTACTGATGCTAAAGTTTACTATAAAGGTTTAGTTACTGAAGATCCAAAGAGTTTTGCTGCACTATTAGGTTTTGCAAATACACTTTCTAACTTAAAGGAATATGAAGATGCTTTAACTATGGTAAATAAAGCCTTAGACGTTTCACCAGGAAACCCAAATGCTTTAGTCTCTAAAAAGTATATCTATTTAGGTTATGCTTACCAAAACCAACAAGCACAAAATTATGATAAAGCCGAAATTCTTTTAACCAAAAACCTTGAGTTATATGGAGATGATAAAGACACCTTATTAAACTTAGCTAATCTCTATTTAATATGGAATAAGCTAGAGAGTGCAAAAATCATGTACAATCGATTAGCAGAACAACCAGAACACAAAATCATAGCATTAAATGGTTTAGCTTTGGTAGAACATTTAAATGGCAAAGAAAAGAAAGCACTTAGTATTAGTACTGAAGCTTTTAATAGTTTAAATGACAACACAGATCAAAATATTATTAAACAAACCACAGAGCGTTATGGACAGGCTTTAATCTGGAACAAGAAGTTTAAAGCAGCAACAAATTTAATTGACACATTAATTATTGAGAACCCAAACAAAAACTGGGTTTTAGCCCTACGTGCGACTTTAAATATATATAAGAGTAATTTTAAAAAGAGTTTAACCGATTACAACCAAATATTAGAAAACGACAGTACGTCTTTTGATGGTAACCTAGGAAAAGCCAATGTACTAAAGGCATTAGGCTACATAGATGAAGCTTATACCTCAGCAGAGAACACCTTAAAATTTTACGACAACCAAAAAGATGCTACAAACTTTATAAATAAATTAAACAATAGCTTTGCTCCTACTTTAGAATCTAAAGCAGCACATACTTTTGATAATGGAGACAACAAAGCTTATTCATTTAATAGTAACGTGGTCTTTCCTTTATCTACAAAAGTAGCTATACTCGGTAATTATAACTACAGAACTACCAATAACACCATTACAGACAATAGCGCAACCTCTAATAATATTTCTTTAGGATTATCTTATAAATTTATACCAAGCATCACATTTAAAGGTACAGCAGGTATGACTTCTGCAAACACAGAATCTGATGATTACACACAGCTTTTAACAGATCTTTCTTTTAATATTAAATCCTTTAAACTACAAACCTTAGATGTTGGTTACAAAAGACAAATTGAAAGTTTTAATGCCGACTTATTAGACCGTGAATTGGTGCAAAATAATTATTATGCTAACTATAATTTAGGTACTAATTTTAACTTAGGTTGGTTTACACAATTAATGTACACCTCTCAAAATGATGGCAACAAAAGAAACTTGTTATTTACTTCATTATATTATAATTTATTACCAAAACCCTCTCTTAAAGTTGGCTTTAACTACCAATATATTACGTTTAAAGATCAGTTACCAACCGTATATTTTAGTCCTGAGAAATTTCATAATTACGAAATATTTATAAACCTCATTAAAGATGAAGCAGCTGCAAAACCTAAAGAATGGTTTTACAATGCAACGGCAGCTTTTGGTTACCAATATATTGAAGATGATGCTAAAATAACGGCTTACAGAATACAAGGTGCTTTTGGTTATAAATTCTCTGAGCGTAGTTTATTAAATCTATACGGAACCCGAAGTAACATTGCTTCTGCAACTGCTGCTGGTTTTACATTTACTGAAATTGGTTTACGTTTTAAATGGTTATTTTTGAAGAAGGCGGTTTTTAAGAGAAACTAAAACTTTCTATTTATATTAGGCTAGATTAGGTTTTAGAACAACTTATTTAGCAGAATAATATTGAACATAAAACCCCAAAAAAAACCTCATAATTAACTTATAAGCAATTAATTATATATATTTTCACATGTATTCTGCTCTGATTTTCTTAAAACCTTACAAGGATTTCCTGCTGCAAAAACACTTGAAGGAATATCTTTAGTCACCACACTTCCGGCTCCTATAATTGTTCTATTTTCAATTGTAACTCCTGGACAAATTACAACAGCACCACCAATCCAAACATCTTCTCCAATACTAATAGCTTTTCCAAATTCAAGCCCAGAAGAACGTTCTTTATAATTCATTGGATGCGTTGCTGTATATATTTGAACATTAGGGCCAATTAATGTTCTTGAACCTATAACAACTTTCATTACATCGAGAACAACACAATTAAAATAGACATCTTCTCCTAGCTCAATGTTAGTTCCGTAATCACAATAAAAAGGCGTTTATATAAATAAATTCTTTCCTTTATGAGGCAATAATTCTTCTAAAAGATAGCTATTTTTTTCTTCTTGGTTTTCTACAAGATCATTTTTTTTAATAACAACCTTGCATTTAACCTTTCTTTTGGTTAATTTTTTATCTGAAGCATCATATAATTCTCCTGAAAGCATTTTCTATTTTTCAGTTTTCATAAATCAATTTATTCAATAATTTTAATTTAGTTGGTGTAATATCAAAAATCATATATAACATCTGAATGCAAATATTAATAATACCCATATTATTTACTTAGTTTATCTAATTATATTTTTAATATCAAAGCAAACACCTCATGAAAATATGATTAAAATCCTAACCAATAAAAAAGGCAAAAGCTTTCGCTTTTGCCTTACATAGGGGGAAATTAAAATTAGTTTAGGGTTATTTCACTATTAATTTAAAGGTTTCAAAATCAAACTGATTACTAATAATTTTACAGAAATATAAGCCTGAACTTAAGTTATCTCTGTTAACATTAATACTGTTTGCTCCTGATGTCACTTTATGCTCTGCTGTGTAAACTACTTTACCAGTTTGGTCATAGATTACAAACTGCACTAATTCGCTATAATTAGCAGAGAAAGTAACTGTTGCATGGGTTGTCATAGGGTTTGGGGACACTTTTAATAAATTTTTATCTGTACTATAATCTATTACAGATAAGGCACTAGTTTCTGAGAATCGTAGGTTACTCAAGTGCATCTCTTTAGATACTGTTATTCCATTCTCTGCAACCATTGTAAACACGATGGTTACAACATCATTTAATTCTACTTCATTATCACTATTATTTTGTAGGTCTTCTATATTAATTATATATTCTTGAAACTCGTTTGTTAATACTATTGTTGCTTTATATTGTTCTTCCCAATTGGTAATACTTTCTTTTACAAAAGTGATTTCTAAATTACCAGTACCTTTTGCACTTAATTGAAAACTACTGTAATCCGTAACATCTACAGCTTTAAATCGTGGAGTTAATGCTCTATAAGCGGCAACGTATGTACTGATCGTTGCATTTAACTCTACATTACGTTCTATTGGAAAACTTGTAGAATCAAAGCTATAATCATTAGTTGTTACGTTATAAAGCCCCACTACTGTTCCTTCTTGTGAGGCATCAATTCCCCAAGGACCATCAGACATAAATAAATCGTCTGGTGTAGCAATACCGTCACCGATTCTAAATCCTATATCAAAAAGATTCCCTGTATCTACAGATACATTAGTGATATAATTACCATTAAGATTTATTGTAGAATTAAGGTTTCCGAAGTCTTCTGTTTCTGTAACTCTATAGCCCGCATCTAAAGTTACACTCTCTGTACCATTAGTATTCACAATTTGTAAATCTAATGCCCCATTAGTATAACTTCCTTTTCTAACAAACACAGTTGGTGGTGTAGAATTATTATAACTTGTAATTGGTTTTTCTATATCTAATAAATTTAGAACCTCTTGCCCTAAGATGTACAAATCATCAATTGTATTAGACCATATTTGAAAATTATAGAATGTTACGTTTTCTTCATATTGACCTAAATTCCAATGGCTTTCTATAGCAAAATTTGCTTCATCATTTACTACTTTGGCAGACAAACTTAATACAAACTCATAAGTACCATCTTCATTTTTAATGATAGATTTTATAAATTGTTGCTCATTTATCTCTATAGTATTTACGGTTATTAACTCCCCCCCTAATAAACGATCACAGATATATTTGGTATGCTCATAAACACCATTTTCTGTTTTTAAAGCTAAAACTGAAGCTACAGAACTATTATTCTTCATATAATCTACGGCATAGATTTCCGTTGCATTTGTAATACCTATTAAGTCTGATGGTGATGCTTCTATAGCTTCATCTTCATTAATGCTTGTTAATGGCACAAAATCTTGCAATGTAAAACCAGAATCTAAATTACTCTTAGCATAACTTGTTGTTTTAGAAACACGTTTAGCTCTCGCTGCATTAAATTTATATCCTGTTTTTGCTCTTTTAAAGTTACGTGCATTAATTTGCTCAGATAACCTACTATTACTCTCTAATCCGCCTGAATTAGAACTAGAAATTGATGTTTCAATGACATCGCATAATCCAAAACCAGAACAAGAAGGATCTTCACAATCAATAAGTCCATCACCATCATCATCAATACCATTATCACAAATTTCTTGTAAAACTGGTGCTGTTGGGCAACGTGCACCATCATTACTTGAGCTAGATGGCCCAAAAGCAAATAAGTTAGACTCTATAACATTAATACCATTTAAATCTTGTACTGCCTGAATAGCATATATAGTTCCTGTTTGATTTGCTGAAATATAAAAACGTCCTTCATTATCAAAATAAACTGCACCATAAGTATAAGTTAAACCAGATATAATTGGCACAACACCTAAAGCACTTACTACACCTGTCTCTGGATTAATACGATATAAGATATTTGTATTTTTCTCTACAGCATATAATTGACCATCTACTGAATTAAAAGCCCAATCATGAATACTTATATTTTGAGACAATGTTTCTGTTGACTGATATTGTGTATAATTCTCTGACTCTGGGTTGAGATCTATTTTATAATATGAAGTTCCACCACCTTTTAAATAATAGACACCCGCCGAACTAATATCACCAACATAACGATTGCTTGAAGGTAACTCATCTATATAATATGTTGTTGTACTAAAATCTTTACCTATTTTAACAATAGATTTAGTTGGTGACGATAATGATCCCCAAATAAATCCATCAGCAGGATTGTATGCTGTTGCATTAATATTACCAGGTGTAACATCTTCTGCCACTTGATAAGAATTACCTGAAGCTAAATCAATCGCATAAACATCATTGTATTGAAATAAATATGCGTTAAAATCACAATTAAAAGGCACATCTTGTGCTTTTACAGCGAAGCTCATTAAAGCTATTCCAATAGCAAGTAATTGATTTTTAAAAGTGTAAATTAGTTTCATAGTCTGGGCATTATTAGATTATGACGCAAAATTAACCTCTTAACACGTGTTTTCTTTTAATATTCGATTGACACAATCGATTGAACGCCAAAACACTATTTACTGTCGACGAATGGTTTTTCATGCCCTTTACATATTGAAAAATAAGGGAATAAAAAAAGGCAAAAGATTTCTCTTTTGCCTCAAAACTCAATTAACTAACTATACTTAATCATCAACCAAACGATCATGGGTCAAAAGTAAGAGATAGTTTAATTCTATATATTTTATTTCGTTAAGCCTAAGCCTTAGCACGTTGACTGACCACATTACATAGATTAATGGTATTTTCTAAAATGAATTAAATTTCTATGAAACGTTTAGTATTGTCACAGACAACTTTATAATACTTATAATAAATTAAGACGTTTCATCAATTCTGGCCTATTAGAACGACTAACTGGAATAACATCTTTTTTTATAAGCACGCTATTATCCTCAATATCGATAATTTTATCAATATTAATAATGTATGATCTGTGTACTTTTAAAAATAAATCATCGGGTAATTTATCTGCTATTTTTTTTAATGTAGAATGCACAGTGTAATTCTTACCTTCTGTTTTTACATTAATATAATCTCCTTTTGCTTCTACAAGATAAATACTTGGGATATCTATTTTAATTAAGCGCCTGTCTATATTAACATAAAGATCGTTACCAGAACTAACTTCTACTTTTTCTGTACCTAAATCAGCAGTTAGTTTTGGCTTATGATTTTTAATCTCTGCTTTCTGAATTGCTTTCTGAAACCTTTGTGGTGTTATAGGCTTAACCAAGTAATCTACTATACAATCATATTCAAAAGCTTGAATGGCAAAGTTTGGATCTGAAGTTGTTAAGACTATTTTAGGTGGATTTTTTAATGTTTCGATAAAATCGAAGCCAGTGAAATCTGGCATATGAATGTCTAAAAATATTAAATCAATTTCATTCTGATTTAAATATTTTATAGCCAACATTGCATTAGGAAAATCCTCTAAAACATTTAAACCGTCCTCATTAGAGCATAGCTGCCCAATAATTGCTCTTGCTGTAGCTTCATCATCGATAATAATACAATTCATCTTCTCCCTAATTATAACTTTTGTAAATAATTAGTTATGGTTTTAAGAATAGATTCGAATTGGTCTTGAAGCTTAGTACTTCCTTCTAATAAATTATTTTCGAACGCTATTGCAATCTCATAACTTTTCTCGAGGCCTAAAATACTAATTTTATGCTTAAGCTTGTGAACGTTATCTGCTACAAGCTTATAATTATTAGCTTTTAAATTATTATAATATTCAGCTTTCTCTTCAGGAAATTCACTTTTAATGATACCAATAAGCTTTTGTTCAAAAGCTTTATCTCCTCCTGACATACTATAAATATAGGATAAATTGGGTTCCTCCATCTTATTATTTTTTTATAGTGAAATAAAATGTAGTACCCTCATTTACTTTTGAATGCAACCATATTTTACCTTCATATAAATCTACAATTTTTTTAACAATTGAGAGTCCAATTCCTGTAGATTCTGGTCTACTTTCTAATTTTTCAAAAGTTTTAAAAATTTTATTGAAATAAATTTCATCAATACCTTTACCATTATCTTCAACATAAAACTCCCAAAAATCACCTCTATCTGTTGCTCCTATTTTAATTATGCCATTTTCCTTATCATTATAGACTATAGCATTTACTATTAAATTTTGAAATAACTGTTGTAATCTATATTTATCACCTTTAATAGTTGGTAGGTTAGATTTTGTAATCTTAATATGCTCCGGAACTTCTATTACACTTAATATATTAAATAATAATTTATTGAGATTTACATCGTACACCTCTATTTGATCTTTACCAATGGTTGAATACTCTAAAATACCATTTATTAGTGTATCCATTTTTTGAACATTAGTTCTAATAAGATTTAAACTCTTCTCTCCATTAGCATCAAAAGCACCTTGGTAATCTTCTTTTAACCAAGTTGTTAAAGTATATATACTACGTAATGGCGATTTTAAATCGTGAGATACCATATGAGCATAATCATTTAACTCTTGGTTTTGATAAGCTAATTCGTTTAAAAGGGCTTCTTTTTGTTTATTCATTTCAATAATCTCTTTGGTTTGATCATCAATAAAATCAACCAAATCAGAACCCGACAATTCTACAGCATCAGCTTTTTCTTCTTCTTTTATATTATAAAATTTTAGGGTATTAATAACGTCTTTCAACTTGTCTATTAATTCTTTTTGCTCTCTTGCCTCTTCTTTTAATTTTCTATTGGCTGTAAATAATTCATCCGAGCTAATAGACATCGCCCTTTGAATCATGGTAGATTGCTCATCAAAATTATTGTAGGAGTTATCTATAGCATCAAGAAACACCGCTAAGTCTTTATTGTTACTTAAATCCTTACTTAAATATTTTCGTATTTGTCTTTTAAGTAGTGAATTCATTATTCACTCATTAAAGTTATAGTCATGGTCTGGTTGTGTAACTGACATGCTGTTTCGCCATGAAAAGGTGCAATTTCTCCATAGGAGTAAAAACCGCTTACTGTAGCCCCTTCTCCTAAAACTTCTATAACCTCTTCTACCTCTTCTTCTACACGTTGATCTAGCACTAATTTTCTACCAATACAACTTACTAAAAAGGCTAGTTCAGGTTTGTTTTTTCTATTGGTCAAAGCTTGTTTTGCTGCACGTTCTGATGCATTTGCAATATTATCAACGTTAGTCATCATTAATTGCACTTTAGAGTTTTCTTTAATATCTCCTGCTAAAACAACCGAGTGTTCTTCTTCATTGATATTAAGAATAGATCGTACTATAGACTGCTCCTCTTCATCAGATTTTACATTCATAGGATACAACAATGCTGCTCCTGGTAGATCTTTGGCTTTATCGCCTAAATAATTTTTATACAAATCTAATGCTGGCAAATCGTCTAATTCATAAAGTATGTTTCCTTTAGCCTTTGTAACTATTCGTTCTGGACCAAAAGGTGTCCAACCTCCATGAATAGAAAAAGAAACCTCTAATGTTTCTCCATAAAAACCAATAGCTACTATTTCTCCTTCTTTTGGGTTTTCGTTATACGATGCTAATGTTTTTTCAAAACGAGTATCATCCCCACATAAGCCTCCTGTAATTAACAGATTATCTTTATTAGAAGCACTCATACCTTTTGTTAACTCACTGCCATTAATAAAACTACCGTCAGATACAACAAATACATACTTTAACCCTTCTGATGGTAATTGTTTAATAAGATCTCTCCCGGTCTTAAAACTATCTAAATCTGTATTAAGTACATTACTGGTCTTAATTAAAAATTGGCTTTTTTCAAATTCTATAGCCGTAATCGTAATACTATCTTCATTTACTGTATTAGATGAAATTTCAGCACAAGAAGATCCAAAAACAATATGTCCATCAGGAAATAAAGCTTGCATTTCTTGATAAATAGTAGAACCTTCTAATAAATAGCGATCTCCAAACACTAAAACTAAAGGTTTTATCAATGTTTTATTTTCACCAATATAAATCCAATCTTTATTTTTCTGCTTTACTAACTGTATTGTCTTCATCTTTATTTTTTTAAAGTAAAATAAAAGGTAGTCCCCACATTTAACTGACTATCTAACCATATTTGACCTTCGTGTAGATCTACAATTTTTTTAACAATAGATAATCCTATACCTGTAGAATCTTTACTTTTATTTAAAGCGTGAAAAATTTTAAATATTTTATCATGAAATTGTTTGTCAATCCCCATGCCATTATCTTGAATTGAGAACTTGTAGTGACTTTTAAAATCTTCAACGTTTATCGTTATAAACCCTTTCTCTTTGTCAATAAATTTAATAGCATTACTAATTAAATTCTGAAATAACTGCTGTAATTTAGTAGCATCTCCTTTTATAGCAGGTAATTTATTTAAAACCTTTATTGATATGTGTTCTGGCACATAAAGTATGGTAATAAGATCATCTAACATTTTATTAAGATCAACCTCTACCGAAGAATTTCTTTCTGTTCCAATACTAGAGTAATCTAGCACATCAGAAATTAATTGCTCCATTTTTTCTAAGGTAGTTTCAATGAGGTTAAAATTTCTTAAACTCATCTCATCTAGTTTCCCTTTATTATCTTCTTTAAGCCAGCTTACTAATGCATCTATACTTCGTAATGGCGATTTTAAATCATGAGAAACAATATGAGCATATTCTTGAAGCTCATCATTACTTTTCTCTAGTTTAGAAAGCAACTTCTCTTTCTGAAGTTCAAGATTTTTTAAATCTGTAATATCTATATGAACTCCTATAGAACCAACAACATGACCGTTAATATCATAATTTGGAGCACCACTTATAAGCCAATATCTAATGTCTCCGTTTTTAATTTCTACTTTTACCTCGTAGGAATTAGACTCACCTTTTTTTCTTTTATCACTTTCTATTGCAATAATATCTATGGCTTCTCTGGTCTTAAAAATTTTGCCAGCATGTTTACCTATTAATTCCTTTTCAGTATAACCAGACATTTCAGAGAAACTCTGATTTACCATTAATATTTCTTCTTTATTATTAACTTCAACTAATCCTAAATTCATATTAGCGATTATGCTGTAGTACTTTTGCTTTTGTGCCTCTAAACTTTTACTATAAGATCTTTTTAAAGTTACATCTGTAAAAGTCCATAAAAATCCTTTAGATTTTTCTCCTATGATAATTGGTAAATAATTACGTTCTAAAATCTTACCATCTAACATCTCTAGCTCATCACCAATCACTTCTACTTCAGCTTCATCTATATCATTCATCCGTTGTACAAATGCCTCTGGATCTTTAAATAAAACTTTATTTTGTTCTGCTGCTATAGAACAATCCATGCCATATAAATCTTGTATTGGTATATTTATATTTAACAACTCACAGAATTTATTGTTTGTCAATACAACTTTTCTATTTTCGTCTTCTAAAATAATACCACTATCTAAGTTTAATACCAATGTGGCTAATCTATTTTCGGACTCAATTAGTTTTTCTTTTGCTTCTCGTTCTTTAGAAACATCTTCAATTGTTACAACTTGGTAATCAATTTCACCAACTTTATTTCTAACAGCTGTAACGTTTGTTTTTGCCCAAAAAATATTACCGTCTTTTTTTATGTATTTTTTTTCTACATTAAATTTATCAATCTTACCGTTTAAAAGTTGATCTCTTAGTTCTTTTGAAAATTCTTCATCATCAGGATGCGTAATATCCTGAACCTTCATTGACATTAATTCTTCTGCCGTATAACCTAGCATATCAATTAGTGCCTGATTTATTTGTAAAATACCTGAATAATCGGCTTTGGTAAGAGAAATTCCAATTGGTGAATTATTTATAATAATACTCAATTGGTTTTTTTGATCTTTAAATTCTTGTTTTAACAGCCTCTCTTGTGTAATATCTCTAACAATACCTTGAGCAGCAACTGGTTTATTGTTTTTATCAAAAACTAAACTCGCATTGATATGCACCCATTTAATCTCTTTAGATTTTGTGTATACTCTTGCTTCATAATTTTTAAAAAAACCTTTAGTTCTTAATTCTTCAAAAGACAACATCGCATATTGTAAATCGTCTTTATGAACTAAATTTGAAACATTTATAGACTCTCTGGATACATCATAACCAAATAATCGAGTAGCAGCATCGTTAAATTTTAAAATATCCCCTTTGATATTCATCACGACAAAAGCATCAATAATATTTTCGAAAACACCTTGTAGTTGTGATGATTTTTCGTCTAATAGACTCTCTAATCTATTTGAGGTAAGATAGAGTTCTCTTGATTTTTCTTCAAGAATTTTTTCAGCGGCTTTACGAGCTTTCTTTTCTCGTTCTAAGGCACGCTGTAGCAATTCGATTTGGTCTTGGCTCATTTATTTTTATTGATAATAAATCTTACCTGAGTACCGTCTTCTTTAATTTTTTTTAATTCTATAGTTGCTGTGGCATTGAAATGCTCGAACGTTTTGTTCATCAGTCCAAGTCCAAAATGATGCATTGCTCTACTAGAGCTGTAATCCATTACCAATGAATTCTCTGTTTTTTCTATAACTTCGAATGTTGGTAATTCTGCATCTGGATAAATTTTTCGCACCTCAATATGAATATGGTTTTCTATAGAAGACAGCATTTCAATAGGATCTTTGTAGGTTTCTAAAAGTCCAGGGTAGCTTTGTTTTATTACACTAAAAAAATGTTCAGCATACACTAAAAGGAGGTTATCAATAGATACCCCTGTGTTTTCACTTAAATGTTGAAGTAATTGCAACATTTCTGAAAAACTGTATGTACCAACAGAGGTGTAAACACCTTCCGATTCTAATTCTGAACTTGAAATGATTCGATCTACCATTTCTAATCCAAACTTATCTTCAACAAGATCTAAAAACTCAGTAAAAACAATTCCTTTCATTAAACTGTTATTAACTCATTAATACTCCAGTAGGATAATAATTTCTCTATTTTAGAAACATAATCCTCATATTTCAAAGGCTTTAAAACATAACCAGCAATCCCTATTTTATAGCATTCTAATAAATCTTTCTGATTGTTTGACGTTGTTAAAATAACTGTAGGAATATATTTTAACCTATTATCTGCTTTCAGAATTTTTAAGAATTCTATACCATTGATTTTTGGCATGTTTAAATCTAATAAAATAATATCAGGTAAACTATCTTTATCTTCAAGTAATTTTAATGCATCTTCTCCATTATTAGCTTCCGTAATTTTATGATTTAATTGAAGTGAACTTGAAGCTCTGTTTAGCTTCATAATTTCAATCATATCGTCTTCTATAAGTAAAATATTGAGGGTTTTCATTAACATTAAATTTTAAAATATAGAGCAAAACTACTTTATTTAATGGTATAAAAATGTATAAATCAGTTAAGGAGCATTTACTGTCGACGGATGGAAAAAAAGTATCGACGAACGGTAATTTGAATTTCTAAAACACACCAAAACCCTCTACAACACTGAAATTCAAGTCTTTTTAGTTGTTTCTGAAATTATTTAAAAAGTTAATTAATTAAGACTTTCTCGTAATTTTTTAGGTAAGCCTTTTACAACCATATCATAAGAGTGATCTATTAAACCTTTAATAAGTTGTATTGAAAGTTCGCCCTCTTGAATATAAACGCTATTCCATTGCTTTTTATGCATGTGATAACCAGGCTTTATGGCATCGTATTCTGCTCTAAGTTCTTGTGCATATTCTGGATCGCATTTTAAATTAATAAATGCTTCTCCGTTTTCCCAGCGTTTTAAAGATGTTAAGGCAAACATTTTGCCCAAAACTTTAAATACAAGCGCATCATCATTAAAAGGAAAATGTTCAGTGACTTCTTTTTTCTTTAGACAATAATTTCTATAATCTTCTATATTCATGATTTGAAGATTTTAGTTAAGTTTCTTCTTCTCTTCAGCTTCAATTTTAAGTGCAGAATAATCTACCTTCCACCCAATTGTTTCAACTAAATTTTCAATAAGATGAATGGCCTCTAAGGCTTCTTGCTTTGCCACATTAAAGAGTCCACTTTCTGGCACTTTAGCCATAATATGAGCCTTTGCCTTAACATGTAGATCTGTTAAATCGGCAGCTTCAAACCGATTAAACATACCATCACTTTTATCGTAATAATTAATATTACTTTCTATAGATAATACTTCGGGTTGCGGAAAATGAGACAAAACAACTGTTTTTGTTTTAGCATTAGAACTCATTTCAATTTTACTTAAATCAAATCCAACATAAGCTTTAGCATTAATAACAACTAAAGCCTTTTTACGACTAGATATTAGTTTTAAAAACTTAGCTTTTACGTCTTCATAATGGTAAATTTCAGCAAAATCACCTTCTACCGTAACAAATTTACAAACACGCTTTATTTTATCTAAAAGTAAAACTGATTGCTCATTAGTTTCTTTTTTAGTTTTCCATGCTTTATAGATTGTAACCAATCCTAAAGTGACAAGAACACTGATGATGATTATAAAAAAAGTTTCCATAATTTATTTAAATATATGACACTAAATAAACGAATATGTCACAAGTTATTATTCTATAACTTTATACAAAACAGGCTTACTAGGACTGGCATCATTCTCAAAAGGTGCAATTTGCAAATTAAGCATATACTCACCATCTTCTATTTTATTAGACACATAAATGAGTTCTGTAATTGTAGCATCTAAACGTAATTTACCACTTGTATTCCAAAATGCATTATGCGCTAAAAGCTCTCCTCCATCTTGCTCCTTATCTACACTTGGTAAATCTATTAAAAGGTGTTTAATGTCTTTAGATTTTAAATAATTAGCAGATTCTTCTAATAAATAAGTAGGGTTAGTATTAGAATATTGTCTCGATAATTTATCGCGCATATTTGGCATTGTTCTAATCACTATAGCCTCTCGTTTTTTATTACCTAACGCAAACTGTAATTGTTTTTTAGAAATCACATAATCATCTCCTAATTTTTCAGGAGCAACAGTTATCACTTCAGCTAAAAAGAAAAACTGTTTTAAATGTTTATTAATAGAGTAAAACTTTTCTGTGATATGCCCAACAGTTTCCGTATGTGTTCCGTGAGAATGCGGATTAAAAGTGATGGTATTAAAATTCACTACAGCACCGTTAGCAACACTAATTATGTCACCATCTATAACTGCTGGTTCAATTTTAGGAGGAGCTAAATACCAAGCATTAACGTTGGTATCTTCACTTGTTAAAGGTATTGAGATATCTAAAGGTTGTTTTAAATCTACTTTTAATTTCCTTGAGTTGTATTGTATTGTTGCTATCATTTTTGCTTAATTTATACCAATATTTCAGGAACTTTTTTAATATAATTTGAATTGTATTACCACAAAATTACTTCAATTTAATCTTAAATTAAAAGATTCTGAGACTAGTTAAGGTTAAACAACTCAGATGCAATACCATCGCATAAAAATTGACCTTTTTTTGTGACACGGATATAGCCTTCATCTATGTATAATAACTCTTGCTTTATAAAAATATCTGCTTGTTTAAGTAAATAATTTTTAGAGTCTAAACCAAAATCTTTATTTACTTTCTCAATAGACACACCCCAAATTGTTCTAAGACCCGTCATAACATATTCGTTATACTGATCTGTTTTAGTAAGGGTTTCTATCTCAATTGGTAATTGGTTAGCCTCTATAGATTTAATGTATTTTGAATTGTTTTTCACGTTCCAACCACGCTGTTTTCCATTAAAAGAATGTGCAGAAGGTCCAATTCCTAAATAAGATTTACCTTGCCAATAGGCTGAATTATTTTTACTGAAATAGCCTTCTTTTCCAAAATTAGAAAGTTCATAATGAACAAATCCTGATGCTTCCAATTTATCTTTTAAAATATGAAACTGCTCATGCGCTTGCTCATCATCTACATTATCAATAATTCCTTTTTTTATGAAGGAAGCCAATGCCGTTTTAGGCTCTACAGTTAAAGCATAACTAGAAATATGCGGCACATTAAAACCAAGAGCCATCTCTATATTTGCTAACCATTGCGCGTTTGAAGCATTAGGGATTCCGTAAATTAAATCTAGAGATATATTGTCAAAATGTTTTGTTGCTTCTTCTAAACACGCTTTAGCTTCTTCTGCATTATGTGCACGATTCATCAGTTTTAAATCGGCTTCAAAGAAGGATTGAATTCCTATAGATAAGCGATTAATTCGACTTTTAGAAAGTGCAATAATGCGTTCTTTAGATAAATCATCTGGGTTAGCTTCTAGGGTTATTTCTGGGTTTTCAGAAACCGTGTAATGTTGGTAAACGGCATCAATAACAAACTGAATTTCAATATTTGATAAGACAGAAGGGGTTCCGCCTCCAAAATAAATAGTTTCAACGGTTATCTCTTCAAATTCCGATTTTCTAAGTTCTAATTCTTTAGCTAATGCAGCTATCAATTCATCTTTTTTCTTCATGGAAGTAGAAAAATGAAAGTCGCAATAATGACATGCTTGCTTGCAGAATGGTATGTGAATGTATATGCCTGCCATTTCGTTTTTGTATTATAAATCGACCAAGCTGTTAACTTAGCACATCTTATAAATTAGAGGAATTATTTTAACTTGAAGATTCTTGCCTTCGCAGTAATAACAAACGGTTATTTCTTTACACGATCTTCATTCTGTTTTACAAAAGCACCCCAACCAGAATAACTTTTACCAACTTCTACACGTCCTTCATTATAAAAATGACAAACCGCAGCTGCTAATCCATCCATTGAATCTAGATTTTTAGGTATGGTTTTTAAACCCAGCATACTTTGCAACATTTTAGCCACTTGCTCCTTACTTGCATTTCCGTTTCCAGTAATTGCCATTTTAATCTTTTTTGGGGCGTACTCCGTAATAGAAACTTCGCGTGACAAACCTGCAGCCATAGCCACACCTTGTGCCCTTCCTAACTTCAACATACTTTGTACATTTTTCCCAAAGAAAGGGGCTTCAATCGCTATTTCATCTGGATGATATGTATCTATGAGTTCTACGGTACGCTCAAAAATAAGCTTGAGTTTTAAATAATGATCGTCATACTTTTTAAGCATGAGCTCATTTAATTGTAAAAACTCCATTTTTTTACCCACAACTTTTATGAGTCCAAAACCCATAATTGTAGTCCCAGGATCAATTCCTAAAATAATTTTTTCTTTACTCATGCTTTAGTTACAGTATCGGCAGCCATCTAAAGAAACCGCCAAGCCAAAGGTAAGATTAAAAACACTACCGTTAAAAGCACCTAGACCTGTTGAGGCCGGATTATAATCATCTAAAGATGTTAAGCCATAGATATAAGCAACATCGGTGTAAACAGAAACTTTTTCGTTAATAGCATAATGCAACTCTAAACCACCTAAAAGATTAGCATAGGTCTGCTTATTATCTCCTAAAGTTCCTAATGGCTTCACAAAACTTATACCAGGACCTGCATGCAAAATAGTACGCATGCGCATGGGCACAAACCCAATATATTCCGTTGGGTCAAATACAAATTGTGCGTTGATCCTAGAGTAGTTAATCTTAAAATCTGGTGTATCACTCGAGTTTTTAAAACGATTAAATCCGTAATCTAATTTTACACCATAGCGATTAGTAAGCATATGTTGAATTCCTAAATTTACAGTTGGAAAATTCACCGATTTGGCATAAGACCCATTTACAAAACCATCTGTTGTAGGATAGTTGAGGCCAACTGCAAAAAGAGCTTTCCATTTAGCCGTGTTGCCATATTGTGCCTGACTACTGAATGTTATAAAAACAATACCAAAAAAGAAAATGTATTTTTTAAAAGCGTGTTGCATCTGTAAGTTTTTGATTTTATTTGCAATATGAATCTCATTAAACACTACAAAACTAAGCAATTATTGCTTTTACTCTTTAAATTGAGTATTGTAGTTGCTGCTTTTTATTTTATCTACATTAAACTGACTGAAAACAAAAACTTACAATTTAGTGTATTTATTACTTTTTTAGACAAATACGAATCATTTTCATTCAAAACCATCACTTTTTTAATCCTTTTAAGCTTTTTTAATTGGTTTTTTGAAATTCTAAAATGGAAAAACCTTGTAAAGTCAATAAAACCAATTTCTATACACCAAGCTACCGAACAAAGTTTAGGTGGACTCACAGCATCGTTAATTACTCCAAACCGAATTGGCGAATATGGTGCAAAAGCGATGTACTACACAAAACCGTTTAGAACAAAAATTGTACTATTAAACCTTCTTGGGAATTTAGCACAAATGATCATAACAACACTATTAGGTTGTATTGGCTTATTGTTTTTTATCAATCGGTATTCAATAAAAATCAATTATTATACAGTCTTACAATATAGTGTGATTGTATTATTGATTGGTTTACTTTTACTTTTTTTAACAAAGCAGAACCATTTTAAAATTAAAGGATTTTCTTTCCGCTCTGTTATTATTTTCTTAAAATCGATTAGCTTAAAAACACATCTAACAAATATTTTATACTCGCTACTTAGATATATTTTATTTTCATCTCAATTTTATTATTTATTGATTGTTTTTAGGATTGAAATTAGCTATTTTGACGCTATGATCGTTATTACAAGCATGTATTTATTAGCCTCTATTATACCTGCTATTTCTATTTTAGACTTTGTGATAAAAGGTAGTATTGCCGTATTTTTGTTTGATTTTTTAAACGTGAATGAACTTACGATTTTAACCATCACAACACTTATGTGGTTATTCAATTTTGTACTACCAAGTAGCATTGGAAGTTATTTTGTTATTAAATTTAAACTCCCAAAACCATTAGAATAATGCTGCTATTAATCGCCATATGTATTACGATAGCTTATCTCATTATTATAGGAATATTGACTTATGGCTTTGATAAAGTAGAAGATCTAAAACTTGAAGATTTAAAACTTGAAGATTTAAAACCTAAAACTAAATTTTCTGTTGTTATTCCTTTTAGAAATGAGGCTGAAAATCTACCCAATTTATTAGCGTCTATTGAAAACTTGAATTATCCTAAATCATTATTTGAAATTATTTTTGTAGATGATGATTCTGAAGATGAATCGGTTTTAATTCTCGAAAAAATTCTAGCTTCAAATTCTACTATTAATAACATTAGGATTATTAAAAACGAACGAACATCAAATTCCCCTAAAAAAGATGCTATAACCTCAGCGATTAAAGTTTCTAATTATAATTGGATTGTTACAACGGATGCCGATTGTGTTTTACCACAATATTGGCTTGATACTTTTGATGAAAGTATTCAAACAGAAAAACCAAATTGTATTGTTGCCCCTGTAACTTATCACGGTGAGAATTCGTTTTTAAATCGTTTTCAAACTTTAGATTTTTTGAGTTTACAAGGTGCTACAATTGGTGGTTTTGGTATTGATAAGGCCTTTATGTGTAATGGTGCGAATTTCGCTTATAAAAAATCGGAATTTAAATCCGTTAAAGGTTTTGAAGGTAATGATGGAATTGCGAGTGGTGACGATATGTTTCTACTTGAAAAATTTATTAAACACGACTCAAAAAAAGTAAATTATTTAAAAGCAAAAACAGCTATAGTAACTACAAATCCGGCTGAAAATCTTAAAAACCTAGTGCATCAACGTATCCGTTGGGCCTCTAAAGCTAGTCGTTATAATTTTTGGTTTTCAAAATTAGTTGGATTGATTGTCTTACTTGGTAATCTTGTTTTTTTAGGATTAATTATTTCGCTTATTTTCAACTATTCATCATCACAAACAATAATCGCTTTATTAGTTATAAAATTTAGTATCGACTTTTTATTACTATTTAAAACAACACGTTTTTTTAGGCAAGAAAACTTGTTACTTTCTTATCTATTTTCTAGTATGCTATATCCTATTTTTAATGTGAGTGTTGCCTTTTTATCTTTCTTTAAAACTTATGAATGGAAAGGCAGGAACTTTAAAAAGTAAACTTAATTAATATTTACATTAACAGGAAACTCAAAAGCCGTAGTCACTTGTTGACCTCTTTTTATTGCTGGATAAATTTTTGGAATAATTTTTAAACTCTGACGTAATAAACTATCAATTTCAGGGATTTCACTAACCGTCTCAGGTTTTATAGCTATCGATTCTACTTCTAATTTACCATTATAATCTATAATTATTTTAAGTACTATAGTATCGCTAACATCTTTAGATACAACAAGATTTTGATGCGCTAAATATTGATTAACATTGGTAATTAAAGTATTTTGAAAACAGATTTTACGATCTTCTTTTGCAGACATAGAATCGCAACTTGTAAATGTTGGGTAAGCATCAACCTCATTCCAATTAAAGGTTTGCAATTCTTCCTCTAGCAAATCTTCGGTATAGACTTTCTTCTTGTCGAAATAATCACAAGAGATCATTGTGAAAAATAAGAGTAAAAGACAAACAATTTGTTTCATTAATACAGTTCTAACACCGAAAAGTACAAATATTTTCTAGAATATACCGCATAGACCACAACGCATTTAAAATCAACTATGAAGACACCTTCTACTTCATAATTACAATATTAATTTTCAGCTAAAAACTTTTCTTGCTTTAATTCTTTTAATCTAGATTCTGAAAACCTAACAAACGGATTTTCTTTATGTTTTTCTACAAACTTCTCATACGCTCTAATTTTTGCATCAATATCAGCGTAATATTCGTCTTTGGTTCTTAACAGATAGAATTCAGTAACCATATTAGAAGGATCTTCTTTTAAGGATTTTTGAAATGTTTTAATGGCTGCTTCGTACTTTTTCTGACGATTTAAAATTGTGCCTAATCGTTGATATTCATCTGAAAGCGGAAGATCTTTTAATTGTAAAGATTTAGTCATAAATTCTTCTGCCTTTTCAAAATTGTTTAATTTTTCATAATAACCAGCAATTACAAACATCGCATTGGCATCATTCGGACTATATTTTAAAGCTTTTTTTCGGAAATTAATAGCTTCTATATAATCCGAATTTTGCGCAAAAGACAGACTCAATTTTTCATAAATAAATTCAGATTCTTCACCTAAATCAAGCAATTTCTGAAACCACACAATAGCATGTGTATAATATTCTTGATGATAATAAGCTTGTGCTTTTAAACTTATCAGTTTCACATTGTTTTTATAACTTTTTAAACCCCGATCTATATAACCATGAGCTTCTATAAAGTTCCGTTTTATTAAATGATGTTTCGCAATTTTAAAAATAGCTTTTTGATGCGTTTCATCTAGTTTATAAGCATCCATAAATTGCTCTAAAGCCGAGGTGTCTTTTTGCTTTTCTAGAACAATACCCAACTCGTAGTGATAATTAGGGTTTAAACTGTCTGAAGTAATTAAATTAGTGAATAACAAATTGGCTTTTTCATACTTTTTAGTACGTGCTAAAAGTTTTGCAAATTCATACTTTATTAAGAGATTATCTTCATTAGCTGTCACAGCTTTATCATAATAATCTAAGGCTTCATCATAGTTACCAATAGCAATATAAGCCTTAGCTATATCATCATAAACAACATCTAAATTTTTAAGAGATTTATAGGTCTCAATGGCTTTGGAAAAATTACCATTCACATAAAGATGATCTGCTTCCGCTTTTATATTTTGAGCATTTAAATGGATCACAAAAACACAACACAAGAACCCTAAAATTAATTTCATAAGCAGTAATTAGTCTTTTTTAGAATCATGAATTTGAAAAACAATGGGCACAGAAAAAGGCACTACAACCAATTTCCCTTTTTGTTTTCCAGGAATAAACTGAGGTAACATTTCTAAAACACGTTTGGCTTCTTCCTCTAATTCTGGACTTGGACCTCTAGCAACAATATGTTTAACAGTCCCATTGGTATCAATTTTAAACTGAACAAAAACACGTTTTCTCCCTTGACTTAGACTATCACCTATACTTGTATTAAAGTTTTTAGCAATGTGCTTATTCACAAAATTATTAAAACAGTTTTTTCGATCTTCATTGCTTTCTAAATCTTCACAATCTACAGTTGTTGGGCTTTCATCGACTACTGAAAATGGGACTTCTGCTATTTCGTACTTAATTACCTCTTCTCCCTCTTGTGAAATATAAGAATCTAACACTAAAGTTGACCTACCATCTGTAACCACTAATTTATTAAATGAATCATCGTTTTCTAATTGCTTCAAATAAGCATTATAGCGTTTAGTTTCTTCTTTTGTTTTATCCGCAACATCTTCAACAAATAATTTTAAAACTCCTTCTTGTCCATATAACTCCCAACGTTCTTTTTGTTCTTTTGTGTTTTTAAAAGCTTTAAATTCTTCATAAGTTTTGAATTTATCCATACTCATAAATTTTGATCCATCAATATCAACCTGAGTTAAAGTACCCCCTTCATATTTGTTTCTAATATCATCTTCTGAAAGATAAATCAAAAATGCTTTCATTTTCAAAAACTCTTTTTTTGACATTAAATATTTGATTGTCTTACCCTTACTAAATCCTGCATAATCTGAAATTTCAAAAAAGCTAGAGCCATTTTTTTTCATTGCTCCAAATTCATCATAATACTTTTTCACCAACTCTGCTTCAGTCAATTCTTGGTCAACAACTTGTTCCGTTGTTTTCTCCTGCGCTCTAACTTCAGTAGAGGTATAAATTAACATTCCAAATACCATAGGAATTAATAAGGCATACTTAATAAGATGAAGCTGTTTTGATTTTGTTTTTTGTAACATAACGATTCGTTTTTTGATTAATGATGTATTGAAAAATGCATTGGTAAAAGACACCTGATTAACATCTAAAACCTGATTGAGTAAACTTTTATAATATTCCGATTTCCCGCTTTGTTTTACAGCTTTGGCATCAGCAATATATTCGTGTAATTCTTTAATTCTATTTTGGTAGATATATACTAGTGGATTAAACCAAAATATGATGCGTAGCAATTCAAAAAATAATAAATCTAAAGAGTGTAGTTCTTTAATATGCACCATTTCATGTTCGTAAATGGTAGATTTTTCACTTTCAGAAATATGTTCTCCTAAAAATATAGTATTGAAAAATGAATAAGCTGCACTACTCTTTATTAAGTTAACAATAAGCACATTGCCTTTCCAACGCTTTGGGTTTTTATATTTCACCCAGTATAATTTGGTGATTTTAATAAGAAAAATGAGTGTTGCAATTCCAATTCCAAAAAGTGCTACAATTTGCCAAATTGGGGTTTTTGGTTGCTCTAAAATGATACCAACTTGTTCTGCTATTTGAATATCATAAGCCGTTGGTGTTTTAGCCCCTATAAAAACTTCGGGTAAATGAATTACCATATCTTTAGTGGCCAGTTTTTTCAATGTCGGGAACTTTACAAAAGGCAAAATGAGTGACAAAACGGAAGTCAACATTAAATACGCTCTATTATAATTAAAGAAGGTTTCTCGTTTTAAAAACAAATCGTAAACCAATAAAAACAAGGCTTGAAATGCAATAATTTGAAGTATCGTATAAAGCATAATTAGTTCTTTTTATTAATTTCATCTAATAAGACTTCTATATCTTTTATATCCACATCATTTTTCTGAACAAAGAAAGACACCATACTTTTAAATGAACCTTGAAAATAATTATCGACTAATTTATTAATGGATTGATTACTGTAAGATTCTTTAGCCACAACAGGAAAATACACATGCCCTTTTCCTTTTTTCTCATAGCTTACAAAACCTTTAGATTCTAAAATTCTAATTATGGTAGAAACAGTATTATAAGCAGGTTTAGGTTCTGGTAAAGTTTCTATAACCGATTTTACATTCGCTTTTTTAAGCAACCATAAGGCTTGCATAATCTCTTCTTCTGCTTTTGTTAACTGCTTCATATAACTAAGTTTTTAGTTTAAACCCACTACAAATATAACTAATTATTTAGTTTGAACTAATTTCATAGTTAATAATTGTAACAAATGCTTGTTTACAGCGTCTTATAAATAAATTGAACTTAATTTTATGGAACTATTTTTAGTCGTCATTGCTTTTCTATTAATGATTATTGGAATCTTAGGTAGTTTTCTACCCGTAATACCTGGACCATTGACAAGTTGGGCAGGTTTATTAGTCCTTCATTTTACAAAAGGTGTAGAAATGAGTCTGACCTTTTTAATAATAACCTTAATTGTTGCCATAGTTATTTATGTACTAGATTATATAATACCCGCTATAGGAACCAAACGTTTTGGAGGAAGTAAAGCCGGAATGATTGGCACAACATTGGGTTTAATAATAGGATTAATTGCTCCTATTCCCTTTGGTATCATCATTGGCCCTTTTGTTGGAGCACTTATTGGAGAAATGATGAATAAAAATGATTTTAACAAAGCTTTAAAGGCAGCATTTGGATCGTTTTTAGGTTTTATAGCTTCTACCTTTTTAAAATTTATCGTTGCTATAATTTACTTTGGCTTTTTTATTGCAAAATTGTTAGAACACAATGCAAGTTGGTATTAAACAGCTTAAATCAAAAAAGCCTAGTTACAATAAATGAAACTAGGCTAAATTTTCTTGCTATTAATTCAACAAAAACTTAATAAGGGATTAATTAACTCTTGCTGATGTTACAAATATATATATCACCTTTTACATTTTGCTGCGGAAAAACCGTATACCTTATATAAGATAGTAGATTCAAGCATATTTAAAGACTAAAAATATGCTTTTTTACGACTTTGTTTACAAATACCCCTTTTCTCGAGCTTCTTTTAATAAAGATTCATCTTTACTATCGTCTATACCAAATAAAATTTTAAGTTGCTTTTTTCTTTTTTCAATACCACTGGTAGAGATACCTATATATTCATTTAAACTTTTTGTTTTGACACCTTGAGATAATAAGTGTAAGATTTTTCGATTGATATCATCTACATAAATATCGCTGGAAATAGTTTTTTTAATATAATTTTTTACGGTACTACTATAATAGGGTGGTGATTTCATAATTTGTTGAAAACCATCAGCCAATTCCATAGAAGTTAAATCACTTTTAATAAGAAACCCATCTGGATTGATCTCTTTAATTATATTATGGATTCTGAAACTTTCATTAAACATCGTTAAAATTACAATCTTAGCCCTAGGCATTAATTTCTTTGCTAAAAGTGCCAGATCTTCACCCGAAAGATATTTACCATCCTCAGAACCAGGTAAACTAATATCAAAAAAACAGATATTATAGGGATACTTTTTTGAAGCTCGCTCTATCATTGTAACTGCAGTATCACAATTATTAGCAGTATCTATATATAAAGTTTCATCTTCTTTCTTAGTTGCCATTAACACATTTTGATAGCCTTCAATAATAATAGGATGATCATCTACCATTAAAATTTTTATGTGTTCCATGTGTAATTAATTTGAATAAGGAATTTTAACATTAACGCTTGTACCATTGCCTAATTTAGAAGTAAAAACAATATGACCTTGAATATCATCTACTCTAGAATTCATGTTTTTTAACCCAATTCCCTTCTTGCTTTTTAAAATATCAAAACCTTCACCATCGTCAATAATGTTAAGGCAAATTAAGTTTTTTTCCAGTAAAATACTAATTTGAATATGTTTTGCTTTAGCATGTTTATAAATATTCTGCATAGACTCTTGAATGATTCTATATATATTTATTTTGATTTTATTTGATACTAAATCCCAACTTATATCATCGGTATAATCAAATTCAGATTCTAGACCATATGCCGTAGATTGCACTTCTATAAGTTCTGAAACAATATCTATAAAACTAGAACCAGAAATAAAATCGATATTTAATTCATGAGAGATTTTACGAATATCTTGCTCTACAACTTGAAGTTGACTTATATATTTTGATCTAGATAACATAGCCTCTTTACCCTCTTTAAAGTTGATACTATCTAAGCTTAACCTCACACCAAAAAGTCGACCCAAAACACCATCGTGTAATTCTTTAGAGATTCTTAATTTTTCTTTAGCTCTAGCTTCATCAACTTTATCTTGCTGACCAAGCATTAAATTATAGATGTCTTCGTTTGCCGTCTGTTGAATTTGCATCAGCTCTAACTTTCTATTTTTTGCACGTTGAGAAATAACAATATAAACCAAGACAGCTGTTAGTAATATACCTACTGACAAGATCAGTAAATAAAGGTTTTCTTTTGATATTTGTTTGTTTTCGGCTTCGATTTGTTCTGTATCAAATTTTATTCTCGCAAATTTATTTCTAACTTTTCTATCTTCTGATCTAAGACTATCTGAGAGTTGGATATGTTCTAATAACAATGCTCTTGCCTTATAACCATCAACAGCCTTAGACATATTAAGTAAAGCCTGTAACCTAGTTTGATTTGAGCCCACTTTTCTTGCCATATTTAAAGCATTCTCACTGTATTTCACAACCGAATCGTTATACTGATTTTTCAAGTAAAACTCAGACAGGTCTAATGATAAGTGCATTAAAGTAATTTCATCATCTAAACTTTCTACAATTTCATAAGCCTCTTTGTAATCACTTTCAAGATCCTCAAAATCATACTTATCGGATTCAAATTTAGTTTTTATTATATTACTAAGAAGAACCGCATAAAACGTAGGATCTTCGTCTTCGTATTTTAATTTTAAAGGCAAGAGACTCTCGTATAAATCAATAGCCTCTTTATATTTTCCTATTTTACGATAAACATTTGCTTTGTTATTGATAGAATATATTTCATTAATAAATCCATTTTGCATCACTTTTGCATACTTAATCGATTCATCATAATACTCTATAGCTTTATTATAGTTTTCTAACTCATTAGAGTTCATAGCCAATAAGTTATAGAGACTCCAGTACATATCTAAGCGATATTCTGTTTTTGGTAATCTATTTAAAATTGAAAGTGCTTTTACAGCATCATCTTCAGCAGCGGTATAAATTTTTGCCATTTGCTGAAGGTCTGCCGAATAAAAGAGCGCATTTGCTTTTTTTTCTGAGACCTCTTTACTGCTATAAAATTTTAGTGCTCTAGAATAAAAAAAATAGGAACTATCGTTCTGTTGTGTATATCTATAGTACGACCCAAGATTAGAACCAGCCACTGTTACAGCTGAAGAATCATTAATTTTTTTCGCTAAATCTAAATTAGCTCTGTTTAAACTTACATATTTATCATATTCTTGTAAATAAAAATATTGGGTAGATAAACTCCTGTTTGCTTTTAAGACCATAGAGTCTATTTTAGCCTTCTTCGCTAGTTCAGATGCAGTACTCGCATATTTAAATCGTTCACCTAATGAATATGTATCGTCCTTAGATTTCAATATTAACGCATTCACCGAATCTACGACTTTACTTTGAGCATAAATGACATCAGTTGCAATCTGAATAATAAAAAATATAAAGAATATATGCTTCAACAAAGTTTAATGATTTGCATCAAAAATAGACTAAAATTAGAAATTACATAAAAATTAAAGCCCTCATAGTTATATGAGAGCTTATATTCAGTATTTGAAGAACAATATAATATTATCCTTGTGTTTGTAATTTCAATTTCTTTTTGTCAATAGCTAGTAAATCATTTGGACTATATTCTTTGTAAGTTGGTGCATCACTGCTTTTTTCAACACGGTCTGTTTTTACAACAGAAACTGTTAATAATAAAACTGCAACTAGAGATAAAGTAATTTTTAGGGTTTTCATAAAATATTTATTTAGGGTTAAAATTAGTCAATATCAAAATAGGTAAAGCTTACGCGATACACTGAGGGAGGGAAATGGATAATTAACTATTTTAGGGGTTACCCTAAAATGATACTAAAAATAAAACGAGGGATATTTTTAAAACATTAATTACATGCTTAAAGCACAATGATTAAATTGATCTTATTAAGCGTTACACAACACTCATAAGAAGTACAAATATATTATTTAAAATGAATTAAACAAACAAAAGCACGACAAAGAGAAACTTTTTACCGATAAAAAGAAAAAATACAGTTAATAACTCAGTTAACAACTTTAAAACACCGTTTGATTTTAGATAAATATAATTATAGTATCAGTAATAATAAACAAAAAAAAAGCTACGATTTCTCGTAGCTTAAATTTTCAATGATTAATAGCATTTATAAGACCTTATCTTTTTAAAAAAGTCACATTATTTTTTATTAAAAACTCCATAATAATAAAGCACTAACCCTATTGATTGTTCACTTCTTCAATATTTTCAAAAAATCGAACATCAAGACCGCTAAAACGATTAGAAAACAAATAACGAGTAAACATTATTGAACTACATGAAGACATAGATATTGAGTTATATTCTCCAAATACTATCATCCTCTCTAAAATTTAGCTTTAAGCTCTTAAATTACCCCAATAAACCTTAGAGACGTAATTTTTGATATTTAAATTAGGCAAGCAACAAAAGTCTTAGAAAGAAAATAAAGCAATACTCTTTACAGGATACCGTTTTTTAGAACAAAAAGGCTTAAAAACAAAAAAGCATCCCGATCTTCTTATTCAGAAAAAAGGAAAGCCTTTCATCGGTAAGTTCCTAAACCTAGTTAGGACTCTTACAACTACTCTAGGATATCTCCTAGAACAACACAACATCTTTATAGTCGCCAAAAAAAAGCCTCAATTTCTTGAAGCTTTAGATTTGCAATTTTAGCGGTCTGGACGGGACTCGAACCCGCGACCTTCGCCGTGACAGGGCGACATTCTAACCAGCTGAACTACCAGACCGTTGCGTTATTGCGAGTGCAAATATACAACCCTTTTTCAAACCCACAAGAAAAAAATGAAAAAACTTTAAATAAATTTTTGTCGCTCTATCATATAGGTCGTCAAAACACTATCAAAACCCGCATTAACATTAGCTTCTACGTACTTAATTCTGTATTGACCACATTTTATTTTCAAATCTGTAAAATATTTATTTACAGCCTTTTCATAGCTGTTTTTTATGTTATCTGCATATAAATTAATATAATCTCCTGTCTCAACATCAATAAAACGCTTAGGTCTATTATCAAAATCAAAATAAAGTTCTTTTTCTTTATCAAAAACATGAAATAAAACAACTTCATGTTTATTATGCTTTAAATGCCGTAATGCTTCAAATAATTTTTCATCATCTTCTGACGTTTGAAACATATCTGTAAATACAAAAATTAAAGATCTACGGTGAATCTTTTCTGCTATCTGATGCAAGTATTGGTAAGTTTCTGTTGTTTTGGTATCCGTTTTAGAAATCACAGCTTCACTTAATTTATGCAATAACATCTGATGGTGACGCTCGCTCCCCTTTTCTGGAGAATAAAAATCATATTTATCACTATAAATACTTAAGCCTACAGCATCGCGCTGTTTTTTAAAAATATACATTAATGAAGCACTTGCTAAAGCCGAAAACGCCACTTTATTAAGATTACCTAGAGTTGTTCCTGCCGTTTCAGGATAATGCATAGAACTACTATTATCTAAAATAATATGGCAACGCAAATTAGTTTCCTCATCGTAACGTTTGGTATATAAACGATCTGTTTTCGCATAGAGTTTCCAATCTATATGTTTTGTACTTTCACCTTGATTGTAAATTTTGTGTTCAGCAAACTCTGCAGAAAATCCATGAAACGGACTTTTATGCATCCCTGCAATAAACCCCTCAACAACCTGTTTAGCTAAAAATTCTAGATTTTTAAATCCACCCGTTTTATTCAGTTCTTTTTGTAAATCCATAAGCTATTTTAACTTTCCGCACTAAGAGATTAAATAATTTTACAGTCTAAGGATCATCCTCTCCATTAAACTCAAGAAGTAAAAGACATAAAACGTGTACAAACTAAAAAAGGTTTGCCATTTAGGCAAACCTTTTTTAATATCTTTTAGAATACAAACTATAAAAGTGCGTCAATAGCATCTGAATAAGCATTCTTAGGAGCTACACCAACTTGGCGACCTACTACTTCTCCGTTTTGAAAAACTAATACTGTTGGTATGTTTCTTACACCATATTTCGCTGCAAATTCTTGGTTTGCATCAACGTCTACTTTACCAACAACAGCTTTACCTTCGTATTCTGTACTAATCTCATCAATGATTGGTCCAACCATACGACAAGGTCCACACCAAGCAGCCCAAAAATCAACTACCACAGGCTTATCACTCTTTAATACTGTTTCTTCAAAATTTGCATCTGTTATCTCTAATGCCATAATATTTATTTTTTAAATGTATTGTACTTATCTTTCTTTTTCCATGTTTATATGGAATTACAAAATTAGTCAAAATATTCCGCAAACCTTACAAAGCCTGTATATGTTTTGATTATAGCGATATAGAGGCGTTATATGCTTACTGTTTTGGGCGCATAAACCAGGCTGTCCGTTATATCTTTTTTGCATTTAATGACAAAAAAGGATGCCACTTCCATCCTTTGCGCAAATTTGGTATAACAATAAACCTTTTCCTTTAATATAAATAGGCCACAACTATTTAACTCACTATCATATCTCAATCTTAGACAAAAACTCTAGAATAAGTTTTGCTATCTCTCTCGTTTTTTCTTCAGCTGCAAAATGACCTGCATCTAATAAATGTAACTCAGCATTGGGTAAATCTTTTAAATAAGCCTTCGCTCCATTAGCATTAAATTTCAAATCCTTTTTACCCCAAGTAATTAATGTTTTGGGTTGATTGTCTCTCAACATCTTTTGCCATTTAGGGTATCTAATCAAATTGGTGTTGTAATCTTTAAATAGCTGCACTTGGATTTCTCTGTCTTTTTGAGATTTTAGAAATGCTAAATCGTGTGTCCAAGCATCCGGACTTTGAATATTGATATTTGTAGTGTCTAAATCAAATAAATACTGCTTATTTATTATGGCATCTTCGCCTGTTAAGCTATATAAAAAATTATGCTTAGTTTGAGACGTATCTATTTGTGCGGTTATAAAAAAATCTTGTCGTTTAGGCGTTAAACCTTCCAAATAAGCATTGGCGTTCTGAACAATTAAAGCTTCTATTCGTTTTGGATTTTTCATCATCATTCGATATCCTACAGGAGCACCAAAATCTTGCATGTACATCACATAGTTTTCAATTTGAAGTGTATCGATAAGCTTTTCTGTATAAGTTGCCAACAAATCAAACGTATACGTTGTAGTTTCAGGATCTAAATGTGTGCTATAACCCGAGCCTAAATTATCTGGAGCAATAACATGGTAATGCGTCGCCAACATAGGAATTAGGTTTCTATATGAATGTGAAGACGATGGGTAACCATGTAGCAATACAATCGTTGGCTTACTTTTATCTCCTGCTTCTCTATAAAACAGTTTTACACTATCTATTACTGCATAATTATACGTTGTAGCTGGCGGTAAAAAAAACTGTTTTTCATTCTTTTCAGTTGTATCCTGACAACCAAATAAAGAGGCTATAATAATTAATGTTAGTGCAAATTGTTTCATTCGGTATGTCTATTTATTCAGGTTTCTCATGAAAACTCGCATGTTTTCAATAATAGCGTCACCATCTTCTTCTAAAGCAAAATGACCGGTATCGTAAATGTTGTAATCTATGTTTTTTACGTCTTTTTTAAACGCTTCGGCACCACTTTCAGGAAAAAAGGCATCATTTTTACCCCAAACGACTAATAATGGTGGTTGATAGTCTCTTAAATATTGTTGCCATTTTGGATATAGTTTTACATTATTCTGATAATCATAAAACAAATCTAAATTTACGGCATGTGCATTTGGTCTAGACAATCTTAAGAAATCTAAATTATAAGTATCCGGATCTACAGTTTCTATATCTCTAACACCATGTGTGTATTGCCATTTTAAACCTTCTAATGAAAAAGCAGGTAATAACGCATCTTCGGTTTCTTTAGTTCTATTTTTCCAAAGTGCTCTTATTCCAGACCAAGCTTCACCTAAACCTTCTTCATAAGCATTTCCGTTTTGGTTTATGATTGCTGTAATTCTTTCAGGATGAGCTGTTGCTAATCTAAAACCAATAGGAGCACCATAATCTTGAATCATTATCGCATAAGAATTAATCCCTTTTTGTTCTAAAAATGTATCAATAGTAACTGCAATATTATCAAATGTATAGGTAAACGTTTCCGCATCTGGAAAATCACTATTACCAAAACCAGGATAATCAGGTGCAATTAAATGAAACTCGTTAGAGAGTTGTGCTAACACTTTTCGGTATTGATACGATGATGCCGGAAAACCATGTAGTAAAACGATGGTTGGATTTTTAGGATTACCAGCTTCTCTATAAGCTATGTTTATTTCGTTTACAGCTAATGTTTTATATTTTAAAGTTGATTTTTGATTTTCACTAATCGCCAGTGAAGTGTTAGAACCTTTTTTCGTTTCTGATATTACCTGCTCTTTACAAGAGCTAAAAAGCAAAACGATACTTAAGGTTAGGACTACGTATTTCATAATTTAAATTTAAATCTCAAATTAATTTGAGAAAAGTTGAAAAGTCATAACCTGCATTCAAACAGCTTATGACTTATTTCTTTGTGTTTTTTAGTTTCTACCAGCCATAACACCACCATCGGTATCCCAAATAGCACCTGTTACCCAAGCAGCTTTATCTGATAATAAGAAGACGATACTATTGGCAATATCTTCCGATTCTCCAAAACGACCTATGGGATGAAAATCATTAAAGCCAACCAATGCTTCTTTCGCAGCTTCTTCACCACCAAAAACACCATGATACACAGGCGTATTTACTAATGCTGGCGATACGGCATTTACACGAATGTTATCGTCTGCTAATTCCATTGCTAAATGTTGAGTTAACGAATGTAAACCGGCTTTTTGCATAGAATAAGCCGTAGAAGGAGTTGCTTTTACCGCTTGTTTTGCCCACATAGAGCCCACATTTACGATAGAGCCACCTTGAGTCGCTTTCATTTTTTTAGCAGCACTTTGTGTGATAAAAAAGAAGCCTCTGTTTAAATCTAAATACGAATTATAGTCTTCCATAGTATGATCTAAAAATGGTTTGGGGCCAAAAATCCCTGAAGCATTTACTAAATAATCTAAGTTATCTAAACCATCAATTTTAGCTATTAAAGCATCAACTTCTGTGGTGTTAGATATGTTTGCTGTGTGTTTAATTAAGTTTGTTGCATCGGCAATTTTATCTATGTTTCTTCCTACAACATGTACGGTTGCACCGCCTTCTAACAACGCATTTGTTGTTGCGTTACCAATACCACTTGTTCCGCCAATGACTAAGGCTACTTTGTTTGCAAATTCTTTCATTTTATTTTTTATTTAAGTATTAATTAATTCCAATTTGGTTTTTTCTCTATTAAGTACCCGTCAGAAACAGTGCTTCCTTCGAGTGAATTTTCTTTGGCTTGTATTACAATAAAAGAGAAAAGTGAATCCGAGTTATTTCTGATTGCTCTTTCTGTATCTGTTGCAACTCTTACAACCGTTCCTTCTTTTAGATCTACATAATTATCATTGAGAAGTAATTGTCCTTTTCCTTTAACGGCGATATAGATTTCTTCGTTCTCTTTGTGTTTATGAAGTAGAGGAATTGCCGTATTCGATGCCATTGTATTAAACGATATTTCTGAGCTGGTTAATCCGAGCTCATCTTTTACAAACTTTTTTCCATCTAATTTAAAATCGGGACTTGGCTGAAATACATTTTTAGTCAAATTTGAGAATTCCCCTAATTCTAGTTTTGAGTAATCGCTTGATGTGTTATTTTCTTTCATAAATAATCTTTATTTAAAGACAGACAGGTCTGTCTTTATTTGTTTAAATTTTTTTAAGTTATTATTTTTTCACATAAATTTTTAGACTCAAGAATAGGCCAATCTTCTTGATGTAAGTAGCTTTCGCCTACAGCACTTTCGTATAGTAAATAGATTTGTCTTGCTAGTGAACTGACTTGCGCGCTTTTTATATGTTCTAGATTATTTGTAATGAGTTTGGTGATAAGTGCAATGAATTCGTTTTTTTGAGACTGAATTTCATGTCTAATAATGGCATTATCTTTTGGTATTTCTGAAACCGTTTTTATACACCAACACCCATTAAAATCTTTATCTTGATAAAATAATTGAAGGAAATCGAATATGGCTAGGATCTGATCTGTCCCTTTTGGTTTTGATGTGGTGAACTTTTCAAAATTTTCAATAAAATTGATATTCTTGTATTGAAGATAGGCCAAACAAATCTCTTCTTTAGATTTAAAATGACTGTAAAGCGTAGCCTTAGCAATGCCTGCTTCAGCTATTATTTGGTTTATACCCGTAGAATTATACCCGTTTTTATAAAATAAAAAAGAGGCTGTCTCCGTAATTCTATTTTTTACTTCACTATGTTTCATACTGCAAATATATAATAAAATATTAAAAACAGACAAGTCTGTCTGTTTTTAATATAAAATCAAGAATACTTAAGTTACAACTCGTGTTTATATATTATAATTAATAAGGCTAATTATCTAAGAGGTATTTAATTCAATTTATACTTCAAATCATGATCTCTAAGAGATTTTAATAACTCTTGAGAAATATTCACTTTATTTTTTCGGCTTGGCATTTGTACTTTGATCTTTTCGGCATTATCGTAAATCAAAAAACTTAAAGGTTTTGTGCCTTCATGTAACATAATTAAATCATGTAAAACATTAACTGTTTCGCTATCTAATTCTTTAATATTAAGCTGAATTGATAGTTTCTTTGCATAAGCATCCATGACATCATGTAACAACTGAAAACTATTAAACTGAATTCTAGGATCACCTTTTTTACCTGTATCTCTATTCACCCAACCTTCACGAACAAAAGCTCTTACATAAACAAAAGAATTTATAACAAAAAAGTGTCTGAATTTTAGGTAATCTTCTCCGAAAATTCTAAACTCGAAACTATCGGTGTAATCTTCAATTGTAAAAATAGCCCAACCTTTTCCTTGTTTACTTACACGATGTTGCACATCGGTAACCACACCCCCAAAGGTAATTTCACTATTTACAACGCTTTCTAAATTATTAAAATGAGCAACGACACCGTTACAAAACGATTTCATTTCAATTGAAAAATCATCGAGCGGATGACCAGAAATATAAATACCAACTACCTCTCTTTCTCGTGATAATTTCTCCATCGTTCCCCAATCTTCACATGGCGGCACTAAAGGTTCGGCAATTTGAACATCACTAGCCGCACCAAATAAACTCACTTGAGCAGAATTTTCATTTTCTTGATGTTTGGCACCATATTTAACAGCTTTCTCTAAAAAACTAATACCATCACCAACATCTGCAAAATATTGTGCTCTGTGAGTATTTGTCCAACAATCAAATCCTCCTGCATTTGCTAAGCCTTCAAAGGCTCTTTTATTGGCCGCACGTAAATCTATACGTTTTGCGAAATCGAAAATAGACTTATAATGACCTCCTTCTTTTCTGTTTTCTACAATCGTTTTAACCGCACCATGACCAACACCTTTTATAGCTCCCATTCCGAAACGCACAGCATTATCTTGGTTTACTGAAAACTTGTAAAAACTCTCATTTACATCTGGCCCTAAAACAGGTAATCGCATCCGTTTACACTCTTCCATAAAGAAGGTTACGGACTTAATATCATTCATGTTATTAGACAATACCGCAGCCATATATTCTGCTGGGTAATGTGCTTTTAAATAAGCAGTTTGGTAAGCAATCCAAGCATAACACGTTGAGTGAGACTTATTAAAGGCGTAACTTGCAAAGGCTTCCCAATCCTTCCAAATTTTTTCGAGTTTAGTTTTATCTAAACCTTTAGCTCCAGCTTGCTCAATAAATTTTGGTTTCATCTTATCCAAAACCGCAATCTGCTTTTTACCCATCGCTTTTCTCAAAACATCGGCTTCACCTTTTGTAAAATCGGCCAATTTTTGTGAAAGTAACATTACTTGCTCTTGATAAACTGTAATTCCGTAAGTCTCCTTAAGGTATTCTTCCATTTCTGGTAAATCGTAAACAATCTCTTCATCACCATGTTTACGCGCAATAAAACTTGGTATATACTCCATTGGACCCGGACGATACAAGGCGTTCATGGCAATTAAATCATCAAAAACCGTAGGCTTAAGATTCTTCATGTGCTTCTGCATCCCTGGTGATTCATACTGAAACACTCCAACTGTTTCTCCACGTTGGAATAACTCATACGTTGGCACATCATCTAATGGAAAATTCTCTGGATCTAGAGTAATATCATGTTTTGCCTTTACAAGTTTTACTGTGTCTTTAATTAACGTTAAGGTTTTTAATCCCAAGAAATCCATCTTCAATAACCCAGCACTTTCCACAACAGAGTTATCAAATTGTGTGACATACAAATCAGAATCCTTTGCTAATGCAACTGGTACGTAATTGGTAATATCCCCTGGTGTTATAATTACACCACAAGCGTGAATCCCTGTATTACGAACCGAACCTTCTAATATTCTAGCCTGGTTTAAGGTTTCGGCTTGTAAATCGTCACCATCAGAGATATTAAGTAATTCATTAATTTTCTCTAAATCCTCAGCTCTAAATTTACTTGCAAGTTCTTTTTCTGAAAGTCCAAAAATCTTACCTAGCTTAGACATTAAAGGAATCAACTTTGCAAGGTGATCCGCTTCATTTAATGGTAAATCTAATACTCTGGCTGTATCTCTAATTGAAGATTTTGCCGCCATTGTACCATAAGTAATAATCTGAGCTACCTGGTTAGCACCGTATTTTTCGATTACATAATCCATAACACGACTTCGACCTTCATCATCAAAATCAATATCAATATCGGGCATACTTACACGATCTGGATTTAAGAAACGCTCAAAAAGTAAATCGTACTTAATAGGGTCAATATTTGTAATCCATAAACAATAAGCAACCACAGATCCTGCTGCAGATCCACGACCAGGACCAACAGAAACATCCATTTTTCTGGCTTCGCGAATAAAATCTTCAACAATTAAGAAATACCCTGGATAACCTGTTTTCTCAATAACGCTCAGCTCAAAATCAAGACGTTCTTTAACTTCTGGAGTAATTTCACCGTAACGGATTTCAGCCCCCTTAAATGTTAGATGTTTTAGAAAAGCATTCTCTCCTCTCTTACCATTATCAACCTCATCTTCTTCAAATTTAAATTCATCAGGAATATCAAAGGCAGGTAATAATACATCTCTAGCTAACTCATAAGGCTCAATTTTATCTAAGACTTCTTGAATATTTACAATAGCTTCAGGAACATCTTTAAATAAAGCCTTCATTTCTGAAGTAGATTTAAAGTAATACTCCTGATTAGGCAAACCGTAACGATAACCACGACCACGACCTATTGGTGTCGCTTGCTTTTCTCCATCTTTAACACATAGCAAAATATCGTGAGCATTTGCATTTTCTTGATCTACATAATAGGTGTTATTTGTTGCAACTAGCTTAACATCGTGCTTCTTTGCAAACTGAATTAACACAGGATTTACACGATTTTCATCTTCCTGATTATGACGCATTAACTCTAAATACAAATCATCACCAAAAGTATCTTTCCACCATAACAAAGCTTCTTCTGCTTGGTTCTCACCAACATTTAAAACTTTACTTGGCACTTCTCCATAAAGGTTACCTGTTAAGCAAATAAGATCTCCTTTATATTGTTCAATTAATTTTTTATCAATTCTAGGCACATAATAAAATCCATCTGTAAAAGCGGCAGATGATAATTTAGCCAAATTATGATACCCTACTTTATTTTTAGCCATCAATACTATTTGATAACCATTATCTTTTCGGGTTTTCTCTTTATGATCTTCACAGACAAAAAATTCGCAACCAATAATAGGTTTTATAATTTTACCTTTCTTTTCTAATCCAGCTTCTTCTGCTGCTTTATGTTGCGCTTTTACACCTTTATTATGACTAGAAACCGCAGTTACAAAGTGAAATGCCCCCATCATATTTCCATGATCGGTTAATGCAACACCAGGCATACCTTGTTTGGCAGCTGCAGCAACTAAATCCTTAATACTGATGGTAGATTGAAGAATAGAATACTGTGAATGGTTATGCAAATGCATAAACTCCGCATCTTCTATTTGAGACGCTGCCTCTTTATCAATTGTAGTTGTCGTAGAAGCTGCTTGCTCTTTTTGTAAACGCGCATTAATCTTAGCACTTTCACGTTTTAGATTAATATGTTTAAGACCTATAAGCTGAATTTCAGCAGGATTTACTTCTGTAAAATTCTGAAAATAATCGGGCTGAACATCTAATTGCTCTACTGTATATTGTTCCTTTCTAATTAACTCGAAAAAACAACGTGTTGTTGCCTCAACATCGGCCGTTGCGTTGTGTGCCTCACCAAATGGCTTATTGAATAAAAACTGGTGTAATTCCGTTAATGTTGGTAATTTAAATTTACCATAGCGTCCACCAGGAATCTGACACAAACTCGCTGTTTGCTCCGTACAAGTATCTAAAACAGGTAATTCTTGAAGTTGATTTGCAAGATCTTCTCTTACAAATTCTGCTCCCATAATATTTAAATCGAACTTAACATTCTGTCCGACTACAAACTTGGTTTTTGAAAGTGCAATATTAAATTTCTCTAAAACTTCAGATAATGGAATACCTTGCTCTTCTGCTAATCCTGTAGAAATACCGTGAATTTTTTCAGCATCATAAGGAATATTGAAACCCTCAGGTTTTACTAAATAATCTTGATGCTCAATACAGTTTCCCATAGCATCATGCAATTGCCAAGCAATCTGAATACACCTTGGCCAATTATCCGTATCCGTAATTGGTGCATCCCAACGTTTTGGTAATCCTGTGGTTTCAGTATCAAATATTAAGTACATATTGCTGTTGAGTTGTTTTATTATTGAATTGTTTCTCTTGCAATCCTTCCTATCTAGTGTAGAACGCAAAGATAAACACTGTAATATAATTGTTTTGAATTCAAATTGTTTTACAATGAGACGCTAAGTGTAACGAAAATCATTATAAACATCGACTGAACAGTCTTTTACCTTCACACGAAGCAGCAAATAACACAATCAAAATCACCAAAATAATTAGCGTATAAAATTACATAGAATTTGAATTCATTTGAAAAGAAAACCTAAAGAGTTTTTAACACATAAAAAAAGCGTCAATCCTAAAGGAATGACGCTTTTAATATAAAATATTTTTATGTTATGCTTGTAAATAATCTGGAATACCATCGTTATCGGTATCTACTGCATCATCAGGATTACCATCTCCATTTGGATCCGAACTTTCGTTTATCGTTAAAATTAAATCTCCATCATCATCTGCATCTAAATAATCAAAATCACCATCGCCATCAGTATCTATAGGGTTTCCATCTGCATCTTTTGCTTCAAAAATGGTTAAAACACCATCTCCATCATCATCATCGTCTAAATAATTAGGAATACCATCTCCGTCCGTATCATCATCATCTAAATTACCATCGGTATCTCCATTAAAATTCTCAAAAACATTAGGAACGCCATCAACATCATTATCACTACAATCTAAACCATCTATTAGCAGTTGAAGACTTCCATCGTTATCACCACAAATATCAATTTGCTGTTGTAAATAAAATGCATACTGTGTACATTTTTCAATATAATTACCAATAGTTGCAGTGCTATATTGCAATTCTGCTTCAACTACATTTTCCATGGCCATTTCACAAGAAATCTCACAATCTCCAAAAGATTCAATGAATTCAAGAGATTCAATTAATTCTTGTAAAGTCCCATCTGGATCTCCACAAATTGCAAATTGCAGTGTCAAAGCTTCTGAATACGCATTACAAGCAGCAGCAAAAACATCACTATTTATAAAACCTAAATCATCTTCTACAGATGCAGCTTCATAAGCTAAAAATGCAGTTTGCACTGACATCTCTACATCAGTACATGTTATAGGATCTGTTGGTAATGTCCCAGAAATCAATGGAACTTTATAAAAAATACCATTTGTAAATCCAACCGAATTCATTCCTGAAGCATCAAAAGCTAAAAACCTATAAGTTCCTGTAAAGGTTTTATTAACGACATCTATTTCTTCAATAATAATTTTCCCTAGCTCAGGATAAACTGAAACACTTTCATCAGGAGTATTCGTTGTCGAAAATTCAGTTCCGAAACCATCAGTATATTTAGCTTCTACAACATCAATTTCACCAACATTAAATTCAGATTCAATTACAGAAGGCACTATAAGTTCAACCGTTTCATAATTGCTTGTTCCGGTAATGGTTAAATACCCATTTGCTTCAACACTTGCAGAAAATGCTTTAGCTCTCCAAAGTGCATTTTCACGATCTCCTTGAAAAGCGGGAGTATTAAACTTTACTTCATCACCACAGCTGAATGCGGTAAAAAAAACAAGAGATAGGAGGATTAGTTTTTTCATCATTTAATAAAGAATAGTTAACCTTTGCTTCAAATATAATGAAACAAGAGTCCCAAAAGTATAATAATTTTTCAGAAAGTAGCAAACTCGACATTTTCTTTTAGCAAAAATGTATTATCTAATTGAAAATTAAAAAATTATATTATATTTGTCGCCTCATTAATAACAGAGGTCGAGAACCTCATTAATTAATTATTATGCCTGTAAAAATTAGATTACAAAGACACGGTAAAAAAGGAAAACCTTATTACTGGATCGTAGCAGCGGATTCTCGCTCTAAAAGAGATGGTAAATACCTAGAAAAATTAGGTGCTTACAATCCAAACACAAATCCTGCAACTATTGAATTAAATGTTGACGGAGCTGTACAATGGTTACAAAACGGAGCACAACCAACTGACACTGCAAAAGCAATTTTATCTTATAAAGGTGCTATGCTAAAAAATCATTTAGCTGGTGGTGTAAGAAAAGGAGCTTTAACTGAAGAGCAAGCTGAAGAAAAATTCAATGCTTGGGTAGAAGAAAAAGCAATTAAAGTACAAGCTAAATCTGACGGTTTATCTCAAGCAGATGCAGAAGCTAAGGCTAAAGCACATGCAGCAGAAAAAGCGGTAAATGAAGCACGTATCGCAGCAGCAACACCAGTTGTTGAAGAAGTAGCGACTGAAGAAACAGAAGCTTCTAGCGAAGAAGAATAAAAAATTATTTTTTATACTTTTGAACCCAGACTATTTTATGGTCTGGGTTTTTCATTTTATATAACCACAGAATAGTTTTACAAAATGATTCTCATTAAGATGAGAATCTATTAAACATTTAAAATTAGCATTAATAAGATTTCCGTTTTAACGGAAACCATAAATACGAGATTTATTTTGAAAAAAGAAGACTGTTTTTATTTAGGTAAAATTGTATCCAAATACAGTTTTAAAGGAGAACTTTTAATAAAATTAGATACTGACGAACCTGATTTATACGATAACCTTGATGCTATTTTTATAGATCTGAGAGGGAATTTAGTTCCTTTCTTTGCTGAATCTTCTCAATTACATAAATCTAATTTATTACGTATAAAGTTTGAAGATGTAGATACTGAAGAAGATGCTGATGCTTTAATTAAAACAGATTTATACTTACCCATGGACTTACTTCCAAAACTAGAGGGTAATAAATTTTATTTTCATGAAGTCATTGGTTTCGCTATTATAGATTCAAATTATGGTGATGTAGGAATTTTAAAAGGTATTAATGATTCTACAGCTCAAGCTTTATTTGAAATAGATAAAGACGGAATTGAAATTTTAATTCCAATGAATGATGAATTTATTGTTAAGGTTGATAGAAAAAACAAGACGATAGAGGTTAACACTCCAGAAGGGCTGATTGATTTATATCTTGAAGAATAATGAGCTCACTTCCTTTTAAATTTAAACAATTTACAGTTGCACAAGATAAATGTGCAATGAAAATAGGCACAGATGGCGTATTACTTGGCGCTTGGGCCTCTGTTGACAACAATCCATTTTCTGTTTTAGATATTGGATCTGGTACCGGAGTACTTTCTTTAATGATAGCACAACGTAGTTTTGCAGAAAATATAGAAGCTGTAGAAATCGATGATAATGCATACGAACAATGTTCTGAGAATTTTGAGAGCTCACCTTGGGCTGATCGCTTATTTTGCTATCATGCTTCATTATTAGAATTTGTTGAAGAAGTAGAAGATAAATTTGACCTTATTATATGTAATCCTCCATTTTACTCTGAAGATTATAAAACCACAGACAAATCAAGAGATTTAGCACGATTTAACGATGCCATGCCTTTTGAGCACCTTATTTATGCCGTGGTAAATTTACTTTCAGAAAATGGTATTTTTTCAGTTGTAATTCCACATAAAGAAGAATCAAACTTTGTGGGTTTAGCTCATAATGCAGGCCTATTTCCTCATAAAATTCTTCATGTAAAAGGGAACCCTGATTCGGATATTAAACGAAGTCTCATAGAGTTTCGTTTTAAAGAAGAAAAGACAGAAACAACAGAATTAATCATAGAAACTGCTCGCCATCAATACACTAAAGACTACATAAATCTTACCAAAGATTTTTATTTGAAAATGTAACATTGCCTTTGTAAGCTGAAAACGAATTCGTTACTTTTGTTTGGAACTAAATAAACAACTATAAAACTTGAGCAATAGCGACAGTATTTAACAAGTTTATAACAAACAGAATTCTCAGATGAAACCAGATTTATTCGAAGCACCAGATTATTATAACCTTGATGAGTTACTTACAGAAGAGCACAAATTAATACGTGATGCCGCAAGAGAATGGGTAAAACGTGATGTCTCTCCTATTATAGAAGAATATGCTCAAAAAGCAGAATTCCCAACACAGATTGTTAAAGGCCTTGCTGAAATTGGCGCTTTTGGACCTTACATCCCCGAAGAATATGGTGGAGCAGGATTAGACCAAATCTCTTATGGTTTAATAATGCAAGAAATTGAACGTGGAGATTCTGGCGTACGCAGTACAGCTTCGGTACAATCCTCTTTAGTAATGTATCCGATATGGAAATACGGTAACGAAGAACAACGCAATAAATACTTACCTAAATTAGCTTCTGGAGAATGGATTGGCTCTTTTGGATTAACCGAACCAGATCATGGCTCTAACCCAGGTGGTATGGTTACCAACTTTAAAGATATGGGCGATCATTATCTTTTAAATGGTGCAAAAATGTGGATTAGTAATTCGCCTTTTTGTAACATCGCTGTCGTTTGGGCAAAAGATGAAAGCGGACGTATTCACGGTTTAATCGTAGAGCGTGGCATGGAAGGTTTTTCTACACCAGAAACACATAACAAATGGTCACTTAGAGCATCTGCTACAGGTGAGCTTATTTTTGATAACGTAAAAGTGCCTAAAGAAAATTTACTACCAAACAAATCTGGATTAGGAGCACCATTAGGCTGCTTAGATTCGGCAAGGTTTGGTATTGCTTGGGGTGCAATTGGAGCTGCAATGGATTGTTACGACACTGCTTTACGCTATAGTAAACAACGTATGCAATTTGATAAACCAATCGGACAATTTCAACTGCAACAAAAGAAACTCGCAGAAATGATTACCGAAATTACCAAAGCACAATTATTAGCTTGGAGACTTGGTGTAATGCGAGAAAATGGTACAGCAACTTCAGCACAAATATCAATGGCAAAGCGTAATAATGTAGACATGGCATTAACTATAGCTAGAGATGCTAGGCAAATGTTAGGAGGCATGGGAATTAGTGGCGAATACAGCATAATGAGACATATGATGAACTTAGAAAGTGTTATAACTTATGAAGGCACACACGATATTCACTTACTAATTACGGGTCTAGATATTACAGGATTAAACGCTTTTAAATAATCATATATTAAGTTTTCATTTACCATAGGCCTTATTATTTATATAATAACTGACATTTGACATATTTTAAACTTCTTATGAAAGCTAAATTTGTTTTTAGACTAAAACGCATTACAAACACTAAATCAATAGATTAAACGATTATGGATGAGGTAAGAAATGAACTAATTCAATTTATTAATTTACAATTAGCTTCTATAGGGCAACCTGTTTTTAGAGATAATGAAAACAGTAAAGAGAAGTTTTGTGATCCTAAATTTGAAGCACTAACCAAAGGATTAATAACAAGTATTCAAGAAAAATCAAGACTTCTCGGTAGCCACCATAGTCCTGCTGATTCTAGAATTCAAAATTTTATTGATGATTATTTAAAAGACGTAAACATCGATAAAGCTTGCGTAATTCCAAACAACACATTAATTCTATCAAAAAAAGGCCAAGCAAGAGAAGCTAGTTTACCACCTGACGGAAATGAATTTAAGAGCGATTTAATCACTACAAACAGAATAAAACAAGGGATTTTAAACAATCCTTTAAATGATAAACGAACCACAAAAGGAACTTTTCATATTGTAGAAGGCCCATTACCGGTTCCATTAGACAAAAAAGAAGTTCCAAAAATTGTTTTTGCGCATTTCTTAAATGCAGCTTTTAACCCATCAGATGATTTAAATATTTTACCATTTACATCAACTCAAAAGAACAAAGCAAAAACTATGGTTTCAATGCTTTTAAGACCTATAGTTTCTCCAGAAGTAAAAGGTGTTATTACCGAAAAATCATTAGATGTTCGCTTTTTCGCACCTGGTAATTTAGTGAGTAATTTAGATTTTGTTGAGTCTATCTTCGGCAATGCAGGAGATCCAAATTTAGCACACAATGATGCTGCATTAGACACGCAACATTGGACAGGTCACACAGGCTGTGTCGTTCTTGCTCCGCAATTAAAGTCATTAAAGAAAAAGGATTTAGGTCTACCACATTTTGATGAAGCTACTGAGCGTCAAAAAAATGATGAGATGTGTTGGAAAGACGAAAACGAATTATACAACGAAGGAAGTCCATTTAAAATTACATGTAGAGACGACAAAGGTGTTGTAATTACTCTTATCGCTGATAATTATTTTGGCTATTCTAAAAAAGAAATTAAAACACAGATTAGTTACTCTGCAAATCTACTAGGCTTAGCTGAAGAAGAACATTCTGGCGGTGCAATTGCTTTTGCCAGAAGAGTTATGGGAAATTCTCTAAATGGCAAAGATTATACTGAATTTCAAGGTAATAAGCACAGTTTTGAGCTAGTAAAAGAACTATTAGGAGACAGAATTGAGGTTCAGCCAGAAAATTATGCCATCGACAAAAAATACCCTAACCTTATTTACATTCCGGAGTTTGCTTACATAGACACAAATACAAATAGCATAACTTGGGAATATAATAACCAAACACAAAAACTTATCTTATCACCATATAAAACTTACATACACCCGACAGGAAGTAAGTTTAATTTAGAAAAGCATAACGCTATTGATTTATGGCGAATCATAGATACTTTTGCAGAAGGCGTTTACTGTCATAAACCCTGTACGGTATCTGGAGGTGGTAAATCTGAAATCTCTAAATCAATGCAAAATGCAATTACTTATAGTGCATTTAACATTCATGATATTGATGAAGACTTCAAAAAAGCAGACGAAATCATTGAATTTAATTATTCTACACGTTGGAAAGTAAAGGATCCAAATCGTCCAAAGTCTAGACATTTTTTAAGTGATAAACGAACCTTAAGTTCTGCTGTAAAACTATTAACACCTTCATCTCACAATTCTAATGAATTTAATGAGTTTTTAGCAAACATCCCTGTTCATATCCGTTCTCTTGTACTCTTTGTAAAACGTTTATACAGACAGGCACATGGAGATATTAACTGGAAAGACACCATGTCTGTAGAAATTATTAATGGTGAAAACGGAACAAGTTTATTGTATAATAACACCCCTGTTGTAGGTAGTTATGTTCGTATTGGTTTTAATCAAAAAGGAAATTGGATGCTCAATAAATTGCGTTCGGACTTTTCTGCTTGTGAAAAAATACAAATGGAAGATGATATTACGGCATCAATTACTTTATCTAGAAATCAGCTTAATGACTTAAATCCTGAATTTGACAATAAAAGTTTAAAAATCACAGCCAATTGTGAGGCTCATTTATTTCAAAGACCAGACGAAGCTATTGTAAGAGGTTACGATAAAAATGCCGAATTAGATATTGTTACTAACGGACGTTTCTTAACCAATTATGAGTTATTAAAAAAGGCAGATGCAATTGCCATTTACGAAGACACTATTAACTTTGACAAATATACACAACCCGTTAAAGATTTTATTAAAAGCATTGTAAATAGTGATAAAGAAGAAGAGTTTTTTGTATTACCATCTCACACCAGAATTGTAAATGGAGAGCCTACAAAAAACCCACGTTATTTAGAGCCTTACAAAAATGTTACAGAAACAGAAGCTAGTTATCTTGCAGAAGTTGGTGTACGTTTAATAAGACGAATAAAATCTGAATCGCCTGTAATTAACGTTGTAAATGCCGTTTTACCAGGACGAAGAAATAATCCGGTAGATAAAGCTGCAGGGATACGCCCGTTAGCCGTTTATAATCCTATTCACTACCAAGAAGCTCCAGAATTATTTATGGATTTCATCTGTAGTTTAACAGGTAAATCTCCATCAACAACAGGTGCAGGATCTGAAGGTGCATTAACAAAAGCACCATTTAATATGCTAACGCCGACAACAGATTTAAACAATGCTTTATTATCTCATATTCTAACAGAATCTAATGGCTTTAGTACAGCTGCGGGTTATATCGGTGCAGAAAATAAAATAGACCACGATGTTAGTTTATTAATTCCTGAAATATGGGCACGTTTAGAACCAAAATATAGAGATCCAAAACATTTAATAGAGAATGGTTCTTTAGAGAAAATTGAAGATTTTGAATTTCAAGGTGAAAAAATTCTCGCTAGTCGTTTAGGTTACAGAATTACTAACATATTCTCTTTAAGATGTTTAAATCGTTTATTTGATGAACCAACAGCGGTCTTTAATGAACGTATGTTAAAACCAGAATTACAAGGTTTAGATGATTATGTAGATGGAATAAAAAATATTGTAGAAGCACAACAAAAAGTAGCTTTACGTTATTTTGAAGATGGAAGCATCAACGCAACCATACCACCTTTAAAGATATTGTTACACATCATGGCCTATGGAACTTATGAAGGTAAAGACATTAGCGATCCAGAATTACGTAAATACTTCACTAGAGATTACGTTATAAATAGTGATTGGTACAAAGAACGATTGATTTTAAAACAACAAAAAGATATTCGTTTCTATGAGTCACAAATCACTTATTTAGAAACATTTATTTCTAACCCTAACAACAGTAATATTGTTTTAGAAATGAATTTAAATGAACGTTTAAAAAATGTGAAAGTGAATTCTGAAAAAGTGAATTCCGATGCTTATTTAGAAAGTCTTTATGGCACAATTGGTACAGATCCGTTATATAAAAAATAGATTAAAAGACTTAAATATTATAATTATGAAATGCTTCTCCTAACCGAGAGGCATTTTTTATTTAAATTTACAGCATGTCATCAAAAACAAGATTAGATCGCGCTTATAAAAATGCCAAACGGTTAAAGTTTAACGACGCTTCTAAACTTATATTATTTAGTGATTGTCATCGCGGCGACAACAGTTTTGCTGATGATTTTGCTAACAATAGAAACATCTATTTTCATGCGTTGAGGCATTATTATCTTGAAGGATTTAGCTACTGTGAAATAGGAGATGGCGATGAACTTTGGGAAAATATATCGTTCGAGTCTATATTTAATGCTCATAAGAATGTATACATGCTTATGAAACAATTTCATGATCAAAACCGACTACATATGATATGGGGAAATCATGATATGGTTTATCGTGATCCGAAATATGTAGAAAAATATTTGTATTCATTTTTTGATCCAAAAACAGGAAAAGACGAAGATTTATTTTGTGATATTAAATATCATGAAGGTATCGTTTTAGAACATTCTGAAACCAATCAAGAATTATTTCTTACGCACGGACACCAAGCCGATTGGTGGAATTATACTTTTTGGAAATGGAGTCGTTTTTTAGTTCGTGTCCTTTGGAAACCTCTAAATGTTATGGGTATTGCCGACCCAACAACGCCTGCAAAAAACTATACAGAGCTTATAAAAATAGAAAAACGCACCAAACAATGGATCACAGATAACAATAACTTAATCACTATTGTTGGCCACACACACAGACCACGTTTTCCTGAACCAGGAGATATTGCTTATTTCAACGATGGTAGTTGCGTTCACCCAAGAAGTATTACCGGTTTAGAAATTGAAAATGGAATGATTTCATTAATTAAATGGCAGGTGATAACCTCTGAAGATGGTAACTTAAAAATTGACCGTTTTTTATTGGAAGGACCAACAAAGCTTGCTGATTATAGAACAGAATAAACTATTATACAATAAAAACCTCGAAGATTTAAAAAGTCTACGAGGCTTAAATTGTTCTTTATTGTAAAAAATATCCCTGCTATTATTGCAGGAATTTATTAAGATTCCGGAGCTAATTCAATCTCTAAACCTTCCATTTCTTGTGTCATTTGTATTTGACAACCTAAACGCGAGTTATCTTTAACATTAAATGCCTCAGAAAGCATTGCTTCTTCATCGTCTTGCATTTCGGGCAATTCTGTATCACTTAAAACATAGCATTGACAAGATGCACACATTGCCATACCACCACAAATTCCAATGGTTCCTTCTGGAGCTAACTCGTATGAACGAACTACTTCCATTAAATTCATTGCCATATCTGTTGGAGCTTCTATTTGATGCTTAACGCCTTCTCTATCGATAATTGTAATATTAATATCTTGTTCCATTAGTATTTCCTGTGAAACCAGGATTTTGTATTTGTTACTCTGAATCTCTCAGAGTGAGATTATTTATTTCTATAAAAAGACCTCATAAGTTTCAGAAACCTATGAGGTCTAATGATATGCTAATTTATATAAAAAGCTATAAAATATTTGTAAGCATAAAAAAATATACTTTTGATTATTTATAGTTCAAAAATATTAAGCCTGTTAATCAATTGCTTTTACAACTGCTTTAGGAGCTTCTTTACGCGTACCATCAAAACCATCAACACCAGCAACTGTAGTATATTTTAAAACGTAACGTTTACCTGGATTAATAATTTTATATGCTGATTGACACATTAAAGTCGCTTCATGAAAACCACAAAGAATTAATTTTAACTTCCCTGGATAAATATTAACATCTCCAATAGCATAGATCCCAGGAATATTTGTCTGATAATCTAATGCATTATTAACTTTAATAGCATTCTTTTCTATTTCTAACCCCCAATTTGCAATGGGACCTAGTTTTGGCGACAAACCAAAAAGCGGTATAAAATGATCAGTTTCTAATAAAATTGGCTCTTCACCCTTTTTAGTGACTTCAACATTTTCAACTTTACCATTTCCGTTGATCCCTGTAATTTCAGCAAGAGTAATAAGGTTAATTTTTCCTTGATTCTTTAATTCCTGTACTTTTTCAACAGAATCTAAATGCCCTCTAAATTCATTTCTTCGGTGAATTAATGTAACACTAGAAGCAATATCACTTAAAAAGATACTCCAATCTAATGCCGAATCACCACCACCAGCTATCACAACTTTTTTATCGCGATAAAGTTCTGGCTCTTTAATCATGTATTCTACTCCACAATCTTCAAAATCTGTAATATTATCTAACTGAGGTTTTCTTGGCTCAAAACTTCCTAAACCACCAGCTATAGCAATGACAGGCGCTTGGTGTTTTGTTCCTTTGTTTGTAGTTACAATAAAACTTCCGTCTTCTTGTTTTTCAATAGTTTCAGCTCTTTCACCTAATGTAAAACCAGGTTCAAACTGTTTACATTGTTCCATTAATTTATGCGTTAAATCACCTGCTAAAATCTCTGGATAAGCAGGAATATCATAAATTGGTTTTTTAGGGTAAAGCTCAGAACATTGCCCACCTTGTTGTGGTAATGCATCTATTAAATGGCAATTTAATTTTAGAAGTCCTGCTTCAAAAACTGCAAAAAGCCCTGTTGGGCCAGCACCGATAATAAGTATGTCTGTTGTAATCATTTAATTCCTGCTAAGGCAGTAATAACATAGATTGCTACCTTATTTTTTTGGGTTAAAAAACCTACAAGGTTTTAAAACCTCGCAGGTTATTATATTTCTAATTAGAGAACAAAATTACTAATGTCATTTTAATCAGAATGTGATAAATATCACATTATTTTTCTACATTAATAACTTTATCAATTTGTGGAGCATACTTTTTAATCGTCATTTCTACACCAGACTTTAATGTCATCTGATTAACACTACAAGAAGTACAAGCCCCAACAAGTTGTACTTTCACAAATTTACCTTCATCAATAGATAATAAATTAATATCTCCGCCATCATTTTGTAAAAACGGACGAATTTCTTCTAATGCTTTTTCAACATTTACTCTAAGTTCTTCTGAGTTCATTTGCTTATTTTTCTTTATCCAATCTTAAAAAAACATTAATAAAATTGATGGACTATTATTTTTTAACTGCAGAACAACCTGCCATTGTTGTAATTTTAATTGCTTCAGTCGCTGGCAAAGCATCATTTCTATCTACAACTTGCTGCACAACATCTCTGGTTATAGCTTCAAAAGCTGCTTCAGTTGGTGTAGCTGTTTGTAATGCTGCTGGTCTACCGATATCTCCGGCTTCTCTAATACTTTGTACGATAGGAATTTCACCTAAAAATGGAACTTTTAAATCTTCAGCTAAGTTTTTTGCACCTTCTTGACCAAAAATATAATATTTATTATCAGGAAGTTCTGCTGGAGTAAAGTAAGCCATGTTTTCTATAATACCCAAAACAGGTACGTTAATACTATCTTGCTGAAACATTGCAACCCCTTTTTTAGCATCTGCTAAAGCTACATTTTGTGGTGTGCTTACCACAACGGCTCCTGTAATTGGGAGTGCTTGCATAATACTTAAATGAATATCACCTGTTCCTGGAGGTAGATCGAGTAATAAGAAATCTAATTCTCCCCAAGCGGCATCAAAAATCATTTGATTTAATGCTTTAGCTGCCATTGGTCCTCTCCAAATTACAGCTTGATCTGGTTTTGTAAAAAAGCCAATAGATAATATTTTAACGCCGTAATTCTCTACAGGTTTCATCTTAGATTTACCATCAACATTTACTGATAGTGGACGTTCGTTAGCAACATCGAACATAATTGGAATAGAAGGTCCGTAAATATCAGCATCTAAAACACCAACTTTAAAACCCATCTTAGATAATGTTACTGCTAAATTTGCAGTTACAGTAGATTTACCAACACCACCTTTACCTGATGCTACAGCTATTATATTTTGAATACCAGGAATCGCTTTTCCTTTAATTTCATTTTTAGATTCTGCCGCAGGTGCTTCAACTTTTATATTCACCTTTATTTTTGCTTTTTCATACACTTCTTTATGTATGGTTTGCAAAATTTCAACTTCGGTCTTTTTACGAGCCTGAAGACTTGGATTTTTTATAGTAATATCTACAATAACTTCGTCTGCAAAAGTTACAACATTAGTAACGGCTCCACTATCTACCATATTTTCACCTTCACCAGGTGCTGTAATGGTTTTTAGTGCATTTAATATATCTTGTTTAACTAGTTTCATACAATGTTAAAATTGAATAAGATAGAGCAACAAATTGACGCCCGATTCTTTCCTTATTAAGATTAATTCTAAAAGCAAAGATACTCAGAAAATGTTAGAATGTAAACTACATAAATTGAATTGTACAATTGTAAGATTGGGTTTAACAATCGTTCTAAAAAAGATATTAAGAACCGATTAATCCATAAATAAATGCGTTTATATAAGATGAAGTAATTCTAACGTATTAAAAAAGAATCTTAAAGCTCTTTTGCTGGATCCCAATAAATAGATTCTAAATTTTGAATCTGATTTTCGATAACCTCAACACCTTCATTTTCTAAAAGCTGCTGCATTAGATTAGTCCCTTCAAAATGATGTTTACCCGTTAAAAGCCCTTTTCTATTTACAACACGGTGCGCTGGTACATCTTTATTATGAGAAGCATTCATAGCATAACCAACAATCCTGGCACTTTTAGCAGCACCTAAATACTTTGCTATTGCTCCGTAACTCGTTACTTTTCCGTAAGGAATTTTTTGAGCAACTTCATAAACTTTTTCAAAAAAACTAAGAGTTTCTGGTTTCATTTGTTCTTATGGATTGCATTCAAAATAACCTCAACAGAAATCATGATTAATACTACTTTAAAAATCTTTTAAAATATTAAAAAGAGTTACTAATGCAATAAGTCCTGTGATGATACCAATACTTAAATTCATGCTTTTTTGAGACGTGAATTTTCGATCTTTAATTTTATCAAAAAAGAAAATATAGAAGTATAACATAACAAAAGTCCCTGTTGCGGCACCTGTGACATAGGTAAGGATACATGTTTTTTCAAAACTCATCCAGCCAAAAGACACCAAAGTGATGGTCATATATGCTTGGTAAGGAATAGGAAACACATTAAGGCTAGACAATAACATACCATGTAATAATCTACCATGTTTACTCTTTCTTTCTTTCTTCTTTTTAGGCTCTCCTTCTTTTGAAGCTAAAAGCAAAAAATAAATAGTAATTAGAACAAATATTACAAAAGCGACCCGCTTAAGTATAGCAATGATATCTGGGTGATTAGACAAATATCGAGCAAAAATAGAAGCTGCATAAGTTTGAATAAAAACAACTATACAAACCCCTGTAGAAAACATAATACCACGACTTGCACCTTCCTTTAGGCTAATTCTAGCAGCGGTCATGTTTAACAATCCTGGCGGAACAATCCCTATGAGCGCCACAAAGAATCCAAGAAAAAAAATGAAGGTTATATCCAAATTTATTTGATTTTGAATCTGATGTATGTAATCGCTTTGTCTTTCTCTAAATACTGATTTTCGTAAAATGTTTGAATTTCAGTAACTTCTTCCGGACTTCCCTCTTGTCTATACACATCATGATTAGCATATAAAACTTCGTGATTAGCACCATGCAACAAACCAAGTGTATAACCGTGCATAAACTCACTATCTGTTTTAAGATGCATTAAACCATCTTCTTTTAGGACTTTTTTGTAGCGCTCTAAAAAGCTCAAGTTAGTCATTCTATGCTTGGTTCGCTTGTATTTAATCTGTGGATCTGGAAAAGTAATCCAAATTTCATCGACTTCATTTTCTTCAAAAACATATTCAACAAGTTCTATCTGTGTTCTAATAAAAGCAACATTAGGAATATCTTCTTCAATAGCCGTTTTTGCACCACGCCAAAAACGAGCTCCCTTTATATCTATACCAATAAAGTTTTTATTTGGGTATCGTTTTGCTAAACCAACAGTATATTCTCCTTTACCACAACCTAATTCTAAAACTAAAGGGTTATCATTTTTAAAGACCTCTGATCTCCATTTACCTTTTAATTTATAAGTAGCATCAACTAACTCTTCTCTAGAAGGTTGATATACATTATGAAAGGTTTCATTTTCTCTAAAGCGTTTAAGTTTATTTTTACTTCCCACAGCTATTTTAGTTTGTCTTCAATATTAATAATTTGGTAAAATTAAGGAAACATTTTAGGTTTATCTTTGTTTAACACATTGATCTGTAAAAATAATATAACATTTGGAATCGATAACCCACAGAAAACGCATTTTAGTCGCTCCGTTAAATTGGGGTTTAGGCCACGCTACCAGATGTATTCCTATTATAAATAAACTAATAGCTCATAATTTTGAACCTATTATAGCTAGTGATGGTTTTGCTTTAGAATTATTAAAAAAAGAATTCCCTAATCTAAAAGCGATAGAATTACCTTCTTACAACATCACCTACGCCAAGAAAGCAAATAGTTTTAAATTAAAACTTATAAAAGACTCACCGCATCTTTTAAAAACTATTAAAAAAGAAAAAAAAGCGATAGAGAAAATAATTGAAACAGAACAAATTATTGGGATCATCTCTGACAATCGCTTTGGTGCAAGACATAAAAATATTCCTTCTGTTTTTATTACGCATCAATTACGCGTATTAAGCGGAAATACAACTTGGCTTAGTAGTAAATTACATCAAAAAATAATATCTAAATTTGATGCGTGTTGGGTTCCTGATCATAGCGGAACAAAAAACTTAAGTGGGAACTTAGGGCACGCTGAATCTTACACAACAGCTGTAAAATATTTAGGTCCTTTAACACGATTTAAAAAACTGGATTTAGAAATAAAATACCGACTCCTTGTATTATTATCTGGACCAGAACCGCAACGCACCTATCTTGAAGAAAAATTATTAAAACAATTAAAATCTTATAAAGGGCAAGTCTTATTTATTAAAGGACAGGTTGAGACAAAGCAGCAGATAGCAATTGAAGACAACATAACAATCTGTAATTTCATGACAAGTAAAGCGCTTGAAATTGCTATAAACGAAAGCGAACTGATACTAAGTAGATCTGGTTACACCACCATTATGGATTTAGCTAAACTTGAAAAGAAAGCCTTCTTTATACCAACACCTGGACAGTTTGAACAAATGTATTTAGCTAAAAAACTAGACTCTGAAGGCATTGTTCCGTGTTGTAAACAGGATAAATTTAAAATTGAAATGTTAGATAAAGCTAAAGATTACTGTGGTTTTAACTCTATAGAATCTGAAGTGGATTTTAATGAACTGTTTGAGATTTTTCGAGCGTAAAAGAAAATTCACTTCCCACACCAAGTTCACTTTCTATATAGATTTTCTCTTCATGTGCTTCAATAATATGCTTCACAATAGCGAGACCTAAACCAGAACCTCCTTCTTTACGAGAACCACTTTTATCTACACGATAGAAACGTTCAAATAAACGTGGAATATTTTGTTTAGAAATCCCTTCACCATTATCCGTTACTCTGATAATAGCTTTGTTTTTAATAAGATTTTCTATACTAACTTCAGTCGTTCCTTTATCTCTTCCGTATTTAATAGAGTTTACGATTAGGTTTGTAAGAACTTGTTGAATACGCTCTACATCTCCATAAACCATAATAGGTTCTTTATAATCTATATCGAAAGTTAGTGTAATTTTCTTTTTTGAAGCTTTCATCTCAAAAAGATCAAATACACTTTTTATCAACTCTACAATATCAAAATCTTCTTTGTTAAGACTTAGATCTCCTACTTCTAGCTTACTAATCATATCTAAATCTTTTATGATATAAATAAGACGCTCAACACCTGCACTTGCTCTAGCTAAATACTTGTCTCTAATTTTCTCATCGTCTTTAGCTCCATCTAAAAGCGTAAGAATATAACCCTGAACGGTAAATAATGGTGTTTTAAGTTCATGAGAAACATTACCCATGTACTCCTTTCTGTATTCTTCTCTAACTTTTAGAGTTTCAATTTCAATCTTTTTACTCCTTGCGTATTTATCAATTTCTCGTGTTAAGGTTCCCATATCTGTGGTTATGGGTTGTTGCCTTAAATTGGTAGATTCTAAAAGTGTAATATCGTCATATATTTTTTTTACGCGACGATAAATAAAATGTTCTACACGATATTGAATAATTGAAAAGCAAAGCGGAAAACAAATCAGTGGAAAAAATATAACTTCCCAACTAAATGTATGGTTGTAATACAAAAACATAACCACAAGACATGTAGTGAACATCGTTACGTATAACGATGTTCTAAAAGCAAATTTATAAGTTTTTTTTATGTTATTTTTCCGCATTAGTCCACAAACTTGTAGCCTACACCTTTTACGGTTTTAAAGGATTTGTCCCCAATTTTTTCACGAAGCTTTCTAATATGGACATCAATTGTTCGTCCTCCGACTACAACTTCATTTCCCCATACTCTGTCTAAAATTTCATCGCGTTTAAATACTTTACCTGGCTTAGTTGCTAGCAAAGATAATAATTCAAACTCTTTTCTTGGTAATGTAATTTCTTCGCCTTTATTGGTAATTTTATATTCATCTTTATAGATTACTAAATCACCTATCGTAACTATAGCATCCGTTGCCGCGTCAACATCTTTAAGTCTCCTTAATAATGCTTTTACTTTACTCACTAAAACTTTTGGTTTAATAGGCTTAGCTATATAATCATCAGCTCCGGCATCAAAACCAGCAACTTGAGAATAGTCTTCCCCTCTTGCTGTTAAAAATGTAATTATTGTTTCGTTTAAATCAGACTGTTCTCTAATACGCTCACAAGCTTCAATACCATCCATTTCTGGCATCATCACATCTAAAATAATTAAATGCGGTTTATGTTTTTTAGCTTTCTCAACGGCTTCAATACCATTTTCACCAGTAAAAACTTGGTAGCCTTCTGCAGATAAATTATAACCTACTATCTCTAAAATATCTGGCTCATCATCTACCAATAATATTTTAATATTTTTTTTTTTCAAAATTCAAGAGCTTTTTAGTTGGACAAATATATAGCATAACTACATTAAGATAATAAATATACAAAATTGATAACAATTCGCTAACATTAGATTTATAAGTCATTGACGTTAAGAAGCACCTGATTTTAATGATGTTAAGTAATTGTAAAATGACAACTATTAATGACTCTGATTCTTAAAACTCACTATTTGTTATTATATTTGTTGTCTAACTTTTATACAATTAAATTATGAAAAAAATTTACTTTTTATTATTTACTCTTCTATTTACAGCGGCGAGCTCTTTTGCGCAAGTTGTTATAAATGAAATTGATGTAGATACACCAGGTTCAGATACTGCTGAATTTGTAGAATTAAAGGCGGCACCTAACACATCGTTAGACGGCTATATTGTTGTTTTTTTTAATGGAGGAAATGATTCTAGTTATGGCGCTTGGAGTTTAGATGGAAAAACTACTGATGCTAATGGCTTTTTTATTTTAGCAAACACGAGTCTTGTTTCTGGAAGTGATATTGACTTACCTCCTGGAGGATCTGGATACATCCAAAATGGTGCAGATGCTATTGCAATTTATCAAGATGATATTGCTAACTTTCCTAATGGAACAGCACCAACAATGACTAACCTTATCGATGCTATCGTTTACGGAACAAGTGATGGTGATGACGCTGAGTTGTTAACAGGTTTAGGCGAAACAGTACAATATGACGAAGACCTTAACGGTGCTAAAGATACTGAATCTCTTCAGCTGAATGCTGCAGGAACTGCTTTCAATACTAAAGCTGTTACTTTTAGAGACTTTAACGATGCTGCGGTTTGTGCATTAAGTTTAAGTTCTACTTCTGCCGTATGTGACGCGTTCACTCCTGGTACAGATACTTACACTGCTACCGTTGATTTTTCTGGTGGTGGAACAGCATCTTACACTGTAACTGCTAATTCTGGTACGGTTGATTTTTCTGCTGGAGATCCTTCTACTGATGCAACAGGAACAATAACAGTAACTGGTGTTGCTGAAGGAACTGATGTAATGATTTCTGTTGTAGATGGTGCACTTTGTGATTTAAGTAGCACAGTAACTAGTCCTGAATGTTTACCTTCAAATACATTACCACTTTATGAAGGTTTTGATTACACCGTTGGAAATGACCTTGGAACTGAAGCAAATTGGAATAATTTTAGCGGATCAACAAATCCTATAGACGTTGTTTCTGGTAGCTTATCTTACACTGGTTTAGTAGCCTCTACTGGTGAATCTGTTTTCTTAGAAGGAGGTGCTATTGATTCTGAGCTTACATTTACACCTGTAACTTCAGGAGATGTATTTGCTTCATTTATTATCAATGTTAGCGATTTATCTAACATCACTGACACTACAGATGGTGGTTATGTTGTTATATTAGGTGATTTTGATGCTAGACTTTGGATTCACCCAGATACTGATCCTGTTGGAACTACTTATGACATTGCTCTAACAAATAGCAGTACTGGAGAAAACTTTTCTACAACTAAATACAATGTTGGTGATGATGTTTTAATCGTTATGAGCTATAATATTCAAACTGGTGCTATTAATGGATGGATCAATCCTGCTAGTACTGATTTCGGTGGTTCTGCACCAACAGCAACATTAACAGATACAGATACTTCACCAAGTTCAATTATAGATACTTTTGCTTTAAGACAAGATTCTACGGGTGAAACACCAGCTATGATTTTTGATGAATTACGTATTGGAACATCTTGGGCAGATGTTACACCAAGCACATTATCATTAACTAACGTTAATAGAAACGCATTTTCAGTTTACCCTAACCCTATAACTTCTGGGATAGTAAATATTTCTTCTACTAACAGTGAGGCAATTTCTGTTCAAGTATTTGATGTCTTAGGTAAGCAAGTTAAAAACGAAACTTTAACAAACAACACGTTAAATGTTTCTAACTTAAAGTCTGGTATTTACATCGTAAAAATCACTCAGAACAATGCGACTACAACTAAGAAATTAGTAATTAAGTAAGCATAATTCTTAATACATTTTTATTAAAGCGTAGCTCAAAAATTTGAGCTACGCTTTTTTATTTTCCATACTTTTGCAATATGATATCTAAAGACGACATTTTTAATATAAAATCTGATGCTGAGTTTGAAACTATAGCTTTAGAAGTTTTTAAATTTCAGTTTCAAAACAATAAAGTATACCGTTCGTTTTGCGACTTACTATACAAGCATCCTGCAGATGTAAAAAAAATTACTGATATTCCTTTTTTACCGATTGAGTTTTTTAAATCTCGAGAGGTTGTAAGTTCTTCAGAACCTATAGAAAAAACATTTTCAAGCTCGGGAACAACAGGAAGTATAACAAGTAAACATTTGGTAACAGACATAAAACTCTATGAAGAGAGTTACCTCAATGCTTTTAAACACTTTTATGGCAATATAGAAGATTATGTGGTTTTAGCTTTATTACCATCTTATTTAGAACGTGACGGATCTTCTTTGATTTATATGGTGAATGATTTAATAGAGAAATCTAAACAACCAGAAAGTGGATTTTACCTCAACAATCTTGAAGAATTAGCCGAAACATTAAAAACATTAGAAGCCAAGAAACAAAAAACATTATTAATTGGTGTTTCTTTTGCTCTACTCGATTTGGTGGAGCAATACCAACTGAACCTAAAACACACCACTATAATGGAAACAGGTGGTATGAAAGGCAGACGAAAAGAAATTATTAGACAAGAACTCCATCAAATTCTACAAACAGGATTTGGAGTCTCTGAAATACATAGTGAATATGGAATGACTGAATTATTGAGTCAGGCATATTCTAAAGGTAATGGTGTTTTTGAATGTCCGCCGTGGATGAAAATATTAACACGAGATACTGAAGATGCATTAACTATACAAACCCCAAATAAAACGGGAGGTATTAATGTTATTGACCTCGCAAATAAAAATTCTTGTTCTTTTATTGCTACTCAAGATTTAGGCAAAACCTTTGATAATAAACAGTTTGAAATCATTGGTCGCTTTGATAATTCAGATATTAGAGGTTGTAACTTAATGGCCTTGTAAGGAATTAAATTTGGCTACGACTTAAGTATAGCTATGAAAAAGTAAGATTTTCATGAATTGATTGATTGATTGATTGATTAAAATGCTCAATAGAAATATTGAGCATTTTTTATATAAAAAAAATCTCATTGATTATGAAACCAATGAGATCTTATAAAATGTTGAATTTATTTTTTCTTAAATCACTTCTAAAATAAAGTTCGTTTTCTTACCTCTACTCAAGATAATATATTTATCGTGAATTAAATCTTCAGACGATAACATATAATCTTCTTTTACTTTAACTTTATTAACTGCTACTGCATTTTCTTTTAAAGCACGTCTAGCATCTCCATTAGAACTTAAAAACTCAGTTTTTGCTGCCAAAGCACCAATCATATCTAGTCCTTCATTAAATTCAGCAATAGAAATCTGAGCATGTTTTACACCTTCAAAAACATCTAAAAATAAAGATTCAGACAATTGTTTAATTTCATTTTTAAAATCTTTACTAAACAATATTTTAGAAGCTTTTACTGCATTATCATAATCCTCTCTACTGTGTACAAAAACAGTAACTTCTTCTGCCAAACGTTTCTGCAATGCTCTAAACCCAGGATCTTCATTGTGTTCTGCAATTAAATTTTCAATAGTTTCTTTATCTAAGAATGTAAAAATCTTAATATATTTTTCAGCGTCTGCATCTGTAGTATTCAACCAAAATTGGTAAAATTTATATACGCTAGTTTTATCGGTATCTAACCAAACATTTCCACCTTCACTTTTACCAAATTTAGAACCATCTGCCTTTGTAATTAAAGGACAAGTCATAGCATATGCCTTTGCCTGGTCTTCACCATCATGCATACGTCTCACTAATTCAGTACCTGTAGTTATGTTTCCCCATTGGTCACTTCCTCCCATTTGTAATTTACAACCCATAGTTTTGTACAAATGATGAAAATCGTAACCCTGAATTAATTGGTAGGTAAACTCTGTAAAAGACATTCCAACATTACCTTCGTCACCACTTAAACGTTTCTTTACAGAATCTTTAGCCATCATGTAGTTTACTGTGATACGTTTACCAACATCACGAGCAAAATCAATGAAACTAAAGTTTTTCATCCAATCGTAGTTATTTACTAAAACCGGAGCATTATCATTTGTTGAATTAAAATCTAAAAAACGAGATAATACACTTTTTATTCCTGCTACATTGTGAGCTAAAGCTACTTCATCTAACAAGTTTCTTTCGTCACTTTTCCCTGAAGGATCACCAATCATACCCGTAGCACCTCCTACTAAAGCCACAGGTTTGTGACCTGCTTTTTCTAAATGAACCAACAAAATTATTGGCACTAAACTTCCGATATGTAACGAATCTGATGTCGGATCAAAACCAATATAAGCCGTGGTCATTTCTTTATCTAATTGCTCTTCCGTTCCTGGCATCATATCATGTACCATTCCTCTCCAACGTAACTCTTCTACAAATTTATTTGCCATTGCTTTTTTCTTTCAAAATTGATTTGCACAAAGATAAGTTTCCACACTTAAAGACAAAAGACAATTTTAACCCAATTTACTTCTTCATATTTATTAGAAGTAAAATCTTTAAAACAAAAAATGCCTCATAATAAAAGTCTGAAATTAATGTAACTTTGCCTTATGGTTTTAGTCACAGGAGGTACAGGTTTGGTTGGTTCGCATTTACTTTTTCAACTTTTGAAAAGTGATCAACCGATACGTGCAACTTATAGAAATGAAAAAACTTTAGAACGTGTAAAACATGTTTTCTCTTATTTTTCGGATAATGGTGAAGCTCTATTTAATAAAATTGAATGGATAGAGGCTGATATAAACAATATTCCTCAACTTCAAGATGCGTTTAAAAACATTACATACGTATATCATTGTGCTGCTATTGTATCGTTTGAACCTCATCAATATAAATTATTAAGAACAATAAATATAAAAGGCACTGCAAACATTGTTAATCTGTGTATAACTCATAAAGTAAAAAAACTATGCTACGTCAGTTCTATTGCTGCTGTTGGACAGCATAACAATCCCGAAAAACTTATTGATGAAAAAACCGAATGGACCCGAGAAGACGACAACTCCATTTATGCCATTACAAAATATGGTGCAGAACTAGAAGTATGGCGCGGTACACAAGAAGGTTTAGATGCTGTAATTGTTAACCCAGGAATTGTATTAGGAGCTGGTTATTGGAATGGTGGCAGTAGTGGTAATTTATTTAAACGTATTTATAAAGGCATGCCTTTTTATACCAAAGGAGTTACCGGTTATGTTGATGTTTGGGATGTTGTAAATGCCATGAAGAAACTTATGGAGAGTCCTATAAAAAATGAAAGTTTTATTTTAGTCTCAGAAAGTTTAAGTTTTAAATCTTTTTTTACAAAAACAGCAAATGCTTTAAAAGTTAAACCACCAAGCAAAGAAGCTAAACCTTGGTTATTAGCAATTGCATGGCGATTAGATTGGTTAACACACTCAATTTTAGGCAGACCTAGAACGCTTTCTAAGCAAACTTCAAAATCTGCTGTAAGTATTACTAATTATAATGCTTCAAAAATAAAAGACACTTTGGGTTTTGAATTCAAATCAATAGATAAAAGTATTGAAGAAGTCAGCGAATTATTTATTAAAGATACTAACAGTCATTAATTTTTAGTAATAACTGTTGTATCTATCACCTTTTTAATAGTATCCATTTTAAGTAAACTTTTCTTCATCACTTTTGGAACTTTATTAATTGAATCTTTTATGTTCTTTATAGAGTCTTTACGATTCTTTATAGAATCTCTTCGATTTTTAATGGAATCTGTTTCTAATTGTCTTAAATCATCAAAAACCTTCTTTTCTGCTTCTAATCGCTCTTTGGTTTTGTCTACAATCGCTTTATATACTTCTGGGTCAAAAGCGTAATAGTTATTGCTTTCGGCAAATCTTGTGCTATCTAAATTATACTTTTCGAGTATATAGGTTTCTGGATTAAAATTTTTCTCTTCTAGAAGTTTCCTATTTACTCCTTTTGCTGCACTAACAACATATAAGTCATAAAACAGATCAGACATTTGCGCTTTAGATATTAAATTATCTGGCTTTTTTGGTCGCTTAAGATCATCACAAGCTAAAACCAAAACACCTAAAATTATTATAATACTAATTTGCTTCAACATCTTAAATTCTATCTATCAAAAGTTAATCGTTCACCTGCTTTTACGTCTAAAACATTAAAATTGTTATAAACTAGTTTCCCATTTACAAACGTATGCGTAATTCTACTTTTAAACGTATTACCTTCAAAAGGAGACCAACCACATTTGTAAAGAATATTACTTTTATTAACCGTCCAAGGGCTTTGTGGATTTACAATAACCAAATCAGCAAAATACCCCTCTTTAACATAACCTCTTTTTTCTACATTAAATAATATAGCGGGGTTATGACATGCTTTTTCTACAATCTTTTCTACAGAAATCTTACCTTGATGATGTGCTTCCATCAATGCCATTAATGCATGCTGAACTAAAGGTCCACCAGAAGGTGCTTTTGTATAAGGATTAGTTTTTTCTTCTAAAGTATGAGGTGCATGGTCTGTAGCAATAACATCAATTCTGTCATCTAACAAAGCTTTCCACAACTGCTCTCTATCTTTAGTTGTTTTTACTGCTGGATTCCATTTAATATGACTCCCTTTTTTTGCATAATCTTCATCTGAAAACCATAAATGATGCACACAAACCTCAGCTGTAATCTTTTTGTCCTTTAATGGAATTTTATTTGAAAACAATTTGGTCTCTTTTCCTGTTGAAAGGTGAAATACATGTAATCTTGCTCCTGTCTTCTTAGCCAATTCAATTGCTTTTGAAGAAGAAATATAACACGCCTCTTCACTTCTAATTACAGGATGCAATTCCATAGGAATATCATCACCATATTGCGCTTCGTATTTTGCTAAATTTTCTTTAATCGTTGCTTCATCTTCGCAATGCACAGAAATTACCATGTCTGTACTAGAAAATATTTTTTCGATCACCTTTGGGTCATCAACCAACATATTTCCTGTAGAAGATCCTAAAAACAACTTTAAACCTGCAACTGTTTTTGGATCAACTTTTAAAATTTCGTCTAAATTATCATTTGTACCACCAAACATAAATGAATAGTTAGCGTAAGATGATTTTGCTGCAATCGCAAATTTTTCTTCTAGCTTTTCTATTGTTGTGGTTTGTGGATTGGTATTAGGCATCTCTATAAAAGAAGTAATTCCACCAGCAATAGCCGCTTTAGATTCTGATTCTATATTGGCTTTATGTGTTAATCCAGGCTCTCTAAAATGCACTTGATCATCAATCATTCCCGGAAAAACGTAATTCCCTTCTGCATCAATTACTAATATATCCGCAGATTTAACACTAATAGAACTGTCAATTTTTTTTATAATATTGTTTTCAATATAAATATCTCCTTCAACAATTTTTCCTTCGTTGACGATTCTTGCATTTTTAATAAGGGTATTCTGTATCATGTTCTTTTACTTCGTAAATAAACTTTTAATTTTTAAACTAATCACACCAAAAATAGCTTCAGTTATAATACCTCCACTCATTTTTGATTTTCCTTTTGTTCTATCTTTAAATATAACAGGTATTTCTACAATTTTAAAGCCTTTTTTATGCGCTTTAAATTTCATTTCAATTTGAAAAGCGTAACCAACAAATTTTATCTTTTTAAGGTTGATGGCTTCTAAAACAGTTCTATGATAACAAATGAATCCTGCTGTAGAATCCTTAACTTTCATTCTTGTTATTAATCTCACGTAACGCGATGCTCCATAAGATAAAAGAATACGAGACAAAGGCCAATTTACAACTGTAATTCCTTTTACATAACGAGATCCGACGGCTACATCTGCACCATCAACAGCACATGCTTTGTATAATCTTGGAAGATCATCTGGATTGTGTGAAAAATCAGCATCCATTTCAAAAACATACTGATAAGATCTTTCTAAAGCCCATTCAAATCCGGCGATATAAGCCGTACCTAAACCACTTTTTTCTTTACGCTCTAACAAAAACAATTGATCTTTAAATTCTTGCTGTAACTTTTTAACGGTCTCAGCTGTATGATCGGGTGAATTATCATCAACAATTAAAACGTGAAAATCCTTCTGTTCAGAAAACACAGTTCTAATGATTGATTCAACATTTTCAATCTCATTATAGGTTGGTATGATGACAATCGCGTCTGACATTAACTCACTTTTAAATCTACTTGTTCGTGGCCTTTTAAAATTTTAACAAAAATAAAGTTTTTAATATAAAAAATGTCGGAATTAACTTTTTTGATAGATATGAATTGGACACCTTAAATTAAGCGCATTTTTTATAATTTAGCGCCATGCGAAATTATATAACACATGAGTGGTTTACCATTTTTACAATCATTGGATTGTTTACCATTACTGTTGCTAAATACCTAAATTCACTTCGCTTTAAAGACTTTATGTATGTTATAGGAAACTCTAAATACCTTAAAATATACTCAAAAGAGCGAAAAAAAATTGATCTATTTGATAGTTTTCTATTTATAAATCTTTCATTATCATTAAGTGTTTTTATTTATTTCGCCTATTCTACATTTATAGAACCTCTAAATTTTGAATTAATTTCGTTCTTAAAATTAGTGTTTTTAGTCTTCTCTATTATCATTACAAAAATAGTATTAGAGCGTTTAATTGGAAGCCTCTTTGAAATAGACAGTCTAATAACCAACTATTTATTTCAGAAAACAACATTTAAAAATTTTTCCGGAATCCTGTTTTTAGTAGCAAATTTGTTTTTATTATATACAGATATCAACATTAGTATCGTCTTGATATCAGCATTCATAACTGTTTGCCTTGTAAACGTCATTGGTTTTATATCTTCATTCAAAACTCATCAAAAAACAATTAATCCTAATTTTTTGTATTTTTTATTGTACCTTTGCGCTCTCGAAATTAGCCCTTATATTCTTTTATATAAGCTAATTAGAGAATATAACGCTTAAAACACAAGCATTCCGTATGAAAGTGAAAACAATTTTAGTATCGCAACCAGAGCCTAAAATAGAAAACTCACCATACTTTGATCTGCAAGAAAAGCAAAAAGTTAAAGTAGACTTTAGACCCTTTATCCATGTTGAAGGTGTATGTTCTAAAGACGTGAGACAACAAAAAGTTGACTTAAGTAAATTCACAGCTATTATCCTTACAAGTAGAAATTCCGTAGACCATTTCTTTAGAGTCGCAGACGAATTGCGTTTTAAAGTTCCTGATTCATTGAAATACTTCTGCCAGTCTGAAGCTGTTGCTTATTATTTACAAAAATATGTGGTGTATAGAAAACGTAAAATCTATGTTGGGAAACGTACATTTGAAGATCTTATACCTTTAATTAAAAAATATAAAGACGAATCGTTTTTATTACCAACTACTGACAAAGTAAAACCTATTATTCCAGAATTATTAGATGGTTTAAAAGTCAATTGGAAACAAGCTACTTTTTACAGAACCGTAATTAGTGATTTATCTGATTTATCTAATGTAACTTATGATATATTAGTGTTCTTTAGCCCATCTGGCATTGAATCCTTATTTCATAACTTTCCAGACTTTAAGCAAAATGAAACTCGTATTGCTGTTTTTGGAAACACCACAGTTCAGGCAGTAAAAGAAAAAGGATTGCGTGTAGATATTTCTGCACCAACACCAGAAACACCTTCTATGACTATGGCATTACAGAAATATATTGATTCTGTAAACAAAGGAAAATAGTTTAATTACTATAAAACATAAAAAAAGCGATTCTAAATTTAGAATCGCTTTTTTAGTTCATATAAGTTATTTTTTAAAACGAGTAACGTTGTGGGCCACCACGTCTTACTTCTTCTGATGCATAAGACTCAAATTCTTTAAAGTTTTCTCTAAATGCATTTGATAATTTAAATGCCATAGTGTAATATGCTTTATCATCGTTCCATGTTGTTCTAGGACTCAACACTTCTGTTGGTACTCCAGGACAACTTCTTGGTTGTGCTACACCAAAAACAGAATGGATATGGTAATCCTCATAAGTGTAATCACCCAAATCACCATTTAAAGCTGCATTAATCATCGCTCGTGTATATTTTAATTTCATACGTGTTCCTACTCCGTAAGGACCACCTGTCCAACCCGTATTTACCAACCAAACATTTACACCTGCTTCTTTCATTTTTTCACTTAACATCTTAGCATATTCCGTTGGATGCAAAGGCATAAAAGGCGCTCCAAAACAAGCTGAAAAACTTGGCACTGGCTCTACAACACCTGCTTCTGTACCTGCAACCTTAGCTGTATAACCAGAAATAAAATGATAAGCTGCTTGACTTGGTGTTAGTTTAGATATCGGAGGCAATACACCAAAAGCATCTGCTGTTAAGAAAAATATATTTTTAGGATTTTCTCCTATTGATGGTTTTCTAATGTTATCTATATGGTAAATTGGGTAACTTACTCTTGTATTTTGTGTAATGGATGTATCTTCAAAATCAACATGACCTTTGTCATCCATAATCACATTTTCGAGAATAGCTCCTTTTTTAATCGCAGCAAAAATCTCAGGTTCTTGTTCTTGAGATAGATTAATCACTTTTGCATAACAACCACCTTCAAAATTAAAAACAGAGTTTTCAGCTGTCCAACCATGCTCATCATCTCCAATTAAACTACGATTAGGATCTGTAGAAAGCGTCGTTTTTCCTGTTCCAGATAGACCAAAGAAAATAGCCGTATCATCTTCCTTGCCAACATTTGCACTACAATGCATTGGTAAAGTGTTTTTAAACACAGGAAGAATAAAGTTTAAGGCAGAGAAAATTCCTTTTTTAATTTCACCTGTATAACCAGTTCCTCCAATTAAGGCAATCTTACGTGTAAAATCTAAAATGGCAAAGTTATGCTGACGTGTTCCATCAACTTCTGGATCTGCCATAAAACTTGGTGCATTAACAACAGTCCATTCGGGTGAAAAATCTTTTAATTCATCTTCCGTAGGACGGAGAAACATATTATAAGCAAACATATTACTCCAAGGATATTCATTGATAACTCTAATGTTTAGCTTGTAGTTTTCATCTGCACAGGCATAACTATCTCTCACATAAATCTCCTTATCAGATAAATAAGCAACCACTTTATCATATAACTTTTGAAACTTAGTACTCTCGAAAGGAATATTGATATCTCCCCACCAAATTTTGTCCTTGGTAATATCATCTTTCACAATAAATCGATCCATTGGTGAACGACCTGTAAACTCGCCAGTATTAACTCCTAGAGCTCCCGAAGACGACTCAACACCCTGACCTTTAGAGATAGTTTCAGCATGAAGTTCTTCTGACGATAATTGATAATTAACTTTTGCGTTTTTAATTCCATATTGATTTAACGAAATCGTTTTCGTAAACTGAGAATGGTTTGTCATAATATTAGTATTATTTAGTTATGTAAAACTAATATTATATTTTGAAACACCATATTTGGAGGCCATTAATTCCCTTTATTTCTAATTATACCAACTAATAAAAGTACCCAGCCAGTAATAAGTAATAAGCCTCCCAAAGGAGTAATGAGTGCAATAGATTTAAAATCGAAAGCTGAAAGTGTATTTGTTGCCAAACCATAAATAGACCCAGAAAAGAATATAACTCCGAAAAGTGTGAAATAAAAAATTAATTTTTTCATTTTTAAACTCACCATAGTTGTACTTCCTACTATGAGCAGAAAAAAAGCATGATAAAGCTGATAACGCACACCGGTTTCAAAAGTTTGAATAGCCGCTGTATCTACTAATTTTTGTAAACCATGAGCTGCAAATGCTCCTAAAATTATACCTAAAATCCCAAAAATGGTTCCCGTAATCAATAGTATCTTGTTCATAATAAGTATGCTTTACGTTTTTATTACTCTTCGATTCCTTATTTTCGTAGAACACAAATTTAGTCATTATGAGAAACATTTTAATTGTCGGAGCGGGTAAATCTTGTTCATACCTTATAAAGTATTTACTTGACCATTCTGAAACAGAAAAACTACACCTCACCATAGGAGATCTTAATGTAGAAAATGCTAAAAAACTCGTTGGCTCCCATCCTAACACAGAGGTTATTCACTTAGATGTTTTTAATACCGAATCGAGAACTGCTGCTGTAAAAAAAGCAGATATTGTAATTTCAATGCTTCCTGCTCGTTTTCATATCGAGGTTGCTAAAGATTGTATTACTTATAAAAAGAATATGGTTACAGCCTCTTATGTAAGTCCAGAAATGCAAGCCTTAGATGAAGAAGCCAAAGCCAACAATCTTATTTTTATGAATGAGATTGGTGTAGATCCTGGTATAGATCATATGAGTGCTATGCATGTTATTGACCGCATTAGAGATGAAGGCGGAAAAATGATCTTATTTGAATCTTTCACTGGTGGTTTAGTCGCTCCAGAAAGCGATAATAATCTATGGAACTATAAATTTACATGGAATCCTAGAAATGTTGTACTGGCCGGACAAGGTGGTGCTGCTAAGTTTTTACAGGAAGATAAATTTAAATACATTCCTTATAATCGCTTATTTAGACGTACGGAATTTTTAGATGTTGAAGAATATGGAAGATTTGAAGGTTATGCCAATAGAGACTCTTTAAAATATCAAGAAGTTTACGGTTTAGAACATGTAAAAACCTTATATCGTGGAACTATTAGACGTGTTGGTTTCAGTAGAGCTTGGAATGTTTTTGTACAATTAGGAATGACTGATGATAGCTACACTGTTGATGACAGTAATAATATGAGCTATCGCGATTTTGTAAATTCTTTTTTACCCTACAGCCCTACAGATTCAGTAGAACTAAAATTTAGACATGCGCTTAAAATTGACCAAGACGATATGGTTTGGGACAAGTTTTTAGAGCTCGATATTTTTAATCCTGAAAAAATGATAGAATTAGATAAGGCAACTCCTGCTCAAATTCTTCAGAAAATTTTAATGGATAGCTGGACGCTTAGTGAAGCCGATAAAGATATGATTGTTATGTACCATAAATTTGGTTACGAGCTCAATGGAGAAAAACATCAAATTGATGCGACCATGGTAACACTTGGCAAAGACCAAACCTATACTGCTATGTCTAAAACAGTAGGTTTACCTGTTGCTATTGCAACCTTAGCTATATTGAATGGTAAAATTAAAACTCCTGGTGTTCAATTACCAATTACTAAAGAAGTTTACACACCTATCTTAAAAGAATTAGAAGCTTACGATATTGTCTTTAAAGAATATAAAGTTCCTTATTTAGGTTATAATCCTTTAAATGTATAATATCAATATTTACACTATTAATTTAAAAAAGCGTTTCAATATGAAACGCTTTTTTTATCTTTCGATTTCAAATTAATAGTTTATATATTCATGAAAATTAACGATGGTGGTATTTACATAGATGGTATTGATAAAAAAATACTAAGAGCATTAATGGAAGATGCCAGAACTCCAATTCTCGAAATTGCTCGTAACGTAGGGATTTCTGGTGCTGCAATACATCAGCGTCTAAAGAAACTTGAAAAATCTGGACTTATTGCTGGATCTAAATTCATCATTAACCCTAAAGCCTTAGGATATACCACCATGGCTTTTGTTGGTGTGTATCTTGATAAAGCGATTAGTAATCCTGAAGCAGTAAAGCAATTACAAAAAATACCAGAAGTTATTGAATGTCACTACACCACAGGTAACTGGTCTATTTTCATTAAAATACTTTCTAGAGATAATGAGCATTTAATGCATGTCCTTAATTCTGAAATACAAAGTATCAAAGGGGTTTCTAGAACAGAAACATTTATCTCCTTACAAGAACAAATAAATCGTCAGATTAAGATCTAAAAAAAGCACGTATTTTCATACGTGCTTTTTTAATTTTGTTTATTTCAATATTATGGTGCTGGATTAGGAATCTCTGCATGCACCGCATTAATCGCTTTCATAACCTCATTCGATAACGAAATATTAATACTCTCAATATTTTCTGTTAACTGACTAAGATTGGTTGCTCCAATAATATTACTGGTAATAAATGGCCTTTCATTCACAAAGGCTAAAGCCATTTGTGCTAACGATAAATTATTATCTTCCGCAATTTTTAAATAGCGCTTAGTGGCCTCTGTAGCTTGCGCACTATTATAACGTGAAAATCTTGGAAATAATTTTAAACGCGCATCATCTGCAGCAGTCCCTTTAATGTATTTACCAGATAATACACCAAATGCCATTGGCGAATATGCTAAGAGTCCAATATTCTCGCGATGGGCAACCTCTGCCATATCACCTTCAAAAACCCTATTTATTAAAGAGTAGGCATTTTGAATGGTAATCATTCGAGGTAAACTATGCTGCTTAGATTCTTCTAAATAACGCATGGTTCCCCAAGCTTTTTCATTAGAAATACCAACTTGTCTAATTTTACCCGATTTTACAATGGCATCTAAACTGTGAAGAATTTCATTAAAATTATCTTCCCACTGATCGTCAGTATCAGGCGCATAATCACGTGTACCAAACGTGTTTGTATTACGTTCTGGCCAGTGCAATTGGTATAAATCTATGTAATCTGTTTTAAGGCGTTTTAGACTGTTTTCTACAGCTTCATTAAGGGCATCTTTACTAAAACCATTAGTTCTAATATGTGCTGTATAATCTCCTGTTCCTGCAATTTTTGTAGCTAAAACAACCTTATCTCTATTTCCTGATTTTGTGAACCAATTACCGATAATGCGTTCCGTTGCTGCATAGGTTTTTTCTTCTGCTGGAACTGGATAAAGTTCTGCACAATCAAAGAAATTAACACCTTTATCTAATGCTAAATCCATTTGAGAAAATCCTTCTTCTTGGGTATTTTGGTTTCCCCAAGTCATGGTTCCAAGACAGATTTTACTAACTTTTATATCGGTATTTGGTAATATTGTGTATTTCATAGTATAATTCTAAAAAAACAGGAATCTTATTTTAATTATTCTTTATAAAAACAAAAATCAATGTAACAATTTTATATTTAAAAATAGTAGACCTCACTAATTTCAAAATCAGTGAGGTGAATTAATATCACTTGTGTTTTAAATGATAAAGTAATCTACATAATTTGATTTTCTAATTCTACAAGTAACTTTGTTGTAAAAAAGTCTTGAGATAACAGTTAAAATTAAATATCGTTTAAAAGCTTAGAAATCTCATCTAACTTAGGTGTTAAAATCACTTCAATTCTTCTGTTTTTAGCTTTACCTTCTGAAGTATCATTAGTTGCAACTGGCGCATATTCACCACGACCAGCTGCCGTTAAATTTTCAGGATTAATAGCATCATTTTCTCTTAAGATATTTACAATTGCAGTAGCACGTTTTGCCGATAAATCCCAATTACCACTTAATTGTGCGTTTCCTTTATAAGGTACATTATCGGTATGTCCTTCAATCAAAACGGAGATTTCTGGGTTCTCAGCTAAAACACTACCCAATTGTTTTACAGCTTGTTTTCCTTGTGCTCCAACATACCAACTTCCAGATTCAAACAACAACTTGTTTTCCATAGAAATGTAAACTTTTCCGTTGCGTTGCTCAACCGTTAACCCTTTACCTTCAAAATTAGTTAAGGCTTTAGAAATCGCATCTTTTAATTTATGCATTGCAGCATCTTTACTTGCAATAACGTTTTCTAATTCAGCAACTCGTTGTGAACGGCTTTCTAATTCTTGTTTTAAAGCATTTAAACGTTCATTTTCTGCTGCTAATGCTTGTTCTTTTGCTTCTAATTGCGCTAAGAGCTCTCTATTTTTCTGTGAATTTTTAGCTATAGAAGCTGAACTATTTTCTTCTAAAGCTTGATAAGATGCTTTTAAAGTTTCTAAATTAGATTTAGCCGCAGCATAATCTGATTGCAACTTATCGCGTTCCGAAACAGCTTCGTTATAAGATTTTTCTAAATTATTTAAATCGTTAGTCAATTGTATTTTATCACTAGATAATGTTTCCAAATCATCAGATAAACCTCTATTTTCTTGTTTTAAATCGGCATATTTATCTTCAAGTTCTGTATATATTTTTTTAGACACACACGAGGTGAATAAAGTAATGGTTAAGGCTAGGATTGAAAGTCTTTTAATCATGATTCTTCTGTTAAATTGTTATTCTATTAATTATTGTTTGGGGTCTAATTTAATTTTAAAGATCGAGTTCTAATAAAATAGGACAATGGTCACTGTGCACGGCCTCGGTTAATATAACGCTGCGTTTTATTTTTTCTTGTAACGGTGTGCTTACCATCGCATAATCTAATCGCCAACCTTTATTATTTGCTCTAGAATTTGCTCTGTAACTCCACCAAGAATATTCTTGACGCTCTGGATGTAAGAATCTAAAACTATCTACGAATCCACTTTTTACAAATTCCCCTAACCATTCGCGTTCTTCTGGTAAAAACCCAGAAACACCTTTCATTTTAGGGTTATGAATATCAATTTCTTCATGGCAAATATTGTAATCGCCACAAACCACCAAATTTGGTTTTTCCGTTTGCAGTTCTATTAAATACTGTTGAATAAGGTTCATATATTCAAACTTATGAGATAATCTAGCAGCATTTGTTCCCGAAGGCAAATACATACTCATTACAGAAACCTCATCATAATCTACTCTAATATTTCGACCTTCAAAATCCATAGATTCTATTCCGGTTCCAAATTCAATATGCTTAGGTTCTTTTTTACATAAAACCGCTACACCACTGTAACCTTTTTTCTGAGCGCTAAACCAATAATTAAAATTATAACCTGCTTCGGTAAACAAATCTAAATCGAGTTGCTCTTCCATCGCTTTAATTTCTTGCAGACAAATAACATCGGGACCTGTGGCTTTTAACCACTCTATAAATCCTTTATTTATTGCTGCTCTGATACCGTTTACGTTATAAGAAACTATTTTCATGTATTTAAATTTATTGTTTATTAATGCTTACAAACTGTTTACTATTCATCACTCTTTTAGGTGATCAAACCTTAAACATGCCTGTTTCTTTTCGTCATTTTCAGATTAACTGCTAAATTAAATAATACTGTACTTTTACCCTATAATTTTATACTGCATTTAACGATAAAATATTTTTAGCTTTAAACAGTTATTATTCCACATGAAGTCTGCTCTACTTTTTATATTCATTCTATCTACGACCTTGGGTTTTTCCCAGGATCAGGATGGTAATTTTAGACAAAAAAAAGTCGCAGTAAATGATTCTATTCAAATTGATTCTGTAAGTATTAACCCTTCTCGTTTTAAAGTATTAACCACAGACAATAAAGTTATAGATTCTACTTTATATGAAGTTAACTTCGCTAAATCATTATTACGTTTTAAGCTTCCGACAGAAATAGACACCATTCAAATTGAATATTTACGCTACCCTAAATTCTTAACTAAAGTATATAAACAATTGGATGATGCTGTTGTTATAGACCGCTCTTCTAATGGGTATCGACAATTATATAGCTTACAAAATAACACAACGAACAACACATTTACCCCTTTTGATGGACTTACCACATCTGGGAGTATTTCTCGTGGAATTACGATAGGAAATAATCAGAATTCAGTTTTAAATAGCGAACTAGATCTACAGATTTCAGGAAAACTGAATGACAAAGTTACACTTAGAGCTTCTATTCAAGATGCTAACATTCCGCTCCAAGAAAGCGGCTATTCTCAGAGTTTAGATGAATTTGATCAGGTATTTATTGAATTATTTAGCGACGATTGGAATATTAGAGCAGGAGATATAGATTTAGAAAACACGAAAAGTTATTTTGCTAATTTTTCAAAACGTGTACAAGGACTTCTTGTAAATGCTAATTTAAGTGATAAAACCTCTGTTTTTGCTTCGGGTGCTTTGGTACGTGGACAGTTTACATCCACACAATTTACAGCCGAAGAAGGTAACCAAGGCCCATACAAATTAACAGGTTCTAATAACGAACTTTATGTTCTTGTAGTTTCTGGAAGCGAAACCGTTTACGTTAACGGAGTACCTTTAGAGCGCGGCGAAAACAACGATTATGTTATAGATTATAATGCTGGTGAAATAATTTTTAACTCTACATTTCCGATGACTTCAGAAATGCGAATTACAGTTGATTATCAGTTTAGCGAACGTAATTATTCTAGATTCACCGTTTTTGGTGGAGCTAATTTTGAAACAGAAACCTTAAAATTAAATGTTTCCGTTTATTCTGAAAGTGATGCTAAAAACCAACCACTACAGCAAAACCTGTCTACAGAGCAAACCCAAATTTTATCCAATGCTGGTGATGATATAGATTTAATGTCGGCATCTTCTGCATCACTCACAACGTATTCTGAAAATAGAATTTTATATCGAAAAGAATTTATTGGAACAGAAGAAATCTATGTCTATTCTAATGATTCTGAAGACGAATTGTACAGTCTAACCTTTACTTTTGTAGGAGCTAATGAAGGTAATTACATATTAAGCAATTCAAACGCGATCAATAATATTTATGAATATATAGCACCAATTTCTGGTGTTCCACAAGGAAGTTATGAACCTATTACGCAATTAATTCCTCCAAAACGTTTGCAAATTGCAACAATTAACGGGCAATACAACCCTAGTAAAAAAACGAATCTGTTTTTTGAATTTGCTGGGAGTAAAAAAGATGATAATTTATTTTCAAATTTAGATGATGATAACAATGATGGTTATGCTGGGAAATTTACTTTAAATCAAAATCTTATAAAATCGGATAGTCTTTGGAATCTTTCTGCTCTTGTTGATGCCGATTTTATTCAAAAAAACTTTAATACCATAGAGCGTTTATACAGAGCCGAATTTGCGCGCGATTGGAATTTAGACACCTCTGAAACTACAGACGAAACTTTAGATTATGGAAATCAGCTATTATTTACATCTGGATTAAGTTTATCACACGCAAAAAAAGGTAGTATTACTTATAGTTTTGAACATTTAAACTATTCTGAAAACTTCAACGGAAACCGACATAATGTAACTGCTAATTTAAGGTTGGGTGATTTCAAGGTTTATTCAAGCTCAAGTCTTTTAAATAGTAAAAATACTATTAATCGTTCTACATTTCTAAGATCATTCAATAGTGTTACTTATGGTAAAAACAATAAATGGACAGGTGTAAAATTTTCAACAGAAGATAATGAACAACGCGCTATAGAAACAGATTTACTAACAGAATTAAGTCAGAAATTTAAATCTTACGAAGCTTTTGTTGGTATTGGAGATAGCACCAAAGTTTATGCAGAAGTAGGCTACATTAAACGTTTTAACGACAGTTTACGCAGCAATAATCTAAAACGTGTAAATATTTCTAGTACTTATTATCTAAATTCTCGATTGATTCAAAATCAAAACACAAGTCTTCAATTATTTTTAAATTATAGAGATTTAAAATCGGAAGATAGCAGCACTGAAGACGAGCAAAGTTTAAATAGTAGATTGACTTTTAATCAGAAATTATGGAAAAACTTAGTTATTTTAAACACCAGTTTTGAAACAAACTCAGGAACTTTAGCACAGCAAGATTTTACGTATGTTGAAGTTGAAGCAGGACAAGGAGCTTACACTTGGATTGATTATAACGACAATGGCATTCAAGAATTAGACGAATTTGAAATTGCACAATTTACAGATCAAGGCAGTTATATTAGAGTCTTGTTACCGAACCAAGTTTATGTGCAAACCCATCAAAATAGATTCGGACAAACCGTTACAATTAACCCACAATCCTGGAGTGTTTCAGAAGAAAAATCGAAACAATTTTGGTCGCATTTCTACGAGCAAGCTTCCTTTATTGTAGACAGTAAAAAGTTTAAGGAAGATAATTCTTTTAATTTAGATCCGTTTGAAGCTTTAAAAGATGATTTAGATACGGAAGATTTTGTTGCCTTAAATTACAGCGTTAGAAATGTATTGTTTTTTAATAGAGGAAAACAACACTACACCACATCTTACACCTACTTAACTAATAAAAGCAGAAACTTATTGACTACAGGAATTCAACAAAATAAAACGGATAGTCATCAGCTAAATTTTAATCATAAAATTGACGTTAATTGGTTGTTTAACACCTTAGCGAGTTTAAGCAATAATGATAGTAAAAGTGAGAATTTTACGAGTAAGAATTATAACTTAGATGAATATCAATTTCAACCTAAATTAAGTTATTTATTTAGTGAAAATGCTCAGTTTGACATCTTCTATCAATATACTTCCAAAGAAAACACCATAGATAGTTTTGAAACTTTAATACAGAATAACTACGGGCTATCCTTTACTTATAATAACGCACAAAAAATAGCATTAACAGGAGAGTTCAACTTTTTTGAAAATGATTTTGAAGGCGATTCAAACACACCAGTTGCCTACCAAATGCTTGAAGGTTTACAAGCTGGAAAAAACTTTACATGGAGTTTATTAGCACAAAAAAAACTGACTAAATATTTAGATTTAAATTTGAATTATTTAGGACGAAAATCAGAAACTTCAAAAATGATTCATACTGGAACAATTCAGTTAAAAGCTTACTTTTAGATAAAAACATCTATTTTATATTCCGTTATAACTTGTATAAAACCTTTAAAAACGGTATACTGCGTAAAGACCAACAAAACTCATTAATGAAAGACTTTGTAATTGTAGGAGCTGCACAAGCAGGCCTTTCTATGGCTTATTTTCTTAAACAAAAACAGAAAGATTTTTTAATCATTGATAAAGAAAAAGAGGTCGGAGCTTCGTGGCTTAAACGCTGGGATTCTTTAAAACTATTTACACCTACCGAGTTTAACCACTTAATAGGAATGGATTTTCCGGCCGCAAAAGGTCATTATCCAGACAAATATGAAATAGCTTCTTATTTTAAGCAATATGCCGAAAAATTTGAATTCCCTATTCAATTAGAAACTCTAGCTGAAAGTATTGAAAAAATTGATGATGGTTTCCTTATCAAAACCAATCAACAAGAAATCACTTGTAAACAGGTTATCATTGCTACAGGTCCATTTCATATTCCTTTTATACCTAAATTTCACAAAAACCTTTCAGATACTATATACCAAGTTCATAGTAATTATTATAACAGTCCAGAACAATTACAAAAGGGTCCGACTCTTGTTGTTGGTGGCGGAGATAGTGGATTTCAAATTTTAAACGAAATATCGAAGAACACAACCGAAACCACATATTTTTCGGGTAGCACAGACATAAGAACACTTCCTCAGGAGATTTTAGGAAAAACCCTTTGGTGGTGGTTTACTAAAACAGGATTTTTAAGTTTTAGTAAAACATCGTGGATTGGTAAAAAGATCAACCAATCTAAACAACCTATTATTGGTACGGATGTAAAAAGCATTATAAAACGTGATAATGTAGAAGTTGTTGGACACACACTTGACACCGAAGAAAACACTATAAAAACAGCAACCAAAGAACTAAACAATATTAAAAACATTATTTGGGCTACAGGCTACAAACCAAATTTTAAATGGATAAAAAATATTGAACTTTGTAAAAATGGATATCCAATTCACCAAAGAGGAATTAGCACTACAAAAGGACTTTATTTTATAGGATTACCCTGGTTGCACACAAGAGGTTCTGCAACTCTAGGCGGCATAAAAAAAGATGCAACTTATTTAGCGGGTAAGATTTTATAAATAGCTAACAAAATAAAAATATTTAAGACAACTATTTGCTTTAATCCATGTAACCTTTATTACATAAACACGCCTAAAAGTTTGTATCTTCGTGGTGTTATGAGCAAGCTAATCGCTTTTACATATTCACTTTTGATTCTTATTCAAAGTTTCAACATTGGCTTAGAAGATCTTTCTAAGTTCGGTATATTAATGGAGCATGCTGACTATCATAAAGAGTTGTATGGCGACACATTTATACAGTTTTTAGCAGAGCACTATGGTAACGCAATATACCAGCATGATAACGAAGAACACAAAGAGCATAAAAATTTACCTTTTAAAGATGCTCACCACACATGCTCTCATACTCAAATCCCCTTTATAGACTTAACGGTTACTTTAACAATTAATAAACAAGATTTTATAAAAATCCCATTCAATTTTCACTATACAGAATCTCATACAACTTACGAGAAATCTTCTGTTTTTCAACCACCCAAGCACGCATAATTCACTTTAGATTATAATCCTGTTTTTTTTTACAAAACAGGCATCCATTATTTTTTAATTTTTATGAATTATGTTAGAATACATTATTAAGTTCAGCTTAAAAAACAAGCTGATCATCTTCCTGTTTACAGCATTTATTATTGGGTTTGGATTTTTATCACTCAGTCAAATTCCTATTGGAGCAGTTCCTGATATCACCAACAATCAAGTACAAGTCATTACCACATCACGCAATTTATCAACGCAAGATGTAGAACAATTTATTACTTATCCGGTAGAATTAGAAATGGCAAATTTACCAGGAGTAGAAGAAATTCGTTCGGTATCAAAATTTGGCTTATCTGTTGTGACTATTGTTTTTGAAGATAATATGGGAACTTTTCTTCCCAGACAACTGATTGCTGAAAAAATAAAATCTGCATCAGAAAAAATCCCTGAAGGTTTTGGTAATCCAGAAATGGGGCCTATCACCACAGGTTTAGGAGAAATATATCAATACATTTTAGACGTTAAACCGGGTTATGAAGATCAATATTCGGCAACCGACTTAAGAACCATTCAAGATTGGGTTGCAAAGCGTCAACTATCAGGAATACAAGGAGTTGTTGAAATCAATACTTGGGGAGGATTTTTAAAGCAATATGAAGTTGCAATTAATCCAAACAAGCTAAATGCAATGCATATTTCTATATCAGAAATCTACGATGCACTTGAAAAAAATAATAGTGTTGCTGGTGGTGGGTATATTGAAAAAAATAATGAATCCTTTTTTATTAGAGGTGAAGGTTTAGTAAAAACCTTAGACGATATTGAAAACATAGTCGTTAAAAACACCTCAACACCAATTTATATTAAAGATGTTGCTAAAGTCGGATTTGGTAGTGCAACACGCTTTGGTGCTATTACCGGAAATGGTGAAGGCGAAAAAGTTTTAGGTCAAATTATGATGATTAAAGATGGAAATTCTAAAGCCGTCATCGATGCCGTAAAACTACGCATAGAATCCATAAAGCATACTTTGCCAGAAGGTGTATTTATCAATGGCTTTTTAGAACGAAGTGAACTCATTGGAAAAACTACATTTACAGTCTCAGAAAATTTAATCCTTGGCTCTCTCATTGTCATTTTTGTAGTGGTTTTACTACTCGGTAATTTACGCTCTGGATTAGTAGTGGCTTCAGTCATTCCTTTGAGTTTATTATTTGCCATTTCCATGATGAACGTATTTGGAGTCGATGCCAATTTAATGAGTCTTGGCGCCATTGATTTCGGAATCATTATCGATGGAGCTGTCATTATTGTAGAATTTATTGCTTTCAGAATTATCACTCAAAGCGACAAACTAAAAGCACTTAATAAAGAAGAAAAACAGACCGAAATTGACAATATAACCCTAAAAAGTGCTTCAAAAATGATGAATTCAGCCATTTTTGGACAATTAATCATCTTAATTGTTTTTATTCCTATTTTAACTTTAAGTGGTGTAGAAGGTAAAATGTTTAGACCCATGGCACTCACCTTTAGCTTTGCTTTAATTGGCGCCATGATTCTATGTTTAACTTATGTCCCGGTAGTGGCTTCATTGTTTTTAAAACCAAGCCCACCCTCTTCAAAAAATGTATCGGTTAAGCTAATGAATTTTATTAAAAAAAGATACGAACCAATTATCAATTGGGCTTTAAGACACAAGAAAATTGTACTCATTCTCTCTACCGTTTTATTAGCTACGAGTGTTTTTATATTTAGCAGAATGGGCGGTGAATTTGTTCCCACATTAGACGAAGGTGATTTTGTAATACAACCTATATTAAAAACAGGAACTTCTCTCGGAAAAACCATTGAGACAACTACAAAAATAGAACAAATTTTGTTAAATAATTTCCCTGAAGTCGACCAAGTAGTTACGAGAATAGGTGCTGCAGAAGTTCCAACGGACCCAATGTCTATGGAAGAAAGTGATGTTATTATTAAGCTAAAACCTAAAAAAGAATGGGTTTCAGCAAACAGTAAAGATGAATTAGCTAATAAATTTAAAGAAGCATTGTCCATCATCCCTGGTATGGAGGTCGAATTTACCCAACCCATTGAAATGCGATTTAATGAACTTATTACTGGGGTTAGAGCCGATGTTGCTATTAAAATTTTTGGAGAAGATTTATCCATTTTAGCAAAAAAAGCAAATGAAGTAAAAACCTTAATTCAAAATGTGCAAGGTGCTTCGGATATTACGGTAGAAAAAGTGGAAGGTTTACCACAAATGAGCGTTGTTTTCAACCGACATAAAATAGCAAGGTATGGACTCAATATTTCAGATGTAAATCATTTGATTTCAATGGGATTTGCCGGGGAAACGGTTGGAAATGTCTTTGAAGGAGAAAAACGTTTTGACCTCGTTATCCGTTTAGATGAGAATAGCAGAAAAAATCTAGCGAGCCTTCAAAATTTATATATTGATGTTCCTAACGGAGCTAAGGTTCCATTAAGCGAATTAGCTGATATCAAATATACCGAAGGACCCGCTCAAATTTCTAGAGATGATACAAAAAGACGAATTGTAGTTGGTATAAATGTTAGAAATCGAGATTTAGAATCGGTTGTAGATGATGTTAGAACAATTCTAGATACCAAATTAAAACTTCCCGTAGGTTATAATATTACTTATGGTGGCCAATTTGAAAATCTACAAAGTGCTAAAGACCGACTTTTAATTGTGGTGCCAATTGCCTTAGCTTTAATTTTTGTGCTATTGTATTTTGCTTTTCATTCGGTAAAAGAAGCTTTAATTGTATATTCTACAATTCCACTAGCCGCAGTTGGTGGCGTCTTACTGTTATGGTTACGCGACTTACCGTTTAGTATTTCGGCAGGTGTTGGTTTTATTGCACTTTTCGGTATTGCAGTACTTAATGGAATTGTACTCATTGAACACTTTAAATCCTTGCACGATGAAGAGGGTATGAATGATATTGATGCACTTGTAAAACGAGGAACCACAGAACGCTTAAGACCCGTATTATTAACCGCATCTGCTGCTGCCTTAGGGTTTTTACCTATGGCAATTTCTACCAATGCCGGTGCAGAAGTACAACGTCCGTTAGCAACAGTAGTGATTGGCGGTTTATTTACTGCCACCATTTTAACCTTAGTTGTATTACCCGTTTTGTATGCTTGGCTTAAAAATAGAACAGCTCCTAAAACGAATAAAACAGCAATAGTAACTATTATCGGTTTTCTATTTATATGGAATAGCAATGCGCAATCACCTCTAACCGTTGAACAAACTTTAGATTTAACAATAGAAAATAACGCGAGTTTAAAGGCTTCAAATTTAAAAATCGAAAAAAGCAATGCATCTGTAGGAAGTGCTTTTAGTTTTGACAAAACAGCTTTGTATTATAATTATGACGAAAGCAACCTCGCTTCAAACAACAAACCTTTAAAGGTGTTTAAAATTGCTCAAGACTTTAAATTTCCAACCGTTTATTTTGCTGATAAAAAAGTAAATAAAGCATTGGTTAATTTAGAAGAATCTAGATATAATATTCAACTTCAAAAAGTTAAAAAGAAAGTTTATTCTAGCTATTATCAATTGCAATATGCTAAGCAACGTGCAAAAACCTATCGCTTTTTAGACAGTCTTTATAAAGATTTCGCACAGAAATCAGCACGACGTTTTGAACTAGGTGAAACCAATTATTTAGAAACTATTACCGCGGAATCTAAGCAAAAACAAATCCAAACGTTATACAAACAAGCTTTACAAGATATTGAATTTTCTAAAGAACAATTAAAAGCTATCGCTCAAGTCAATACTATTACTATTATAGATCAAGATTTAGAAAAACTTGAATTAAACAGTCCATCTCTTGATGATAATTCAGGATTAAGCTATTATGAAAATGCTGAAAACTATCAGAATACGCTTTATAAATCCGAAAAGCAAAGTCTTTTACCAGACCTTAGTTTCGAATATTTTCAAGGAACAAATGACCAATTAAATGCGAATCTTAGAGGCTATCAATTTGGACTAAAAATACCGTTGTTATTCTTTGGAAATTCATCAAAAATTAAAGCTTCAAAAATCGCTAAAGAAATTATTACTGAACAGAAACAAGATTATAAAATACAGTTAAATTCTGAATACAAATCGCTTTTAACGACACAAAACAAATATGAAGAAGCCATTAGTTATTACGAAAAGCAAGGCAAGCGTTTAAAAGATGAAATTATAAAAACAGCCAACAGAACCTTTAAAGAAGGAGAAATTGACTTTTTTCAATACATCCAAAGTTTAGAAACAGCAACAGACATTGAGCTAACTTATTTAGACAATCTAAACGCATACAACCAAACTGTTATTAACATTAATCACCTTATTTTAAATATCTTTTAAAGATGAAACATCTATATTTTATAATATTCGCAGTACTTATTACAGCCTGTGGGAACGACAATAACAATACATCGGAACCTATATCAACAGATGAAGGAGATCACGACCATATCTCTATTACAAAAACACAATTTGAAAGTGAAAAAATGGTTTTTGGAAGCTTAACTGAATTAGATTTTAACGAAAGCATAAAAGTTAACGGTATAATTGATGTGCCACCACAAAGTAAATCTAGTATTTCTACTTTTATAAGTGGTTACATTACCAATACACCATTACTTATTGGTAGCGAGGTAAAAAAGGGACAACTTCTAGTAACGCTTCAAAATCCAGAATATATTGAAATTCAACAAAATTATCTCGAAGTTGCAGAACAACTAAATTACTTAAAATCGGAATTCAACAGACAAAAAACCTTGTTTGACGAACAAATTACCTCTGAGAAAAATTATCTCAAAGCCAAAAGTCTATACAAAAGTAATTTAGCACATTACAATGGCTTGCGTAAAAAACTACAGATGATGAATATTAGTCCTAAACGTGTAGAACAAGGACAAATTTCTTCGACCATAAACTTGTATGCACCAATTTCTGGTACTGTAAGCAAGGTAAATATAAGTAATGGTACCTATGTTTCTCCAAGTGATGTAATTTTAGAACTTGTAAATACAGATCATATTCATCTAGAACTCGCAGTTTTTGAAAAGGATATTATGAACGTTAAAAAAGGACAACAAATCCGTTTCAAAATCCCTGAAGCTTCTAAAGATACTTTTGATGCAGAAATTCATTTAGTCGGTACAACAATTGATGCTGAGACGAGACGTGTACAGGTACATGGACATGGACATGTAGAAAATGAAGATAGCAACTTTATTGTAGGCATGTTTGTAGAAGCTGAAATCATTACTGAAAGCACAAAAAAATTAAGCCTCCCAAAAGAAGCTATAATCCCCTTAGAGGACGGAAATTATGTTTTAGTTTTAGATGAAGAAAATGAAGATGAGTTTCATCTAAAAAAAATAAAAGTAAATTTAGGAAAACAAACAGAAGATGCTGCAGAAATTCTAAATACAGACAATTTAAAAAACAAACAAATATTAATAAAAGGTATTGGTATGCTATTGAATGAAAGTGAAGGTGGTCATAGTCATTAATGGATTTAGGTGTTTTTTAGATTCAACTTTTTATTATATTTGATATATCTATATGATACAGTTATCATTATAACCTAGTATTATTAATCAATCTTAAATCAACTTATGAAGAAATCACTTTTTATGCTATTGCTCCTTTTTTCTATTTGTACACTAAGTGCACAACAACAAAACGATAGTATTGCTTCTTTATATGAAAAGCAAAATGAAGTTAAATTAAATGCTGTAATGCTGCTTGCTGGTGTTTTTGAAGCAAGTTATGAAAGAAATCTTAATGAAGAATCTTCTGTTGGTATTTCTTTTTTAACACCATATGACAACGAAAATTCAGATGCTGATATTAATTATTACATTTCTCCTTATTATAGAGTTTTCTTTGGAAAAAAATATGCGGCCGGTTTTTTTATTGAAGGATTTGGAATGTTAAATTCAATAGACCGAGATTATGAAGTTCAAGAATCAGGGATGTACTATACTTATGAAGAAAAAAGTGTTACCGACTTCGCACTTGGCTTTGGCTTAGGTGGTAAGTGGGTTACTAAAAGCGGGTTTGTATTTGAACTTGTTGGAGGAATAGGTAGAAATCTTTTTCAAAATGATTATGATTCTCAAATTGTTGGAAAATTCGGATTCAATTTAGGTTACCGTTTTAATTAGATAAAATTATTTATAAAAGTATAATGCCCAAACTTTAATAGTTTGGGCATTTTTAGGTTTTATTGAGTTTAAGCTTCAATAATACTTTATTTTTCTGCTCCACACATATAATGGTTCATCATTAACTATTTTTATAATTTTAATCCAATTACCTTTTTTATCTAAATCATATTTGTAATCAATATTATAAGTTTTTCCTATTTCCTCAATTGTTATGTGAACTATATAATTATCATCATATATTCTAGTTACTGTTTTTTCTTTTCTACCTGAAAATATACTTTCCTCTTTTATTTTTAAGTCTAATTTATTGTATTTAAATATGGCTTTATAATGATAAGAAGTATCTGATGGTGTATTGTAAATAGTTCTTTCAATTATATTATCATTATCATATTTGTAAATAGTCTTACTTCTTATAATATCACGGTCATTATATCTCTCTTCATAAATCAAATTATCATTTACGTCATACTTTAGTTTTTTAATATTTCTCCATGTCCCCGTGGAATCCCTAGCGAATAATCGACTCCCATTTTTATTTTCTCGCCATTTTCTAGGAATGTGTTGAAATTCCCTAATCAATTTATTTTGTTTATTATAGTTTTTATAATCTGAATTTACATACCCAAATGCATCATACCTTGATGTTTTAATTAGATTACCAATGGAATCATATTTAAATAGTAAATAATAAAATAAATCAGTTTCATCACTATATGTAGAAATAGAGCTTCTTAATTTACCATTATAATCATAAGTATACTTAACTAAATTATGCTCATAATCAAAAAATGTTTCTTTTTTTTCTGAAAGATTCCCTTCTTTATTATAGGAATATTCATATTTCATTACAAAATCCTCATCTTTATCTCTCCAAGTTTCATTTTTTGGTTTTCCATTTTTTAAAAATTCTTTTTCATAGTTAATATAAGCAACATCAGGGTATTTAAACCAAAATGCATGAAATTTGTCTTTTAAATTTTCTGGCGTAAGAATTGTTGCATGCCCATAATCTCCATCCCCTTCCATAAATGTATAGTTCTGCTTATTCTTTTTTAAAAACTCCACTTTTTCTTTAACATATCTAGGATTACCATAAATGGTATCTATATTTTTTTGAGAATAACAAGTAAACGCAAAAAGAAGAGCTAACAAAGTAACAAAAGATGTTTTCAAAACTTATATTTTAGTATTAAATCAAAAGTATCTATTTTATTTATAAATAAAGAACAACAATGAGTGAGTACAACTTTTCCATGACTAAAAATAAAAAAACGCCCAAACTTAATAGTTTGGGCGTTTTTTGTAAAAGAGATTCCTGCGTTTGCAGTAATCTGTTATTTCATTCTCTGTAGCCAATGCTTTACATCAACCTCAGCTTTAATGATATCTTTTAAATCTTCAATCTTCACACGTTTTTGTTCCATCGTATCTCTATGACGAATTGTAACTGAATTATCTTCTAAAGTATCGTGATCTACAGTAATACAAAATGGTGTTCCGTTAGCATCTTGTCTTCTGTAACGTCTTCCAACCGTATCTTTTTCTTCGTAGGCAACATTAAAGTCCCACTTTAAATCTTCAACAATTTGTTTTGCAACTTCTGGTAAACCATCTTTTGCTAACAAAGGAAATATTGCCGCTTTTACAGGTGCCAATACTGCTGGTAATCTTAAAACAGTACGTGTTTTTCCATCTTCTAGCTCTTCTTCTACTAAAGCGTTAGAAAACACAGCCAAAAACATACGATCTAAACCTATAGAAGTTTCTAAAACGTAAGGTGTATAGCTTTCTTTATCTTCTTGATCAAAATACTGAAGTTTTTTACCAGAAAATTCTTCGTGTTGCTTTAAATCGAAATCTGTACGAGAATGAATCCCTTCTAATTCTTTAAACCCAAATGGGAATTTGAATTCGATATCTGTAGCCGCATCTGCGTAATGTGCTAATTTTTCATGATCGTGAAAACGGTAATTATCAGCGCCCATCCCTAGAGATAAATGCCATTTCATACGTGTTTCTTTCCAATGCTCAAACCATTTTTTTTGTGTTCCTGGCTTAATAAAAAACTGCATTTCCATTTGTTCAAACTCACGCATTCTAAAAATAAATTGTCTTGCAACAATCTCGTTTCTAAAAGCTTTTCCTGTTTGTGCAATTCCGAAAGGAATCTTTAAACGTCCTGTTTTCTGAACGTTTAAGAAATTCACAAAAATACCTTGTGCCGTTTCTGGTCTTAAATATAAGTCCATTGCAGATTCTGCTGAAGCACCTAATTTTGTTCCGAACATTAAGTTGAATTGCTTAACGTCTGTCCAATTACGACTTCCTGCAACAGGACAAGCAATTTCTAATTCTTCAATTAAAGCTTTTACATCTGCTAAATCTTCATTTTCTAAAGATTGACCCAAACGTTTTAAGATAGAATCAATTTTTTCTTGATAACCAACAACACGTCCGTTAGTCGAAAGAAATTCTTCTTTATTAAAGGCTTCTCCAAAGCGTTTTTCAGCTTTTTTAACTTCCTTTTCAATTTTAGCTTCAATTTTTAAACAATAATCTTCAACTAAGACATCGGCTCTATAACGTTTTTTTGAGTCCTTGTTATCAATTAAAGGATCACTGAACGCATCTACGTGGCCAGAAGCCTTCCATGTGGTAGGATGCATAAATATTGCGGCATCAATACCTACAATATTTTCATTCATCTGTACCATGGCTTTCCACCAATAGTCTCTAATATTTTTCTTTAATTCTACTCCATTTTGAGCATAATCGTACACTGCACTAAGTCCATCATAGATTTCACTACTCTGAAACACGTAACCATACTCCTTTGCGTGAGAGATTACTTTTTTAAATTGATCGTCGTTTGCCATAATACTGCAAAAATAGAAAACCGCTCTGATTAACAGAACGGTTTTACAAAAATTATATCGTTAATTATATGTATTTACTATTTTAAAACAAGACTTGTACTCGCGAGCTTAGTATTTTTATGAAAAACATTCACAAAATAATGCCCTTTGGTTAACGGTTTTTCGTTTTCACTGGGTATAATAGCTGTACAAACTTCTAAGTTTTTATTAGCATAGTTAACAACTTCCTTCTTACTATAATTTAAAGTATCATCCCCAAAAACCAATTCTCCTTTATCTGAAACAACATTACCTTGTGGACTTACAATTTGTATGTAAATATCTTTTTCTCCTTTTAGTGTTAAAATATTTTCTGATAACGTAATGCAAACATCGATAGCATTGGCACGTCTTGCCTTTTCCGTTAAACGCTTTTTACCAGACTTAAGTTTATAAGATTGTACACTAACATTACTAGCCTTTAGTACTGCAGCATCATTAATAGATCTATTTAAAACATTATTTGTTTTTTCTAAATCACTAATTGTTGTTGTCTTTTTTTTAATAGTATTTAAAGCGTAGTGTTTCTCTTGTTGCAGTTTTTCATTTTCATAATTTAAAGAATCAATAGTGCTAAGAAGCACTTTGCTTTTAGATTTAAAAACAGCAAGCTGACCTTTAAATTTAGTAATTATAGATAAGTTCCCTCTAAGTAATCTTAAAGAATCTAATGCATTCTTAGTTTCTTGCTTTGCTTGTTGTAGCTGAGCAGACATAAGACTGTAATCTTCACTAAGTTCGTCGTAACTGGATAAAAGCTCTGATAATTCAGTTTCTATTAAAACTTTTTCTTGATTTAAAAAAGTCTCGTAAGATTCAATGGATTTGTATTTATCAAAACTATAGGCTCCTAAAACGGTTAAGACAATTAATAAAGAACTTATAATTAATCTATAATTTAATAGCTGAGGGTTAACTATCATAATTAATTTTATTAATTTGAAGCCAAAATAAAGGTTCTTATAGTGTAATCCTTATTTTAATCGTTTAAGTGATGAAAAACTTGTTAAACTTGTTCTTTCCAATGGTTTGCGAAGCGTGCAACGATGCTTTAAGTGATAACGAAGTACTTTTATGCACTTCATGCAGACATCATTTACCCGTTACTAACTTTCATTTTAATAATGATGAAACCGTTAAAAAAACAGTTTATGGAAGAGTAAAATTAGAAAATGCAACTGCTTTATTACACTTTTCGAAAAAAGGAATTGTACAACAAATACTTCATAATTTAAAATACAGAGGTCATGAAAGTATTGGGGAATTCTTTGGTAAATGGCTTGGTGCCGAATTAGCAACAATAGATGTTTATAAAAATATAGATGTCGTTATACCGGTTCCTTTATACAAGTCTAAGCTAAGAAAACGGGGCTATAATCAAGTTGCTAAATTTAGCCAAGAAATTGCAAAAGCTTTAAATGCAGAATATAATGACAGTGTTTTAATAAAAATAAAATCAACAAAAACACAAGTTTTTAAAGCAAGAACTACACGATGGAAAGATGACGGAGCCTTATTTAATATTTCTGAGAATAAATCTTTAGCTGGCAAACATATTTTATTAGTCGATGATATTATTACAACTGGCGCAACCGTAGAAGCCTGTGCGGCAGTTTTGTTAAAAATTCATAATATAAAGTTAAGTCTCGCCACTTTAGCAATTGCAGATTGATTTTTTCGTTACTTTAATTTATAGTTGTTTCTTTGTATTAAATTATTATAAAATAGATGCGTTTATCTTTTATTCGAATTATAAGTATACTGTTAATTTCAATTAGTATTGTAAGTTGTGCTAATCGCGGTACACCAACTGGTGGAGAAAAAGATATTTTACCTCCTGAAATAATATCATCTAACCCAAAAAATTTCTCAACTAATTTTAAAGGTGATGAGATTATTATACAGTTTAATGAATATGTTCAAATAAAAGATCTTCAGAAACAACTTATTATATCGCCTCCAATGGATAATGCTCCTGTCGTTTCTCCTGCAAGTGGTGCTAGCAAAACAATATCTATCAAAATAAAAGATACGCTAGATGCTAATACTACTTATGCTTTTAATTTTGGAGAAAGTATAGTGGATTATAACGAAAGCAATCCTTATCCTTATTACCGTTATGTGTTTTCTACAGGAAATACTATTGATTCATTATCCGTAAAAGGATTTGTTGAAGATGCTTTAAAAAAAGAGCCCGATACATTTATTTCTGTAATGCTTTATGAAGTAGACTCTACATATTCGGATTCTATCGTTTATAAAGAAAAACCAAGATACATAACGAACACATTAGACAGTCTTACAAGTTTTAGTATCGATAACATCAAAGAAGGTACTTATAAACTAATTGCTTTAAAAGATGAAAATTCGAATTATATCTTTAATCAAAAAGATGATAAAATAGGTTTTAAAGAGGGGTATATTACTGTACCGTCAGATTCGACTTATGGCTTAAAATTATTTAATGAAGACGTAAACTTCAAAGCTATTAAACCAACACAAGATGGTGAAAAACGAATCATTTTCCCATACGAAGGTGATTATGAAGCCATGAGAATTAATGTTCTAGGTGAAACGCCTGAAGGTTATAAAACTAGAATTGTAAAAGACAAAGAAACGGATACTTTGTATTATTGGTATCAACCAAAGTTTGAAATTGATACTACATTTTTCACAGTGACTAATGGAAAAAAAATAGACACTTTTAAACATCGTTTTAGAGCATTAAAAAGCGATTCTTTAAAAATTACAGCTTTAACACAAGGTGCTATTAATTTTGAAGATGAATTTACTCTTGAAGCTAATATACCTTTATCTAAAATTGATACCACAAAAATTAAAGTTATAGACAAAGATTCTTTAGCTGTAACTTATAAGGTTGAATATGATTCAATCTACAATAAATATAGATTTCCCATAGATAAAATAGAAGGTCAAGAATATAATTTCACTTTACTACCAGGTACATTAACTGATTTTTACGAAGATACCAATAAAGACACTCTAAATTTCAAAATTAAAACTAAAATGAAATCTGATTATGGTAACATTAGAGTGAACCTAATTAATGCTAAGCTACCAATGATTGTTCAGCTAATAGATAATAATGATGTGGTTTTATTCGAACGTTATGCTAAAGATATTCCTGTTGTAGATTTCACAAATTTGACTCCAAAAAAATATAAAATGCGAGCTATTTTTGATACTAATGAAAACGGAAAATATGACACAGGTAATTTCTTATTAGGAATTCAACCTGAACGTGTCAGTTATCCAAAAGAAGAATTAGATGACGTGCGTGCTAATTTTGATTTCGTTATTGAATTTGAACTTTTAGACTAAATCCGTCTCCGTCATTTAAAAAGTTTAATTTTTCTCGGTATTTTTTAATAGCGTCTTTATGTAATGTAACGACTTCTATAGTTTCCTCGTTTTCAGAAATATGATCTAATCTATTCCCTAAAACGTCGTAAACAACTGAGTGCCCAGAATGTTCATAATTATTCCCGTCTAGACCTACTCTATTAACACCAACACAATACGTCATATTCTCTATGGCTCTAGCTTGTAACAAAGCATCCCAAGCTTTAATCCGAACTTTTGGCCAATTGGCAACATATATCAAAAGGTCGTAATCCTCAACATTTCTAGCCCAAACAGGGAAACGTAAATCGTAGCATACCAACGGACAAATTCTCCAACCTTTATAATTGAATATTACTTTTTCTGAACCAGCAGTATATACTTTATCTTCACCTGCTAAAGTGAATGTATGCCGTTTATCATAAGTAATAATTTTACCAGAAGGCTCTACACAAACCATACGATTATAGAAATTATTATTTTCAGAAATCACAAGACTCCCCATAATAACTGCGTTTTTTTCTTTTGCTAATTGCTTTAACCATAATATTGTTTCACCATCCATTGGCTCCGCAACTAATTCTGGCTTCATGGTAAAACCAGAAGTAAACATTTCTGGTAAAACAATAAGATCAACACCCGTTATGGTATTGATCTTATCATTTAGTAAACGTCTATTTTCTTTTGGGTTTTCCCAAACTAAAGACGTTTGTATTAAGGCTACGTTTAAAACGTTAGACATATTTATAATTTTCGTTTCGCTTTATTTACTTTGTCAGTAAGCTTCTCTAATTTATCCATCCACTTATTTTCATCGACAGGAGACAATTCACCTTTTCTTTTTAACTTCTCGTATTTCTTTTGAGCTTTGTCTAATTTATCTTCAGCTTTTGCCAAATTAGCTTCTAGTTTTTCTTCTTTTTCTAATGCTTTTTCAGCTTTCTTTTCTGCTTTCTCTGCCTTTTTCTCAGCTTTCTCAGCAGCCTTTTTTTCCTTTTCTAACTCCTTAGCAGCATCTTCTCTTTCTTTTACGGCTTTAGCTTCTTCTTTTTCAAGCTTTTTTGCTGCAGCTTCCTTTTTCTTTATCGCTTTTTCTTCTTCTTTTTTCGCTTTAGCTTCAACAACTTTAACCTTCTCTTCTTCAGCTTTTACTTTTGCCGCTTCTTCTTTTGCTTTAGCTTCTTCTAATTTTGCTGCTGCTTCTACTTTAATTTTTTCTAAAATTGTAGCCGCTTCTTTAAAAATAACTGCTTTTTCTTCTAAACTTAAAGTTTCTGTCACATCCTTTCCTTCTAAAAAGATTTTCTCACTTTTAACCTCGTAGATTTTTCCTTCTTTGGTTACTTCTTGCGCGTTTAAAAACAACGCAAATACTAGACTTACACAAGTTAATATATATTTCATAATTTTTATTTATTTAAGTTATTCATTTTTTCTTTTGCTTCTTCAAACTCTTTTTCTAAATCGTCTAATTTTTCAGACCATTTTTCCTCATCATTAGGAGATAGCTTTTCTTTTAATTTTTCAAATTTCTTCTGTTGATTATCTAAACTTTTCTTTGCCTTTAAAAAATCTTTACGTGCATCTTCTTTATCTTCAATCTTTTTTTCTAATGCCTCTTGTTGCTCCTCTAGTTTTTCTTGTTTTGCTTCCGCTTCTTCTTTTGTTTTTTTCAACTCTTTTTGCTGTGCTTTAAGAGACTCTTGTAACTGCTCTGCTTCTGCTTTAGCTTTATTATTTGCTTTTAGTGTCGCTTCTATTTCTGACTTACGTTCCTCCGATAAAGTTTCTGTAACATCGGCACCGTCGTTTTTAAAAGAATTACCTTTTACTTCATAAACTTTTCCATCTGTCATAATAACACGATCACTACTACCACAAGACAGCATTAAACTTATTAAAAAGAAAATAAATATATATTGAAATTTCATATTATATATAATTTTTGTTTCTATAATTTAGACACTAAAGAATTGATAGCGTCACTACATTACGAAAGTTTTAACATTAAATCCTATTCAAAATTTCAGCAGCTTGTATTAAAGTTTCTTCTGTTTTCGCAAAACAAAACCGTAACACTTTATCATCCTTATTATTAGTATTAAATACAGACAATGGAATAGCAGCTATTCTAAATTCTTTTGTTAATCGTTTTGCAAAATCTACATCATATTCATCTGTAATATCACTATAATCTAATACTTGAAAATAGGTTCCTTTAGAGGCTTGAAATTTAAATCTAGATTCTGAAATTAAATTCAGAAACAAATCTCGTTTCCGCTGAAAAAAAATATTCAAACTTAAATAACTTTCTTCATCTTTCATATAATCCGCAATCCCTTTTTGAGACGGATGATGTACTGAAAACACATTAAACTGATGTACTTTTCTAAATTCGGACATTAATTGTTCTGGCGCACAACAATACCCAATTTTCCAACCCGTATTATGAAACGTTTTACCAAAGGAAGCCGTAATAAAACTACGTTGTTTTAAATCTTCAAATAAACAAACACTTTGATGTTGTTCAGCATCAAATATAATATGTTCATAAACCTCATCACTTAAAATTATAATATTAGTGTTTATTGTTATTTTTTGAAGTTGAAGCATATCCTCTTTAGACCAAATTGTCCCACTTGGATTATGAGGTGAATTGATAATAATCATCTTTGTTTTAGATGTTATTTTTGAAGCAACCTCTTCCCAATTCACTTTATAATTTGGTGCTGATAACTGAATAGCAATTGGTTTCCCTCCATTAATTTCAACTGCAGGCTCATAACAATCATAAGCGGGTTTAAAAATAACTACCTCATCATCTTTTCTAATAAATGTAGAAATAATCGTATAAATGGCTTGTGTTGCTCCTGCTGTAACTGTAATTTCTTTTTCTGGATGGTATTTACTTTTATATAACAACTCATATTTATGAGCAATAGCCAACCGCAAATCTAAATTCCCAGCCATTGGTGCATATTGATTATAGCCTTTATTCATGGCGTCATAAACCAAAGCATTCAGTTTCTGAGAACTAGGGTAATTAGGAAAACCTTGCGATAAATTAATTGCATTATACTCTTTAGCCAAAGCACTCATAACAGTAAAAATCGTTGTCCCTGTGTTTGGTAATTTAGATGTGAAATTCATAAAAAAAGTAGGCTTTATGTACAAAAACATTAAAGATATAAAACAAGCTTTTCTATCTTTACAAAAACTAAAAAAATATTGAATATGCGATTTTTTAAAATTCTTTTCTTTTTCGTTGTTTTTCAAGTCTCGGCACAGCAAGGAGGCATGTGGATTCCTTCACTTTTAGAGGGTATGAACGAAGATGAAATGCAAAGTTTGGGCAGTAAATTAACAGCTCAAGATATTTACGATGTTAACAACTCAAGCTTAAAAGATGCCATTGGCCATTTTAATGGTGGCTGTACAAGTGAAGTTATTTCAGACCAAGGTTTAGTACTTACCAATCACCACTGTGGTTTTAGCCAGATACAATCGCACTCTTCTTTAGAAAATGATTATCTAAAAGATGGTTTTTGGGCCATGAATTTAGAAGACGAATTACCAAACGAAGGTTTATTTATTGAGTTTATTGTGAGTATTCATGATGTTTCTGATGTGGTTTTAAAAGGAATTACAACTAACATGACGGAAACAGAAAAGCAATCTTTAATTTCTAAAAACAGTAATGCAGCTTTAAAAACTTGGCCAAAAGAAACTTGGCAAGACTTAAAAACAAAAGCATTTTTTGAAGGCAATCAATATTTTCTTTTTGTAACAGAACGTTTTGAAGATATCCGTTTAGTAGGTGCACCACCAACAAGTATTGGTAAATTTGGTAGCGATACTGACAACTGGGTTTTCCCAAGACATACCGGTGATTTTTCTATGTTTCGTATTTATGCAGATGCTAATAACCGTCCTGCAAAATACAGTAAAGACAACCAACCTTACAAGCCTAAACATTTTCTTCCGATCTCTTTAGATGGTGTTGAAGAAGGTGATTTTACGATGGTATTTGGTTTTCCTGGTACAACTAGCGAATATCTACCTGCAGTAGCAATTGAACATATTACAGAGGAATTTAACCCAACAAACATCGCTATTCGTGAAGCGGCTCTAAAAGTTATTGACCAAAAAATGAAAACTAGCGATGATGTGCGTATTAAATACGCTTCTAAACAAGCTAGAATTGCTAATGCTTGGAAAAAGTGGATTGGTGAAAACTTAGGAATTAAGAAAACTAATGCTGTTGAAAAACGCAGAGAATTTGAAGCTACTTTTACCAAAGCTTTAAAAGAAAAAGGACTAGAGGACAAATACGGTCATATCCTTCCTGAATTTGATAAACTATATAAAGATTTTGCACCTATAGATATTAAGAGAAGAAACTTTATTGAAGTCTTTTTCACTACCAATGAATTAATGCAAATGACATTTAGAGCTTACCAAATTGAACAAGCTTTAATTGAAAACCCTGCAATTCTTGAAAACGCTAAAGCAAGTTTAACAGGAACTTTAAAAGGGATTCATAAAAACTACGATGTTGACGTTGACAAAGGAGTCTACCTTAATGTAATGCCGTTATATAGTAAAGATGTAGATGCTACAATTTATGACAAAACAGCCTTTACTCATTTAGACTCTGCTCTAAAATTATTAGAAGGTGATGCTGATACCGTGATAAAAAACCTTAATAATGATGCCGCTTTTGCTTATGCAAAACCAATGATTACAGAATTTTTTGATTCAATTAATAAAGATTACGAAGCAAAGAATGCACCTATCACAGCTTTACAAACCGAATACATGACTGCATTAATGGAAGCCTTACCTAACGAACGTTATTTTCCTGATGCTAACAGTACGCTACGTGTTACTTACGGACAAGTTAGAGGTTATTCGCCAAGAGATGCTGTGTATTACAACCCAGTGAGTTATTTAGAAGGTGTGATTGAAAAATATATTCCAGGTGATTATGAGTTTGATGTGCCACAAAAACTAATTGAGCTATATGAAGCTAAGGATTACGGACAATATGTAGATAGCAACGGAAAAGTACCAGTTTGTTTCTTAGGAACCAACCACACTACAGGTGGAAATTCGGGAAGTCCTGCTATTGATGCCGAAGGAAATTTAGTTGGTTTAAACTTCGACAGAGTTTGGGAAGGGACTATGAGTGACATGAATTACGATCCGGAAATTTGCCGTAACATTATGGTAGATTTGCGTTATGTACTTTTCATTGTTGATAAATATGCTGGTGCACAACACTTAATTGATGAAATGACCTTAGTGCATCCTAAGAAAAATGATTCTAAGAAAAAGAAAAAACGCAAGAATAAAAAGAGAAAGTAGGCCGTAATTAAGTCCTAAGTTAGCAATTGCTAACTCTAAAATATATTAGACCTCACTGATTATTAAAATCCGTGAGGTCTTTTTTATACTTAATAAACACTTCTCGATACGATTTGTCGTGCCTCAAAATCACTCGAAGTGACGATAACAGTAATCATTATAATTCTTGTTTAACGCAAGCCGTCAGTTCAAGTGGAATTGCTTTTTCTGCAATTTTATATCGAGAACTAATCAAATTAAAACTCAATAACTCCTAAAAACTAAAACAACACTTCTCGATACGATTTATCGTACCTCAAAATCACTCGAAGTGATGATAACAGTAATCATTATAATTCTTATTTAACTCAAGCCGTCAGTTCGAGTGAAATTGCTTTTTCTGCAATTTTATATCGAGAACTAATCAAATTAAAACTCAACAACTCCTAAAAACTAAAACAACACTTCTCGATACGATTTATCGTATCTCAAAAATCACTCAAAGTGACGAAATAGTAATCACTATAATTCTTATTTCACGCAAACCGTCTGTCCGAGTGGAATTGCTTTTTCTCCAATTTTGTATCGAGAACCAATTAAATTAAAACTCAATAACTCCTAAAAACTAAAACAACACTTCTCAATACGATTTCTCGTACCTCAAAAATCATTCGAAGTGACGAAATAGTAATCATTAATAATTCTTATTTAACGCAAGCCATCAGTTCGAGTGAAATTGCTTTTTCTGCAATTTTGTATCGAGAACCTTTTTTTAATTTAAAACAAAAAAAATCCCAAACACTGATGTTTGGGATTTTTCGATTATACAATTCCTGCCTTCGCAGAAATTTATTAGTATCTATAATGCTCAGGCTTATAAGGACCTTCAACCGTTACACCAATGTATTCTGCTTGGTAATCTGCTAATTCAGTTAACTCTACACCAATTTTTGCTAAGTGTAATTTAGCTACTTTTTCATCTAAATGCTTTGGCAACATGTACACGTCATTTTCATAACTGAAACTGTTTTTCCAAAGTTCAATTTGCGCTAAAGTTTGGTTTGTAAATGAATTACTCATTACAAAACTTGGGTGACCTGTTGCACAACCTAAGTTTACTAAACGTCCTTCTGCAAGTAAAATAATATCGTTTCCGTTGATGTTATATTTATCAACCTGAGGCTTAATTGTATCTTTAGTATGACCGTGTTTCTCGTTTAACCAACCTACTTGAATCTCATTATCAAAGTGACCAATGTTAGCAACGATAACTTTATCTTTCATTGCTTCAAAATGCTCAGCTCTTACAATATCTTTGTTTCCTGTTGTTGTAATAATAATATCAGAATTACCAACTACAGTTTCTAATTTCTTAACTTCAAAACCGTCCATTGCAGCTTGTAATGCACAAATTGGGTCAATTTCAGTAACTGTTACAATAGAACCTGCACCTTTAAAAGAAGCAGCTGTTCCTTTACCAACATCACCATAACCACAAACAGTTACACGCTTACCAGCTAACATAATATCTGTTGCTCTACGAATTGCATCTACTGCAGATTCTTTACAACCGTATTTGTTATCGAATTTAGATTTTGTTACAGAATCATTCACGTTAATTGCTGGCATTGTTAAAGTACCATTTTTTACACGCTCATAAAGTCTGTGAACTCCTGTTGTAGTTTCCTCAGACAATCCTTTAATTCCTTCAGATAATTCTGGATACTTATCTAAAACCATGTTAGTTAAATCACCACCATCATCTAAAATCATGTTTAATGGTTTTCTGTCTTCACCAAAAAATAAAGTTTGTTCAATACACCAATCAAACTCTTCTTCTGTTAATCCTTTCCATGCATAAACAGCTGTACCCGCTTCAGCAATTGCTGCAGCAGCTTGGTCTTGCGTAGAGAAAATATTACAAGAACTCCAAGTCACTTCTGCACCTAAAGCTTGTAATGTTTCAATTAAAACCGCTGTCTGAATCGTCATGTGTAAACAACCTGCAATACGTGCTCCTTTTAAAGGCTGCTCATTTTTATACTCTTCTCTAAGACTCATTAAACCTGGCATTTCTGATTCAGCCAATTTAATCTCTTTTCTTCCCCATGCCGCAAGCGACATATCTTTTACCTTATTCGGTACGTAAGCAATTGTTTTTGCACTCATATTCTTTTTCTCGTTTTTTATATATTATAAAACGCCTTTGGGTTTAACACTTAAATAGTTAAATTCGCTAATCTAAAAATGTCAAAACAGACATAGGCGATGCAAAGATAATCAATAACATTAAGAATTCTAAATGCCACTTTATAAAACCATTAGTGTTAACTCACAAACTACTGTTAAAATCTGGAAGATCGAAGAATCTTATGATGATTTAATTTCACCTATTGATTTAAAACCAGACAGTTTAAAACGCGTTTTAGGCATGAAAAGCGAACTACACCAACGTGGCTTTTTAAGTGTGCGTCATTTACTTAGAGCGTTTGGATATACTGATCAAGATTTATTTTATGACGAAAATGGAAAACCTCATCTAAAGGATGGAAAACATATTTCTATAACGCATTCGTTTACATTTTCTGGAGTTATTATTAGTGATAAAGAAGTCGGAATTGATATTGAAAAGCAGCGTGAAAAAATAGGCATTATTGCTCATAAATTTATCGATTACGAAAACCATTACGTAAAGCCTAAAGACGAAGACTACATTAATAGATTGACTGTAATTTGGGGCATTAAAGAATCATTATACAAACTCTTTGCAACTCCAGGCATGTTATTTAAAGAGCATTTTTTAGTTATTCCGTTTATGCTTAAAGATGGCAAAACCGTAGCTTGGATAGATTATAAAAATAAAAAATACAGATACGACACAGCCTTTTTCGAATTTGAAGGATTTACTTGTGCTTATGTCGTTCCCTAAAAAGACTCTAAACTATTAGACGCTAGAGTTTAGAAAAGAACCAACTAGAAAAAAAACATTTACACCTAAAATTCCATTATTGGAATAAATGAAACACCACAACAATATATTAGAGACAATTAAGGCAAATAAGAAAAACTTAGCCGTTTTAATTGATCCAGACAAGATGAAGATTCATTCCGTTTCAAATTTTATTGAAAAGGTGAATCAGTCTATTACTACACATATTTTTGTTGGGGGAAGTGAAGTTAATAAAGGATTAACCGAAGCTTTAGTTATAGAAATAAAAAAATACACAACTTTACCTATTATATTGTTTCCTGGAGATATCATTCAAATTACAGATAAAGCAGATGGAATTTTATTTTTATCTTTAATCTCCGGAAGAAATCCTGATTATTTAATAGGTAAACATGTTGAAGCAGTTTCAAGATTAGCCAAAACAAATCTCGAAATTATTCCTACTGGATATTTACTTATTGAAAACGAAAAAGAAACGGCAGTACAACGTGTTAGCGAAACAAAACCAATAAGCAGAAATGCTATAGAAACAATTAAGGATACAGCAAAAGCAGGAGAATTATTGGGCATGAAACTCATTTACCTCGAAGCTGGAAGTGGTGCCAAACATGCTATTGAACCTCATATTATTTCAGAAGTTAAACAGAAAATAAATATTCCATTAATTGTTGGTGGAGGTATAAGGACTAAAGCAGAACTAGAATCAGCTTACAATGCTGGTGCCGATTTAGTAGTTATAGGAACCGCTTTTGAAGATGACGAAACATTTTTTGATGATTTAAAAAAAATCACTAAAACATATAATTAATTATAAATTCACCGCCTTTGCGGCAATCACAATGAAAATATCTATAGAATTACAATTATCACCATTAAAAGACGATTACGAACCACACATTATTGATTTTATTAAGCATTTAAGAGCTTCAGAATTCACAGTTTTAGAAAACCCTTTAAGCACACAAATCTATGGTGATTTCGATACCTTAATGCCTTTTCTAACACAAGAAATAAAACGATCATTTGCTGATATAGATATTGCAGTATTGCAAATGAAAATCGTAAAAACGGATAGGAGTGACTATGAACCACATTTTTGATTTTTTTTTAGAACCCTATCGTACAGCAACAACTCTTAATATTATCATTGAAATAATTGCTGTTGTTTTTGGTATAGCAAGTGTTTGGTATGCTCAAAAAGAAAATATTTTGGTGTTTCCAACCGGGATTATTAGCACCATTCTATTTGTTTATTTGTGTTATATATTTACACTTTACGGCGATTTAACAATCAACATTTACTACACATTAATGAGTATTTATGGTTGGTATATGTGGAAATATTCTGATAATGGCAACGAATTAGCCGTCACAAAATCATCCATAAAAGACTGGGTAAAAGCCGGATCAATTTTCGTAATAACAATGATTTTTGTAATTTGTGTGTATCTCTATTTTAATCGTTTCGATAGAATTACAGATTATATAGATACTATAACCACAGGTATTTTCTTTGCAGGAATGTGGTTAATGGCCAACAAAAAAATAGAGAATTGGATATTATGGATTATTGCAGATCTTATTTCTATCCCTTTATATTTTGTAAAAGGCTTAGGATTTACTGGAGTTCAATTTATAATATTTTTAATCTTAGCTGTTCAAGGCTATAACGCATGGAAAAAAAGCTTAGACAAGAACCCTCAGACTGTGTAAAAATAGTTTTATTCGGCCCAGAATCAACAGGGAAAACAACGATATCTCGCCAATTAGCAAGACATTACAATTCTATTTGGGTCCCTGAGTATGCTAGAGAATACTTACAAGACAAATGGAACGACGAACGTAAAACTTGCGAACCAAAAGACCTACTTCCAATTGCAATAGGGCAAATTAAATTAGAGAATGAGTTAAGCAAAAAAACAAATTCTGTTTTAATTTGCGATACAGATTTACTAGAAACAAAAGTTTATAGTGAAGCCTATTACCAAGGAAGTTGCGACCCCATTTTAGACAAGTATGCTAAGAACAATATTTATGATTTATATTTTTTAACTTATATTGACACACCGTGGGAAGCTGATGATCTGCGAGATAAACCCGATGAAAGGGAGCGCATGTTTAAAGCTTTTGAATCCGCATTAAAGAATCACAATAAACCTTATGTGCTTTTAAAAGGAAATGAAAAAGAGCGATTACAATTAGCGGTTAAGCACATAGATGAATTAATAAAGAACAAATGAATTTTACTGATAAAGACCTTAAACAAATAGATACTAATAATTTGACCTTAGCCAAGGTTGAAAAACAAATAGGAATTTTTGAAACCGGAATTCCTTTTACTAATGTCTCTGCTGCAGCAACATTAAACAAAGGTATTATGCCTTTGACAGAATCTGACATGAAAGATTTTGTAGCTCTTTTTGAAGCCGAAAAAGACAACAAATCACTATTAAAATTTGTACCTGCATCTGGTGCAGCAACTAGAATGTTTAAATTTCTCTTCCGGTATATCAGTGAATATAATGAGAATGAACAATCTCTTAATGCGTATATAAATAAGAATAACTTAAGAGAATTATCCTTGTTTATGGTGGGCTTGGAGAAATTCCCGTTTTATAAACAAGTTGCAGGATTATTAAAATCTGAAGGTATAGATTTAGAAACTTTATCTAGTCAAGAAAAAGTATGGCATTTTGCCAAAGCAATGTTAGATAAAAATGAATTAAATTTTGGTAATCAACCCAAAGGATTACTTCCATTTCACTACTATAAAAACGATTACATCGCTACTGCCTTCGAAGAACATCTTTACGAATCAGCCTTATACGCTACAAGTAATAACACAGCAAGATTACACTTTACAATATCAGAGAGTCATGAAGCTAAGTTTACTGAAGAATTTAATAAAATAAAAGATCGTATTGAAGCAGAAAAAGGAGTGAAATTCAATATTTCATTCTCTTATCAACAACATGCCACAGACACTATTGCTGTGACTATGGAAAACAAACCTTTTAGAGAAGCTGATGGTTCATTATTATTTAGACCTTCTGGACATGGTGCACTTCTAAAAAACTTAAACGCTATTGATGCAGACGTTATTTTTGTAAAAAATATAGATAATGTTGTCGTTAATAAATACAAAGAAGAATTAGCAGGCTTTAAAAAAGCTTTAGCAGGAATCTTATTAAAACTACAAAGCAAATCATTTGAATACTTAAATGATTTAGACGCTAATAATGTTGAAGAAGGAACGCTAGTTGCTGTCGAAAATTTTGTAACACACAAATTAAGTATCAAAATATCTGATGAATATTTTAAATATAAAGATTGTTATAAAGTCGAATATTTAAAAGAAAAACTCAACCGTCCAATACGTGTCTGCGGAATGGTAAGAAATGAAGGCGAACCAGGAGGAGGTCCTTTTTGGGTTAAAGACGAAAAATCTAACCAATCGCTTCAAATTGTAGAATCTGCACAGATTAATCTAAAAGATTCTAAACAAGAAGAGATACTTAAAAATGCCACACACTTTAATCCTGTAGATTTAATTTGTGGAATTAAAAATTATAAAGGCGAAAAATTTGATTTAGAAAAATACGTCGATCATAATGCTGCTTTTATAACAAATAAAACAAAAAATGGTAAAGCATTAAAAGCTCTTGAATTACCAGGACTTTGGAACGGAAGTATGGCACATTGGAATACTATTTTTGTAGAAGTTCCAATTAGTACTTTCAACCCTGTGAAAACAGTAAATGATTTGCTTAAGCCACCACATCAAATTAAATCATAGTGAAAATTGATGTTTTAAAATCAGAGTTAAGCTATAAATACGTTAGAAGCTCAGGAAGTGGAGGTCAACATGTAAATAAGGTATCATCTAAAGCCGAATTATATTTTGACCTCAACAATTCTGTAGCCTTTAGTGATGAACAAAAGCAAAAGCTCTCTGAGTTTTTTGGTAACCGATTAACAAAAGATGGGGTCTTAATTCTAGCCTGTGATGAAAGCCGAAGCCAGTTTAGAAATAAAGCCTTGGTCACCCAACGTTTTATTGTATTAATTGAAGAAGGTTTAAAGAAAAAGAAACTACGGATTAAAACAAGAGTTCCAAGAGGCGTAAAAAAGAGACGTTTAAGGAATAAACGCATTAATGCTGATAAAAAAGCAAATCGAAAAACTCCTGATATAGAATAAAACAATCTCGTCTGTACGTAATTCCGAATAAATAGGGAATTGCACTGAGAAGTATTAATTAAATTTTTATTTATTTTTTGAACTAATCCCTGTGTCAAAAAAATTCAAAAATCTTAATTCAAAAATCATAAATCCTTTCTATATTTGCAGCGTTCTCAAAAAAGGGGTGCTAAAATGAGTTGGCAGTCGAGAGTAAAAAGTTAAACGTAATTCCAGAAAACGATCAACCTTTTACAAAAGACCACTAACTTTTCAAGCTGAGATCATACCCATTGAACCTAGAACAGATAATGCTGTTTAGGAAACGAGCATAAAAAATATCTCATCGATATTTTGGCAAATGCTATACGGTTATCAATGTCATTTTACTTCTGATTTTTATGCGGCATTTGTTTTACGTGCTTAATTTCAAAATAAAATAACATTTTCCATATTGCAGGAGTCTAAAGCTCAACATAACTAATTATTAACCAAGAATAATGACCTCTTTTTATTCGATTATAATACTATAGTCGTATGAAAAACCTATTCAACAATCTCTCAAAAACAAGTAGACAGAGGTTGTCAATTTCCATTTTTTTATTAAGTGTTTGCTCCATTTATGGACAAGAAAAACCACAAGATTCTACTAAAGTTGAAAAACTAGATGAAGTTCTAGTAAAAGCTGTTAGAGTAGATGCCAAATCACCAATTACACACTCTAACATTGACAAGGAAGCATTAGCCAAACGAAATTTAGGTCAAGACCTTCCTATGTTACTTAACTTTTTGCCTTCGGTTGTTACCACTACAGATGCTGGTGCAGGTGTAGGATATACGAGCATAAGAGTTAGAGGTGTCAGCTCGCAATCTACTAATGTTACTATTAACGGAATACCATATAATGATGCGGAATCTCAAGGTACATTTTGGGTAAATTTAAGCGATTTTGCCTCTTCTACAGAAAGCTTACAATTACAACGAGGAGTCGGAACATCTACCAATGGCTCTGGTGCTTTTGGTGCAAGTATTAATGTATTAACAGATGCGGTATCTAAGGAAGCTTCTGGTGAGATTTCAAACTCTTACGGAAGCTATAACACTAGAAAACATACTGTAAAATTTAGTACCGGACTTATGAATGACCACTTCGAAATTGCTGGTCGTTTATCTAATATTGCTTCTGACGGTTATATAGATCGTGCATCATCGGATTTAAAATCATACTTTTTACAAGGTTCTTATGTAGATGACAACACCTTAATTAAAGCTATTGCTTTTGGAGGAAAAGAAGTGACATATCAATCTTGGAATGGTTTAGAAGATTTAGACAAGCTAGAGAATGATAGAACTTACAACTCTGCCGGAGAATATAACGACGCCAATGGTGACCCACAATTTTATGATAATGAAGTAGATTATTACAATCAAGATCATTACCAATTACATTGGGACCAACGTTACAATAGCCAATGGTCAACTACTCTAGGCTTAAACTACACTTATGGTCGTGGATATTTTGAGCAATATAAGGAAAACCAAGATTTTGAAGATTATGGTTTACAACCTCTTGCTTTTGGAACGGAAACCGTAAACACAACAGATTTAATCCGTAGACGTTGGTTAGATAATGATTATTATGTAGCTAATTTAAATGCGAATTATAAAGATGATAATCTAAATTTAATTTTTGGAGGTTCATTTAGTCATTATGACGGTGATCATTTTGGTGAAATTATTTGGGCAGAATTCGCAAGTCAATCTGAAATCAGAGACCGCTATTATGATGGTAATAGTTTAAAAAATGATTTATCTTTTTTTGCAAAAGCAAATTACCGCTTAAATGAAAAAATAAGTTTATACGGAGATTTACAAACGAGAAACGTAACCTATAAAACAACAGGAACAACATCTGATGTTGTAGAATTTGCGATTGATAAAAACTTTTCTTTTTTCAATCCAAAAGCTGGTATTACATACGATGTAAATACAGATAACAGCCTATATTTTTCTTATGCAAGAGCAAACAGAGAAGCTAACAGAACGGATTTTGAAAACAATAGCGATATAAAACCAGAACAACTTAATGATTTTGAATTAGGCTGGAGACATAACAAAAACAACTTCACATTTAATGCTAATGTATATTATATGCAGTATAACCAACAACTGGTTTTATCTGGCCAATTAGATGATGTAGGAAATCCTATTAGAACTAATAGTGGTAAAAGTTACCGTTTAGGTTTAGAATTAGAAGCTATAATTCCTGTTACTCCAAAGTTAACATTACAACCTAACGCAACATTAAGCACTAATAAAAATAATGAAACTGTTATTTCTTTTGATGGCGCAGTTCAAAATTTAGGTGAAACAGATATTTCATTCTCGCCTAGTTTAGTTGCCGCTAATGCAATTGTTTTTCAACCTATTAAAAACCTTCAAATGTCTTGGCTAAGCAAATTTGTTGGCGAACAATATATGGGAAACACTGAAGCAGATCGTTCTAAATTAGATAGTTTCTTCACTAATGATTTCAACATTAACTATACTTTAAAAACAGAATCTATTTTTGACTCTATTGTTTTTTCAGGCTTAGTTAACAACATCTTTAACGTAGAATATGTATCTAACGGATATTACTATACTTATGATGACGACTGGTCTAACCCAGGAAGCATTACAACTATAGAAGGAGCAGGTTTCTACCCACAAGCAACCACAAATTTTTTAGTTGGTGTTACAATGAATTTTTAATTACTAATTAAATAAACATTATCACTGATGGTTTCAACTCTGTATGGTTTTAACGTACAGGGTTGAGGATCATCATTAAGTGCCGTACCCGTAATTAAACTATATTCATTACCATCACCACAACCACAAACGGCATTTAAACCTACAATTTCTAAAGTAGAACATGAAGAAGACACATGGTTAGGATCTGCACCATCCCATGCTAAAAGTGAATTACTCCCCGCTCTTACCAAAATAATACCATCATTACCATAATTTGATACTCTAACAGCATTAACAGGAAACAATAGTTGGTTATACTGAGGAAGATTAAGATTCACCGTTAAATTAACACCAACATCTAACAAATAATTACAATTATAATCCGTGTCATTTTGGCTACAGCCTAAAACAACCACACTAACGAGTATTAAAAATATTTTTTTCACAGGTTTAATTTATTTTATTAAGGATTTGAAATTTAATGACTTAAAAATAAAAATATTTAAAAGCCGCAAGAACACTAACATCCCACTTTATTTTTTGACGTATTCATATTTATTATGAATTTCACCTTAAAATTCCAAGTGGCAATTTACTATTAATTCAACAATACCGTAAATATTTTATATATTTGCATAGTAATCTCGTCAGCGCGAGGTTTTTTTTATGCTAACATTATAATTATATTATAACAAACTTCTAAGAAGAATATTATTTCTACTTCTATTTTAGAGCCTGTCTGCTTTCCAGACAGGCTCTAAAATAATAAAGAATTCACCTTTTAGAATTTGTTATACTTAAAACGATTAAATTATGAGTAAAGTATCTTATTACACAGCTGAAGGTTTAAAAAAATTTAGAGATGAGTTAAACCAACTTAAAGATGTGGAACGCCCAAAGGCATCTCAAGATATTGCAGACGCAAGAGACAAAGGAGATTTAAGTGAAAATGCAGAGTACGATGCTGCAAAAGAAGCACAAGGTATGTTAGAAATGAAAATTTCTAAAATGGAAGAAATTTTATCTGGTGCAAGAGTTATAGATGAGTCTCAGTTAGATTTAACTAAAGCTTTGGCACTTTCAAAAGTTAAAATTAAAAACCAGACTAACGGCATGGAAATGACCTATACTTTAGTTGCGGAAAGTGAAGCTAACTTAGCCTCAGGTCGAATTTCTATAAATTCACCAATCGGAAAAGGGTTACTAGGAAAATCAGTAGGAGATGTTGCTGAAATAAAAGTCCCAAACGGTGTAATGAAATTTGATATATTAGAAATTTCTAGATAACAAAAACTAAAGTTATAATACAAAAAGATTCCTGTTTTTCAGGAATCTTTTTATATTTATAGAACTTAATATTGATTAGGATATGGCTACAATTTTTACAAAAATAATCTCAGGAGAAATCCCTTCGTATAAAATCGCAGAAACTGAAGAATTCTATGCGTTTTTAGATATTAACCCTAACTCTAAAGGCCATACGCTTTGTATCCCTAAAAAGGAGGTTAACAAAATTTTTGATTTAGATGAAGCGACCTATATCGGTTTAATGAAATTTTCTCATCGTATAGCTATAGCTTTAGAAAAAGCAATTCCTTGCAAACGAATTGGAATGACTGTTATTGGACTAGAAGTACCGCATGCACATGTTCATCTAATTCCATTACACGCTATGGAAGACGCACTTTTTTCTAATAAACAAAAATTAGAGTCTGAAGAATTTGAGGCTATTGCAAAGAAAATCTCTTCTTTCTTATAATTTTAGATTGAAATAATTTTTGCTACAAATAAGATTGTTGTAATCAACAAAACAACACCTAAAACAATTAAACCCCAAGCAATAGGTTTTAGCTTTGTAGATTTAGGTCTAATTTTAAGTCCTCTTTTGTGGTAATCTACCACGCGTTCTATATCCTCAGTCCATCGTATGGGAAAAATTGGCATTTCACAATTAAGACATCGTATATCACTAGTCGTTTCGTCTGTAAGCGCTTTATAGAATTGAGTTTCAATTAGCTTTTGTTTTAACGTGAGCACTAGGCTATCGTTAGAATAACATTCAGGACAGTTATTACCTATCCTAGCTTCTTTTAAAGTGAAATATTTTGACGAATTCATGCCCCAAATTTAAACTAAATTTTGAATTATTCTAGTTTAAAAACTTTCATCTACTTAAGCAATAGCGAGCATTCTGTAAGTATCCCTTTCAATTCTATAAACCCATATTCTCTGATAACCAACGTCATTATTAAAGAATTTAAACATCTTTGACTTCTGTCTTAAAATGATTTTCCTTGATTATTTTTTTTGAAAAAAATGTTAAGATCAATTAATTTAAAAACCACAAGTCCTTTTCTAATTAAAAATGAATTAAACCTGCTTTAGTATTATTTGTATAGTGGTTCCCTTCCCTATTTCGGAAGTCAAAACTTTTATTTTACCATTGTGGTAATCTTCAATAATTCGTCTAGATAATGACAAACCAAGTCCCCAACCTCTTTTTTTGGTGGTAAAGCCAGGTTCAAATATTTTATTAAAAGATGATTTAGCAATCCCTTTTCCGGTATCAGAAATATTAATGAAAATTTGTCGTTCAAGCTGTGTAAGTTCTACTTTTAAATCCCCTTTGCCCTTCATGGCATCAATGGCATTTTTCACTAAATTCTCTATCGTCCAACTAAAAAGTTGTTCATTTAGATTCACTTCTATTTTTCGCTCAGGAATTACTATTTCAAAATTAATTAACTTAGAAGATCTTGATTTTAAATACTCGTAAGAAGACTGAGTAACTTCTACAATATCAACATTTTTAAGCTTAGGAATAGAACCTATTTTACTAAAGCGTTCTGTAATTGTTTGAAGACGGTCAATATCCTTTTCAATTTCTAAAATATACTCGGGATTAACATTTTCCATCTTTAAAATTTCTGTCCATCCCACAAGTGAAGACAAAGGTGTTCCTATTTGGTGCGCCGTCTCCTTTGCCATACCTGTCCAAAGTTTATTTTGTTCTGCTATTTTAGAACTACGATAAAAGAAATAGACAACGGCTGCAAAAAGTAAAATGATTAATAATAAAGCTAAAGGATAATATTTTAGTTTATTTAACAATGGTGAATTTCCGTAATAAATAAGTTGTTTAGAATCAGAATCCATATTGACTTCAATAGGCGTATTTTCATTTTTAAACTGATCTACCAATCGTTTCACATCTAAAGAATCTTTCAACAAAGATTCGTCAATATTAATAGAAGTACTTAAATCTCCGTTTTCATCAATAACTAATACAGGCGTATTTATTATTGTTTCTGTAATAACATGATCTGTAACTATGTTTACTTCATCATTTAATTTAGGTGTCCCAATATCGCTAACTGCAACAGACCAAGTATTCATTTTAGAGCGCTCTTCAACTTTAAAATTTTGAAAAAACGTATAAGTATTCAAAAGAATTAGAGAAATAATAACAAAAGAAGACCCTATTATAACCCAACGTATTACATTTCGGTTTAAACTAAAATTCATTGATTAAGTTTATTTTAATATTAAATATAATGCAAAAGTGTTGAAAATATTGTGCCCTATTCTCTTTAAATACTTTTACTGAAAATTGATTATACTTATATTTACTGAAAATCAGACAAGTACATGATATCATTAAACCCAAAGCATCTTAAAACAGATGTCTTACAAAGCTACTTATTAAGTGCGGTTTCACCAAGGCCTATTGCTTTTGCGAGTACTATAGATGCAAATGGTAATGCTAATTTATCGCCATTTAGCTTTTTTAATGTCTTTAGTACTAATCCTCCAATTTTAATATTTTCTCCGGCTAGACGCGTTAGAGACAACACTACAAAACATACTCTACATAATGTTGAAGCCACAAAAGAGGTTGTTATCAACGTGGTAAATTATGATATTGTACAGCAAATGTCATTAAGTAGCACAGAATACCCTGAAGGAATAAATGAGTTTGAAAAAGCAGGTTTAACCATGTTGCCTTCAGATAATGTAAAACCTTTTAGAGTTGCAGAATCTCCAGTACAATTTGAATGTAAAGTCAATGAAATTATTGAACTAGGAACTGAAGGAGGAGCTGGTAATTTAGTGATTTGCGAAGTGGTAAAACTTCACATTGCAGAAGAAGTTTTAAATGAAGACAAAACCATAAACCAAGAAGCTTTAGATTTAGTTGCAAGAGCAGGTGGTAGCTACTACAGTAGAGCTAAAAATGGTTTTTTTGAGATACCAAGACCGCTATCAGACATGGGCATTGGCGTTGATAATCTACCACATAACATAAAAAACAGTATCATTTTAACAGGCAATGATTTAGGGATGCTTGCCAATGTAAAAGGATTACCTAATACCAACGATGTTAATAAGTTTATTAACAGCATAAGTGACAGGTATCCAAACATAAAAACAGCATCTAATAGAGAAAAACACAAATTAGCACAAAATTATTTGAGCTATGGAGACGTAGAAAGTGCTTGGAAGTTATTACTTTTGTAGCCTCAAAATATTTAAGGATTATAATAAATTATAGATTAAGAAGAAATGGAAGTACAAGGACGAATTAAAATGGTAGGAGAGACTCAAACCTTTGGTAGCAATGGGTTTAGAAAAAGAGAAATTGTTGTAACTACAGATGAACAGTACCCACAGCATATTATGGTGGAATTTGTTCAAGATAAAACAGATTTATTAAATAGCTACCAAGTTGGTCAACAAGTTAAAATTAGCATTAACTTAAGAGGAAGAGAATGGGTTAACCCACAAGGTGAAACTAAATATTTTAACTCAATTCAAGGTTGGAGAATTGAAGCTGCACAAGCTGAAGCTGCAAGCGGAAACATGCCTCCTGTACCTCCAACAGAAGCTTTTGAACCTGTAAAAGATTTAGAAGAAAGTGATAACGACGATTTACCTTTCTAAACGAAAGGATTAAACACATATAAAAAAGACTTGTTTTTCTATAAAACAAGTCTTTTTCTGTTATATAAATTAATAGAAAACAATCTAGATGATTCATAAAGACTTAAAAGTTGGATTTTAAATTTGATTATTATTCTAAGAAAGAATCAACAAAATTCTTTTAGCATCAAGATCTAAACTATTAATTTTAAACATCATTACTTATTTTCGATTATGCACTTTTTAACTCATAAAATTGAATTCCCAGATGTTTCTGAAGCTTCGGAAGATGGTCTCTTAGCTGTGGGAGGAGATTTAACTTCAGAACGTCTAATACATGCTTATTCTAATGGTATATTTCCATGGTATCAAGATGAAGAGCCTATACTTTGGTGGTCACCAGATCCTCGATTTGTTTTACTTCCTAAAGATTTAAAAATCTCTAAAAGCATGAAGCAAATTCTAAAAAAAGAAACATTTAAAGTTACCGAAAACAAAGCTTTTAGAGAAGTTTTAGAAAATTGTGCAGCCACAAAACGAGTAGGTCAAGACGGAACATGGATAACCGAAGATATGATTAAAGCTTACGTTAAACTACATCAATTAGGTTATGCTAAATCTGTAGAAGTTTGGCAAGATGATGTTTTAGTTGGAGGTCTATACGGTATTGCAATTAACGACAAGGTGTTCTGTGGAGAAAGCATGTTTGCTAAAGTTAGTAATGCAAGTAAAGTGGGGTTTATCACTTTTATAAAAAACACGAATTACAAATTAATTGACTGCCAAATTTACACCAACCACCTTGAAAGTTTAGGTGCTAAAGATATGCCAAGAGCTCAATTTATGGAATATCTTAAACCTCTTGATATCTAAAACAAGATACTTCATGATCGTTAACCATACCTGTAGCCTGCATTTGTGCATAAATCACAGTAGAACCTACAAATTTAAAACCACGTTTCTTTAAATCTTTACTGATTTTATCACTTAATTCCGTGTTGCTTGGAGAATCCTTAAAACTTTCAAAGCTATTTTTTATAGGTTTACCATCAACAAAAGCCCAAATGTATTTAGAAAATGAACCAAATTCTTTTTGAATTTCCATAAAAGCCTGCGCATTACTAATCGTTGCTTTTATTTTTAACTTATTTCTAATAATTCCTGCATTTTGCAATAACTCTTCTTCTTTTGAAGCTTTATAGGTTGCTATTTTTTTATAATCAAAATTATCAAAAGCTTTCCTGAAATTTTCACGCTTTCTTAAGATTGTAATCCAACTTAAACCTGCCTGAAAGGTTTCTAAAATTAAAAATTCAAATAATGTCTTGTCATCAAAAACAGGAACACCCCATTCTTCATCATGATAGGCTTCATATAACGTATCACCAACACACCATCCACATCTGCTTTTACTCATCTTGTAAGGAATTAAATTTAGAGCTACTAATGTAACAACTGTTGCACAAAAATAGCAACATATTATTATTTTTGTTATATGGATACAGACACACTTACTTTAAACAATATTATTTCAGAAAGTCTAAAAAATAGTATGACTTATGCTGAATACAGAACTTTAGTAACTTCTTTAGTTGACGAAAAATCAAACACCGGAAGTGAAAAAACAGAAGCATTAGCTGAATACACCCAACTTAATGACAGACGTATGAGACGTTGGGATAAAACAGGAAAAGTTTCTGAAGAAATGAAAAGTAAAATTCAAAATTCTGATAAGAAAATAACTTGGTTGGTTATTTCAGAAAGCTGGTGTGGTGATGCGGCTCATATAATGCCAATTATCAATAAAGTTGCAGAATTAAATGACGCTATTGATTATAAAGTTGTGCTTAGAGATGAAAACGAAGCGCTTATGGATCAATTTTTAACCAATGGAGGTAAAGCGATCCCGAAGCTTGTTATGTTAGATTCTGAAACAAATGAAGTTTTAAATACATTTGGCCCAAGACCAACAGTTGCGACAAAGTTGGTACAAGATTATAAATCAAAACATGGTAAATTAACTCCTGAATTTAAAGAAGATTTACAACGTTGGTACAATAAAGATAAAGGACAATCTACAATTGAAGATTTAGTTAATCTATTAGGTTAATGAACCTTCAAGTTAAAAGTAATTAAGCTATTGTTGGTGTTTTTTTCAATTCTATATAAATGAATACCGACAATAGTTCCATAAAACAATAACCATTATTTTCCCTTAAATAAAAATGTAATGGTTCCTAATTGCTCATTACGATCTGAAGCATTAAACTGCACAGATTCTGCATACGCAATTGCATGCTCTACTAAACATTTGTTATTGGAGTTAGACGAGCCGTTAACTTTGGCATCAAAAACATTACCTACTTCATTTACTTTAATGTTTACAACAATTTTACCACCAACTTCACACAGATAGCGTGGAATTTTATAATGTGATAAAACTCTACCTTTTAAAGAATAAGTAAGTGTACCCTTAGTTTTAGCATGCTCATCTGCCGCTCTTTTATTATCAAGACGTTGTTTTAATTCCTTTTGTAATTTTTTATAAGATTCTGTTTCTTCTGAATTTAAAGCGTAGTCCTTACCATTCTCGTAAGATTTAGAATAGTTTGTCTCCACCAATACCTCTTTACTTGCTTTAGCCGCTTCCATGGCCTTAGTGGTACGTTCAAAATCATTAGTGCTAACCGATTTAAAGTTACGCATCATCTCTTTGTACTCTTGGTCTTCGTTAAAGGCTTTATTTGTAGATTCTGAATTTTGCTCTTCTATTTTCTGAAGGTCTTCTTTAGTTGTTTCAGGCTCGGGATCCATGAGATAATAACTTTCTGTTATTAAATCTTGATGACGTTTAATCTGAAAACTAAACAGGCCAAGAACTACAATTCCCGCTAAGAGAAATGTAATTAATGCTGCTTTATGTTGTTCTATGAAATTCAGTACAAAAAGTTTTAGGCTACTAATATATACGAAAAGAATGAAGAAATAGTCTAAGACAACCTCTTAAACCCGTGTTAAATCAGTCTTTAGAAGGTAAACTTGCAATAAAATCTTCAGGAGTAAGGGCTTCTTCAACTTTAAAATCACCAATACGTGTACGACGTAATTCTGATAAATGTCCACCAGAATTTAAAGCTTTTCCAAAATCATTTGCTAAAGATCTAATGTAAGTTCCTTTACTGCAAACGACTCTAAATTTCAACTCTAAACCATTGATTTCTGTAATCTCAAATTCAGTAATTTCAACTTGTCTTGGTTTTATTTCAACCTCCTCACCTGCTCTTGCAAATTCATATAAACGTTTTCCATCTTTCTTAATGGCAGAAAACACCGGTGGATATTGTTCTATCTTACCTATAAATTGTGGAATTGCATTTTGAATTAATTCCTCTGTAATATGATCTGTGGGGAATGTTTCATTCACTTCTGTTTCTAAATCAAAAGAAGGTGTTGTTCCTCCTATAACAAAAGTTCCTGTATATTCCTTTTCCTGACCTTGAAAAATATTGATTTGCTTAGTCATTTTACCTGTACAGATCACAAGTAAACCTGTTGCTAAAGGATCTAAAGTCCCCGCATGACCCACTTTAATTTTCTTAATACTAAAGGCTTGCCGTATAGACCAACGCAACTTATTAACCGCTTGAAACGATGTCCAAGTTAATGGTTTGTCTATTAATAAAACTTGTCCGTTTTTAAAATCTTCTTCCGTTTGCATTAGCTTAATGACCAGATTATAGCTGCAGTACCAGCAATGACACAATAAATCGCAAAATAACTTAATTTACTCTTCTTTACTAGTGCTATCATCCAAGTACAAGCAAATAAACCTGCTACAAACGCAGCAATAAAACCGACGCTTAAAGCCGTAAAATTAGAACTATCAAAAGTTAATTCTCCTCCTAAAAGATCTTTAGCAATTTTACCAAAAATTAAAGGCACAACCATTAAAAATGAAAAACGTGCTGCTTTTGTTTTATCGTTTCCTAATAAAACTGAGGTAGAAATTGTAGCTCCAGAGCGCGAGATACCAGGTAACATTGCAATGGCTTGAGATACACCAATGATAAAAGCGTTAGAAAACGAGACTTTCTTTTGGGTATCCTTTGCTTTATCTGCTAAGAAAAGTAAAACGGCTGTTACGATAAGCATACAACCTACAAGTAGAATATTGCCATTAAAAAGTTGTTCTAATTCCTCTTCAAAAAAGAGACCAACAATAACTGCTGGCAACATGGATAAAGCAATTTTAGAAATAAACTGAAGATCTTCGTTCCATTCAAATTTCAAAATACCTTTTACAATATCAAAAATATCTTTTCTAAAAATCACCATTGTACTTAATGCCGTAGCAAAATGAAGTACAACCGTAAATAATAAGCTTTCTTTTGGCACAGAATGATCACCAAGTATAGCTTTTCCGATTTCTAAGTGACCACTCGATGATACTGGTAAAAACTCAGTAAGACCTTGAATGATTCCTAAAACAACAGCGTCTATAATTTCCATGAAGCAAAAATATCAAATAAGCGCAGTTTACGCTTTAGAAGTAGATAAAATAAGGATTATTTCTCCGATTTTTTATTCGGATTTAAAAGAATAGCATACACCTGTATACCAAACCCAATTAACACTAAAGTTGGCGCTAAACGAATACGTCTCCAACTGTAAATAGATTCATCAAAGACATTAGGATCATCGCTACCACCACCAGACATAAGGATAAAGCCTATAACAATACATGCCAAGCCTATAAATAAGAATTTATAATTTTTCTTCCCGAAAATGAATTCAGATTTAGAATCGTCCTTACGTTTTTGTTCTCCCATGGTCTTTCTGTTCTACTTTAGTATGCTGCAAAGTAACAGTTTTATTTATAATTGCAGCGTTAAGAGTTTGTGAATTTAATAATGATAAAAAGAATTTATAGTTTACTGTAATAGCTTTCTAATTCTTCAAATGAGTAAAACTTAGTTTTAACTTCTCCTTCAGGACTAATTAAGATATAAGTTGGAAATTCCCAAACATCTAATGCATCAATTAAATCATTCCCTTTTCTAAGTTCCCTATAGTTCTGCCAATTATAATCATGACTCACTAAGTAATCTAACCATTTATCACTTTCTGTATCAATAGAAACACCTACTAATTCAACATTATGATTACTAAACATCTCTAAATTGGCTCCTATTTTTTTATGATCACGTACACAAGGCGGACAATGTACAAACCAAAAATCTAAAAGATAATCGCCTTTATGGCTTAGATCTATTTTAGACACATTCCCTTCTCTATTATAAAATTGAAACGCAGAAAGATCTAAATGTTCTTCTTTAATTAAATTATCTAAAGTTCTATTAACACTAAGCGTGTGTTCTTTTAAAGCTTCGGGTTGTCCTTCTAATACAGACTTAAGATTTATTAACTGAGCTTTATAATTTTTATTTCGCTCTATATAAATAGTGCTTATTTCGTGAGAGAATGGATGATTTAAGTTATCCTTAATGTTTTGTAATAAAAATTTATTCATCCCTGAATCATCAATTTTATCAGATTCTAACTGATGTAATGTTTTATAGAAATCAACAGATTTATAATAGATTTCAGAACCTATTACAGTATCAATTTTAAAAACACCTGAGCTTAATTCAGCTTGAATTTTCAAATCCTCACCGTCAAGAAATATCTTTTTCGAAGATTTTTTACCATCCTTAAAAACATCAATAACATAAGCATCATTAATGGTGTCGCTAAAATTAAAATGATAAGGGTTTCCTGTTTTCGCAATAATGACTTCAGAATTATTATAGCTTACAATTTTAATACTATCAGCTTCTACTCCTTCTTTTATTTCAATAGAAATACGATTAGGATTCCCTTTTTTAAGAGGGTTACAAGAACTGAATAAACAGATTGAAATTATAGAAATAACAAAAAAATAAATCTTCATAAATTGATTATTTATCCCTTAATAATACAACTGATCTGTCTTTAAGTTTAAGAAACGTTGTGTTGCTATAAACGTACTAATCCAAGTAATTACAATACCTAAAAGGAAAATACCTAGAAAAAGCGCTGCGATAGATATCGTATTTTTCAGTAATTCTAATTCTGGAAATGTAAGATCTAAATAGTATAGAACAATCGCCATACCTGCTAAAGCAACTAATGCTCCAATAATACCAAGCTGTACACTTTTCCAAACAAATGGTCTACGAATAAAACGTTTTGTAGCACCAACCATTTGCATAGTTTTAATGATAAATCTTTTAGAGTAAACGGCTAAACGGATAGAACTATTAATTAATAAAACAGCAATTAAGGTAAATAACCCGCTAATAATCAAAACCCAGAAAGTAATTTTCTTAACATTATCATTCATTAATTCTACCAAATCATTATCGTATCTAATCTCTTCAATAAATACTTTATTAGAAAGGCTCTCGGTAATTTCTGCTAACTGTTCTGTAGTTACAAAATCTGCTTTTAAATGAACATCAATCGAATTCTTTAAAGGATTATAGCCTACAAAGTCCATAAAATCTTCACCTGTTTCTGCTTTCATAAATTCTGCAGCTTCTTCTTTAGAAACATAAAGTGCATCTTTGGTATAATCGGCCATTGCTAAACTCTTTTTTAACTGATTAACCTCAACTTCTTTAGCTGTATCATTCAAATAAATAGTCATCACCACTTGTTCTTTAAAGTGATCCGCAACTTTTTTAGAATTGATAACCAAAAGCCCTAAACAGCCTAAAAGAAACAGTACCAAAGCAATACTTATCACCACAGAAACGTAAGACGATATCAGTTTACGTTTTTGATATTTATCAAAAGATGATGCCATAAATGAATTTGAATTTAAGATGTAAAAATAATAAAGAATTTGCTTATGTTGAACATTACAACGTTTAGTTTTTTATTGTGTTGTAATACTGTTAAATTTGTAGCTTCATTACAAGGAAAACAAGACAATGACATACGATTTTAACAGCATAGAAAAAAAGTGGCAAGACTACTGGGCAAAAAACGAAACGTTTAAAGCCTCAAACAACAGTGATAAACCAAAATATTACGTTTTGGATATGTTCCCTTATCCTTCAGGAGCAGGTTTACATGTTGGCCACCCACTAGGTTATATTGCTAGTGATATCTATGCGCGTTACAAACGTCATAAAGGTTTTAATGTACTACACCCCCAAGGTTACGATAGTTTTGGTTTACCTGCAGAACAGTATGCTATTCAAACAGGGCAACATCCGGCGGTTACTACAGAAACGAACATTAATACCTACAGAAGACAGTTAGACCAAATTGGTTTTTCTTTCGATTGGAGTCGTGAAGTACGCACCTCTAATCCTGAATATTACAAATGGACACAGTGGATTTTCATTCAATTATTTGAGTCTTGGTATAATAATGACACAAATAAATCTGAAGCAATTGACACCTTAATTTCAAAATTTGAAGTAGAAGGAAATGCTACAGTAAATGCAGCTTGTGATGATAATATTGAGCCTTTTACAGTTGAAGAATGGAATAATTACACCTCAGAAGAACAACAAAGCATTCTTTTAAAATACAGATTAACATATTTAGCCGAAACGGAAGTGAACTGGTGTCCTGCATTAGGAACTGTTTTAGCAAATGACGAAATAGTAAATGGCGTTTCCGAACGTGGTGGACATCCTGTTGTTCGTAAAAAAATGACACAATGGAGTATGCGAATTTCTGCTTATGCAGAACGTTTACTACAAGGTTTAGATACGATTGATTGGACAGACTCTTTAAAAGAAAGTCAACGTAATTGGATTGGTAAATCCGTTGGAGCATCAGTATCATTCAACGTAAATGGTTATGATGATATTATTGATGTCTTCACTACAAGACCAGATACTATTTTTGGTGTGTCTTTTATGACCTTAGCACCAGAGCACGAATTAGTTTCTAAAATTACAACAACAGAACAAAAAGAAGCGGTTGAAGCTTATATTGAAAAAACAGCAAAACGTAGCGAACGCGATCGTATGGCCGATGTAAAAACCATTTCTGGTGTATTTACTGGCGCCTATGCAGAACATCCATTTTCTAAAGAACCTATTCCGATCTGGATTGGCGATTACGTGTTAGCAAGCTACGGAACAGGTGCCGTTATGGCGGTTCCTTGTGGTGACCAACGTGATTACGATTTTGCAAAGCATTTTGATATTGCCATTCCAAATATATTTGAAGGTGCAGATATTTCTGAAGAAGCTTATGCCTCTAAAGACAATGTAAAAATTACAAATAGTGATTTCCTTAACGGCATGAACTACAAAAAAGCCTCTAAACTGGCCATTTACCAATTAGAGCAATTAGGACAAGGAGAAGGAAAAACAAATTACCGTTTACGTGATGCTGTTTTTTCTCGTCAACGTTATTGGGGTGAACCTTTCCCAGTGTATTATGTAAACGACAAACCTCAAATGATTGATGCGGCGCATTTACCAATTAGACTTCCTGAAGTTGAAAAGTATTTACCAACCGAAGAAGGCGAACCTCCTTTAGGACGTGCAGATGTTTGGGCTTGGGATACGGAAACCAATACTGTAGTTTCTAATGCTAAAATTAACAATACAACCATTCATCCTTTAGAGCTTAATACCATGCCAGGTTGGGCAGGGAGTTCTTGGTATTTCTTCCGTTATATGGAAGATGCAGCTAATAGAGATGGTGTTTTTGCAAGTGAAGACGCGCTTAAGTATTGGGAAAATGTAGATTTATATATTGGTGGTAGCGAACATGCTACAGGTCACCTACTTTATTCGCGTTTTTGGGTGAAATTACTAAAAGATAGAGGTTTTGTAAATGTTGAAGAGCCTTTTAAAAAGTTGATTAACCAAGGGATGATACTTGGGACCAGTGCTTTTGTTTATAGAGTTAAACTAAATGCAAACCCTTTAGGAACATATGAACGTGGAGATGATAAAAAAACGAAGAAATATACTGAAGAAATTAACAAGTTATTACCTTCAATATATATATCTAAAGATCTTTTTGAAGGAAAATCTCTAAGCGAGTTTAGCGACTATTTTAAAGAAAACTACTCAAAAACATATCTAACTAAAGAAGTATTAGAAAAAATTGAATTATTAAAAGAAAATGATAGTTCATTAACACTAATTAGTATCCATATTCAAAACGTTGATAAATTGCACGTTAAAGTCCAATATGTTAATGCTTCAGATGAATTAGATATTGAAGGTTTAAAAAATGACGGAGAATTTGGCGAAGATTTTAAAAATGCAGAATTTATTCTTGAACAAGGTGTTTATAAAGTAGGAAGAGATGTTGAAAAAATGTCGAAATCTAAATACAACGTGGTAAACCCAGATAGTATTTGTGAAGATTACGGAGCAGACAGCCTAAGACTCTACGAAATGTTCTTAGGTCCTTTAGAACAATACAAACCTTGGAATACAGCTGGTATTACAGGAGCACATAATTTCCTAAAAAAATTATGGAAGTTATATGCAAATGATAATGGTTTAAAAGTGAATGACACAAAACCAACTGCAGACAACTTAAAAACATTACATAAAACCATTAAAAAAGTAGAAGCAGATATTGAGAGTTTCTCATTTAACACCTCAGTTTCTACATTTATGATTGCTGTAAATGAGTTAACCACTCAAAAATGTACAAGCAAAGATATTTTAGAACCTTTATTGGTTTTAATTTCGCCTTATGCGCCACATATTGCAGAGGAATTATGGTCGCAATTAGGACATACTGAATCTATCTCAACAGCTCCTTTTCCTAAATTTGACGCAAGTCATTTAATAGAAAGCAGTAAAGAATATCCAATTTCTTTTAATGGTAAGATGCGTTTTACTTTAGAATTACCAATGGACATGAGCAAAGATGATATTGAAAAAACCGTTTTAGCTCACGAAAAAACAATTGCACAATTAGATGGTAGAACACCTAAAAAAGTCATTGTGGTTCCTGGCAAAATTGTAAATATTGTTGGGTAAACCTATAAAACATACCATCATAACTTTAATGCCAATTTTAGGTTAATTTTAAAGTTATGATGGTTATGTAACCAACTACCAACAGATTTATTTAATTCGATAATTTAAATAAAAGACTCATACCATGTTTTTAGACCAACCATTACCTAAAAAGAAGCGTAAAAGTCTTAAGGATTATTTTGATTTTCGTAATAATCAAACAAATCAAATTGGCTTAATATTCTTTTCTGCTTTTGTTATTAGCACCTCTTTACATTTCTTTTTTGAAAACCGCTTTACTGAAGAACAATGGAAAACAAAACCAATGACACGAAGCAAAATTGTAGATGATCTTATTGAGTCGCAGATTTTATTGTACGAATCGAAATCTAATGTTATAAAACGACTAGGTGAACCCGATAGAGTTTTAACAACCGAAAAAGACATTATGCTCTACGAACTTGGTCTAGCACCACAACACTACAAAAACCAAGCAGAACATTTGTACATTGAGTTTATTAATGAAACCGTTTCTAAAGTATCTATAGCAATGTATGAATATAAATAAGTTTGATAAAAGACCTTAGTTAAAATTCTGTAGCCATAATTTTACAATCCCACTTTCTTCTTAATATTTTATTATTAACAGAATATCATATTGCCTTCAAAATCAAACTGATTTTTAATAGTTTTTAAAATAAAAGCTTCATAATATTAATTCAGTAAAAGTGATTTCAAATTAACTATCAAATTTGGAACAACAGCTTTATTAATAGTAATTTTCGAAAGCTATTATTCATAAAATCTACAAAACAATGAAATGAGCTTAATTAAAAAGTGGATTCATATCTATATTTTTATTGGCAAATTTCATTTAACAGATTTAATAAATTAAAAAATATAAAAATGAAAATCGGAGTTCCAAAGGAAATCAAAAACAATGAAAACAGAGTCGGTATGACACCTTCTGGAGTTTTCGAATTAACCAAAAACAAACATATTGTATATGTTCAAAAAGATGCAGGTTGTGGTAGTGGTTTCTCGGATTTAGATTATATAAATGCTGGTGGTATTATTTTAGATACTATAATAGACGTTTATGCTTCTAGCGATATGATTGTAAAAGTAAAAGAACCTATTGCGGAAGAATATCCATTAATACAAGCACATCATGTTGTGTTTACTTATTTTCATTTTGCTTCTAGCGAGCCTTTAACTAAAGCAATGCTAAAAAGTGAATCTGTTTGTATTGCTTACGAAACAGTTGAAGACAAAGATGGTTCATTGCCATTATTAACACCAATGTCTGAAGTTGCAGGAAGAATGGCGATTCAGCAAGGTGCAAAATATTTAGAAAAACCAATTAAAGGTCGTGGTGTGTTATTGGGTGGAGTTCCAGGTGTACCTCCAGGCAAAGTTTTAATTTTAGGAGCTGGTATTGTAGGAATTCAAGCCGCTAAAATGGCTGCTGGTTTAGGCGCTCAGGTTACCGTTATGGATATAAACATGAAACAATTACGTTATGTCAATGATGTAATGCCTAGCCATGTGGTTACAGAGTTTTCAAGTGAATACAATATTAGAAAGCGTATTAAGGATCACGATTTAATTATTGGTGGTGTGTTAGTAAGAGGAGCGGTTGCACCAAAATTAATTACTAGAGATATGCTTAAAGACATGCGTCCTGGAACTGTTTTAGTAGATGTAGCTGTAGATCAAGGCGGTTGTATGGAAACCACTAAAGCAACAACTCACGAAGATCCTACTTTTATTATTGATGATGTGGTGCACTACTGTGTTGCAAATATGCCAGGTGCCGTACCTTATACATCGACTTTAGCATTAACTAACGTAACATTACCTTACGTATTACGTTTGGCCAATGAAGGATGGGAAAAAGCCTGTAAACATGACAAGACATTAGCTAAAGGACTTAACATTGTTAAAGGAAAAATTGTTTATGAAGAAATAGCCGAAGCTTTTAATTGGTCTATTGACGCTATGTAACACAAGCAATTACGTTTTACTGACAAAATTTCTTAACTCAAATTTGGCTTACTATTTGCTATTCATTTATTAAATTTACATGAATTAAAAATTTCAGATTATGAGTGGAATGATGGGATATTATATATTAATTGGTGCAATTGCATTAGTAAGTTGGTTAGTAAGTAACCAACTAAAACGCAAATTCGCTAAGTATTCTAAAGTGCAATTGAGAAATGGATTATCAGGAAGAGAGATTGCAGAAAAAATGTTAGCTGATAATGGTATATATGATGTGCAAGTAATTTCTACACCAGGACAATTAACAGATCATTATAACCCAAAAAATAAAACAGTGAACTTAAGTGAATCTGTATATAACAAAAGAAATGCGGCTTCAGCAGCAGTTGCAGCGCACGAATGTGGACACGCCGTACAACATGCACAAGCTTATAGCGCATTAGGTATGCGTTCTGCGTTAGTACCAATTGTAAGCGTAACATCAGGAATGTCGCAATGGCTTGTTATTGGTGGTTTAATCTTAGTTTCTGCTCTAGGAGTAGGATTAGGCTATTGGGTTGCAGTTGCCGGTTTAGTGTTTATGGGATTTGCTACGTTATTTAGTTTTATTACTTTACCCGTAGAATACGATGCAAGTAATAGAGCATTAGCATGGTTAAAAAACAAGAATATGCTAACACCAGACGAATATAAAGGTTCTGAAGACGCACTTAAATGGGCTGCAAGAACTTATTTAGTTGCTGCTATTGGTGCATTAGCATCTTTATTATATTGGGCACTACAAGTATTTGGTGGCAGAGATTAATTTTACAAATACAATTATAATAAAAGAGCTTTGAGGAATCAAAGCTCTTTTTATTTGAAATACAAAAGAAAATATTTATCTTGAAAACCTCAAATCAAATTAAACTATGGACAATCAATTCCCTTACCAATCATCAGAAAAAATAATGCTAAGTAATATTTCTGAAGTTGAACGTGTTGCATTTTATAAAAAGACTTATGGACACGTAGCAGGAGGTGTATTAGCATTTATTTTATTCGAATACCTATTACTACAAAGTGAAACCGTAGTGAGTTTTATGCTGTCTATGACACAAGGCTATAAGTGGTTACTCTTACTTGGTGGTTTTATGGTAGCTACAAATTTCGCAGAAGGGATGGCTATGAAAACTTCAGATAAAAACACACAGTACTTAGCTTACGGTATTTATATCTTTTTTGAAGCATTAATTTTTGTACCTATGCTGTATATAGTAACACAATTAATGGGATCTTCTGGTACAGAAATTCTTTATCAGGCCTCTATTGTTACTTTGGCATTATTTACAGGACTAACAGCTGTTGTTTTATTGACTAAGAAAGACTTTTCATTCTTAAAAACAGGATTAACAATTGGGTTCTTTATTGCTATTGGTTTAATTATAGCAGGAACAATTTTTGGATTTAATTTAGGCTTATGGTTTTCTGTAGGAATGTGTTTATTAGCAGGAGGATCTATTCTATATCAAACTTCTAACCTAGTTAAGAAATATGGTGTTGAAGATTATATCCCAGCAGCATTAGGTTTATTTGCTTCTTTAATGTTGTTGTTCTGGTATATACTTAGAATATTTATGTCTAGAGATTAGTCCTTAATTATATAAAAAACAAAAGCCCAACTGAAAGTTTCAGTTGGGCTTTTTTAATAGATATTATTTGATTTTGTCACCATTTTCATCAAAAAAATGATATTCAAGATAAGTGTAAGCATCTCTAGGTAATATTTTTACCCATTTTTTGTGTTCAATAAACCACTTTGAACGAACTGATGGAAACCCTTTGGTTAAAAAGGCAGCAATAAAAGGGTGAATATTAAGAGTCACCTTTTTATGATCTTTTTTGAAAATTCGCTGAAGGTCTTGATTAATACGTTCCACCACTTTAATTGGTGCTTCGATTTCATCTCCTCCTATATTGTCCGGATTTTCTTCTTTTGTTTTAATATTGCGTTCTGGCCTAACGCGCTGTCTGGTTATTTGCACTAATCCAAACTTACTCGGCGGCAATATTTTATGCTTTGCTTTATCATCTTTCATCTCATCTCTAAGATAATTGAAAAGCTTTTTTCTGTTCTCAGCAACTCCCATATCGATAAAATCGACAACTATTATGCCTCCCATATCACGTAAACGTAATTGTCTGGCAATTTCTTGGGCTGAGATCATGTTGACTTCTAAGGCTGTATCTTCTTGGTTTTTTTCTTTGTTAGAACGGTTTCCACTATTAACATCTACAACGTGTAGTGCTTCAGTGTGCTCTATTACCAAGTAAGCACCTTTTGCCATAGATACAGTTCTACCAAATGATGTTTTAATTTGACGTTCTATGCCAAATTTTTCAAAGATTGGAACATCATTTTTATAGTACTTCACTATTGATTCTTTATTTGGTGCAATTTGCTGCACGTAATCTTTTACCTGTACATACATTTCTTCATCATCCACAACAATACCAGAGAATGAATCATTAAAAATATCTCTCAAAATTGAGGATGCTTTGTTCATTTCTCCCAATACTTTAGTTGGGTGATTTGCTTTGTACAATTTTTTACACATTGCTGTCCATCGACCCAGCAAGTTCTGTAAATCACTATCTAGCTCGGCAACTTTTTTGCCTTCTGCTACAGTACGAATAATAACTCCAAATCCCTTAGGTGTGATACTTTTTACAAGTCTTTTTAAGCGATCTTTTTCTTCTTGAGAGTCAATTTTTTGTGAGATTGAAATTCGGTTAGAAAAAGGCACCAAGACAATATATCTTCCTGCAATAGACAATTCTGAACTAATGCGGGGTCCTTTTGTAGAGATTGGTTCTTTTACTACTTGTACTAATATGGATTGGTTAGATTTAATGGCATTTGCAATAGTACCATTTTTATCTAAATCCTTTTCCATAGGAAAATCCTTAAGGGTATAATCCTTTAGTTTCCCTGTGCTTACACGTTTAATGAATTTTAAAAGCGATGGCAATTGCGGTCCTAGATCATGATAGTGTAAAAAACCATCTTTCTCATACCCTACGTTAACAAACGCAGCGTTTAAACCTGGCATAACCTTACGTATTTTGGCAATAAAAATATCACCTACCGCAAAGTTGTTGTCATCATCGTCTTTATGTAATTCAATAAGTTTTCCATCTTTTAATAAGGCAAAATCAACAATATCAGAACTCGATCTAACGATTAATTCATTGTTCATAATGTCAATTTAAATCTAACTCTTAATTGAGATAGATAGATGTTACTAAATTATTTGACACAGGATGTAATATCCAATAAATTTAGAAACACTCTATTAAATGCTTTCTAAATTCTATATCAAAGAACGTTTCTTTTAAATAAAACTCATATTAAATTTTTCAATCACCTTAAAATAATATAAAGCGATAATCATAAAACAGTTTTCTTACTTACAGCTAGGCCATAACTTTTGAAAAAAATCTATAAGAATACCTATTTTAATTTCTTTTAGGGTAAAGGAAAAAATCAATATGAGTCAAAACTGAAAAAAGTAGTTTCAGAACTACTTTTTTCAATTTATTTCTTTTTATGACGATTAGCGCGTCTACGTTTTTTACGCTTGTGAGTCGCTACCTTGTGTCTTTTTCTTTTTTTACCACTTGGCATAATAAATAATGCTTTTTAAATTAATATTTTGTTTAAATGCTCTCTTAGTTTACCTCAACATTAGATTTAACGCCTTCTAAAAATACTTTAGCAGGTTTAAATGCAGGGATGTTGTGTGCAGGAATTTTTATTGTAGTATTTTTTGAAATATTACGACCTGTTTTTTCAGCTCTTGTTTTAATAATAAAACTTCCGAAACCTCTTAAATAAACGTTATCTCCGCTTTCTAAAGACGTTTTAACTTCCTCCATGAAGGTTTCAACAGTGGCTTGAACGTCACCTTTTTCTATACCTAATTTATCAGATATTTTCGCTACCAAATCAGCTTTTGTCATTTTTGTTACTAGTTTTAAGGTTACTATAAATTCTAAGGGATGCAAATATAGGCAATTTAATTTCAATTCATCAAGCGTAATTAATTAAAATTTAACACAATAAACATTTAGTTTTGCTTTTAATTAAAAAAGCGCAATGGAATTCAAAAATGAACTAATCAATTGGTACTCAGTAAAAAAAAGAGAGTTACCATGGCGAGGAACCAACAACCCCTACTACATTTGGCTATCAGAAATTATTTTACAGCAGACACAAATTAAACAAGGGTTGCCTTATTATGAAGAATTTGTTACCCAATATCCAACAATTTTCGACCTTTCGAATGCTTCGGAAACCTCAATTTTAAAATTATGGCAAGGTTTAGGCTATTATTCTAGAGCTAGAAATCTTCATGCTACAGCAAAACATATCGTTAATGAACTTAAAGGGGAGTTTCCTAATAACTATAAAGACTTATTAAAATTAAAAGGAATTGGTGATTATACGGCAAGCGCCATTTCTTCAATTGCATTTAATGAAGTTGCAGCTGTGGTAGATGGGAATGTTTATCGTGTATTATCGCGTTATTTTGGTATTAAAACCGCAATTAATTCAACTTTAGGAATTAAAGAATTTAAAGCCTTAGCAACTTCTTTAATAGACAAAGAACAACCTGCAACTTATAATCAAGCCATAATGGAGTTTGGCGCATTACAATGCAAACCTAAAAATCCAGATTGCAAAACTTGCCCACTTAAAGATAGCTGTGTTGCCCTAGAGAAGGATTTAATAGGTGAGTTACCTTTAAAACTAAAGAAAACAAAAGTCACTACTAAGTATTTTAATTTTATGGTTTGTATTGACAGTCACAAACAGACTTTAATTGAAAAACGAACACATAAAGGTATTTGGCATAATCTTTATCAATTCCCTTTAATTGAATCTGATAAAAGTTTAACCTCAGAGGAGTTTCATCTATTAAATACTAAGAATACTTTTTTAGAAACCATAGAGTTTGATTATTCCTTATATAATGAAATAGATATTGTACATAAGCTATCGCATCAGCACCTTCATACTAAATTTTGGATTATTGAAACAAATTCAGCTCCAGAAGGCGCGATATCTATAGATTCTTTAACAGAATATCCTGTTCCTGCACTTATAAATGACTTTATAATTCGGTTCAAATTTTAGAAACTTAAAGAAATCACATTTTTTTAGTACTTTTAGTCTAAGAGTTACGCAATTGAGTAACTTTGTAGATTATTTAAAAAACGAATTATTATGTCTGGAACCTTAAATAAAGTGATGCTGATTGGAAACTTAGGAGACGAAGTTAAAATGCACTATTTTGATGATAAAAATTGCGTAGGTCGTTTCCCTATTGCTACCAGCGAAAGCTACACAAGTAAGCAAACAAACGAACGTATTACAAATACTGAATGGCATAATATCGTTGTTAGGAATAAAGCTGCAGAAATTTGTGAAAAATATCTTTCTAAAGGTGACAAGATCTATATTGAAGGCCGTATTAAAACTAGAAAATGGACAGATGATAAAGGTATGGAGCGCTATTCTGTCGAGATTCAATGTGACGACTTTACTTTTTTAACACCAAAAGGAGAGCAACAGCAGCCTAAAAATCCCTCGACATCAAATACAAAACCTCAACCTCAAGGACCTACAACCAAAAACGTAGAATCTGAAGCTGACGATTTGCCATTTTAATCACTAAATATTAATTTATCTTGGACCCAGAACCCACGGTTTTATTTTCAACTTTACTCATAACTGACACTTCTTTTATTACTAGTATAATTATACTAATCGTTTTACTAACGTGTTCTGCTTTAATTTCAGGAGCAGAAGTTGCTCTATTTTCTCTAACCAAATCTGATTTAAATGAAGGTTTAGAAAATAAATCTCATGCAATGCAAATTATTGCCTCACTATTAGAGCGACCAAAAAAACTATTGGCTACCATTTTAGTTGCTAACAACTTTATAAATATAGCTGTCGTTTTATTATTCTCTTATATAGGAGAAACGCTTTTCTTTAATATCACAAACCCACTTTTTAGATTTCTATTAGAGGTTGTCTCTGCTACATTTTTAATTTTGTTGTTTGGAGAAATAATCCCTAAAATCTATGCCAACAGAAATAGTGTAAAGTTTTCATCGTTTATGGCGCGACCATTACGCGTTTTAGATGTTATTTTTTCGCCTTTAAGCCTACCAATGCGCTATGTTACAATTCTTATTCATAATAAATTTGGTAAACAACGCTCTAATCTAAGTGTCGATCAATTATCACAAGCTTTAAAACTAACAGTTAATCAAGACACCACACAAGAAGAACAAAAACTACTTCAAGGTATTGTCTCTTTTGGAAACACTGATACAAAACAAGTGATGCGACCAAGGATGGATTTGTTTGCATTAAGAATAGATACCCCTTACGAAAACATAATAAAGCAAATTATTGAAAATGGGTATTCTAGAATTCCTGTTTACGAAGAAAGTATAGATACTATAATAGGTGTACTTTACGTTAAAGATTTATTACCACACTTGAACAAAAAGACATTTGATTGGACTACAATTTTAAAAGAACCTTTCTTTGTTCCTGAAAATAAAAAGTTAGATGATTTAATGGTAGAGTTTCAAACCAAAAAAGTCCATTTAGCTGTTGTTGTTGATGAATATGGAGGAACTTCTGGATTGGTTTCACTTGAAGATATTATTGAAGAAATTGTTGGAGATATTAGTGATGAGTATGACGACGACGACCTTGTATACACCAAATTAAACAACAATAATTATAGCTTTGAAGGTAAAACACCTCTAAAGGATGTTTATAAAATCGTTAATATTGGAAATGACGCAGAACTTTTTGAAACACAAAAAGGTGAAGCTGAAACACTTGCTGGTTTTGTTTTAGAAATCTCAGGTGGATTTCCAAGAATAGGAAGTAAAATAAATTTTGAAAATTATATTTTTACAATTGAAGCCCTAGAACGTAAACGTATAAAACAAATTAAGTTAACCTTGTTAGATAGACAAGCATAGATAAGCGCTCTAAAAGGTATTATCATTTAGAAGAATTATTAATAATAAGCCACATCCTTTTACTGGACAGATATAGAAGCTTACCAAAAACAATAAATAAAACACATGAAACTAATAGCTCTACCAATTTTAAGCCTATTTCTATTAAGTTGCGGTAATGACACATTACCAAAACCAAAAGGCCACTTAAGGTTAGAATACCCAAAGGCTATTTACGAAGAAGCTATTGTACCATTACCTTTTACTTTTGAAAAAAACAAACTTTCAGACCCTATAAAAACGGTAAAGTCAACAAAGAACACAAATGGTATTGATATTAATTACTCCAGCTTAAAAGCAACGATTTACCTTACTTACAAAGATGTAAATGGCAATATAGATAGTTTACTGAAGGACGCTCAGAATCTCACACAAAAACACACTATTAAAGCAGACGCTATTTCTCACAATACTTTTGAAAATAGTGAATCTAATGTTTATGGAATGTTATATGAAATAGATGGTAATGCCGCTTCACAATCTCAGTTTTATGTTACAGACAGTACAAAACACTTTTTAAGTGGCTCGCTTTATTTCTATGCCAAACCTAATTACGATTCTATTTATCCTGCTGCGGAATACTTAAAGAAAGATATTAAGCGTATTATGGAAACAGTACGCTGGAAGGAATAAACATCATACAAATAACATCTTTTTCTTTTTACTCCACTTATTTCTTGTAACTATTATAGGAGACTAGATTCCTGTGAATTATCCCAAAAGACAAAAACAGCCTTTCTTTACGCGGTTTTCTTAATCAGTAATCTAACAAGAGCTTACTTACAAAACTTCTTACTTCACTTATACTGTACGAGCTAAGCATACTCATTAAACTTTATATAAGACCTACTGAGTCCTTAAATTAAGAATATAGCATCCGCACTATATAGTAAAATGAGTGTTAAATATATTTCATAAAAAAAGACTGTCTTTTCAGACAGCCTTTTATATATAATTTAAATGATCTTAGATTTAGAATACAAATCTGATTCCAAAGTTCCAAGTTCTTAAGTTTCCAAAATACACTTGGTTAGTTTGATTAATTCCTAAATAAGTTTCATCTCCAGCTTCAACTTTGTTAGCTGTACTAGACTGAGAGATATACTCTTCGTTTAATAAGTTATTTACGTTAAATCTGAAGTTTACAGAATTAGTTTTATCTTTTCCTACTAACATTTTATAAGAAAGACCTAAATCCATAACACCAAAGTTAGGTAGCTCTAAATTTTCTTTAATAGCTCCAACATCAGCATATAATTTGTCATAATATCTGTAATCTGCATCAATAGACAATCCTTTAACAATTGTATAATCAGCTCCTAAACCAAAAGTTGTTTGAGCAGCACCTCCTACTTCACCACCATCAACATCTTCAAGCTCAACTGATAACGTTTCAAGAGCTTCATTTCTGATAGTTGTTTGAGAATCACCTACGTATTCCCACTGACCAACTGAAGCAAAACCTTTAATTCTAAGAGCATCAAAAGGCTTGTAGCTTAATTGAAGTTCAGCTCCTGAGTGTAATTGCTCGACACCTTCGTTAGTTCTGTAAAGTAATTCATTAGTATCTTCATCCGTATAAGAAGAAGACTCAACACGATCTTTCCAGTTTGTTCTGTATAAATCTAAAGCTACAGAGAATGCAGATGATGTATATGTATACCCAACTTCTAAACCAAGTATTTTTTCATTTTCAGTTAAAGGGTTAACCTCATTAGTATAGTTTAAGTAAATATTATCATGGTAAGGCTGACGTGAGTAATAACCTCCATTTACATATATTTTACTGTTATTACCAATAGCATAACTACCACCAGCTTTAACATTGAAACCTGTATTGTTAATTGTTTCAGATTCCTCATTAGCCTCGTCATAGTTAAATCTATCCCATCTTACGTGACTTTGATTAGAAACTGCTCCTTGAAAAAATGTAGAAAAATTATCTGTAGCGTACTCTAATTGACCAAATACACCACCATAGTTTATACGCTCATCATAATCGTAATCGATTCTTTGATCTTCGTCTGCAAAATCAAACACTGTAGACCAAGGGTTTATGCTATATGTATTAGATACAACATAACCATCTGGGTACTGTGAGCTATTAACCCCTTCATTATACCCATTTAGACCTAATAAATCAACTAATTGTCTAAAGTGAGTTCCTTTATATGTACGTAAATCAGCACCTAAATTCATACTAATATTATCTGTAAGTTCAGTTTCATAATTAGTCACTAAACCATACCAAGCATGATTATTCATAGAAGCTCTAATTGCAGAACCTTCATAATTATAAACACTATCATCAGAGATACCAATACCACCAGCTACAGATTGATTAGCTGCTACTGTAGCATCCCAATCAACATGACCGTCATCAGTAGATGCCGTGTAAGCTCCGTAACCTCCGGTTCCACCTCCACGTCCCCATGAAGCATAAAGTACAGTAGATAAACTAGATTTTTCACTGATATTCCAATCCCAGTTTAAGTTAGTCACTGGTTTGTGGTAAAAGTTAGTTCTTAAACTAAGGTATTCACCATTACGGTAACCATAGTTATAGTTATATTTTTTACCATATTGTAAATACTGAGAAATAGATTTTCTATAGTTTTGATCATGTTGTTGAGGCGCACCTGTAACTAAAAAGTTTAAGTTATGCTTTTCGTTTATTTTATAACCAAATGAAATAAAATAAGTTTGTCCTTCACCTTGAGTACCTAAGTTATACCCATCACCTTGCCAATGAGACAACATAACCGTTGCACCAAATCCTTTTTCATTAAGCCCTGTACTATAACCTAAAGAAGTTTTAAGGTAATTATTGTAACCTGTAGTTACAGCAGCAAAACCACCTTCTCTTTTATCTGTAGCTTTAGTAACAAAGTTTACAGTACCACCAACAGAAGAAATTGCTAATTTAGAAGATCCTAAACCCCTTTGAATTTGTACTGCACTAGCAATATCTGAAATACCAGACCAGTTAGACCAATACATTTTACCATCTTCCATACCATTAATTGGTTGTCCATTTAATAAGAACGCTGTATTATCTTGGTCAAAACCACGAACACGTATGTTAGAATCACCAAAACCACTTTCTCCTCCTGCAACATAAACAGATGGTGTATTCACTAAAGTTGTAGTTACATCTCCAGCACCAATTTTTTGCTGAATTTCAGATGCCTTAATTGTAGACACAGCAACGGGTGTATCTCTACCGTCAGCTAAATCAATAATACCTGTACCAACAACAACAACTTCATCTAAGCTGCTATCTGGACTTAATACAATAGTTCCTAAATCAATATTACCACTAAAAGCAAATGTTTGAGAAGTAAAACCTACATAAGAAATTACAACTTCTCCAGTTGAAGATGATGTTGATATAGAAAATTTACCATCAAAATCAGTTGTTGCACCATCTGTTGTTCCTTTTACAACAGCATTAGCTCCTGGGAGCGGTGAATTCATTTCACTATCCACTATTTTACCAGTGATAGTGGTTTGAGCATACATTGCTGATGACACGAGGGCAAAAACAGCAATAAATAAAAATTGATTAAATTTTTTCATCTTAAAATTTAAGTTAATTGGTTTTTAATTAGCGCAAAATTACGCAATACAACAGCTATAACATTAACTTAATGTTAACAATTGAGTATTGTGAAGATAAATTATAGAATCAACAAAAATTATAGAAACTCAATCAATTTTACGAAAACTTTTTAACAATTATTAACAATTATTCACACAAAAAGCCAATAAATTTTGCGTAGATGCATCATGATCGGCGTCTTTACTCGCTTTTTTAAGCTCATCTAAGATAGATTTTGCAAGTTATTTACCTAACTCAACACCAAACTGATCGTAGCTATAAATGTTCAAAATTATGCCTTGAACGAAGATTTTATGCTCATACATAGCAATTAATTTCCCTAAACTCTCCGGTGTTAGTTTCTGAATCAACAAAGAAGTTGTTGGTTTTTTCCTTCAAAAACTTTAAAAGGAACCAATGTAGATATCGCTTCTTTAGACATAGACTTACCTTCAAATTCAGCTAAAACTTCAGCTTCTGTTTTACCATTGATTAAAGCTACTGTTTGCGCAAAGTAATTAGACATCAATTTATCATGATGATCTTTATTACCATATACATGGCTCTACATATCCAATAAAAACTGTTTGAATTAGTTTAGTCTCTTTATATATGAGTATAAAAAATATTTAGCGAAAGAATAATTATTTCATTTAAAAACTTTTTACAAAAAAAAAGGTAGCCATGTGGCTACCTTTTTTTAATATGCTGTAGTAAATAGGTTAGAAATTATAACGTAAACTTGCGTTAAATGTTCTTCCTATTCCTAAATAATACCCAAAAGCATCTTTTTGATTAATATAAGACTCATCAAGTAGATTATAAATATTAGCTCTGAAAGTTAAAGGATTATCACCTAAAGTAAATCTATATGTTAAACCTGCATCTAATAAAGAATAAGATGGTAATTTAATAGAATCATAAACATTACCAGATAAAGCCGCATCAGCAACATCTGCAGGATCTACAAATTCATATAAACCGTTATAAATGTTATAATCTAAATCTATAGAAAGCCCATTAAATATCTCAGCTTTAACACCAAAACCAAAAGATGTTTGTGGTGCATTACCAATTTTAACATCTGTTAAATCTATATTTCCATCTGTAGTAATAAAATCTCCCGTATCATCATTTTGCAAAGTGTATGGTGTTTCTCCATCATATTTCCAATCTCCTAAAGAACCAAATACTCTAAATGACCATGCCCCATTTAGAGGACGGTATTCCATATCAAACTCTACTCCTTTATGTGTTTGAGCAACATCCGTTAATCTATAAGTACTTAACTCGTCATCACTAGAACTTAAGCCACCCTCACCATCTATAATACCATCAGCACCTGGCTGAACTGGTCCATCTGTAGAAAGAAATCTATTACCCCATTCTGTACTATAAACATCAATGTTTATTCTCAAAGTTCTATTTTTAAAACGGTAACCTCCTTCAAAACCCGTAATCTCTTCATTATCTACATCTGGCTCTGAAAGTGCATTATCATACCTCACATTACTAAAAATATTATCTAAGAAAGGTTGACGTGAGTAAAAACCTGCATTAGCAAAAACAGAATGCTTGGTATTAATTTTATAAGCCAAACCTCCTTTAATATTATATCCTTCTTTACTTATTTTGTCAGACTTCCCTAAACCGTTTCCTGTTCCTATAAAAAACCCTTCTCTTTGGTAAGATTGTGTTGATACAGCCCCTTGAACAAATGCAGAAAAATTATCATTAGAATATTCTGCTTGACCAAACCCTCCTATATATTGAATTACTTCTTCATAGTTATAATCATACCTTTGATCATTATCTGCAGAGTTAAATAATGAAGACCACGGATCGGCATCAAAAGTTTCAGTTATTACATAATCACTAGGACGACTTGTGCTTGAATTATCATTGTAACCATCTAAACCTAATGTGTTTTCTAATTGTCTAAAGTGCATACCATTATAAGTTCTAGCATCTACACCGAAATTCATTGACCAATTTTCATTAGCCTCATACTCTAAACTAGATAATAGACCGTACCAATTATGATTATTTATTGAAGAACGTCTTAAATAAGAGTCATCAGATGTACCATACTGACCTCCATTAATGGTTGTTGCGGTTGCAATGTTATTCAATTCTATTTGATCAAAATCAATTTCTTCAGCATTTAAACCATCTCCGCCAACTCTAACTCTACCACTACCAACATTACCGGTTCCTCCACCACGACCCCATGATGCATATAAAACAGTAGATAAATCTAATTTCTCGTTAATACTTAAATCCCAGTTTAAGTTAGCAACTGGTTTGTGGTAAAAGTTACGACGTTCTGTATAGCGTTCACCTTCGTAAAAACCTGTATTACTGTTTGCTTTATCACCATAGTCTTGATAAAACTCAAGATCTTGAGAAAAATTTTGATCGTGCCATTGCGGAGCTCCTGTTAACAAGAAGTTGAATGTGTTTTTTTCGTTTGGCTTATAACCAACTGAAAACATATAGTTTTGTCCTTGACCTGCAGTACCAATTGAATATTTTCTATGTGCTTGCCAATGATCTAATAACACAGAAAACGCCCATCCTTTTTCACTTAAACCAGAATCGTAACCAATTGAACTTTTAACATAACTATCATTACCTCCTAAAAATCTTACAAATCCACCTTTTTGTTTATCTGTTGTCTTAGACACAATGTTTACTGTACCTCCAACAGAAGAAATAGCTAATTTTGAAGATCCTAACCCTCTTTGAACCTGTACTACATTAGCAACATCTGACATACCTGACCAGTTAGACCAATACATTGCTCCGTCTTCCATACCATTAATTGGTTGACCATTTAATAAATAAGCTGTGTTTGTTTGATCAAAACCTCTTAAGAAAATCTGGCTATCACCAAATCCCCCAGCTTGGTTTGAAACGTACACAGAAGGAGTATTCTTCATAGATTCTCCAAATTCAACGTTACCAGATGACTTTAATCGAATATCTCTTCCACTAATAGTAGAAACTGCAACAGGTGTTTCTCTACTATTTGCTAAATCAATTACCCTCGTACCAACAAGTACAACTTCATCCAAAGAACTATCTAGGCTTAAAAAGATAGTACCAAAGTCGGTATTACCATTAAATTTCAACGTTTTACTTTCAAACCCAACGTAAGAAATTACAATTTCACCCGACTTTTCCTTTGTTAATAATGTGAATTCTCCTGTGAAATCTGTATCAACCCCATTTTCTGTATAATACTCTATAATATTAGCCCCTGGAAGTGCTGAATTTGTCTCAGCATCTATTATTTTCCCGGTAATAGTACTTTGAGCAAATGTTACTGTAGTAAACAACGTAATTACAGCTAAGAGTAAAAATTGATTAAAATTTTTCATTATAAAATTATCAGTTAATTGTTTTTACAGAAGCAAAATTACATAATACAATAGTCCTACTAATAATTAAATGTTATTAATTACTCACATAGAAAAATAAATATAGAATTAACAAATCTTAACAATTAATATTTAAAATAATTACAATTTTTAACAATTACTCATATAAAAAGCCAATAAATTTTGCGTAGAGGCATCATGACTGGCGTCTTTACTCGCTTTATTAAGCTCATCTAGTATAGATTTTGCGAGTTGTTTACCTAACTCAACACCGAATTGATCGTAACTATAAATGTTCCAAACGATGCCTTGAACAAATATTTTATGCTCATACATAGCAATTAATTTCCCTAAACTCTCTGGTGTTAGCTTCTGAATTAATAAAGAAGTTGTTGGTTTATTACCTTCAAATATTTTGAATGGTGCCAATGTAGAAATTGCTTCTTTAGACATAGATTTACCTTCAAACTCTGCTAAAACTTCTGCTTCTGTTTTACCATTCATTAAAGCTTCTGTTTGCGCAAAGTAATTAGACATCAATTTATCATGATGATCCTTATTGCCATATAATGAATTTACAAAACCAATAAAGTCTGTAGGAATAAGTTTTGTTCCTTGGTGAATTAATTGAAAAAAGGCATGTTGAGAATTTGTTCCTGGTTCTCCCCAAATTAAAGTACCTGTTTGGTAATTTACTTTATTACCATCTCTGTCTACACTTTTACCATTACTTTCCATAATACCTTGTTGAAGGTAAGTTGCAAACTGGTTTAAATATTGTGTATAAGGAATAATTGCTTCGCTTTCTGATTGAAAGAAGTTATTATACCAAACGGTTAATAATGCTGAAATTACAGGGATGTTTTGATCAAAGTCGGCCGTTTTAAAATGCGTATCCATTTTATGCGCTCCGTCTAATAAACTTTCAAAATGCTTGTAACCTAAAGCTAAACTAATAGAAAGACCAACAGCACTCCAAAGTGAGAATCGTCCGCCTACCCAATCCTTCATCGGGAAAATATTTTCTTCATCAATCCCAAAAGCTTTTACGCTTTCAATATTAGTAGAAACAGCAACAAAATGCTTAGAAACGGCTTCTTGAGGTAAAGATTCTAAAAACCAAGCTCTAATAGAATTAGCATTAGAAAGTGTTTCTTGTGTTGTAAATGTTTTAGAAACAATTACAAAAAGTGTTGTTTCTGGATCTAAATTTTTTATAATTTCCTGGTAATGATCACCATCTACATTACTAACAAAATGTGTTTCTAATTGGTTTTTATAAAACTGTAGTGAATCTACTACCATTGCTGGCCCAAGATCTGAACCTCCAATACCAATATTTACAACATCAGTGATTGCTTTGCCAGTAAAACCTTTATGATCACCATTAACAACAGAATTTGTAAACGCTTCAATTTTTCGTTTTACTTCATGGATTTCAGGAATAACATTTTCTCCATCTACTAAAATCTCAGCATCTTCGGGTGCTCTTAAAGCGGTATGTAAAACTGCTCTACCTTCTGTAGCATTAATTATATCTCCATCAAAATACTTAGAAATGGCATCTTTTAGATCTAACTCATTTGCTAATTCTAAAAGTAAACTTACCGTTTCTTTTGTAATTCTATTTTTAGAAAAATCTGCATAAAAATCATCCCACTTAACCGTTAGGTCGTTTGCCCTTTCAGCATCAGAACTAAATAAATCTTTTAAATGTTTAGATTTAATATCTTCAAAATGTGCTTGTAATTTTCCCCAAGCTTTTGTTGTGGTCGGATTGGTTGCTTTTAATGCCATAATTTTAATTATAAAATTGGATCTTCAGTTATTGTGTTTTCAGTTTCCTTAGGTTCTGCTTCTAAGAAAAAGATATTATCGAGTTGTTTTCTTATTGGTTTAATATGCTCTAAGTATTTCACCTTTAGACTATCGGAGATTGGTTCTGCATCGGGCAATTCCTCTTTAAAAGGATCTACTTGTTTTCCATTTTTCCAGAAACGATAACATACGTGTGGACCTCCAGTATTACCTGTCATACCTACGTAACCAATAATATCACCTTGTTTAACATATTCACCTTTTTTTACATTTTGATTTCTCATATGTAAATATTGTGTGCTGTAAGTAGCGTTGTGTCTAATTTTTACAAATTTACCATTACCACCACGTCTTGTAGACTCTATAACGGTTCCGTTAGCTGTTGCCATAATAGGCGTACCAATTGGTGCTGCAAAATCAGTTCCTTTGTGTGGACGTACTTTGTAACCATAAACAGCTATACGCCTTGTTAAATTATAGCGCGAAGAAATACGGCTAAATTGAACAGGTGCTTTTAAGAAGGCACGACGTAAATTTTTAGCATCTTCATTAAAATAATCTCTAATACCTTTTATTGAATCGGTTTCAAATTGAAACGCATATAATGAATCTCCGTTATGCTCAAAATAAGCAGCTTTCACATCTTTAATTCCTGCATAAATAGTATCATCAATATATTTATCAGTGTAGATAACCTTAAAGCGATCCCCTTTTTGTAAACGTCTAAAATCTATAGTCCATGCATAAATTTCATCGGCCATTTTATAAGCTAATCTTTGGCTCAATCCTTTTTCTTCTAATGTTGCAGAAATACTACTTTCTATAACTCCGGTTGCTGTTTTTTCAACATAAGTTATTTTCTTTCTGCTCTTATAAGCATGAATAGAATCTTTTAACCCAATAACAACATAATCTATTTGATTTGGTTGATAGATAAATGTACTTGGACTTGGGAGACTATCTTTTTCTGATCCTTTTGAATATAATAAAGTGTAAGGTCTACCAGCACGCAAGTTCCTAATATCAAAAGTATCTTTGGTCGTTTCTGCAATTTGAAAAATATTAGGATACCCAATATTGTTTCGTTGCATAATTTCACCAAAACTATCACCAGATTTAATGGTGTCTCGTTTTACAATGTAATTATTGATATCGAAACCAAATTCTAGAATTTTTTCTTCTTCAGCAATTTCTGCTTGTTCTTTTTCGTAGGCAGACTTTGCAGAATCATCATCTTTACATGACCATAAACTAATTGCAATAATGAATATTGCTAAACTTTTTTTTAATTGCATTAATATTAATCGCTTATAAATTATTTCCCCAATTTTCTACTTCTTCTTTACTCCAGAGTTCCGGAAAGAAAATACGCTTCTGATATTTTGGATGCATATATTTTTTCCAATTACTTCCTCCTGTAGCTTCACCATCTCCAATACCACTATCTATGTAATGTTTTGCTGCATTGTAATGTGCCATTACCCAAGAAACATTAACCGTATAATCGTAATGACGCATTGCTTTTATAAGCGTTTTGCTTTTCTGATCTTTCTCTGGTAACTCCTTAAAACGCGTCCAAAGATTTTTGGTGTTATAGGTTTCCATAAACCTTAAAAATTCATCTTTATAACGTTTTTCAAAATTAACTAAAAGTGTGGATTTTTTACCAGTTTTATGGTCTTTTCCTGCGGCTTGCCAATATAAATGTTCAAAGGCGTGAGTAAAAAGCGTTTCCCTGTCAATATCTTTTCTAAATCTATAATCTATGAGATTAATTAATTCGGTTGAAGCAAATTCAATTAGTCTATATTGAGCACTTTGAAAACCACTTGCAGGCGTAAGGGTATATCTAAACTTCATGTATTGTTCTACATCCATTCCTTCTCTCATAATATTAAAAGAGGTTGAAAGCATATCGAAATAACGACTAACACGCATTAGTTTATTTTCGAAAAACGTAACATCTAAATCTTCTTTTTCTGCGACTTGAGCTATTTCCCAAAGAATCATTTTAAAAAGTAATTCGTTAATTTGATGGTAGGCAATAAAAACCATTTCATCTGGAAGTGTGGTACGTTGAATTTGCAGATTCAACAAAGCATCAGTTTGTATATAGTCCCAATAGGTTATGGGTTTACTGTAAAGAAGACCATATAAATGGTCGTCTGTATCTTGATCTATTTTTGCGTACTTTTCTTCAAGCGCTTTTACAATATCATCGTAATTTTTTTGCTCTGACATATTTAAATTATTCTTTGTAAATGATTTCAAACGGATGTTTTAAACCTTTAAAAGCAACTAACTCTGCTCTTAAAGAACCTACCGCTAAATCTGCTTTTATTTTTAATGGAATTTTATTTTTATCCTCGCTTACCCATAACGTTAAGCTTTCTTCTTCTTTAAATACACGACCTGCCATAACGTAAGGTCTAAACTTAAGCGCTTTAACTTTACCAAATTCAGTCTTAATAATTTCTTTCCCTAAATATTTTATTTTGAAGCCATAATTCTCTTCATCAAAAAACATATTCGTCTTTATTTCATCTCCTACTTTTAAAGATGGAATATCAATTTTGTTTCTAAGATGATAATACATGGATACCATATCTTGAACATCTTTCTCAGTAGAAACTGTACTTATTTCATTTTTCTTAAGATTCTTTACTTGTGCTAACCTAGAATCATGATCAAAATTAATTTCAATGTCTTTGGTATGACCGCCTTCATCTATTTTTCTAATAAATTTATACGGTACACCTGTTTCTCTATCAAAATAACTTTCATAGCGGTCTTTTACTTTAAAAAACCATTTTATAGCACCGGTGGTCCAACCTTTTCCGACAACATGGTAAACAGGTTTTCCTTTTAAATTTGTTTCATTAACCGATAGTGTTGCGTTACCTGCTTTTAGAAAACCACTATAACTCATTTCAAACTTAAACCATTCGCCACCTTGAAAAGCAGATTGCTTCTCACCATTAGGCGCTTGGAATCCCACAAAAAATAATATGATAGTAAATAAATGTTTCATGTTCTTATATCTAGTTATTTACGGTCACATACGCTCGCTATTAATTACCTCTCCGATATAATTTATTCTTAAATTACTCGACTCATAACCTCTAGTTTGTAAATATAATTAATGTGACGCATTTTTTATGTTACAAGCATCACAAATACAATTACCGTTCCAAATGTAATAATAACAAGGCAATCATATATTTCTTTTCTAAAACATCACCTAACAGCTTAGTTGGCGTTAAGCGAATGAAAATCAAGTTTTATTTAAACAAAAAACGCGTCTAACTTTAAAAAGTTAAACGCGTTTTTGTATTTTAAAGTCTCTCTTCTTTTTTATAATTCTTCAACCTGAACTGAATCTACCTCTTCTTCTTCTATAATATATGCATCATCATCCCAATTTTCAGAACTCTCTGGCTCTATAGTTGTTTCGTATTCAGACTCGTAATAATAATCATCTTCTTCAAAATTTCCATTTTGGATACCATCTAAAACGGCAGATGAAACTAAAGTACCATAAAAAGCAAGTGCAGCAAGTGCAAAAAGAACTACTAAACCATTAAGTACAATGGCAATAATATTTATAATCCTTGCGGTATTTACATTACTTCTAGACTGTGGATTGAAAGCCTCTGGGTTTTCGCCAAACTCTCTTAAACTTTTATTTGCCATCACCAGACCAATAATAGACATTGCTAATGGAATAATTGCCGTAATACCATAACAGCAACAACCAGCAATACCCATAACTAATGCTAATATTCCTAAAATAAGTGCTAATGGATCTGCAGGTAATTTGTTTTGATTCATCTTTAAGTTTTTATTTGAATTTTATTGTTTACTAATTAATGTTCTTACCAGGATTAAAAATAATCTCTATTTAAAATATTTGAGTATTAAAACCTTTAGATTGCACTCAAAATCACTAGGAATTAACAAATTTGAAAGTACAAAAATGCATATTTATTCTGAATACTTTGTTATGATGGAATAAAAGTGATTTTTTTTCTAGACCAAAACAGTTTCAATTCCTTGCCTCTATACTCTTTTGGATTTATTTTAAATGATCTATTAATTGTTTTCAACTTAAAAATAAAAAAGCAACATCTATTAATTTTGAAATGAAAAACCTTGACAATAACTACCAAAATGATTTCAATTTATCTAGAGGATGTGGCACTTTAGAAGATATATTTACCCAAACCCCTAATAGTAAATGTGTTATGATCTAAAGATTTATAGACTCTATTGTGAATGATTATTTGAAATCCCTAATTTTAAAGATTGATTCTATTTTAAAAACCGCAACAACATATTCACCCACAAAAATTTAACGTCAAAACTCAAACTCAAAACTGTTAAATTTTTAATTATCTCACGATTTTAATTACGGTTTTTCCACAGCGTAATTACGGAAAAACCGTAAACTTAAAATTGATAGAAAATTCTCATAATTCCCTTGGCTACTTCTATTTTTTATTTTTAGATTTACAGCGTTGGAAACCACATTTAGAGCAATTTAGAAGTCACTCTTTATGTTTCAACCAACAAAAAAATGTTTAAACATATAACTTGCGCAAGCTTTTTATTTTGTTAAAGAATACAATAGCAAAAAAAAATGACTTCTACTTCTCATTTTCTTAATGAGAGAACAAATGACTTCTAAATTTAAAAGACTTCTATTCCCTAAATTTTAGGGAGACATTATTTATTAACTAACCTGTCTTAAAAAATATGATGGGTTTAAAATCTTAAATTATGAAGAAAAAAGTATTTAGCCTTATGGCTGTGGTAATGTTTATGTGAAGCATGAATGCTTCTAAAATGGATAATAAAAGCTATGAACTCGAAGCCACCTCCTGTTTTGAGCAAGGGCATTATTATGCTCAATGGTGGGGTTCTGTAACAGGTGCGACCGCGATTCAAAGAGTGCAAATGACATTATTATACGCTGAGTTGTGCGAACAAGAAAAAGCAAACAGATTTAATCAACAAGCTTAAACATACTTATGAAAAAATTGTACTTCATATTTCTAATTATTCCTATATGTTCATTTTCACAATCAAATATTGAAATTCACTACGAATCAAACATTTCGATTGATTTTGACACACTCAAAGGACCTGAAAATTTTAAAAAAATCTTAAAAAGTTCATTAAGCAAATCTAATTTAATAAATTACATTTTAATGGTTAATGAAACTAAAGGTTTATCTATTTTCAAAAAAGACGAATATAATGATCCATCGATATCAAAATTGGACTTATTAACAATTAATCAAATTCTTAACATCGAAGGAATTTATATAAAGAGTAAAAATAAATTAATTCATGATTACAATATTTTAGACAAAAACTTAAAAGTTGATGTCGAAAAAAGAGTAAGTTGGAATTTAGTTAATGAGAAGAAAAAAATCGGAAATTATATTTGTTTAAAAGCAATCGGAGAAATAGAATATGGAAAAAATAAAGGTGAAATCGTTGAAGCTTGGTATGCACCAAAAATCCCATTGTCATATGGCCCAGTAGCTTACGATGGCTTACCAGGTTTAATATTTGAAATAAAAGAAAAAAATTATTCCCTTTATGTAAAAAAAATTGAATATACCGATAAAGATATAAAAATTGAAGTACCAAATCAAGATCAATTAATTACTGAAAAACAGGCTGATAAGCTTATAGATGAAATGAACAAAAAAGCTGAAGAATATTTTAAAAATTAAAATATTTGTTTCTGAGCAATATGTTTGACGAGTTAAAAGCAACTTGTTTTTCAAAAACTATTATCCCTATAGTTAAGGCTGTGGTAATGTTTATGAGTAGTTCATTAATGGTAAATGCGAATACACAAAACGAGGATTTAGATAGTGGAACTTGTTTTGATGTAGCTGCTTCTGCTGAACAAAATTTCATGAACGATATGGCCAATAGACTTCAAATCATTCCATCAGATATGGCAGCATATAATGTGTTTGCAGCAGCATATGATGCTTGTAACGAAGCTGGAGGGCAATAAAGAGGATTTGAATCAATAAATTATCCAGACAGTTAAAGGTGAAATTTTAACTGTCTTTTACAAATATGCGCTTATGGCTAAAAAATATATTTCATTCTTAATATTTTACTTTTTTTCTATATCAATGTTTTGCCAAATAGGTAATGCGGTTTATGGTAAACAATTAGAATCGTTAAGTATTAATAAATCAGGCACTTCAGATGATATAGATCAATCTATTAAAAAAATATTAGAAAATCTTGAAACGCACGAATATCAATTAGTATTTAATGATAGAGAAGCTTTTTACAAAAAAAATAAATCGTTAAACAGTAATGTAAATCCTATTGTCAAAGCAATGACAGAAGGGGTTGCTAATTTCAAAGGCACTATATTCTTTGATAGTAGTTCTGAAATAGTTTTACACGAACTAGAATTCGCTGGTGTGAATTACCTTATAAAAAAAAATAAAATAGACTGGATTTTAACTAAAGACACATTACAAATTGATAATTACCTGTGTTATAAAGCAAAAACCACTATTATTATAAACAACCTTAAAGGCAAACACGAATTAGAAGTTATAGCTTGGTATGCGCCAGAAATTCCAATACCTTATGGGCCAGATGGTTATGGAGGATTGCCAGGTTTAATTCTACAGCTTAATAATAATGGCATCATAACGTCTTTGAAAAAAATAGAATTCTTTAAAAAGGATAAAACAATCGATATAGAATTGCCTACAAAAGGCGAAAAAGTTTCTGAAGATGAATTTAGCAGTATAGTTGCTAAACAATATGCAAACAGAAAAAATAAATATTGAAAGCTTTGTTAAAATTTTCATCAAAATATATTGTTGTAACCCTGCTATTTTTGGCAGGATTTTCTTCTTTTATTAATGCCCAACAAATCAAAGTCTCAGGTAAAGTATCAGACACCTTACAAAACCCTCTAAGCTACTCCAACATCCTAGCCATCCCCAAAGCAGACGACCAAGACGTTAAATTCGCCATCACCGAAAACGATGGCAGCTACAAACTTGGCTTAGCAAAAAACCAAACCTACGAACTCACGGTAAGTTATTTGGGCTACAAACCACAAACGATTATTATAACTACCACAGACCAAAACCTCTCTAAAAACTTCATCCTCAAAGAAAACCCAGACCAACTAGACGAGGTTAACATAAAATACACACCACCAATAACCGTAAAAAAAGACACCATCACTTACGATGTTTCTAAATTTGTAACTGGAGAAGAACGCAAACTAAGAGATGCTTTAAAAAAATTACCAGGCGTAGAAGTAGATAGAGCAGGTAATGTGATGGTAAATGGCAAAAAAGTAACCAAAGTCTTAGTAGAAAACAAAACCTTTTTTACAGGCAATAGTAAATTGGCTGTAAATAATATACCAGCAGATGCCGTAGAAAAAATAGAAGTTTTAGATAATTACAATGAGGTGGCTATGCTAAAAGGCTTGCAAGACTCTGAGGTTATGGCAATGAATATCTTATTAAAAGAAGACAAAAAGAAATTTGTGTTTGGTGATATAGAAGCTGGTGCTGGCATTGAAGAGCGATATTTGTTGCATCCTAATTTGTTTTATTACAGCCCAAAAACCAATGTTAATTTTATAGGCGACTTAAACAACCAAGGAATAAAAAGTTTTAGTTTTAGAGATTATTTAGAATTTGAAGGTGGTTTTGGTAAACTACTAGATGATGCTGGTAATTATTTTAGTTTATTTAATAGCGATTTTGCGCAATACCTCAATAACCAAGATTTTACAGATAATACTAACCAATTTGGAGCTTTAAATATTAGGCAATCCGTTTCTAAACATACAGATATTAGTGGTTATTTAATTACATCTAACTCTAAGACCCAAACAGCTAGCAATACGCTAAATTCTTACCAAAATATTGCAGACCCTTTTACTGAAGATAGAACAGTTGCCAATAATCTCAATAACTTTTTTACCATCGGCAAGGTCACCGTTGACTACGATCCAACTTACAAACAAGATTTTGCATACAACGCCTTTGTAAAGGTTACAAATAATGACAGTCATGGTCTTGTAAATACGGTGACCCTAAATGAAAGTAACAACATAACTACCTTAACCGATGTTACGGCACTTAATCTAAAACAAAACATTACTTACAGTCGCAAATTATCTAAAGCGCACACAGCAACCTTAGAAGCGACTTATAATTTTCAGAATGATAAACCGATTACCGAGTGGCTAACTAATCAGCAGATTTTACAAGGTTTAATCCCTTTGGAAGATGATGCTGTTTACAATATTCTACAGACTAAAAGATCAACGTCGCATAATTTTAACGCCATTATAAAAGACTATTGGGTAATTAATAACTTTAACCACCTCTATACAAGTTTAGGCGTTAATACATCTTTTAACGATTTCTACAATGAAGATGTACAATTACTTAATGATGGTAGTATTAATAATTTTAGCTCTGCTGGTTTTGGCAATGATTTTGGCTATAGTTTTATAGACACCTATTTGGGATTAGAGTATAAATTCCAAATTGGCATTGCCACGTTTAAACCTGCTGTGTTTTATCATGGGTATTTATGGAGAACGCAACAGTTTGAAGACTCAGAAACGTTTTCTAAAAATCTAGTTTTGCCACAATTCACAACAAAAGTAGAATTTAATAATAGCGAAAAACTCAATTTTAAATACAAACTGAATGCTCGCTTTCCTGGTATCAACCAATTAGCTAATAATTTTGTACTCTCAAATTTTAATAGTGTTTATAGAGGCAATAATCAACTAGAAAATCAGTTGTATCATTCTGCAACATTGAGTTATTATAAATTTAGTTTGTTTAGAGGTCTTAACTTTAACTTAAACACCAGTTTTAATAAACGCTTAAAAACTATAAAAACAGTTTCTGAACTTAATGGTATAGAATCCTTTAACACAACCACTATGTTTGATCAGCCAGAACATAACTGGGTGCTTAGTGGGCGCATTTCAAAAAAAATAAATAAAATTAGCTATAACCTGAGTAGTCGTTTTAGTTATAATGATTTTTATCAAATTTTAAATGACGAAACCAATCTTAATATTTCAAAATCTATCGCTTCCACCATTGGCATAGAAACATCTTTTAAAAATTATCCCAACGTAGAGATTAATTACACCAAAGATTTTAATAACTATAAAGCCTTAAATAACGTCTCTAATTTTGAAAATGACCAATTAGAAGTCATCTTAGAATACGATTTTTTAAAGGATTTTATCTTTAAAGCAGATTATACCTTTGATAATTACAACAACAAAAGTCTCGATACCAAAACCACTTTTGACACGGCAAATGCATCGTTATTCTACCAAATTGAAGATAGTCCTTGGGGATTTGAGATAAATGCTACTAACCTTTTTGATACACGTTTTAAACAACAGAATTCGTTCAACGCTTTTGTAATTAGTGATAGTAGAACATTTATTCTACCTCGTATTGTGATGTTTAAAGTGAGCTACAAATTGTAAGTCTGTATATAAACAGCTTCAAAAACTAAATCCACAAACCAAAGACCATAACGATATAATTAGTTTTTAGTCAACTTCTTTTTATTTTTACACCAAGCAAGACTGCGCTATGCAAAATTTATTTAAAAAATTGTTCGGTTTTAGTGATAAACCAGAACTCACAGAAGAAGATACAATGAAAAAATTCTTAATTGTTGGCTTAGGAAACATAGGCGAAAAATATGCGAATACTAGACATAACATTGGCTTTAAAATTCTAGATTATTTAGCCGAAACAAATGATATTCTTTTTGAAACTGTAAAACTTGGTGATGTTTCTACATTGAAAATAAAGGGAAGAACTTTAATCCTTTTAAAGCCTAGTACATTTATGAACCTTAGTGGAAAGGCTATAAAATATTGGCTAGAGAAAGAAAAAATACCTTTAGAAAATCTACTCGTTATAACCGATGATTTAAATCTTCCTTTTGGATCGCTTAGACTAAAAACCAAAGGTAGTGCCGGAGGCCATAACGGCCTAAAGGACACACAAGATAAATTACAAACTGGAAGCTATAACCGTTTTAGATTTGGTATTAGTGATGCATTTAGCACAGGCCGACAAATTGATTATGTTCTTGGTGAATGGACCGATGAAGAAAACACACAACTTAAGGAACGCTTAAAAATTTCGGCAGAACTTGTAAAATCTTTTGCATTAGCGGGAGTAAATACCACAATGAATCAATTTAATGGAAAATAAAAAAAGCGGTCTAAAAATTTAATTTAGACCGCTTTTTAAGTTAAAATATTTTAATATTAGTTAACTACAATCTTCTTAATACTTTCAAAAAGACCATCTGTAATTTTAATTAAATAGACACCAGACTGTACTTGGTTTAAATCTATTTTTTCATCAAAGCTTTGATTGGCATTAAATTGCTCTTCAAAGATTCTTCTTCCATTAATATCGTAAACAGCAATTTTTATTTTAGTAGATTGTGGGTTACCGATTAAAATATTAAAAGAACCATTATTAGGATTAGGATAAATAGTTAAATCAGAATCTAAAGCTACTTCATCAACCGATAAGGTTGGCTCTAAACATAAATCTAATGTAAATTCTTCAATTGAACCACCATCTAGTGCCGTATCATCTACCACTGTTAAAACCCAATTTCCTGCAGAAGGCTCACCATATAATAATGACAAATCTCCTTCAGGCAAAAAGCTACCCGTAAATGGAGCAGAAGCATTAACAATAGATGCAGAAGCCTCTGAATCAAATATTGTTTCGGTATAATTATTTTCATTCCCTCCATTATCTGTTGATAATTCTATTGTTGTTCCACTTGGACTTGTTAAAGAGATATCTAAATCACTAGTATAAGTATGACTAATATTTATTAAAACAGCGACATCTGTAATAACTCCTTCTTCTACAATATTTAATATAGACGTATAAGTTACGTTTCCTGCTGCAGAAATATTAATTGGAGTATCTAAAGAACTATAAAAATCACAATCTACACTTGATGTCGTAAAATTATTTACCGAAAAACCACCCAATGCACAATCATTTATACCTCTAACTCTCCAAAAATAAGAAGTCATTAAACTTAAAGTAGATATTGTATAAGTTGGACTGTTAATAACAGAAGTCTCTATAACATCTGTAAATTCAGAATCTGTAGCAATATCAATCTCATAAGATGTTGCGTTAACATCTTCTTCCCAAGTAAAAACAACTGAACCTACTAAAACACCTGCAGATCCATTAGTAGGAGTTAATAAATTTAATGGAGAAAAATTAGAAGTAAATACATCAAAATCTAAATCGATCGTCTTTATTATTGATCCCGATGTTGCTTCTATTGTAAAAGGATAATTACCTGCAGCTAAATTTTCTATTCCACTTACATTTACCATTACCATTGTATCATCCACACTAGCAACTGAAGGCGAAAATAATACCGAGGCTCCTGTTGGCAACCCTTGAGCACTAAATGTCGTTGTTGCAGAAAACCCTGAGATGGTATTATAAGTAAAATTAAACACGGCATCATCAGGAGAACAAACCTCAACCCTATTTTCTTCATAATTCAATACAAATTCAGCTTCTTGAATACTAAAATTTGTTGAATTTATAGCATAAAAAATATTATCATTCGCTTCAACTTTTACCCTAACAGTAGAAGAACCTCCATTAATGATAGGCACTGTTATGATCTGTTCTCCATCATTAGGAACAGCAGAAACCAAAAGATAAGGATACGTATATCCACCATCAGTAGATAGCAAAATATTAACTGTTGATGTATTTACGTTACCTGTATCTGTACCTGCAACATCCCAAGTAACGACCTGGCTAGATTCAGCATCCCAAGTTTCATTGGCAGATTGAGATGTTACAACAAACGGACCTACTGTTGCATCTACATTTACAAGCATAGTATCAAAATCGCTTTGAGGTGTTAAACCAACGCCATTACCCTCACTTCTATCTCTAACTGTTAGTGCAAAATTTAAAGATCTTGCAACATTAGACACAGTCTCCCAAGAAGTGTTATCAGTTGTTTCAACAGGGTTAGATTCTGTTAATTCACCAGAAACTACACGTTCAATTATCGGCATATAACGATCCTTTGAGGTACTTGGAGGTCGTGATCTCCAAACAGCTCCTGAAGTCTTATCTGGACCAAAATTTGAAAATGACGATACACCATCATCTATTTGCTCCCAAGTATATGTTAACACATCATCTGTGTCAGTGTCTGTTGCATCACCTTTAAGCACAAAAGCAGTTCCCATAGGGATAGTATAATCTGAACCCGCATCTGCTATTGGCGCATTGTTAACAATAGTAGTACCAACCCAGCAAGTTCTACTTTCTAAATTATTTAAAATTTGTGCAATACTATAATAATGAAAATAAGGATCCGAATGATCCTGTACATCATTACTTCCTGTAATTCCAGCATAACCCATTATAGTTGTACCACTACCTGGCTCTGCATTTACACCTGTTCCTTCAGAAGAATTAGAAAATGTATGATTTGCTCCCATTTGGTGACCCATTTCATGTGGTACATAATCAATATCAAAAAAATCAGTCATATAAGGACCTCCGTTATTATCCGTAAACTCATGTGCTGAAAAACCACTTCCTTTAGAACCATCTACACAAACGCAACCAATACAACCTGCATTACCGTTATTATTATCATAAGCAAATAAATGCCCAATATCATAGTTTTCTTCGCCTATTACACTTGTTAATGTTGACTGTAATTCTGAATTATAACTTCCTGTATAAGGATCGTCGTCTTCATCTACATATATAATCTCTTCACCTGTAACTAAAGTGAAAGACACTGCCATATCAACCTCAAATACTTCATTAAGTCTATTTAAAGTTGAAACTACCTGAGCTAAAGCATCTTCTTGAGCATTTCCATTAGCAGCATTACCGTCATCCCAAAAATTAGTATATTCTGCAGTTGTAGAAATGGCTATTCTAAGCGTTCTTAACAATTGATCATTAGCATCTCTATTGCTATTCGCTGTATCTTTAGTTTTTACAGCAAAATCTTCGGTTAAGCATTCAAAATCTTTAAGTCCCTCTTCTCGTGCTGCTCTACTATAAACAATATAAGACGTTGGGTCTGCTTTGCTTTGAGGCACTAAGAAATTCATATCATCCCCAGGGTAAGTCACCATACTTTGCAAGCCTTGTGGTGTTACACTAAAACGAGCTCTTACACCTGGTGTCTTAGTACTAAACCCTAAATACGTTTTAATATTTGGATGTAATCCTGTCAATTCTTCAGACAAAACCCTTGTTTCAACAACCGAAAAAGGTTCTAATTCCCCTTTTACATTAGGAAGATACATTGTAATATTAGATGCAGAAATTGATGCTGATCTAAGTGGTGCATTAACAAGTTGAGATTTAAAACCGTCAATATCTAGTTGATATGTTTGATAAAATTTTGAATTAAGAGTCGTTGTATTACCATTAATCCTTAATTGATTTTTTTCTGTTTTTTGCCAGTAACTCTGCTGAGCCATTACCGAAAATACAGTTAAAAAGAAGGATAATGACAAAACAAAATGTAGTTTTGTTTTCATAAGTGTTTGAGTAAAAAATTATAATTCTCCGAATTTATGTTTTTTTACAGATATACATTTAAATTTAACATCAATAACTCATAAAACGCAAAACTTGACGAATAATTCGCCAAAAGTCACAACAATAGGCACCTTTGATGGTGTACACATCGGGCATCAAAAAATACTAAAACGGGTCGTAAAACTTGCAGAAAAGCAAGGTTATACCCCTGTGGTATTAACACTTTTTCCGCATCCAAGAATGGTGCTTCAAAAAGACAATTCTATTAGACTTTTAAACACCATAGAAGAACGTGTTAAACTATTAAAAACATTAGGAATCAAGGAGGTTATTGTAAAAGAATTCACCAAAGAATTCGCTAATTTATCTGCTGAAGATTACGTACAAAAAATTTTAGTAGATGAATTAAACACCAAGCAAATTGTTATTGGTTACGATCATCATTTTGGCAAAAACAGAAGTGCTAATATTAAAGACCTTAGAGCATTTGCTAATCAATTAGATTTTAAAGTCGAAGAAATAACGGCTCAAGACATAGAAGACGTTACCATAAGTTCTACAAAAATCAGAGCCGCTTTAAACCAAGGAAAAGTAGATTTAGCAAATTCGTATTTAGGGTATAATTTCTTTATTACAGGAACTGTTATAAAAGGAAAAGAACTTGGTAGAACTATAGAGTTCCCTACAGCAAATATTGATGTAACTGCAACTTATAAATTAATACCAAATGACGGTGTTTACATTGTAAAATCTATGATCGACAATGAAACTGTTTACGGAATGATGAATATAGGTACTAACCCCACTGTGGATGGCAAAACACGCTCTATAGAAGTTCATTTTTTCGATTTTAATAAAGATCTTTACGATATAGAAATAAGAATTGAATTTTTAAAACGTTTACGTAGCGAACAAAAATTCGAGAACCTTGAAGCATTAAAAATTCAACTTAAAAACGATATGGTTAATGCCCACAATTTCATAAATAATTTAATATGAATAAGTTCCTCTTTAAGCACATAGACAATTCCGGATTAATTGTTTTTAGAATAATATTTGGGTTTCTATGCTTCCTAGAGGCCTTTGGTGCTATTTTTATAGGTTGGGTAAAACGCAATTTAATAGATCCTAAATTTACATTTTCTTTTATTGGGTTCGAATGGTTACAACCACTTCCAGGGAATTGGATGTATGTTTACTACGCTATGATGGGTATTTTTGCAATTTTTATTATGTTAGGCTATAAATACAGAACCAGCATACTGGTATTTGCTTTAATGTGGACAGCCACGTACCTAATGCAAAAAACCTCTTATAACAATCATTATTATTTACTAATGTTATTGAGCTTTTTAATGGCTTTATTACCAGCAAATCGCTATGCCTCAATAGATGTTAAACTAAACCCTTCTCTAAAAAGTATTTCGATGCCAAATTGGTGTAAGTGGCTTTTTATAGTTCAGCTTCTTATTCTTTACACCTATGCTTCAAAAGCAAAAATCTACCCAGATTGGTTAGACGGCACTGTGATGGAAATATTTATGAAAAGAAAAGAAAACTATATTCTTATTGGCGATCTTTTACAAGAGAAAACCACTCATCTCTTTTTGGCTTATGGAGGAATTTTATTTGACGGATTAATCATTCCTCTGTTATTATTTAAGCCCACTCGTAAATATGCGTTTTACGGTTCAATTTTCTTTCATTTATTTAATTCAATCGTTTTTCAAGTCGGTATATTTCCATATATGTCTTTAGCTTTTTGTTTATTCTTTTTTGAACCTAAAATTGTTAGAAACATATTCTTAAAACAAAAAGATTACTACGATACTAACGAGGTTATCATCCCTAAATACAGTAAAGTATTGGTTTCTTTCTTTTTAATTTATTTTTGTTTTCAAATAGGATTACCGTTAAGAAATCACTTTTTTAAAGATGATGTTTTATGGACAGAAGAAGGCCATAGACTATCCTGGAGAATGATGTTACGCAGCAAACAAGCTAGAATAACCTACAAAGTAATTGATGCCAATACAAATAAAATGATCCCTTTTAATATAAATTATTTTTTGACTAAAAAACAACAACGGGGAGCCAGTACAAAACCCGATGTAATATGGCAATTTTCTAAGTATATTAAACAAGATTTTGCTAAAAAGGGGATTCCGGTAAAGGTTTATGTAAATTCATTTGTAGGAGTTAATGGCAGACCTTCGCAACGATTTATAGACCCAGAAGTAGATATTGCAAATGAAGAATGGCATCCTTTTAAACATGAAGATTGGATTCTGCCTTCAAAATTAGATTAACATGACTCAAAATTAAAATTTCGCGTTAAAAAGCAACATTAAAAATAGCAGCTATTAGTTAAATGAATACTTCAATTAAAATAGACTAATTTATATTTTTTCTTGCTCATTTTCTTTTTACTTTTGTAGCTTGTTGTATACTGAATACAATTGGTTAAATACCTAAAATAAAGATATGTTACAAGTTGCTTTTATACAAGAGAATAAAGAAGACATCATTGCACGTTTAGCAAAACGAAATATTGATGCTACAGAAATGATTAATGAAGCGATTGCTTTAGACGAAGATCGCAAAGCGATACAGACTAAATTAGACAATACAAAAGCAGAATCTAACACATTATCCAAAGAAATAGGAAATCTTTTTAAATCTGGCGAAGTACAAAAAGCCAATATTTTAAAAGAAAAAACAACACAATTAAAAGAAACAACTAAGGAATTAGAACAGCATCTTGGAGATAAAGTCTATGCACTTTCTCAGTTATTGTACAGAATTCCTAATGTACCAAACCCTATTGTACCAGCTGGTAATACAGATGAAGACAATGAAGAAACCTTTAGAGAAGGAGATATTCCTAAATTACATGAAGGTGCTTTACCACATTGGGAATTAGCAAAAAAATACAACATTATAGATTTCGAATTAGGTAACAAAATTACCGGAGCCGGTTTCCCTGTTTATATTGGTAAAGGTGCAAGGTTACAACGTGCATTAATCGCTTATTTTTTAGATAAAAACACAGAAGCAGGTTATACAGAATATCAAGTACCACATTTAGTGAATGAAGCTTCTGGTTTTGGAACAGGTCAATTACCAGATAAAGAAGGACAAATGTACCATGTTACAGCAGATAATTTATACTTAATACCAACTGCTGAAGTCCCTGCTACTAACATTTTTAGAGACACACTTTTAAATGAAAATGATCTACCTATAAGTATCACAGGTTATACACCTTGTTTTAGACGTGAAGCCGGTAGTTATGGTGCTCATGTAAGAGGACTTAATAGGTTACACCAATTTGATAAAGTTGAAATACTTCGTGTTGAACATCCTGACAATTCTTACAAAGCCTTAGAAAGCATGGTAGAACATGTAAAAGGAATTCTACAAGATTTAAAATTACCATACAGAATTCTAAGATTATGTGGTGGTGATTTAGGATTTACATCTGCATTAACTTATGATTTTGAAGTATTCTCAACAGCGCAAGACCGTTGGTTAGAAATTTCTTCAATCTCTAATTTTGAAACTTTTCAAGCTAATCGTTTAAAATTACGATTTAAAAATAGTGAAGGTAAAAACGAATTATGCCACACATTAAATGGGAGTTCTTTAGCCTTACCAAGAGTATTAGCCGGAATATTAGAAAATTACCAAACAGAAGACGGTATTAAAATTCCTGAGGCATTAATTCCTTACACAGGTTTTGATATGATTTCATAATAATCTAACAAAATCCCGATGTAAAATGTTAAACTTTAATGTATTTTAACGGATATATTGGCATTTGTTCGTTTTAAACGTATTATTTTCAGTAATTTGAAGTTTTAAATTGAGAAGTTTTTTTTTCTATAATTTAAAATAGTTATATGAGTTAATAACACCTAGCCAAGATAATTGAATCATATTTTATAAATTATTGATTAATAGCACATTTATTTAGCTGGTAAAAGCCTAAACTTTGTTTAGGCTTTTTTTATTTTATAACATCTGCTTGCTTTTTAAGCATCATACTTTTTCTTCAATTGGCTTAGCATCACAGAAGTCATTTTTTCAAGATTAAAATCGTGAGACCAATTCCAATCTTTACGTGCCACACTATCATCAATAGAAGAAGGCCAACTATCAGCAATAGCTTGTCTAAAATCGGGTTGATACGTAATTTCAAACTCTGGCATTTCTGCCTTAATACTTTCTGCTATTTCTTGTGGTGTAAAACTAATAGCTGATAAATTATAAGATGACCTTATCGATAAATCTTCAGGTTCAGCAGCCATAATATCTGTAGTCGCTTTAATGGCATCATCCATAAACATCATGGGTAAATTAGTGTTTTCAGATAAAAAGCTTTCATACTTACCATTTTTTATAGCTTCGTGATATATTTCTACGGCATAGTCTGTTGTTCCTCCACCTGGCATAGCCTTATGACTAATAATACCAGGATAACGGATACTTCTTACATCTACATCATATTTATCATGGTAGTATTCACACCAACGCTCACCAACTTGTTTTGTAATTCCATAAACCGTTGTAGGTTCACAAATGGTATGTTGAGGTGTGTTTTCACTTGGAGTTGTAGGTCCAAAAACAGCAATACTGCTTGGCCAAAACACTTTTTTAATTTGTTTAGCCTTTGCTAAGTTAAGAACATGAAAAAGCGAATTCATGTTTAGATCCCAAGCTTCCATAGGGTATTTTTCTCCCGTAGCACTTAATAGAGCAGCCATTAGATAAATAGTATCTATATTATGATTAATACAACAATCTTTTAAAGCATTAAAATTTTTAGCATCTAAAATAACAAAAGGACCAGCATTAACTAGATCTAAATTACGCGTATTAATATCGCTCGCAACGACATTATCTACACCATGGATTTCTCTTAACCTAGTGGTCAATTCTGTCCCTATTTGCCCACAGGCACCGATGATTAATATTTTTGAAGACATTTATTTTATTGATAATTTTCGCCAAAAGTAATAAGAATTAATTCATTGAAATATTAAAGTTATCAGAAAACAAACTGTTTTCATTATGGATTTCTCAACTTCGTATGAAATCTATATATTAAAATAAAAAAAAGGATAGTTTAGTATATTTACAGTCAAATTAATAGCTACTTATGAAAATTAGATTTATCATTTTATGTTTGAGTTGTATTCTTGTAATTAACTGCGACGATGACACAAAGCAAAATACCGAAGTTGAAACAACCTCAACCACTGATCAGGATGCAAAAATCACTGCAAAAACAATTGAAAACATCCAATATAAAGACTTTGTACTAAGTAATGAAGCTGAAGATGCTATCGTAACTTGGGAAAAATATCATGAATTAGCAACACAGCTTAGCTATTTAAAAAGAGGAGATTTTTCGTTTTTTAATGGTGATATAGAACTATTAAAAAAGTTTATAAAAGAGTACAATGCTCAAATTCCTGAAGTATTTAGTACCAACCCTATCCTATCTAGAAATACAATTATAGAAACCGAATTATTAAAACTTAATGAAAGTCTCACTTTAGACAACATTGAACGAAACGAAAAAATAGAGAACATAAAAAGTCTTTTTATCGCATTTTCTAATTTAAATGATATGATGAATAAAAAATTAGAACGCGATATATACAGTAAAATAGTACCCGAATAATTAAATATATAAACTATAACAAGTTGTAACATTTTAAAACACCAATAGACTTATAGCTAATTATTCTCAATTAAAACTAAACAATAATAGAATTATGAAAACCAATTTTAGTCGTATAGTAGCGATATCAGGTTTAGCATTTTTTACAATAGTATCTTGTAAAGAAGAAGCTAAAAAAGAGAAAGTCATGGCAGAAGTAAAAACGCCAGGAATTGTTTTAGAAAACATGGATACCTCAGTAGATCCAAAAGATGACTTTTATAATTACGTTAATGGTAATTGGGCAAAAAGCAATACCATACCAGATGACGAATCTAGTTGGGGAGGATTTGGAGTTTTACGTAAGTCTACAAGGCATGATGTTTTAGATATTTTAAAAACATCAAAAGAATTAGGAACTTACACTGAAGGATCTGACCAAAGAAAAGCGTTATTAATTTACGAATCTGAATTAGATACTATTGCACGTAATGAAGCTGGTATTACACCACTACAACCTTTATTAGATAAAATAAATAGCATTAAAAATCTTAGCGATATGCAAACCGTTTTTGCTTCTACGTTAGGAGTTGCAGCACCATTTGCAGGTATTGGAGCTAATGCAGATCTTAATGATAGTAGTATGAATACGGCTTGGGTATTTCCAGGTGGTTTAGGCTTACAACGCGATTATTATATAGATGAAGATGAAAAAACTGTAGAAATCAGAGGTAAATACGTAGATCATATTACAAGAATGCTTCAATACATTAATTACTCAGAAGCAGATGCACGCACTGCAGCAGAAAAGATTTTAGCTTTAGAAACAGAATTAGCAAAGCCACGTCTAGATAAAGTAGCAAGTAGAGATATTAGAAATTTTAATAATCCAACGGCACTTACAGATTTACAAAAAATGGCACCTTCTATTAATTGGCAAAAATTAATGGATGATATGGGTGTTGACAAAAAAGTAGACACACTTACTGTAATGCAACCTGCTTACATGAAAGCGATGGATGCATTTTTAAAAGCGACTCCAATAGAAGACCTAAAAACAATGATGGTTTGGAATACGTTAGATAATTCAGCAAGTATGCTTACAACCGAAATGGAGAAAGCTAATTGGGAATTTTTCGGAAAAACACTTAATGGATCTAAAGCGATGCGCCCAGCAGACGAACGTGCTTTAGGAACTGTAGATGGTAGCGTAGGTGAAGCAATAGGACAATTATATGTACAAGCTAAATTTCCACCAGAAGCAAAAGTGAAAGCTGAAAAAATGATTGCAAACGTTATTAAGGCTTTTCAAAACAGAATTAATAAGCTAGACTGGATGAGCGAAGAAACAAAAAAGAAAGCCATTGTTAAGCTTGATAAATTTACCGTTAAGATTGCTTACCCAGATGAATGGGAAGATTATTCAACTATGCAAATAGAAGAAGGTAATACTTATGCAGAAAACATGATGGCTGTTGGTGCTTGGGCTCAAAAGAAAAACTTAGAAGACATTAACGAACCTGTTGATAAATCTAAATGGGGAATGGCCCCACAAACTGTTAATGCATATTTTAACCCAATGAACAATGAGATTGTTTTTCCTGCGGCTATTTTACAACCTCCTTTTTACAACTACACAGCTGATGAAGCTGTAAATTATGGTGGAATTGGTGCTGTAATTGGTCATGAAATCTCTCATGCTTTTGATGATTCTGGTGCGCGTTTTGACGGAGATGGAAATGTAAATAACTGGTGGACACCGGAAGATTTAGTAGAATTTGAAAAAAGAGGAAAAGCTTTAGCGGATCAATATTCTGCTATTGAAGTTTTAGATAGCGTTTACATTAACGGAGCTTATACTCTAGGAGAAAACATTGGAGATCTTGGTGGTGTACTAGGTGCTTATGATGGTTTACAACTTTATTTTGAAGAACATGGAAGACCAGAAAACATTGATGGTTTTACACCAGAACAACGCTTCTTTATGTCTTGGGCTACTGTATGGAGAACATTAACAAGAGAAGAGGGATTAAGATCACAAATTAAATCTGATCCACACTCTCCTGGAATTTATAGAGCGACACAACCTTTAAAAAATATAGACGCTTTCTATGAGGCTTTTAATATTAAAGAAGGAGATTCAATGTATTTAGCACCTGAAAAGCGTGTAAGAATCTGGTAAATAAATCAATCTAGATATCATAAAAAAAGCAGCTCAATGAGCTGCTTTTTTTATATAATGTATAAGAAGAAATTAATTTTTATTCCCTGTAGCTTGTTGTGCACGTTGTGCTTTTTGAGCTTCTAATGCTTCTCTACTTATTTTAGCTAAATTAAAATTAGGATCAATAGCTAAAGCGTCATTCATAAATTTTAGTGCAGTATCTATATTTTCAGTATTGTTTTCTGTAAACGTTAAAAGTCCTTTTAAATACAACAAACTAGCTTTCATAGAAGTTTCGTAAGGTTGTTGGCGCTCATAAAAAGCACGTTTCATATCGTCTTTTACATTAGCTAAACCATATTCTATATTTAATTTCGCTCCTGCTAAATCTTTAGTTTGAATTTTCATATCTGCTAATTCATAAGCCAAGTAAACATTAGGATCACGCTTATAAAGCACTTCAAAATGATCAAGTGCCATTTTTGGTTGATTTAAGTTTTTTAACGCTAATGCTTTTACCTCAACATTCATATCAGAATCTGTTGCATTTTTTTCAATTCCAATAGTATTTAAAGCTTGCATATATTGTCCATCAGAAAGGTAAATGTATGCTAAAGTATCTTTACGTGCCACAGAAGGCTCTATAACTTCGAGATGTGTCATAGCATTAATAACGCCTTGAGTATCTCCTTGTTTTTTCATTTGTTTGTAATAGGCTTCAAAATGATTTTTCAGTTCTGTATTGCTTTGCGCAAAAATACTTACCGAAAATAACATAAGAATTGCAATTGTAATAGTCTTCATCTGTCCTTAAGTTTATTGTTCTTTAATTTATTGAAAATATGAGGTTAAATCTATAAAAATTAATAAGAAAAGGTCTTAAAAATCTATTAATTTCTAAGGCACCACTTTAAAAGTATAATTCAAAAGTTGTACCAATATTTTACTTTCTACAATTTTCCCTTTACTTTCTTCTGCAGCACTAAATTCTGGTAAGGGTAAATTTTTGGCAGCACAGTAATTTGTATAATAGTCTTTTTTACAAATATGGCTTGGATAAACAGCATTTAATGTCTTATCCCAAAAGTCTTTTTTTAGAACATGAGTAATCACTGAAATGCAATCTTTTTTATGAATTAAATTTATTGGGGCTTTTGGATTTGAAATATCGGTTCTCCCAGATAAAAATTTTCCAGGATGCCGATCATCACCTATCAAACCACCAAAACGCAGAATTGTCGTTTTAAAATTAGGATTCACTTGAAGCATTTTTTCTATTTCAATAAGCTGTTTACCTGTTTTAGAACTTGCATTAGGAATTGTTTTAGACGTTATAACAGGAAAAGAAACTTCATCTTCATATACAGAGGTAGAGCTAATATACAAAACGTGTTTTATCTTCTGTTGTTCTATCTGATGGATTAAATGTTCTATTTCTACAACATGATTTTTATTCGGGTTTCTCCTTAATCCTGGTGGAATATTAATAATTACAGTATCACTTCCTGTTAAAAATTGAGCACATTCTTCTGAAACTCCAGATTCAGTTAAGCTTACTAAAAAGGGCGCTATACCATGTAATTTTAATACCTCTAATTTATCTCTAGAGGTTGTAGAACCTTGAACTTTAAATCCTAACTCTACCAGTTTAGTAGCCAAAGTAAACCCTAACCAACCACAACCTATAATACTAATTTGTCCTTTCAATACAATCAAATAATTTACGTGTTTAAAGATAATGAATATTTATGCCTTTACAGCTCCATTTTATTAAGTCATTAATTTTCAGTAACTTTAAGACAATCTCTAATTTATAAACAACAATCTTATGGCTATTAAAAATTTTCAAGGCGCACGTAAACAACAAAATATAACCGAAACAAAAATGTTAAGAGTCAGAGACTATATGTCTACAAATCTTATAACATTTAAACCCAATCAACCTATACAAGAAGTTGTAGAAACCTTAATAAAAAATAAAATTTCTGGTGGTCCTGTGGTAAATGATAAACAAGAATTAATTGGAATTATTTCTGAAGGAGATTGTTTAAAGCAATTAAGCGAAAGTAGATATTACAATATGCCATTAAAACATGATACTGTAGATAAACGAATGGCTATTAGTGTTGAAACCATTGATGGAAATATGAATATTTTTGATGCTACAAATAAGTTTTTAAATTCTAAGCGAAGGCGTTTCCCTATTGTTGAAAACGGTAAATTAATTGGACAAATTAGTCAAAAAGATATTTTAATTGCGGCTCTAGAGCTTAAATCTGAAAATTGGAATAGTACTACAAAAGGAAGCTAATCATCACGTTTTACTAAAGCATAATACTCACCTTCTAGTGGCAAATAACCTTGGTCGTAAACAAAGTAATAAATTGTACCCGCTTTAGTGGTATAAGTACTTGTAAAATAGTTAAAATCAAAACCTTTTTCTATAAGCTTAGCTCTAGAACATTTCAACTTTTTATTAGGATTAAGAGCTTCTAAAATTCTGTAATTTTTTCTTAATCGGTTATTGGTATTTCTAATTAGGTTCTTAGAATCCTTATTGAGACGGTTATTTTGTGCGTTTCTGCAACCATCACTACAGTATTTCTTATCAACTCTACCGATAATTAAATCACCACATTCTGGACATTTTTTTCGCATATTGTAAAATTAAGTTCTTACAATATACTAATTAAAAATCATTATAAACCACTAGCAATGATTACAGTATTGGTATTATTTACTTTTTTATAGATATCAACTTTAAATATTTTTGATTTAAAATAATTCACCAAACTATCAATTTTACTCTCATTAGAAGCCTTTACCGAAGCATTAAAGAGAATAAAACCTTTTGATGATTTTGAGTTTAAAACTGAAGTCCAAAATTCTTGACTCAAAAATTTATCAGGCACGGTAAGATCTATATAAAGGTCAACAATAATTAAATCAAAAAGTTTAGTATTTGTCTTTATAAACTGAAAAGCATCTGCACAATTAATTTTTAATTGACTATTTTCTGTAACACCAAATTCCGTTTTAGCAATATCAATAACAACGGGATCGAGTTCTACTGCTTCTATAAATTTAGTATAACCAAAATCATCCCTAAGCGTTTCAATAACACTTCCTCCACCCATGCCTAAAACTAAAACAGAATTAACACTGTTAAGGTTTATTTTCTGAAGTCCAAATTTTAAAATACGCTGTAAAGATCCATAACTGTAATTAGCATTTTCTGAATTAAGATGCTTTTTTCCGTTATACCAAGTAATTTCTAATTCACCACTATATTTTGACGTTATGGTTTTAGTAACGGGATAGATATAACTTAATATTCGCTTCATAATGGACTTAAAGGTAAGATTTATTCTACCTGTTTATAGTTTTAAAATGCTATGTAAAATTACAAATGGTATGTTTAGCACGATTATTTAGTTATTTCAAATAATTTAGCTGCGAATATCACAAATTAACACAACTAAAATGTGTTGGATTTTCTATTTTTGAAAACTGAAAGATAATACGCCTTAGATTTTAAATACCATTTTATGAAAAAAGATATTGAATTTCCAAAAGTACAAGATGTTTACGTTACTGTTGTACAAGAAAAACATTTAGAGTATAAAACTTTAGATTGGAATGCTTATATCATTAACAATAGCGATAAAGATCTAGACACCGTACTTATTGTTTCTAGAGGCTATAGCGACACCAAATTAACACCTGTAATGCGACATACTATAGCAAAACTACCCGCAAGAAGTTATGCTAAAATTGAATTTTTACAAGAGAAAGTTATAGAACTAAATAACGAGTTTAAGGTTACATTTTTTGAAGGCAACAAAATGTATGATAAAAGCTATTTATTTAGAAAAAACACCATTAATGAAAAAGCCTTACAAACGGTACCTTTAATGCAAATGAAAGGAATTCTTGTAAAATAAAATTCCTGCAAAAAGCAGGAATCTCACTATATGTTTTATAAAAGTTTAATCTAATTTATCTACTAATTTCTCAAAGACTTTTTTAGGGTTTTTATTTTCATATAAAATCTCATAAACAGCTTTAATAATTGGCAATTGCGCTTTACTCTTATTCTTTTTATTTAAGTCGTAAGCACTTTTGGTGGCGTAATATCCTTCTGCAACCATGCTCATTTCCATTTGTGCAGATTTAACGGTATAACCTTTACCTACCATGCTTCCAAACATTCTGTTACGAGAAAACACAGAATAACCCGTTACTAATAAATCACCTAAATAGGCAGAATTATTAATGTTTCGCTTCATTTTGTGTGTCTTTTTAATAAAGCGCTTCATTTCTCGAATAGCATTACTCATCAACACACTTTGAAAATTATCGCCATACCCCAAACCATGTGCAATTCCGGCAGCGATAGCATAAATATTTTTAAGCATTACGGCATATTCTATACCAATTACATCATCACTCGTTTTAGTTTTAATGTAATCGCTAGATAAATTATCTGCAATAGATTGTGCTTTTTCAGTATCGTCACAAGCAATGGTTAAATAAGATAAACGCTCTAAAGCTACTTCTTCTGCATGGCAAGGACCTGCAATGACAGCAATGTTATTAAAAGGAATATTATAGATATCATGAAAATGCTCACCGACTAATTTTCCGGTTTCGGGCATAATGCCTTTTACAGCAGAAACTATTGTTTTATTACTAATATCTACTGTAAGTTTTTCGAGTTCAGAATGAATAAAAGCAGAAGGAATAACAAAAACAAGCACATCTGCCCAATCTGCTATTTCATTAATATCATTACTTATTTTTAATTGATCTGTATGGAATTCTACCGAACTTAAATAACTAGGGTTGTGTTGTTCTTTTAAGAGATGTTCTTTAACATAAGAACTTCTCATATACCAACCGACTTCTTCTAAGTTTTCGCAAAGCATTTTTACAATTGCAGTTGCCCAACTTCCAGCGCCAAATACAGCGTATTTTGTAGTGTCACTCATAAGGTTTTAATCAATTTTAATATATCAAAAGTACATAAAAATTATAGAAAAACTCTTGTTAACACTGAGTAGAAACCATACAATTAGCATCAATTTATATAACCTAAAAAAACACTTATTGTGTATATATAAGATAATGTTCTTTATGAAAAAATTTCATAATTATAAACCATAAAAAATATTTTTGGCATATGTTTTGAAACTAAACTAAGTAGTAACTATAAACCGTTAAATTATGAAAACGACAAAACTACTCTTAGGATTTGCTTTTATAGCAACATTATTTACCTCATGTTATACTGAAGAGGTTTATATAAATGACGAGCCAGCAATATCATTAAACCAATTATTAAATTCTTACGATTTATGGTATGTCGATATTAATGCAACACAAGGTTATAATGAAACCTCATTTTTACAAATGGCATTTACTATTTCATTTAATAATGGTCGACTATACGCTAATAATAATTTAGTTGGTATAGGAAGCCAAGGTAATGGTTATGGTGTACAAATAGGAACCTATAGTGCTTATGATATGATTATAGATATAGACCATATTATTGATGGTTATGATAGCTTTGATGTATACCAAATAGATAATAATACCATTGAGTTGTACAACCCTTTTAACAACACCTCTTATTTTTTAGATGGTTACCAGAAATCTAACTTCGATTATGATTTTGTTTTCTATGATAACATTCATTATTTCTTACAAGAATATGAAGCTTGGGAGAAAACATACACAAGCAATTTTGGTGCTTTAAACGACTTTGATAACGAAAATTATTTACAATTTTTAGCTGGTGGAAATGACGATACTTTTAGAAGTTCTCAAGATCAAAATATCTATAACACTAATAATATTTATTGGGATTTTACAGGAAACTATAACGTCGGTGATATTTCTGGAAATATGTACTCAAAAAGATTAACATTAGATTATGATTTCTTTTATAATGAATTCTTCAAACTCACCGTTATAGATGACAGTACGATAGAGTTGTTACATTCAAACTCTGGTACCGTTTACGAGTTTAAAGGACGAGAATACATTGCTTATTATAGAAGTGAAAACTCGGAAGAGAAAACTACTACAGAAATAGAAAAAGTTAAAATACGTAAGCAAAAAACAAAAAAAGTAGAGAATACAAGATATAGTGAAAGAAGCTAAATTTGGTTGGTTATTTAGCTTCAAAAACGCTCAGTAAAACATATAGTTTTAACTGAGCGTTTTCTTTTTTTTAATAATTATTACTAAATAATAGTTGTTTTTCAGCACTAAGCACGCTATTCTTTGACATTAACCCACTTATTTAAAGTAGAATATAACTCATCCTTAATGATTGGTTTAGAAAGAAAACCTAAACATCCTTTTTTATAACATCTTTCTTTTTCATCTGGCATTGAATATGCCGTTTGCATAATAATTTTAGCCATAGGATTTATTTTTAAAATTTCTCCCATTGCTTCAATTCCATTCATGGCAGGCATTCTAATATCTAGTAACACAATATCAATAGCCTCTGTATTACTATAGATTTCTACAGCCTCGACACCTGTTTTAGCAAATAAAACATTTGCTCCAGTATCTTTGAGGACTATTTTAAAGAGTAATCTTATTAAAGAATCATCTTCTGCTATTAAAATGGTTTTGTTCTTTAAGAAATCCTTTCTTTTAGGTAGAGCTACTTTTTTCCTTACCAAGTCTTCTTTTGCATATTCAATAGGGATTGTAAACTCAAATAAGGTTCCTTTGTTTTCCTCTGAACTTACAGTAATATCTCCACCTAATAAAGTTAATATACCTTTACAAATAGTAAGACCTAATCCTGTGCCTCCATATTTGGCATTACTTTCGTAATTAAGTTGTTTAAAGCGCTCAAATATTTCTATTTGTTTACTTTTTTTAATCCCCATTCCGTTATCTTGAACAAAGAACTTAATAGTATTATCATTCACATTGAACCCGAATGAAATTTCTCCTTTTTCAGAAAACTTTAAAGCATTGTTTAAAAGGTTAGAAACAACTTGTTGCAGGCGATGCTCATCGGTAATGATATATAATGGTTTAACGGGAATATGTGTTTTAAAAACAATATCTTTTTTATGCTTTGCTATTTTTAGTTGGTTATAAGTAATCTCTAAGTTTGAGATTAAACTTGAAATATCACATTCTTTAAAAGATACTTTTAACTCATTAGATTCTATTTTAGCAATATCAATAATATCATCGATTAAGTTTAAAAGTTGTTTAGAATTTCCATCTATTATTTCAAGATACTTAAAACGTTCTTCTTTAGTTAAACTATCATTTTTTAATAATTCAGAAAAACCTAAAACACCATTCATTGGGGTTCTTATTTCATGACTCATATTAGCAAGAAAATAGTTTTTATGAAGGTTAGCTTCTTCTGCTATTTTTTTTGCATTTATAAGTTCTACCTCAGACAGTTTTTGACTAGTAACGTCCTGAGCAGCACCTCTTAAAGCTATTTTATTCCCATCTTCATCTTCAACAATTTCTCCTTGTGCTTTAATCCAAATTTTATTTCCATCAGACCTGTAAAGATTTAATTCTAACTCATATGGAGTACCATATTTTTTGGTTTTTTCTATGGCTTTAGATAATTTAGCCCAACTCTCTTTTGTAAAAAGGTTTTCTTGTTCCTTATAGTCTGGGGGTTGAGAATTAGGATCTAATCCATAGATTTTAAATAATTGTCCAGTCCAAGTTACTTTACCGGTTTTTATATCTAAATACCATCCGCCAACGTGAGTTAATTCTTGAACTCTATTAAGTTCTTTTTCACTTTTACTAAGTGCTTCTTCTTTATTTTTTAGCTCTGTAAAATCTGCAATAGTACCTGCAAATTCACCTTTTTTAGGTGAAAATATATTTATAAAATAATGTTTTTTTGAATTTGCAATGTAGGTCTCAAAAGTTTGATTTTCTCCAGACAATGCTGTTTTTCCATATTTTGAAATCCAGTCATTAGGGTCATGCTCTATCCCTGGAATTATTTCTAAAATCCTTTTTCCAATAATTTCATCTGTTGTAAGATTCAATATCTCTTCAAAAGCAGGGTTTACATCAATATATTCCCAATCTACGGGCTCACCATCTTTATTGGTTATAATTTTTGCATGCATAAAACCTTCATTAAGGTTCTCAAACAATTTATGATATTTTACACCGGTATCTAGAAGCTCGAGTTCTGTTTCTATAAGCTTGTTAATGTTATTTAAAGTAATTACTACTCCATTAATAATTTTATTAGATGTAATAAATGGACTTATTCGTAATAAATAGTGGTTATCATCCTGATCTTTGACTTGTTTTTCAACAATTTTTAATTTGTCTAACACAAATTTAGAATCTTGAATAATTGAGTTCCTAGTATCTTCTTTAAAATTAGACGTAAAGCTAGATAATGTTCTGCCAAGATCTACCTCATCTAAATTAAAGACCTCTTTTAATGCTGGTGTAAATTTTCTTATTCTTAAATCAGTATCTAAGAATAAAGTTGCAATTTCCGTATTATCTAAAAGATTAGTAATATCATTATTAAGGTTTGTAAGTTCCTTATTTTTTTCCTGCATTTCTGTATTTACAGTATACAGTTCTTCATTTACAGATTGTAATTCTTCATTTGTACTTTGCAACTCTTCATTAGATGCCATTAACTCTTCATTAGACGATTGTAACTCTTCGTTACTCGTTTCTAATTCTTCAATAGCATTTTGTAATTCTGTTTTAGCTATTTTTAAGGCTGTTTCTAAATCTTCTAATCTTTGATTAGATACCTCATCTAAATCAATATTTCCTAAAACTAAAGGAGTTGCATTTGCTAAAGGTATATCGTTTGTAAACTCAATTAAATAGCAATTATTTAGATTATCATAATCCTGTGCTTTATGAAATTTTAAATCAAAAGAATAAGATTTCCCAAGGGTTTCATTAATAACACCCTCAATGATAACGTCGTGCTTTGTAACTTCTGCTCTTCTAATACCGCTTCTAATAATAACAGCAATATCTGGATTCACCATTTTTAAGAGGTTATTCTGAAAAATTCCAGAACTGTGCGAAAGACGTTTCCCTGCATCTCCATTAATAAATAGAATATTAAAATCATGATCTATAAATATAGAATCTGGACTAAATTTTTGACTTAAATATTTATGAAACACCAGTTCAGGGCTTTCTTTTATATTTAAAACAGGAGTACTTCTGGGTGTTTCAGGATATTTATACGCAAGTGTTGTTATTCTATCTAAATTAGAACTGTGCGAAGGGATTTGTTTTGGAGGAGAAATATTTTGAAATATTTTCCATTTAACATCAATCGTTTTAAACAACTTAGCAACTTCACCTAAAGACTCACTATTACCTAAAAACAAATAAGAAAATTGATTTAAAGCAAACTGAAAATTAAACATTACCTTTTTTTGAATATTAGTATCAAAATAGATAAGTAAATTTCTACAAGAAATAAGATCCATTCTTATAAATGGAGGATCTTTAATTAGGTTGTGATTAGAAAATACAATCTTCTCTCTAATGCGTTTAATGATCTGAATTCTATCACCATTTTTAATAAAGTACTGGTCTAAATATGGCTTTTCAATTTCATTTATAATATTTACGTGATATACACCTACCCCAGCTATAGCAAGTGCTCTTGGATCTATATCGGTTGCAAATATCTTAAAATCGAGATTTAATTGATGTGTTCTTAGATAATTATCTATTAGAATCGCTAAAGAATAAACTTCTTCACCAGTAGAACATCCTGCAATCCAAACACGGATAGTACTTTCACTATTTCTGTTTTTACAAATCTCGGGGATTACTGTGTTTTTTAATCTTTCAAAAGCTTCTGTATCTCTAAAGAAACGAGTAACTCCAATTAAAAAATCTTCTTTTAGGGATTGTTGTTCACTTACATTACTAGACAAATAAGTCGCATAATCAAAAACATGATCTATGTTGTTGATATTCATACGCTTCTCAATTCTTCTTAAAAGCGTATTTTTTTTGTACTCCCTAAAATCTACTCCAGAGTATTTATAAACGATGGTAAGTATATCGTTTATTAAAGTTTCATTTGAAGGATGCTTGTTAAAATCTTCTTGAAGTAATGGTCTGCTAATAGGATTTTTATGTAATATTTCTGCAATCTTAGGCGGACTTAAAATGTAATCTACTGTATTAGTTGAAATGGCTGAATTTGGCATTCCATCAAACTGAGCCGTAGAAGGGTCTTGTACAATAATTGTCCCTCCACCTTCTTTTATCGTTTTAATTCCTCTTGAACCATCAGAACCAGTCCCGGAAAGTATAACACCTATAGAACGTTCTTTATATTCTTCACCTAAAGTGTGAAAAAAGATATCTATAGGAAGGTTTAAATTGTGTTTAGGTCCTTTATCTAAAAGATAAAGTTCAGAACCTTTAACATGCAGGTTTTTACTTCTCTGATTTAAGTAAATACAATTGGGTTTTATTGTTTGCTTATCTTCCGCTGTATAAATAGGCATTTTAGTATGCTTACTAAGCAATTCTGGCATAAGACTTTTAAAATCTGGAGACAGATGCTGAATAATAATAAAAGCCATTCCAGTATCGCTTGGCAGATGATCAAAGAGGTTTTGAATTGCATCTAAACCTCCTGCAGAGGCACCAATACCTACAACGTAGAACTTAGGGTCGTTCTTTTTCATTGAGTTTTTGTTGTAAAACAGTTTTAAAAAGGGGGAAACTATCTTACTTAATTAGGGGGTTAATTTTTGTGTTGTATTATATATACGTGAAAAAGGAAAAATAAGTTTTATAAAATTATAAAACTTAGACAATGAAATTGTAATCTAACTTTCACTTATATATTTAGGGCGCATGTAATAATCTTAATGTATTAACTAATAATAACAGGCTTATAAAGTTGTGTCGTAGTTTTTTCATCAGCCCGTTTTACATAAAAAGTAAAAAAGGAAGTGATACTTATTAAATACTTACGAAAACGTAAGCAATTACTTTTATAATGAATAAGAATTCTACTACACACATAATTACCACAAGAAATTAGCTTTGCGGTAATACATATTTTTAGAGAATACAGAATTGTTTTACCAAAATCTGTTGTATAATAAATCATTAAGTAATTATAAAAAGCGTCAAAAATAATGATAAATATAACCAATTAAGGCATTATTTATATTAAGTCCAGATTATTAAATTCTGATTACTTAAGTTTTAAGAGCTTATTTTAAGTGAAATTTATTAGTTTAAAAATCTACAAATCTTTTAAAACAACCTCTAAATCTTCTAGACTATTCGGTTTTGCTATAATTACTTTAGAAGCATCTAATAAAAAATACGTTGGTGTAGAAGACACTCCATAGTTTTTTACTAATGGATTATCCCATTTTCCCAAACCAATTTGATGTATAAACTCAGGGTATTTTTTAATTTCTCTTTTCCAATTAGTATCGTTATTCTCTAAACCAAAAGCAACAACTTGCAAATTTGGCTTATTAGCTACCATTTTTTTTACTTTAGGCAATTCATTTAAACAATGACCACAAGCACTACTCCAAAAAATAAGCAAATAATTATCAGCACCTTCTAATTGATGTAAACTTGTTTTTTTATCATCAGATGTAATTTCAAAATCGGATGCAACAACACCGATTGAAGTATTTTTAAAAGAAATAAGCATATCTTCTAAAACCATATTATTTGTTTCCTTAGCTAACTCTAACAAATAGTGATCTGTAATGTAATTGGCTACTTCATTATTTTCTATGCTTACAAAATTTTGCCAAAGCATTTGTAAAAGACTTATTTTAATAGCAGAATCATTATCTCCAATAGCCTTAGCAACATCATCTATATGTGCTTCGTAAGTTTCATTATTTGGATTTGAAACCATATTAAAAACATATGCTGTTACACGATCTGTTAAATACGAAGAACTCTGTAAAAGGTAATCACTAAAATCTACCTGACTTAAATAATGCGCTTTAAGATGTTCTGAGTAAACACTTATCGTTTCATATTTTTCAGGTATATAAGGACGATTAGCAATAATAAACCGAGAAACCAACTTACCTTCAGCTAATTCTTCATAGGCAGTTTGCGTGTCTTTTAAAGTCTTAAAAATAGCTTTAAACCCTTTTTTATCTGAATTCGATTTACCAAAATAATTACTTATGGTTTGGTTAACCATATCAATACTTTTTAAATAAGAACTCCAAAGTTTATTTTCTTCAGAAGCTGTAAAGACTAAACCATTAGCATGACTAAAATTAAAAGCAACATCTTCTTTTCCGTCGTAGATAAAATCAAAATTATTCTCTTCTGGAGGTGTTGCATATACAATTTTATAAATCCCAGGTGTTAATGTAGAATCTAATTGAATTTCAAAATTACCCTTCTCATCTATTTGACCTCTATTAACATAATTAGCACTCTCTGGTGTTGCTTCGTATAAAAAAGCATAGCTAAAATCTTCTACAGGCGAAAATGTTCCTTTTACACTTTGCGCTTGTAACAGTAATGGTAAAACCAAAAGTAGAATTAATAATTTTTTCATCTTATAAATTGTTTTCATTATACCTCTAAAAAGAGGTCTTGTAAGCTTATAAATTATGATGTAAACTTAATACTTATTCGTATGCTATAATAACGGTTTAACAACTTCAATAATTGTACCATTATAATTCTGTTTTTATCCCTTTTTAGACCTCACACTTTCAATAATAACGGTTGCTAATATTAAACTCCCCCCTATAAATGTATGGATTGTTGGTGTTTCGTTTAAAAAGAAATACGCTATTATAATTCCGAAAACAGGTTGTGTACTTCCTATAATACTTGCTGTACTTGCTTTAAAATGATTTAAACTATTTACAAACATTGTATGTCCTAAGGCAGTCGTTACAAATGCTAATAGTAAAACATATGGATATTGCGTTGTAATTGTAGAGGTCCCCATAAAATATAGAGTAGGCGCTAATACAAAGGAAAGTATAAGTACTTGATAAAACATAAGCATTATACTGTTATAAGTCTTTACATGATTTTTTAACATTAAAATTCTAAGCGCATAAAATAAAGCGGACAATAAGCCCGAGAGAACACCTTGCAAATGGCTACTTTCTACATCGAATTCTGGAGCTAAAATATAAATACCTAAGAGTACCATAAATCCTAAAATAATATGTATTGGATCTAGTTTTACTTTTGTAAAAAAAGGTTCTAAAAGCGCTATTAAAACAGGAAATGTAAATAGAGAAAGCATGCCTATAGCAACATTAGAGAGTTTTAAAGCATAGAAGTAAAAAATCCAATGTCCTCCCATAAATAAGGCTGCAACAATAAAAGTTCTACGGTCTTTATGATTTTTTATTTTTAGATTAATGCCTTTGTATAAACAAAATGCTAGTAAAATAAATACAGATAAAATACAACGCCACCAAATAATTACTGGAGTAGGCATATCTATAAATCTACCCAAAGGACCAGAAGTACTCATAAATAATGTTGCCAGAGTTAGCAACAATAGGTTATTTAAATGATTTTTTTCATTCATTATATATCCTTTAAAGCCAGGAGAGCCTGCTTGGTATTTTTAATTTTATCAAATGTAATAAGCAGACGTAATCCTTTTCGGGTTTGTTTTTCTTTTATGGTACATTTTCTCGCATTAGTTTGAACAAATTGCATCACTCTTAAAAAATCTGCACTTTGATAAAAACTACTTTGTTGATCATTTATAAAGTAACCAATCATCTTACCCTGCTTCATAATAAGCTTTTCAATCCCCATTTTAGTAGCAATCCACTTTAAACGAACACTATCTAACAAGTCGGCAACTTGTGTAGGTAACTCTCCAAAACGGTCAATAATATCAGCTTCAAACTTAGCAAGTTCTTCTTCGGTTTTAATAGCGTTTAACTTGGTATAAAGATTAAGACGCTCGGTAATGTTATTTATATAATCATCTGGAAACAATAATTCAAAATCCGTATCAATGGTCATATCCTTAACGTAATTTTTAGGCTTACCATCATCTTTATATAAATCTGAAAATTCTGTTTCTTTTAATTCTTCTATCGCTTCATTTAAAATTTTCTGGTAAGTATCAAAACCGATATCGGTAATAAATCCACTTTGCTCTCCTCCTAATAAATCTCCTGCGCCACGAATTTCTAAATCTTTCATAGCAATATTAAATCCGCTACCTAATTCTGTAAATTGCTCTAAAGCCGAGATACGTTTTCTAGCATCTGATGTCATTGCAGAATGTTCTGGTGTAATAAAATAACAGAATGCTTTTTTATTACTTCGACCTACACGTCCACGCATTTGGTGCAAATCACTCAACCCAAAATTATTGGCGTTATTTATAAAAATAGTATTGGCATTTGGTACATCTAAACCACTTTCAATAATAGTAGTACTGACTAAAACATCAAATTCACCATTCATAAAAGCCAACATAAGACCTTCTAGTTTTTTTCCATCGAGCTGTCCGTGACCAATTCCTATTTTAGCATCAGGTACCAAACGTTGAATCATACCCGCAACTTCCTTGATATTTTCAATACGATTATGAATAAAGAACACTTGTCCGCCACGCTCAATTTCATAACTCACAGCATCTCTAATGGTTTCTTCTCCAAAACGGACAACATGACTTTCAATTGGGTATCTATTTGGCGGTGCGGTATTAATAACCGATAAATCTCTTGCTGCCATTAAACTAAACTGAAGTGTTCTAGGTATTGGAGTTGCTGTCAATGTTAATACATCTACATTTTCCTTAATCGTTTTTAATTTTTCTTTTACGGCAACACCAAATTTTTGCTCTTCATCTACAATTAGTAAACCTAAATCTTTAAATTTTACGTTTTTACTAGCCAATTGGTGTGTCCCTATAATAATATCGATATTTCCATTTTCTAAGCCCTCTAATGTTTCTCGTTTTTCTTTAGCAGTTCTAAAACGATTAACATAATCTACCGTTACCGGAAAATCTTTTAAACGCTCCTTAAATGTTCGCGCATGCTGATACGCTAATATTGTTGTTGGTACCAAAACGGCAACTTGCTTTCCATTATCTACAGCTTTAAATGCTGCTCTAATTGCAACCTCTGTTTTTCCGAAACCAACATCACCACAAATTAAACGATCCATTGGACGCTCGCTTTCCATATCTTCTTTTATAGCTGCAGTAGAAGACATTTGATCTGGCGTATCTTCATAAACAAAAGAGGCTTCAAGCTCTAATTGCATATGACTATCTGGTGCGTACTGAAAACCTTTTTTAAGTTTTCTTTTCGCATATAATTTTATAAGATTGAAAGCAATTTCTTTTACTCTAGACTTTGTTTTTTGTTTTAAAGTTGTCCAAGCTTTACTTCCTAATTTGTAAACTGTCGGTGGTTTTCCATCTTTACCATTAAACTTGGTAATTTTATGTAAGGAATGAATACTGAGATACAAAATATCTCGCTCCCCATAGACTAACTTTATAGCTTCTTGCTTTTTGCCTTCTACATCTATTTTTTGAAGTCCTCCAAATTTCCCAATACCGTGATCAATATGAGTTACATAATCACCAATTTCTAGATTTGTAAGTTCCTTTAAAGTTATAGCTTGCTTTTTAGCATATCCATTTTTAAGATGGAATTTATGATAACGATCAAAAATTTGATGATCAGTATAAACCGCAATTTGATGCTCTGTATCTACAAAACCTTGATATAATGAAAGGACTATAGTCTGATAATGAACTTCTTGCTCTGCATCATCAAAAATATCATGAAACCGTTTGGCTTGCTGCTCGCTTACACAAGAAATATAATTGGTAATACCGTTAGCGTGGTTTTCATTTAAATTTTCTATTAATAAATTGAATTGCTTATTAAACGTAGGTTGTGGCGTGGTATAGAATGCAATAAGTTGCTTTGCGAATAGTGCTTCTGTTCCAAATTCAACCAAAGAATACTCTAAAAATTGACGCTTTAATAATCCCGAAGTACAGAATAACTGTTCAGGTGAAGCATGTTTTATATCACTCGACAGATTTTTAAAAGCCTCTTCTGCCTTTCCATAAAAATCATCAATTTTAGAAAATATAAAAGCTGCATTTTTAATAAATATAACCGTGTTATTGGCAACGTATTTTAAAAAACTTTCACGCTGTTCGGCTATAAGCTTATTAGCCACATTAGGTATAATACTCACCTTTTTAATACGCTCTGTAGAAAGTTGTGTTTCTACATCAAAGGTTCTTATACTATCTACTTCATCTCCAAAAAACTCTATACGATAAGGCTCATCATTAGAAAATGAAAACACATCTACAATTCCACCTCTGACAGAAAAATCACCTGGTTCTGTAACAAAATCGACACGCTTAAACTTGTATTCAAATAAAACTTCGTTTACAAAATCAATACTAAGGTCATTACCAACAGCGATCTTTAACGTATTCTTTTCAAGTTCCTTTTTAGTCACTACTTTTTCAAAAAGTGCATCTGGATACGTAACTATAATACACGGTTTTTTACGCGAATTAATACGGTTTAAAACCTCGGCACGTAACAGAACATTAGCATTATTTGTTTCTTCAATTTGATAAGGTCTACGATAACTACCCGGATAAAAAAGAACATCTTTAGCACTAATAAGTTGCTCTAAATCATTAAGGTAGTATGCCGCTTCTTCTTTATCATTAAAAACAAGTAAAAACGGTTTTTCTGCTGTTTTAAAAGCTTCCGCAACCGTAATTGAAAAAGAAGATCCTACTAGACCTTTTAAATGTGTTTTTGCTTCGCTTTGGGCAATAGTAGTTTGTAGATTTTGCAGTTGCAAAGTCTGTGCGAGTGTTTGGGTAATAGTCACTTTACTCAAGTTTCTTTGTTTGATAGTCCTGCAAATATAAAATATTTGAAATGCCCAATACTGATAATTATGTGAATAGAATTATATTTGTCCTCAAATTACTAATATTTAAACATTAAAATATGTCATTTTCAGATTTATTCGATAGCGGATTTAAAAAGCGCAACGAAGACCATTTTGCAGCCATTGTAAGGGTTGCACAAAGTGATGGGATTATTACTGATAAAGAAAAAGCTTTCCTAGATCGTCTAGCAACACGCTTAGATATTTCTGCAGAAGATTACGAAGAAATACTAAAAGATTATAAAAGTCATCCTATTAATCCTCCATCTTCATACGATCTACGTTTAGAGCGTTTATACGATTTAGCACGTATGGTTTGGATTGATGATATCGAAGGACCTAATCAACATTGGTTATTAGAAAAATTATGTGTTGGCTTAGGGTTTCATGCTCAAAATGTAAGATATATTGCTGATAAAGCTTTAGCTCTAGCGCATGATAAAGTAGATGCTGATACTTTTATTACAGAAATGAAAAACATGAACAAATAGTCGTTGACTTAAGTTCTGTAAAAGTAAAAAGCAACCTAAATAATTAGGTTGCTTTTTTGTTGTTGTTTATGACTTAGTTTAAAACTCTTTTTCTGCGTTACGCATAAATTCTTCTACTTTTTCTACCATATTTTTACTACCACAAATAAAAGGTGCACGCTCGTGTAATTCTTTTGGATCTAAATCCATAATACGGGTATATCCGTCACTCGCTTTTCCATTAGCTTGCTCAGCTAAAAATGCCATAGGATTACATTCATATAACAAACGTAGTTTTCCATTAGGGTTTTTAGAACTTTGAGGATACATATAAATCCCTCCTTTAATCATGTTTCTATGAAAATCAGAAACCAAAGAACCTATATAACGACTTGTATAAGGACGATCTCCTTCTTCTTCCTGGCAATATTTTATATATTTTTTGATACCAATAGGGAAATGTGAATAATTACCTTCATTTACAGAATAGATATTTCCATCTTCTGGAAATTTCATATCAGGGTGAGACAAATAATAAGATCCTATTGCTGGGTTAAGCGTAAAACCATTAACACCATGTCCTGTTGTATAAACTAACATCGTAGAAGTTCCATATACCACATAACCAGCTGCAACTTGTGCACTTCCTTTTTGTAAAAAATCTTCAATTTTAACAGGTGTTCCTATGGGAGTAATACGTCTGTAAATTGAAAAAATAGTTCCTACAGAAACATTAACATCGATATTAGAAGATCCATCTAACGGATCAATTAAAACAACATATTTGTTCTGATTATTTTCATCTTGACTATTAATGGCAATAAAGTTATCTTCTTCTTCACTCGCTATTCCACAAACAATATTTCGTTTGGTTAAAGTTTGAATAAATTTATCATTAGCATACACATCTAATTTCTGCTGATCTTCACCTTGAATATTAACATCACCAGCTGTACCAATAATATCTACCAACCCCGCTTTATTTACTTCATGGTTAACAACCTTAGCTGCTAAACGAATAGAATTTAAAAGACGAGAAAGTTCACCAGAGGTATATTTAAAAGACGTTTGATTTTCTATTATAAATTCCCCTAGGGTTTGATTTGGTTTAGACATGAAATATATTATTGATTATATGCTCACAAATATCGTATTTTTTTAAAGAACTACAACGTTTTCGCTTTCTAAAAATTGTTTTATGAAGCGAGTTTAGATTACCTTTGATGTTTTTTATTCGTAATAATGAAACAACCAAGATTAGCGGTCATACAAGATATGCCAAGAGTGATAGAGCTTATTCAAGAATTAGCAACTTTTGAAAAAGAAACAGATGCTGTAGAAATCACACAATCCGATTTAGAAAAAGATGGCTTTGGTACCAACCCAAAGTTTACCTGTTTTGTTAGTGAGCTTGAAAATAAAATTGAAGGTATTGCCTTAGTTTACCCGAGATATTCTACTTGGAAAGGCCCAATTTTACATTTAGAAGATCTTATTGTTAGTGAAAATTCTAGAGGCAAAGGACTTGGAACTCTACTTTTAGACGCCGTTGTTAAACATGCTAAACAACTTGGTGTAAAACGTGTAAGTTGGGAAGTTTTAGATTGGAACGAACCTGCTATAAAATTCTACGAAAGTAAAGGTGCAAACGTTATGAGAGATTGGAATGTAGCACATTTAAATGAAAAAGGAATTGAAAATTATTTAAATCAATTATAATGCAAATTTATAAGTTTGGTGGCGCATCTGTAAAAGATGCTGATGGTGTAAAAAACTTAGCAAAAGTTTTAAAAACTACAGGGTATGAGAATACTTTGGTTGTTGTTTCTGCAATGGGAAAAACAACAAACCATATGGAATTGGTTATCAAAAATTATTTTGAGCACAAAAATGAATTGCAAAGTGCCATCTATGACGTTATAAAATGCCATAACGATATTTTAATTGATTTATTTGAAAATAATCGTCATCAAGTATTCGTAGATGTCAAAACACTTTTTGAAGAATTAAATGCTTTTTTTAAAAGTAATAAATCACCAGATTACAACTATGTTTACGATCAGGTTATTGGCTATGGAGAATTAATTTCAACCACTATTATTAGTCATTACCTTAATGAAATAGGCTTAAAAAACAATTGGTTAGATGTTAGAGAATTTGTAAAAACAGATAACTATTACAGACATTCTAACGTAAACTGGGAAGCTACACAACAAAATATTTCTTCTAATTTAGATCCAAAAGTTTTAAATATTACACAAGGATTTTTAGGCAGTGATGCCAATAACTTTACCACAACATTAGGTAGAGAAGGTAGTGATTATACGGCTGCAATTTTTGCTTATTGCCTAAACGCTAATAGTGTAACCATCTGGAAAGATGTTCCTGGAGTTTTAAATGCAGATCCTCGTCATTTTGAAAACGCACAATTACTACATCATATATCATACAGAGAAGCTATTGAATTGGCTTTTTATGGTGCTTCTGTAATTCACCCAAAAACGCTTCAGCCCTTACAGCAAAAGGAGATTCCTTTGTTTGTAAAATCGTTTTTAAACCCAGAAGGAGCAGGAACTTGTGTTAGTAAAGGAAAAGCATTAGAACCTAAAATTCCATGCTTTATTGTAAAGAAAAACCAGACTTTAATTTCACTTTCATCATTAGATTTTTCGTACATTATGGAAGATAATATTAGTGAAATTTTTAGTTTATTACATTTATACAAAATGAAGGTAGATATGATTCAGAATTCGGCAATTAGCTTCTCTGTTTGTATCGATAATTTATATGATAATTTAGAAAAATTACTTCAACATTTAAAAGCTAAATTTAAAGTAACATGCCATAATAATGTCAGTTTATACACCATTAGACATTATAATGAAGATGTTGTAAAAGAGCTTGAAAAAGATAAAATCGTGTTATTAAAGCAGCTAGCACAAGTAACAGTACAAATAGTTACTAAATAATTAGTTGTTACATTTGTTTATGGGGAAATCATCAGATAAAGGATTAGTCACCGCAAAGGAAGTTGCAAAGGCAATTCATGTTGATAAATATGGGTTCTTAGGAACCTTTTTGGGTTGGGTATTAATGAAAGTCCTAAAAATATCAACAATAAATAAATTCTACTTGCGAAATAAGCATCTTAGTGATGGTGCTTTTTTAGATGCTATATTAGACGAATTTCAAATTAAGTTTGAAATCCCAGAAGAAGACATGAAAAGGCTTCCAAAAGAAGGACCTTATGTCACAATTTCTAATCATCCTCTTGGTGGTATTGATGGTATTTTACTGTTAAAATTAATGATAGAGCAACGTAGTGATTTTAAGATCATTGCTAATTTTTTACTGCACCGCATTGAGCCATTAAAACCATACATCATGCCTGTTAATCCTTTTGAGGGTCGTAAAGATGCAGCAAGCAGTATTTCAGGTTTTAAAAATGCAATTTTACATTTAAGAGCGGGGCACCCATTAGGTATTTTTCCTGCTGGGCAAGTATCTACCTATAAAGATGGAAAATTAGTTGTGGATAAAGAATGGGAAGCCTCTGCAATGAAATTAATTCAGAAAGCAGAAGTTCCTGTAGTTCCTATTTATTTTCATGCTAAAAATAGTAGATTATTTTACCGACTTTCTAAAATAAGTGACACACTAAGAACTGCAAAATTACCATCAGAAGTGTTAACGCAAAAAAGACGTATAATTAAAGTTAGAATAGGTAAACCTATCTCTTTAAAAGATCAAAAAGAACATCCAACGCTTCCTGAATTCTCAGAATTTTTAAGACGAAAAACCTATATGTTGTCTAAAACTTTTGAAGATAAACCTAAACTTTTAAACAATATTCAATCTCAGTTAAAAGTGGCTAAGTTACCTAAGCGTATTGTTACTCCTATTGCACCAAAATTAATGATTGCCGAGGTAGATAAGCTTAGACTTGGAGATTGTAGACTTTTAGAAAGTAAAAACTACGAGGTATTTTTAGCATCTCCAAAAGACATTCCTAATATACTAAGAGAAATAGGCCGTTTGCGTGAAATTACTTTTAGAGAAGTTGGAGAGGGAACTAACGAAGCGATTGATTTAGATAAATTTGACACTTATTATCACCATATGTTTTTATGGGATAATGTGCAAAACGTAATTGCCGGAGCTTACCGAATGGGCTTAGGTTCTAAAATTTATAAGCGTTTTGGTATTGACGGATTTTATCTTCAAGATTTATTTCGTTTTGAACCAGAATTACATAAAATGATGAGCCAATCTATTGAAATGGGGCGTGCTTTTATCATTAAAGAATACCAACAAAAACCAATGCCTTTATTTTTACTTTGGAAAGGAATTGTACACATTACATTGCGTTTCCCTGAGCACAAATACTTAATTGGAGGTGTAAGTATCAGCAACCAATTTTCTAATTTCTCTAAGAGTTTGATGATTGAGTTTATGAAATCTCATTACTACGATCCTTATGTGGCACAATACGTACATCCTAAAAAAGAATTTAAGGTAAAACTAAAAGATGCTGATAAAGAATTTGTTTTTGACGAAACAGAAGCCGATTTAAATAAATTCGATAAAATTATAGATGAAGTAGAACCAGGTGCTTTACGTTTACCTGTATTGCTTAAAAAATATATTAAACAAAACGCAAAACTTGTAGCATTTAATGTAGATCCGTTATTTAATAATGCGGTTGATGGTTTGATGTATATAAAAATTGCCGACTTGCCAGATAGTACTGTAAGACCTGTAATGGAAGAGTTTCAGGCTGAGTTAGAGCGTAAGTTTATGGACAATCAAGATAAATAAGCAAGTCTATTTATCACAAACACTTAACAAGGTTACTTGTTTTTGATTTTAATAATTTACTAATACTTCATAAAAAAACCAGAACTCACGTTCTGGTTTTTTTATAAATATTTTTAAGATCGCTTAAAACCAAGATTTTTTTCCTACTTGGTATGTATTATAGAAGTCTTCATCTGATTTTGTGAGGTAAATAATCCCTTCAATTAAACCAACTAGACCCACAAGCCAAACAACAAGAATACCAACGCCTACACAAGATAAAACAATACCTAATAGTGTAATACCTAATAAGATTCCACCTTCTTTATTGTAACCTAAAATAAATTTATGAACTCCAAAAGCACCAAGTAAAATAGCTAATATACCTGCTAACATTTTCTTATTGTCTCCGGGTGCATTACTAAATGTTTCTTTAGCATCATCAGAAAACTCCTTTGCAGACTCTTTAGCTTCGTCTGTAATTTCATTAACTTTTTTACTTATTGTTTCACCTGCTTTTTTTGCATTGTCTTTAGCATCATCTAACATATCGTTAAGATCATTACCTAAATTTTTATTATCGTCTGACATTTGTTTATTTAATTTAATGGTTAGTATTATTACAGATTTTTGATAGCGTCAAATTTAGTGAAAAAACGCAGATAATTACTTAAATGCAGAATCAATAGGTTCCCATAATTCAATTTTATTATTTTCATTATCTAGAATCCAAGCAAACTTACCATAATCATAAGTCTCCATATCACCTACAATTGTTACACCTTCGTCTTTTAAGACTTTTAAAAGCGTCTCTAAATCTTCAACACGGTAGTTAAACATAAATTCTTTTGGGGAAGGCTCAAAATACTTGGTCTCATCAGGGAAAGGACTCCATTGTGTTGAACATTCTTTACCTTCTTTGTCTTTCCACCAAAACGTAGAACCATAATCATCTGTATTAAAACCAAGATGTTTATTATACCAATCTTTAGAGGCTTTTGGATCTTTTGTTTTAAAAAATAATCCACCAATACCTGTAACTCGTTTTTTCATTTTGTCTTAAATTTTCACACTCTTATAATAAAATTTCGATAATGTAAAGTAACCGTAAGAGCGTTTTATTATTACTTTTTTATTGTTTGCTCATAAATTTTAATCCACTCTTCACAAGTTAACTTCGTAACGAGTTCTCCTATTAATTCAAAAGGAATTTCATCCATTTTTTTAAATCTAATACAGCTTTTTCCCATATCTAATTTACGTTTGCAATGCTTAGGATATTCGTTAATAAACCAATCATGTAATTCTTGTTGGGCATATATACCGCTATGGTATAGATTTATTGAGTTCTTTTGAGAAGCAAAACTCATAAAAGGTAAAGGTATTTTAGGATCACAATGGTAACCATCAGGATATACAGAATGTGGCACATAATAACCAATCATTCCATATTGAATGCCTTCTTCAAAACCTTTAGGTAAGTTAAGTCTAATAACATCTCTTAATTTTTGTAATATTTGCTGACGATCTTCTGGAGCTTGTTTAATATAATCTTCAGCACTTGTGGCCTTATATTGCATAGAGATACGTTTATGAGTTTTCTAAATTAGTAAAAACATCTTTAGAAGCTAATTTAGATTTTTTAAGCACAATTTTTTTTAACATCCAATCGGGGTAATTACTATTATCTTCTGCATCATAAACACGTAGATTTTGTGAGGAATCAGCCTGTATTAAATCGTCTTGTTTGCATCCTAAAATAACGGCTGCAGTTTGAACACCCGAATATCCAGCTCCAGCAACACCATGAGATAATGTACTAGAACCACACATATAGAGATTTTCTATTTCGGTTTTCATTTTATAAGCAAAAGGACCAATATGCTTTAAGCTTTTTTCTGTACCGTAAACGTTTCCTTTTGTAGCATTAATATAGTATTCATTAGTTATTGGTGTCCCTAATTCTTGATGTACAATATTTGAAGTAATACTAGGAACGACCTTTTCTATACTTTTTAAAAACTTCTGAATTATAGCTTCTTTAAATTCTAAATAGGCAGGTGAACGCTTCTCCGTTTCGTCTTTAAAAGCTGCAAAAGCATCGTAATTTATATATGTAATTGCTTCTATTGTGTGATATTTTCCATCAAAACTTACAGGATCTTTTAATGTGGTACAACTAATAAACATACCCGGAAATTCTTCGTCTTCTAAAAGGTCTATTTTTTGTGAATCATTATATACTTTATCTAAATCTTGGTCAGACAATAACCAGATATTTCCGGAATCTAAACCTGCATTTTTCACATCCATATCTACTGTTAAAAATAACATGATAGACGTACATGAATATTTTGTTCCATTTAATTTTTTAAGCAATTTTTTACTTAAATGCGTTTCTCCAATAAGTTTAGAATATGTAATACCAGGATCAGCATTAGAGATAATACGTTTGGCAAAAAGTTGCTCTCCAGATTCTAATTCTACACCAATAGCTTTTTTTGTATGACTTCCTTCTAATAAAATTTGTTTTACAGAAGTACTAGTTTGTACTACTCCATGATGCTTTTTTATTTTATTAGTCATGGCTTTAACTAAAGATCCACCTCCACCCATTGGATAATAGCCCCCAGCAGAATAATGATCCATAATAGCAGCATGCATAACAAAACTTGCTTTAGATGGCGGCAAACCATGATCACCAAATTGCACATTTAAAATACTTTGTAATAATGGATCTTTTACATGCCAATTAACAACGCGTTTTAAACTAAAGGGTGCATATTTTCCCATATGTTTAGTACGAAAGGGAATTGTAATTTGTTGCCATAAACCCTTTATTTTTGGAATAAGCTGCAACTGCCTACCAACATTTTTAACTAAGGTTAGATACTTAATAATTCCTTTTTTTTCATGTGGAAAAAGTTCTATTAAGGCCGCTTTTAAATCCTCGAAATTTGAAGGGTAATCAAAGCGTTCTTTTCCAATGTGGCAATGTTCATAAGCTTTAGGATTCATTTTATAGAAAGCAATATCATTTGCAATACCTAAACCTTCGTAAAGTTCGCTTGTAGATTGACCTTTGTCTAGTAAACCAACATAATGCACACCTGGCGTAAATCTATAACCGTTAAGATAAAAACTATGACACCAGCCTCCAGGAACATCATGTTGCTCTAAGACTAATACTTTTTGACCTGCTCTAGCAAGACATATTGCGGCGGATAAACCACCAACTCCAGAACCAATAATAATGGTATCATAAGTGATTTGCGGAGTGTTATTTTTAGTAGTTGACATACTTACAAGGTACTTTTATTTTTCTTAAAAAAAGCGTATTACTTTTTTGAAAAAGCGATAATTTTATCCACAATGGTTTGTGAGAGTTTTATGTTACTTTCAATAGTCCAACCAGCGACATGTGGTGATAATAGAACTTTTTCAGAATTTATAAGATATTGAAAAGCTTTAGGCATTGCATCGGAAGAAAATAAATTTTCGAATGATGATTTTTCGTATTCTAAAACATCTAATCCTGCTCCTAAAATTTTACCAGATTCTAATGCTTCTACTAAATCTTTGGTAACTACACTTTTTCCACGTGCCGTATTAATAAGCCAAAATGGTTTTTTAAATCCGTTTATAAAGTCCGAATTTACCATATTGAGTGTTAAATCGGTTTGTGGTATATGCAAGCTTAACACATCGGCTTTTGTTTTTAATTCTTCAAGTGTAACTTGTGTGGCGTTTGCATTACCTACGTCGGGTTTAATATCGTAACATAAAACATCGACATCAAAACCACGTAGTTTTTTAGCAAAAGCATTCCCCATATTTCCGTAACCAATAAGTCCAACTGTTTTACCATCTAACTCTAATCCTCGGTTTTCCTCACGTAACCATTTACCTTCTCTAACTTCTTTATCGGCTTTATTTAGTTTATTAAAAAGTGAAAGTAACATTCCTAAAGCATGCTCACCAACGGCATTTCGGTTACCTTCTGGTGCAGAAATAAGATGCACTCCTTTTTCTTGGGCGTATGTGCAATCTATGTTTTCTAATCCTGCGCCTACACGACCTATAAATTTGAGTTGTGTTGCGGCATCTAAAAATGCTTTATCTATACTAAAGCGACTTCGGATGATTAGACCATCGTAATCGGCAATTTTAGCTTCAATTTCTGATTTTGAAGAGGTAAAGTCTTCGTGATTGGTAAATCCTAAATCATTAAGTTGATTTAGTAATAATGGATGATTGGCGTCTAAGTGTAATATTTTCATAGCAATACCTTCTAAAGCAGGTGTCTTATTTAGAAATTTAATGAAGTAAAGTTACAAAGATTTGTGCTAGGCTTGTGTTCTATTTTGAATGAAAACGAGGATTTGCGTTAAGGATTGAACGGCTTGTTTGAGCTCTTTTGCTTTTTCTGCAAAAAGCGAGTAGTGAAAGCCTGACCCTTGTGGTAACGCCCAAATATTAAATACCTAAAATTAATTTAGCAATAAGGAAATAAATTAAAATCCCGAAAACATCGTTGCTAGTGGTTATAAAAGGACCTGTAGCAACGGCTGGATCAATACCACGTTTGTCTAAGAAAATAGGAATAAAAGTCCCGATAAGAGCGGCCATAATAATCACAGCAATTAAAGCAATACTAATGGTTATGGATACAATATATGGGGTTCCGAAAATAAAATGAGTGATTAAAATAGCAACTAAAGAAATAGCAATACCATTAACTACGCCTAGTAAAAACTCTTTGAATAATCGTTTTAAAATTTTACCATCAATAGTGCCATTAGCAATACCTTGAACTACGATGGCAGAGGATTGTACGCCTACATTTCCGGCAGTTGCCTGGATAAGCGGAACAAAACTTAATAGGACTACAAAATTGCCCATATTATCATTAAACTGCTCTATAATACTGGCTGCACCGAGCCCTCCAAACATACCTATAAACAACCAAGGTAAACGTGCTTTTGTGAGTTTTAGAATACTATCATCGGCTTCTACGTCTTGAGAAATACCTGCTGCTAATTGGTAATCTTTATCGGCTTCTTCTCTAATGACATCTATAATATCATCGACCGTAATGCGACCAACAAGAATGTTGTGATCGTTAACTACAGGAACAGCTTCTAAATCGTATTTAGCCATTATTTTTGCAACGTCTTCTACATCATCATGGACATGAACCCAAGCCACATTGTCTTTAACAATATCTGCAATTTTTTGATCACTTTTAGAAACAATTAAATCTTTTAAAGATAACCGACCAATAAGTTTGCCTTGTCTATCTACTACATAAACAGAATGTACTCTTGTTACATCTCTAGCCTGACCTCTAATGCGACGTAAACAGCCTGCAACAGTCCACGTTTCGTAAACTTTAACGAGCTCTTTTGCCATGAGTCCACCTGCTGTATCTTCATCGTAAGCTAAAAGTTCTTGAATTTCTTCTCTATGCTCAGTATCTTCAATTTGCGAAATAACTTCGGCTTGCCTGTCTTCGGGAAGTTCTGCTATAATATCTGCAGCATCATCCGTATCTAACTCTTCAATCTCTTCAGCAATCTCTTTATTAGAAAGATTTTTAAGGACCTTTTCTCTAATATCTTCATCAAGCTCCATTAGGATTTCTGAAGTTATTTCAGAACCCAAAAGCTTTATAACATATACAGCTTCATCTAGATTTAACTCATCAAGAATTTCGGCAATATCCGCGTGGTGATACTCATTTAAAAGTGATTTAAGTTCTTTGTCGTTTTGTTTTTCGACAAGGATCTCTACCTTTTCTACAAGTTTATCGGTAAGCTGAAATTGGATGTTATCTTGACTATTATCTTCCACTCTTAAGTTTGCTATTTAGAGTTGTTATTATAGGACTTAATGATTAAATGTAAAACTTAATCTTTATCATTTTCAATTAGCGATGTTAACTCAATAAATTGTGAAACGCTTAATTGTTCTGGTCGCTGGCCAAATATAGTATTTGCTTTTAAATCATCTGACAGATCAAATGTTTTTAAACTGTTACGCAATGTTTTTCTACGTTGTTGAAATCCTGTTTTTACAACTCTAAAAAACAATTTCTCATCGCATGGCAACGTAAAATTTTCTTTTCGCTTAAGACGTAAAACACCCGAATCTACTCTTGGTGGAGGATTAAAAACAGTTGGAGGTACCGTAAATAGATATTCGGCATCATAAAAAGCTTGTGTTAATACAGATAAAATACCATAAACCTTAGAACCTTCTTTAGAACAGATTCTAAGAGCAACTTCTTTTTGAAACATCCCTGAAAACTCAGGAATTTGATCCCTCATTTCTAAAGTTTTAAATAATATTTGAGATGAAATATTATAAGGGAAATTACCAATAATAGCATAAGGCTTACCGTTAAAAACAAGGTTTAAATCGTACCTTAAAAAATCTTTTTCAATAACTCTATCTGCTAAATGAAGGTAATTATTTTTTAAATAAGCAACAGACTCTGTATCGATTTCAATAACATGCGTCGTGGTATCTTTTTTTAGAAGATATTTAGTAAGCACACCCATTCCCGGACCAATTTCTAAAACATCACTATATCCTTCAAGAGATAAACTATCTGCTATGTCTTGCGCTATAGATTCGTCTGTTAGGAAATGCTGTCCTAAATGTTTTTTTGCTTTTACTTGATGTTGATTTTCCACGAATACAAGGCTGTTTTTAATGAGTTGTGATGCAAAGATAAGCGATGGTTAATTGAGAGGCGAAAAGTTCTAAGTTTATTTCAGGAAACAAAGGATCTTGAAACATTGGACACAATTAAAATCTGATTATAAAATTATAAGGCAGTAAAACCTTTAGGCTAAGAAATAGAAAATAACATTGGTATTAAATCACCGATATATCATATTAAAATCTCAATACTTAACAGGATGATGATTTATGCTTTCACAAAATATTCATCTACCACTTCTAATTCTGTTCTAAATGATAAAACTTTTTCTCCAAAACGCTTAAGCCCTACTTGTCTTAAACTATCGGCATCATTATCGTAATAAGCCTCTAATGCTTCTCTAGAGTGTGCTCTATATTGCACAGAATACGTATCTGTCTCTTCATCCTCTACCAAAACTTTGGTAAGCTTAGCTTCTTTAAATTTACCTGTAGCCAACACTTCTGCAATATGGTCTTTAATCCATATTAACCATTCGTCATGAATACTTTTATCAATGTTAAGAGTAACATTATATATAATCATTTTATTAAAATTTAAATTGAACGCAAAAATAAGAATTAAAAAATGATAGTTTAATATAGTTCTTAACACGAAAATAGGAAAACGGACTTAAAACTCTATTACAAAATTAAAATACTATAAATAGTTTTGGAAAGAAACTAAAAAAAGAGTTATAGACTAATAACAAAACCTATAAGCGAATACAAATTATCTATATTTGGCAATTGAAAGTATAATTTAATACTGAAAATCAATTTAAAAGATCTCCACGTAACGCTCTAAAACGTCGTCTAGCTTCAATAAAATAAATACTATCTTGGTAATCAAATAAAATGCGCTCGTAATGTTCTTTGGCTTCTTCAGGATTTGCTAATTTTGCATTATAGAGTTCTGCTAAATAGTAATGAGCATCATCAGCTAAAATACCTTCGCCATAATCTTTTATAATTTCTAAATAATTAGATTCAGCTTTATCAAATTGTTTTGTTTTTTCAAAAAGTTTGGCTTGTTGAAAAAGAGTTTGGTCAGTTATACTTCCCCCTTTATGTTCTTTTAAAATTTGAGATAAAAGCGTAATCGCTTCTTTTGTTTTATTCTGAAAGGCAAACAAATCGGCTTTAGCATATTGTTTTAATGCTGTTTGTGTACTATCCTCATATTTGTTATCAGAGATCAAAAGTTTTAAATCTAACGCATCATTTGCAATAAGCTGTGAAGTTGAAGATTTTAAGATATTAAGTTGAGATTCTGCCCAATCAAAATCACCTTTATAATAACTGGTTTTAGCAACTTTAAGTCGTGCTTCTTGTGCAAGAGGACTATTTTTTAAGTTGACTTGTATTTGAGAATAATAAATCAAAGCCTCATTAAACTTTTCTTGAAGGACTAAAATATCAGCTAATAGTAATTTAACTTCTGCTTCTTGAAATTTAGAAATAGAAAGTTTTAAACTTTTCTTTAAAAATTTAATGGCAGATTCTGTGTCTTTTAAGTTAAACGCTAAGAATTTACCATAAGCAAGTTGTAATGGTAGTGTTCTTTCAGATTTTCCGTATTCTTCAAATAGAGATTGATATTTTTTATCTATCTCTAACATCATTTTATCATCAGCATTATTAGTCTCAATTTCTAAAAGAGATTTATGAGCATTTAAAAGTGCTCCCAAATTTTGAGTTGATTCTAATATAAACTTATAAATCGTCTGTGCCGTTTCATCGTCGTTGTCCTCATGTGCAATAGAAGCTAATTCAATAATACGATAGAAACTTTCTTGACTACGTTTATAAAGTGCCTTTTCTTGAATAAAAGATTTTTTATACGCTTTTTCTTGTACGTATAACCAACTCAACATTTCGTACCAGTAGATTTTTGGCTGTTGCTGTATTTTTTTTAGTAACTGACGTCTTAAATATATATTATTATCATTAGAACTATCTTCAGATACAAAGTCGCTAAATGCACGCTTAATACTATTGATATGATCAGGAGAATAAGCAATGAAATCTATATAATTAGAAAACATTAATTCTACATCACCTTGATCACCATAAATTCTAGCTAATTGAAGACTATAGTTTTTTTCTGGTGTTAATCTTTTTCCTTTTTCATAGACTTCTATCGCTTTATCTAAAAGAGAATAATCTTCAAATCTCTTTGCTACTGAATTAATGTAGTTAGGATTTTCATCTATAAAGTCAATTGTTTGACCATAATATTTATCCGCAGCTAATTGATTGCCTTCTAATTGATAATTATAACCTAAAACAACAACTGTCATAGGGTTGTATCGCTGTGATAAGATTTTTATAATAATCTCTCTAGCATCACTAAACTGCTCTAACTGTTGGTAAATATCTATGAGCTTTAAATTGTACTGGTAGTGATAAGGACTTTCTTTAACTAGATTTTCATAGATAATTAATGCTTTTTTAAATTCTCCTTTTATATAATAACTTTCAGCCTGGTCTTCGTTTGTTTGTGAAAAACCAGAATACCAGCAACAGATTATAAGTAAAAGAAAAATTCGTTTTAGCATTATTCTATTTTAAGACATTGAGATCGTCTAGATCAATTCAAATATAATAAATGAAACGTTATTAAAACATAAAATAAATACTTTAGTATAAGCTTAGCTTTACTTCTAAACATTTATTAAAAATCAAAAGTTATAAAAAACAAAAAACCCTTACTAGTTAACTAGTAAGGGTTCTTAAAAAGGCGGCGACCTACTCTTCCACAGTAAAGTAGTACCATCGGCGCAAACGGGCTTAACTACTCTGTTCGGAATGGTTAGAGGTGAGCCCCGTCGCTATAACCACCTTAAATTTTTATTCTGAGTTTATCAGAACTTGGGTTGTTATAAATAATCAACACTAATATTGTTGACATATTGAAAAAATCACATGATATCTGTCTGTATAAATAGTAAACTGTTATAAAAAAACGCTGTACAATAAGCCTATGGGTTATTAGTACTACTTGGCTATGACATTACTGCCTTTACACCTATAGCCTATCAACGTGGTCATCTTCCACGACCCTTAAAAGAAATCTCATCTTGTGGTGGGTTTCGCGCTTATATGCTTTCAGCGCTTATCCCTTCCGAACGTAGCTACCCTGCAATGCTTCTGGCGAAACAACAGGTACACCAGAGGTTCGTCCAACTCGGTCCTCTCGTACTAGAGTCAGATCCACTCAAATTTCTAACGCCCACAGTAGATAGAGACCGAACTGTCTCACGACGTTCTGAACCCAGCTCGCGTGCCACTTTAATGGGCGAACAGCCCAACCCTTGGGACCTTCTCCAGCCCCAGGATGTGACGAGCCGACATCGAGGTGCCAAACCCCCCCGTCGATATGAGCTCTTGGGGGAGATCAGCCTGTTATCCCCGGAGTACCTTTTATCCTTTGAGCGATGGCCCTTCCATACGGAACCACCGGATCACTATGCTCTACTTTCGTACCTGATCGACCTGTATGTCTCTCAGTCAAGCTCCCTTATGCCATTGCACTCTACGCACGATTACCAACCGTGCTGAGGGAACCTTTAGAAGCCTCCGTTACTCTTTTGGAGGCGACCACCCCAGTCAAACTACCCACCAAGCACTGTCCCTGGTTAGAGGTTAGACTCTAGATAAGCAAAGGGTGGTATTTCAACAATGACTCAACAACGCCTAGCGACGCTGCATCGAAGTCTCCCACCTATCCTACACATTACTTATCCAAAGCCAATACTAAGCTATAGTAAAGGTTCACGGGGTCTTTTCGTCCCACTGCGGGTAATCGGCATCTTCACCGATACTACAATTTCACCGAGCTCATGGCTGAGACAGTGTCCAGATCGTTACACCATTCGTGCAGGTCGGAACTTACCCGACAAGGAATTTCGCTACCTTAGGACCGTTATAGTTACGGCCGCCGTTTACTGGGGCTTCATTTGAGATCTTCGAAGTAAACTTCTAAACCCTCCACTTAACCTTCCAGCACCGGGCAGGTGTC